>NZ_JBFCVV010000006.1:0-1000 GCF_041053065.1 Tenacibaculum salmonis | reverse complement strand
AGCGAATACGTTGGGTTTCATTAGCGAAAAATCGTTAAAATTTGAAAATTTAGTTTTTAAATAAAGCTAAAAATAACTGGAAAAATATTCAGAAAAAAGCTCTTTTAATTACATCAGGAAATCGCACAAGAAATGATTTTGAAAATTATATTTTTTTTAAGAGTATTTTTTTACATTTTGAAAAATTCTAATTGAAAACTGTTGTCTGAAAAAGTCATTTTGAAAAATATGGTTTTTTTAAGAATATTTTTTGCATTTTGAAAAATTCTGATTAAAAACTATTGTGTGAAAATAGAAGTCTGAAATGAAAGAGTTTTAAAATAAAATTCTACATTTTTGAAAATTTTTAGAAAATATGAATTGAATCTCAAAGCGTAAAAATTAAAACCCTAGAATTAAACACTTTGAGAAAAATAATTATTAAAAAATATGAGAATTTAAAAAAGGTAGAAAAAACACAAAAACCATAAAACGAAAACCCAACAATATGCATAGTTCATTGCTTGTTGATTTTCTTGCAGAAAATCCTCGCGCACGTTGAAGTTCTAGTTTTTTAAACTATATTAGTGCTATGTTTTCGCAACGAAACCATGCACAAAACCGTTGCAAGTAATGGTGGAATTTCAGCCTGAAATTCCTAATTAGTGATTTATCTTGTCTAGAAATTAATATTGAATAATATTACACTGGAAAAATTGAAAATGACTACTACTCTATTTTTAGAAAATAAACCCTAAAAAAGAGAAAAAATAGAATTGAATGCTGAAAAATGAAGAGTGAATAAATAAGCGGAAATTAATTAAGGCGGAGTTTTAAGCTGAAACATGAAAAAAGCAGAAGTTAACGCTGAAAATAAATCGTGAATAAATAGGCGGAAATTAATTATGGTGGAATTTTAAGCAAAAACGTGAAAAAAGGCAGAAGTTAACACTGAAAATAAATAGTGAATAAATAAGCGGAGTTTTAAGTAGAAACGTAAAAAAAAGAGAAATAAAACGGG
>NZ_JBFCVV010000005.1:0-1063 GCF_041053065.1 Tenacibaculum salmonis | reverse complement strand
AGTCATTTTCAATTTTTCCAGCGCAATATTATTCAATATTAATTTCTAGAAAAGATAAATCACTAATTAGGAATTTCAGGCTGAAATTCCGCCATTACTTGCAACGTTTTTGTATATTATTTGTTGCGTATTTCAAGCAACTAATTTAGTAAATAATTACCAACCAAGAAAGTCCGCGAGGACTTTCTTAAGTAGGTGAGAAGCCAGCAATAAATTATATACGGTGTTGTGTGTAGTGTTTAATATTCATTTAGTCTTTCAATGTTCATATTAATATTCAGTATATTTTGTTTTTTCTGTTCAATATATTCATTTATATTTTTTCGTATCATTTTTTTCTTCTGATTTGTGAGAATATTTAATTCACTTAAATTTGTTTCTAATAAATCTAATGTTCTTTTGAAATCTTCATTTAATTTCTTAATTCCTTTTTCATTATTTAGTATTCCATCTTTCCAATTTGTTTGTTCAACTTCTAAATGTTCACAATAAACATCAATTTTTTGAAATATTGTTGTCGTAGTAGAAAGTCCATATTCAAAAAACAACGAATTACCTTTGAATTTAACTTTCCTAACTATAAATTCAATTTTGTATGGGTAATTTTCAATAAATCGGCAAGGTGAAGGTAATTCTTGTCCTAAAAAAAGTTTTTCCACATATTCAGATTCTTTTTTCTCATTTAAAATCAGTTTTGGAACATTTAAATTTTCACATTCAATTAGTCTTTCAACCTCTTTTTTAATTTCTATTTTTTCAAAATCGTAGTTGGATTGATTAATTTTGTTTTTGATTTTTTTTTCACTTTTAAGAAAGAAAATTTCTATATTTTTTTCTAAAAATAAATTTGGTTTTTTGTAAGAATCGTTCATAATTTCTAAATATTTTATATTAATTATTCCAAAAATAAAACGAATAAATTCATTTTTCATTTTTGTTGGTAATATTAGAAATTTAGTTGTTAATGTATTGTAATTGAGTTGTTTAATTTTTGTTAAGTTCGTTCAGAATATCTTAATTTTCTTTGAAGTTGTTCGTTTTTCGCATTACACACAACGTTTTT
>NZ_JBFCVV010000004.1:0-2573 GCF_041053065.1 Tenacibaculum salmonis | reverse complement strand
GTATATTTGCAACGAAGCAATGCCAGAGATGACAACTTCAACGCACAAAAAGTGTAAAAAACACGCCTATATAGGCGTGTTTTTATTTTTATTAAATAGACCATCAACCGAGATACGCTCGCCGCTAAGGCAGATTTTTTTCCGCTAAAAGTGTTATTAAATATCCTTCCACTTATCATGGATTTTAATTGTATTTCTAAACCTATTACCTGCATTAAATTCTTCAGGATTATTTCTTACAATATCAAAAATAACATCTCTATATTCTGTCCTCCAATCTTTCTCTGAAATATAATTATGTAAAATACAATAACAAAACCTATCTAAAGCATTAAGATAATTTTCAAAAGAAATCTTTTTTTTATCAATTAAAAGCTCTAAAACATCTTTATTAGGTTCTTCTTTATTTAAATTAATACTGTATTCTCGTAATTTAAAACAAGTGTCATCCCAAGAAATCTTTCTTTTTATTAATTCATTTTCAAGCTCTAAAACAGTCATCAATGTTGAATTAGTAAACGTTTTATTCATATTTACTAATTGATTATTCACTTGTCTTACTTGATTAAATGCAAAATATAAAGCACCTGATGCAATAAATATAGAGACTACTGAACAGACTGTGTTAATTAAATTTAAATCTCCCATTAATCATTCAATTTTTCTAAAAGTTTTTTCAATACAATATCAGCTTTATTTGAATTAGAAATTGAATTACTATGGTCTTGTGATTTTGGAATAACTTCATCACCATATGTTTTAAAATAAATCATTATTTCTTGTAATGATATCCCACTATTTTTCAATTTAGGAACTATTTCATTTAAAACTCTATCAATTTCATCAATAGAATTAACATTTGATAATCTGCTTAAATAAATTTTTATAATATTATCTTTCATTTCAATTTTTTTTAAATTTACTATTATTAAACTAAAGTAATAAACTTTAATTTAGAGAGGTAATTAAATATAAAATTAATTATTTTTAATCAGGATATGCTACCATATTTTTTACTTTATCAGGAATAGCTAAACCAACGATACCCTCTCCTGTTTCCTTATCATACCAATCATTTTGAACCCATTTAAATACTCGATTTGCCATTCCCTCCAGAACAATACCATTCTTTAAATCTTCATCTTTAAAATCCTCCTGAACCGCTTTTATACCCCCAAATGCTTGATAAGTTTTTTTACCTCTTAACGCATTAAAAACAACATCATAACGCTTTGCATTTGTATTGTCTGAACATTTAACTTCTGACTTAAAAGCATACTTAAAAAGCTCTTTAAAAGAATATTCATCAGCTAAACGAATATCTTGAGCTTGAAAATTTGCATCTTTATTATATCGTAACCACTCCCCTATTAACCACTCTCCTTGCGCCCAATTATCAATAATAAAATGAAAATGATAATGATAATAACCATTTGGACGTATTGTACATTCTGCTTTCCTTATACCTCTAAAAACAGTATAATCTCTTTTGTATTTTGCTTGTTTTGTTTTATTATAAATTAAACGCCAAGTTTTTTCCATCTGTAAAATGCGATTTTTTAAATCAGCTCCTTTTACTGTAGGTAGTGTCAATGTTACAAAAACAGAATCTTTTAATGTTTCTAATTGAGGTAAATAAGCATTTATTAATCGGGCAGTTTTAATCCTATTACACGTCAAACACCATCTATTTTTACAATAAGTAGTTCCTATCCTACCAACATCATTTGTTAGTAAAACATCAGCACAGTAACTAGAATTTTTATACGATTTAAAAAGCTTAGATTTAGGATTATAATGCATCAAAGACAACGCTATCCCCTTACTCACATATTTAGACCATTGCTTTTTTTGAAGAGTATCTTTAAAAGTATCCCTTTTTTGTAGTATTTTTGTCATGAAGATTTAAATTAAGCTATCAAATCATATGGGACTGCAATCCCGATTTTATAGCTTTTTTTTTGGTTAAAATGTAAAAAAAAGTGAAATGTAAAATTTCACAACGTCAACAAATATAGGCTTTAAAAAACTTTTTGAAGCAACTAAGCTAACTTATCAAGCAAATACCCTAAATAAATAATTTCTAAGAAAGAAAACGCACAGAATCTTTATTATTTTTAATCTCATTAAGTAATTCTTTTTGATTATCACTCAATATTTTTTTCAATTGATTATGTAAACTTATTTGATCCTTTTGTATAGCTATAAAAACTTCCATCAAATCTTTCTTAGTAGCTGGTTTATTTTCATCTTTAGTAAAAACATTCAATGCTAATTCAGCAGCTAGAGACCCTAATGTAGCAGCTCCTAATTGAGAACCAAATTGGTTTTTAGGTTCTTTTAAATTACTTGCATTATTATTAACTCCTGATAAACCTTTATTTATTATATCTGATTCAAATGGTTCGACAGGTGCTACCATAGCAACTCTAAAACCTTTTTTCTTATTATAAGCACTTACTCTATGACTATCGCTACAATAAATACGCCTAGCGTGATTGCTTTCAAATTCTTTTTTACAATGTGGACAGATTTTTATGTTTTTCATATTTGCATTAATATATTAATGCAAA
>NZ_JBFCVV010000003.1:0-25744 GCF_041053065.1 Tenacibaculum salmonis | reverse complement strand
AAGAATATCAAAACTACGTACCTTGATGCAATGACTACGTACTTTAATGCAATTTAAGGCTGTTTTTACGTACCTTGATGCAATGATTACGTACTTCAATGCAATTTTATTTTTTAAAAACGTCTGTAGCTACTATAAACAAAGGGATTGTTAAAAGTCAAAAAAACGCTAGAGTATTATAGATACTCTTAGAGTATCTTAGAGAGATAAATTCCCTTTTCAGTACATTTATCTTCTTTCAAAAAAATAAAAATTCCCGAAAAAACAGAAATATCCGAATCTTTAAAAAAACGCAATAAAACGCAAAAAGGATGCAATTCTACTTTCTGAAAAATCCGAAAAAGAAGATAAACTCAAATTTTCAAAACTATGTACTTCCGTGCAGAGACTATGTACTTGCGTGCAGATTTTAGCTGTTTTTATGTACTTCCGTGCAGAGATTATGTACTTGCGTGCAGGTTTTTTTTTAAAAAACGTCTGTAGCTACTATAAACAAAGGGATTGTTAAAAGTCAAAAAAACGCTAGAGTATTATAGATACTCTTAGAGTATCTTAGAGAGATAAATTCCCTTTTCAGTACATTTATCTTTTTTTAAAAACAGAAATTCCCGAAAAAACAGAAATATCCGAATCTTTAAAAAAAACGCAATAAAACGCAAAAAGGATGCAATTATACTTTCCGAAAAATCCGAAAAAGAAGATAAACTCAAATTTTCAAAACTATGTACTTCCGTGCAGATTTTAGCTGTTTTTATGTACTTCCGTGCAGAGACTATGTACTTGCGTGCAGATTTTAGCTGTTTTTATGTACTTCCGTGCAGAGATTATGTACTTGCATGCAGGTTTTTTTTTGAAAAACGTCTGTAGCTACTATAAACAAAGAGGTTTTTAAAAGTCAAAAAAACGCTAGAGTATTATAGATACTCTTAGAGTATCTTAGAGAGATAAATTCCCTTTTCAGTACATTTATCTTTTTTAAAAAACAGAAATTCCCGAAAAAACAGAAAAATCCGAATCTTTAAAAAAAACGCAATAAAACGCAAAAAGGATACAATTATACTTTCCGAAAAATCCGAAAAAACAGGAAAAAGAAGAATATCAAAACTACGTACCTTGATGCAATGACTACGTACTTTAATGCAATTTAAGGCTGTTTTTACGTACCTTGATGCAATGATTACGTACTTCAATGCAATTTTATTTTTTAAA
Source organism: Tenacibaculum salmonis (assembly GCF_041053065.1). NCBI lineage: Bacteria > Pseudomonadati > Bacteroidota > Flavobacteriia > Flavobacteriales > Flavobacteriaceae > Tenacibaculum > Tenacibaculum salmonis. Next base: position 24,535 of record NZ_JBFCVV010000003.1, on the reverse strand, counting down.
AACGTCTGTAACTACTATAAACAAAGGGATTGTTAAAAGTCAAAAAAACGCTAGAGTATTATAGATACTCTTAGAGTATCTTAGAGAGATAAATTCCCTTTTCAGTACATTTATCTTCTTTCAAAAAAAACAGAAAAATCCGAAAAATGCAAAAAGGATTGTAATTAGCCGATTTAAGCACTTTTTATAATCTTTTAGATAAATTGTATTAAATCTTATAAATCTTTTAGTAGGTGTTAAGTTTATATGCTTACGTCTAAAGTAAAAAACATTTTAATCAGAATAAAACAGAAAAATCCGAATCTTTAAAAAACGCAATAAAGCGCAAAAGGGAAGCTGTTTTGTTTTATTAAACTCTTTAGAAAAAATAATTCTTAAAAAACAAAATAAACGATTTAAAAGCTTGTTAAAATGTTTTATTACTTATGTATATAAGTTTGTTAATAGTCCAATAAATCTCACTATAGTGTCTTTAAGAGTTAGTTAAGTAGTGTTTTAATTTAAAGAAAACAAATGTTATTAATTTTTATAAAAAAATGTATTAGATTATTATTTAATATTTTAAATTATATATCATTTTCTTTTCTTAATTTTATCTTATGAATAAGAAAAATTTAAGTGAAAGAGATATTTGTACAAAGTTTATAAATCCTGCTATTGAAAAAGCTGGTTGGAATATGAGAACACAAGTAAGAGAAGAAGTTTCTTTTACAGATGGACGTATCATTGTACAAGGTAAATTATATACAAGAGGTAGAAGGAAAAGAGCTGATTACATACTTTATTACAAGTCAAATATTCCGATTGCAATTATTGAAGCAAAAGATAATAAAAAAGCTATTGGACATGGAATGCAACAAGCTTTAGAATATTCTGAAATTTTACAAATTCCATTTGTATTTACTTCGAATGGAGATTCTTTTGTTTTTCATGATAAAACAAATACAGATGGAAATTTAGAAAAAGAATTAACATTAAATAATTTCCCTTCTCCAGAAACTTTATGGAATAAATATTTAAAATATAAAAATATTGATACTCCAAAATCAAAGGAAATTGTAGAAAAAGACTACTATGCAGATGATAGTGGTATGACTCCTAGATATTATCAACAAAATGCAGTTAATAGAACATTAGAAGCTGTTGCTAAAGGACAAGATAAAATTATCTTAGTTATGGCTACAGGTACAGGTAAAACTTATACTGCTTTTAATATTATCTGGCGTTTATGGAAAACAGGTGTTAAGAAACGTATTTTATTTTTAGCTGATAGAAATGCACTTTTGACACAAACAAAAAACGGTGATTTTTCTCCTTTTGGAAATGATATAATGCACATCATAAAAAACAGAAAAATTGATAAATCCTATCAAATATATTTTGCTTTATATCAGGGATTAACAAGTACTGATGAGGCTAAAAATGCGTATAAAGAGTTTAGTAAAGATTTTTTTGATCTAGTAGTTATTGATGAATGTCATAGAGGTTCGGCTTCAGAAGATTCTGCTTGGAGGGAAGTTTTAACCTACTTTGATTCGGCTACACAAATAGGTTTAACAGCAACCCCAAAAGAAACTAAAGAGGTTTCTAATATGGAATATTTTGGAGAACCAGTTTATACTTATTCTTTAAAACAAGGTATTTCTGATGGGTTTTTAGCTCCTTACAAAGTTATCAGAATTACAACAAATGTAGATGAAGGTTGGAGACCTACTGCTGGTTTAGTTGATAAATATGGAAATGAAGTAGAAGACCGTATTTATAATTTAAAAGATTATGATAGAAAATTAGCCATAGATGAGCGTACACAAATTGTAGCTAAGAGAATAACAGAATATTTAAAAGCTACAGATCGTTTTGCTAAAACTATTGTTTTTTGTGTAGATATAGATCATGCAAATAGAATGCGACAAGCATTAATTAATGAAAATGCAGATTTAGTAGCTAAACATTGGAACTATTGTGTAAAAATAACGGGTGATGATGAAGTAGGTAAAAAAGAATTAGATAATTTTACAGATGTTGAAGAGCGTTTTCCTGTTATTGCTACTACTTCTAAAATGCTAACTACAGGAATTGATACCAAAATGGTAAAAGTTATTGTATTAGAATCTAATATACAATCTGTAGGAGAATTTAAACAAATTATTGGTCGAGGAACTCGAATTAGAGAAGCAGAAGGAAAAGTCTATTTTACAATTATGGATTTTAGAAAAGCTACTAATATTTTTGCAAGACCAGATTTTGATGGTTCGCCTGTTCAAATTTATGAACCTGCAGTACATGAACCTATATTACCTCCAGATGAAATTATAGAACCTGATAATGAAAATACATTAGAGCCTGATGTATTTAAACCAACTACACCTGATGTAACTATTGATGGAGGAGATGAAAAAATCAAAAAATATTATATAAATAATATTCCTGTTTCGGTAGTAAATGAACGTGTACAGTATTACGGAAAAGATGGAAAATTAATTACAGAATCTTTAAAAGATTATTCAAGAAAAAATATAACAAAAGAATATGCTTCTTTAGATGATTTTATCCAAAAATGGACTGATTCTGAAAAAAAAGAAGAACTTATAAAGGAATTAGCCGAACATGGCGTTTTATTAGATATATTACGTGAAGATGTAGGATTAGATTTAGATGATTTCGATTTAATATGTCATATTGCTTTTGACCAACCTGCTTTAACAAGGAAAGAAAGAGCTAATAATGTACGTAAACGTAATTACTTTAATAAATATAGTGAAACAGCTCAAAAAATTTTAAACAGCTTATTAGATAAATACGAGCAAGAAGGTATTGTATCCATAGAACAAGGAGCAATACTTAAAGTAAAACCATTAAATCAAATGGGATCGCCAGTAGAATTAGTAAGAGCTTTTGGTAAAAGAAAAGACTTTGAAGAGGCGGTAAAACAATTAGAAAAAGAAATATACAATATTGCTTAATGGAACAAAGAATTGAAATTATAAATAATTGGAATCTTCAAAAAATTTTCAACCAATTAGAAAATGGTAATATGAAAATCCCCAGATTTCAACGTGGATATGTTTGGGAGAGAAGTAAAATAGTAAAATTACTTAATAGTATACAAAGTCAATATCCTATTGGATCATTTTTTATCTGGGAAGCAGGTAAAGAATATAAAAACTTTTGTCGTGAGATTAAAGACTTAAATTTACCTGAAAATCCAGAATCAAATTATTTTAGTTTTATTTTAGATGGACAACAACGTATTACTTCTCTTTATGTTGCTTTAAAAGGAAAAACAATAGGTAATACAGACTTTTCTTCAATTTGTTATAATCTTGAGAAAAAAATATTTCATATTCCACGTCTTAAAAATGAAAATCATAATATTCCTGCTTGGAAACTTTTTGACACATTAGAATATGGAAAAGTCCTAACTAAATATGTATTATATGATAATGAAAATGATACTAATTTTCATCAAACTTGGAGTAATTGTTATCGAACTTTTTCTGATTATCCTATAAGCATAATTAAAACTTTAAAAATGGAACTGGATGAAGTTGTTACCATTTTTGAAAGAATAAATCAAGGTGGTAAAAGGCTATCTCTATTCGATTTAGTTCACGCTAGTGCCTGGTCTCCTGATTTTGATTTAAGAGATAAGATAAAAACATTTAATTCAGAAATAAATGTAAAAGCTTTTGGAGGTGTAGAAAATGAAGTATTTATTCAATCTTTAGCATTAAATGCTTTTGGAGATTGTAAAAATAAAAATCAATTAAACTTAACCGCTGAAATATGTGATGAGTTTTGGGATAAAACAGCAGAAAGTATTCGGCTAACTTTAGATTTTGTAAAGATATTTGGCGTTCGTTTTATTAGTTATTTACCTTACAATGCTTTTCTTCCAATTTTACAGCATTATTTTTATAAATCTATAAAGAAAAGTGTTTTAGTAAATCATTTTCAGTTTATAGAAAATTGGTTTTGGACAGCTACTTTTTCTGCTCGTTTTTCAAGTTCTAGTTTAACTAAAATGAAAGATGATGCCGATTGGATAGGTAGGTTAGTGAACAATGAATTACAAGAAAATGTTTTTGGTGTTTCATTAACATTAAAAGAACTTGCTAAAGTTAATATGCAAACTAAATCTGTTATTAAAAATGGAGTTGTTTGTTTGATGGCTTTAGAAAACCCTAAAGATTTTGATAATAGTATTCCTGTAATGTTAGATAAATCTAATATTGCAAAATCTAATGGTAAAGAAAATCATCATTTCTTTCCATATTCTTTAAAAGATAAATTTGGAACAACAGCTAAAGGAATCAATTCATTACTTAATTTTGCACTAATATCTGGAAGATTAAATCGTGAAATTTCTAATAAATTACCATCAGAATATATTGCTGATTATACTTCTAAGAACTTGAATATAAAATCAGATTTAGAAAGCCATTTTATTTCAGTTGAAGCTATTAAAGCGGTAAAAAATAATGACTTTGATACATTTATATCAGAACGTGCAAAATCAATCATGCCTAAAATATTTGAAAAAATAAAGGTTGGTGAATTTTCAAAATCTGAAAAAGAATTAATTGAAGAAAATATATAATTTTAAGTTATCTAAAAAAAATAATGAGTAACATAACAACAAACATAAAAAGCATTCGTGATATAATGCGTAAAGACACTGGAGTAGATGGAGATGCACAACGTATTTCACAAATGGTCTGGATGCTTTTTATGAAAATATTTTCCGATAAAGAAGAAGAATGGGAAATAACACTTGATAATTATAAATCGCCAATTCCTGAGAACTTAAAATGGGAAAATTGGGCATCAGATGAAGAAGGATTAACAGGTGATGCTTTAATGGAATTTATAGAAAATGAGTTATTCCCTGCTTTAAAAGAGTTGGATATTACTATAAGTCCACAAGCAAGAATTATACGTTCTGTTTTTGATGATACCTATAATTTTATGAAAAATGGAACGCTTTTCCGTCAAGTAATAAATGTAATTAATGAGATAGATTTTAATAGCGATGACCGTCATTTATTTAATGATATTTATGAAACTATCTTAAAAGATTTACAATCGGCAGGTTCTTCAGGAGAGTATTATACACCAAGAGCTGTAACTCAGTTTATGGTAGATATGACAAATCCTCAATTAGGAGAAAGTATTTTAGATCCAGCTTGTGGTACTGGAGGTTTTTTAACGTGTAGTATTGATTATATTCGTAACCAAGTAGAAACGACTAAGGATAGAGATATACTACAAAAATCAATACGTGGTATCGAAAAAAAACCATTACCACATTTACTTTGTACTACTAATTTAATGCTACATGGTTTTGATTTACCAGCAGTACGTAGAGATAATTTATTAAGTAAACCCTATGCAGATTGGGGGGCAAAAGATAAATTAGATATTATTCTTTCCAATCCTCCTTTTGGTGGAGTCGAAGAAGATGGAACAGAAACAAATTTCCCTCAAAAATTTAGAACCAAAGAAACAGCCGATTTATTTTTAGCTTTAATTATCAAGTTATTAAAAGATAAAGGGCGTTGTGTTATTGTATTACCTGACGGAACACTGTTTGGTGAAGGTATGAAAACACGCTTAAAAGAAGAATTATTAGACAAATGTAATTTACATACTATTGTTCGTTTGCCAAATGGCGTATTTAATCCATATACGAGTATTAAAACGAATTTATTATTTTTTGAAAAAGGCACACAAACAAAAGAAGTTTGGTATTTTGAACATCCTTATCCTAATGGAGTAAAAAGCTATAATAAAACCAAACCAATCAATATAAAAGAGTTTGATTTAGAAAAATCTTGGTGGAATAATCGTGAAGATAAAAAATTCTCTAAAAATGCTTGGAAAGTTTCTATTGATGAAATAAAAAAACGTAATTATAACTTAGATATTAAAAATCCATATCAAGAAATAGATACTTTAGAAAGCCCTGAAATATTATTAGAAAAATTTAGAACTACTGAAAATAAAATTTCTACCATACAAAATGAAATTATAAACGTATTAACCGAAGCTTTAAAATAAATATGCAATTACTAAAACATTTTAAAGAACTTACGGTTAATCCTAAAAATGCCAAAGAATTAAAAGGATTGATTTTACAATTAGCAATTCAAGGAAAATTAACGGCTAATTGGAGAAAAGAAAATACGAATATTGAACCTGCTTCGGAATTATTGAAGAAAATAAGGAAAGAAAAACTTCAATTAATTAAAGAAAAAAAAGTTCGAAAAGGAAAATTAATTAATCGAATAAAAAAGGAAGAAAAATATTTAGAAATACCAGAAAAATGGGTTTGGATAAGATTAATTGAAGTAGGAAATATATTTAATGGAAATAGTGTAAATAAATCTACTAAAGCATTAAAGTACGAAGGTCTTAAAGATGGATTCTCTTATTTAGGAACTAAAGATATTAATTACGGTTTTGAAGATTTAAATTATGATAATGGAGTTAAAATACCATTTGATGAGCCTAGATTTAAAATTGCACATAAGAATACAGTATTAATATGCTCTGAAGGAGGTAGTGCTGGTAAAAAATGTGGTATTACAATAGAAGATATTTGTTTTGGTAATAAATTATACGCTTTAGAACAATATGGAAATATTGAAACTGTATATATATTATCAATTTATAAAACACCTATATTTTTTGAGCTTTTTCAAAGTAAAATGACAGGAATAATTGGTGGTATTTCTATAAATAATTTTGGAGAAATTCCAATTCCAATTCCACCACTAGAAGAACAAAAAGAAATTGTAAAAATAGTAGAAATGCTTTTTAAAGAAGTCGATAAATTAGAGCAATTAACGGTTTCACGTATTAGTTTAAAAGAAGATTTTGTAAGGTCTGCATTAAAAGAATTAACAAATAATAACACCAAAAAAGAGTGGGATTATTTACAAGAACATTTTAAAAGTTTTTTTAATGAAACTACTAATATTAAAAAGTTAAGAGAAACGGTTTTACAATTAGCCGTTCAAGGAAAATTAACGGCTGATTGGCGTGCTAATAATCCGAGTACAGAAGATGCAACTATTTTATTAAAACGTATTCAAAAAGAAAAAACGCAACTTATTGAAGATAAAAAGATAAAAAAAGAGAAAATATTACCTAAAATTACTAAAGAAGAAATTCCTTATGAATTGCCTAAAAGTTGGGTTTGGTGTAGGATGCAAGAAATTGGTTTGTTTGAAAGAGGTAAATCAAAACATCGTCCAAGAAATGATTTCAGATTATTTAGTGATGGTAAATATCCTTTTGTTCAAACAGGTGATGTCTCTAGTGCCAAAAAAAATGGAGGAATTGTTAATACTCATAAATCCCTATATAATGATTTTGGTTTAGCTCAAAGTCGAATGTGGAATAAAGGTACATTATGTATTACAATAGCTGCGAATATTGCTGAAACTGGTGTTTTAGGTTTCAATGCTTGTTTTCCAGATAGCGTTGTAGGATTTACAAATTTAGTGTCAGGAGAAACATCTAGATATGTTGAGTGTTTTATTACAATAATGAAATCAGATTTAGAAAAATATGCACCTTCAACAGCTCAAAAAAATATAAACTTGGGGATTTTATATGAATTAAAATTTCCACTCCCACCCCTAGAAGAACAAAAAGCCATCGTACAAAAAGTAAATGCTTTAATGTCTTTATGTGATAAATTAGAGCAAGAAGTACAACAAAGTGAAGTACATAGTACAGAATTAATGAAAAGTTGTTTAAAAGAGGTTTTTGTGGGGTAAAAAAATGAATAAAAAATAAAAAGTTAGTGAGTTAGAGAAATTGCTGAAGAATGCGTTTCAAGGTGTAGAATTTTGTGTAAATAAAATTTTATAAGCTTAACATTAAAAGCTGTTGAGAACAAGGTATTTTACAACTGCAAGAGATTATTGGATTAAGTTCTGATAAACCTTGTGTTACCTCTAAGACCATCGCCAAGATGATTAGAGATTGCCTGATAATTGTATTTACATTATTGTTTGATTTCATTGGAGACATTGATTTTAGATACAAATATAGATTAATTATTTATCGCCCAACTTGAATTGGGGCGGTTGTAAACTTAGGTTTTCAACCGAAAGAGCATGCATTTTTCAGGAGTTTAATAAACTCTAAAAGCAATGCTTCGTAGTTGATTTCTCTGCTCACTTTTTATCAAATGGAAAATAAAAAAGATTGGTTTAAATTAAAAAAATATCCTCACATAGATTTCCCACTAAAGGAAAAGGATAGACTTCTTTGGGTGGAAGAATATGTAACAAATCCAGCAGAAATAAAAAAGCATTCTTTTTTACCATTTATTCATAAAACATCAAAAAAAAGGAAATTCAGAAAAGAATATTCAGAAGATACAGGAAAAGTAATTAAAGACGCTAAAACAAACAAAGCTTTAAGAAAAGCTGATGTTAAAAATAGGGAATTATATTACGCTTCACATTTAGATTCTTTAATTTATGGCTATTATTCTGAAATATTATCTAAAAAATATGAAGATAAAATTAAAGAATATGATTTAGATGAAGTTATACTTGCGTATCGGTCTATTCCTATAAATTCAGAAGATAAAGAAGGTTCAAATAAATGTAATATTGATTTTGCAAATGATACTTTTAATTATATAAGAAAGTATCCAGAAGAAGAATTTTGTGTAATAGCTCTTGATATTAAAAGTTTTTTTGATGAGCTAAATCATAAAATTTTACGAGATATTTGGATGCAATTATTAAGTACAAAAGAAAATAAATTAACAAAATTACCACCAGACCATTTTAATGTCTATAAACATATTACAAGGTTTACTTATGTAGATATTGTTGATATATTTAACGAATTTCAAAGTAAGATATTTATTCAAAAAAGAGATTCTAAAGGACGTTTATTACCAAGAAAAAGAGCTAAAGTTTCTCAAATTAAATATTTAAAAAATCAAAATGCAGTAGCTTTTTGCACAAAAAAAGAATTTTATAAAAAGAAAAATAAATTAGTAAGAAATACCAAATTTATAAAAGAAGATAAATTAACAAAAAAAGATAAAAAGAAACGTTTACCTAAACAATATGGTATTCCACAAGGTTCACCAATAAGTTCTTTATTAGCGAACGCATATCTTTTAAATTTCGATAAAACAATTAATGATTTTATTAAAAAAGAAGGGATTTACAGAAGATATTCCGATGATATGGTAATTGTATGTCCTTTAGCTAAAAAGGATGAGATTCTTAATTTAGCGATGTCTGAAATAAAAAAAGTTAAATTAAAAATTCAGGAATCTAAAACACAGATATTTCATTTTAAAAATAAACAAGGAATACTTAGTTGCGGTCAAGAGTTTAAAAAAGAAATAAATCCGAATAAAAACTTTATTTATTTAGGTTTTGAATTTGATGGAGAAACTACTTTAGTACGTTCTGCAAGTATATCTTCTTTTTATAGGAAGATGAAAAAAACCGTTTGGCGTTCTAAACATTATGCTAAAAAAGGTAAAAATAAAGGACAGATTTTTAAAGGACGAATTTTAAAAAAATTCTCTTATAAAGGAGCAGATAGAAAAAGAAAATGGCTTTGGGATGAATCCATTCAAGGTTTTAAAAAATCTGATTCTTATGATTGGGGTAATTTTTTGTCGTATTCAAATAAAGCCTCAAAAGTAATGACTAAAAACAAAATTAAAAAGCAAACTAAAAAATCTTGGAATAAATTAATTAAAGAGATAAAACTTAAAAAATAATATCTTTTTATTGAAACTATTACTTTTATTGTTTATTCAGTAATTTCAATAATATTAAATTACTATGTTTATTATTTTTGATAATTGAAAGTTTTTATTGTAAAAATATAATACATAAAGTGCGATAAAAAGCACTTTTTAACTTTGAAATAAATTAAAAAGTGTATATTTACATTAAAAGAGCCATATAATGCACTTAATAGATATTATAAAAAATCGTAGAGAAAACTTAAATGTAACACAAGAAATGCTTGCTGATCTTTCTGGTGTTGGTTTACGTACGCTCAAACAGTTTGAAAGTGGCAAAGGAAATCCGACACTAGAAACACTAAATAAATTAGGTGATGCCTTAGGAGTTGAACTAACTTTTATCGTTAAAAATGTAAGTATTAAATAATGAGAGAAGCAAACGTATTATATAAAAAAGAAATTGCAGGAATATTAACGCAATTAGATACTGGTACTTTTATATTTAAATATTCTGATGAATGGTTTAACGATTCTAATAAACCAGGAATTAGTTTAACCTTACCCAAAACACAACAAGAATATTGTTCTGATTATTTATTTTCTTTTTTCTATAATATGTTACCAGAAGGCTCTAATAAACAAACTGTTTGTTATGAAAATAGAATAGATAGTAAAGATCATTTTGGAATATTAATTACTACAGCAAAACAAGATACTATTGGCGCTGTTACTATCAAAAAAATTGAATAACAATGATTTTATCAGAAATAACAAATTGCCCAAGTACACTTGCAAAAAATAATAATACCTACAGTAATACTGCTTTAAGACGTGTTTTTTATGGAAAAAAAGTAAGTCCTATTTTAAATTATGATTCGCCATCGAGTAATCAAAGTACAGATTTATTGTTTACAGATAACAGAAAAAGAATGTCTATTTCTGGTGTACAAGAAAAATTTTCTGTTTTATTAGATAAAAATAAATTACGTTTAATTCATGAAAATGAACAAGGTCAATATATTTTAAAACCAATACCAAATGTAGGTAAATATTCAAATGAAATGCCCGCAAACGAGCATTTAACAATGCAAATTGCCAGACAAATTTTTGATATTGAAACCGCAGAAAATGCGCTTATTTTCTTTAAAAATGGAGATCCTGCATATATTACAAAGCGTTTTGATATTAAAAAAGATGGTAGTAAATGGGCGCAAGAAGATTTTGCTTCATTATCGGAAAGAACACCCCAAACTCATGGTGAAGACTTTAAATATGTTGGTAATTATTTGGAACTTTTTACAATTTTAAAAAAATATACACCTGCTTATACTATCGAATCTATTAAATTATTTAAACTAATACTTTTTAATTACTTGTTTTCTAATGGCGATGCTCATTTTAAAAATTTCTCTTTAATAGAAACTCCTTTAGGAGATTTTAAATTAAGTCCAGCTTATGATTTATTAAATAGTAGAATCCATATAGATGATACTGATTTTGCCTTAGAAGATGGTTTATTACCTCCTAATTTAGCACAAGGAAAAATCACAACACAATTTTTTATTTTAGGAGAAAAAGCTGGCATCTCAAAAAAACAAATAGAAAAAGTATTTAATAATTTAACTTCAAAAAAAGAAGCAGTTTTATCTCTTATTGATGCTTCTTTTTTAAGTGAAAAATTAAAACGAAATTATACACAAGCATATCAAACAAGGCTTAAAAAATTATTGAGAGTGTAGTTATATATTTTACATAAAAAAAGCTCAAAAAACTAGTTTATAGAGTTTTGAGCTTTTTAAATATTTTTATTTCCAATTATATAAACCTTCTCTATTTATAAACTTTTTAAAGCAATAGTTTAGCTCAGAAAGTGCAGATTTCATACCTACAGAATTAATTTTAGAACTGTATTTATGAATACCTTTTGAATTATCAAAGAATCTACCTATTGGGTCAATCATTATGTAAGAGCCTTTCATATCATAATTACTTTCTTTAATATAAGACGAATCTTTATGTCTCTCTAAAAAATTATTAAATTCTGATTGAGTAATGATAAAATCATTTTTGAATTCATCATTTTGAATTTCAACAGGTAACGCTTGAAATATTTTCCATCTTAAAGGTTTTACTTGGTTAATAAAGTCTGTAAGATTTTCATTTTTATTATAATTTGATACAACAGTATTTATTTTTAGCTTGAAACCAAGATCTTTTATTAGATTAATTAATTCAATATATGTATCTCTAGTAAAACCATTTTTTTTATTGAATCTACCTGATTTAATATTGGTATCTAAATCAACACTATCTATACTGATAGCTATCCAATCTAAATATTTTTTATTTTTATTTAACCATTCATAATTAAGCATACTTCCATTTGTAACAATAGAAGTTGTCATTCCTCCTTTTTTAGCTATTTTTAATAATTCAGATAAATCTTTACATAAAGTTGGTTCTCCTCCAGAAAATGTTATTTTTTCAAATCCATAATCTACAATTTTTTGAACTACTTGTTTAGCTTCTTCTGTTTTAAGGTTGTTTTTTTTAACATCATTAAACGTTCCAAAACAAAATTTACATTTATAATTACAAGCTTTCCATAAGTGATAATTTACTACTGGAATAACGCTATTATCTACTAACTTACTCATTTTTTTTGTGTTTTAAAGTTTAGCGATTAGCTTACACAAGTATTTATAAGTAATGTTATTTTAGGTATTTATAATTTTTGTCAAACTCTGATAATTCAATGTTTTCAATAGTATTTGCTTTTTCTGTTTCTTGATGTTTCCAAACCTTATTTTCTTTTATTACAGATATTATATCATTAGGCGTACATTCTTTTGAATCTTCCCACAAGTTAGAATCTTCTTTTTTTACATCTGATAAATTACTTTCTTTACCGAAAAGTTTACCCATTGGTATATCAGATCCAAAATCTAAAATAGCATTTTCACTTTTTGAGACTAACATATTATAAAGGTCATTTTTAAGAATAATTAATAATTCGAAAAGACTAATTTTAATATGTTCATTATTAAATATCAAATTGTCAGATTGGTAAATGTTAGAAATAATTATCGTTATTATTTTTAGATCTTCTTTTTTACAATTTATATTTAATTCTTCGATAGCGTTTATTTCTTCAAAATTATCTAGAATATAATTTTTAGCTTTAGATAACTGCTCTGATGCTTTTGAGTTAAACTTTAAAGTCTCATATTTTGAGGTCTTCATCATATCTTCTTCGACATAAGTTGACTTTAATTCACAGATAAACAAAGTATTATTCTTAAAAGCTAAAACATCAATTTCTCCTCTTAATCTATCACTTTTATAGCAATAACTAGAGATAGAATTAAATTTTACTTTCTTGAAAGTATTAGATATGTATTTCTCTTTTTTAGCTGATTGAATTTTGTGATTTATTAATTTATCAGCTACTATTTTTTCATGTAAAATAATTTCCCACCTTCTATCTCTAAGAAAACTTGAAAGCCAAACATACTGATTTCCAATCTTGATAAAAGGTCTTTTTATTATATCTATTTTAAACCTTCTATTTGAACTTAAATCTGTTGTAAGAAAATTTATTATTGTTTCAATTTCAGTTTTAGACCAATTAAAATATTCTTGACATTTTTCAATGAAATCATCTTCCTTATAACTAACAATATAATCTGAATCAAATAAATTTATAAAATCACTTGGTAGCTTTCTTTTTAATCCCATAATGCGACCTTGAGGCATAAATAATTTAGAGAACGTTTTTAAAAATAATAATACTTTTTCTAAATTAATTTCAGATTTACTATGTCTATCATTTATTACAAGAGGTATTTTTAAAAACTTAAAATACTCAATAGATGTAAACATACTAAGTTTAAACTCCTTTTCCCAAAGAGTAGGTAATTCTTTTATATCTTTTAATGCTTGAGTTCTTTTAGTTATTTCATTTCCGAAATACGTTTCGTCATAACTACCTCTTTCTAATGTTTTCCTATATAAACTATAATTTTTATTAGTGCTTAATTCTGCTTCTAGGTCATCTATTAATTCAAAGTTAGCTAATCCAGTTAAGTATTTATTTATTTGATATTCATTATCATGTTTTGCAAATAGAAATTCGACAAGTTCTCGAAATTTCTTTTTCTGATCACTAATTTTTTCTTTAGGTATTAACAAAGGATTATTAAAAGACTCCATAGGACGAATAACAGGAAGCTCCTGTTCTGTCTGGAATTTAAATATTTCATTACTATATTTGTTTTTTATTTCTATCTTTTTATTTAAATCCGATTCCTTTTTTAAATTTAATATCGTATTTAAAATTGAAATTAAAACAGATTCGTAACTGATAATAATAGCTCTGTTTCCAACAGTTTTTTTAGAATAACGTTTAAACTGTTCAAAATAAGAAATTGTTTGAATTAAAATATCTTCGTAATCAATATCATCTATATAACCTATAAATTTATCAGATTCTAAATTCCAATAATTACGGTTATTTTTTATATATTTTAACTCCTTATAAAATTGTTTAAACTCTGATTCTTTTTGAAATACTAAAAAACTATCCCAATGATTTTTTTTAGTAAAACTTTCCGTAAGCTTAATAATTTGTTTTAAAGTAGATTTTTTATTAGAGTTTATTAATAACTTTAAAAAATCATTATTTACATTTTCTTCTTTAGAAAAATAACCAAATAAAAAATCATCTAAGAAAGATTCTTTAATAAATTCACTGAACCATTTTGTAGGTAAGGTAGATTGCCAAAACAAATCACAATATTTATTTTTCCTTTCAGAAAAAGAATAACAATTTGTTGATTTTACGTATGACAATACTTTAGAAAAAATTTCTTTTTCTAAATCTTGTAATTCTGATTTTAATGTATTTTTATTCATTACTTAAAATTTAAAGTTTACCAAAAAGGTTATTCTAAGTATTGAATAATGCAAATATAGATTAAAATTTATTAAACTATATATAAAGAGCCTATTTAAATTTTAGTCAAAAAAAATTTATAGCCGAAAAAATAAGTTCAATTTAACAAGAAGTTGATTTAATATTTTAAAAACAGCTACTATCTTGTTATTTCAATTTCGATTCTAATTTATTTTTCCAAAGATTAAATTCTTCTTTTTGTTTTGATTTTGAATGATTTATAACGCTAAATTTAGCATTAGTTTCAAGTTCGTTTTTCTTAACTTGTTTTCTATATTTTTGCCTACCAATTTGTTTTATTGTATTAATATTAATTTCAGATTCTTCTATAATAAGACTGATAGGTATTGTTTTTTTGAAAGTCCAAAGATATGTTGCATGAGAATTAAGAAGTTCCCAGCAAATATGATTATTTTCTTTTCCTTCAATAAAAAATATAAATCTAAAAAGAGGTTTTAATGTAAATCTTATTTTTTCAATTTGATTGTGTTTTTTACTAGCTAAATAAATTAATTGTTTTTTATTCCGTGGACTTTTTAATTCCAGAATTAAGTTTATTAGATCTTCTTCAGTTTCCTTAAATATATTGATTGAATTATCTACTTTTGATAAAATTTCATCTGCGGTAAATGTGTTTTTTTCATTTTCAATATCATCTATTAAATCAATCGTTTTTAAAATTCTTTGTTCTTTAATTGAATCTATAATTTGATTATTAATTGCTTCAATTTCTTTAGAAGAACTACTTACACTTAATATCTCTTGATTTTTTATTTCAATTTTAGTTGATATATTAAATATTCCATTATCAAAATGATTAGAAAAGTATTTTTTTATATAATCATATTCTGGTAATATATTTTCGTTATAAATTTTAATTTCGATTGTAGAAATTAAGTTATCAAATTTTTTTTTGAAGGAAACATATCCTAAATGAAACGTTGAATTTTTAAAACATTCATAAAACTCAAAATCAATAATTTGAATTTTATCTTCTATTGGAGTTAATAAAGGTTTAACTTCTTTTAGTTTGATTAGATTAACTCCTATTGTTTTTGGTTCGGAAAAATCTATTGATTCTAGATAATGAGAGGGTTCTGTTTTTTCAGAATAGTTATTCAAACCTTTTTCAAAAGCTTCTGGTATTTTTTCAGGTAAATTATTTTTATAGCTACTCAGAAGTTTTTCTAATTTACTCCATTCTAATTCTTTAAATGCTATTTTTTCTATCTTTTTTTTTGATTTTTGATTATTAAAATCATGAAAATCTGTTGGCTTGTAATCAATAATTTTAACATCTAAAGATTTTAATTGTTTATTAAAATTTGAAATTTCAACTTTTAAATAAATATCTAAATGATATTTAAAACTCAAACTATTTTCAGGAAAATTTGTTTGTCGTAATTCAATAAAATCATTATTTGTAAAGTAAATATTATTTTTTGATATTTTCAGGAATCTTTCATTCATAGTGAGTTTTATTTTTAAAGAATTTAGCTGATGTTTTATTAACTCATAATTATTTTTTTATCGTATTTTTGAGTAAATATTACGAAGTAATTTTTTCTCTTCTTCTTTTTCGGTTAATAACCCTTTTAAAACTATATACCCAAGTTCTTTAACCTGTTCTAAATTCTTTCCTTGTTTGACTTTTATAAAATCTTTAAAATCAAACCATTTTTCTCCTTTATTTTTTAATAAAATCTGAAAAGAATAATAATTACCTTTTCCATAAATTCTAATTTGACTGTGAGAATGTATCGTAAATAAATAGGTGTTTCCTTTTTTAGTTAAACCTTCCTTCCAAATAGATTTATTAATAAAATCACTTATTTTTCTAAATATTTTCAAAACTTCACCACTTAAAAACTGGTCTTCTCTTGTCAAATATTCAATACAAGTACTTCCAACAATTTTTTCTCCCCATTTTGGATGATACGTTATATGCTCATATCTAATTTCTGTTCCACAATCTTTCCTTTCACAAACCCCATATAAACCACCCAAATCTCCAATTGAAATTAATGTCCATCCTGTATCAGGTTCTAATAATCCGTGTTCTCTTGAATGACAACCTTTACAAAGAGTTATGCAATCACTTAAAGGATAATCCCACGGCTCAAAATTTGGCTTATAAGTTTTATGATGAGTTTGTAAAATAACTTCAGATTCAGTTCTTCCACATTTCAGACATTTATTTCCATCTCTTAATTTTACTTTTGCAGAAAAAATAATCCATTTATTATTTTGATATGATTTTTTATAATTTTTCATTTTATATAAAATAGATATATAAATAATAATTTTTTTTTGAATTAAAAAAGACATTAACATAAGATAAAAAACAACATTTATATAAAAAAATGATACTACTAATATATAAAAATAATTGATAAATAGTATATTTTAATTTCACGTAAAGTACTTTATGTAAATAAGATAAAATATTACCTTAGGTTATATTTAATGATTTTTTTATTTTAATGTTTACTTAGTAATTAAAATAACACAAGTAATTAATGTAATCTAAATAATATTAGTATATTCGTTATACTAAAAAACAATTACTATATTATGTATTTAGCAATTAAACAGACTCAAGACATAGTTAAAGTACCATCTAAAGAAATCATAAAATTAGTCAATGATTTTATAGAATCTCAAGATATAAAGCAAAGCTCTAAAAAATTATATAGACGAACTTTAAAACAATATTTTAATTGGGTTACTGCTAAAAACTATTTACTTTCAGAAATAGCCAGACCGCAAATAATAGAATATAAAGAAAATTTACTAAGCTCAGGAATGAGTAATTTAACGGTAGGTTCTTACATAACATCTGTTAGGCGTTTTTACGAATGGACAGAAGCTAATAAATATTATCCTAATATTACTAAAGGAATTAAAACTCCTAAAAGAAAATCGCAATTTAAAAAACAAGCATTACTTCCATCACAAGCTACAGCTTTACTTAATTATTATAAAGATAAAAATCTAAGAAATTACGCCATAATTAATTTACTGTTAAGAACTGGATTAAGAACAATAGAAGTAATTAGAGCTAATATCGAAGATATCATATTTAAAGGTTCTCAAAGAGTCCTACTTGTACATGGAAAAGGCAGAGATGAAAAAGATAATTTTGTTATTCTTACTGATAAAACTTACAAACCTATAGAAGCTTATTTAAAAAATAGAGGTAACATAAAAAAATTAGCACCTTTATTTACTTCTACTTCTAATAATTCTAAAGGAAATAGATTAACCACAAGAACAATAAGTTATATAGCTAAAGAAGGATTAAAAGAAATCGGTTTAGATTCTAAAAATTTTACAGCACACAGTCTTAGACATACTACAGCAATTAATATTTTAAAAGCTGGAGGTTCTATAGAAATGGCGCAATTTACACTTAGACATACAAATCCTGCAACTACTCAAATTTATACAGCTACTTTAAATGAAGAACGAAGATTAGAGAATAGTGGCGAAGCTTTAATCGATAATTTATATTAAATTTAAACCCAAAATAATATTGATAATTTAAGATTATTAAATAACTATAGTAATTCAAGTAAACACAATAATATGAGTAATATAAATAACTGGCTTCAATATGAACTTTACCCTAATTTATTTGAGGTAATAGATATTGCTTTACCAGAACACAATTTCAAAAAGTATAGTGGAGGCTGGAAAAGTAAAACCTATTTAAACGGTTCTGCTCATAAAAATAGAGAAGATAAAACAGTCATCACTAAAAAAGCTATAAGTTGTATTTTAGAACAAGGAGGTGATGTTTTAAATATTGTGAATTATGTTATTCAAAGAGATAAAGTCGAATTTATAGAGGCTGTTAAAACTTTAGCCGATGTAGCAAACTTAAAATTACCTAAAAATACTGATTTCAATCAAGATAACTACAAAAATTTTAAAGATACAGCCAACATATTAGAAGACTGTAACAGCTATTTTATTTACTGTTTAGAAAATAATAATCCAGATGAAATTAAAACTTATTTAACTTCAAGAGGCTATTCTAAAGATGATATAAAATCGATGGAACTGGGATATATTCCTTCACAAAATCAACTTTATAAATATCTAACAGAAACTAAAAATCATCCTAAAATATTAGTAGATGAAATTATCAAATTAAATAAAGGAATAGGTGATACTCATCAACTTACAATTCCTTACAGAAGTGGAAGTACTATAAAAGGCTTCAAATTTAGAACCACAGGAACAGCCACTCCAAAATATTTAAACTCTACAGGATTAGATAGATTAGGCGGTTTTTTTAATCTATTAGCAGTAAAAGGAAACAAAGATATAATAATAGTAGAAGGAGAATTAGACAGTTTAAGTGCTACATCAAAAGGAATTGAAAATGTAGTGGCTACAGGAGGTAGCAATATATCTTCCGAACAAGTAAAAGACGCTATTAAAAGAGGTGCTAAAAGTTTTACTTTATGTTTCGATAAAGAAATAAGTAAAAAACAAGAAACATCAAAAAGAATAAATTCAGCTATTGATATTCTTTTAAAAGAAGGTGTTCATAAAATTTATATAGTAGATTTACCTGCTTTAGAAGGAGAAAAAACAGATCCTGACAGATTAATAAAAGAAGCTGGAATCGATAATTTTAAAAATGCCATAATAGAAGCTTTACCTTATTATGAGTATAAATTACATGAAATTTTCAGTAAATATAGTGCTATTGAAGATAAAAGAGCTTTAACTCCAAAAGATGTAGATAATCTTCTTGAAGATGTTCTAAATACTTCTTTAATTATTAAAAATCCTATAGATAAAGATAGATATAAAAAGCTTTTTACCTCCTTAGATCCTATCAAAGAAATAGGAATAACAGCAGAAAGTTTAACAATTACAATCGATAAATTAACAGCTAATAGAGATAAAGAAAATCAAAATAAAGAATTAAAAAAATTACTTACTGAAGCTAAATTTTTACAAGATAAAGGAGACACAAATAAGGCGCTCGAATTAATAGATAAAAAAGTAAAAGAAGTAAAACTTCAAGATAAAACGACAGAATTTAGTAATCTACTAAGTGCTATTACAGAAGATGAAATAAGAAATAATTTAGCCAATAAACCAGAAAGTTTAAATTCAGGTTATATAATAGGTAAAGAACAATTGCTTTTGCCTTCAGGAGCTATTAGTATTTTATGTGCGCCTACTTCACATGGTAAAACTACTTTTTTAATAAATATGGCTATAAATGTAGCTAAGAATTATCAAAATAAAGAGGTTCATTTTTTCAGTTATGAAGAAGATAGAGATAGTATTTTAATCAATGCTTTAAATACTTATTTAGATGATGAAATAAGTCTTAATAATAGAAAAACCTTAAAAAGTTATTTTACTACTGGTTCTACAGAATATATAAAATCAGAAGCAGTCAATTATTTTAAAGAAAAAAAAGATGCTTTTTTTAAAAATCTGATATCTACTAAAAGACTAAATATTCATTATAGTAATTATAATTCTGAAACACTTATAGAATCGATAAGATACCTTCATAAAAACACAAATATAGGAGCTGTTTTTATTGATTATATACAACTTTTAAATCTACCTTCAGGAAAACATAAAACCTATTCGAGACAAGAAGAAATTAAAGCTATCTGTGTAGCGCTAAAAGATGTAGCTGTAGAAACAGGATTACCTATAATTTTAGGAGCGCAATTCAACAGAAATGTAACGAACTGTTTACACTTACATCCAACTAAAATAGGAGAAGCTGGAGACATAGAAAGAATCGCAAATTTAATAGTCGCTTTTTGGAATAACAATCATAAATCTACAGGAAGTGATGGAGAACTAAATGAAATATCTAAAAAAAATCTAAATAAAAAAGATACTTTTTATACTGAAATACTAAAGCAAAGAGGTGGAAAAGTAGGGTTAACAGAACTACTAGAATATAATGGTAATAAAGCAACTATTAAAAATAATACTGAAATAGTTGAATCATTTTAGTAACATAAAAAAACAAAGTAACTAAAGTAAACACAATAATATTGATAAACTAAATAATATGGGTAAAGTAATTAGTATCAGTAACCACAAAGGAGGTGTAGGAAAAACCACGTCTAGTATTAATATAGGAGCTGGATTAGTCAATCTTAAAAAGAAAGTTTTACTAATCGATTTAGATCCACAAGCAAACCTAAGCCAAAGTTTAGGAGTATTAGAGCCTGAATTAAATATATACGGAGCTTTAAGAGGTGATTATGAATTACAACCAATCGAAATAATTAAAGGACTATATTTAATTCCTTCTACTTTAGATTTATCTGGAGCAGAAGTAGAAATGAGCGGAGAACCAGGAAGAGAATATATTTTAAAAGAATTGATTGATCCTATTAAAGATAATTATGATTTTATTATAATCGATAGTCCTCCTTCTTTAGGGTTATTAACTATAAATAGTTTTACCGCTTCGGATGAAATATTAATCCCTTTACAAGCTCAATATTTAGCATTACAAGGATTAACTAAATTACTAGAAGTAGTCGATAAAATTAAAAAAAGATTAAATAAAGGACTAAAAGTAGGAGGGGTATTTATAACGCAATACGATAAAAGAAAAGTATTAAATAGAGATGTTGCATCAACTATAGATATACATTTTAAAGATTCCGTATTTAAAACGAAAATAAGAGATAATATCGCTTTAGCTGAAGCACCCGCTCAAGGATTAGATATCTTTAGATATAATCCTAAAAGTTACGGAGCTGAGGATTATCTAAAATTAAGTAAAGAAATATTAAAACTAAGTAAACATTAATTACTTAATAATATTAATAAACAATACTTATTTAATAATATAAATAAACATTAAATTTGCAAATATGAGCAAAAAGAATTTTACAGGAGGGTTAAACTCTCTATTAGGAGATAGTGAAAAACGAAAAGTAGGAAGACCTAAAACTTCTACTAAAGAAATTACTAAAAGTTCTCAAAAAGGAACGAAAGAAAAAGAAACTAGAGCTACTTTTATAGTCAATGAAGATTTACTAGAAAAATTAAAAGCAATAGCTTATTGGGATAGAAAACTAATAAAAGATGTGGTGAATAATGCTCTAAAAGAAAGCATTGATAAGTACGAAAAAAAGAATGGAGATATTGAATTGATACCTAAAAAATAGATTATTAATATAAATAATAAGCTATTTTTTAAAAGGTTTAATCAGTAATAAATATTAATCTACTTCTGTAAACTTTACATTACAGAAGTAAAATAGACATTAAATTATATGGATAATAATGTAATAATAAGAAATAGAAAATATAAAGAATATTTAAATAAAATTGAAACTGTATATCAAGAAAATAAAAATTGGGATATAGTAATAACCAGTATTATTGATTTTGAATTTGAATTTGATTTAAATTCAGACCAAGCTCAAGAAGTTTTAATAGATTATATAGAAAGTATTTATAATATCAAAATAAAAGACGCTGACCAACTTCAAAAAATAACAAGTATAACAACTAAAACACTGAAAGAATTAGAAGTTATTATTTTAAACTCTAAGTACACTAAATATTATAGTAGTATAGAATTAGCTGTAGAAAATGGAGCTACTTACCCTGAACTTTTAAAAATAATGCCTAAAGAATATGGGCTACCAGATAAATGGAATAAAAAATTAAGCTCTAATCAATATACTACTATTATCATGGTTTTATCATTATCTTATCTTATGGATGATACAGTTGGTATATCTATGACACCAAGTATCAGAGATATATCAGAAAAAATTAAAGCGCCCTATTCTGCTTTAATGGATGCTTATATTTTTATTAATAATTATGATTAATAGAATTAAATAACTAGAATACATATAAAAATGACTAAAAAAAATATTGATAAAATACTAGCTACAGGAACTCCTTTAAAAAAAATATTACTGATACATGAAGATATAGCTAGAAGAAAATATGCTAAAGAAAAATTATTAACTAATCAAGAATTTGAAGAACTATCTAATAGTTTTGTAAAGGATAAAGATATAGACTTATGGAATAAATTTAAAAAAACAGAATATGCTGTATCAAGTGCGTTAATGAACTTACAAGGCTGTTTATTTGAAGTTAAAATGCATTATTCAAACCTTAGAGGGTATCTTTTAAATTGGAATACTATAGAACACACAGAACTATTGGTAAATTCTATATTACATGAAATTAAAGATCCTATAGAGCGTAAAAAAATAGCAGAAAATGGAACTCAATACACAAATATTTTATTTGCAAAAAAAAAGGTAGATAAAGAAGGTTATATAAATCTAGAAATAGATTTTGAAAAAGGTTATAGTAATAATATGGATCAATATAGTCTTTTATCTGTTATGAATAATGTAAAAAAAGATGTTATTAAATCAGTTGTAAAATGGCTAAGTTGGGAAAAAGCTCTTTATGCTTATATAAATAAGCAAGGTTTTAATATTAAAATTTATAAAGATAAAATACAGGAAATTAGAGATGAAATAGATACTCCTATAATCCCATGGCTTAAATATTATGGAGAAACTGAAAATGAAGTAGTACTAAACCCGAACATACAAGAGTTATTGAAAAAATATGCTATTTGTCCTAAAATAGAAGAATTAGAAATAAATAAAAAAGAATATGATTTTTTTAAAAATATAATTTTAGAAGATGAATAATAAAAACTTGCCAACACTACCAGGAATAGGAAAAGATGCAGAATATAGAGGATTACCTAATATAGAAAAATCGATAGATTTAAAAAAAGAAAGAAATTTTAAACGTTCTGGACATGTTACAGACCAATTCTTGAAATATAATTACAAAAATAATCAAACTTCTATTTTTGATATTCTAAAACCAGCTACCAAGCAAAAAATAGAAATAACAGGGATAAAAAGATCAGAAGTAGCAGAAGGAATTAAATTAACACCAGCAGAAATTAAAGTAGTAGATGCTCTTTCTAAATTGCTTCATCATAGTAGCCAAAATTTAAATCCTAATGAAAAAGATTACTATATAGGAAATTTAGAACCGAAGTTAGTACAATACGGAGAAGATAGAGTGATAGCTCCTCAAATATTAATAACCTTATATCAGTTAACTAAAGAATATAAAGGACAAAATACAGTAAGTGGAAAAGATGTGGATAATGTATTTAATATATTACTTGATATTTCTAAAAAACCATTTTTAATTAGATATAAAGAAGAACGTTTAAAAGAAAAAAAAGCCAAAACTATTATAGAATTAGAGATGTTTGAGCCGATTATAAGACTTCCAAATCTAAAAATAAGAGAATATAATAAAGAAGGAATAGAAATTAGTAAAATAGAGAAGACCCTAATAGTTTTACACCCTATTTTTATAAGACAAATAGATACTAAATTTATAATCTATCCAAACGATATAAATAGAAGAACTATAATAGCTTATGGTTCTCATAAAATATCAAAAATAACTTTAACTCTTAGAGAATATTTGATAAAACACTTATCTATTAAAAATTATACTCCAGAAATTATGCTAGATAGACTTTATTACCTACTAGCCGAAAACTATATGAAACAATATAGAAAAAGTAAAGTAAAAAAAGATACAGAAAAAGCTATAGATACAATGATAAAATTAGGATTATTAGAAAGTTTTGAAATAGAAACAGCTAAAACTACAGGAGAACCTAAAATTATATTTAAAATAAATAAAAACTTTGAATAGGAATCAATTCCCGAAAAAACAGAAATATCCGAATCTTTAAAAAACGCAATAAAGCGCAAAAAAGATGCAATTATACTTTCCGAAAAATCCGAAAAAAT
>NZ_JBFCVV010000002.1:0-43563 GCF_041053065.1 Tenacibaculum salmonis | reverse complement strand
TTTTTGTATATTATTTGTTGCGTATTTCGAGCAACTAATTTAGTAAATAAAAGCGGAATAGAAAATCCCCTAAGGATTTTCGTAAGTAGGCTAGAACTAGCAATAAATTATATACGTTGTTGGCAACTGGCTTATTCTATTTATCAATAAAGTTATTTCCACTAACTAAATCAAATTCCCATTTTTTCTGATATTCTCGAACTTTTCGATGTTTTTTGATATCTATATCAATTTCATTTTTAAAACCTAATCCATTATAATATTCAGCATCGAACAATTCCGACATTCTTGGGTCTGCGCAAAAAGTTTCCTCAATAGTCGAGAGTTTTTCAAAGTCTTTTGGTTCGTTGATAAAATAACCACATAATTCCAGTTCATCTCCACAGATTAAATGTTCATTATAAGCTTCTCTATTTTTCAAGTAATTTATAAACTGTGTTCTTGCCATTCCTTTCTTTAATTTTCTTAAAGCAAGTACAAAAGCTTCTAAATCATCAATGCATATAGACCAAGGGTATAATGCATCTTTTTCTTTTATTAATAGATTCTCCAGATTTGTTTGAATATTACCATATTTGAATTGAGTAACAATTATTGAAAAATAATCTTTGACTTTGTTTGGTTTTATTTTGAATATGCTTTTTTGAGTTTTGTTGTCAAAAACATCAAAATCTTTTTCCTCCTCGAATTTATTTTCAACTCGGACACATTGTTCATATCCATTTTGAATTGATTTTTTAAAATCAGATTTTATCTTGTCAAATGCTTTTATTGGGTCACGCATTGGTGCTCTGAAAAGAGTGTCTTTAATTTCTATGATGAAGAAAAAACCTTTGAAGTTAATTAATAAATCTTGTTCAGACTTTTTATTATCGACATAGTATGAATTAAATATTAGAGCTTCTTTTCCAAATAATTTTCTGAAAACTTCTTCTACTTTCTTTTCAAGCATTTGATTCTTGAATTGAGTATATTTTTCTTTCTTAATTTCAGATAGTTTAGAATTAATTCTGTTGTATAAGCTTTCTATTAAGAACTTGTATTGTGGGCATAAATATTCTACTGAATTTAGCTTTATTAAAGGTGTATCAAAAAATGGGTTTTTATCAGCGTAATAAACTATTTTACCTTTATTTAAATTTTCATCATAGGTTAAATATTCGATTAATTTTTTAACAATTCCTTTTGGTAAATCGACACTATAAATGTCATTAATATTTTGAATAAAAATAAAACCAGGCTTAAATTTATATTCTTTTAATAAAGCCAATTCTGGTTCATCCCACCAATCTTTGGGGTCATTTATTCCTCTTTTAATAAATTTTTCTGTTAATTTTGGCCATTCCTCTTGATTTAATGGGTAAAAATTACAGTCAGTATATTTTTTATTAATTAAACCCTTAATATGATTGCAAAAGGTAATAGATTCAGAGACTGTAAATCCAAGATGTTTTTTTACTTCTTCGTCAAAATTTCCACAATTCCTTTTTAGCCTTTCTAAAGTTTGTTCATCATATGAAAGTTGTGCGTTATTAAAATAATTTAGAAATGAAGTTAGTGAGACTGAAATTTTATCACGGTTAGGACTATCTTTCATATTTTCTTCAAAAAAACCAATATCTCCAAAATAGGTCATTTCTATTTCATTAAGAAGTTTTGTGATTTTTTCCCATTCTTCTTTCGAAAACCCAACTTTGTTACCGTCAATTTCAACCGAAAAGAATAAATCTGTTAGATACACAAACTGTTTCATTGGTGACATTAAGTTTTTAAAAATCTCGGAAGTTTCTCTTTGGTCAATATGAATTGTCATTTGTGTCAAATATGGCAAAAATGACTCCTTTTTAAAACCTTTAATTAATGATGAAAGGTCATTAATTATTTCCTCTTGCGTTCTTCTCGATAAACGAATTTTCTGCATAGCATCATATTTTTTTTTCAATGCTTTAATTGCTTCTGAATTTGATTCGTGCATTTTATTTTTCTAATGGTGATTGTGCGTTTTTGCTTGTTGCCAACGGTTTTATATATGGTTTGTTGCGTGTTTCAAGTTCTAAATATATTAAATAAAAACGAAATAGAAAATCCCCTAAGGATTTTCGTAAGTAGATAAGCACTAGCAATAAATTATATATGTTGTTGTAATTAGTGATTTTCTAACTAAATTTCTCATTTCTTAATTTTCAATTTTTCCGTTTTATTTCTCTTTTTACGTTTCTACTTAAAACTCCGCCTTAATTAATTCACGCTTTATTTTCAGCGTTAATTTCTGCCTTTTTTTCACGTTTCTGCTTCAAACTCCACTTTAATTAATTTCCATAGATTTATTCACGCTTTACTTTTCAGAGTTTAATTCTGTTTTTTCTCTTTTTTAGGATTTACTTTCTAAAAATAGAGTAGCAGTCATTTTCAATTTTTCCAGCGTAATATTATTCAATATTAATTTCTAGAAAAGATAAATCACTAATTAGGAATTTCAGGCTGAAATTCCGCCATTAATTACAACGGTTTTATATATGATTTGTTGCGTGTTTCAAGTTACTAATATAGTTTAAAAAACTCAAACATCTACATTTGTGAGTATTTTCCGAAGGAAAATAAACGAGCAATGAATTATATATGTTGTTGCCAAATGCGATTTTTTGTTTAAATTCTAAATTTTCAATATTTTCTAAATTATTGAATTTAAGTAAACTTTAATTCAGCATTTTTTAATTCCGTAATATTTATTTTCAGTTTTTATAAAACTCTAAATTTTCAATCTTTTTAAATGATTCAATTTAAGTGAAATTTTAATTCCACGTTTTAATTCCGCGATATTTATTTCAGTTTTTATAATCCTCTAAATTTTCAATATTTTTAAATTATTCAATTTAAGTGAAATTTCAATTCCACGTTTTAATTCCGCGATATTTATTTCAGTTTTTATAATCCTCTAAATTTTCAATATTTTCTAAACTATTCAATTTGAGTAAAACTTTAATTCTACGTTTTAAATTCCGCGATATTTATTTTCAATTTTATAAACTTCGGGTTTTTCAATAAATTCTAAATTATTAAATTTAAGTAAAATGTCAATTCGACTTTTTTATTCCGTAATATTGGTTTTCAGCATTTTATTTTTCTGAGTTTTTGGCAACGTTTATGTATAAGAAAAGTTGCGTGTTTTAAGCAATAAAGTTAGTAAATAAAACACGAACCAAGAAAATCCGCGAGGATTTTCGTAAGTAAGCTATTACCAGCAATTTTTTTTATACGGTGTTGTAGGTAGTTTTTATCTTTTCATTCTTATTGAAATCGGATATTCTTTTCCGCTAATTTTTGTCCAACCAACTATTAAAATCCAATTAGGATGCAAACTTAAATTAATATTCAAGTCGTTATGTTCCATAAAATAAACAGCAGTTTCATAATCGTTTTGATTTTCTTCGTTAATTACAATTTGTCCTTTTTTTCCTAAATCTATTTCACGTGCATAAAATTCAGGCGAGTATATTCCGAAACCAAATTCAAAATCTTCCTTTTCACAGAGTTCATCAAAAATATTTTCATCTGACTTAATTGTCAAATCAATTATTTCATTCCCATTAATTTCAATCGTTGATTTTTCTCGGTCAAATGAAAAATTATAATTTCCAATTATAAATTCCTCTTTAATTTCTTCAGTTTCGTTCGTTTTTTTCTTAAATATATTTCTCATTCATCTACTTTTAACCTCGTTCTTCTTTTACAGTTGCAGCATTTAAAATTGATAATAAGTCATTATTTGCTTCATTGATTATTGAATCAATTTCATTTTCAAATCGAGATAAATATATGATAGCAGACTTTACTTGAAATAAATTGTATTTCGATGTATCAACATTAAGTTTCTTAAATTTGATTTCAACAGTTTTTAAATGATAATTTTTATCAGTTAATAATTCAAAATAAAGTTTTTCAGGGTCTTTTCTCATAATTACCTACAACGTTTAGTATAAAATACGTAGGGCAGAGGGTAAACACTGAACTTCGGGTTTGACACTTAGCCAAATATAATATTTTGTATTTATCTTTTATACTGAAATGCCAAATTTTATATTTGGCGGACTTTACAAATAGGCACAGGACTTTGGATTTAGCACAAAAGCCCTATGTTTTTTATACATTGTTGCCATTTCGTTGTTTTTCAGCTTTCATATTATTTTTTTAATGATGCATTAGTTTTTTTTATATTATTTCATACCTCTTTTAATTTGCCTTCTTAATATTAAATTTTTGAGTAAATTAAATAGTAAATAATAGAATAGTAATGGAAGTATAAATTGGGTTATAGAGCTTATAGAAAAAGGCTTACTTCCACAAATAATAGATTCTACAAAAATATAAAAATTATAAGGAAAATAAACTACTGATTCTGGATTTGAGAAGATATAAAATCCTAAGAAAAGCAATAAAATCATATAATTTATTGAAGCATAAAGAATTAAAAAAATATTTTTTATTGAAGTCGAAAAAAGAAGATTTTTTTTAAATAATGATGCTATAAAACTAAACAAAAGAGATTTAGATATTTTATGTAAATTAGGTATATTAGTAGCATCAGATAATATCCAATAACCATCACTTCTTAAAAAGGGATTTAGATTTAATAAAGATTTGGTAAAAATTAATACACCTGTTATTAGTAAAATTTCTTTACCCCAAATAAAACCAATTAATATATATAAAGAACTAATAATAAGTTCAAAGTAAATACCAGCTAAGTTTACAACGATTCTCTGACTTGGTTTTAATTTCCAAATATCTGAAACATCAGCAAAGTAAACTGGAGAAAAAAGGTAAAACCCACCACCAATACCTCCATGTTTCGCTCCAAAATAACTTGTTGCAGTTGCGTGTCCTAATTCATGGAATGTTACGCTAACAAAACCTAAAATAAAAATAAATAACCAATCATACGCTTTAAAATTTTGAGAAATAATTATATCAAAATTATTAATTACACTAGTTGTTATAAGAACAAAACAGACAAAAAGTATAGATGCCATTATTTTTTTTTGAAAGAGAAACTTTAAATATGGAGTTATTTTTTCAATTAATCTTTCGGGAAATAAAATAAAACTTAATTTTAAATAATCGGGTTTTTTACTTTTTTTAATAGTCACATATGTACTTTCAATGATACCATATTCTGCAAAATTTATAAATAAAAGATTAAACAATTCATTTACATCAAGAATATTGTCAATATCAGAATTTATAGTTAATAAGTTTTTAACATTGTCTATTTTATTAAGTATATCAAAAGTTTCTTTTGTTACTTTAATTCTATGATTATATTTTGATTGATGGATCAAGTATGAATCTTTTGAAAATGTATGAAAAGAAACGTCTTTAGAAATTCTTGGGACTAGTAGTTCTTTTTTCATATAAAGCTAATGATTTTAATATTGTTGTAGTTGTAAATAAGCGATTAAATTCTTTAGCTCTAACGTTCATTCCTTTTTTTGATATGGGGTATTTCATGTGTTTAGGGATTGTATCACTTGAATCGGGAACTTGTAAGGCGTTTGAATTTTTCCATGAACCATTATCAAATTGATTATTTAATATATATTTGCTTGTCATGTTTGCTTCATTATTAAAGTTTATATCATCAAGTAAATAAACTTCTAATGCTAAACCTGTATAGAATAAGTTAACACCATATTTGTCACTAAAACTACCGTCTTTATTTTGGTGTTTTTTTAATTCTAGTATTATTACTTTTAATTGTTTTTCTTTTCCTAAAAGTAGATAACTTTTAGCTAGATAATAAAATGTATATATAGGACTTGTCCACCAATAGGAGGTTATTTTATCTAGGTTTTGTTTTTCAAAATATGTGATGGCTTTTTTAACACCTAAAGTTTTAATTTTTATTTGTAAAAGAACAAATAAAGAAACTGCACTAACGCAATGATGTGTAGAGACCCAACCTTTAGCATTTTTGATGTTTTTATCATTTAAAGAATTTAGCAAATATTTTTCATCTTTGTATGTTGAAAAACTACCATCATCTTTCTGAAATTTAAACCATTCTTTTAAAGATGATTTTGGTATATTAATGCCATTAAATAAAAAAGCTAAAAAAACAAAATTTGAAGTATCTGAATCGCTAATCCAAGTAGCATTATAACCCCAAAGATTATCTTTTTTTGATTTAATTAAAAAAGATAGAGCCTTTTTGATTTCTTCTTTAAAAAAACAAGAGAGTTCAGTATCTGAAATTGTTGAGACAATGTAAGCTGTAGACCAAGTGGAACTTATACCTCCTTGATTAATATATTCATGCCAAGAACCATCTGTTTTTTGTTGACTTATAATGTATTGTTTAGCTTTTGCAATACTCTTTGATAAAGAGTTGTTTTTAATAATTGTTTTAGATAAAGAGACATCAGCATTTAGTAGCTCTAAATAGTTGTCTATTTCTATTATAGAACTTTCAAATTGTTTTTTAGTAGTTGTTAATATGTCTAACCATAATGGAACTTTAATACTTTCTATTTCTAGTTGAGCTTTGTCTAAGTATTTGATTGCTTTTAAAAATATTTTTTTTGCGTATCCTTTTATATATAATAATTTATTTAAAGTTGAAATATCACTATTGACATCATTATTTTTTTTCATCAAATAATAAGCCCAGTTAAATTGACCTTTTTCAAAATCTTTCTTAAAATCTTGTATGTCATCATTTAATTGAAATGCTACCGAAAAGTAATCATGGGACTTTAATAATGAATTATATGTATCATAATCATTGCCTTCAGATAGAATAAAAACGGCATCAATTGCAGATTTTCCAAAAGATGATTTATAGCCTGCTAGTATTTTATATTCGCTAAAATCAGCATTTTTTTCTTGTTTTAATTTTTCTTCAATTTTTACAGCTTTGAAGTATTCCTTTCTTCTGTTGTTCCAAAGATTCCAAAAGGGTGAATCTAAACCAAAAATATTAGTTAATAATTTAACAGATTCTTCTTGTGAAATCATAATAGATAAAATTTTATCTTTTTTGTTATCATCAATGATGTCATCTAGAAAAAGTGTTGATTGATAGTAAAGGTAACCTGCAATGCATAAGTTATTTATATTTTCTACGTAAAATGGAGTTGTAAAAAGTTTTGGGTAATAAAGATAAAATAGAGGGTTACTATTTATAAACCCCTCATCGGATAACAACAACTTTACATTATCAATTATCTCCAATTTTGAAACATAATCTTTATAATTAGATTTTTGATTTTCTATAAACGAATCATTCTTCATTATTTTAATTATTAATAAATGCTTTTTCTTTTTTTGTTAATAGAATATTATTAGAATTAATAATTGTTTGAGAAGGTAAGCTTTTATATATTGGATTATTTAAATCTATTAGACCATCATCATTTACTCTTTTTGATTTTGATTCTTTTAAAACATATAAGCTATTTGAAAACTTTATAGTATGTGGCGTTTTATCATAATTAAATAAAAGGTTAATAGTCGTGTTAAAAAAATTAAGAGACCATTTACCCTCATTATTTTGAGCAAAACTATAATCGAAAGAATTATTTTTATAATCAGTAATAGCTGTTTTGCCAGTTTCTTTACCTATTTCTTTTGAAATTCTATTTTGAAATTCTATGTTTTTTGAAAAATTAATTATAGCATTTGTTTTTTTATCAAAAATAATTTTACCATTATTTCTATTTGAAACACCTTCTTCATTTATTTTCCAATCTGTTGAATAAGAAACGGTAATACTATTATCATCAGATTCTTCAATTGAAGAATAAATCTCACCAATATCAGGTAATAATAAAGAGTTAATTGCGTGATTTAAATAGAAAAAATTTATTAAACTTTTAGAAACAATTGCACCAGAATTATTTTCTTCGTCTTTACTTTTTTTGTTATCTAAATTTAAAGGGATATTTTTACTGTAACTAATTTCATTAAGTTTGAGTTTTGCGAATTTATTGTAATTTTTTTTAAAAGGATGTTCAGAACTTTTGCTCCACCAAAGTATTTGAGAAAGAAAAAGTCTTTTATAATTACCATCAAATAAAAATGTTTCTTTAAAAGAACATTCTTTTTTAGTCGGATATTCAACATACAGATCTGAAAAATTATCTAGTACATATTGCAACTTTTTTTTTATATTAACATTAGTTACTTTAACCTCTTCTAACAGATTGTTTTTTTGTGACAACCAAATAGTATCCAATTCCGTAATTTTATTTTTTAAAATGAGTTTTTCGTTATAGTTAAGATGTAATAAAGACAAATTACTGTTCTTGATAAGTAAGTTTGCTTTACCCTCTTCATTTGAAATAGAGCCTTCATTCAAATCTCGATAAAATAAGTGAACTTGAGAAATTGGTTGCTTAGTGTTTTCATCTAATACAATTATTTCTTTTTCTTGGCTGTAACCAAGAAAAGAAAGAAAAGAAAGAAAAGGAAATAATATTTTTTTCATAATATTTTAAATTTAATAAAATGGGATAGAGTAAACTACCCCATTTGTAATGAATAATTGTTACTTTATTGGAACTGTAACCGAAACACTTTGTCCCTCGTAACTACCAGTAACTTTAACTTCACTAATCCATGCCATTTCATAGCGATGTTCTAGTTCTTCGAGTTGAAATTTGTCAACTAACTGTTTTTGATTTTTCATATAATATAGATTTATCAAAAATTATGCCTACTCTTTACAGGATTTTCGGCTTCTCCTTTCTTTTATTTCCGTAAACTTGCTAGACAATGAATGGCAACGTGTTTGTGTATGATTAGTTGCGTGTTTTAAGCACTAAAGTTAGTAAATAAATCACAGATAGAAAGTTCACGAGGACTTTCGTAAATTGGCTAAAACCAGCAATTAATTATACACGGTGTTGGCATTAGTTTTTCTTCATTACTAATGCTCATAATCGTCATTATACTAATATATTCAGAGTTAATCATATTTTTTATAAACTCATTGAGTTTATATTTAAAAGAAGGGTTTGTTATTTTAATGCTTACTAATTATGTTAGTTTCAAATAAAATTTACCGGTATTAAATAATCAGTCCTTCTTAAAATAAATAAGAAGGACTGAAATCATTAAGTAAATATTTATTTAACTTTTTTTAGTCCCTTGATTAGGATTCATTTGTTTTCCTCTATTACCTTGATTTTGAGAGTATGCTTTATTAGTTCCATTTGAACCTTTGTTGGCATTCTGTTGATTTGAACTGTTCTGACTTGGTGTTGTTTTTTTACTCATAATATTTTTTTTAAGATTTAATTAATTTATGTCAAAATCAATACCAGACAGTTAATATTGTCATTATGGCATATGTAGACGACATTAAGTCGCTGTAATTCTTTGTTTTATCTAATTAAGTTAATGATTTCAATAACTATTTATATAAGTTAAGTAATTCTTTTTTTTAACTAAATATTTTTTCAATTTATACCATTTCTTAGCTATTTATATTTTTTTAAATTACTGTCAAACCTTGTTGGCATTAGTTTTTTTCGTTCTTAGCTTCTTCTCTTGTATGATATATTTCACTACTCCAAAGTAACCAAGAGTCAAAGTTTTTTTCATTTGGTTTTTTAGGAAAACTTCGAACGCTTACTTTAACTTCGTTCTCACTAATCGTTTCGTGATGAATTTTGTCAAGCTTTAATTTTTCGATAATATTTTCAAATTTCGTAAAATATGTTTCTCCAATTATTAAAGTAATATTTCCAATTTTCATTCTAAAATTATTTATAGGGATTGTAAGTTCCTAAACCTTGACATTTTGGGCACTCAATACTTTCGTCTCCATTTTCAGATTGAATAATTCCTGACCCTTCGCATTTATCACATTCGTATTTTTTCTTTTCCATAATAATTTTAGATTTAATTTGTTAGCGCAATAGCGCCTGCAATGGATGTTCCAATAGCCCAAACTGACTCAATCGTAGATTTTATTCCATTCATAATATTTGTTCTGACGTTATTGTTTTTGTTTTTTATTTGTTCCATATTCGTATTTTTTTTAAAGGTTATTTGGTTTAATATGAACCTTAAAGTTACTAAAAAAGCTACTGGAACAAAACCATTGCAGAGCATATTGTCTACCCCTGTTTCCAAGGATTTCTTAATGTTTTCTATTTTCGTTTTTAATTAATGCCAACGTTTTTGTATATTATTTGTTGCGTATTTAGAGCAACTAATTTAGTTAATAAAAGTGAAATATGAAATATAAAAAAACCTTTTCGTAAATATTTAAAAACTAGCAATAAATTATATACGGTGTTGCAAGTAGTGATTTTCTAACTATATTTTCATTTCTTAATTTTAAATTTTTATTTTTCCTTCTTTTTTTTACGTTTCAGCTTAAAATTCCGCATTATTTTATTTCCGCTTATCTTTTTAGTAATACATTTTAATCAAAAGATGGATATTGCTTCATTTTAAACATTTCTGCTGTTGGTGGATAAGGTATTTTGTAATTTAATAGCTCTAAATCTTCAATACTTAAATCATATCGTTTTAATATTAAATAGTCTTTTCTAACTTTTCCCCAGCCTTCTTTTTTTATTATATCCATATCAAAAATAAATATTGACAAAGTATCTTTTGATAAATCAGACACTACCTCTCTCCAACTCTTTGGAATATCAATTGAAGCTGTTGATAAACCAACAATTCTTGTAATATTTGAACTGTTAATTAGTGTATCTGGATATTGAAGTTTTGAAATAAGTTTTTCATTCAATAGGCTTTGTGAAACATTAGATGCTTGATAAAAAGATATAGGTTTATTTGAATTATTTCGAACACTCAATCCATAAAAAGTATCAGGATATTCACATTTTGAAAATAAAAAAAAAGACAAAAAGAAAACTATATATTTCATGTTTTAAATGTTTATGTTATTTAATCTATGGTTACGAAGAATCCCTTGTTTTTTTCCAGAATTCTCTTTTAGTAGCAAAGGTTGCTTCTCCAATATCTACTTTGTCTATTTTATTTACGATTCATTTTTACAAGTAAAACTATCTCTTTTTTAGGATTCATTTTCTAAAAATATAGTAGAAGTCATTTTCAATTTTTATAGGGCAATATTTTTCAATATTAATTTCTAGAAAAGATAAATCACTAATTAGGGATTTCTGAGGAAATTCCGCCATTACTTGCAACGTTATTTGTATATGATTTGTTGCGTTTTTCGAGCAACTAATTTAGTTAATAAAAGTGAAATATAAAATTTAAAAAATGATATTCTTAATTTAAAAAAACTAGCAATAAATTATATACGCTGTTGTGTTTAGTAGTTTTTTCATTTTAGTTCATTAATTTTATTAGAATTTTAAACTTTTCAATTTATTTATAATTCTTTTAAGTTTTAATGAGTTTAATGTTTCAGAGTTTAATTCCGCCAATTTACTTACGTTTCAACTTTCGATTCATTAATTTTATTAAAAGCTCAAATTTTTCAATTTATTTATGAACTTTTATAATTCCTTTTTAATATTCATGATTTTTTGCGCTTCAGAGTTTAATTCCGCGGATTTCCTGAGCTTTTTACGTTTCTACTTATATTCAGCTATTTTCTTAAAATAATTTTTTCTACGCTGGTTTTTTCACGTTTCAATTTTTTATTAGAGTAGAAGTATTTTTTACTTTTTAGTCTAGATTTTGTGTCTGCTTAATTTTTAGTTTATAAAATACTCATTAGGAATTTCTGAGGAAATTCCGCTATTAAACACAACGGTTTGTATATGATTTCGTTGCGAAATCATAGCACTAATATAGTTTAAAAAACTCAAACATCTACGTTTGCGAAGATTTTCCGCAGGAAAATCAATAAGCAATGAATTATATATGTTGTTAGTTTTTGTTGCGAGACATTTAAATAAGCACGTTTACTTTACGTTTCTACTTTTTTCCATAAACTCTCACAATTTTTTTGATTTAAAAACTCTTTTAATTTTTTTAAGGTTTTAATTCTTTTATTTTATGGAGTTTTTTAATTCAGCAAATAACTCACGTTTCTACATTTTTATTTTTAGAGAAATTGTGCGAACTCATTTTCGTGTTTTATGTCCCGAAAACAAGCTAAATTCCCGCTGTTGTTTTTAACTCACAGAGTTATAGGTTTTTGATTAAATTACTTTTTAAAATTTTCAATTATTTATTATTTTCTCTAGATGTTAATTTTTTCGAGCGATAAAAACTAACGTTTTTGTATATTATTTGTTGCGTATTTCTAGCAACTAATTTAGTAAATAAAAGCGGAATAGAAAATCCCCTAAGGATTTTCGTAAGTAGGCTAGCACTAGCAATAAATTATATACGGTGTTACCACACGTTTTTATTCCGTTATTTTATTAATTCAGTTTTTTGTTTTCCAAAATATCAAATCCGAAATAACCTTTTTTAACTTCTAATTCTACATTAGTAAAAAAGTCCATTTTTTCATAATATTCGTTATTAAAAACTAACTCTTTTATTTTTCCGTCATAATTTATTTGGAAAGTTGGTTTTCTTTCGTCTCTCTGATATTTTCCTCCAGGTAAAGATGAACGTTCAACAATTTCATACGTTTTTTTCACTGTTGTTTTGTCAGCAAAGTAATAATTCGTTAAAATAAAAATTGAGCAAGCCATAAATCCAAATCCACACAAATAATGTATTGAAGAATAAAAATAAAGTCCAATTCCACTGTATTTATAAGTTTTTCCGTAATTTTTATAGTCAACAAGAAAAGTTGTAATTCCCACAATAAGAATAATTCCGATTAAGATTTTTAAATCAATTATTGTGTTCCTAAATATTGTGATTTGCCAAGCCATTAAAGACAAACCTAAAATAAAAATTGTTGGATAAAATATTTTTCGTTTTTTTTTCGTCATTTTTGATTAATGTGTGGTAACGTTTTTGTATAAAAATAGTTGCGGTTTTGTCAGCGAGGAATTTCCTTTGGAAATTCAGAAGTTGGCAAAAATGCAACAGCCTTTGATAAAGCACGAACTTAGGAATTTTTTTTATACTGTGTTATGTTTTTTTGCGAAACATTTGAGTAAACACATTTTGATTCTGCTTTCAATTTTCACACATTTGAGTAAATTCCTATGTTTTTACTTTAAAAAACTAATTTAGGGAAAAATTTCCGAACAAATTCCTTCTTTTTACATTTTGAGCGATTTCTTACATTTTAATTCTGCAAACTTGCTAAATTCAGTCAGATGAAAAATCAGTGATAAGATTATTCAGGACGCAATTCCGTTTTCGTAAATGAGCTTAAATTCCGCAAAGATTTTCAATTCAAAATTTGAGTGATAATTCAATCAGATTCTAGCTCATTTTTCACTCATTTTATTCCAGTTTCAGATTCTCCTGAGCAATGAAACATAACGTTTTTGTATATTATTTGTTGCGTATTTCGAGCAACTAATTTAGTTAATAAAAGTGAAATATAAAATTTAAAAAATGATATTCTTAATTTAAAAAAACTAGCAATAAATTATATACGCTGTTGTGTTTAGTAGTTTTTTCATTTTAGTTCATTAATTTTATTAGAATTTTAAACTTTTCAATTTATTTATAATTCTTTTAAGTTTTAATGAGTTTAATGTTTCAGAGTTTAATTCCGCTGATTTTCTTACGTTTCAACTTTCAATTCATTAATTTTATTAAAAGCTCAAATTTTTCAATTTATTTATGAACTTTGATAATTCCTTTTTAATATTAATGATTTTTTGCGCTTCAGAGTTTAATTCCGCGGATTTCCTGAGCTTTTTACGTTTCTACTTATATTCAGCTATTTTCTTAAAATAATTTTTTCTACGCTGGTTTTTTCACGTTTCAATTTTTTATTAGAGTAGAAGTATTTTTTACTTTTTAGTCTAGATTTTGTGTCTGCTTAATTTTTAGTTTATAAAATACTCATTAGGAATTTCTGAGGAAATTCCGCTATTAAACACAACGTGATTGTGTAAGGTTAGTTGCGTGTTTCAAGCAACTAATTTACTAGATTAATCCCGAACGGCGAAATTCCGAAGGAATTTCCCAAGTGAGCTTTTACTAGCAATTAATTTTACACGGTGTTGTAGCCAGTTTTTATTAATTCCAATGTCTCTTTATTATCTGAAAAAACATAAAAAGAAGAATTTTCAACAACTTTTTTATTCAAAAAAATTATTAATTCCTTACTTGCTTTGTCTTCAATAAATTTTTCGGTTTGGATTTCGTTAAAATGAATTCTTATAGCTCTTTTTGGTGATAAAGGATAATATAATTCTAAATCTGTTACGTTTCCTTCATTATCAAGTTTGTCACTTAATATATTAAAGACTGGTTGGTCTCCAGTAATTAATGGAATTTCAGTTTCATTTTGAATAAAAACAAATCTTAATTTTCTATCCAAACAAATACTCTTCGCAAGTTTGGTAGACATTTGATAACTAATAATATTCCAACATTTTTTAGCAAGATTTTCAAATTTACCATCTCCTTTGAATGACTTCAAAGTTGCTGTTTTCATTTTTTTAGTTCTGAAGTATTGAAAAGAAAGGAACATAATTGCTCCAAATAAATCATACTCTTCATTTTCTAATGATTTTAAATCAGATAAGCTTTCACATCTAATTAACTTATGACCTGTATTTTCTATCAAGCTATGCGCATCTTCCATAGCATTAATTTCCAATTTTTTAATCTCATCAGTCAATTCAATACTCTTATTTTTAGATGATCTTTGCATTAGTTTTTTTAATTTACTAATACTTGTAAAAGCTGTAAAATAGTCGAACACCAAGCCTTTTAAGTCTTTAGGTGTTGTTTCCTCAAGGAATTTTTTCAGAAAACTTTCTTCTTCATCCGTAAAATCTATTAACTTATAGAAATATTTTTCCAGTGCAACTCCCATCAATCCGGGCTTTTCTATTTTATCTAATTCTTTAAAAAATGTCCAAATATTTTCTTTGTCAGACCAATTCCTTAAATAATGTCTCCAAACATAATGTTGTCTTTTCTTTATGTCACTCATAGTTTTTTATGTGTTCGAAAGTTCTTAAATTGGCTACAACGTTTTTGTATATTATTTGTTGCGTATTTCGAGCAACTAATTTAGTTAATGAA
Source organism: Tenacibaculum salmonis (assembly GCF_041053065.1). Lineage (NCBI taxonomy): Bacteria > Pseudomonadati > Bacteroidota > Flavobacteriia > Flavobacteriales > Flavobacteriaceae > Tenacibaculum > Tenacibaculum salmonis. Next base: position 28,431 of record NZ_JBFCVV010000002.1, on the reverse strand, counting down.
ATCGAAATATAAAATTTAAAAAAATATTTTCATAAATATTTAAAAACTAGCAATAAATTATATACGGTGTTGCAAGTAGTGATTTTCTAACTATATTTTTCATTTCTTAATTTTCAATTTTCCCGTTTTATTTCTCTCTTTTTTTACGTTTTTACTTAAAACTCCGCCTTAATTAATTTCCGCCTATTTATTCACGATTTATTTTCAGCGTTAACTTCTGCTTTTTTGACGTTTCTACTTAAAACTCCGCTTTAATTAATTTCCGCTTATTTATTCACGCTTTATTTTTCAGCGTTCAATTCTGTTTTTTCTCTTTTTAGGATTGATTTTCTAAAAATAGATTAGAAGTCATTTTCAATTTTTCCAGCGCAATATTATTCAATATTAATTTCTAGAAAAGATAAATCACTAATTAGGAATTTCAGGCTGAAATTCCGCCATTACTTGCAACGTTTTTATATATGATTTGTTGCGTGTTTCAAGTTACTAATATAGTTTAAAAAACTCAAACATCTACGTTTGCGAGTATTTTCCGAAGGAAAATAAACGAGCAATGAATTATATATGTTGTTGCCAAATGCGATTTTTTGTTTAAATTCTAAACTTTAAATATTTTCTAAATTATTGAATTTTAGCAAAACTTAATTCAGCATTTTTTAATTCCGCGATATTTATTTTCAGTTTTTATAAAACTCTAAATTTTCAATCTTTTTAAATGATTCAATTTAAGTGAAATTTTAATTCCATGTTTTAATTCCGCGATATTTATTTCAGTTTTTATAATCCTCTAAATTTTCAATATTTTTAAATTATTCAATTTAAGTGAAATTTCAATTCCACGTTTTTAATTCCGCGATATTTATTTCAGTTTTTATAATCCTCTAAATTTTCAATATTTTCTAAACTATTCAATTTGAGTAAAACTTTAATTCTACGTTTTAAATTCCGCGATATTTATTTTCAATTTTATAAACTTCGGGTTTTTCAATAAATTCTAAATTATTAAATTTAAGTAAAATGTCAATTCGACTTTTTTATTCCGTAATATTGGTTTTCAGCATTTTATTTTTCTGAGTTTTTGGCAACGTTTTTATATATGATTTGTTGCGTGTTTCAAGTTACTAATATAGTTTAAAAAACTCAAACATCTACGTTTGCGAGTATTTTCCGAAGGAAAATAAACGAGCAATGAATTATATATGTTGTTGCCAAATGCGATTTTTTGTTTAAATTCTAAATTTTCAATATTTTCTAAATTATTGAATTTAAGTAAACTTTAATTCAGCATTTTTTAATTCCGTAATATTTATTTTCAGTTTTTATAAAACTCTAAATTTTCAATCTTTTTAAATGATTCAATTTAAGTGAAATTTTAATTCCACGTTTTAATTCCGCGATATTTATTTCAGTTTTTATAATCCTCTAAATTTTCAATATTTTTAAATTATTCAATTTAAGTGAAATTTCAATTTCACGTTTTAATTCCGCGATATTTATTTCAGTTTTTATAATCCTCTAAATTTTCAATATTTTCTAAACTATTCAATTTGAGTAAAACTTTAATTCTACGTTTTAAATTCCGCGATATTTATTTTCAATTTTATAAACTTCGGGTTTTTCAATAAATTCTAAATTATTAAATTTAAGTAAAATGTCAATTCGACTTTTTTATTCGGTAATATTGGTTTTCAGCGTTTCTTGGATTCAATGTTCTAACGCAACAAAGCGTTGTTAATTTTTGATGGTACTAAGCTATGTTTTTTATTTCAATATCCATCATTTCTTTAGGAGTTTTGTACGCTATAATTTTCCGAGGTCTATTGTTTAATTTTTGTTGAATAATTTGTAGTTGATTTTGGCTAATTTCATTAAAATTAGTACCCTTAGGCAGATATCGTCTAATGAGTCCATTTGTGTTTTCATTGGTGCCTCTTTCCCACGAAGAATATGGATGTGCAAAGTAAATTTTCATACCTGTTTTTTGTGTTATTTTTTGATGCCTTGCCATTTCAATTCCGTTGTCATATGTCATTGATTTTTTATAAATAGGATTTAATTTATTCAATATTTTACTAAACTGATTGGCAACTTCCATCGCTTTTTTCGATTTTAGTTTGATGATTAAAGTGAACCTTGTTTTGCGTTCAACAATTGTTCCGATAGCACTTTTATGGTCTTTTCCAATGATTAAGTCACCTTCCCAATGTCCAACTTCATCTCTAAGTTCAATATGCTTAGGTCTGTTGTCAATACTAACTTGATTGATTATTTTAGAGCCACCACCACGTTTTTTTTTATGAGGTCTCCGCCTTGTTTTTTTACGAACTAGAAGTTTTATTAATTTTTTATTTAAACTAGCTTGTGGTCTGGTGTAAATGTGTCTATAGATAGCTTCATGTGAAATAGACATTATTGGGTTGTTTGGATATAACTCTTTGAGTCTTCCTGAAATTTGTTCAGGAGTCCAGTTAGATAAAAGTCCTTTATAAACAAAAAATTTGAGTAGGGAATAGGTGCTTATTTTATCAAGGTTTCTTTTGTTCACATAATCATCTTTAGCGTTCCAATGTGCTAATTCAGCATCATATTTATCTTCTTTATTTTGTACCCATTTAGAGACTTCTCTAAAGATTGTTGAACGTGCTCTTTTTAATGTTTTAGCGATATAAGATTTAGACTTTTTTTCATTTAAAAGAGTCTGAATAATAACTCTTTCTTTTAGAGTTAAACGTCTATGCTTTTTTATTTCCATTTTACAAATCTATAATTTTAGATTTGTTGCGTTAAGTTATTGAATGGAGCTTTTATTTTTCGGAGTTTTTGGCAACGGTTTTATATATGGTTTGTTGCGTGTTTCAAGTTCTAAATATATTAAATAAAAACGAAATAGAAAATCCCCTAAGGATTTTCGTAAGTAGATAAGCACTAGCAATAAATTATATATGTTGTTGTAATTAGTGATTTTCTAACTAAATTTCTCATTTCTTAATTTTCAATTTTTCCGTTTTATTTCTCTTTTTACGTTTCTACTTAAAACTCCGCCTTAATTAATTCACGCTTTATTTTCAGCGTTAATTTCTGCCTTTTTTTCACGTTTCTGCTTCAAACTCCACTTTAATTAATTTCCATAGATTTATTCACGCTTTACTTTTCAGAGTTTAATTCTGTTTTTTCTCTTTTTTAGGATTTACTTTCTAAAAATAGAGTAGCAGTCATTTTCAATTTTTCCAGCGTAATATTATTCAATATTAATTTCTAGAAAAGATAAATCACTAATTAGGAATTTCAGGCTGAAATTCCGCCATTAATTACAACGTTTTTGTATATTATTTGTTGCGTATTTCGAGCAACTAATTTAGTAAATAAAAGCGGAATAGAAAATCCCCTAAGGATTTTCGTAAGTAGGCTTGTACTAGCAATAAATTATATACGTTGTTAGCTTTAGTATTTACTTGATTAATCTATTTATTTTGTATTCATTTTTCTTTTCATTATATAAGTTGATGTCAATTAAGTTATTATTCAGTAACCAATTTATTTGTTCTATAAAAGTTTCTTCAGGAATATCAAAATCCACTCTAGAATATTTTTCAACTAAAACCTTTTTAGACTTTTCAATTAAAATTGAAGAAAATTCTTCAACCTCTTTTTTTGATGGATAGTCTAAATAAAAAATTAAATTTCCATGAGTTGTATTAATAGTCAAAGTATTATTCATTGGAGCTTTTAAAGTAATAATTCCTATAATGAGCATGAAAATTCCAGCCCAAATAATTCCGTCTTTTTCTCCATTAGGATTTCCTTCAATATATAATCCAATCCATGATAAAATTGGAATGAGAATAAATACCATTCCAATAATATTAACTCCTTTTTTAGAGTAAGTTTCAATTGTTTTGTGATGAGCAATATTCTCAATATTTACAGACCATTCTTTTGAGTTTAAAAGACTTTTTTCTTTGATGAATAATTCATTATTTATTAATTCAAACTCTTTAATTTTTTCTCCTCGTTTTTGTCTTAGTTTCATTTTTTTAGCATATTAAAGCTAACGTTTTGTATATGGTTTGTTGCGTTTTTGAAGCACTAAATTTAGTAAATAAAAACGGAATAGAAAATCCCCTAAGGATTTTCGTAGGTAGGCTAGAACTAGCAATAAATTATATACGGTGTTGTAGTACGTTTTTTGAACTAAATTTTAGTGTTATTTCCTTTACTAATCATTGATTGATATATTTTTTCACGTAAAAATTCAAGAACCTTTATATCTTCATCTTTAATAAGATTTTCTAATTTATTAATCTTTTCAAGCAATTCTACTAATGATTTTATTTGACCTTTTAAAGTCCTTTGAAATTCAGGATTATACTTTTTTACTTCAGGGCTATTAGACCTTTGTAATCTATTTAAAAGGTAAGTTTGAATATCATTGAAATTTTTTATTTTCCCAATACTCATATAGTTATCAATAGAATCAAATATATATTCATTAATATTATCAGGTAAATTTTTAATATATTCTTTCGCTTTTTTTATGGTGTTACCATGACCAATACTCAGTATTGTTGTTTTAATATCATTTTTAGTGTATATAGAATGGTCTTTTGTTTGAATAATAAAATTTCCATTTAATTTTACAGCTTTACTTTTAATTTCACTATTTGTTAATTCTATAGCAAAAGAAAGGAATACTTCATCATTAATATTTTTTTCATTGTTAATTTCTCTGAATATGACTGATATTTCAGATTCATCAAAACTAAAATGTTCTACTTCAAAGCTATGTCCATAACTTTTCAAAATATTCAATTGATAAAGTGTTATAAAAACAGAAAAGGCTATGTTATAATCTTTGTAAACATTAGTAGATGTTATTGCTCTTAAATATAATTTTTCATCTTTACTTTCAACATATCTTAATTTTCTTTTTTCAGAACTATTTTTATTCAATTCTTCTAATTTTTCAATATTTAATTGAATTAAATCGTTGAACTTCTTTTTATTTAAGTTACTGAAAAATTTATCAGCTTTATAAAAACCATCGAGTAAATCATTTCTTACTGAATAAGCTGAAATAGCAGAAATCCTATCAGATTTGATATTTTTTAAATTTTGTGAAATATCAGAATCTGAGATATTAAAAACTTCGACTTGAATTTGATTTTTTTCACTAAACTTACTTATGTGAATGTTTTTTATATCAGTATCAATGTCAAATTTTTTAACCTTCTTTTCTAAATTTAAAATAGAATCAACTAATGTTTTAGCTCCTTTTATATTTAAAAAGACATCTTTGTTTAAATCTATATCAAATTGATTTATTAATTCTTCTTTAAGTTCAAAGTCTTCTACTAATTTAAAAGCTTCTGTCAATAAAATTCCTTTATCAGATTTATCATATTGATTTATTCGTACTCTTTTTACAATGCTCATTTTTATAGTTTTTCTTTTTCTTCAATTCAATGTACTACAACGTTTTTGTATATGATTTGTTGCGTTTTCGAGCAACTAATTTAGTTAATAAAAGTGAAATATAAAATTTAAAAAATGATATTCTTAATTTAAAAAAAAACTAGCAATAAATTATATACGGTGTTGCAAGTAGTGATTTTCTAACTATATTTTTCATTTCTTAATTTTCTATTTGAATTATTTTTAAGATTTTATATTTCATTTTTTTTCACGTTTTGAGCTTAAAATTCCGCGTATTTATTCACGATTTATTTTCAGAGTTAAATTCTGTTTTTTTGCTCTTTTTTCACGTTTCAGCTTAAAACTCCATATTATTTTATTTCCGCTTATTTATTCACGATTCATTTTTCAGAGTTAAATTCTGTCTTTTCTCATTTTTTACGATTCATTTTCTAAAAATAGAGTAGAAGTCATTTTCAATTTTTTCAGCTAAATGTTTTTTAATATTACTATAAAAGATAAATCACCAATTAGGAATTTCTGAGGAAATTCCGCCATTACTTGCAACGGTTTTATATATGGTTTGTTGCGTATTTCAAGTTCTAAATATATTAAATAAAAACGGAATAGAAAATCCCCTAAGGATTTTCGTAAGTAGATAAGTACTAGCAATAAATTATATATGTTGTTGCAAATAGTGATTTTCTAACTAAATTTCTCATTTCTTAATTTTCAATTTTTCCGTTTTATTTCTCTTTCTTTTTTACATTTCAGCTTAAAACTCCGCCTTAATTAATTTCCGCCTATTTATTCACGCTTTATTTTCAGCGTTCAATTCTGCCTTTTTTCACGTTTCAGCTTAAAACTCCGCCTTAATTAATTTCCGCCTATTTATTCACGCTTTATTTTCAGCGTTCAATTCTGCCTTTTTTCACGTTTCAGCTTAAAACTCCGCCCTAATTAATTTCCGCTTATTTATTCACGCTTCATTTTTCAGCATTCAATTCTGTTTTTTCTCTTTTTTAGGATTTATTTTCTAAAAATAGAGTAGCAGTAATTTTCAATTTTTCCAGCGTAATATTATTCAATATTAATTTCTAGAAAAGATAAATCACTAATTAGGAATTTCAGGCTGAAATTCCGCGATTATTTGCAACGTTTTTGTATATTATTTGTTGCGTATTTCGAGCATTAAATATAGTAAATAAAAGCGGAATAGAAAATCCCCTAAGGATTTTCGTAAATAGGTTAGAACTAGCAATAAATTATATACGGTGTTAGGCATAGTTTTTTAGTATTCTTTTTCATTTATATCTCTATATTTAAATGAATCTGAAAACCAACCTAATGATTTGGCATTTTTCATTATTTCTTCTTCTTCTTTTTTAGAGAATGAATTTAATAATTCATAATTACAATACCTTAAATCTTTAAAGTCTTCACAATATGCAATAAGAATAAAATCCTTTTTCAAATATTTTGTATGAACTGCGAAACTTTCAATTGCCAATAGTAATATATTATTCAATTGTTCTCCTCTCAGGTTTTTAGGATATTTTACAAAAATAAAACCATATTTATAAACATCTGTAAAAACTCTAGCTAAATAATTATTTGAACTATTTTTATACTTCTTGTAAAATTTAAAAAAATGCTTAGAAACAATTCTTCGTTTAAACCTAGATAACGACATTAATTTTTCAGCTAATCCCTTTAATTCATTCCTGTAGCCAATTTCTTCAATTACAAAGTTATCGATAAAAAAACTCTCTCTATCATTATGTTTCTTTAATAAATATTCTGGAGTTGATATAAAATTTTTCCATACATTATTTATGTCAAAAAACATTCCTTGAAACTCATTACTTTTTAATTCATCAGAATAACTATTTGAATTTTTTATATAAGAAGCTAAGAGATCTAATTCATTTCCAGAAATATAAACTTGTTTTTTATTTTGTCTTATTGTTTCATCAAGGTATTCATTAACTTTTGAAAAAATTTCTACATCCAATTCATTATCTGCACAAGTAAGCATTAGTACATTTTTTTGCTTAAGAAGATTTTCTCTTTCTGTCAAATAATTTGTAAAATCTATAATTGTATTCATTTCATTTACTATAGAAGACCAAGTCGATCTATCCATAATTGTAACATGATGATTAGATTTAGTGTAAGCTGAAGGGTGATAAAATTTAAGTCCACTTCCTAAGTTAACTATTATTCTAAATATTTTAGAGTATTTATTTTTTTTAAATAATTCTATTTCTTTTTTAGGATGTTTAAAATAGGTTTCTTTTGTACTAAATAGTTTTCTTTCTGCTCCTTGAATTTGTTTAAGAGCTTTCTCAATAGTCTTATTAAAGTATCTGTCATAATCACCTTTAAAATCGTAGTTTTTAACAGATACTATAATTAATATGTTTTGAAATATTATAAGTAAGTCACAAATTTCTTTTTTATCTCCTTTTTCATCTTTAGGACTAGGATAGCACCAATATTCTAAAAAATTATTATTTGCAATATTATTTACAAAATTCTCTCCTTCAATTCCTTTTGGGTTGCTACTTGGATTCAATGTTCTAACGCAACAAAGCGTTGTTAATTTTTGATGGTACTAAGCTATGTTTTTTATTTCAATATCCATCATTTCTTTAGGAGTTTTGTACGCTATAATTTTCCGAGGTCTATTGTTTAATTTTTGTTGAATAATTTGTAGTTGATTTTGGCTAATTTCATTAAAATTAGTACCCTTAGGCAGATATCGTCTAATGAGTCCATTTGTGTTTTCATTGGTGCCTCTTTCCCACGAAGAATATGGATGTGCAAAGTAAATTTTCATACCTGTTTTTTGTGTTATTTTTTGATGCCTTGCCATTTCAATTCCGTTGTCATATGTCATTGATTTTTTATAAATAGGATTTAATTTATTCAATATTTTACTAAACTGATTGGCAACTTCCATCGCTTTTTTCGATTTTAGTTTGATGATTAAAGTGAACCTTGTTTTGCGTTCAACAATTGTTCCGATAGCACTTTTATGGTCTTTTCCAATGATTAAGTCACCTTCCCAATGTCCAACTTCATCTCTAAGTTCAATATGCTTAGGTCTGTTGTCAATACTAACTTGATTGATTATTTTAGAGCCACCACCACGTTTTTTTTTATGAGGTCTCCGCCTTGTTTTTTTACGAACTAGAAGTTTTATTAATTTTTTATTTAAACTAGCTTGTGGTCTGGTGTAAATGTGTCTATAGATAGCTTCATGTGAAATAGACATTATTGGGTTGTTTGGATATAACTCTTTGAGTCTTCCTGAAATTTGTTCAGGAGTCCAGTTAGATAAAAGTCCTTTATAAACAAAAAATTTGAGTAGGGAATAGGTGCTTATTTTATCAAGGTTTCTTTTGTTCGCATAATCATCTTTAGCGTTCCAATGTGCTAATTCAGCATCATATTTATCTTCTTTATTTTGTACCCATTTAGAGACTTCTCTAAAGATTGTTGAACGTGCTCTTTTTAATGTTTTAGCGATATAAGATTTAGACTTTTTTTCATTTAAAAGAGTCTGAATAATAACTCTTTCTTTTAGAGTTAAACGTCTATGCTTTTTTATTTCCATTTTACAAATCTATAATTTTAGATTTGTTGCGTTAAGTTATTGAATGGAGCCTATCCATTTTTTTATTATGCCTAACGGTTTTACATATGGTTTGTTGCGTGTTTCAAGTTCTAAATATATTAAAAAAAACGGAATAGAAAATCCCCTAAGGATTTTCGTAAGTAGGCTAGCATTAGCAATAAATTATATATGGTGTTGGCAATAGTATTATTTCACGTTTTTGAAATCGTGTTTTTAGATTGAAAAATATTATAAAATGGAGGTTTTAGTGTTTTTATTGGTTGTAGTAGTGTTGTTTTTCGTATTTTTGTGTAAAAGATATATTATATATGTCTTTACTTATTCAAAATTCAATACTATGGCTTACGAACCTACAACAATCGCGAATTATTTTATTCAAGAGAAATCTAGTTTAGGGAAGTTAACACCTATGAAAATAATTAAATTAACCTATTTATCTTATAGTTGGTACTTAGCACTTTCAAAAGGAGAATTAAGTCTTTTAAACGAAAAGCCCCAAGCATGGAAGTACGGGCCTGTATTTAGTAGCTTATATGATAGATTGAAGAAAAACGGTAAGTTAGAAGTTCAATCTAAATTACCAACTTATAATGAAGAAGTAATAACAAATGAAATATCTTTATTCTTAGATAAGATTTGGGGTAAATACGGACAGTACACAGGTGTTGAGCTTAGCGCAATGACCCATTCAGATGGGACTCCATGGGATGAGTCTTATATTCCTATGATGAATAATGTTATAACCGATGAGATGATATTAAAACATTATTATCCGAAACTAACTAATTAATAATTCTTTATGGCTATTGATTTTGATTTACTTGCGAAAGGTTTAAATAACGAAAAGAGAGATTAAATCGTCAAGATTCAAAAGCAAAAGAAGAGGAGAAAGTCGTAAATGAATCTATTAGAGAGGCAGCTAATGTAGCTCGTATTACAAGTAATACAGAATTAAGAAGAAATACAACGTATTTATTTATTACAATAATATTTTTATGGTTACTGTCGGTAATATACATACTTATTGGCAACCATCATAAATACCACATAACGGAAAATGTGTTAATTACATTATTAACTACTACAACGTTAAATATTATAGGAATGATGATTATAATATTAAAAGGATTGTTTCCAAAAACAAGCTAATTTGACAAAAGTTAATACGCTACTGGTTGAATTTTAAATTACGTACTTAATATTATTGCCAACGTTTTTGTATATTATTTGTTGCGTATTTCTAGCAACTAATTTAGTAAATAAAAGCGGAATAGAAAATCCCCTAAGGATTTTCGTAAGTAGGCGAGTACTAGCAATAAATTATATACGGTGTTAGCCACAGTTATTCTATTTTTATATTTTTCGCACATTCTCCTTCAAAGTTTTGTCCTAATTCAAAACTCACTAGTTGACCATTCTCAATTTTTTTCCATTCACTACGATTATTAATATCTATGAAGTCAATCATATTAGCATAATGTCGTTTACTTTCAGATTCGATAAATACAAAAGGTTTACTTATGTTATTCTTACTTCTTGAGATTATTCCCATAATTCTTTCATTAGAATTTGGTGTAGAATCATCTAATAAATAATTTAAAGAAAAGTCATCAAATTTATCTGAAAACCTATGTATAATTTTATGTTTTAATTGTGTTAGTCCTATTTTTGAATTATTTTTTATAATTAATTCTTTAAAATAGTCTTTGTCTGATTCTTCTGATAAAACCGGGATTTGTTGAAAGCACGCTAAAAGTGTCTCACAAAAGTTCTTAATCATTTTAGGGTCTAAAATATTTTTATTGTAGCATTCTTCATAAACTGAAATTGATTTTTTAAAATGATTTAGTGCATTTTCATAATCTTGCTCAATTCTTGAAAAACTTTGTCCCATATGATTATAGAGAGAGATAAGTTCAGTATATGCTACACGTTCATTTTTGGAATCTAATTCTGTGTCTAATAGGAGTTTTATTTTATGAACTCCTTTGTTATATTCTCTTTTTGTGTTATAGATACGAACGAATAAAAATGTTATAATAGGATGTTCAGGTTTTAACTTAAATAATTTGTCAGCATAAACAAGTGAATTATCACAATCGTCCATTTGAAAAAGTAAGAATTGAGAATAAAAAAAGAGTAATTTTGGACTATTGGGAGCAACTTCTAGTCCTAATTGATAGTCGTCATCAGCACCTAAAACATTGCCTTCAGTAGCTTTAATAAATGCACCAACACGATAAGTTTCAAAATAACTCGGAATTATATTACGTGCTTCTTCAACTTTTCTAAGTGCATTTGGAAAATCTTTTTTCCAAGATAAGGCTAAAGCTTCTGTTAAAAATTTAGCAGCTATTTTTTCATTTGAATCTTTATAAGAAATAGCATTAATATCAAATTCATTATAAGAGTTTATTTTCTTTAGTTGTGCTGTGGAATTTGTTAGCTCTCTTATTTTTCTAGAAATGGATTTTACATAATTAATTTCTATAGGATGAGTTTTTGTCAAGAAATCTTTTGCGAAATCCGATATGTAATAGCTAGTGTCTTCGATATTTTCTCTGTCATTTATTTCACTGCTTACAAGTGTCGTTCTGAAAAGTTCAAGTAGATATTGTCGTACTAGTATTGGTTCAATTTCGGCTAAATATATTATTTCTGCGGTACGCAAACTTTTTCTGGCTGCTCTAATTGTATCTAAAATATTTTTTGCTCCGTCACTCAGTTTATGATATACATTTGTTAGGCAAAAATTTAATAGGTCATTTTTGTTACTAAGAACCTCTGAAGGTGAAATTCCCGCTTCAACAGTGCTCACAAACCATTTAATTGCTAGTGGATTATAATATAATTTTGAAGATATGTCAATTAACGTTTTTTGAGGTAAGTTAATTAAAGTGTCACTATTACGAATTTTTGCAATTTCTCGGATTAATCTAGTTGATTCATTTTCTGAAAAGCCTTTTAATTTTCTACGATATTCTAACTCTCCTAAACCAATCCTAGAAGTTATTAAAATTGTACTCTTCATTTGAGCTTCACGGATAAAATTTATTACCTCTTCACTTTGAATTGTTTCTAGATTATCTATGATTATTAGAGTTTTGAATAGACTTAAATATTCAAGTATTTCCTCAAGTTTATTTTGAGATTTTTCAACTTCTAATGTTTCAGAAATTAAATCAATTAACCCAGTATAGTTAGTTATTGTATTATGAATTTCTTCAATACCTTTTGATGTTAACATAGTTGTTTTTGCAGATGTCCAAATAATTAGTTCAAATGGGCTATTTTCTCCCATATCAACTATGTCATATGCAATTTTCAAAGCTAAGGCTGTTTTCCCTATTCCACCGTCACCAATAATACTTACAACCGAATTACTGAAAATTAGTTTTTTTATATCTTCAACATCATTTTTTCTACCAATAAAACCAGTTTCATCAAAATCTGGTCTGGGTAAATTATGAATAACTTTTTTTTCTAAATTTTCTCTTTCGATTGATGGTATAGTTAAAGTTAGAACATAGGTAGGGTCTTTTTCAATTTTTTCTCTTGTTTCTAATGTTATATTCCATTCAATAGGAGATGTCTTTTTTATTTTAGAAACAAAATCGTAAATTATAGAAAAATCACCTCCCAGTAGCGGTCTAGTATGCATTACTCTATTTCTAATAGGAGTTATTTCAGATAATTCATTAAAAATACTCTTCAGATATGCACTAGCTTCTTTTGTTAAAAAGGAATTATTTTTATTTAAAATAGTGAATGTATCGTGGAAATCTAAAAAATCAATAGCCTCATCAATATTGTTTAAAATGTCAGAGCCTGGATTATCTTTTTGATATCTTGAAATAACTTTTTCTTCAAGTTCTGTATTTTTAAAAAAAGTTAAATCTGAATAATATGGAACTATAAATCGATTTATTGTTGATTTTAAATCAATTTCTAATCCATAAATTAGAGCAGCTAAAGTTAATCTTACTTCTGTTATTTTTGACATATTTTAATTCAGATTTCGTTTTTTTTTCTAATTGTGGCTAACGTTTTTGTATATTATTTGTTGCGTATTTCGAGCAACTAATTTAGTAAAAAAAAGCGAAATGTAAAATTTAAAAAAAGCTTTTCATAAAAATTTAAAAACTAGCAATAAATTATATACGTTGTTGTATTTAGTGGTTTTTTCATTTTAGTTCATTAATTTTATTAGAAATTCAAATTTTTAAATTTATTTATAATTTCATTTTCGTTTTAATGAGCTTTTTTATTTCAGAGTTTAACTCCGCTGATTTTCTTACGTTTCAACTTTCAATTCATTAATTTTATTAAACGTTTAATTTTCAATTTATTTAAGGATTTTCATAATTACTTTTTAATATTAACAATTTTTTGCGCTTCAGAGCTTAATTCCGCCGATTTCCTGAATTTTTTACGTTTCTACTTGTATTCGCTATTTTCTTAAAATAATTTTTTCTGCGCTGATTTTTTCACGTTTCAAATTTTTATTTTACTAGAGTAGAAGTAGTTTTCACTTTTTTGTCTAGAGTTTGTGTCCGCTTAATTTTTATTTTATAAAATACAGATTAGGAATTTCTGAGGAAATTCCGCCATTAAATACAACGTGTTTGTATATGGTTTGTTGCGTGTTTCAAGCAACTAATTTAGTAAATAATTACCAACCAAGAAAGTCCGAAAGGACTTTCGTAAGTAGGCAAGAAGCTAGCAATAAATTATATACAGTGTTGCCATTAGTTATTATTTTAATTTCATAACTTCTTCTAATAATGGAGCAAGTCCATTTTTTGTTATAGTATCATTATTCCAAAAACTCAAAACACAACTAACATAATTATCTCTTACTTCAGATGCAATATAATAAATTGTTAAAGTTTTTCCTCCAGACATATTTGCTAAAACAGAAGTTATTCCAGTAAAGTCATAAATAACTTTTTTCGCTTTAGTTTCATTTCCTTCAAATTCAATTTCAATTATTTCTTCTGAAATAACTTTTCCGCTTTTTTTAGATTTTGTTATTTCAAATTGTTGTTCAACTGTATTTTCTGCATCTTTTAAGTCTTTATGAACAGACCAATTCATTTGTCCATTATAAGGACATTGAACGTTATTCACATTTTGCCATTGGCAATTATTCCCTAATTTTATTTTTCTACCTGCAAAGTTAATATTATCAATTACTAATGAATTATAACATTTCCGTGGGATTTTATTTTCCATTATTAATTCAACCATTTTTCTTTCAAACACTTTTTCTTTCTTATTGATTGAGCCAAATTGAATTATAGTTGTTCTTTTGTCCTTACTTTCTAAAAAATAGTAGGAACTATTTTGTGTTAAATTTTCAGTTATTAAATCAGTTTTACTAATATAATAATTTTTATATTTTAAAGTAGTGTCAATTGTTTTTTTGTCTGTCTTTTTTATTGAATATTTTCTATAAATTTTCTTCAGTTTTTTATCTGTAAATTTATAATTCAATGTTTGACTTGAAATATTAATTCCATCTACTTCATAGAATGTCAAGCCATTATTCTCAATTGCTTGTAAACGGTCAAATAATTTTTCGTTTTGAGAAAATAAAGTTGATAATACAAAAAAGAATAATATTGTCAATAAATTTTTCATTCGGAGTTTCGGTTTTTAATTAATGGCAACGTTTTTGTATATGGTTTGTTGCGTATTTCAAGCAACTAATTTAGTAAATAAAAACGGAATAGAAAATCCCCTAAGGATTTTCGTAAGTAGGCTAGCACTAAGCAATAAATTATATACGGTGTTAGGCAATGTTTTTTCTCTTCAATTTGATTTCTCCTGTAGTTTCTCTAGATGTCCAATATTCTCCTTCCATTTCCGAAATTTTAAATCCATCAAAAGTCAATAAAGTTGTTCCGTAATGTATTTCACTTCTTTCTCTAACACTTCGTTTAGGTGTATTTTGATAAGAATAAAAAAGTCTTTGAAGACCTCTTTCTGTGTCTATATCGAAAGATGCTCCTGTACTGTAACTCGTACTTTCTCCAGTTTTAATTCTGATTTGAATATTGAAAAAATTTTGTTCTATTTTTACTTCTGTTGTTATTGGGGCAAGACTTTTGTCTTTATAGTTTGACAATAAAGCTCCTTCCCATTCTCCTGATAAATTTGGAAATGGTACTAGCCAAGGATAGAAAATTTTACATTTCCACAACCATTTTATGAATATTAACCAAATTATGATGTTAATAGAAATAGCGGTAGAGATATGACTCAAAGCTTTGGTCAAATTAATACTTTCTAAATTTTGGGTAATTAAAAATATAATTCCATAAATAAAGAAAGCGAAGCCTATTATAGTGAAAGCATAAATTCTTATGTTATATTTTATCATATCTTAAATTATTAATATTCTAAATAGTTCCAAAGAGTGTCCATATATTCGTTTACGTCAGAATATGACCATTTTCTGCCACTATGGAAAAGATAAAAAAGTTCTGAAACTTCTCCCCATTCTTCGCAATCAGATTTCTTAATCGTGTTGTTAAAAATATAAGCTATAGATTCTTTTAATCGGTCATTCCAATTGTCATAGTTATCAATCTTTTTATTAGGAACATTCCAAACTAAACATTCTAATAAAAATGATGATATATTGTCGCTTACATCTTCTCCGTCATCAATCATTTTATATCTCAATTGACGATGTAAACGAACTAAACGCTTGTACCTTCTAGAAGTATCTTTGTTTTTCTTAATTCCATTAGTAATATGTTGTTTTGGGAAATTTGTTATAGTTTTACCTTTATCTGATTCAAACCTTGTTCCGAGGTTGTATGAATTGTTTTTATAATATTGTCTAAAATTCCAAGTTGGTACAACATCTGTAATTACTCGATTAGTATTAGGTAAAACTGTTATGCATTTATCATTTCGTTCTATAAATTCTTTTCCAAACTTATTAATTAATGCATTTTCTACATCATCTTTAAACTCACTATATGAGTATTCTGGTGATGGAAGTTTGTCAATTCCAACATCTTCTTCTTCTTTATTTTTTGGTAGATTGAAATAAAATCCACCTGTGTACCTGACGTTAATATCTATGTCGCTATTCAAACGGACATTAGTATTGTTCGCATAGGAACCTTGTCCGAAAGTTTCTGTTGATTTTTCTTTTAGTTTCTCATCAGAACTAATCGCATCACGAACCATTTTTTCTGAATTCTTGAGCTTGTTTTCTTCAGTAGTACTTGGTGGACGTGTAAATCTTTTTAATTGTTCTTCTGTAAATTTTGTCATTTAGTTCTGATGTTCTTTCAAATGTTGCCTAACGGTTTTATATATGGTTTGTTGCGTGTTTCAAGTTCTAAATATATTAAATAAAAACGGAATAGAAAATCCCTAAGGATTTTCGTAAGTAGATAAGCACTAGCAATAAATTATATATGTTGTTGCAAATAGTGATTTTCTAACTAAATTTCTCATTTCTTAATTTTCAATTTTTCCGTTTTATTTCTCTTTCTTTTTTACGTTTCTGCTTAAAACTCCGCCATAATTAATTTCTGCCTATTTATTCCCGATTTATTTTCAGCGTTCAATTCTGCTTTTTTTCACGCTTCAGCTTAAAATTCCGCTTTAATTAATTTTTACCGATTTATTCACGCTTCATTTTTTCAGCGTTCAATTCTGTTTTTTCTCTTTTTTAGGATTTCTTTTCTAAAAATAGAGTAGTAGTCATTTTTAATTTTTCCAGCGCAATATTATTCAATATTAATTTCTAGAAAAGATAAATCACTAATTAGGAATTTCAGGCTGAAATTCCGCCATTATTTGCAACGGTTTGTGTATGGTTAGTTGCGGAAAATCAGTTGTGATTTTCCAACGTACCCAAATGTAATTAATTCAAGTGAATTTCCTGCGAGGAAATTCCGTAGCAATTAATTATACACGTTGTTGTGTGTAGTGTTTTTTAAATCAAGTAAAAACCTGATGCTTCTTCCTCTTTTGGCAAATTCTTATCGTTTATCAGTTGTTTAATATTTACTTCGTTTGTTTGGCAAATTGCTAGCATTGGTGTATCTGTTGGTTTGTTCTCAAAAGGATTTTGCATATTATTGGAAATCCTTTCAAGTAAGAAAAAGGGTGTAGAAATTGCAACTATTAAAGGTATTTCAATCCAACTATCCATTGCAGTTAGTGAAATTGAAAGAATTATTAAAAAAAGATAAATAAAAAACCTTAAGACTATTCTATAAGTTTTTGGAAAAATAGTTTTCTTTATTCGCTCCAATTTCCCCATAGAATCACAAAGTCTAATAATGGTATCATCCAATTGTATATGTTGAAAATCAGTTATGTATTTTTCTTTGTATAATTTCCTAAAGTTCTCATTATGTTGGTTTAGAATTCCAAGCGGTAGATTTTTATAATGTTTTAAAGATTCCACCTCTTTTAGAGAAATAAATTTATTTAAATATGATAGATTATTTTGGTTTCTTAAAGTAAACGCTAGAGAATAGCACCATGCAATTTGTCTTAGCCCAATTTTCTTTACAATATCAATTGCTTTTTTATCCGAAAATTTAAGTAATTGCAAAACAAGACTTCTTGAGTCGTTGACAATACTTCCCCATATTTTTCTAGCCTCCCACCATCTATCATACGATTGACTTAACTTGAATGATAGAAGTAAGGCTATAGAAGTTCCTAAAAACCCAGGTAATGCCGTGGGAATTATGAAATCAATATATTTTTCTGACAAAAAATAAATTCCTGTTGATAGCAAAGAAATCGTAATAAATTCCCATTTTATAAGATTAAACCAATATTTAAAAGGTATTCTTTTTTCTAATATCATTTTTTTGATTTTTATTACACGGAGTTGTGAGTAGTATTTAGTTATTAATTATCGAATACATCTACTTTTTCTCATACTATTTCTGCAACAATATCTTCTAAAGTAACCATTCCAATAAATCCATTTTTATCACATTCTACAATTGCTATGTGATCTTTTTTTGAGTTTAGTTCTTTTAAAACATGTATGATGCTATCTGTATTTTTCACTATAAGAATAGGTCTTATGAATATAGATAGGTCATCAGATATGATTTTATCGCGTTGTAAAGCGATTTCCTTTAGGTTTATATATCCAAATATATCTTGCGGTAAATTCGTCTTACTTACAGGATATCTTGTGTGTAAGTGCTTTTCAGCTAGTTCAAAACATTCATCGATTCCAATGTCTTGACGGAAATAAATTACTTTAGAAAGAGTGAGTATTATCTCTTCGATTTTTCTGCTTTTCAGTTTAGTCGTTTTAATAATTATGTCTTCTTGTTCTTTATTAATAAGGTTTTCTACTTGGGAGGTTTTAACAATCGTTTGAATATCTTCTAAAGTATATTTAGTTGTTTTTTCTTTATTTTTTAATATCAGTCTATTAAACTGTTCAGTGATGAAAATCAGAGGCGATAATATTTTTATTGTAATATTTAAGGGTTGTGCAATATGCTTGGATAGACTTTCTGAATTGGTGACACCAATAACTTTAGGAAGAATTTCTGTTCCGAATAGTACAACAATTGTAAAAACTACAGAAAACACCCAAATGTTTTCGACTCCATATATTTTGTCAAATGCGCTCCCAGCAATTGTTGCACCTCCTGTATGTGCAATTGTATTTAAAATCAATATAGCAGCAATTGGTTTGTTAATATTACCCTTCAACTTGTCAAGAGTTATGGCGTATTTTAGGCCTTTTTGTTTGTCTGTTTCAATTTTAACGCTGTTTAAACTTAAAAGAACTGCTTCTGTTAATGAACATAGAAATGAAACTGTAATTACAACTAATAAACTAATTATAAATATCGTCATTTTGATTTTTGTTTGGCATTACACACAACGGTTTTGTGCATGGTTTCGTTGCGGAATTACAGTACTAATATAGTTTAAAAAACTAAAACTTGAACATGCGCGAGGATTTTCTGAAAGAAAATCAACAAGCAATGAATTATGCACGTTGTTGCCAAATGCGACTTTTTGTTTAAATTCTAAACTTTAAATATTTTCTAAATTATTGAATTTTAGCAAAACTTAATTCAGCATTTTTTAATTCCGCGATATTTGTTTTCATTTTTTATAAAACTCTAAATTTTCAATATTTTTTAAATTATTTAATTTGAGCAAAACTTTAATTCCACGTTTTTAATTCCGTAATATTTGTTTCAGTTTTTATAAGATTCTAAATTTTCAATATTTTCTAAATTATTCAATTTGAGTAAAACTTTAATTCCACGTTTTTAATTCCGTAATATTTGTTTCAGTTTTTATAAGATTCTAAATTTTCAATATTTTTTAGATTATTCAATTTAAATAAAACTTTAATTCTACGTTTTTTATTCGGTAATATTGTTTTCAGCGTTTTATTTTTCGGAGTTTTTGGCAACGGATTTGTATATGATTTGTTGCGTGGTTTAAGCAACTAATTTAGTAAATAATTACCGACTAAGAAAGTCCGCGAGGACTTTCGTAAGTGAGCGAGAAGCCAGCAATAAATTATATACGGTGTTGGCAATAGTAGTTTCTTTTGTTTGTTCAGGATTTCTAATGTTTTTTATAAAAATATTTTTCAATTATAAAATTTATTCCGTTTCCTGAAGAAATTTTTGAGATTATGTTGTCTTCAAAATCATACTCAAATTTTTCATTCCATTTTTTTAAAATTATTTTCTTCCCATTCAGAATTACTGTTCTTTTTCTATTACGATTTTTCTTAATTAGACGACTTTTTTGATCATATTCATATGAAGTTTTATACTTTTTTTTTGATTTACTAATTAATTTAATCAAATTCCCATCTTCATATTCGTATTCAGATTTGTTAATTAATTTACCAGTTGAATTATAACTTTCTGTATAATCATATTGATTTTCGTTATTGTAGAAAAATTTGTAACTTAAAAAGAAATCATTATTTTTTTTATTAAAATTGTATAGTTCAGTATTTTGATTTTTAGAATTATATTTCCTTTTTTGATGTCCTAATATTTCTCCATTTTCCTTTACCTGTTTGTAAGAAGTTTGATTTCCATTATCGTCATATTCATATAATAAAATAGAAGAAATTTCTCCATTTTCTTTATAGCCAGTTTGTTTTGTCATTAAGTTTTTTTCATTGTATTCAATCAAGTACTTAAAAACAACTTTTCCACTTTTTAGTCTTAAATCTTCTATGTGATTTCCTTTTTTGTCATAAATATCAATTCCTGTTTGAATACTATCTCCATTTTGATTGTATTGATAAGTTAATATTTCACTGATATTGTTCTTAATTATTAACTCTTTTTTCTTCTGATTTTCGTTTTGAGCGTTAATATTAAAATATGTAAAAAGTAAAATTATCAGTATTTTTTTCATTTCTGTATCGCTTGGATTCAATGTTCTAACGCAACAAAGCGTTGTTAATTTTTGATGGTACTAAGCTATGTTTTTTATTTCAATATCCATCATTTCTTTAGGAGTTTTGTACGCTATAATTTTCCGAGGTCTATTGTTTAATTTTTGTTGAATAATTTGTAGTTGATTTTGGCTAATTTCATTAAAATTAGTACCCTTAGGCAGATATCGTCTAATGAGTCCATTTGTGTTTTCATTGGTGCCTCTTTCCCACGAAGAATATGGATGTGCAAAGTAAATTTTCATACCTGTTTTTTGTGTTATTTTTTGATGCCTTGCCATTTCAATTCCGTTGTCATATGTCATTGATTTTTTATAAATAGGATTTAATTTATTCAATATTTTACTAAACTGATTGGCAACTTCCATCGCTTTTTTCGATTTTAGTTTGATGATTAAAGTGAACCTTGTTTTGCGTTCAACAATTGTTCCGATAGCACTTTTATGGTCTTTTCCAATGATTAAGTCACCTTCCCAATGTCCAACTTCATCTCTAAGTTCAATATGCTTAGGTCTGTTGTCAATACTAACTTGATTGATTATTTTAGAGCCACCACCACGTTTTTTTTTATGAGGTCTCCGCCTTGTTTTTTTACGAACTAGAAGTTTTATTAATTTTTTATTTAAACTAGCTTGTGGTCTGGTGTAAATGTGTCTATAGATAGCTTCATGTGAAATAGACATTATTGGGTTGTTTGGATATAACTCTTTGAGTCTTCCTGAAATTTGTTCAGGAGTCCAGTTAGATAAAAGTCCTTTATAAACAAAAAATTTGAGTAGGGAATAGGTGCTTATTTTATCAAGGTTTCTTTTGTTCACATAATCATCTTTAGCGTTCCAATGTGCTAATTCAGCATCATATTTATCTTCTTTATTTTGTACCCATTTAGAGACTTCTCTAAAGATTGTTGAACGTGCTCTTTTTAATGTTTTAGCGATATAAGATTTAGACTTTTTTTCATTTAAAAGAGTCTGAATAATAACTCTTTCTTTTAGAGTTAAACGTCTATGCTTTTTTATTTCCATTTTACAAATCTATAATTTTAGATTTGTTGCGTTAAGTTATTGAATGGAGCTCGGTATTTTTCTATTATTGCCAACGTGTTTGTATATGGTTTGTTGCGTAGTTTAAGCAACTAATTTAGTAAATAATTACCGACCAAGAAAGTCCGCGAGGACTTTCGTAAGTAGGCGAGAAGCCAGCAATAAATTATATACGGTGTTGTGCATAGTATTTTATTCTTCTTCATCTAAAATATCTTCTAAGAAATTACTTTCTGGAAAGTCACTTTGTAAATGATGACTATTTCCAATTTCTTTAATAAGTTCATTCCTTTCTTTAGGAATTTGTTTGTCGTCTATTAGATATTCATAATCATTAATTGCACTAAAATCATTAATGTCATTGAATAGATGCTTTATGTAGTAACTAGAATTATGATTTTCAAAGTTTAAAGGTGTAATAGATTTGATATAATCTGTAAAATCATCTTTCAATCCTTTTTCATTAATTAAACTAATGATTATCTCTCTTTTTAAGTTATTCTCATTCTCAAATGTGTACTGTTTAGCAGTGAATATTTTAAACGCTTTTGACTCATATCTTATTTCATAAGTAAATGTTCCGATTTCGAATGCTCTTTCCCTAACAATAGTGTAAAAATCACAAACTATTTTACTTACACACTTTCCAAGAAATTTTTTAACTTGTTTAGTGTTTTCTATATATTCATAGTCTTTATTAACTTCTAATTTTAGTTCCGTAATAATAAATTCTAAAAATTTATGTTTGTCAGAGTTTTTCTCGTAAACAGATGATTTATTAAATCTTTGATAGCGATAAGAATTATAAAAGTCAGAAGTTAAATTCAGGAATTTCTTGTGAGTTTTTCCGAAATTAATTTCTTTTTCTTTTTTGATTCGATTTAATAATTCAAGGTGATTATGTGTTATTAAATCTTTTTCAAATTTTTCTTGATCTACATTTTCGTTATGTTCTAATAGTATTATGGCTATTTTTTGAATTCTCTCAATACCAACAGAAACATTATAAAGAAATTCAAAAATATCTTCCTCATTTCTTAGATATTCGAGTTTATCTAAAAAATATATTGCATTGTAAATATGAGTTCCTGCAACTTGTACTTCTGTTCCAAGTCGAAAATTTTTCCAAAAGTAATCGGGTTTGTTCATATTATGCACAACGGTTTTGTGCATGGTTTCGTTGCGGAATTACAGCACTAATATAGTTTAAAAAACTAAAACTTGAACATGCGCGAGGATTTTCTGAAAGAAAATCAACAAGCAATGAATTATGCACGTTGTTGCCAAATGCGACTTTTTGTTTAAATTCTAAACTTTCAATATTTTCTAAATTATTGAATTTTAGCAAAACTTAATTCAGTATTTTTTAATTCCGCGATATTTGTTTTCATTTTTTATAAAACTCTAAATTTTTAATATTTTCTAAATTATTGAATTTTAGCAAAACTTAATTCAGCATTTTTTAATTCCGCGATATTTCTTTTCATTTTTTATAAAACTCTAAATTTTCAATATTTTCTAAATTATTGAATTTTAGCAAAACTTAATTTAGTATTTTTTAATTCCGTGATATTTGTTTTCATTTTTCATAAAACTCTAAATTTTCAATATTTTCTAAATTATTCAATTCGAGCAAAACTTTAATTCCACGTTTTTAATTCCGTAATATTTGTTTCAGTTTTTATAAGATTCTAAATTTTCAATATTTTTTAGATTATTCAATTTAAGTAAAACTTTAATTCTACGTTTTTTATTCGGAAATATTGGTTTTCAGCGTTTTATTTTTCCGAGTTTTTGGCAACGTTTTTGTATATTATTTGTTGCGTATTTCGAGCAACTAATTTAGTTAATAAAAGCGAAATATAAAATTTTAAAAAAGCTTTTCATAAATATTTAAAAACTAGCAATAAATTATATACGTTGTTGTGTTTAGTGGTTTTTGCATTTTAGTTCATTAATTTTATTAGAAATTCAAATTTTTCAATTTATTTATAATTTCATTTTCATTTTAATGAGCTTTTTTGATTTCAGATTTTAATTCAGCCGATTTTTTTACGTTTCAACTTTCAATTCATTCATTTTATTAAAAGCTTAAATTTTTCAATTTATTTATGAATTTTCATAATTACTTTTTAATTTGCACTTCAGAGCTTAATTCCGCCGATTTTCTGAGTTTTTTACGTTTCTACTTGTATTCAGCTATTTTATTAAAATAATTATTTCTGCGCTGATTTTTTCACGTTTCAATTTTTTATTTTAATAGAGTAGAAGTCTTTTTCAGTTTTTAGTGTTTTTTGTCTAGAGTTTGTGTCAGCTTAATTTTTCGGTTATAAAATACTGATTAGGAATTTCTGAGGAAATTCCGCCATTAGACACAACGTTTTTGTATATTATTTGTTGCGTATTTCGAGCAACTAATTTAGTAAAAAAAAGCGAAATATAAAATTTAAAAAAATATTTTCATAAATATTTAAAAACTAGCAATAAATTATATACGGTGTTGCAAGTAGTGATTTTCTAACTATATTTTTCATTTCTTAATTTTCAATTTTTCCGTTTTATTTCTCTTTTTTTTTTACGTTTCTGCTTAAAATTCCACTTTAATTAATTTCCGCCTATTTATTCACGATTTATTTTCAGCGTTAACTTCTGCTTTTTTGACGTTTCTACTTAAAACTCCGCTTTAATTAATTTCCGCTTATTTATTCACGCTTTATTTTTCAGCGTTAAATTCTGTTTTTCTCTTTTTAGGATTGATTTTATAAAAATAGATTAGAAGTCATTTTCAATTTTTCCAGCGCAATATTATTCAATATTAATTTCTAGAAAAGATAAATCACTAATTAGGAATTTCAGGCTGAAATTCCGCCATTACTTGCAACGTTTTTGTGCATGGTTTCGTTGCGGAATTATAGCACTAATATAGTTTAAAAAACTGAAACTTGAATGTGCGCGAGGATTTTCTGCAAGAAAATCAACAAGCAATGAACTATGCACGTTGTTGCCAAATGCGACTTTTTGTTTAAATTCTAAACTTTAAATATTTTCTAAATTATTGAATTTTAGCAAAACTTAATTCAGCATTTTTTAATTCCGCGATATTTGTCTTCATTTTTTATAAAACTCTATATTTTCTAAATTATTAAATTTGATTAAAACTTCAATTCTACGTTTTAATTTCTGTGATATTTATTGTTTTATAAAACTCTAAATTTTCAATATTTTTAAATTATTAAATTTGAGCAAAACTTTAATTCCACGTTTTTAATTCCGTAATATTTGTTTCAGTTTTTATAAGATTCTAAATTTTCAATATTTTCTAAATTATTAAATTTGAGTAAAACTTTAATTCCACGTTTTTAATTCCGTAATATTTGTTTCAGTTTTTATAAATTCTAAATTTTCAATATTTTTTAGATTATTCAATTTAAATAAAACTTTAATTCTACGTTTTTTATTCGGTAATATTGGTTTTCAGCGTTTTATTTTTCGGAGTTTTTGGCAACGGTTTTATATATGGTTTGTTGCGTGTTTCAAGTTACTAATATAGTTTAAAAAACTCAAACATCTACATTTGCGAGTATTTTCCGCAGGAAAATAAATGAGCAATGAATTATATATGTTGTTGCCAAATGCGATTTTTTGTTTAAATTCTAAACTTTCAATATTTTCTAAATTATTGAATTTAAGTAAACTTTAATTCAGCATTTTTTTATTCCGTAATATTTATTTTCAGTTTTTATAATCCTCTAAATTTTCAATATTTTTAAATTATTCAATTTAAGTGAAATTTCAATTCCACGTTTTAATTTCGCGATATTTATTTCAGTTTTTATAAAATTATAAAACTCTAATTTTTCAATATTTTCTAAACTATTCAATTTGAGTAAAACTTTAATTCTACGTTTTAAATTCCGCGATATTTATTTTCAGTTTTTTATAAACTTCTAATTTTTCAATATTTTCTAAACTATTCAATTTGAGTAAAACTTTAATTTTACGTTTTAAATTCC
Organism: Tenacibaculum salmonis; assembly: GCF_041053065.1. NCBI lineage: Bacteria > Pseudomonadati > Bacteroidota > Flavobacteriia > Flavobacteriales > Flavobacteriaceae > Tenacibaculum > Tenacibaculum salmonis. Next base: position 2,868 of record NZ_JBFCVV010000002.1, on the reverse strand, counting down.
GCGATATTTATTTTCAATTTTATAAACTTCGGGTTTTTCAATAAATTCTAAATTATTCAATTTAAGTAAAATGTCAATTCGACTTTTTTATTCCGTAATATTGGTTTTCAGCATTTTATTTTTCCGAGTTTTTGGCAACGTTTTTATATATGATTTGTTGCGTGTTTCAAGTTACTAATATAGTTTAAAAAACTCAAACATCTACGTTTGCGAGTATTTTCCGAAGGAAAATAAACGAGCAATGAATTATATATGTTGTTGCCAAATGCGATTTTTTGTTTAAATTCTAAACTTTAAATATTTTCTAAATTATTGAATTTTAGCAAAACTTAATTCAGCATTTTTTAATTCCGCGATATTTATTTTCAGTTTTTATAAAACTCTAAATTTTCAATCTTTTTAAATGATTCAATTTAAGTGAAATTTTAATTCCATGTTTTAATTCCGCGATATTTATTTCAGTTTTTATAATCCTCTAAATTTTCAATATTTTTAAATTATTCAATTTAAGTGAAATTTCAATTCCACGTTTTTAATTCCGCGATATTTATTTCAGTTTTTATAATCCTCTAAATTTTCAATATTTTCTAAACTATTCAATTTGAGTAAAACTTTAATTCTACGTTTTAAATTCCGCGATATTTATTTTCAATTTTATAAACTTCGGGTTTTTCAATAAATTCTAAATTATTAAATTTAAGTAAAATGTCAATTCGACTTTTTTATTCCGTAATATTGGTTTTCAGCATTTTATTTTTCTGAGTTTTTGGCAACGGTTTTATATATGATTTGTTGCGTGTTTCAAGTTACTAATATAGTTTAAAAAACTCAAACATCTACATTTGTGAGTATTTTCCGAAGGAAAATAAACGAGCAATGAATTATATATGTTGTTGCCAAATGCGATTTTTTGTTTAAATTCTAAATTTTCAATATTTTCTAAATTATTGAATTTAAGTAAACTTTAATTCAGCATTTTTTAATTCCGTAATATTTATTTTCAGTTTTTATAAAACTCTAAATTTTCAATATTTTTAAATGATTCAATTTAAGTGAAATTTTAATTCCACGTTTTAATTCCGCGATATTTATTTCAGTTTTTATAATCCTCTAAATTTTCAATATTTTCTAAACTATTCAATTTGAGTAAAACTTTAATTCTACGTTTTAAATTCCGCGATATTTATTTTCAATTTTATAAACTTCGGGTTTTTCAATAAATTCTAAATTATTAAATTTAAGTAAAATGTCAATTTGACTTTTTTATTCCGTAATATTGGTTTTCAGCATTTTATTTTTCTGAGTTTTTGGCAACGGTTTGTATATGGTTTGTTGCGTTTTTAAAGCACTAAATATATTAAATAAAAACGAAATAGAAAATCCCCTAAGGATTTTCGTAAGTAGGCTAGCACTAGCAATAAATTATATATGTTGTTGGGCAACGTTTTTTAATTCAGAATATTAACTTAAATTTACAAAAAAAAATGAAAGAAATAAATATAGAAAATCAAACAAAGAACTCTTTAGAATTCATTTTTAATGAGGCAAATAAACATTTCACAGAGATATTAAATTCAGTAAATAGAAACATAAATAGGTCTTTCGTTTTACTTGGTATTTATATAACCTTAATAACTTTTTCTTTCTCTAAAATAATTACTCAAGATTACGAGTATATTGTTTTATTAGTTGGAGGCGTTATTAGTATATTATTCATTAGACGTAATATTTTTCCAAATAATAGAGAAATAATAGGAGCTTCCCCTTCTCGTTTTTTTTTAGAATATTTTGATTCATTCAAAGGGGAAGGTCTTGAAAAGGAGTATCTAATATCTACTATATTAAGTTATGAAGATTCAATGGATATAAATAAAACGCTTATAACTAAAATGGTAAAAAGATATAAAAACTCAATATATTGCTTTATTCTATTTCTTGTTGTTTTTTTTATTTTGTTTGCTTATGTCTGCACTCAAAGTTGTTAGGCTAGATGTTATTTTAGGTCTAGATTTTGGTTTTAAGCCTTTAGGTTTTTCTTTTTCTTCACTCATAATTTATAAATTATTATCGGTTATGTTGCCCAACGTTTTTGTATATTATTTGTTGCGTATTTCAAGCACCTAATTTAGTAAATAAAAGCGGAATAGAAAATCCCCTAAGGATTTTCGTAAGTAGGTTAGTACTAGCAATAAATTATATACGGTGTTGTAGTACGTTTTTATTATTTAAATTTCGTTTTTATTCTTTTCCAAAAAGTTTGTTTTTCTTTTTTAGTATCGTCTTTTGTCAAATCAAAAGTTATTGAAGCTACTTGTCCATCAACGATTTCCACTTCATCAGAATTTTCTACTCCAACATTCAAAAAGGCTTGTGTCAACATTTCAGATTGTTCTCTTAATCCTTTCCAAATAGGTGAATTAAATACCTTGTTTTTTGCTTCTTTATGGTTAAATCCGAAATCTTTTATTAAAGTAAGAATAGAATGCATTGGCGAGATTCCAATAAGTTTTAAATCCACAATTAATTTGTCTATATCTGCTTCTTCTTCACCTTTTTTCAGTTTATTAATCAACTCCTCTTTTAGATAGTTTCGAGCAATTTGTTCAACTTTTCCTCTTGCTTTCTCTCCGCAAATAATTCGTTTATCATATTCATTAGAACTATCAATTTGGTTTTCTTTATTAAGTATATCGTAAACACACCACCACCAATAATTTTCGTCCATCCATTCAGCACGTAATATTAGACCTGACCATTTCGCTATGCAATCGTTTTTTAAGTCACCATTCCATTTTATTGGTTTGTTAAAATCTCTATTTTTTTTAACTATGTTCATTGGTTTTTGGTCAAATGTGCTACAACGTTTTT
>NZ_JBFCVV010000001.1:2642500-2703636 GCF_041053065.1 Tenacibaculum salmonis | reverse complement strand
CCATATATAAAACCGTTAGCAAATATTAAAAAATGAAAAGTAAAACAATTTTATTAACATTAAGTATAATCGTATTTACAGTATTTATATCTTACAGTCAAGACAAGAACTTTGTAGGCTATGCAACTGCATTTATTAAACAAGATAGTATCGTTGATTTTAATTATGTTGGTTTTTCAGATAAAGAGAACTCTTTGAAATATAATAGTAGGACAATACAGCCAATCGCTTCTGTAAGTAAAACCTTTATCGGAATTTCACTTATGATTGCACAAGAAAAAGGATTACTAGATTTAGACAAAGATATTAATGAATATCTGGATTTTGAATTTACAAATCCTAATCTGAATAAAGAAAATACAATTACATTACGCCATCTAGCAACCCATACATCAGGAGTAATTGATAACAAAAAAGCTTATGAATCATCATATGCCTTGGGACAAGAATTACCTAATATGGAACTAGGGGCTTATCTTAAGGAATATCTTGTAAAAGGAGGTGGTAAATATTCTAAAAAGAATTTTAGTAAATCTTCAGCTGGCACAAAATATGAATATTCAAATATTGCATCAGCCCTCGCTGCGTATATAATCGAGAAGGCAAGTAGAAAATCATTTGATAAATTCACAGAAGAATATATTTTTAAACCTTTGAAAATGAATAATACAGGTTGGTTTTATAAAGATATAGAGAAAGTAAATCATGCTATCCTATATGACGAAGAAGACAAAGCTTTGCAACCATATTCTTGTGCTGTATATCCCGATGGTAGTCTAAAAACGTCAATAAATGACCTCTCAATTTATCTGATAGAATTAATGAAAGGTTTTCATAAAAAATCAAAATTACTTTCCGATGACTCTTGGACCCAATTCTTTGATAAAAATTTCACAGACGAATTACCTATCAAAAATATTGACAAAAAAGAACCGAATTCAGGAATATTTATTGCCTATTTCAAGTCAGGTATGATTGGGCATACAGGTTCTGATTTGGGAGTTTCCGCAATAATGATGTTTGATTCTGAAAAGCATATTGGAAAAATATTTATGTCCAATGAAGATTTGAATGAAAATAATTTAGCAGAATTTAAGTTAATTTGGAAAAATATTGAGCAATAAACATTTGCTAACAATGTATATAAAAAATAGGCGAAATAGTAATGAAATCAGGGCTTTTGAATCGTATCAAACTTTATACTCAACCAAAAGGTTAGCGCTTCGTTATCGCCTACTTTTCATATACTAACCGTTGTGCGTAATGCAAAAAAAACTCAAAATTAACTGAATAAATTAATGACAAAGAAACTTATTGAATTTTTAGACAACTATCAAAATTCAGAAGAATTACGTTTACTATTAATTAAGTACGAACTTGAAAACATAATTTCAACTGCCATTAATAGCGTCAATAGTAAAATGACAGAAAAGGAATTTAACGAATTACCTAAAATATCTGGAATAATATTAAATGAAATAAACAGTGTAATATCAAAAATAAAAAATAGCAAAGACAAAAAAGATATAGAATATTTGTTGAGTGATATTTTTCAAGATTATATAAAAAAAATTTCAATTCAAGATAATTCAAATGCTATAATTAATGACATAATTGAAAGTTTGAAAATCGCTTGTGAATATAGAGGTTATGATTACAATATATTAACACAATTTCTTGGTTTAGAAAAAGCAACTATTTTAATTCCAAAATCAATAACAAAAAAAACTTACTACGAATGGCTAGGAAAGGAATCTGAACTTGATGAAATAACTAGAGATTTAGCCGATAAAAAGATAATCTATTCAATTAAAGAGTTTAAGAAACTTTTCAAGCCTATTTCCGACAGTTTTTATGTGAAATTTAATAAAAATTTTAAAGATGAAATCATTATATTTTTTCAACTTTTAAAAGAACATAAACTAATAAAACCAAAAGGTATTAGTGGGCATTTTGCACCTCTAATTCAATATTCTGTAGACAATGAAAATCTTTTTTTCATACCAAAAGCGATAAATAAAGAACACGAAAGGATTAAAAAAAACACCGTAAGACATAATGAAATAAGGGAAAAACTAATAAACCTTATAGAACAAAATATTACAAAAAAATAGACAATTGAAAGACAATGACCATTATCCACTAAATATGATTTTAATTCATTCATAAATTTGTAGAATAATTTAAAAAAAATAGTATGAATGTAAATACAATTATTAGGAACAACAATTTAAGAGAAGCGGATGCTGTAGTTTTAAGAAAAAAAATATTAGGAATGGTTGACCATTTTGCAATATTTGTAGGTTATAGAGGAAATAACCCAATATTTGTCGCTAATTACAAGGATGGTGTAAAAGAAGTTTCAAACTCTGAAATGAGCGAAATATTAAAAACTCTTCAACCAAAAGCTATTGAGAAATTTAAAGGAGATGAAAATGAAAGAAGGATAGCAACTAGAAGAGCATTATCGAGAGTCGGAGAGAAAGCTTATAATTATGTTAGTAATAACTGTGAACATTTTAAAAATTGGGTTCATAGTGGAGAACATAGAAGTGAACAAGTAAATAAAGCAGGAAATATTGCTTTAACAGTAGCGACAGGAACAGCTATTAATGCGATTGTAAATAAAAGTGCTAAATCGGGAGCAATGGCTGTTGGTTTACTTTTATTAGGAGCATTTTTAAAAGATGTTTCTGAAAGAAAATAAAGAAGCACATACGCACAACACCGTGTAAAATTAATTGCTGGTTTTAGCCAATTTACGAAAGTCCTTTGGGACTTTTTTGGTTCGTGTTTTATTTAGTAAATTCACTGCTTGAAACACGCAACTAATCTTACACAACAACGTTAGCTGTAACCTCTCACCAAACCCAAAATATGAACGAAACTAAATTGAATTTCACAAATTGGTTGATAAACAAAAAATATGCGTTTTCAACAATTGATGCTTATCCATATTGGCTTGAATCTAGAGTTGCGAAAAATTTTGAAATATCAGAAGTAGATAATCTTTTAGAGATTAATAATATTGAGTTTCTGAAAACAATAGAACCGAAATATATGTCTAGAAACCTCTCTAAATCAGAACAAGATTTGAGAAGTGCATTAAGAAAATATATCGAATTTCTAATTTTTGAAAGACAAGAAAATCAGGATGAAAACTTTAATGATAACGAATCAAAATTAAGCTTCACAGAAGGTGGAAAGAGAGTCGTTATTTCTAAAAAGAGTGAAAGGAATAAAAAATTGAGGGATGAAGCTATAAAAATTCACGGACTGAATTGTCAAGTTTGTGAATTTAACTTTGAAAACTATTATGGAGAAATTGGAATTGATTTTATTGAAGTTCATCACATTGTTCCCTTAAGCACAAGTTACAAGCCGAAAAAAACTAATCCAGAAACAGACTTGAATGTAGTTTGTTCTAATTGTCACAGAATGATTCACAGAAAAAAAAATATAACTTTGACAATTGAAGAATTAAAAGGAAAATTAGGAAAATAGAAAAGGCTACAGCTAACACCGTGTAAAATTAATTGCTGGTTTTAGCCAATTTACGAAAGTCCTCGTGGATTTTCTATATGTGATTTATTTACTAACTTTAGCACTTAAAACACGCAACAAATCTTACACAAACACGTTGGGTTTCATTAGAGAAAAAAATAGTTAAAATTTGAAAATTTAGTTTTTAAATAAAGTTTAAAATAGCTGGAAAAATATTCAGAAAAAAGCTCTTTTAATTACCTAAGAAAATCGCACAAAAATCATTTTGAAAATTATAGTTTTTTAAGAATATTTTTTACATTTTGAGAAATTCTAATTGAAAACTGTTGTGTGAAAAAGTCATTTTAAAAACTATGGTTTTTTTAAGAATATTTTTTGCATTTTGAAAAAGTCTGATTGAAAAATGTTGTGTGAAAATAGAAGTGTGAAATGAAAGAGTTTTAAAACACGCAACAAACCATATACAAACACGTTGCAAGTAATGGCGGAATTTCAGCCTGAAATTCCTAATTAGTGATAATTGAAAATGACTGCTACTCTATTTTTAGAAAATGAATCCTAAAAAGAGAAAAAAAGAATTGAACTCTGAAAAACGAAGCGTAAATAAATAGGTGGAAATTAATTAAAGCGGAGTTTTAAGCAGAAACGTGAAAAAAGGAAGAAGTTAACGCTGAAAATAAAGCGTGAATAAATAGGCGGAAATTAATTAAGGCGGAGTTTTAAGCAGAAACGTAAAAAAGAAAGAGAAATAAAACGGAAAAATTGAAAATTAAGAAATGAGAAATTTAGTTAGAAAATCACTACTTGCAACAACATATATAATTTATTGCTAGTGCTAACCTACTTACGAAAATCCTTATATAATCGGCAAAACAAAAAGTACATAAATTTAAAACAAAAAGTACATTTTTGAGGCAAAAAACACTAACTCACTACAAAATAAAAAACTACACATTTAAATTAAACCTTACTTGGTCACCTCTTAACAACCTTTTCGTTTTTGTGATATTATTCTCATAGATATGTACATTAGGCAACATAAGGGTAATACTATCTAATTGAACATGTATTTTACGACTTATAAGCCACAAATGATATATATCTGAATGTAAACCTAAACTAGCATCCGAACTCCTCAAATACGCTGTTATATTTAACTTATCCTTATTTATTTGAAACTGTATCAAACTCACACATGGTTGTTGACTTGTTTCAACCTCATTTTCTCCTAAAAATAAAACGTAGTTTTTAGAACTCCTCAACTCCGAATTAATCTTCTCTATCAATTTAGGTAATTGAGCAATGTATTTTGGGTAAGAATTAATAAGATAAGAACCACAATAATCCCACCATGTTATTCCTAAATCATTGTATTCTTCAACACGGTCTACTCCCAATTCAAATAAATCCAATTCGTCACGAAGTTTTTTACGTGCAATTGTGTGCGACTCAAAAACATCTAGTAAGTCTCCTTTTGATAGTGTTATTTTTTCATTTAAAAGGTATTTTAATCGTCCTTTTTTATTCAACTGATATTCTCCTTCATTGATTATTTTTTGTAATATCGTATGGTACTTGTTCATCTTTTCTAAGTTATTGTTGTTGTGTAACGCTTATGCAACATAATATCAGTATAACCAGTATTGTGAGTTGTAGGACTGTATCTATAAACTATTTTAGCTTTATTAAATGGATTATTACTTGCCGTATTTGTTTCAATCCATTCACATAATTCTACGATACTAGATTTATTTGATGTAAAATAAAAGTAACTTGTGTCTTTTAAAACATTTAAGACATCTAAGTAATCAGTTAATCTCCAATAATTTTTATACGTAGAACAATCTGTTGATAAATACGGTGGATCTACCAAAAAAACCACATTAGGGGTGTTTTTATAAAGGTTAAACAATTCTTTATAGTCGTATCTTACAAACTCAACTTCCTTTAAATAATCTTTCGCAGAAAAATTACTTTTTCGTATCCTATTATAGAACCTTTGCTTTTTTAATTCCGCTAAACTTTGCACATAATTCATACTAAACAACAAACTACCTGACAAAGAAATATAATCAACAAACCCCTTTTTATCTTCAATTGAAATAACATCTATAATTTGCTTCTTAATAGCTTCAGGTATTGTTTTTTTTGCTGGTAAACCAACTACTAAACATCTAAGTTTTTCTAATATCTTATTTGTTGTTGAAATAGTATTTAAACGCTGTTTAAAATTGTCATAATCATTGTAAACAACTACTGCATTAGGGTTTTGCTGTTTTACAGTATGACTGAGCAAACCGCTACCTCCAAACAAATCTACATAAGTAGCATTTGAAGGGTAATTTTTTAATTCTTCTTTAAATTGTTTGATGAAGTTCCGTTTTTGACCCTGAAACGGTAAAGGAGCATTTACATAATTTTTACTCATTTATTATTTTTAATTTAATTAATATTCTTATTTTTGTGCCTCTCACTACTTACAATACATAAAAAAAGCCAACGACAACTAGAAGACATTATCCTCCAGTAGCCGTTGGCTCTGTGTTTAAAAAGTGGTGAGATATTTTTTATTGCTGGAGGTTTTTTTCTCTCCTTAGAAGCATTACACTAATCGTTGCGTTAAACACCCTGTAGAGCTGTTAATATAAAAAGCACCTAATTCAACTCCTTTAGAAATAGCATCATTATTGTCTACAGCTTTTACATTAGTATACTTAAAAGAGAGTATTGAATTAAAGAAGTCCTGCTTAGTCCCTGTATTTCCTAATCCTAACCAATCTTGATAAGCTGATTTACCCGGTGCGCCTGTTTCGCCGTTTTGTCCTGGATCTCCTTTATCTCCTTTTGGCCCAGGGGAACCAGGCCTTCCTATTTCTCCTGGATCTCCTTTATCGCCTTTTGGTCCAGGCATACCAATTTCGCCAGCTCGCCCGGGATCTCCTTTATCCCCTTTTTGCCCTGGGTAACCAGGTCTTCCTGTTTCTCCAGGGTCTCCTTTATCGCCTTTTGGTCCAGGCATACCTTTTTCGCCTTTAGGCAAATCCTCCGCTTGTTTCGGTATAACATTTCCTTTTGAGTCTGTTCCTAAAAACACTGCATTTTTAAGCTCTTTTACTTGTAATTGATCTACAACTTGTTTTTGCATTTTTTTTTTATTTTAAAGTTAAAATTTCGGCTACTGTATCAGCATTAACAGATACCACTAAACATTTAGTTTTTAAGTTTACTAAAACAGTACTATCCTTCTCTTTTATGTTACCTGAAGTAATTTCTTTAAATTCTTCAACCACACTAATTTTGAAAGACAAACCTTTATCTTTAAAACTAATTGACTTAATTGTTTCATCGTTTACCAAAGGCAAATAAAAAGGTTCATTTGCTTTTAAGCTAACCTTTGTAAACTCGGTAATTGCAACTCTCTTTTCCATATATTTAAATTTAAATGTTTCTAAAAATTATTTTAACACCAATAGGGTTCGTACTCCTTAAATACAGTTCTTTAGCCTCTTGATTCATTAATATTAGCGAATCATTCTTACTTCCTGTTAACTCTCCTAAATAACCAGCCTCTGTAAAATCAACATCCAAAGAAACTTCAAGTGTTGATAATAATTCTGTATCAGAAATTTCAACACCATAAAAGTGCATATTAATGGGTACAACTATTTTTTGAACAGCTATATCTATTTGTATTACTGCTGTTTTCACAAAACTTAATATCGCTTTTCTTTTAAATTCAAATAAAAAAGCATCACCATTTTTTAAAGTTAAATTTTCCGTTAAATCTTCTGATATCAATTCGTAATAAGAAAAATCTTCATTTATTTTTAATTGATAATTTGAAACTTCAAGACTATAAATAACATTAGTAGCTATATTAGTAGTTCTTAAAAAAAGCATACAATTAGCTAAACTATATTTTGAATTTGTTCTTTTAATTAAATACTTTTTTCCTGATACCGTAATTACGAATGTAAATTCATTAAAAGTAAATTCGGATAACATGACATCCTCTAAATCATCTGAAAAATTTAAAAGAATTGATAATTCATGCTTAAAAATAGTTGTATTTAAAGCTTTTAAATCATTTTTATCCCGAATTGTAACATGACTTTCTAAATCCTCTAAATGCGTATTAAACGCTTGTTTATCTGCTTTAGCAATTAACAAGTTATTTAAACCTTCTACTTGGTTAGCAGGTATATTTTCATCTTTCCAGCGTATAGCATCAAAAAAACTATAAAACTGCTGTTGGGTTGGTTTTAAACCTGTTTTAAACCAATTTTTAACGGTATCTTTAAATGCCATAATTATCCTATAAATTGAATTGGTAATGCCACAATGTATGGCGGTAAATTATTGTGTGGTTTATCATTTCCTTCATTATCTGTTGTAAAACTATGTTGATGAACCCCTTCTGAACTTGTTGCCTCTTTTTTAGTAGTACCCCAATATCCCATTACACCTCCTGATACCCAAGTAGAATTACCTCCAAATAAAAGTCTATTATACTCATGGCTATGACCACCTGCCGAATTTGTTCGTCCTTCATGACGGTGACTAGGAATTTCTGCCTCAGTTAATTGATGTGTTTTTTCGCCCCCTTTTTTTCCAACAGTATCAAATTCAGCTTGAGTGGCATCATATCCAACAAGCATTCGTCCTAAAATATTATCTGTGCCGTTTTCTCCATTTGCGATATACCAACCTCTTTGTAATTCTGCTTGAGTTACATTTCTACCAACGTATTTTATTTCTTTAAAAATTGGCTGATTTATATAAAATCGTTTAAAATCACTCCAAAGAGTTGAATTTACTGAAACTCCAAAAGTTACATAACGAGTATAATAGACTCCTTTTTCTGTTTGGTCTTCAAAAAATACTTTTGTTTCTTCTTGAATAATTACAACGGTATCTTGTTTTATCCCTCCACGAAATTCTAACAATTCGCCATCTAAATAAATAAAACCGTTTGTTATTTGGTTTCCAATAACTTCACATCCACTGATAATTGTTTTATTACCTGCCAATGCTCCAAAAGCATTAAAAATACTATAGGCTTTTTGTACTTCAGTTAGCGTGTTTGTTTCTAATGGAAGACCTCCTATTTGTTGAAAATTAATAGTATTCATTATGTTGCTATTATTTTATATCGTTTAACTCCTTTTTTAAAAATATGTATCCATTTATCTAACTCAACCTTTCTTGTTGATACAATTTTTTGAGGTACATACACTATAAAATCTACTCCTGTATCGGCATAATCCGTTTTATCTCGTAAAAATATTTTACCTAAAAAAACAGGTTTTTGTTCTGCTCTTGTATAAATATATTGCCGTTTAAATTGATTTCCATCGCCAATTTGTATTCTACGTAATTCTTTATCAAAAACATCATTTAAAGCTTTTCGTAAATAACATATTTGCCCATTATGATTTAAAATAAATTCGTCTAATGCTCTACGTTGTAAAAACTCATAATGTAAATCAACAATAGGTGTAACAAGTGTTTTTATAAAAGCAAGCATTTTTGCTTTTCGATTACGAGTAGGAAGTAATAAAACTGCCCATTTATAAAAATCAATATTATACCACATAACTAATGTTATCAAAATTTTCAATTTCAAAATAGCCACTTACAGGAATATGTTTTACTTCAATTAAAGAAGCTATTCCATGTTTACCTAAAATAGGATCTAACGAACTACTTTTTACTTCAACCAAATGTGCTACTTCAACACCTTCAACCAGCTGTAATTTATCAACCAAACTTTGTAATACCATTTGACCATTAAAAGGCAATTCCTTCATAAATTCTTGCAAGGCATCTTCAACTGGTTTATTTCCTTTTTGCTTGGATATTCCATTAACTTCTAAAACCAAAGGATTTATGTGAATTTTTATATTTAAAAATAATTTATCGGCTAAATGATTAATAATTGTTATTCTATCACCTGCAAAAGCTATTTCTTTAAAATATTGTTTTATTGATATTTCTGCTTCAGGTGATAAAGTAGCTAGCTTATTATCCGTTTCAGTCGCTACTTTTATAACTATTGTTCCTGGTTTATCTCCTTCGTTTACGGCAGCGTATTTTATTAATTTTGATGCTTCTATTTCTTCGGATGTTGCTAATTCATTTTGAAACTTATCTGTATCAGCAATTAAATGAAATCCATATTGAAAAGCCAATGCCATACTCCTGTACCAAGGCAACGTACCCGCTTTTTGATTTGCCAAACGATGGTTTATATATTTACGATGTTCACTAAAATAAGTTCGTAAATCTTGGCTACAGAAAGCAACAATGAAAAGCAGTAAATTCCAAATAGAGACTTTGCTTGTACTATTTAAATCGGCTAAGGCTGTTTCTTTTTCTTTAACCGCTATCATGTTATTTTTTATATCTTGTACTGTACTCATTTTTAGCTTACTTTAAAATCTATTCCTATTGCCCAACAACCTATTCCTTCACATCCTATAATTGCGTCAATGTTCGTTTGTGTTAATGCGGTGGCGGGTATAATTTCGTTATTGTTATAATATTGATATATATCCTGATCTTTAATTAATTTTAACGGAATTAAAATACAACTACCTTCTACTAAACTATTAGAAGGATTTAAATTATTTGCTTTAGCTATTAACAATGCAGAGAGCGGTGTTCCTGTTTTTTGTATGGCTATATCTAATAAAGTTTGATTATCTAATACTTGCATCACTAACTATTTTCTTCAAATTTTTTCAACAAATTATTATACTTTGTTTGCAATCTACTATATTTACCTTGCCATGATTTTTCAATATTATCTAACTTTTTTAGCCACTCTTCATTTTGAAGTGTTTGCTTAGTTTTTAATATTTTTATTTCTTCTCTTAGTAAATCCATTCTTTTATCAGCATCAACTACCATATCTCTATATACGGCTTGTATTTTTGCTGTTAAATCGGCATCTTCTACTTTTTTTTGCACTTTTGATTTACCTAACCATCCCAAAACTAAAGAGACTAATCCAATAGCTAATTCATTAAAATAAGGCTGTAATGATGAAAACATATTTATATTATTTTTCCGTTAGTTAATGGTCCTCCACTTGGTGGACAAACCCCTGTTACTATTGCCGTTTTTAATTCACTTATTATAGCCTTTGATAAACTAATTGCAAATTTTTCTTTTGAAACCTCTGCACTTGATTTTTCTAATGCACATTCGGTTATAACTGTTTTAATTTTAGCTGTTAATCTTTCTTCATTTAATGCCATTTAAATATCTTTTAAAAGGTTTTCAAACTTTGATTCTAGGCTTACAAAATCGTTTACATTAATCAAATTAATGGTTGGTCCCATATTGGTTGTAAACTTCATTTGTTGTATTGCCCGTAATAAATCTATTATCAAACTACGTAATGATTCGTTCTGCTTTTTAAAATTAAAACCTGTAGCGTCCATACTTAAAGTACAATCAGCTACTTTAAACTGTAAATGCTCTATCTCAGCACATGTAATAATATATAGTTGATGTATATCTTCTTCAATAGGCGCTACCAACACCTTACTTTTTATTTTAGGATATAAAAAAAACCTATCTTCAGTACTATTAATAACACTTCCTAAACGTGCAACGTAGTTTAACTCTCCATCAGTAATTTCACAAGTTCCTTTTTCTTTATCTACAGATATTACTTCTGCCAAAAAAACAGGTACATCTCTATCATTAAACTTCTCTAATGCACGACTTAATTCTGTTTCAAACCCCATAAATTAGCCATTTAGCCTTTTACCTATTGTTACTACCCTATTTGCTCCATCTGTTCCAAAATAAGTAACCACTTTCTTAATAAAATAACTACCTTCTCTATTTAAATGCTCTTGATCTAATAGTGTTGCTTTCATTCCTCTGGTTGCATACGGAATTAAAAAAGTTTTTACTGTTCCTTCAAAACCATTATACTTTAATTTCTCTATTTCTGTTTGTGCTAATTTTTCTAACACTGTAACATCTGAAACTACCGAGGTTCTATAACATCTTAACTCTCCTCCTGTATCTCCAAATTCAACTTCCTTTTTAACACCTTTGGAATTTATATAAGTGTAGCGGACTCGTATTTTTCTTTCTTCTTTCGACTTAAACTCTAGGTTATTTTCAATTAAATTATAATTCAAATCATAAATTACCTCATCATTAATATTAGTAAACTGAGCTAATCCACAATACAACTCATTCCTATCATTTATAAATGCGGTTAATCGTAAATTCTTTTTTAGATGCTGTAAAACTTGTGTTCCATTAGCATTTCTAATAATGTAATTATCTAAAGGAATATCAGGAATATTTTCTGCTACTTTTATCGTAGTTCCTTTTACTATTTCTGTTAGAACCTCTTTTAAATTAGTATTAGTATTCCATGCTTTCGTTATTGTTTTTCTACGCAACAGCCACATTTCATCTTCACAATGAATTTCTAATGGTATAGTCGGTTTAATTTTACGTACATACCCTACAAACTCTGTAGCACGATACTTGTTTTCATAACCTATAGTTATAGCTACCTTATCACCTATTTTAATAGCTTCTTCAGTATATTTTAACTCACCATTTTGTCTAATTTTAAATGATGTTGGTAATTTTAAAACTGCTGTATCTACAATTTCATTTACAGATTTAACATATGATACTTCATGTATAGTTTTAAAAACATAAGCTCCTATTTTTACACTTCCATCTAAAACAAACATAATTTATGAGTTTAAAAAATTGTTTTTCTCTGTTACATCTGCGTAAAAATCCTGATCACTAACTGCTCTAATCACATACTTTTGTAAATTAGGTTGCCCTTGCATTTCATCTAATGAAATTTCTTTTAACACAATTTTTCGTATTTGAAACAATTCTAAAAAAGGATTATTAACTACTTCTAAAGCATCATTAACAGCAAACATTTCATTAAGTTCTTTTACCTGATCTGTAGGATAGCTATCATAATCTTCTGTGTTTACACAAACACCTCGTATCGTTAATTGATAATCTTCTGTATTAATATATTCTTTTACTGTTCCTTTTCGATACTTTCCAACAGTAGCTGTTTCTACAATTGTTTTTACTAGGCTAACAGCGATTAATGGCTCATTAGGAAAAATAAATTGCTGTTTTCCATATTTTAGTTTTAATGTAAAAAAATATTTATTTCCTAATAACTGGCTACCAAAAACGTTTTTTAAACTTGGAAGTACCATTGCTTTTTTATTATTTTCAAACCACTTAGTAAATACAGGTCCTATATAATCAAAATGTGCTCGTGCCACTAATTCTTTAAAATTAAATTCAGCCATTAACTTGTTTGCATTTGGTTAACACTATTTATTGCACGTAATAATTGTTCTTGTATTTTTTCACCTAAATTTTCAATCCCTTTTTCGGCACTACTAACATAAATTTTGGTATCATCTTGTAACTTTTGAATAGTTATATTTATGTGAGTTTGCTTAGATCCTCCTGAAACGATACTATCGGCTTTTCTTTTTTTATTGTTTTTTTTGTCAAGCTCTTTTTTATTTTTCAGTAAACTATCAAAAACTGAAGACGGTTTTTTTCCTAAAATAGATTTGTCTTTATTTTTACCTACGGCTTCTTTTAAAGCTATTTTCGGGCTATCAATTTTTAAGGCATCTTTATATCCTTTACTAAATGATTCTGCTGCTATTAAACCATCCTTTACAAATTGTTTTTTAGCATCACTATCAAACAAATTTTTAGTAGCATTTTTACCATGTTTTATTGCATCTTCCCAATCTCCTTTAATAAACGACCACAATGCTCTACCTAAACCTGTAATACCTAATAATAATTCTTTAAAACGATTAATAACATAGGTTTTTATAGCAAGACCTAAACCTTTCATAACCTCCCAAATACCCATTATTCCACCACGTAACCAGTCTATTTTATTCCACAATAAAACAACAGCTCCAACTAACAGTCCTATTCCTATTATAACTAATGATATTGGGTTCATTGACATTATAAAATTCAAAATACTAATTGCTGTAGACAAGCCTCCTGTTGCTAAAGTTGCCAGCCATACCTTAGCGTTATAAATTGCAAAGGTTATTGAGAAAGCTATAAAGCTTGCGTTAGCAATTAAATAATTAACTCCTAATGCTACTACAACAGCCGAAAATGTAATTAATAAAGGAGTAGCTTTACTTATCCAGTTTATTAAATCTGTTATTGCTTTACCAAATGGCAAAATATTTTCTACAACAGTAATACCAATATCTATTAAAGGGCTAACCCATAAAGCAAATTTCTCACCTACAATAGCAACTACGTGTGATAATTTCCCCATAAATGTACTCCATTTACCGCCTGCTGATTCAGCCATTTTTTCTGTCATTCCATAATAACGTCCCCCTTCTGAAGTAGCTAAACGAAATGCCTCTTCTACCATACCAGCACTAATAGCTCCTTTTTCCATTTGTTTTTTTAAAACCCCCATGGATAAACCTGTATTCTCTGATATTATTTGAAGAGGATTAAATCCTTGGTTAATTAGCTGTAATAAATCTTGCCCCATTAAACGACCTGTAGCCATTATTTGAGAATATGCTAATGAAATACTTCCTAACTTTTGTTCATTACCCATGGCAACATCTCCTAGCATTTTCATATTACCCATTATTTTTTCTTGAGTAATACCAAAACCAAGCATAATTTCAGATGCCTTTATAATACCACCATTTGAAAAAGGTGTTACATTAGCATATTCATTAAGTTCCTTAAGCATTGCAGTACCTTTTGCCACACTACCTAATAACACTTCAAACTTTACTTTTGTTTGTTCTAACTCAACACCTTTAAAAAATAAACCAGAAGCAGCTGTTAAAACACCAAAACCTAAAGCTAATCGACTTAAGGCACTTTTTAAAGTACTCCCTAAAAAACTACTTACCGATGTTGCTCTTTTTTCAACTCCATGTAAACCTCTATTAGTAACCCCAGCACTTGCAGCAATATTTCGCAAGCTAGAACTAGCATAATCTCTTAATCTAACTAAGTACTCGTAGGCGTTCATTTTAAGTTTTTTGAGATGATTCTTTTTCTTGTATTCTTATAAAATGGAGATTGAGTAATTTTTCAGCCCAATCTCCATCTTTTAACTTTTGAGGATTACGAACTCCCATATAGTACTCTAAATAGGCATCGTATACTCTAATATTTATATTTTCTGATATTTCGTATGCAGTTTCGTCAGTCGTATCTATGACAGCCGACTCTAAAGCTTTTTTAGCAATGCATATTTTTTATTCTGCAAACTTTCAATAGCTTTGTAAAGTGGAAAACGTATAGAGGCATTATTTTTATCAGTAAAAACCTCATCTTTAAAAACACATATTTTATCAAATAATTTTTCTTGAGTAACAAATGTTTTATTACTTGGGTTTTCAGATTCTGCACGTTTCAAATCATCACGAGTAATAAATCTAACAATACATTTATAACCATCAATAGTTATTTCTGATTGCCCATTTTTTAAAGCTGATATTTCTGCATCTTCATAATCTAAAAAATCTTTTATTTGATTTTTAGCAGGAATAAAATAAGCATCTTCATCTAAAATATCTTTATCTCCTCCTAACCATAAAGCTCTTAACATTGCTTCACTAAAAGCAATATCTCCACCATTTAACATGGCTTTAAAACCTATCTTATAATCTGTCATTTTAGGCTGACGTAAGTACCCTTTTTTATCTCCTACTGGTAATTCGTAAACCGCTTGATGCTCTACTTTCCATTGTTCAATTTGCTTTTCTGTAACTTCGTTTGCCATTTTTAATATGTTTATTGGTCTTGTAAATACTACCAGTGTAAATAATAGGATTGTTTATATAATTAATTATTGATAACTTATTGC
This sequence comes from Tenacibaculum salmonis, assembly GCF_041053065.1. Lineage (NCBI taxonomy): Bacteria > Pseudomonadati > Bacteroidota > Flavobacteriia > Flavobacteriales > Flavobacteriaceae > Tenacibaculum > Tenacibaculum salmonis. The sequence goes on along the minus strand of NZ_JBFCVV010000001.1, from coordinate 2,688,221 downwards.
TGCCTATCAACACTTAAATACATAACAGGTAATTCTATAATTTGATTTTTATCACCTTGGTTAAATGCTGTTGATAATTCTGTTATTTCAACTCCTTTATAATTATTAACTACCATTTGACCACCATCAATTGGTACATATGCTTCGGTTACATTAAAACGCAACTTTAAAATATCATTATTTGGAGCGTCTGAAATCATTCTTTCTACTTCCGATTGCCAAAGTTTAATTTTACCTTCATAACTTTTATTACCTCCAACAATTTCATGTGGGTTATCTCCTCTACCGTATAAAAAAGCTTTTTCTTTTTTAGTACTAGCCTCAAAGCCTGTGCATCCTTCTAATATTCTACCTCCGTATGCTATGGAATAATCACTCCAACTATATTGTTTTGCCATTAGTTTTCTAAATTAGTTGTGAAACCTATATTTACTTCTATATTGTCTGCATATCCTAATGGTAATAATTGCATATTTACCTGTACATTATCTGTTTGTAAAACATTTTGATTTGCATTGATATATGATTTAAATCCTGAAATTTTTCCTGTAGATACCATTTTACTTTGAACTGTAGTATCTATTTTACCTTGCCAACTTTTTATTACTGCTGGATGAATTTTCCCATAACCATCTATAAGTATTTCATCACTTAGTTCATCTAATAAAACATCATAGGCTATTAAAACAGCTTCATCCATTATAAAGCCTGGTGCTAAACTTGAAAAATCATCATCAGAACCAACTAGTGTTTTATCACCAGAAAAGAAATAGCCCGACCTGTTAGAGAAGTTTCTAAAAAAAGTAAAACGTTTATCGTCTATTGTATCCCACATATCCTGTAACGCTTGTACTTTTTCACCACTAGTAAAATATGCCTGTAACGGTATTACCGCTCCATCTTTTACTCTACTCTGACGGCGCTGACTTGGTATTGCTACCTGCTTACCTAAATTTAAGCCAATAGATGCTTCAGGTGCACCATCGTCATTAGCTATCAAAATATTTACATTTTTAAATTTAGATTGTGAATAATCAAATAATTCTTGCACATTTCCGTTAAATGAATTACCTGATAAAATAGTTCTAAAAGGAAAATACTTACCCGTAAAATGCACCGCTAACTCTTGAATTTTTACAACTGCTGTTTCTACGTCTGCATCTAATCCATTTTTAATAGTTTCAGTACCTGTTGCTTTTTTTAACAATCCTAAAACACGAATATTCTTAGCATCTTCAATTAACTTTTTAGCATAATTATTAGTTAGGTCAGCCATTGCTGTCATGGTAGTAGCGTCCGAAACTACCATTAACCAGAGTGGAGCACCTTGCCCTGCTTTATTATAAAAACTCACTAAATGTTTATAAGCAAAACTATTAGCTCCATCAGCTGTAATACCTAAATCTTCAGCTCCTTTTAAACTAAATATTTGATATGACTGACCAATCGTTATTTTATTAGCAACAGTACTACCTGTAATAACTAAACCAGGTATTTTATTAATTGCATCTGATAATCTACCTAAGCCATCAGTTGCTATATTGAATGTAATTTTTGGTAATGCCATTTTTTACAATAGTTTAATTTTTCTTTTTGAAATCTATATTTTTAGTTATTGTAGTTGATATTTTTTCAGCAGAACGACCAATAACATACCCTCCAATACCTAATCTTAAAAGTTCCCAAAAATCAGGTTCTAATGCTGTATTTGGTAAATTAAATGCAGGAGCTATAAACTTGCTATAAAGCACTACAAACCCAAAACCTAACATTAATATAGGTCTCCAACTTCTTTGTAAAAAATTACCTTTAGCCTCTGTATTTATAATTTCTGTTTGTATTTTTTGAGAATTTAAAGCCTCATCAATAAACATTTTTTGCAAAGCATTTTTTGCATTCAACCTTTCTTCATCAGACGTAATAATTCCATCTAAAGCTTCTCCTGCTTTTTTAAATAAATCTCCTGTTAACCAACTAAATATTTTATTCATAATCTTCTATAACCTAATAATCTGTTTTTAGGGTAAGCTGAAATTTTAACTTGATTACTTTGGTTTCCTCCCAAAACGTAAATAAAATTTTCAGTTTCTCTTATAAAAAAAGCAACATGCCCTTTCCAGCTTTGTTTAGATTCTCTCCAAAAAATAACAACATCACCTTTTTCAGGAATGGTAACTTCTTCACCTACTTTTAGCCAACTACGAGCATTTAATCTTCCTGTTCTTTGAAGGTTTGCCTCTTTAGCAACCCAGTTTACAAAAGCTGAACACCATGCAGTTTCATCCTTTAACTTTGCACCATTAAAACCAATATCATTAAAGTATTTTAACACCTCTGGATTATCTTTTTTTCCAGTAATTTCTTTAATCCCTATTTGACCTAATGCTATTTCAATAATGGTTTCATTCATAACTACAACCCCTAAAGGGTACAGCTCACTTGCAATAAGTGAAGCTGTCTTATTTAAAAATGGTTCTTATTATTTTTTTGTTTGCTGATCTGATCCTGTTATAGCTGGATTAACTGACGCTGTATTTTGCTCCTTTACTAATTTAACATCAGTTTTATCTGCCGTTATTTCTTCTGCATCGACCACTACAATATTTTCTACCTTACCATCTCTATTAAAAGTTTCTACTTTTTTATTTGATAAAGTGTTACTATGTATTGTTGCTAATTGGCGTTGTAAAAAAATAAAGCCATCTGATGTAGTAAATACTTTATTTACTAATTTATTAGCATTAAAATATTCTTGAATATTTTCTTGATTTTTACTCATCTGTTTATCTTTTAAACAATTGTTCCTAAATACTTTGGTGAGTTGGCTCTAATTTTACCAACTAAAGCTCTTTGTGCAAATGAAAGGGTATCAGCTTGTAAACCTGAGTCTCTTAAATTCTCATACATTTCTGTATCTCCAAAACATCTAAATACCTCATCACTTGCCCATGCAAAAGAACAACGCTTGTCTCCTGCCTCTTTTTCTGCTCCAAATGGCTTTTTAGTTCCTGCCGCAGTAAATAATGGATTTTGTGAGTAATGCCATATTTTAAAACCTAAAAAAACATCCCCTTTATCAGCCATCATCATATTCTTGTATAATACTTTATCTTCCTTTCTTATACGTGCCTTAAGCTCTGGGCTTAAACATAGATTTAAGTTCTCTGTTTTATCTAGACTACTAAAAAAAGCTTCTAAATCAACAATTGCATCAATTACAGAATCTCCATCACCTAATTTTAATAGTTTATTAAAATCATCACTTACACCTGTTGTCCAAGCATGTGCTGCTCGTTTACCTATATTTTTACCTAAAGAAGTTCTGTGTCTACCAATAATAGAATCTTTCTTTTTATACTGTAGCTCTACATCTTGCAAATCTCTATGGCGAGTTTGAGCTGATGAGTATGTTTTTAAAACAACCTCATTTGGAATATCTGTAATCTTTTGAAATGGTAATGGATCTTCATTTCCTTCAAAATAATTCTCAAATACCTCTGGCTCAATTCCTGCTTCTGCTAAATGTATTTTATTTGCTTCAACATATTCAGACATATCTACTGACGCTGATACAAATGATGTATCTGGAATAGGATTTTCTATAATCCCTGGTACCCACAATTCTTTATTTAATCCTGGCATTTTTTTAGTTTTTTTTGATATTATTTTTATTCTGTATATCTAACACCTGCTCCATATTCTTTTGCTAAACGTGCATATTCTGTTGGATTATTATCTCTAATATCTTTCAACTTCGGAACATCATGTTTTTGCAAATAATCAAACGTTAGCATTATGGCTTTCCCTTTTCCGTCGCCTTTTCCTAAAATGACTTCTTTCACAACATTACGTTTAGCATCTGTTCCGTTTTCAACCTCTTTATCTTTAATTAATTTAGATAACTTTACTACTTGAGCATCATGATTTGTTTCAAAAGCTTCTTTTAGTGTATCGGTAAAGTCTTTATGAATTAATCCTAAACTAACACCTTTAGCAATTAAAGTATCTGCCTCCTTTGTTTGAATATTACGTAAAGCTGTTTCAGCTGTTTCCTTTGCTAATTTTAAATCTTTTACAGATGCTAAAACTTTGCTTTCCGCTGTATTTTCATCCATATCTAGCGCTAGCGCAATTGACTTTATACTCATCTTATTTTTTTTTGGTTTTTGTGTAATTTTATTAAGAGTCACCTCTTTTAAATTTTTAGATAATTTTAAAGCTTCATCATTACCTCCAACATCTACAATAGATATTTCTACTAGTTTACATTTAGTTACCGTTGCTAAAGTTTGTCCTGGTAATAATAGTTCCTCTTCCACAGAACTTTCTTTTACATCAGCATGTAATGATGCCATTTTTATAAAGCCACGTGCTACTTTCCCTTCTACCTCTTTACCTAAATCAGAATCAGTATCAAACTCTATTTCAGCAATTAATTCGTTGTTTTCTTTTATTAATTTTACACAACGACCTACAACTCTTGTTGGGTCGTGATTTGCACGAACATGACCAAATAATACTACAGGATTACGTAAATACTGGTCTATATCTATTCCATTAGTAAGTATGCGATATCCATACTCATTTACGTTTTCTGTATTTACTTTAAACCTATGTGTCATTTAATTGCTTTTTCTACGCACTATAATTTCGTTTTACTACTACTTTGAGTCACAAAATTGCAGCAAGTTCTTAACTAAAAAAAATAACAAATCAAGCCTTGTACCTTTTTCAAACAAGTAGTGTATGAAAAACTGCCAACACTTGATTATTAAATTTTAAACACCACTTACTTATACGAATTTTGTATGTATGAAAGATTTATTATTAGATGAAAATGGCGACCTACTTATTCAAAATGGTGATTTTGTTATAGGCAACAGTAGTAAGCAACATCAACTAAGTATTTTAACCTCAGCCAAAGGAGAATTTAAAGAAGTCCCTGAAATTGGTGTAGGTATTGAAGCCATGATTGCTGATGATGCTTATACTGATTTATTAATTGAGGCAAAAAAAAACTTAGAATATGATGGAATGAAAATTAATAATATTGAATTTACTAGAGAAGGCAAGTTAAATATAGATGGAAATTACAAATAATTATGGCAAGATTAACAGCACAAGAAAGCGATAGAAAAAAGAGTGAAGGAAAACAATTATATGTTGCTGGATTTGCCTTAAGTAATATTTCTAGTATTATTAATATTGGTTTAAAAACATTAGGAAACTGGCGTAAAGAAAATAAATGGGATGAAGAAAAAGAGCTTAATTCAATAAAACCTTCATCTATCCGTAGGTTAACTTTAAAACAAGCCTTAGCTATTGAAAAAGGTGAACCGCTACCTTACAAAACAAACGATATTATTAATACTGTTGCTGCTTTTGACAGAATTACTGATAGTAAAAAAATAGCTGTCTATTCAATGGAAAGTATAGATAACTTTAGCAACTTTATGTTAGAACTAGCGGCAACTGCTAAACCTAAAAAAAGAGAAGAAATTATTGAACTAACCAAAAATATACGCCCATACTTTGATCAGTTTATAACTAAATTGATACAAGATGACTAAAACAGAACTTAAATTAGTCAAGCAAAAATATGATGACCTTTCTAAATATATTTCAAAAGTATCTGCAAATAATTTAATTAAAGAAACTACTCAAGAACAAGAAAGGCGAATTAAACACCTTTTAAAACCTGAAAATTATATTGAGTTTTTTGATTTTTATTTTGGTGTTAATTCTGGGCAAGATTTTGCTGATGCTCCTAGCTCTTGGTTTCATCAAGAAAGCTATGAACAAATATTTCATAACCCCAAAATAATACAACAACGCCGTTGGTTTAGAGGTGCGGCAAAATCTATTCACACCAATGTTGGTAATACCGCTCACTTAAAAGAAAATAATGAATTAAAATTCGGAGTTTTATTAGGTAGAAATGAAGATTTAGCAAAAAAACTATTATCTAATTTACAAGTTCAATTAGATAATAATGAAAAATATATTAAAGATTTTGGCACACAAAAAAGCTATGGTAATTGGGCTGATGGTGTTTTTGAAACTACTGATGGAACCTACTTTAAAGCTATCGGTTTAAACCAATCTATACGTGGTTTAAATCATAACGGACGTAGACCTGACTTCGCTTCTATGGATGATTTAGAAGACCGAAAAGCCGCTAAAAATATTGAGTTAACAAAAGAAAATGTACGTAAACTAACTGGTGATTTAGGTAAGGCAGGACAACGTGGTCGATTTCGTAGAATAATGCCTAACAACTTAATTGTTAAAAATGGAATTATTGAAGGCTTTGCTGAAAAATATAAAAAATCTAACAACTTCTTTATATCAACCATTAATTTATGTGATAACGATTTTAATCCTACTTGGCATGAACGTTATGACAGAGATGAATGTATTGAAATAGTAAATGATGATGATTACCATACAAGCCAACGAGAAGATTTTAACAATCCTATTGAAGAAGGTAAAAGAATTAAAGAAGAGTGGATAAAATTCAAAAGCACTCATGGAAATAAAATACACAGCGGTTTAATTGAATGGTGGGATTTATCTTATACTGATGATGGCGATTATAAAGCTGGTGGAATACTATCTCTTGAAAATGGTAAAGCACATGTATTAGAAATTTTTAATCGTCAATGTAATAGAGCTGAAGCAATGGCTACTCATTATAAGTGGCAACAAAAATATAATGCAAAAGGAATGGCTATTATTTCTTTTTACGATGCAACAGCCTCTCAAAAATCTGTTTACGAACCTGAATGGCTTATTGCTAGTGAAGAAAATAATACCGTAGATATACCTTTTCCTGATCATGCTTCAGGTGATAAACATGAAAATATTGATGCTGTATTGGTAAGTGCTTTTTTTAGAGGTTTAATCACTTTTGATGATAAATTAAGGGATACAACAGATATGGATAAAGCACTAGATCATATACTGGCTTTTGAAAAAAAATGTAAAACACCTGATGATATTTTAGACGTACTTATGAACTGTATTCGTAAAGGACGCTCATTATTTGGGTATTCTCAAAAAGAAGAAAATAACATAAGCCCGCACATTGGCAGACGAAAAACACGAAGAAGAATATGACACCTAGCAAAGAAATATTTATTGAAGTTCAAAAAGCATTAAAATCAATTACAAAATTAGAACTCATTGATTTAGATCGCAAACAATTTCAAAAAGGCAAAGAAAATTATCCTGGTTGTTTTACAGCAGTACTTATTAAAATGCCTAGCATACAATATCAGAATATGACAGAACAAATAAAAGAAGGAACTACAACCTTAGAAATTATTTTGTACTGTAAAGATGGTTGGATGGAGCAACATCAAAACACAGGTGATCCTAATAACGGATTATCTGAAATTGAAATTATAGATGATATTGTTAAAGTATTAGAAGCACTTTCAGGAAACAGTTTTACAAAACTAACTCAAATTTCTGAAGAAGAAAATGAAATAAGTGATGATGAATTAATGAGTTACAGAATTAGTTTTACTTCAAAAATATATAAAACTGTAAATAAAAAACACGCATTAAAAAAACTAAGTATTAAACAACTATAAAATGGCTTTTTTTAACTAAAGAGGAACTTAAAACCAAAACAACTACTGAAGTAATTAACTTAATTACCAATAGTGATGATAATACTGTTAATGAAATTATAGATGAAAATATTGCCATAATAAAAAGCTACTTATTTAAACAATATGATGTAGATGCTATTTTTAATGCATTAGGTGCTGAGCAATCTAAGGTAATTAAAAAGCATTTAAAAAGTCTTGTACTACCTGATATTTATGATATACGAGGCAAAGAAATTACTGCTACTGCAGAAAAACGATACAATGAGGCAATGCGTTGGCTTGAGTTAATAAGTAAAGGAACTATTGAAGCTGATTTACCTTCAAAAAGAATTGATACTAATGAAGATGGAATAATTGATAGTAATCAACCTTTTATGAGATTAGGCAGCAATAAATCTTATAAAAACCATTATTAATGGCTGACCTAAAAGACTTACAAAAACTCCTTTTAAAAACAGCCGTTGAAATGCCTGATATTGCTATTAAAGTTGTTAAAGTTGAAGGGTTAAAATTTATAAAACACAACTTTAAAAACGAGGGATTTAATACTGGATCTGGTATAAAAAAATGGGAGAAAAGAAAAACACTTGATAAAAGTGGAAGAAATATTACTCGATATAGAACAAATAGAATAGGTAAACCAGGCAGACCGAATAAATATGGTAGAAGTATTACAGGAAGAGCCATTCTTGTTGGTCATAAAACAGCTGGAGATAAATTAACCAATTCTTTTATAGCAGTTAAAAAAAGTAAACATACTGTAGCTTTTAGAACTTATAAAAAATATGGGCAACAACATAATGAAGGATTAAACGGTATGCCTAAACGTCAATTTATAGGACCTTCTAAATATTTGGATAAAGAAATATTAAAAAAACTAAAACGGGAACACGATAAACGTCTAAAATAATGAGTCAGAATGCAAAAATAAAATCGATACAAAATATTACCAAATTTTCAGGTAACGCTATTAAAAAAGCAAGCTTGAGCAGTAAAGACACTAACAATGTTAAAAAAGTTACTGATTTAATGGTAGATATTGTTAAGAGACAACGCTTGTTATGGCGCAAAGAAATTACCGATTGGCAAACAGCTCGTTATGCTCGTTACTCTGTAGATTATCCTAAAAACTACTTAATGCAAGAACTTTATGAGGATATTATGCTTGATGGACACTTAACAGGTATTACTGAAAATCGTACTTTAAGAACAACTAATAAAGGCTACGTTTTTACAATTAATGGTATTAAAGATGATGCTTTATCTTTACTTATTAGTGGTAAACAATGGTTTGAAGACACCCTACAATATGCACATGAATCTACTTACTATGGAGGCTCATTACTTTGGGTTAGTGATTTTACTAAAGGAAATATTAATAAGGTAGAACTTATACCTAAAGGACAAATAATACCCGAAAAAAGAGCGCTTCTATACGATATTACTTCAGATAGAGGAATTGATTTTACCGATATTAAAGACGTGCTATGGTATAGTCAATTTTATAACCCTGTTGGATTATTAGAAAAAGCTGCCGTTTATACTATTTTAAAAAGACACTCTTGGGGTTCGTGGGATGAATTTGAAGAATTATTTGGCGTTCCAATTAGAATTGCTAAAATTGCTTCAAGTAGTACGACTGTAAAAAATGAAGTAGCTGGTTGGCTAGAAGAAATGGGGTCTGCTCCTTATGGTGTATTTCCATTAGGTACTGATGTTGAAATTATAGAAAATACTAAAAGTGATTCGTTTCAAGTTTTTTTTAAAAAAATTGAGGCATTAGATAAAGAGTTATCTAAATTAATATTACACCAAACTATGACTACTGAAAATGGGAGCTCAAAAGCCCAAGGTTCTGTTCATGAAAATACTTTAGGTGAAGTTGTGCATTCTGATGAAAAAAAAATGATTTCATTTTTAAACGATGTTGTAGTACCTGCTATGCGAATGCTTGGCTATAATATTCCAGATAATGCACGTATTAATGTAGAAAAAACCACTAACCCAAGTCAGCAAATACTTATAGATAAAGAATTTATAAGTGGTGGTTATATTTTAAATCAGAAGTATATTCAAGAAACATATGGTACTGAAATAGCTGAAATGCCTACCCATAAAGAAACTAAAAAACCTACGAATCAGGGAAAGGAATAAGCCTACTTAAATTAGCGTACCGTTCTCATTGCTGTACTCCAGAAAAAGAAACTATTACGCTTTCTAAGAATATAAATTTAAGTAGGCTAGTAAACAAGTATTTACGAACCTTGTTTGATGAACGAGTAGTACCTATTGAGTTACAACATAAACTCATTAATTATTACTATAATAATTTAGGTAAAGCTATTAATATTGGGTACAGTAATAACTTAGAACACTTTGATACTGTTTTATCAGAAAATCTACATACTAATATTTTAGAATTTTCTGCCTTTAAAGAAGCTTCCTTTAGAAATTCATTAACTGAATTAATTACGAATAATAAAAATTTACCAACTTGGTCAGAGTTTAAAAAAAAAGCGCTTGAAACCTCTAAATTATATAATGTTAATTGGTTAAATTCAGAATATCATCAAACAGTTGCAACCGCTAATATGGCTGGAAAATGGCAGTCTTTTCAAACAACAAAAGAATTATACCCTAATTTAAAATACATAACTGTTGGTGATAAAAAAGTTAGAGATAAACATAAAAAGTGGGATGGATTTATAGCTCCTATAAGCCACCCTATTTGGAAAAAACTTTTACCTCCAAATGACTGGGGATGCAGATGTGATATTATCCCTACAGATGAAAATCCTACAGATGGTTATACTAATTTTATTCCAAAAGTTAAAGAAGAATTTGCAAACAACCCTGCTATTTCTGGTAAAGTATTTACTAAAAGTTCATACGAAACAAGTTTAAGTAAAGACTTAAAAAAAGAAGCTAAAACAAATATTTCTGAATATATTAGAAATAGTAATAATATTATAAAAAGCAAACATAAAAAATTAAATATTGAACTAGGATCTGATAACAATGATTTAAAAAGAAACTATGAGGTTGCGGCTGCTTTAGTAAACGATTTAGATATTAATATTTTAATAAAAAAACATGACAATACAATAGGCGTTAAAAACCCTGAATACTTAATTAATAATAAGTATTTAGGCGACAGAAAATCTATTAAAGGTTATGATGGTATTATATGGCAAATAGACTCAAGCAAAAAGCAAATGATGCACATATCTGTAAACCCTAATAAATTACCTTACTATATTATATGGGATTTAGATTTAATTGAAAACTTAGAAATTGAAAAAGTAATACAAAACCTAAAGAAAAAAATAACTAAAGAGAGAGGTAGAAATATAAAAGGAATGCTTTTTTACTATAAAAATAAAGTTTTTGAACTAAGTAGAGAAGAAATTGTTGCTAGAGATTTCACCAAAATAAAAAACTTTTAAAAATTCAAAAGCCTACTATAAATAGTAGGCTTTTGTTCTTGAGCGAACTTGGTGTTTAAACCGCATTTGCATTTTAAATATTATTTAAACGGTATTTAATAAGCATAAATACCTTCTCCTTTTATAATTGCTTCTACAGTACGTTTTGATAAAAAAACTTCTTCAGCAACATCCTTTAAAATGGCATCTACACGCCATTTAGGATTATTCTTAGATTTCTTATCAAAAAGACTTCTAATTTTATTATTTCTATTTGTAAAACGCTCTTCTTTAGATGACATACTACAAAAGTAAGATACTTTTTCATAAAAACAAATTATTTTTTGCCTTGTTCCAGTAACCAAACTGCATCATCATAAATTTTATCATCATTTGGCATTTTATAAAAACCATAAGTAGGAATATTACTAATAACTAAATCAGTAAAATAAGGAAAGGTTATATCTTTCTTCTTAAACGCTGATAAATCTAAAGTATCTCGATACACAAAAAAATAACTTGTATTATTAGGGTTTGACCATCTTTTTACTTTTTGTAAAACATCTTCTTTAGTTGCTCCTTTTTTTATCTGTAAAACCCAATACCAATTATTTTGGTACTTCAAAGATACAACCTCATCTACCTTAGAGCTACAACCAACAAGTGTTACAAGTATAAATAACAATAATATTTTTTTCATAATACAAATTTTTACTGTAAATATAAAAAAAGCCACTCATGTGAGTAGCTTTTTTTATATTTTTATCTTATTATGTAACAATAATTTATACCTAATATCAATTATTGTTCAGCATTAAAAAACACTTTATAATACTTCATCTTTTTAGTTTCATCATATCCTAGCTCTAAATATTCAGAAGCAGCATCTGGGGCATCAATATCAATTTTTATCTGAATATTAGTATCTAGTTTAATTTCAGATTTAAACTTGCTTTTTTCCTTTTTTAGTACGGCTTCTGATACTTCAAAATTGTTACGAATTAAAACATCGTTTAGCTTTTCAAAATGTTTTTTGTAGTCTTCAAACATTTCTTGGTGTTTTTCATCTTCAAAAACTTCTTCTTTAAAATTATGATAATCTACATTTTCTTGCTCTTTAAAATAATCAACTGTGTTGGCTAAAAACTTACTTTGTTCTTGTTTACCAAATTCAGGTTTTATAATTTCTTCAGAAAAATCTTTACACATTTCTAAATAATTTTGGGTGTGTAAATTACCATCATTTGCAAACTGCACATTTAAGAAGTTTTTAATCCAGTACTGTGCATCGTAATTATTGTTATCTACGGATAATACCACCGTTCCTTCAGTATCGGTTGTATTTAAAATTAAACAACCTTTGTCTAGTTTTTTTGTTGATATTCCTTTTTGAACAACCACATCAAAACTTTCTTCTTCTTTATAGGTTTGAAAAAAATCAACTTTACTTTCTATTTTAAAAACACCAACCGCATTGGTTAAAATATTTTTATATTCGATATTTTCAAAATATACAACCAATACATCGCCCGTTTTTATTTGAGCTGAATTTGATTGTTCAAATAAATGATTTACAATATTTATTGAATTTTCAATAAATACATCTTCATCATCAAAAATAGCATCGGTGTATTTATTAACTTCATTTAAACGAACATCGGCTTGATGTCTAAATCGGTAACTTTGTGTAACCGTTTGAAAAGACTTTAATAAAAAAGGCATTAATAATTCATAGCTTTCTTCATCAAAACGAACTAATTCTTCAGAAAATGAATTTTGACCACTGTTAAATTTATTTGCTACTTTATGAATAATACATTTACTAATTTCGGCACGGGTTCTTTTTATCATTTTGTTTTTTTTTTATAATTTAGTTGGCATTAAAATACTAGCCTTTAACAAAGGCTCTTACTAATTTAATAAGTCCATTTAGTAAGTAAGAAAAAACTATTTCTAAGATTATTACAAAACCAATAAACCTCCAAAAGTCTCCTAAAACGTATTGTAGTATTTCTAACATAATTTTATTCTTTTTTTAAATTATCACATTCTTAAATTAATCAAAATTTAAAAGCGGTTTAAATTGCTTTTAAACACTATTTAATTATTTTTCTTTTGAGCTTTAATAAATGCACAAAAGGTTTTCTTTTCGGGCATCGTTCCCAGTCAAAAATTAAATCTTCTAATATTTGCTTATCTGCATTTACTGTTATTGCGCTGATGTGTGCTTTAACATTGGCTAGCTTAATTTCTTTCGCTTTTTTTGCGGCAAGTAGCTTATAGCTGTGTGCAACTTTACTGGCATCAACATTTGAGTTTTGAATATTCTGCCTATTTTTTGTATCGTTTTCTCTAACAATTGCTTTTTCTTCAAAATACTGCGGAAGCCAATCGCCAAAAATAATATTGGCATCAATTCCTTTTTTTGCGACACCGTATTCACCTTTTCTGGCTTTTTTAAAAAAGATAACCACATCTATTAATGTTTCATTTTCAAAACGCTCTAAACTATCGGAAATTAATATATCTCTTTGCAAATTTGAAAGTTTGGTAGTAAAGGTAAAAGCATCTAAAAATCGAGTTACCAAAACGGACATAAATGTATATGCTAAAACACCGTTATCACCTCTAAAAACTTCTTTTAAAATTGGATATTTTAATGTTTGCTTAATAGTTAAACCACGCTCTACATTTAATAAATAACCTGAATCTGCTACCATTTTTTTAGCCAAACTTAAAACTTCTTGCGGTTTCACTTGTTGCAACGCTAATTGGGTTTGCGGTACTACTATTTTGTTCTCTAATTTCTTTAATGATGACATTTAATCGGGAATTTATATATTTTAAATCGGTGTTTTTTTGATGGAATTCATTAACATCTTTCCATTTTGATAAAATCAGTTTCCAAAGGTTTAAAGTGGCAATTTCATCGTCTGTATTTATACTTTTTAAATACGTGATAATTTGTTTTAATGCGTTTCCGTCTGCTCCTGTAAATTTTGGAGCTATCCCTAAATAATCTTCATAAAAAAGCGTCCATTCTTCTACAAATTGAGTGTACAGGCTCTTTTGTTTTACTTCTTTCACATCTAAACTGTAAGAAACTTTGCCCGTGTATTCGGCTTGTTTATTTGGAATTTCCTTTTCATAAGCGGGTAAAATTGCCCCTAAATGAAGTATTACAAACTCATCAAATTTCCCTGATAAATAGGCGATTCTTAAAAACCGCCCATTTCGATAGGTTACCTTCAATGTCATTTTTGATTTAACCACATTGATTAGATAGTTTTTTGTCATACTTTTTTTATTAAAGAATACTCTAAACTATTAATATGATTATTTACCGCCTTTTGTAACCGTACATCTTCAATTGGTGGTTGAGCTATCCATTGTCCGTTTCCATCTTTATAAATCCGATGGTCTTCAACAGAAAATTCAGTAGCTAGTAAAGATTTAAATATATAGCTCATAATTATTTGTATGTAAGTTTTATAATATTTTTAAATACATGTAGTATTTTTTCCCATTCTTCTTTTTCCCATTGTTTTAAAGGCTTATTTACTGGACTTTTTGGCGATTTTAAAAAATTACTCAAACGTTCAATATCTGGAACCTCTCCATGGCGTTCATTTTGTACTGTCCATTGTGCTTGATACAAATAACTCCATAGTAATTTACGTTCACTTGTAAATTTACTCTTATCAAAAAAAGCCCAATTTGCAGTGCTTTTTTTACCTGTGTTTAAAAAATAAATTAAATCATCTGCTTCAATAACGGTTAACTCTTTTATAGAGTCAACTTGTCTTTCTAAATGAGTAGATATAAAATCTAACCTATCATCTCTATCTAATTTTTTTTTACTAAGAATTGTTTGTATTTTTTTTATTTGTAATTTTTGAATTTCCATTATCTTAATACTTCGGTTCTACCATCAACTTTTATCCACTTTTTACCTAATGCTAATTGTGCCATTTCTTGTGCCTTAGCTTTTTCCAAAACCTTTTGTGCCTTATCTCTTTGACCAATTGGATTTGATTCTAAATAAGTTTTATTATCTTTTTCTAACGTTTCTTTAGTTTCTTTTTTCATCTTATTATATTTTGTTCCCTTGGCAAGACTCGAACTTGCAACCTTTAAATAAACTTTAACGCTCTAACCAATTGAGCTACAAGAGATATGTTTTTAATTAAAAAAATTAGGTGGAGGCTTTACGTCTGAAACAAAAACACCTAAAAAAATACCAATTCCTAAACCTATTATAAAAGACATCATATTAAAGAGATGAAAATTGAATTACTACATCTTTCCAGCCTCCTGTTTTTAACTGTTTAAAAGCTCTACAGTATAAAGCTGTTCCGTTTACGGTTAAACAATTTTGAAGTCTGTCTAATTCCTCTATTAAATCATCATAACCTAATTCGGTTGCTTTCTTTTTCGCTCTGGTCAATAATTTAGGGTCGTAATCACCTGCATTATTTTTCATCAAAAAACTTTCAAAAAAAGAATACATTCCTTTATTACGTGTTTCAAAGCGTTTTTTCATAATATCCTGAATTGCATCTATATGAACTGCTGCTTCATCAGTAAACTCAAATTTATCTCTACGTTCTGCCGTAATTTTATAAATTCCATGTTTTATAGATATTTGCTTTTGTTCTTTAGCTTCTTTTCCTTGTACTTCGTACATTTCATTCCAAATTTTATTAGCCTCTGTAATAGTGTATTCTTTTAGCTGTGTCAACTCATTATGGTAACTTTCAAAGCGTTTTACGGTTGATTCTAAAAAATCTTTTTTGCGTTTTTCATGTGCTGTTTCTTTTGCTTTTTGTTCTTTTAAAGCTTCTTTATCTCTACGTTCTAATTCTGCTTTTAAATCTGCTTGAGATAAGGTTGATAAGTCTACTGCCATTTTTCTATTTCTATTGTTGTTAAATTATATTCATCCATTTGTGATAGCTTAGCTACGTAGTAGGACCTTTTTTGTGTTTTAGCACGGTATAAATGATGTTGTTTATGATGATTTTCTATCCATTCTTTTAACTCGGTTACTTCATCTTCTAAGCATTTTACTGTTACTGATGCCATATTTAGTTATAGTTAAAATTTTGTTTTTGTATTACATTTGGCTCTTTTATTTTAAACTGATGCATTAGAACTGATGGGTATATGTCAAACACTTTTGAAATAATTTTACTAAATAACAAGTAACGTTCTTTACTTGTAATACCTTTTTTATTCAGATAAGGTTTTACATCAATACGGTACTGAATAATTAGCTTTCTAATTTCTATACGAAACCAATTATTAATTTGTTTATTAACTATTAATTTTTGTGTTGTTAAAAAACAGCCGTTACTATACAGTTCTGCCCAATTAAACAGCACTTGAAAAATCAAATTATCAAACTGCTCTGGCGTATAGCCTATAATTTTGTGTATTGGTTTCATAAGTAATTTTTATTTTATTTTTCCGTGATAAACTGCCGCCCTTTCTGCATTTACTATATATGGTACTCCCCCACCGTTTAACCTCTTTTTTGGAACACCTCTAAAGCCTTCAACTGGTACTTGAATATCTACATCATACCAAACATCTTTTGCTAATGCTCCTTTTGCCTCATTACCATCTTGATGACTTATAAAAATGATACCCTTTTTAGGATAAAACTCATTTTTAAAATCAAAATACTCTTGCTTAGTTGCTCTTAAATATTGTAACGAATCTATAATGACAAAATCAGGTGAACGTTGTTTCCGTAATCTATCGGTTAACTCTGGTAATTGTTCTTTATCTAAAATGGTAAACTTATTAGCAACCTGCTCCATATTATTACGTTCCATAGCCATTTGTAACGTATGGCTAAATCCCTGCTCTATACTATTGTAAGCTACTTTTCCAAAATTTGTTAAGTATTTACTTAACTGTATAGCTAATTCGGTTTTTCCACTTCCTGAAGGTCCCATAATTATCATACTAAACTGACGACATGGTTGCCCGAAGCTAGTTTGCCATTTTCCTTCAAAATCAAGCAAATCAAACTTTTTACTTAATAACTGTTTTACGTTGTATGCCTTTTTTGCCATTTATCTATTATTCATATTTTTTTTAATTCGAGATATAGACATATCTGAAGTATTATAATCTGATGCTATTCTTTTTAATGTTTCTCCTTTTTTAAGACGTTTTTCAATAACTGGTACATCTTCTTTTTTAATTTTACTACGAGTACCTCTTGCTTTTTTCTTTGCCTCTGGATTTGTACCACATGGAGCCCAAAACAAATTTGTATAATGAAAACCATTTGCTTTTATCTTTCGAGTAGCATACCAACGTGGATTATCTGCCATACCATGCCATGCCTCACAAATCAATTTTGCTACACTATATGTTTTTCTATTAAAATATACATATAGCATGTCCGATTTTCGTATCTTTCTGTTTAACGTGTTTACCTCTAACAATTCACCACAGTATAATACTTGGGTTCCGTCTTCATTAACTTTTAATCCTTCTATTTCTGGATGATATTTATATGCCATTCTCTAACTTGTAAATTCGTATCAATTCGGCAGCAATTCTTAAATCGCCATTTGATTTCTTTTGAATAATTTTAATTATTGATTTTTCCTGTACTCCTTGCCCTTGACACATTAAGCCTACATCAGCAGCACTAGTTTGTTCAAATTCTATAAAAGTTCCAAAACGTGATAAAAGCTCTTCGTAACCTTTACGCCTATTTCTAAAACCATCTTCTAATCTTTTTTTGAAATAATAAGTTGATAGTAATACAATACTGCACTTCCATTTAAGCTCATTATAAAAGGTTATCAAGAAGTACATTAATCGGTCTCCTAACTTATCTACTTCATCAAATATTAACTCAGGAGGAGTATCATAGTTTTGAATTCCATTAATAATTTCTTCCATCATTTGCGGAATTCTATTATGAGGATTACGAATACCCATTTTTAAAAGTATTTCTTGCAAAAAACGTTTTTCATCCCAATAAGAGGCACATTCAATTCTGATTACATCGGCATTTTCTGAGGCATATTTTTTAGTAATTTCAGATTTTCCTGACCCAGCTATTGCTAATATGGTTACTACAGATTGTTGCTTTTTAACCTTATCTAATGTTTCTAATAAAAAAGCAGCGTTCGAAGTATTTACAAACTGCCAGTTTTGAGAGTTATATCCTATCTGGTTTCCTATTTTACGGAACATATCGTCTGTATAAGGCTCCCAATTACCATTCATTAAATGCGAAATAACTGCTGGTGAAACACCTTTTAAAGAATGTGCTGCCTTATTTTGTGAGCCTTTGTTCTTGATGTAAATAGCTAATAAATCAACTATTTTTTGTTTTTCTTTTTGTTGCATTTTGTAAATTATTTTTTGTTTGTTATTCTATCAAATAGTGAATTACTATCACTCTCTAAATTTTCTTCTTTGGTTGCAAATGCTGCTCTTTTGGCGTTAAACTCTGTATTATTAGCCACCCAATTGTTTTGTTCATCAATTAAAGCTTCTCTGCTAATACCTGTGCGCTCAACTATTTCTAAATAAGCATTCCAATCATGTGCTTTTACTTTTGCCCTTACCTCAATATCTTTTAACATTTTTTTATGTTCTCCTGGTTGTTTTAAAACATTTACCTCTATGTGTTTACGTTTCTTTTCAGCATAGGCAACAAAAATCTTTTCATTATTTTCATTTAAGCGATATAATGAAACATAGCTATCTAAATATTCAGGATCATAACTAACAATTAAATCCTGCTGTACATATTTCAATTGAAAATCAATATCCACATTATCATCAGCATCATATACCTCAAATAAGTAATCAGTTCCAGCTACTGTTAAAGGCATACCGTGTGCGTAATATCTTTTAGGTTTTGTTTCATTTATCCAAAACATTGAAACTCTATCTAAAGTGTCTACTTTTTGAGTAAGCTTGCTTTCAGTATTAAAAAACTCGTTACGTGTTTTTGTTGTTTTCTTAGAGCGTGGTTTATTATTCCATTCAGCAACCATTAATTCCCAGTGTTTCTGTAACTCTTCAAAAGTTGGTAATGCTCCTTTATTTTCGTGAACAAAATCTAAATTAGCTTTAGACCTACTTTGTTTAGATTTGATAGACTGCCCATCAGAAAACCATCGTTTCATAATCACTTGTTGTTGTAATCGGTTAAACATTTGCTCTATAGGTGCACCTGTTTTTCTACCTACTTTATGGTGATAATGATTACCTCCTTTAGCTATTACCTTACTATACAACTCTTGCATTCGTTTAGATTTATGAGCAGATTGTGCATCATAAGTAAATAAATGTGGTTTTGCTCCTGCTTCATCAACAGCCATACGTAATGTTATAAAGTGATCAACATGGTTTTCCGTCATACTAAAACTGTAACCTATAATCTTTTCACTATACACATCTACACATACATTAATTTTACAAACAGCTGCTATTTTTGATGTTGTATCCCAATAATGTACTGCATCTAACTTAGTACCATCAATTGCCCAATGTGCATTTGGAAATAACCTATCCTTATCTTTGCTTAAAGTATGTGCGTATTTTTTATTATAAGCTTCAGTTCCTTCACTTGCCAATGTCCAAATTCTAACATTTTCTGGCTTTGTTAAATAATTATGAATAGCTCCTTCAGATAAATAAGACCATCCTTTTTCTAAACGAGCTTCATTGTAAATTTCCTTTAACTCGTAGTAAGAATAATTTATTGGCAAACACTTATATGCCATTAACCAGTCGGCAATTTCATCAGTAATAACCTTAGAGTGGTTATTACAATAATTATCGTGAATTAAGCCTTCTAATCCTTTTTTTGGATAACGCTTATTTACTTTATTTAAAATACATGCTTCATATTTAGCTCGTAAAGCTCTTGGATTGGTTGGAACATCAAAAGGATATCGCTTTCTAATATCTTTATCTAAGTTTTGTATTGATTTTGCTAATCTGCTCCATAATTCTCCTTTATTTATTTTAGGATTTACGGTTGTTACTTTTTCATGAACTATTTTAATTGCATTAAATACAATTGCATTTGCCGTATATTCATTAACGGCACTATCATTTACTTCTGATAAAAAACGACCATCTTCTAACTCATAATTCGCAAAAAAAGCTGAAGCATTTACATCATGTTTTAAATAAGGAGCAAAAGCAATATTTTTACTTTCTTCATATGGGTCAATACCTAAATCATGTTCAATAACATTACGGAACCGCTGTGGTAAACTCTCATAGATATATAAAGCATAATTTCCTAAACCTCTTGCTGAACGTGCTTTTTTTACTTTACCTTTATGAGTAAGAAATTTCAAATTAGATATAGAAATAATTCCTTCTTTATCAAGCCAATGTGCTTGTACACATAAAGTATTTCCATAATATTCGAACATAATTATATATTTAAGTTTGCGGCTTTTTCTTCAAGTTGCCTTTTAGCATTCTCTTTTATAGTTTCGGCTTCTTTTTCCAATCTCTTATACTCTTTAATTAAAACATCAGGCATTGTACCAACACGGTCGCCACGTAAAGCTGCTTTTATATAACTTGTGGAATAATCATATCTTTTTGCTAAGATGCCAAGTACATCCTGATTATAATTGATTCTTTTTTTTGTAGATTCGCTCATTGTCTTTTTTGTGATTTTGTACGCCACAAATATATTCACATTATTTGAATAAAAACAAACAATTAGTTCACTTTTTTTGAATAAAAAATTAAAACAATGGATAAATCACTGATTCTAAACAGTATAAAGAAACATTTAAACATAAGATTTGATAAAGATTTTGCTAATTTCTTAGAGATAAAGCCTACTGCATTAGCTATGTGGCATAAAAGAAACACGTATGATATCGAATCAATATTCACTAAATGTGATTTTTTAAATCCTGTATGGCTAATAACAGGACAAGGTAAAATGCTTCAAAAAGAAGTTGACACTTTTCAAGAACCTTCATCTGAATATCAGAACTTCATATCTAAAACAGATAGAGTTGAGAGTAATCAAATGATTCCACTTTATGATTTAGATGCTGTTGCAGGTGTAATACCCGTAATTCTTGACATGAATAATCAAAAACCTATAGATCATATTTATATACCTAATGCACCTAAATGTGATGGAGCTATGTATGCTACTGGAGATAGTATGTACCCATTACTAAAAAGTGGAGATATTTTAGCTTTTAAAACTATAACAGATTTTACTAATGATGTTTTTTTCGGAGAAATGTATATTTTATTTATAGAAGTAGCTGGAGATTTGTTTAGAACAGTAAAATTTGTACACAAAGGAGAAGAAAAAAATCACTTTAAACTAGTCAGCCAAAATAAACATCATCAGGATAAAGATATTCACATATCTAAAATACGTGCTATGGCACAAGTAAAAGCATCTATAAGAATACATTAACCCAAAAAACACTAAAAGTACAAGTATAAAAGCCTTTACTTTAAGTAGAAACACGTATAAAAAACATAAAAACCTAACAAACAATAAGTTACAAATAAATCTATTGTTTTTTTAATATCATACCCCCATAAACTCACTACTTTTTTAATGTATTTAATACCTTTTTTTAATATAAAACTAACAAACTAAGTAATAATTTACGCTATTTATCTAACCCCTAACCTAACTGCAAACCTAACTGCAAACCTTGTTTTAACCATTTTACTGACATCAACATAAAGGTTAGCATTTAAGCCTAAAAAAGCATTTAAACACCTATTTAAAAGGCACTAAATATCGTTTAAAGCCTTATTAATAGTAGCTTTAAGCTTATTTTACGTAAAAATGGTAGATTATGTTTAAAAGAGGGTAGTTAAATAAAAATAGAATGGTAATTAAAATGTAGTAATCGGTAGTTATTTGTACTTTTTAAACTATTTAGCACAACCATGTAAAACAGGCTTAAACCCTATTAAACAAAGGCTTTAAAGTCTTTTTTTGTTTTTTTGTTATTGTACTTTTTGTTTTATGGGGTGTAATTAGTTGCTCGAAATACGCAACAAATAATATACAAAAACGTTGTAGGTAATGGAAAAAATCACTGAATACTTTAACATATCTCGCGGAAATTGGTATTTTCAATTATTAATTATAATCTTATTATATTTAATAATTAATTGGATTGTTGGAAAATTTATTAAAAAAGGAATTTCAAAAATTATCGTAACTGCTGCTTCTTCAGTCATTCTAACACCAATAATTTATTCATTCTTTGTTATAATTTTCTTTTCATTTATCTTTTATGAATATCATCCTGAATTAAAATTTAACTCAATTCAGTGGACTGAAAACAAAAATGACCGTCATCACATGAGAAAAGACCTAATTGAAAGTGAATTACTAATTGGAAAAACCAAAAATGAGGTTGTTAGAATTCTTGGAAAACCTGAAAATAATTTCAAAGTATATTTGGACACTTTAAAAAACTGGAATTATTCTATGGGGAGCCAAGGTCATGGAATGGGTTGGAAATTTCATTATCTTGATTTATACTTTAAAAATGGAAAAATAGATTCTATTAAAAACACAGAATTTATTGATTAGAAAAAGCACAACCTACAACACCGTATATAATTTATTGCTAGTACTAGCCTACTTACGAAAATCCTTAGGGGATTTTCTATTCCGTTTTTATTTACTAAATTTAGTGCGTTAAAAACGCAACAAACCATATACATAAAACGTTGTATTTAATGGCGGAATTGAACTTTACTGAAATAGGTTGACTAAAAATTCATCAATTATTGATAGTCACTTATGAAATTACAAAAACAACCCTGGCGAAAAAAAACGTACGAAAAAGTAACATTAGAACTCAAGTTATTCATCGTTGACCAAATTCAAAATGGTCAAATATCTACAAACTTTGCCTCCAAAAAATATGATGTTCCTAGAACTACTATTTCATATTGGATTAGAAAATATAGTACCTTAGCTCAACAAAATAATGGTATGAGTAAATTAGATGAAATTAAAAAACTAAAAGAACGAATTGAAGAACTGGAGTTTGTAAAAGACTTTCAGCAAGATATTATTGCCGATATGGAAATCATTACTGGAGTCGATATGTCAAAAAAGTCGTTGCCCGAAACATTAGCAAAAGAGATAGAAATAAAGAAAAAAAACATTTTAAAAGAAAATGGTTCTATCAGTGTTTTGGGATTAGTAAACAAGCATTCTACAAAAGAATTAAAAAGCAAGAAAACAAACAGTTAAATGATGAAAAATTAATTAAAATGGTGCAACAATATCGTAAAACTGTAGGTTCTAAAACTGGAGGAATTAAACTGTACACCGAATTGAAAAACGATATGGTTAATCAGAATATTAACATCGGTAGAGATAAGTTTTATCGATTTTTAAGGCTTCATAACTTACTTATTCCTAAAAGAAAAAACTATGTAACAACAACAAATTCAAAACATCTTTTTAGAAAATATAAAAACATTGTAAAACACCACGTTCCTACTAGACCAGAGCAACTTTGGGTAGCTGATATTACATACATCAAAACTGAAAATGGACACAACTACTTAGCAATCGTTACCGATGCATACTCAAAGAAAATTATGGGATATAAAATCGATAACCACATGAAGACATCACTTTGTACCGATGCGCTCGCTATGGCGCTATTAAAAATAGAGAATACCCTCATGAAAAACTTATCCATCATTCTGACAGAGGATTCCAATATTGTAATCCTAAATACACTGAGTTTGCTGAAAGTAATGGAATTATCATGAGTATGACCGAAAAATATGATCCATACGAAAATGCTATTGCTGAAAGAATTAATAGAACTTTAAAGTATGAATATGCTTTAAAAGATATAATTAAAAACACAGCTACTGCTGAAGAAATCACAAAACAAGCGGTAGATATATACAATAATTTAAGAACACATTTTAGCCTAAATTTAAGAAAACCTGCGGAAGTACATTTAAATCCGAATATAAAATATAAATCATATCGAAAAAATAATGTAAATTTACCCGAACTAACTATTTAAAAACAAATATAGTTCAAATTATTTTTTGCATTATAAAACAACTAAAAAAAAGTTTGAACGATATAAATTAACCTAAAAAAAGGTCAACCTATATCAGTATAATACAAATTTCAGCCTGAAATTCCTAATTAGTGATTTTTATTTTCTAGAAATTAATATTGAATAATATTACTGGAAAAATTGAAAATGACTGCTACTCTATTTTTAGAAAGTAAATCCTAAAAAAGAGAAAAAAACAGAATTAAACTCTGAAAAGTGAAGCGTGAATAAATCTGTGGAAATTAATTAAAGTGGAGTTTTAAGCAGAAACATGAAAAAAGAAAAAAGTTAACGCTGAAAATAAAGCATGAATTAATTAAGGCGAAGTTTTAAGCAGAAACGTAAAAAAAGAAAGAGAAATAAAACGGAAAAATTGAAAATTAAGAAATGAGAAATATAGTTAGAAAATCACTAATTACAACAACATATATAATTTATTGCTAGTGATTATCTACTTACGAAAATCCTTAGGGATTTTCTATTCCGTTTTTATTTACTAAATTAGTTGCTTCAAACACGCAACAAACCATATATAAAAACGTTGCTAAAAACTCGGAAAAATAAAATGCTGAAAACCAATATTACGGAATTAAAAACGTAGAATTATAATTTTGCTCAATTGAGTATTTTAAAAATTATTGAAAAATCCGAAGTTTATAAAATTGAAAATAAATATTGCGGAATTAAAACGTGAAATAAAATTTTACTCAAATTTAATAATTTAGAAAATATTGAAAAATTAAAAGTTTATAAAACTGAAAATAAATATTGCGGAATTTAAAACGTGAAATAAAGTTTTACTCAAATTGAATAGTTTAGAAAATATTGAAAAATTAGAAGTTTATAAAACTGAAAATAAATATCGCGGAATTTAAAAATGTAGAATTATAATTTTACTCAAATTTAATAATTTAGAAAATATTGAAAAATTAGAAGTTTATAAAAACTGAAAATAAATATGGTGGAGTTTAAAAAAATTGAATTAAAGTTTTCGTAAAATTGAATATTATAGTAAAAAATCAAACGAAAAATCGCATTTAGCAACAACATATATAATTCATTGCTCATTTATTTTCCTGCGGAAAATACTCGCAAACGTAGATGTTTGAGTTTTTTAAACTATATTAGTAACTTCAAAAACGCAACAAACCATATATAAAACCGTTGTAATTAATGGCGGAATTTCAGCCTGAAATTCCTAATTAGTGATTTATCTTTTCTAGAAATTAATATTGAATAATATTACGCTGGAAAAATTGAAAATGACTGCTACTCTATTTTTAGAAAGTAAATCCTAAAAAAGAGAAAAAACAGAATTAAACTCTGAAAAGTAAAGCGTGAATAAATCTATGGAAATTAATTAAAGTGGAGTTTGAAGCAGAAACGTGAAAAAAAGGCAGAAATTAACGCTGAAAATAAAGCGTGAATTAATTAAGGCGGAGTTTTAAGTAGAAACGTAAAAAGAGAAATAAAACGGAAAAATTGAAAATTAAGAAATGAGAAATTTAGTTAGAAAATCACTAATTACAACAACATATATAATTTATTGCTAGTGCTTATCTACTTACGAAAATCCTTAGGGGATTTTCTATTTCGTTTTTATTTAATATATTTAGAACTTGAAACACGCAACAAACCATATATAAAACCGTTGCAAGTAATGGCGGAATTTCAGCCTGAAATTCCTAATTAGTGATTTATCTTTTCTAGAAATTAATATTGAAAAATATTACGCTGGAAAAATTGAAAATGACTTCTACTCTATTTTTAGAAAATAAACCCTAAAAAAGAAAAAAAACAGAATTGAACGCTGAAAAATGAATCGTGAATAAATAGGCGGAAATTAATTATGGTGGAGTTTTAAGCTGAAACGTGAAAAAAGCAGAATTTAACGCTAAAAATAAATCGTGAATAAATAGGCGGAAATTAATTAAGGCGGAGTTTTAAGCTGAAACGTAAAAAAAAAGAGAAATAAAACGGAAAAATTTAAAATTAAGAAATGAGAAATTTAGTTAGAAAATCACTACTTGCAACAACATATATAATTTATTGCTAGTGCTAACCTACTTACGAAAATCCTTAGGGGATTTTCTATTCCGTTTTTATTTACTAAATTAGTTGCTTCAAACACGCAACAAACCATATATAAAACCGTTGTGCGTAATGCAAAAAAAACTCAAAATTAACTGAATAAATTAATGACAAAGAAACTTATTGAATTTTTAGACAACTATCAAAATTCAGAAGAATTACGTTTACTATTAATTAAGTACGAACTTGAAAACATAATTTCAACTGCCATTAATAGCGTCAATAGTAAAATGACAGAAAAGGAATTTAACGAATTACCTAAAATATCTGGAATAATATTAAATGAAATAAACAGTGTAATATCAAAAATAAAAAATAGCAAAGACAAAAAAGATATAGAATATTTGTTGAGTGATATTTTTCAAGATTATATAAAAAAAATTTCAATTCAAGATAATTCAAATGCTATAATTAATGACATAATTGAAAGTTTGAAAATCGCTTGTGAATATAGAGGTTATGATTACAATATATTAACACAATTTCTTGGTTTAGAAAAAGCAACTATTTTAATTCCAAAATCAATAACAAAAAAAACTTACTACGAATGGCTAGGAAAGGAATCTGAACTTGATGAAATAACTAGAGATTTAGCCGATAAAAAGATAATCTATTCAATTAAAGAGTTTAAGAAACTTTTCAAGCCTATTTCCGACAGTTTTTATGTGAAATTTAATAAAAATTTTAAAGATGAAATCATTATATTTTTTCAACTTTTAAAAGAACATAAACTAATAAAACCAAAAGGTATTAGTGGGCATTTTGCACCTCTAATTCAATATTCTGTAGACAATGAAAATCTTTTTTTCATACCAAAAGCGATAAATAAAGAACACGAAAGGATTAAAAAAAACACCGTAAGACATAATGAAATAAGGGAAAAACTAATAAACCTTATAGAACAAAATATTACAAAAAAATAGACAATTGAAAGACAATGACCATTATCCACTAAATATGATTTTAATTCATTCATAAATTTGTAGAATAATTTAAAAAAAATAGTATGAATGTAAATACAATTATTAGGAACAACAATTTAAGAGAAGCGGATGCTGTAGTTTTAAGAAAAAAAATATTAGGAATGGTTGACCATTTTGCAATATTTGTAGGTTATAGAGGAAATAACCCAATATTTGTCGCTAATTACAAGGATGGTGTAAAAGAAGTTTCAAACTCTGAAATGAGCGAAATATTAAAAACTCTTCAACCAAAAGCTATTGAGAAATTTAAAGGAGATGAAAATGAAAGAAGGATAGCAACTAGAAGAGCATTATCGAGAGTCGGAGAGAAAGCTTATAATTATGTTAGTAATAACTGTGAACATTTTAAAAATTGGGTTCATAGTGGAGAACATAGAAGTGAACAAGTAAATAAAGCAGGAAATATTGCTTTAACAGTAGCGACAGGAACAGCTATTAATGCGATTGTAAATAAAAGTGCTAAATCGGGAGCAATGGCTGTTGGTTTACTTTTATTAGGAGCATTTTTAAAAGATGTTTCTGAAAGAAAATAAAGAAGCACATACGCACAACACCGTGTAAAATTAATTGCTGGTTTTAGCCAATTTACGAAAGTCCTTTGGGACTTTTTTGGTTCGTGTTTTATTTAGTAAATTCACTGCTTGAAACACGCAACTAATCTTACACAACAACGTTACCAACAATATGACCAAAATTACGAATAGAATAATATTGATTATAATTTTATTGTTAGCATTCAATAAAATGGCGGCTCAAGATTTTGAGAAAATTGCGTCAAATATTATGGTAAAAGATAGTATTCCCGAAATGACTTTTGCAATTATTACAAAGGAATCGATTTCAATAAAAAAAGTCTTGGGTCATCATAAAATAACTGAATTGAATGAAAATCCAAATGCTAATATTAATGATTTCTTCCATTTGGGTTCTAACACTAAAGCAGTCACTGGTTTTATAGCTGGCTATTTAGTAGATAAGAATAAAATACAATGGGATACAAAATTTTTCGATTTATTCCCTAAACTAAAAAAGAAATCAAATAAAGAATATCACAACATAACACTAAAAGATTTATTAACACATCGGGCAAACATTCAACCTTTTACAAGTGGAGCTGAATATCAAAAATTACCAAACTTTAAGGGTAATAAACAACAAAAAAGAGCAAAATTTGTGAGTTATGTTCTAACACTTTCAGCAATTAATAATACTGCTAATCATAATTATTCAAATGCAGGTTATAGTATTGCAACCGTAATGCTTGAAAAAGTATCTTGTAAATCTTGGGAGAACTTATGTAATGAAATATTAAGATCAAATTTGAACATAGATTTCGTTTTTGGTTGGCCAAACCGTAATGCTCAAAATCAACCTTATGGACATTGGATTGAAAACGGAAAAATAGTACCTGTAAATCCAAATACGGAATATGATTTAAGTTTAGCAGAGCCAGCAGGAGATTTAAGTATGAATATTGATAACTATACAAAATTTATTCAGCTTAACATTAAGGGATTGTCAAAAGAAAATGATTTTTTGAATTCAGAAACATATAATTTTTTACATACAGCGAAAGATGAATATGCTATTGGGTGGGGAAATTACACGAAAAATGACAAACAAATTTCTGAACACGCTGGTTCAGATGGGACTTTTTTCTGTTATGCACAAATAGACCGAGAAAAGTTAATTGGATACATCGTAATCGTAAATAGCGGAACTCAAAGTGCACAAAATGGAGTTTTTGAAATGATTAACGAACTGAAAAAAAAATAATACTGCTGGTAACACCGTATATAATTTATTGCTAGTTCTAGCCTACTTACGAAAATCCCTTAGGGGATTTTCTATTCCGCTTTTATTTACTAAATTAGTTGCTCGAAATACGCAACAAATAATATACAAAAACGTTATGCAAAATATAACAGTGCACAAGCTCCATTCAATAACTTAACGCAACAAATCTAAAATTATAGATTTGTAAAATGGAAATAAAAAAGCATAGACGTTTAACTCTAAAAGAAAGAGTTATTATTCAGACTCTTTTAAATGAAAAAAAGTCTAAATCTTATATCGCTAAAACATTAAAAAGAGCACGTTCAACAATCTTTAGAGAAGTCTCTAAATGGGTACAAAATAAAGAAGATAAATATGATGCTGAATTAGCTCATTGGAACGCTAAAGATGATTATGCGAACAAAAGAAACCTTGATAAAATAAGCACCTATTCCCTACTCAAGTTTTTTGTTTATAAAGGACTTTTATCTAACTGGACTCCTGAACAAATTTCAGGAAGACTCAAAGAGTTATATCCAAACAACCCAATAATGTCTATTTCACATGAAGCTATCTATAGACACATTTACACCAGACCACAAGCTAGTTTAAATAAAAAACTAATCAAACTTCTAGTTCGTAAAAAAACAAGACGCAGACCTCATAAAAAAAGACGTGGTGGTGGTTCTAAAATAATCAATCAAGTTAGTATTGACAACAGACCTAAGCATATTGAACTTAGAGATGAAGTTGGACATTGGGAAGGTGACTTAATCATTGGAAAAGACCATAAAAGTGCTATCGGAACAATTGTTGAACGCAAAACAAGGTTCACTTTAATCATCAAACTAAAATCGAAAAAAGCGATGGAAGTTGCCAATCAGTTTAGTAAAATATTGAATAAATTAAATCCTATTTATAAAAAATCAATGACATATGACAACGGAATTGAAATGGCAAGGCATCAAAAAATAACGCAAAAAACAGGTATGAAAATTTACTTTGCACATCCATATTCTTCCTGGGAAAGAGGCACCAATGAAAACACAAATGGACTCATTAGAAGGTATCTGCCTAAGGGTACTAATTTTAATGAAATTAGCGAAAATCAACTACAAATTATTCAACAAAAATTGAACAATAGACCTCGTAAAATTATAGCGTATAAAACCCCTAAAGAAATGATGGATATTGAAATAAAAAACATAGCTTAGTAACATCAAAAATTAACAACGCTTTGTTGCGTTAGAACATTGAATCCAAGCAAAACCGTAGGCAATTGACCAAAAACTGAAGAGCAAAAATTATGAATACGCATGCTGAAAAATTTCAGGAGAATAAAAACCAATCGGTTGCGGGTGCAACTCCCCAAAAACAGAGAGATGGTGCGTCAACTTTTCAATTTGTAGACAACCGACCTGAGGCGATTGCTCAGCGAAAACTGCAAGAGATGGCTAACAATAGCCCACAGGCAAAACAAGCAGCTCAATTGCAGGCTATGGCTAACAATTATTTTGCTCAACAACGGCAACCTATTCAAAAGAAAGAAAACAACACAGGTTTACCTGATTATCTCAAATCGGGAATAGAAAACCTATCTGGCTACTCAATGGATGATGTCAAGGTTCATTACAACTCAGATAAACCAGCTCAACTACAAGCCCATGCATATGCTCAAGGAACGGATATTCATCTAGGTTCTGGGCAAGAAAAACACTTACCACATGAAGCTTGGCATGTGGTTCAGCAGAAGCAAGGTAGAGTAAAACCTACCATGCAAATGAAAGGTAAGGTCAATATCAATGATGATACAGGGTTAGAAAAAGAGGCTGATGTTATGGGTTCGAAGGCTTCAAAAATAGACCACTTTAATGGGGTAGGAGATGGAAAAACTATTCAGCATAAAACTATAAGAGGAGTTGTTCAACGAGTTGCTACTATAACTCATTCTCAGAAAATAAAACAGCTAAATGACTCTATAGACCGTGCTAATAAAATGATTAATAAAATCCACAAAATAAAAGATGCCTTTAAAACAGACAGCTCATTCACCCCAATGAACCCAGCAACATATATAGCTGGCATGGAAGAAACTAATCAGGCGAAAATTAGCACTGAACAGGCTCGACTTACAAATTTCAGCGCAAAAGCAAAGGAATATGTAAATAAAAGCAAAACAGGGAAATTAACCCCGGAAATCCAAACAGCCCATGCGTCTGACGTATTAGATAAGGCTCATGAAGTCTATATTTCAGCGAATTCTGACACAGCTAACAAGAGGTTTGCCCCCTATAAGGATCAACTCGTATCTAAGTTCTACATTTCAGAAATCCGACCTCTTAATATTGACGCTCGCAGGCAGAGCTTGCTAAAAAGTGCAAAACGTGCAGTAAGAACAAATAAAGGAAAGAGACAAATAGCAAAACTTGTTGTAATTCCTGATGATTTACGCAAATCAAAAAAAGTGTCCTCAAAGGATTTAATACCGTATGTTGTTACAGCTATTCACAAGTCAAATAAGAGATCGGAGGCTAGGTTAGCTGCAAAAAGTGCTCGTAGATTTGGTAAAGATTATGGTGAACGAAGACTTAGGGTGCCTCCAAATAAGAAAAAGTATCATGCAGAAGTTGCAATAAACATTAAGATTAAAGAGGTTAAAGCTAAGATGAAAGCGGTAGGTGGAACAAAAGTAGCATGCTTGGCATGTCAGGCGTATTTTGCCCAATTGGGACAACAACATTTACTTGGAAAATACACAGGTTATGCTTGGATTTCTGAATCCTCGAAGAAGCAACTTGCCGAGTTATTAGACTCAATTAACAATGCAGAATCTTATTTACAAGCCATTTATACTAATCTTCAGACTCATTTAGCTAAAATGAAAAGATACACCAATAGAAGCGGTGAAATTTCTGTATCTGACATGGGACGCGAGACGGATAATAGCGACACCGACTCAGAAGATGATGAAGCTATGAAATCTTTAACAAGTGAAAATATTTTTGCTATTGCTAAACTGGTATGGGAAGAGCAATTCAAGCCAGATTAAAACAATACAGTTAAAAAAAAGCCTATAACAAAATGTATAGTGCATAGCACCCTTCGGGATGCTACGACACCATACACGGAACGTTACCGACAATCCTCCCTTCGGTCGCTCCATTCAATAACTTAACGCAACAAATCTAAAATTATAGGTTTGTAAAATGGAAATAAAAAAGCATAGACGTTTAACTCTAAAAGAAAGAGTTATTATTCAGACTCTTTTAAATGAAAAAAAGTCTAAATCTTATATCGCTAAAACATTAAAAAGAGCACGTTCAACAATCTTTAGAGAAGTCTCTAAATGGGTACAAAATAAAGAAGATAAATATGATGCTGAATTAGCACATTGGAACGCTAAAGATGATTATGCGAACAAAAGAAACCTTGATAAAATAAGCACCTATTCCCTACTCAAATTTTTTGTTTATAAAGGACTTTTATCTAACTAGACTCCTGAACAAATTTCAGGAAGACTCAAAGAGTTATATCCAAACAACCCAATAATGTCTATTTCACATGAAGCTATCTATAGACACATTTACACCAGAACACAAGCTAGTTTAAATAAAAAATTAATAAAACTTTCTAGTTCGTAAAAAAACAAGGCGGAGACCTCATAAAAAAAAACGTGGTGGTGGCTCTAAAATAATCAATCAAGTTAGTATTGACAACAGACCTAAGCATATTGAACTTAGAGATGAAGTTGGACATTGGGAAGGGGACTTAATCATTGGAAAAGACCATAAAAGTGCTATCGGAACAATTGTTGAACGCAAAACAAGGTTCACTTTAATCATCAAACTAAAATCGAAAAAAGCGATGGAAGTTGCCAATCAGTTTAGTAAAATATTGAATAAATTAAATCCTATTTATAAAAAATCAATGACATATGACAACGGAATTGAAATGGCAAGACATCAAAAAATAACGCAAAAAACAGGTATGAAAATTTACTTTGCACATCCATATTCTTCGTGGGAAAGAGGCACCAATGAAAACACAAATGGACTCATTAGACGATATCTGCCTAAGGGTACTAATTTTAATGAAATTAGCGAAAATCAACTACAAATTATTCAACAAAAATTAAACAATAGACCTCGGAAAATTATAGCGTACAAAACTCCTAAAGAAATAATGGATATTGAAATAAAAAACATAGCTTAGTACCATCAAAAATTAACAACGCTTTGTTGCGTTAGAACATTGAATCCAAGAAAGTTGGAATTTCAAATATTAATACTCATATTTGAACTATTATTAATTCATAAAAAAATAATGATATATGAAAAATTTAATTATTGGAAGTTTAATACTTCTAAGCTCGGTGAGTTTTGCAAATGACAAAAATACTAAAACTCCTAAAAAACATATTAATTTAACTAAATTTGAAATTACAAAAAAAAGTAATAAAAAAGATAAACCTATATGTCAGATACATTACAGAGACCTGTATATAACCAGTAAAGATGGTAATATTACTAAACATACAATGATGGTGATTATAGATTGTGGAACAGGTCAGGCTAGGTAATTTTAATATGGTAAAATTTCAACTTATTTTAATATTATGTTTAATTCCTATAATTGGTGTTTCACAATCAAAAAACTACCGTATTACATATAAGGAAATCTTAAAAGAACGTCGTATAAAGAATGAATTTAAAGCGTACATGAAAGATTTCCCTAATTTTAATCAAATTAAAGACTCTATTACATCACCAGCCTCTACTTCATTAGCTGTGTTAGAGGGTAATTCAAAAAAAGCGATGTATTTTGTTCCTTCAATGAATATTTCGAAAACAAAAAAAGGAAATATTAATGAAGAAAACGGTAAAAGTGAAATATTAATTATCAAGGATTTTGTTAGTAAAACACAATTTTATCAAACTAAAAGTAATCAATACCCTGATTTACCGACAAGAGTATTAAAACGAAAGATTAATTTTATTGATTGGAAAATTACCCATGAACGTAAAAATATAAATGGTTTTAATTGTAGAAAAGCCATAGGTTCTAATGATGATGAAAAAATTATTTGTTGGTTTACTGATGATTTTGGCATAATAGGTGCGCCTAACTCGTACGATGGATTACCTGGGTTAGCGGTTTTTATAGAAGTTTTAAATCAATTTAAAACATATCAATTAGTGAGTTTAGATTATCCAAAAACCATTAAATTTAAGACTTTGGATAAAAAGTATGAATTAATTACAGAGGAAGAATTTAGAAATCCTAAACCTTTTATTATAGAGCGTAAAGGTAGATCACTTCATTAATTTAAATGAAGTCAATAAAAATTATTATTTTTTTAATAGCAATCAATACATTTGCTCAAACAAAAATAAAAGGACTTGTTGTTAACATAAACAACAAGCCTATTGGTTTTGCTTCTATTCAACTTGTTGAAAAAGAAACCGATTTAACTCAAAACTATACTTCTTCTAACGAGAAAGGCGAATTTTCTTTGCCAATTCCTGATAACAAAAAACAATATTTCTTAAAAATTAGACTTTTAGGTTATAAACTTAAAAATATTCAACTTAAAAATTTTAATAACCTAAAAATACCCCTTGAAGAAAGAGTTGAAGAATTAAAAGAGATTATTATCAATGTAGATTTTAAAGAATTTAAAGTTGAAAATGATACAATAACTTACAAACTCAACAGTATAACGAACAAAACAGAACGTAATTTAAAAGACATTGTAGAAAAACTTCCTGGACTATCAATTGATGAAAATAAAAAAATAAATTATCAAGGCAGAAAAATTGAAAAAGTCATCATAGATGGCAATGATTTTTTTGGTAAAAAGCACGAAATGGCAACCGAAAATTTAAGTGCTGAAGCTATAAAAGGAATAAAACTTTTAAAAAACTTCAAAGACTTTGATGATATATCGTCACAAAAAACAGGAAAAATCGTTTTAAATGTTACTCTAAAAAAAGATTATAGAAATAGAATTGTTGGAAACATTGACGGAAAATCAGGACTATTAGAAAAATATCAGGCACATTCAAATTTGTTTAAATTTGTCAATAAGGGAAATTTTGCTTTGGTATCCGAGGCAAACAATATTGGCGAACCTGCCATTAATCTGATGGATTATATTGAAATGAGCGGTGGAATCAAAAACTTTGTAAAAAGCAATAGAAATAACGGAACAGGAACTTTGGAAATTGACCATTCCAAAACACCACGCTTTGTATTTGTAAAAAACGACACTCATACAAGAAAAACATTTTTTAACTCAATCAATTTTACCAATCAATTTTCAAAAAGAACAAAATTGACAGGATATATTAACTTTGATAAAACAGATATTAATGAATTGCTAACAAATAGGAAAACTTATGTTGGAGAAAACCCATTTGTAATTAATGAACATAAAGTTCAAAATTCAACCAGTTATTTAGGGAATTCTTATGTTACACTCTCCCATAAAATTAATAAAAATGAAGTTTTGACTTATAATTTTAAATTTAACCCTTTAAAAGATAATTATTTTAAAAATATTAATCAGAATTTCAATGTATCTCAAAAAAAAGAAAATAAATTGTTTTTTTTGGGGCAAAATTTAGCATATAAAAATCAATTAAAAGATGATTTTTATATTGAACTAAATTTGTTTTATGATATTAAAAATCAAAAAAGCACGATAAATTATAACGCAAATCAACCATTTTTAGGTTTAGATTTTACAAACGAACCCCAACTTTTAAATCAAGGAAATGACAAATTGAATAATATTAACTTAGACATTTCGAGTTTTTACAATTTCTCTAAAAAAACAGAACTGAAATCAATAGTATCATTTGGAAGTAAAATTAATAAAATAGACTTAAATTCTAATCATAATAAATTTGATTTAAACTTAAAAGGCGTTAAAAATCAATTTGGCTTTTATAATAAATTATATCATAAATTTAATTGGAATTTTTCCACTGAAATCGGCTTAAATTATATAAATAACAGTCTAAATATAAATAATTTAAGAACAAACCAGAATTGGGCTTTACCTGATTTGTTGTTAAGTTATCAACTTAAAAATAATCAATCATTAAATTTTAATTTTCTACAAAAAAATAAAAATTGTTCAATTTATCAATCTAATTTAGTGCAATTAATCTCAAATTATAACACTATAATTAATCCTAATATAGATATTTTTACACCTATAGAAGACACCGTTTTTGGGTTAAATTACAACGCATACAGTTATACTAGAAGTACAACTTTTGATATTATGGCGAATTATACCATTACAAAAAATGCGATAAGTTATAACACAGTAGTAAAAGAAAATTATATAGAAAAAAATTACGAAAGAGTTCCGTCACATAGTTTTATGATAAAATCTAAATATAATAGTTCTATTAAAAGTTTAAAATATAGATTTTCAGCCGAATTTGTAAAAACGAAAACGTACTCCTATTTTAACACGAAAAAAAGTATGAATGATTTATTTTCTTACTCTACAAGACTAATATTAAACCTAGATAGAAAAAGTTTTGCAAATACGCGTATAAATTTATTTTACAATAGAAATGTTAGCAAAAATGAATTTTCAGAACTTGATTACAGTATAAATAATTTCTATGTCATTCCTGAAGTTTATGGAAAATATAATAATTTATTATGGAGTTTGAGTTATAAATACACTAAAATAAAATCCGGTTTTAAAAATCAAGAAATAAACGATTTAAAATTCTCTCTGCAATGGAAATTTAGCAGGAATATAGAGCTTTTTTTAAAAGGTAATAATATTCTCAATCTAAAAAATAATCCACGTATAACATATCGTAGTGACAACTCATATTCTCAATTCACTAAATTAGAGCAGTTAAAAGGTAGTTTATTGGTTGGTATGCGGTATCATTTTTAATTTTATTAGTTTTCAAAGAATTTATTAAAGCAGAAATTTAAAAAGACACATTTAACTATGGTATAAAAGAAAGTGAAATGGATAATTTAATACTGATATTGAGACAATTAAATTTAAAAAATAACGTTGCCTAACACCGTATATAAAACATAGCTAATAAGTGTTAAACTCAAAGGTTCTTGCTTATTTAGAAAGTTCCGCCAAATTTTTAATTTGGCTTTTAAAATAGAAAAGATAAAAACAAAATGTAAAAATTTGGCTTTGTGTTAAACTCGAAATTTATCGTATTTTTATACGCTACGTTTCATATACAAAACCGTTGCAAGTAATGGCGGAATTGAACGCTCCATTCAATAACTTAACGCAACAAATCTAAAATTATAGATTTGTAAAATGGAAATAAAAAAGCATAGACGTTTAACTCTAAAAGAAAGAGTTATTATTCAGACTCTTTTAAATGAAAAAAAGTCTAAATCTTATATCGCTAAAACATTAAAAAGAGCACGTTCAACAATCTTTAGAGAAGTCTCTAAATGGGTACAAAATAAAGAAGATAAATATGATGCTGAATTAGCACATTGGAACGCTAAAGATGATTATGCGAACAAAAGAAACCTTGATAAAATAAGCACCTATTCCCTACTCAAATTTTTTGTTTATAAAGGACTTTTATCTAACTGGACTCCTGAACAAATTTCAGGAAGACTCAAAGAGTTATATCCAAACAACCC
Organism: Tenacibaculum salmonis; assembly: GCF_041053065.1. Classification (NCBI taxonomy): domain Bacteria; kingdom Pseudomonadati; phylum Bacteroidota; class Flavobacteriia; order Flavobacteriales; family Flavobacteriaceae; genus Tenacibaculum; species Tenacibaculum salmonis. The sequence goes on along the minus strand of NZ_JBFCVV010000001.1, from coordinate 2,650,563 downwards.
AATAATGTCTATTTCACATGAAGCTATCTATAGACACATTTACACCAGACCACAAGCTAGTTTAAATAAAAAATTAATAAAACTTCTAGTTCGTAAAAAAACAAGGCGGAGACCTCATAAAAAAAAACGTGGTGGTGACTCTAAAATAATCAATCAAGTTAGTATTGACAACAGACCTAAGCATATTGAACTTAGAGATGAAGTTGGACATTGGGAAGGTGACTTAATCATTGGAAAAGACCATAAAAGTGCTATCGGAACAATTGTTGAACGCAAAACAAGGTTCACTTTAATCATCAAACTAAAATCGAAAAAAGCGATGGAAGTTGCCAATCAGTTTAGTAAAATATTGAATAAATTAAATCCTATTTATAAAAAATCAATGACATATGACAACGGAATTGAAATGGCAAGGCATCAAAAAATAACACAAAAAACAGGTATGAAAATTTACTTTGCACATCCATATTCTTCGTGGGAAAGAGGCACCAATGAAAACACAAATGGACTCATTAGACGATATCTGCCTAAGGGTACTAATTTTAATGAAATTAGCCAAAATCAACTACAAATTATTCAACAAAAATTAAACAATAGACCTCGGAAAATTATAGCGTACAAAACTCCTAAAGAAATGATGGATATTGAAATAAAAAACATAGCTTAGTACCATCAAAAATTAACAACGCTTTGTTGCGTTAGAACATTGAATCCAAGAACTTTACTGAAATAGGTTGACTAAAAATTCATCAATTATTGATAGTCACTTATGAAATTACAAAAACAACCCTGGCGAAAAAAAACGTACGAAAAAGTAACATTAGAACTCAAATTATTCATCGTTGACCAAATTCAAAATGGTCAAATATCTACAAACTTTGCCTCCAAAAAATATGATGTTCCTAGAACTACTATTTCATATTGGATTAGAAAATATAGTACCTTAGCTCAACAAAATAATGGTATGAGTAAATTAGATGAAATTAAAAAACTAAAGGAACGAATTGAAGAACTGGAGTTTGTAAAAGACTTTCAGCAAGATATTATTGCCGATATGGAAATCATTACTGGAGTCGATATGTCAAAAAAGTCGTTGCCCGAAACATTAGCAAAAGAGATAGAAATAAAGAAGAAAAACATTTTAAAAGAAAATGGTTCTATCAGTGTTTTGGGATTAGTAAACAAGCATTCTACAAAAGAATTAAAAAACAAGAAAACAAACAGTTAAATGATAAAAAACTAGTTAAAATGGTACAAAAATATCGTAAAACTGTAGGTTCTAAAACTGGAGTAATTAAACTATATACAGAATTGAAAAACGATATGCTTAATCAGAATATTAACATAGGTAGAGATAAGTTTTATCGATTTTTAAGGCTTCATAACTTACTTATTCCTAAAAGAAAAAACTATGTAACAACAACAAATTCTAAACATCTTTTTAGAAAATATAAAAACATTATAAAAGAACACGTTCCTACTCGACCAGAGCAACTTTGGGTAGCTGATATTACATACATCAAAACTGAAAATGGACACAACTACTTAGCAATCGTTACAGATGCCTACTCCAAGTAAATTATGAGGTATAAACTCGATAATCACGAAGACATTACTTTGTACCGATGCGCTCGCTATGGCTATTAAAAATAGGAAATATCCGCATAAAAAACTTATACATCATTCTGACAGAGGATTCCAATATTGTAACCCTAAATACACTGAGTTTGCTGAAAGTAATGAAATTATAATGAGTATGACAGAACAATATGATCCGTACGAAAATGCTTTAAAAGAAATAATTAAAAACACAGCTATTGCTCAAGAAATTACAAAACAAGCGGTAGATATATACAATAATTTAAGAACACATTTTATCCTAAATCTAAGAAAACCTGTAGAAGTACATTTAAATCCGAATATAAAATATAAATCATATCGAAGAAATAATGTAAATTTACCCGAACTAACTATTTAAAAAAATCTAGTTCAAATTATTTTTCGCATTATAAACGACTAAAAAAAATAGTTTGAACCATATAAATTAACCTAAAAAAAAAGTCAACCTATATCAGTATAATAGAGTTTTGAAAACCCTTGGATAAAGAATGTTGTGGAATGGTTTTCAACAAATTTGACAGAAAGAAATGAGCCTGAATTTTTCTTTGAAAAAATTTAATAAATTAAAAAAGGAACTATTTTATAGTTCCTTTTTTTTATGTTATAAATGTGATATTAACAACAGCATGAATTATCTGCTGATTCATTGGATTCACAAAAGTCTACGCCAATTTCTATTGCACTTTTTAATTGAACCATGGCCAGTTTAATGTCTGCCAAAGGTGAAGCTATATTTATTCTCATAAATTGATTGTGGTTTTTGCCAAACCAAACACCAGGTGTTAAAGCCAATTTAGCTTGATTTACAATTAAGGTATTCAAATCTGTGTTTGAAAGGTTTAACCCTGAAAAATCTAACCATATCTGATATGTTCCTTCTGGTTTAAACATTTTAATTTGAGGAAGCTCTTTTGCTAAATAGTTCTCAACCCAATTAATTGTTACATCTAAATAATCAATAACCTCATTTATCCAATCTTCAGACTTGTTATAAGCAGCAAGTGTTGCATAACTAGAAATTACATTACCATGATCTAAATACATTGAAGTAACGGTAGATTTCACTTTTTTATGAATTTCTTGGTTTGGTATGTAGATATAACCGTTAGAAATACTGTGCATTCCAAAAGCTTTAGCTGGAGAACCTAAAACGGTTATGTGGTTTTGACTGTTTTCTAAAGAAACAATACTGTTAAATTTAGCAGGTTTATATACAATGTCTGAATGAATTTCGTCACTAATTATTGTAACACCATACTCATTTGCAATATCTACCATTTTTTGCAAATCATCTCTATTCCACACTCTCCCTATTGGATTATGTGGATTACAAAGTATCATCACTTTAACGTTTTCAGCTTTTAATTTCTGTTCAAAATCTTCAAAATCTATTTGATACTTACCATCAACTATTTTAAGAGGGTTTTCTACTAATTCTCTATTGGCAGTTTTAATTAATTGAAAAAACTGATGGTAAACTGGAGTTTGTACCAATACTCCATCACCTTCGTTTGTAAGCTCTCTAATTAACAAGGCTAAACCGGTTAACACCCCAGGAACTTGAATAAATGATTTGGGATTTAATTCTAAATCGTTTCTACGTTTGTTCCAATTTGCAATCGCTTCTAAAACCTCTTCTGAATTAAATTCGTAAGAAAAATTGCCTCTTTCAGCCAATCTTTTAATTTCATCGGCAATAGGGTTTGCTACCTTAAAATCCATATCAGCCAACCAAAAAGGCATTAAATCTGTTTTACCAAACATTGATTTTAAATAGTTTGGATTACTTTTAACGTAATTATTTTTGTAGCTATACTTTATATCGAATGTACTCATCTTCTTATTTTATAAATGAAATCACCTCCTCCCTTTTCAGAGAGGAGGTTGTAATTATTTTTTCGCAAAAACTCCTAAGCTTATAATAGCATTGCTACTTGACTTAAATTCTTCTAATTCTGCCGGGCTTACATATTGAAGAAATACATGATCAGGTACATCAATTGCTCTTTCTTTAGTTATTGTAATGTTTTTGAAGCCTGCGTCTTTAATCACTTTTAAATAAGCCTCTTTTTCTAACGCTCCTGAAATACAACCTGCATACAATTGTGCTGCTTCTTTTATTCCTTTGGGTAAATCGCCAAGCAATACAATATCAGACATATTGAAATGACCATTAGGTTTTAACACTCTGTAAGTTTCTTGGTATGCTTTTTCTTTACTAGGAACTAAGTTCATTACACAGTTACTAACTACAACATCAATTGAGTTATCTTCAATTGGCAAGTCTTCAATCTCACCTAATTTAAACTCAACATTACTGAAACCTAACTTCTCTTTGTTTTGATTTGCTTTAGCAATCATCGCCTCAGTCATATCTACACCGATAACTTTACCCATTTCACCAACAACACTTCTTGCTACAAAAACATCATTTCCTGCGCCAGAACCTAAATCAAGAACGGTATCACCTTCCTTAATTTTAGCATCTCGTGTTGGTAATCCACATCCTAGGGCATAATCAGCATCTTCTTGATAACCATCCATTTCGGCATAGCTCTCACTCATCGACCAATTATCATTCATAACATCTTGTATGGGAGAACAACATGCTGGACCACAACCTGCTCCAAGGCCTACTTTTGCTACTTCTGTGTAAGTTTTTTTAACTACATCTTTAATTTTTTGTGACATAACGTATATTTTTTGAGTTACTAATTTATATTTTCACTCTATAGACGTCAGCCTAAATAAAAGACGCAAAATATTATTCAATCACAAGAATCATCACAATCATCAACGCATCCCTTTTGGTTATAATCAAGTACATCACCATATACATCTGTAGAGATATCACAACACTTGAGATATGTTGCTTTCAACATTTCTCTACCTCTTTGCACTCTTGATTTTGCTCCGGAATATGAAATATTTAATTGTTTGGCAATTTCTTTTTGAGGGATTCCTTTAATATCTGAAAGAATTAATGCTTCTCTATATTTATCAGGCAGGTTGTTTATCATTGGATGCATACATTCAGAAATTTCGGAGGTAAGACTTTGATCCAATGTTTCTATTGCTTCAATTTCATCTAGCTCAGAAGTGAATTTATTTTTCCGGAAATGGTTGACAATTTCATTACGGGTAATCTGATAAATCCAAGAGACAAGTTTATCTTTATTCTTTAAGGTATCATTCTTAGAAAAGATTTTTAAGAAAACATCCTGCACTATATCTTTAGTGAGTTCCGAATTATGAACTTTACTATTTACAAAATTAGATAAACGATTGTTCATGTCATTCCATACTTTTACTATTTCTGTTTGCATATCTGTAAATTTACAACATCTATTAATTAATAGACGTTCAAAATAAAAAAAGACGCAAAATAACATTAACTTTCACTAACAATATGTATAGTGCATAGCACCCTTCGGGATGCTACGACACCATACATTAACCGTTAGCAAACATTAAAAACGCACTCAAAAGAATAAATCAATACTGATTTTCTAATTTAAAATATGAGAAAATACTTAACAATAATTTGCTTAATAATACTAAGTTCTTGTATTAAGAATTTGTCTGATGAAGAATTAAAAGAATCTTATATAAAATCAATCGAAAAGAATAATTGGAATAAAGCCCTGAACTATGTAGAAGAAGGATTGAGAAGAAAGCCAAATGATACTGCTTTATATTTCAGTAGAGCACTTTGTTTAAACAAAATAAATCCAATAGAAAACAATCAAAAAATCACCAATAACTTAAAAGTATTTCTAAATAACTACAAAACTTCGAGTAGAGGTCGATTACTTAAATACATTAATCATTATGAAAACAAACAATATAATGAAGCGATAAATGAGGTTGAACTAATAGAGAAATATTACGGTATTTCTCAACAGACTTTATTAATGAAAGCAAATGCACAATTTTTAAATAAATCATATGAAAAATCTTCATTGAACTATGAAGAAACTTTAAGTTACCCAAACTCAAGCGAAAACACTAAAGTTATCTATTATTATAAAATTTACTCTAAATATTTTGCAGGTAATAAAGAAGGAGCTCTTTGGGATACAGCATTTTTGGAAAATTATGGTTTTAATAAAGATGATGATTTGATGGAATTAATTGTTAATGATAAATTAGAAATAAATAATTTTAATAAAATACCTTTTTTTGCAGAGGCAACTGAATTCGACAAATTAATTCGACTAAATATTAATTTAACTTACAATTTTTTACTTGAACCAATCTATGAAAAACAATTTTACAAAGTAAAAAAACATAACATATCAGACTTAAAATATTTAGATAAAAACTTAGAAATTTTAAATTTAAGAAGCGGAGAAATTGTAGAACTTCCTGATGATATTAAACAGTTTCGAAAGTTAAAAGCTTTAAAAATATCAAGCAACAAAATTAATGACTTTGATAAACTTTTTAATCAATTAGCACAAATAGAAAGTCTTGAATACTTAAATTTAGATTATTCAAATCTTAAAAACTTTCCTAAATCAATATCTAAATTAAAAAACTTAAAAGGATTATCTATAGAAGCATCGAATATTAAAGAACTTCCAAAAGAAATAGGAAGTTTATACAACTTAAGTTTTCTAAGTGTTAGAAATAATGGAAGGCTTAAAGATTTACCAAAAGAAAAAACTATATAACAACAACAAATTCTAAACATCTTTTTAGAAAATATAAAAACCTTGTAAAAGACCACGTTCCTACTAGACCAGAACAACTTTGGGTAACTGATATTATATACATCAAAACTGAAAATGGTCACAACTACTTAGCAATCGTTACGGATACCTACTCCAAGAAAATTATGGGGTATAAACTCGACAACCATATGAAGACATCACTTTGTTCCGATGCGCTCGCTATGGCTATTAAAAATAGGGAATACCCTCATGAAAAACTTATCCATCATTCTGACAGAGGATTCCAATATTGTAATCCTAAATACACTGAGTTTGCTGAAAGTAATGGAATTATAATCAGTATGACCGAAAAATATGATCCCTACGAAAATGCTATTGCTGAAAGAATTAATAGAACTTTAAAGTACGAATATGCTTTAAAAGAAATAATCAAAAATACAGCTATTGCTAAAGAAATTACAAAACAAGCGGTAGAGATATACAATAATTTAAGAACACATTTTAGCCTAAATTTAAGAAAACCTGCAGAAGTACATTTAAATCCTAATATAAAATATAAATCATATCGAATAAATAATGTAAATTTCCCTGAACTAACAATTTTAAAAAAAATATCGTTCAAATTATTTTTTGCATCATAATAAACGGCTAAAAAAAGGTCAATATATATCAGTATAATACATAATTACAAATACTATTTTAGCAAAAAAACACAAAAAAAAAAGCTATTAATATTTATAATAACCTTAATCGATATTTAAATATCGATTTAAATATGTCAAAGAAGGAGTATATAAATAAAAATATTAGCTATAGATCGTATTAAATAAATGAAAAAAACACAAAACCCCCAATCTTACAAAGCTAAAACGAAATATAAAATACTAATAAACAACAAATTAAACAAACATCTTTAACAAAAAAAATAAAAATTTTAAGTTTCTTGAAATAATATAATTCATAAAAACATTTCTTATACTAATCTTCTATTTCATAAAAATAGTAAATCGGTAAACTAAAAAGAAGAAAAACTAAACTTCGGTGATTGACATATTTTATCTCTTCTTTGACTGATTTGAAACTTTTTGAATAATTTTGCATAGTTTTGTGAAAAATTTTATTGATATAATTTTAGACAAGAATAAATATGATAAAAAAAAATAATTCAGATTGGAGATATAGCGTTATGCCGGCAGTATTTACATGGCTAAAAGAGTCAAAATCTGGTGCTATTGAAATTGACCTAGAAGCAACAAAAAAATACGCTTCAGATATTTTAAAAGTTGAAGGAAAAGGAGGAAACAGAATGGGCGGACTTGTTGGATCTGGTACTCTAGGTGAAAACAGCTACCTAAGCTCAGAACAACGCCTTTCTTTACTTAAAGCTCTTTCTGAGGTTGCTAAAGAATACAATGTACCCTTAATTAGTGGAGCTGCAGCAGAAACTAAAGAAGAACTTGCCAAAATCGTTGAAGATCTTGCTACCGTTGGAGTGGATACTGTTATGGTAATGCCACCAAAAACTAAAGCAGTTCCTTCTGAAGAAGAAATGTATGCGTACTATGAACTTGCGGAAGTAACAGCAAGAGGTGCAGGTGTAACAATTATGCCTTATAACAATCCTGATGCAGCCGGATATCATGCGCTTTCAACGGATATTCTTAGAAGAGTTTCTGTTCTTCCTAATGTAACTGCTCTTAAAATATCAACTATAGATGTTTCTGTTATTGAAACACTGATGTTAGAAAACAAAGATTTAAAGGTTTT
>NZ_JBFCVV010000001.1:1687500-2637500 GCF_041053065.1 Tenacibaculum salmonis | reverse complement strand
ACCTATACTAGACTATCACTATCTTTGGTTTGTCTTTCCAGACAATTCTAGTTCTCTTAGATTCTAATCTCGCAGCCCTACAACCCCAACACTGCCGTAACAGTATTGGTTTGGGCTAATCCGCGTTCGCTCGCCACTACTAACGGAATCACTATTGTTTTCTCTTCCTCCGGTTACTTAGATGTTTCAGTTCACCGGGTTTGCCCCCTTGCGGGTGATATGTCTTCAACATACCGGGTTGCCCCATTCGGAAATCTACGGATTATAAGGTATGTGCCCCTCCCCGTAGCTTATCGCAGCTTATCGCGTCCTTCATCGCCTCTGAAAGCCTAGGCATCCGCCATACGCCCTTATTTAGCTTATTGTACTTTTTGCTCTAAACATAAATGTTTAGAACGAGCTCTTTATAATTATTTATTTTTATAAAAATATTGTTGTTAACCCGAAGATTAACTTCTCTATCTTGATTTCTTTACGATATCATTTTACCAATATGTCAATGAACTTTTTCAGATTTAAATCTGATTGTGGAGAATATCAGAGTCGAACTGATGACCTCTTGCGTGCAAGGCAAGCGCTCTAGCCAACTGAGCTAATCCCCCATTATAAATCCTAGAATACTATTCAGAATTTGAATGTCGAATCCTCTAGTTTCTAGAATTTCCTTTCTAACAACTTGCTTTTTGTAGTCTCAGGCAGACTCGAACTGCCGACCTCTACATTATCAGTGTAGCGCTCTAACCAGCTGAGCTATGAGACTATAATAGCTTGTTATTAGTGTTTTTTAAAATTAACAGCAAAGAGTAAAATTTCCCTTTTGTAACTCACCATCTTTCTCTAGAAAGGAGGTGTTCCAGCCGCACCTTCCGGTACGGCTACCTTGTTACGACTTAGCCCTAGTTACCAGTTTTACCCTAGGTCGCTCCTTGCGGTAACGAACTTCAGGCACCCCCAGCTTCCATGGCTTGACGGGCGGTGTGTACAAGGCCCGGGAACGTATTCACCGGATCATGGCTGATATCCGATTACTAGCGATTCCAGCTTCACGGAGTCGAGTTGCAGACTCCGATCCGAACTGTGATATGGTTTATAGATTCGCTCCTGGTCGCCCAGTGGCTGCTCATTGTCCATACCATTGTAGCACGTGTGTAGCCCAGGACGTAAGGGCCGTGATGATTTGACGTCATCCCCACCTTCCTCACGGTTTGCACCGGCAGTCTCTCTAGAGTCCTCAGCATGACCTGTTAGCAACTAAAAATAGGGGTTGCGCTCGTTATAGGACTTAACCTGACACCTCACGGCACGAGCTGACGACAACCATGCAGCACCTTGTGATCTGTCCGAAGAAAACTCTATCTCTAAAGCTGTCAGACCACATTTAAGCCCTGGTAAGGTTCCTCGCGTATCATCGAATTAAACCACATGCTCCACCGCTTGTGCGGGCCCCCGTCAATTCCTTTGAGTTTCAGTCTTGCGACCGTACTCCCCAGGTGGGATACTTATCACTTTCGCTTAGTCACTGAACCGAAGTCCAACAACTAGTATCCATCGTTTACGGCGTGGACTACCAGGGTATCTAATCCTGTTCGCTCCCCACGCTTTCGTCCCTCAGCGTCAGTATATACGTAGTAGACTGCCTTCGCAATCGGTATTCTAAGTAATATCTATGCATTTCACCGCTACACTACTTATTCTATCTACTTCCATATAACTCAAGTCAATCAGTATCAAAGGCAGTTCCATCGTTGAGCGATGGGATTTCACCTCTGACTTAATTGACCGCCTGCGGACCCTTTAAACCCAATGATTCCGGATAACGCTCGGACCCTCCGTATTACCGCGGCTGCTGGCACGGAGTTAGCCGGTCCTTATTCTTACAGTACCGTCAAGGCGCTACACGTAGCACGGTTTCTTCCTGTATAAAAGCAGTTTACAACCCATAGGGCAGTCATCCTGCACGCGGCATGGCTGGTTCAGAGTTGCCTCCATTGACCAATATTCCTCACTGCTGCCTCCCGTAGGAGTCTGGTCCGTGTCTCAGTACCAGTGTGGGGGATAATCCTCTCAGACCCCCTACCTATCGTCGCCATGGTAAGCCGTTACCTTACCATCTAGCTAATAGGACGCATAGTCATCTTGTACCCATAAATGTTTAATAGTGTTTCGATGCCAAATCACTACATTATGGAGTGTTAATCTTCATTTCTAAAGGCTATCCTCCTGTACAAGGCAGATTCTATACGCGTTACGCACCCGTTCGCCGGTCGTCAGCATAGCAAGCTACCTGTTACCCCTCGACTTGCATGTGTTAAGCCTGCCGCTAGCGTTCATCCTGAGCCAGGATCAAACTCTTCATTGTATATTTTAAATAATATTAATGAATAAGTTTCAAAAGAATTTGTTCTAATTTAATAGAACGTGGTTATTCTACTCTTATTTACGCTGTCAATTTCAATATTTTCAATGAACCTAGTTCTCTTTAAAAAAACCAGAGACAAGAATAATCTTATCATTTTTTTGTAGAAACGTTAGAATCGAACTAACTGACATATTATTGTCATTTCCAAATTTCTTTAATCGTTGCGCTTTCTGAAAGCGGTTGCAAATATACATCCTTTTATTTGTTACAAACAAGCTAAACTTAACTTATTTTTTACATTTTATTAATGTGATACTTACCGATGTTTTAATGAACTGTTGTTAACTTTTAAACTTGCGTTTTTCCGTTAGCGGTTGCAAATCTACGCCCTTTTGTTGGAACAGCAAGCATCTTTTTTTGTTTATTTTGAAAGTATTTTATTAAGTATTGATTTCCAAATAATTAAACAATTCACTTTTTAAGTATTTTTAATTATTTGAATTTAAAACAGCTGGTTTATTCGGTTTACAGCTGGTTTATTTTTTTTAAAATCCTTATTTTCCATAGTTCTTTGTATTATGTGATGCTGAAATAAATTCAACATGACGGGAATCTTGTTTTAAAAAAACTCTAAATAATCAATAAAATAAGAAATTATAATAGTTTTGTACAAATGCCTAGCCCCGATTGAAGCATTTGTTTGAGCTCTTTTTTGGTTTTCTTTTCGAAAAAACAAAAAAAGCGAGTGCGGAAAGCGGGAAATTGCTTCTGATAATTAATTTTTCAATAATTAACTAAAAAAAATCCTTATCAATTTATTGATAAGGATTTTTTAAAAAAGTTTACTATGGTAATAATATATTATAATACTCTTACGTCAACAGCATTTAATCCTTTTTTTCCTTCTTGTAATTCGAATTCAACCTGGTCATTCTCACGAATTTCGTCGATTAATCCTGAAACATGTACAAAATGTTCTTTGTTTGATCCTTCTTCTGTAATAAATCCAAATCCTTTTGACTCATTGAAGAATTTTACGGTACCTCTATTCATAATAAAAAATTATATGTTATTTACTTTAGTGTAAACAACGTTTATTTAGACACAAATGTAACTCCATTTTTTTCAAATTCATTATAAACAGTTATTTTTTTTAATTAAGAAAATGTTACTAATTTGTTATCAGCTTTACAACTATTTTAAATAAAAAAACATGTAAAAACCTTAAAAAACGATTAATTTAAAGTTTGCGGTTTCAGTAAAAACTAGAACCCTGTTAACAAACTAGTTAATTTTACAGATTACCGTATAAAAAAAGGTGAAATACTATGTTTTTTAAATAAAAAAAAATTAAATTAGCAGAAATTTAACATTTAAATTAATTGAAATTACAGTATTTATATTAATAAGACTATCATTCGTTGGTTTAAATGTTAAATTTCTGCTTAAAACTAAATACTTTGCATAAAAGTACTATTTACTAATTAAAACACCTTTTTTTCCCTTTTTAACCTTTTAATAAAATTAAAAAATATCATGAATTTAAAAAATTACTTATCAACTTTTACCTTAATCCTATTTGCTTTGACTGCTATCGGTCAAACAAAAATAAATGGATGCGGAACAAAATTGTCTGAAAAAGATGAAGCAAGATTTAGGCAGTCAATGGCTAAAATGAAGGCTCAAAAACAATTTGGCAAGAAAACTGCCTTAATAAATTATAAAATCCCTGTAGTATTCCATATATTAAATAATGGAGGTTCTGTAACAAGAAATCAAATGCAGTGTAGAATTAACGACGTAATGGAAGTTGTTAATAAAGATTTCCGTGGTGAATTCCCAGGATACAATACAACAGATCCAAGATTTGATGCTGTAAAAAGTAAAATGGATAATGTTGAATTTATTTTAGCTAAAGAAGATCCTGATGGTAACTTAATGGAGACTCCTGGTATGAATTGGCAAGCAGATAGTGATCAAGTTGCTGATGGATATGATTCTAAAATTACTGATGACCAATGGTGGTGGGGTAAAAATGGAAAATACTATTTACAAGTATTTATCGTATCACACTCTAATGGTTTAGATGAAGGAGAATATCAGTCTGGTCATGCTTTTTTACCAGTACAATCTGCATTTCCTAGAGTTGTATACAATTGGAGATATGTAGGTAGAGCAGATGCTTGTCCTGATAATCCTTCTGGTAGTAATAATGGTTTTGAAAAAGTAATGTCACATGAATTTGGTCATTATTTTGGTTTAAAACATACTTTTAATGGTAGTGATAAAGATGCAGGAACTTGGACTGTAGAAAATGATGGTATTGACGATACTCCTCCAACCTTAGGTTCAGAAGGATGTACAAGAGATGTATTAAATGCTGCAAATGTATATCCAAACTTAGAGAATCATATGGATTATAACACTTCTTGTCAAAACATGTTTACTGTAGATCAAGTTGCAGTAATGAATATGTGGTTAGAAGATACAGATACAGCTCCATACCCTAGAAGCTCGCTTTGGCAACCAAGTAACTTAATAGCAACAGGTATAACTCCTCGTACTCCTACAGCTATATTTAAGAGTAATGAAACAGCTATTTGTAGTACTAAAAGTGTTATTTTTAAAGATATATCTACTGGTTTAACAGATTCTAGAATATGGACTTTTGAAGGAGGTACACCTGCTACATCTACAGATATAAATCCTACAGTTACTTACGCTAACCCAGGAAAATATAAAGTAACTCTACAAGTAACAAATACATCAGGAACAAATACAACTGAAGCATTAGATTATATTGATGTTGATCAATATACTACAACTGATACTTCTGAAGATTTTTCTGGAACTTTCCCTGCTAAAGGGTGGTCTATTACAAATCCTGATGGAAAATTAGCTTGGGAAAAACGTAATGATGTAGGTAATGGAGACTCTTCATGTATTATAATGAATAACGCAGATAATGCTGTTACAGGTGAAGAAGATTATTTAAGATTACCTTTTTATGATTTCTCTAGTGCTACAAAAGCTCAAATGTATTTTGATGTAGCTTATGTTAAATTTGATGCAGATAGCCCTGATATGCTAAAAGTAGAAGTATCTACAGATTGTGGTACAACTTGGAATGAAGTATACTCTAAAACTCACTTAGAATTAGAAACTACTATATCTGCATTATCTCCAAACGACTGGATTCCTAATGAAGAATCACACTGGAGGAAAGAAATTATAGATTTAAGTGCTTATGATGGAAATTCTAATTTAACTTTTAGATTTAAAAATATCTCTGGATACGGAACTCGTGTTTGGGTTGATAATGTTACCATATCTTTAGTTAATAACACTGCTCCTGAAACTCAATTTTACACAAAAACAAGAAGTTCTTTATGTACAAGTGAACAAGTAGAATTTTTTGACACATCAAATGCAACTCCAACTTCTTGGTCTTGGGAATTTCCAGGAGGAACACCTGCTACTTCTACAGATCAAAATCCTGTTGTTGATTATAATGGACCTGGTTCATATGATGTAACTTTAACAGCTACAAATGAATATGGAAGTACTACTGTTAGTAAAACAGCTTTTGTAGTTTTAAAAACCCCAAAATCAGAATCATTTACAGAAGATTTCTCAGGAACTTTCCCTCCTACAGATTGGACAATTATTAATTTTGATGATGGTTTAGAGTTTGAGCAGGCTAATGCAGGAAATGGAGATAGTTTTTGTATGATTATGAATAATGCAGATAACTCTACCGTAGGTGAATTAGATGAAATAATGTTACCATCATTAGATTTATCAGTAGGTGCTACAGACTTTTATTTTGATGTAGCTTATACTAAATATGATGATGCTAGTCCTGATAAATTAAAAGTTTTAGTTTCAAAAGATTGTGGTACAACTTGGGCTACTTTATACGAAAAAACACATACTGTATTAGAAACTGTAGAAGTTTTAGATGATCCTTTAACAGTAGATAATAATGAAGCTAATGACTGGATACCTACTTTACCTGAACACTGGAGAAAAGAAAGAGTTATACTTGCTGATTACCAAGGAGAATCTAACGTATTAGTTAAATTTGTAAATGAATCTGGTTATGGTACTCGTATTTGGATTGATAATGTATCTATCACAACAGATAGTCAAGAAAAACCTACTTCAAATTTTGAAAAACAAGATACTAGTGCTTGTTTAGGAAGTACAATTCAATTTACAGACACATCTACAGGAATACCTACATCTTGGAACTGGAGTTTTGAAGGAGGAACACCTGCTGTTTCAACAGATCAAAACCCAACAGTTACTTACAATCAAGCTGGTATTTATGAAGTTACATTAACTGCTAGTAATACATTTGGTACAGGAACTACTACTACAAAAACAGGATTTGTTACTGTAAAAGGAAATAATTCTTTACCATATATTGAAGATTTTGAAGGTGCATTCCCTATTGCTGATTGGGAAATTATAAACCCTGATAATGATGAAATTCTTTGGGAAAAAAGAAGTGATGCTGGTAATGGAGACTCTTCTTGTTTAGTGATAAACAATGCAGATAACCCTACTGATAAAATAGATGAATTAATATTAAAACCATTTGATTTTTCAGTAACAGGAGATAAAAAAATGGAATTTGATGTATCATATACTAAATTTACAAATTCATATGTACCTGATGCTGATGCTCCTGATAATTTAATTGTTTTAGTTTCTACAAACTGTGGAGCTACTTGGACAGATGTTTACAATAAAATGCATACTGAATTAGAAACAGTTGCTGTTCGTGATTTAGAAGAAACTCCTGATGATAATGAAGCTAATGATTTTATTCCTTCTCAAGCATCAGATTGGAGAAAAGAAACTATAGATTTAACTGCATATGATGGTCAAGATAATGTTTTAATTAAATTTAAAAACATCTCAGGATATGGAACTAGAATATGGATTGATAATTTAGCTATAACTTCAACTCCTGATGCAGAAAGCATTACTTGGACAGGAAACACTAGTAATGAATGGAATACAGCTAGTAACTGGAACACTAATACAGTACCAACAGCTACAAGTATTATTACAGTTCCTGCTGGTTTAACAAATTATCCTACTGCTAGTTCTGCAGTAACGTTTAGTTCGCTAACTATTAATTCAGGTGCTTCTTTTATTCCTCAAAGTAGTGTAACAGGTGCTGTTACTTATAAAAGAAATATTCCTGATACAAACTGGCACTTAATTTCAATTCCAGTTTCTGGAGGAACTTATGAAAATGTAATTGCAAATAATACTTTTGCTACCGGTTCTAATAGTAATATAGGTATTGGAGAATATTCAAATGTTACTGGAGCTCCTTGGTTATATGCACAAACAAGTAAAACTGGTTTAATAGCTTCGGGACTTGGATTATCTGTTAAATTAGCTAATTCTGAAAAAATTTCTATCACAGGAACAGCAAATACAACAAATATTAACTACCCTATTACAACAGGAGATAGAACTAATTTCAATTTAGTTGGTAACCCATTCACTGCTTATGTAAATGCAGCTACTTTTGTAAATGCAAATACAGCATTACTTTCTGAAGAAACTATCTGGGCGTGGAATGGAACAGAATATGTAACATATAATGCTGTAAATTCTTTAGAAATTGCACCAGGACAAGCATTTTTTGTTGATGCTATTTCTAATTCAGATGTTACTTTTGCTACATCAAATCAAAGTCATCAATCAGATACTTTTATGAAATCTGCTCCTAAAACATCTTTAGAGTTATTTGTAGAAAATGAGAATTATAAAAAATCAACAAAAGTTTTCTATATTACAGATAAATCTACTGGTTTTGATAATGGATATGACTCTAAAATGTTTACAGATAGCAAAGCTAATTTAGAAGTCTTTACAGAATTAATTACAGATAATAAAGGTAATAAATTAGCAATACAATCATTACCAAATACTGACTTAGAAACAATGGTTGTTCCTGTTGGAGTAACTGCTGAAGCTGGTCAACAAATTACATTCTCTGTAAATACTCAAAATTTCCCTTCGGATATTAAAGTATACTTAGAAGACAGAGTTTCTAATACATTTACTAATATTTCTGAAAATAGCCATAAGGTTGTTTTAGAAAGTGCGGCTAAAAGTGCTGGGCAGTTTTATATTCATACGACTTCTCAAAACTTAAACGATGCTCCAGCTCAACAAGATTTACAAAATGTAAGTATTTATAAATCTGAAAATAATAGCATAACAATTACTGGTTTACAAACTGACAATACATCATTAAATGTATTTTCAATGTTAGGTAAAAAAGTATTTACAACACAATTTAAATCAAATGGAGTTAAGGTAATTAAACTACCTAAAACATCAGAAGGAATTTATATTATTCAATTAAATTCTAATTTAGGTAAAATTACTAAGAAGATTATTTTAAACTAAAACACCATGAAAAAACAAACTAAAAATAATAGTGAAGACATCTCTAGAAAAGATGCTTTAAAAAAAATAGGGAATTACGGAAAGTATGCTACTTTAACAGCATTAGGTACTTATTTAATCCTTAATCCTCAAAAGGCACAAGCTCAAAGTCCAGCACCTGAAGCTCCAGGTACGCTATTTTAATTAACAACTATTGTAAAAACAAAAAACTCTCAACTTAAATGTTGAGAGTTTTTTAATTTAAAAAATTATATTTTTTTTGATTAATTAAAATCAGTATTCATTTTTAAGTAATCTAAAAATTCACGTTTTGTATTTTTCTCTTTAAATTTACCACCAAATTCAGCAGTAACTGTTGAGCTTTCAATATCTTTTATTCCTCTTGAATTTACACATAAATGCTTTGCATCAATAACACAAGCTACATCTTCAGTTCCTAAAGCTTCTTGCATTGCTTGTACTATTTGCATCGTTAAACGCTCTTGTACTTGTGGTCTTTTAGAAAAATATTCGACAAGACGATTCATTTTAGACAAACCAATAACTCTTCCTCCTGAAATATAAGCTACATGTGCACGTCCTATAATAGGCAATAAATGATGCTCGCAAGTAGAATACACAACGATATTCTTTTCGACCAACATTTCGCCATAATTATAATTATTTTCGAAAGTTGACGCTTTTGGCATATTTGCAGGATTCAATCCCATAAAAATTTCGTTAACAAATGATTTAGCAACACGTTTTGGTGTTCCTTGCATACTATCATCTGTTAAATCCATACCTAACGTTTCAAGAATATCTTTAACGCTTTCTTGAATTTTAGCTATTTTTTCTTCATCAGATAAATCAAAAGCATCATCTCTTAAAGGATTTTTTGCCGAGGTACCTACATGATTATCACCTATATCATCTATTCTTTCTTCATTTATTTTATTGCTGTTCACTTCAGACATTTCTTTCTTTTATTAGGGCGCAAATTTACAACATTGTAATTAATTTACTGTATTATTTTTTTCAATTCATCTAAAGAACAAGTAGTTTGCTCTCCATTTATCATATTTTTTAAGACAAACACCTCGTTCTCAACATCAGTAACAACAAACTCTATGCCTCTACTACCAACATATTTCCATTGTTTCTTTTCTTGTTTATTACTCACGGCAACATCAGGATATAATTCTGATTTTATATTATTTTCTCTTAAATTTTTAATCGCTTTTATTTTTGATAAATTCTCAGCTTCATTAAAATTTAAAAATAATACTCTTGGTTTTGGCAATTCAACTGCTTCAAACAAGTTTAATTCTTCCATAACTAAGTAAATTCTATCTAATCCGAAAGAGATTCCAACTCCTGAAACATCTTTTAATCCGAAGATTCCAGTTAAATCGTCGTAACGACCTCCACCACCGATAGAACCCATTTTCACTTCTTTTGGTGCAGAAACTTCATAAATTGCACCTGTATAATAATTTAATCCACGTGCTAAAGTTACATCTAACTCTAAACTTGCTGATGATAAACCGATTTCTTCAATCATATCAACAACAGTACGTAATTCTTCTACACCTGCTAAACCTTCTTCTGAAGCAGCTAACATATTACTTAAAGAAGTTAAATTATCTTGATTTGTTCCTGAAAAACTAAATAACGGCGCTACTTTTTCAATTGCATCTTCAGAAATTCCTTTTTCAAGCATTTCTTTTACAACGCCTTCTTTTCCTATTTTATCTAACTTATCTAAAGCTACTGTAAAATCGATTAATTTATCTTTTGCACCAATAACTTCAGCAATTCCAGATAATATTTTACGATTATTAATTTTGATAGTCGCACCGTTTAAACCTAACTTACTAAAAACAGTATCATATAATTGAATAAACTCAACTTCTTGTAATAAAGATTTACTTCCTACAACATCGGCATCACATTGATAAAATTCTCTGAAACGACCTTTTTGCGGACGGTCAGCTCTCCAAACAGGTTGAATTTGATATCTTTTAAAAGGAAACGTAATATCATTTTGATGTTGTACAACGTAACGTGCAAACGGCACTGTTAAATCGTAACGTAAAGCTTTTTCTGATATTTGAGCAGTTACCTTTTGGCTATTTTTTTCTGATAATAAAGTTTCATCAGCTTTTTTTAAATAATCTCCAGAATTTAAAATTTTAAAGATTAATCTATCTCCTTCTTCACCATATTTACCCATTAAGGTTGATGAATTTTCAAAACTTGGCGTTTCAATAGGTTGAAATCCGAAGTTTTCGAATGAGTGTTTTATAGTATTAAATATATAATTTCTTTTAGCAACTTCTGTTGATGAAAAATCTCTTGTTCCTTTTGGAATTGATGGTTTCATAATTAATGATAAAATATAATTGATTATTTATGAGTTTTACTTTTAGTTGAATTTCATTTTTGATAAAAAACACCAAAACCCACTTAGCAGGCAAATATCTGAATTTATAGCTACATTACGAAGTTTTATTAATACGTTTTAATCTGTAAATAGAAGCATTCAATTCAAAACCTAATAATAAAATAATAGCATTTATCCAGACAAATAACATCAGAATTAATAAAGCTCCTATAGAACCGTATAACTGATTATATGTTGAAAATTTTACTACATAAATTCCGAAAGCATAAAATGAAAGAAGCGATAAAACAGTTGTTAATATTGCACCTGGCGAAAAGAATTTTATTTCCTTTCCTTGAGTTGTACCAAAACGAAATAAAAGTGAAACAATCGTAAAAATCATAATTAAAAAGAACAAACCTCTCCCCCAATAAAATAAATCTAAATCATCAGGATGAAACCAGCCTTTCTGGTCTATTCTAGCTAAAGCAACTTGATATAAAATTATTAATACAACCGTTATAATCAAGAAAAATGACATCAATAATGAAACTCCTAATGAAATAAAATATGCTTTAAAAACACTTCTTATTTCTTTTACATGATATGAATATTCAAATCCGCCAAAAATAGCATTCACACCGTTTGTCATCAAAAAAATAGATGCCAAAAAACCAAAAGATAACAAACCTCCATATTGATTATTAATAATATCTTTTAGCACCATATCTACGGCATCAAAAGTTTTAGGCGGTAACATTTCTTGAATTAATCCAAATAGATTTTCTTGAAATCCTTCAATAGGAATATACGGAATAAGCGATAATATAAAAAGCATAAACGGAAAAACAGCCATAAAAAAACTAAATGCAATTCCTCCTGCTCTTGTTGTTAATGCACCTTTTACAATACCGATTACATACATTTCAAACAAATCGTACAAAGACATTCCTTGTAATCCTGGAATTTTAATTTCCTTAAAAAAAAGAACCAATAAATTAATTATAGGTATTTTTTTTAATTTATTTTCTATTGATTTTGTCATTAGTATAGCTACTTTTTTTTAACAAAGATACAATCGTTTTAAAAGCTAAAATCACAAAGTAATTAATAAATTTAAAGATAATAATAAGTATCTTAAAAAAAGAAAAATGTTGTATTTATAAATATAAACACAACATTTTTATAAAAAAATATATTCAAAAACTGAATTATTTTAAACCTCTTGCCTTTAGCATTGGTGTAGCTTCAGGATTTCTTCCTGCAAAATCTTGATACATTTTTGCATAATCCATCGTATTTCCTTTTGATAAAACTTGCTCACGAAATTTCTGTCCGTTTTCACGTGTTAATAACCCGTTGTCTTTGAACCAAGCATACGCATCATGACTTAACATTTCTGTCCATAAATATGAATAATATCCAGCACCGTAACCACCACTAAAAATATGCGCAAAATAAGTAGAACGATATCTTGGTGGCACCTCAGCAATTTTTAATTTCATTTGCTTTAAGGCTTCTTCTTCAAACTTAGCTACATCTTCAATTTTAGTATCAACAGAAACTGTATGCCATTTCATATCTAAACTAGATGAAGCTAAATTTTCAATCATAGAATATCCTTGATTAAAAGTTCCTGCATCTTTAATTTTTTTCAATAATTCAGCAGGAATTACTTTTCCTGTTTTATAATGCACTGCATAATTATTTAAAACCTCAGGATGTGTAGACCAGTTTTCATTAAATTGAGAAGGAAATTCTACAAAATCTCTAGAGGTACTTGTACCTGAAATAGAAGCATATTTTTGATTTCCGAATAATCCGTGTAATGCGTGTCCAAATTCATGAAACATTGTTTCAACCTCATCAAAACTAATTAAAGCAGGTTCTCCTTTGGCAGGTTTTGGTGAATTACATACATTATAAATTACAGGTTTTTGATTACGTAACTTAGATTGTTTTACAAAAGCACTCATCCAAGCACCGCCACGCTTACTATCTCTGGCAAAGAAATCACCATAAAATAAACCTAACTTACTTCCATCTTCTTCAAAAACTTCGTAAACAACTACATCCTCATGATAAACTGGTAAATCTGTACGTTTTTTAAAAGTGATTCCATATAATTTAGTAGCCGCATAAAATACACCTTTCTCTAAAACGTTGGTTAATTCAAAATATGGTTTTACCTCATCTTCGTTTAAATCGTATTTTGATTTACGTACTTTTTCTGCATAATGATTCCAATCATAAGCTGTTAAAGTTTCATCTTTAACTTCTTTGTTCATTTCAGCTTGAATCTCTTTTGTTTCTGAAGCTACTTTTTTTAATGATTCAGGAATTAAACCTTCAAACATTTTAAAAACCTCATCAGATGTTCCTGCCATAGTGCCTTGTAAACTCCAGTTTGCATAATTATCAAAACCTAAAATCTGAGCTTTTTTAGCTCTTAAAGAAACCATTTTTTGTACTAATTCACTTGTATCATATATTCCTGCATCTGACCTGTGAATAGATTTTTCATATAATTCTTTACGAATTTCTCTATTCTCTAAAGATTGTAAAGAAGGTTGTTGTGTAGTATTTATTAATTGAATTTCATATGTACCATCTTTTTCTAAGGATTTTATTTTATCATCAGAAAATCCTTTTAGTTTTGTCGCATCAGTAACAACAACTCCACCTTTTTTACTTGCATCTAATAGCTTTTTACCAAAATCATTAGATAATGTAGCTATTTCAGAATTTATATCTTTTAAAGCTTCTTTTTTATCTTCGGATAAATTAGCACCTGCTTTTACAAAATTCTTATAATACTCTTTTACTAAATGATTACTTTCAGCATCTAAGTTAGCAGTTTCTAAACCGTCATATACTTTCTTAATTTTAGCAAACAATTTTGTATTTAATAAAATCTCATCGTTGTGTTTAGAAAACTTTGGAGCTAATTCTTTCTGAATACTTTTAATAGTATCATTTGTATTCGCTTCTGTTAATGCATAAAAAACAGCCGTAACGTTGTCTAATGTTTTACTACTTTCTTCTAAAGATAGAATAGTGTTTTTAAAAGTAGGCGTTTCATTAGTATTTATTATTGCCTGAATTGCTTGATTTTGCAATTTCATACCTTCTAAAATAGCGGGCATAAAATGCTCATTTTTAATTTTCGAAAAATCTGGCGTACCATAATCTAACCTACTCTTAATCATTAAAGGATTATTTGCCATAAGCGTTGTATTTTCTATCTTAATTTCTTTTTTAGTATTTTTAGTTTCGTTTGTAGTACAAGATATTGCTAATGCTAATGTTGTTGCTACAATTATATGTTTTTTCATGTTACTAAAAATTAAATTAATCTACTGCTTTTAAACTTAAATCTAAATTATAAACTGAATGTGTTAAAGCTCCTGATGAAATATAATCTACACCACATTCTGCATACTTACGAATTGTTTCATCTGTAATTCCTCCTGATGATTCTGTTAAACAAGTATCCCCTATTAAAGACACAGCCTTACGAGTATCTTCATAATTAAAATTATCTATTAAAATTCTGTAAACACCTTCGTTTGATAAAATCTCTTTGATTTCTTCTAAACTACGTGCTTCTACTATAATTTTAATGTCCAGTTTTTTATCTTCTAAATACTTTTTAGTTTTTGTAATTGCTTGTGTAATTCCGCCAGCAAAATCGATATGATTATCTTTAATCATTACCATATCGTATAAAGCAAATCTGTGATTTTCTCCTCCACCAATTTTAACTGCCCATTTTTCAATGGCTCTAATACCTGGAGTAGTTTTACGAGTATCTAATACTTTTGTTTTTGTTCCTTCTAATAAGTTAGCAAAGAACTTCGTTTTTGTAGCTATTGCACTCATACGTTGCATTGCGTTTAAAACCACTCGTTCAGCCATTAATATAGATTGAGATTTACCTGTTACATAAAAAGCAATATCACCATATTTTACCTCATCACCATCATTAATTAAAGTTTCTACTTGTAAATTAGCATCTACATAATTAAAAACCATTTTAGCAAATTCAATTCCAGCAATAATTCCTTCATCTTTTACTAATAATTTAGCTTTACCTGTAGCATCCGAAGGAATACATGATAATGAAGTATGGTCTCCATCTCCAATATCTTCTCTAATAGCATTTGTAATTATTAGGTCTAGTTCTTTATTAAATTGTTCTTTTGATATCATGATTTACATTTATTCTGATGTAAAAATAGTGTTTTCATCAATAATTAAATACTACAAGATTAAAAATCATCTCCAAAATAAAATATTGTTAAAGCAACTAATCTTTTAGCCTTTAAAATATTATTATTCATAGCATTACGATAAGCTATATCCATTAAAAACTGAACCATTTTATTATTTGGATGTTTTTTTCTTAATTTATAAATATAATATGGAACTCGTAAATCTTCTTTTAAAAAAGTAGTTTCTGTGTATTCTTGTAATAATTCTAAATGTTGAAATCCAAATTCAAGAGTTGGTTCTATTTGAGTCCCTTCTCCAAAATCATTCCAAGTAGCAATTTGAATAAAGTCTATAGGATGTTTTAATGATTCATCAAAAGACTCTCTAAAAGTTTCTAACCCATTATCTGTTAACGTCCAACTATCTTCTAAAGGAGATTTCCAACCACCCTCAACATAAAAGTCATTAAATCGAGGATACGAAATACCTCCTACAATATTTTGGCTATAATCAATTACATTATTATAATATCCTGATAATGTTTGAAGATGTTCTTTATCAATCCAAGCATATTCACCAGAAGAATTACCTTCTCCTAATATATTACTAGCTCCCCATAATGTTAATGCATTTACATTATTTTCTAGAGAATTAAGTATTAAATTCCAATCATAAGAATCATTTATATAACTAGGTCCAAAAACCATTAACAAAGGTGCTCTATTTATATGAATATAATTATTATTAAACATATATTTTTGCTCAATATATTTAATATCCTCTTGAGCTTGATTAAGTTGTACATCAGTTAATCTTCTTGATTGCTCTCTAATTACTCTATCTTCATACATTATCGCAAAACTTAAAGTAGTTTTTTCTAACTCACCTATAAAGCTTTCTGTATTTTGTTTTATACTTTCAAAATCTAACACATCTCTTTTACCATACCAATCAAAAATAACACCATCTACACCTGATAATTTGATTAATAATAAATGATATTGTTGTAAGTCTTTATCATTTGTAGAATACGGACCTATTAACGGATAATAATGTGAGGCTATTTCTCTTTTACCATTTGAATCAATTAGATTAGGATTTTTATTTGTCATTGTCCAATGTTGTCCCCAAACACCATCTGTTTCTTCAGATTCAAACCAAGGCATATAATGTACATAAATTCCTTTGCCTGTTTGTTGTTCAATTACCTGAGTATTAAAAAACTTATTTTGTACCTTATTTTTTTCCTGTGCTACAATATCTTCTAAATCATAATTTTCAGCTCCATTTATCCAACTATCATATAATTTTTCTACTTCTTCCAATTCTGTTAATTCTTTAACATGTATTTCTTCAATATTGTTTTCAGAACAAGAAATAATTGTAATTATCACAAAAAAACACAGTACATTTTTCATCTTTTTCATAGTCAAATATTTAGTTAGCAATACTTTAATTCTTATAAATATATTTAAAAATTACCAAAAATTCTTATGTTATTTAATATATTTTTGTGATTTAAAATATTTTACAATGAAAATAAAACTGCTTACCATAGGTAAAACTGATAATAAAAACCTTATTAACTTAATAGAAGAATATCAAAATAGATTAAAACATTATATAAAATTTGATTTAGAAATTATCCCTGATATTAAAAATGTAAAAAACCTTAGTGAAGCTCAACAAAAGGAAAAAGAAGGAGAACTTATTTTAGCCAAATTACAACCTACCGACCAATTAGTTTTATTAGATGATAAAGGAAAAGACTTTACATCTATTGAGTTTTCTAAGTATTTACAAAAAAAAATGAATTCAGGTATTAAACAATTAGTATTAGTTATTGGAGGTCCTTATGGTTTTTCTGATGCCGTTTACAAGAAAGCTAATGGAAAAATATCCTTATCAAAAATGACTTTTTCTCACCAAATGATACGCCTATTTATTGTTGAACAAATTTATAGAGGATTTACTATTTTACGTAATGAACCTTATCATCATGAGTAAATTGTAATATTATATTTATCAACACTTTAGTCTCTTTTTCTCCTAGGGTGAAGAACACTTATTAATTATATATATTTTAACATTCTTCAAATGTTTTTACAATTTTAAAATTGTATTTTTGTTGCCCCCAAAAAACAAGAATTCAACACAATAAACATTTCATTATGAATACCTTAAAATTTATATTAACAACTGTTTTTTTAACATTTATTATACAGCAAGCACCTGCTCAAAACGAAATTAAAACTTTAAAAAAACAAATAAAGATTCAAAAAAATAAAATTAGTGCTAACGAAGAAGTTTTAATGAGCGGTATTAAAGCTTTAAAACGTGTAAAAGCAAATTTAGACAACTTTAAAGAAAGTAAAAAAGCTACTAAAGAATCAATTACAAGAAAAGAAAAAATTGTTGATAATATACAATTAAAACTAACAAAACTTAATTCTCAAATTGAAAACCAAAAAAGAGAGTTAGTTTCAATTGAAAGAAAATTAGCAAGAAAAAAGAGTAAAGAAGATAATAAAATTGAAAAAAAGGTTAAAAAAACTACAATTACTAAATCTATTCAAAATACAGATAATACATTAAGTGAATTAGCTTTACGTAAACAAGAATTAGAAAACGCACATAGAAAACTAGAAGAAATACGTAAAGCTAAAGAAATTGCTTATTTAAAAGAACAAGAGCTATTACATTTAGAAGCTGAAAAATTAAAACAAATAGAAAACGAAATTAAAGCTGAAGAAAAATCTATAGTTAAAGAAAAAAGTACTTTAATTAGCGATTATGAAGATGATATCAGTATTAATCAAGAAATTTTAAGTAGCGGTAAAGAAGGTTTAGCAAGAATGAAAACCAAATTAGAAAACGCAAAATTAGACACTACAACATCTAAAGAAAGTATTAATCGTAAAGAAGCTATCATTATTAAAATTGAAGAACGTTTAAATAAGATACAAGCAGAAATAGATGCAAAACAACTAGAATTAAATAAATTAAAAGGATAAATTTCTTTTATTATTCTTGTCAAAAAATGAAATATAGAAGTATCTATATTTCATTTTTTTTTGATATTATAAAAGAAATACACACACAAATTTCCTTTATTAACAATACATACAGGATTTTATCCTTTTGATAAAAAGGAAAATAGTAATTACAAAGATGATAAAAAATGATACATTTGTTATCATAAAAATTTTGATAAATGAAACTTGTTTTTGCCACAAATAACTTAAATAAATTAGCAGAAGTTCAAAAAATGCTTCCAAATAGTATTGAATTACTTTCTTTAAAAGATATTAATTGTTTTGATGATATTGAAGAAACAGCCACTACTTTAGAAGGAAATGCTAAAATAAAAGCAAATCATATTACCGAAAAATTTCAATTGAATTGTTTTGCTGATGATACAGGGCTAGAAGTTGAAAGCTTAAATAACCAACCAGGTGTTTACTCGGCTCGTTATTCGGGAGAACCTAGTAATTCTGAAAACAACATGAAAAAATTGTTAACAGAATTAAATGGAAATGAAAACAGAAAAGCTCAATTTAGAACTTCTATTTGCTTAAATTTAAACGGAAAACAATTTTTATTTAACGGTATTTGCAAAGGTGATATTTTAACCGAAAAACAAGGAGAAAAAGGCTTCGGATACGATCCTATTTTTCAACCTGAAGGATATAATAAATCGTTTGCACAAATGACATCCGAAGAAAAAAACATTATTAGTCACCGTGGATTAGCAATACAAAAATTAGTTGAATTTTTAAAATCAATCGACTAATTGAGTACTTCAAAAAAATACACTAATCACTTTATTTTTCTATTTGTTTTACTCGTTATTTTTTTCTTTACAAACATAAGTTTAGGTTCGGTATCAATTCCTTTTGAAGATATTTTTAAATCATTAACAGGTGGTCTTGCCTCTAAAGATAGTTGGCAAACAATTATTTTAAATTTTCGATTACCAAAAGCAATAACCGCAATTATGGTAGGCTCTGGTTTGGCTATTTGCGGACTATTAATGCAAACTTTGTTTCGAAACCCGCTAGCAGGTCCTTTTGTATTAGGTGTTTCTTCTGGTGCAAGTTTGGGCGTAGCTTTACTTATTTTAGGCTCTGGTTTGTTTGGCGGAGCTTTAGTTACCATAACCATGTCTAACTGGGCAATGGCTATAGCCGCTAGTATCGGTTCTTTTTTTGTTTTATCCGCAGTAATTATAGCCGCTAATAAAGTAAGAAACACAATGTCTATTTTAGTTATCGGTTTAATGTTTGGTTCGTTAACCTCAGCAATAATTAGTGTATTATCTTATTTTAGTGATGCAAATAAAATTCAACAATATTTATTTTGGAGTTTTGGAAGTTTAGGAAATTTATCGTGGCAAGAAATTGCCGTTTTTGGAAGTATTTATTGTATCGGAATTATTAGTACTTTTAGTGTTATAAAACCTTTGAATAGTTTTTTATTAGGTGAGAATTATGCAAAAAGCTTAGGAATAAACATCAAAAAAAGTCGAAATATTATTTTGCTGATTACAAGTTTGTTAACAGGTGTAATTACAGCTTTTTCAGGACCTATCGCCTTTATAGGTATTGCGATACCTCATATTGCTAAAATGATTTTTACAACCTCTAATCATAAAATATTATTACCAGCCTGTGCTATTATTGGCGCTATCGCTTTATTAATTTGCGATGCTATTGCACAATTACCTACTAGCGATTTTACCTTACCAATTAATGCGATAACCTCTTTATTTGGTGCGCCTGTTGTAATTTGGTTATTAGTCCGAAAAAAGAAAATATACGTGTAAATTTGGAAAACTCTAAAAAAAATACCATTCTTAAAATTGAAAACCTTTCTATAGGATATCAATCAAAAAAGCAACAAAATGTTATTGCTTCGGATATTAATTTATCTATTCAAAAAGGAAAATTTGTTGCACTTTTAGGAAAAAATGGAATTGGTAAATCAACTTTATTACGTACACTTTCTAAAGTACAAGAGCCGTTAAGCGGAACTATTGAAATTAATCAAAAAAATAGTACAGAATATTCGTATCAAGAATTAGCAACTACATTAAGTTTGGTATTAACCGAACGCTTACCTCAAAGCCAATTAACAGTTTTTGAATTAATCGCCTTAGGACGACAACCTTATACAAATTGGATTGATAAATTATCAGAAAAAGACATTGAAAAAATTCTTTGGGCAATTGAACAAACAGCTATCGAGCATTTAAAAGATAAACGTTTTTACGAATTAAGCGATGGGCAATTACAACGTGTACTTATTGCTCGGGCATTGGCTCAGGATACTGAAATTATTATTTTAGACGAACCAACTGCGCATTTAGATATTCATCATACTTTTAAAGTGTTTTCTTTATTAAAACAGTTAGTTAAAAAAACGGGTAAAACAATTATTATTTCTACACACGAAGTAAATCTGGCTATTCAACTTGCCGATGAATTTATTTTATTATCTGAAAATCAACTTTATAACGGAACAGCTAAAGAGCTAATTCATCAAAATGCTTTTGAAACTTTATTTCCAAAAGAACTTATTGTTTTTAATAAAACTCTAGAACAATTCATCATCAAAAAAAATTAAATTTGAAGTTTAGTAAGTATTTCTTATTTTTGGATACCAATTAAACACTAAAAACCCTTTATTTATTGATGAAAAAGATACTTTATGTAGCTAGTGCAATCGCATTTATAGCTTGTGGAACGACGAAAGAGACTGTAAATATTGATGCCGAAAAAAATGTAGATTATGCTGAAAAATTTGCAAAAACGATTACAGCTAAAGATTTAGGAAAACATTTATTCATATATGCTTCAGATGAATTTGAAGGTAGAGATACTGGTGAACCTGGTCAGAAAAAAGCAGTTAATTATTTAAAAGATTTTTATATTACTCAAGGTATTCAATCGCCTTTAGGTGGTTCGGAATATTTTCAAAAAGTACCTAGTACTTATTTAAGTAATAACCGTAGAGATTTAACTTTAAAAGATTCTGAAAATGTACTTGCATTTATTAAAGGTTCTGAAAAACCTGATGAAATCATAGTTATTTCTGCACATTTAGATCATGAAGGAATTAAAGATGGTGAAATTTATAACGGTGCCGATGATGATGGTTCTGGTACAGTAGCAATATTAGAAATTGCAGAAGCCTTTAAAAAAGCGGTTGATGCGGGGAAACGTCCTAAACGCTCTATATTATTTTTACATGTAACAGGAGAAGAAAAAGGTTTATTAGGTTCGAAATATTATACTGAAAATCCTATTTTTCCTTTAAAAAATACAGTTACCAATTTAAATATTGATATGATTGGTAGAGTTGATGAATTTCATGAAAAGACTCCTAATTATGTGTATTTAATTGGAGCAGATAAATTAAGTACAGAGTTACATAATATATCTGAAGCGATGAATAAAAAATACACAAATATTGCTTTAGATTATAAATATAATGATGAAAATGATCCGAATCGTTTTTACTATCGTTCAGATCATTATAACTTTGCTAAACATAATATTCCTGTGATTTTCTATTTTAACGGAACGCATGAAGATTATCATAAGCCAACCGATACCGCAGATAAAATTAACTATGAACTGTTAGAAAACAGAACTCGTTTAGTTTTTCATACTGCTTGGGAAGTTGCAAATCGTGAAGACCGTATAACAGTAGATAAAATAGCTACTAAATAATAATATTTTTTTATAAAAAAACTCACCAAATAGGTGAGTTTTTTTAGTTTAAAGTCTTTACTTTTTAAAGAAAGAACTTATTTTTTTTAACAGCCCAAAATCTTCGGTATTTTCTGTTTTAGAAGATATTCCTTCAACTTTTTTAACATATTTTTCTTGATGACTTTCTTTATAAGAATGTGCTTTTAAAATATCTGCTACTTGACTTTTATATTTAGCACCTTTTTCTTTATCTACTTGATAAATATAATTTGCATATCCATCTATTTCAGCTAAAACATTCAGTCCGCCGTTCCAAGTTTTTCCTGCGATACCTTCTTTTTCAATTTGATATAACAATGCTCTAAAACGTTTTAATGATTTTTTATTGATATTTAATTTTTCATTCACCACAATACCAGTTACTTCTTGTCGTTGATTTCGCTTCATTATTTTAAGCTTATCAGGATGCAAATTAAAATTTTCTTCGGATATGATTTTTTTAGAATATTTTAATATCGCCGTAATGTGTTTAAATTGTGCTTGATTTCCTGAAAAAGTAGTATCATCAACATATCTAGAATAATCAAAACCATATTTTTTAGCTAAACCATCTAATCGATAATCCATTTTACGACACAAAATATTGGTTATCGCAGGGCTACAAGGCGAACCTTGTGGTAAAAAACGTTCTCCTCTTTTTTGTGAAAAATAATTTTCACCTAATAACGAAATATCTAAAATTTTAGCTTCTGAACACAACAATGCAAAAACAACTGCTAATTGTTCTGAATAGCCTAAAGATTTAAAAACGCCTTTTATTCTTTTATAAGTAACTGACGGAAAAAAGTTTTTCAAATCTTGATTAATAACAACCGCTTTATTTAAATGAGGCATTGCATTACTAATAATTGATTTTTCTCTGACACAACCATGAGCTTTATTATGAACAATTACTTTATTCAAAATATTTTCTAGAATAAAGTGTTGCGCTATTTTCAAACGAGGCATTGGCGCAGAAATTAAACGGTATCCACCTGATTTTTTAGCAACTTTAAAACGTTTGTAGTGTTCAATTTGTGAGTTTTTTCTTGAAAAAGCTAAAAACCGAAGTTCATTTACAGTAATTTTCATAGCCTCTGCCAAATCTTTTACCGAATGATAAATTGGTAAACCAGCTTCTTTCAGTCTTACCTCATCTATTTGAGTGTCATTTAACTGATGAGAATAACCAGTACCTAAATAAGTAATATCTTCTTTTTTAGTCTGATGCCATTTTTCAGCCTTTTCCTTACGGATTTGCTCTCTTTTAAGCTTAGTTTCTTTTTGTTTTTCTTTTGATAACTTCTTTCGCTCTTTGTGTTTATTAGCGATAAAAGCATCTGTATCTTTTATTAATCTTTCCTTTTTTAAAAGTTTTGATAAATCACCAGATAAGGCATTTTCTTCTTTTAAAAAGGCGTTTACTTTTTCAAAATCTACGTTATCATCACCCCAAAAACCTAATCGTTTCATTTCTGAAAGAATAAATTCATGTTTTGATGATTCTTTAATTTTATCGTAAATCTCTTGTTTTCTCGTAGCTGAATTATCCATAAAACAAAAAAGGTAGCAATAAGATGTATATTTTTTTCCTTCGTACAATTCTAAAGACTGAATTGAACAACTCCAGTGAAATAGGTACTATAGTGCTATTTCACTTCGAAGAAGTATAACAGGAAATGGCATTATAGTACCTATTTCACAAGTTAAGTTCGAGTCAGTGACGCGTTCGGTGTCTGTAAGCTAGATTGGCGATACACCAATCAGATTGCAAGGTTGTTATCTTATTACTACCAAGGTTTAAATATATTAATTTTTTTTATCAAAAGCGATTCTTGTGGCTAAAATATGTTCACAAGGTCCTTTTGTCATTTTATTTTGATGATAATAACTGCAAGTACACTTAGCATCAACGATTTGAAGGTCGTTATTAATCAGTACACTTGTTTTATAATTATTACTTACTGTCGCATTTATGTTTATATTATTATTTTCAATACTTGTTTTTAAATTTTCAACAGCACCTGATTCCATTAATTCATAAGCTGTTTTATCAATTTCATTAGAAAAACGTAAGCTATCTAAATCAATTCCATCTTTTTTTAATTCTCGAATTCGATATACATTATTCTTTAAATCGTACACTACTTTTCCTGCTTGTGTAAAAGTTTGTAATGATTGTGTTACAATTGTTTTATCTAATCCTAAATCTTTAGCTAAATTACTTGGAGTATTTAACCAATCCTTTCGCAATGCCAAATAAATAGTTTGCATCGTTTTTGAAGAAACTTGTCCTCTAGGCGAAAGTAAATCTAAATTAGTTGTTTGCGTCCAATCATTGGCTGTCCAACCAGATAATCCTAATGTAAAATACATATCATTTGCCAAATGTGCGATGTAAAAAGATGGCATACCACTACCCAATAAATGAACAGTAAATTTAGTAGTAATTGGCAATAATCGTTCTAAAAGCGTTATTCTTCTTCTTCCCCAAACTCTTATTTCTTTTTCTTCATCACCTTTATATATAGATTGTAAACAAGCCACTTCAATATTCCAAGGTTCAAAAACAGCAATAATAGGTTTACCAGGTTTTAAGATATATTTTATCGCTCTTGGTCCTTTCTTTTCTTTGTGCCTTTTTAATACTGATATAAAATTAGCAATATCCACAGGATGCAAATCAAAAGATACTTTATCACTTGTCATGGCACTACTTACTTGTAAAAAACCACGAACCCAACTATCTGGTAAATCAATTTTTACTTCTCTATAAGTATCTTCTCCTGTTGTTTTTACATCAAAACCCGTTGGATCTACTTTAAACTCTGTTTCTTTATAAGTTCTTATTTTCTGAAACTCATTATATAATTCTTTCGAATAATCAATATTTGTAGTTCCACATTTAAACTCATTTATATTTTTAAAGACATCATAACCACAAGATAATTTTCCATAAACAGATTCATCTTGACTAAAACACTCAAAAAATACTTGGTCTGGGTGTACTGTAATTACTGGGTCTAAAACAAACCAAGCAGCATAATCTCGTTTATATAGATAATTAAAATATTTTCGTTGCGCATCATAAAAAGGCTTTGTAATTTCTTCTCTTTTTAGGCGTAATTTTTTTAATTTTTCTTGAAGATGATTAATATCTTCTTTTAATCCTGATAATTGAGCTGTTGCTTCGGCAATCCATACCTCTTCCTGACCTTTTAACCAAGCTAAGTATTCTGTATTATCTTTTGGTTGAAAATTAAAATCAGCAATTACTACATGATGTAAAGCTGAAATAGCCTCTCTAAAAGGAATTTTTTTATCTAAGCTTCCTACAAAATATGTAGGCTCTCTTAATGTATCAGGAGCAAAACTTACCCCTGTAGATGCAATGGTATTACTAACACTACTATTACCACTATATTTAAAATTAAACTTCATTCTTTTTCTTACTATTATTTAATTAATAATGGTACTTCTACATCTGTATGTATTTCAGATATAGTAATTAAAATCTCTATAACTTTATTTTTATCAATAGCTGTTTTTGTATCTAAAATAGCTGTTAAAACTCTTACTGTCATTTCAGCAATTTCTTTATATTTTTTAGATTGATTTTCTAAAAAAGAATATACTCTTGTTTTTGTTGCTCTATTGGTATTAATATAAAATAAGGTTGTTTTAAAATAATCTTCTAATTGTAAGGTAACTTTAATATTATCCGAAGCATATCCTTCTAAATAATTGGTTACAAAAAACTGCATGTTTTTTGTTGGATGCTCTTGTAAACTAACAAGTAATGGTAATCCTTTTTCTTCTGAAAAATGAGTTGTAATTAAACTTCTACCTAACAATTGTACTTGTTCTTTTACATGGTCACACACATATAAAAGTAATGGTACGCTCCAATTTTCAGGTTCAATATGAATTCTGAAATACTCATCAGCCCAATCAATAACATCTTGCCAATTTGTATTAAAAATAGGCAATGCTTCTTCTAATTCGTAATTTACTCTGGCTACGTTATTTTTAAAATAATTATGTAATTGTGTTCTTACAGAAAATACATCACTATGTGCTAAACGTACTAATTCAGACATTTTTAAGTTATTCATATCTACTCTTCTCTCAAAAAGTGGAGTTCCTAACTTCTGTGCAAATTCGTGTTTAGATAAAATTAATGCGATTATTTCTTCTTGAGATACTGCATCTTTTTGAGTTCCATAAAATTGTATTAAAGTTTTATAACAATTTTGATGTAATCCTTCATAAATTTCATCTTCTGTTAATGAAACTAATAATTTTTTACGTAAATATTCTTTAAACTCTTCATCTAAATGAATTAATTTACGAATTGTTGGTTGTATTGCTTTTCTAACTGCTTCATCTTCTGAAAAACAAAAACCAATAATATTTTGTTTATTTTCTAATAAGAACTCATCAGGAAAATATGTTAAAAGTTCAATACCTGCAGTTCTTAAAATAGCTTCATCTGAAGTAATATATTCTTTATAAGTATCTTTAAAAAGTTCGTAAACAGATGTAGTATTGTGTTTTGCTAAATTAATTGCAAACAACTGATTTGTTACAGAGTTTGAAGCCGATAAACTAATAATATATTGAACAGGTGTAGTACTTAATAATTTACCAAAAAATGTACTACCGATTAAATAATTAACTGCTATTAAAAACTCAGAAGTATAATTAGATGATTCATCAAACAATGTTATTAAATCATCTATAAATATTGGCGTAGTATAAGCTACATCATTTTTATATAAATTGATTAAATAACCAATAACTAAAACCTCATCTGTAAGTAATAATTTTGATATTAAAAAAGTACTTGATAAATATGAAGCTTCATGTTTATCTAACCATTTTATTCCTAATTCAACAGCTTTTTTATTTTTTGAAGATATTAAAATCAATAAAATATCTTCAGGTGCTTCTGTAGTCGCATATTTTTGCTCTAAAACCTCAGCTATTAAATCTAATACCTTCGGATGATAGTGTCGTATTAATTTTGTTACTATTTCTTCTGATAAATTTTCTAAAAAATGAGGATTTTCTTTTATAATTTTTAACGAAAAATCAACAGCAATACTACTTTTTGCATTGGCAAGAATATACAATACTTCTTCTGATTTTTCATTCCAAACAGTTGGAAGAATATCTTCCCTTATACTGTTATCAGTAAGTTCATCTATATAAAACCATTTATTACCTACACATTTAAATCTTGTTGAATTTCCATACAAAATATACATTAAAGCTAAAAATTGATGATATTTAGGATACTTACGATTTTCTACTTCATACTTCCTTTTAGATTCGTTATAAAACCATTCACTTGTTGTATTTTCAGGGGCTACATCTATCTTATCATTTAAAGAACATAATAATTCTTTAGCATATTCAATATATGCTTCTTGATTATCAATACTTAAAGTATATACTTTCTGATACGTATTTTTATTAAAATAGTTTTTTGTTTTTCCTGAAAAAGCAATTCTCGGATTTGTTTTTTTCTTTTCTTCGGATGCTTCTACCCAATCATATTCATCATTTATATATGGATAATCAGATGTATAACTTGCGTTACTAATAGCGATTCGTTTAGATACTAATGCAAAAAATTGCGTATCATTTGTTGTATAGGCTGTTCTATAAATATAACGTATAGACTTAAAAGTATTTACTTTTAAAGGGATTTTTTCTATTATATCAAATAAAATCGCTCTCTCAACATTATTATTATAATAATGAATATAAGCATAAAATAACAACATCGGATTTTTACTTCCTTCTCCTAAAAACTGTATTGCTAAAGAATCTATTTCAGTTTTTGTAATATGCTTTGCAACTTCGTTTTGTACTATTTTTATATCTGAAGTATTTCCGTATCTTAAAATATAAGCAGCAGAAATTCTACCTCCAATTGTATTAAAAGTATCTTTTTTGAAGATTTTAATTGCGTCTTCAATATAACCTGATTCATTAAAATCGATTAAAACAGAAAGTGTATTATACTGTTCAAACTCATCTGATGAATGGATAAACTGAGCTATTAAGGGTATTGCTTCTTTTATTTTTAAAGCACCAACTCTATTTATAATTCTAGATACTTTCCAATTTCTGGTATAAGTTCCTTTTAGAGCTTGATTTAAATACTTTAAAATAGTATCTTTTCTTGTAGTATTTTCTTCTTTCTTCGGATTTTCAAGTTCTTGAGCTGTTACTTTAGCATCTTCTGAATATCCTTTCTTTTCTTTACTTACTACTAATTTATTGAAGATTTTCTCAGCTTCTTCATAAGATACAGGAAAAACAGTTTTTGTTCCTTCTCTTAAACTCGCGCCTCTTCTACCATATCTAAAGTTTACTATAAATAAATCTTGACTTTCACATAAGTCAACTTCATAAACTTTGTCTGATTTTTCGTCTAAAAAATATAATTTCTTTTGTTTGATTAATTTCAAGGCTTAGATTTTTTTAAGACTTTAAATATATCAATAATTTAGAAAATAGACACTTATTTATTGTTTTTAACACGTATTTACTTTTAAAATAAGAAGTAAATACGTGTTTTTTTAATTTAAACCATTTTTAAGATTTATTAAAATAGCTTCTTTTAATGAATCTTCTAAGAAAGAGATGGCTCTTTTACTTCGAATACCCGATTTACAATATACAATTACAGGTTTCGTTGTGTCAATTTCATTTAATCGGTCTGGTAATTCTACTAAACGAATATGCTGTCCTCCAATATGATGTTCCTCTCTTTCCCAATCTTCACGAACATCTAAAAGATTATATTTTAATAAATCAATTTGTAACTCTTCTATTGTTATTTCATTTTCAGCTTCAATAATACCACAGAAAAAATCATAATTTTCCTCTAATTTTGTAATTGATACTTCTACATTTTTTTCAAAATCTAAAACCATTTGACGCATTGTTAAGGTATCATACATCAATAATTTATTCGATAAAACATCACCTATTTCACAAATTATTTTGATAGCTTCATTAGCTTGTAAACTACCTATAATACCAGGTAAAACACCTAAAACCCCAATTTGCGAACAATTTGGTGATTCATCAGGTTTTGGTGGCGTAGGATATAAACACCTATATGTTCCGCTTCCTTTATAATTAAAGACACTTACCTGCCCTTCAAACTTAAAAATTGCACCATATACTAATGGTTTTTTTGTAATTACGGCGGCATCATTTGTTAAATAACGTGTCGAAAAATTATCACTTCCATCAACAATAACATCATATTCTTCAAATAATGAAATAGCATTTAATCGTGTTAATTGTTCTTTATACACGTTAAATTTCACAAACGGATTTAACCTTGATAATCGTTTTGCTGCAGTCTCTGCTTTCGAAACTCCAATATCATCAATTGTATATAAAATTTGACGTTGTAAATTACTTTGATCTACCACATCATCATCAATAATACCAATTGTACCAACTCCTGCTGCTGTTAAATATTGTAATACAGGACACCCTAATCCGCCAGCACCTATTACTAAAACTTTAGCATTTTTTAATTTCAACTGCCCTACTGAACCTATTTTCTCTAAAATAAGATGGCGGTTATATTGTTTTTTTTCTTCTTCTGTTAAGCTCATTTTTTTCATATTGATTCAAACTGTTCCCAGTCTTTCCAAACCACTTCTAATCCTTGTTCTTTTAACATTTTCACAACCTCTTCTGTGCTTCTTTCATCAGAAATCTGAAACTGCTCTAACGACTGAGGTTCAACCGTATAACCACCTGGATTTGTTTTTGATTCCGCACTTATAGAAGTAGCCCCTAAATTTACGATATTATTTCTAAAAACTTCACTTTCTCTTGTTGACATTGATAGCTCAATATCTTCGTCTAGCAAACGAAAAGCACAAATTAATTGCACTAAATCACTATCTGTCATTTCAACTTTTGGTTCTAATCCACCAGAATGTGGTCGTAACCTTGGAAAAGAAATAGAATACTTTGTTTTCCAATATGTTTTCTGTAGATATTTTAAATGTAAAGCAGTAAAAAAACTATCGGCACGCCAATCTTCTAATCCGAATAAAGCACCTAAACCTATTTTATGAATCCCTACTTTTCCTAACCTATCAGGCGTATCTAAACGGTAATCAAAATTAGATTTTTTTCCCTTCGGATGATGTTTCTTATACTCCTCTCTATGATATGTCTCTTGATAAACCAACACAGCATATAATCCTGCTTCAATTAACGATTCATATTCTTCTTGATCCAAAGGCTGAACCTCGATAGTAATATTTGAAAATTGAGAACGAATTAACTGAATAGCATTTTTAATATAATCAACACCGACAGTTTTATTTGCTTCACCCGTAACTAACAAAATATGATCGTATCCTTTATCTTTTAAAAAAGCAACCTCTTTTAAAATTTCAGCATCTAATAAAGTACGTCTAGGTATTTTATTGGTCATACTAAATCCGCAATACGTACAAATATTCTGACACTCATTACTCAAATACATTGGCGCATACATTTGTATGGTATTACCAAATCTTTTTTTAGTAAGTAGACTACTTTTTTGAGCCATTTGCTCAATATACGGACGTGCAGCAGGCGATATTAATGCTTTAAAATCTTCTAAATCTAATTTTTCTTTTGACAAAGCATATTCTACCTCAACAGCTGTTTTATCAAAAATACTTTTTAAGTTATCATCCCAATTATAGGTATCAAAAAGTTCTTTAAAATTGCTCATATTTTAATTTAAAAAACTAGTTAACGGACTACTTGCTACTGCTTGTTTCTGAACAGGTGCTAGTTTTGCTTCATATGCCATTCTTCCAGCTTCAACAGCCATTTTGAACGCTTTTGCCATTGCCACAGGATTTTGAGATACTGCAATTGCCGTATTTACTAAAACTGCATCAGCTCCTAATTCCATTGCATATGCTGCGTGCGATGGTGCACCAATACCAGCATCAACAATTACAGGAACATTTGATTGTTCTATAATGATTTCTAAGAAATCTTGTGTTTTCAAGCCTTTATTACTTCCTATTGGTGCCCCTAATGGCATTACACATTGTGTACCAACATCTTCTAAACGCTTACATAAAACAGGGTCTGCATGAATATAAGGCATCACTACAAAACCTTTTTTAACCAATTCTTCGGCAGCTTTTAAGGTTTCAATAGGATCGGGTAATAAATATCTAGGATCAGGATGAATTTCTAATTTCACCCAATTTGTTTCTAATGCTTCTCTTGACAATTCCGCAGCAAAAACCGCTTCTTTTGCCGTTCGAACACCTGATGTATTTGGCAATAAACTTATATGAGGATGTATTAAATGTGTTAAAATATCATCTTCTTTATTTTGAACATCTACTCTTTTTAAAGCAACAGTTATCAATTCACTTTCAGAGGCTAATAATGCTTCTTTCATTAATTTTGATGAACTAAACTTACCTGTTCCTGTAAATAATCGAGATGTAAATTCTTTATCTGCTATTTTTAATATATCGTTCATTTTTTGTTTTTAAAAAACTACTTGTCATCCATTTTATACACTTGTTCTTGTGTGCTTGGTGAACTTAAAATTTTATGAAAAACAGGAATACTTGTAAAATCTTTGGTAATAGCTCCTGATGCAGCAACTCCATAAATACCTGTTTGTACAATTTCTGCAACATCATCTAAAGTGATACCTCCAATAGCGATTATTGGTGTTTCTGTTTGTAATTCTTCTACTATTTTTTTATATCCTGATGTTCCTAAAACAGGGCTTAAATTCTTTTTAGTTTCTGTAAAACGAAAAGGACCTAAACCGATATAATCTACTTTTTTATCTAGTAAAACTTTACATTCTTCTAAGGTGTTTGCAGTTCCTCCAATGCTATAAAATTTCCCCAAATAAGCACGCACTTTTAACGGACAATCATCTTTTTTTCCTAGATGAACACCATCTGCATTTACTTCTTTGGCTACTTTGTAGTAATCGTTTATAATTAATCTTGTTTGATAATGAGCCGTTAATTCTCTGGCTTTTTTTGCGGTTTCTAAAATTGTTTTAGGATCAAAACCTTTTAATCGTAATTGTACCCATTCTGCACCCGATGCACAAGCTGTTTGAATATTATCTAAATGATCTTCTGCTGTTTTACCTTGTGTTATATACTGTAATTTACTAATCATTTTACTTGTAATTATGAGTTCCTAAAAGAGATTTGTTTGAATTTAAAAATTGTTCTGTAAACCTTTTTGTATTTATACAAGCATTTTCAAAAGGAACATTTAACGCTAAATTTGACGCTAATGCCGATGATAAAACACAACCGCTTCCATGTTTTTCGGAAATGGAATTTGCTATAGGCGGAATATTTAGTTCTACTATTTTATTATAATAAACGGTATCCCATCCTTTTTTATCTATTCTATGCCCTCCTTTTAAATAAATGTTTGTTTTTTTTGAGATAAAATCAATAGTTTCCATTATATTTTTACTTGGAAATAATGCTTTTATTTCATCAAAATTAGGTGTTACAATAGCACAATTATACAACACTTTTTCAAATACTTTTAAATTTTCTTTTTGATGGAAATTAAAACCAGCACTTGCTTTTAAAATAGGGTCTAAAACAATTTTAATTTTAGGATTTATTTTTTTTAATTTTAGAATAATATTTAGTAAAATTTCCCAAGATTGAATAATTCCTACTTTAACAACTGTAATTGTAAAACGTTCAAATAATGTTTCAATTTGAGCGAGTATGATTTTTTCATCAATCCAAATACAATTTTTAAAAGCAATATCATTTTGAACAGTAACCGCTGTACATACTGATAATCCATACAAACCATGAGCTTCAAATGTTTTAATATCTGAAGTAATTCCTGCACCGCTTGACGGGTCTAGTCCTGCAATGGTAAGTATGTAATTTGGTGTTTTCAATTTATAACGCTTTATTGTAATGAATCAAACTCTTTTTGGATGCTTTTAAAACTTTCTACTGGATTTTCAGAATTCCAAACACCACCTAAAACACCAATTCCTTGAAAACCTAATTCAATGGTTGGCGCTATGGTTTTGGTTGTAATTCCACCCATTCCTACAATTATTTTATCGATATCATTGACATCAAAATTTCTTCCTTCGTATCCTTTTTTTGAGATAGATGAAAAAACAGGACTTAATAAATGGTAATCAAATTCGATATCACAAGCCGATAATTCTTCTGGCTCATGAAAAGAACTACTCATGGTTTTACCTAACATTTGTAAACCTATAAAATAACGACTTCCATTTTCTAACGCATCACGCCTTTTTTGTTCTTGAAAATGAATTCCTTTTAAAGAATATTCATTAACGAGTTCATGAAAATAATGTGTTACTATTCGATTATGATATTTTTCTGATACCTGATTCAAATAAGCAACATGCGCTTGATAATCTTTAAATGGTTTTCTTAAATGATAATATTCTAAACCCGCTTCGAATAATTGATGTAGTATTTGTATTTCATTTTCTACGTCTTTTTCTGGGGATATAAGAACTATCATATTCGTTTAATTTTATGGATACTTATTTTTGTCAAAAATAACCTAATTTATTCTTGGAACGGCAAATTACTTACTAAGTACTTTCTTATAATTACGGGGGACTTCATAATTACGAGGGACTTTTTGGGTTAGGGATTGCAGTGGCATCCTTTTTTATTTTTTTTCAAAATAAAAAAGATATAACGGAAAGCCCGACTACGCCTTTTTTCAAGGCGTAGGAACCTCCCTCTTCTTCTTCTTCTTTTTTTTTTCTTCCTCTTATTCTTACTTTTATTTTATAAATATACTTCTGATCCTTTTTCTATAAATTCTTTTGATTTCTCTTCCATTCCTTTGGCAATAACTTCATTATCAACAATGTCGTTAACAGCTGCAAAATCACGAACTTCTTGCGATATTTTCATTGAACAAAACTTTGGTCCACACATTGAACAGAAATGTGCCACTTTAGCACCTGCTGCTGGTAAAGTTTCATCATGATATTCACGAGCTCTTTCAGGGTCTAGTCCTAAATTAAATTGATCTTCCCAACGGAACTCAAAACGAGCCATACTCAACGCATTATCTCTGTGCTGAGAACCTGGATGTCCTTTGGCTAAATCGGCAGCATGAGCCGCTAATTTATAAGTAATTACACCTACACGAACATCTTCTTTATTCGGTAAACCTAAATGTTCTTTTGGAGTTACATAACATAACATTGCACATCC
Organism: Tenacibaculum salmonis; assembly: GCF_041053065.1. Classification (NCBI taxonomy): domain Bacteria; kingdom Pseudomonadati; phylum Bacteroidota; class Flavobacteriia; order Flavobacteriales; family Flavobacteriaceae; genus Tenacibaculum; species Tenacibaculum salmonis. Next base: position 2,603,081 of record NZ_JBFCVV010000001.1, on the reverse strand, counting down.
GTACCAACCAATCATAGCTGCTCCAATTCCTGAAGTAATATGATCGTAACCTGGTGCAATATCAGTAGTTAAAGGTCCTAAAGTGTAAAAAGGAGCTTCATCACAAAGTTCAATTTGCTTCTCCATATTTTCTTTAATCATGTGCATTGGCACGTGACCTGGTCCTTCAATAAAACACTGTACTTCGTGCTTACGAGCTATTTGAGTTAACTCTCCTAAAGTTTCTAATTCAGCAAATTGTGCTTCGTCATTGGCATCTGCTACCGAACCAGGGCGTAATCCATCACCTAAAGAAAAGGCAACATCGTACTGTTTTAATATTTCACAAATATCTTCGAAATGAGTATATAAGAAACTTTCTTTATGATGTGCTAAACACCATTTTGCCATAATTGAACCTCCACGAGATACAATTCCTGTAACACGTTTTGCCGTCATTGGTACGTAACGCAATAAAACTCCTGCGTGAATCGTAAAATAATCAACTCCTTGTTCAGCTTGTTCGATTAAAGTATCACGGAAAATTTCCCATGTTAAATCTTCAGCAACACCGTTTACTTTTTCTAATGCTTGATAAATTGGCACAGTTCCTACTGGTACTGGCGAGTTACGGATAATCCACTCACGAGTTTCATGAATATTTTCCCCTGTAGATAAATCCATAATATTATCTGCTCCCCAACGACAAGCCCAAACTGCTTTTTCTACTTCTTCTTCAATAGAAGATGTTACGGCAGAATTACCAATATTTGCATTTATCTTCACTAAGAAGTTTCTACCTAAAATCATAGGTTCTGCTTCTGGATGATTTATGTTTGATGGAATAATTGCACGACCTCTTGCTACTTCTGATCTTACAAATTCTGGCGTAATTTTCTCTGGAATATTAGCACCAAAATGTTCACCTTTATGTTGTTTTCTAATTTCGGTCATTTCATCTATTCGTTGATTTTCACGAATAGCGATATATTCCATTTCTGGCGTAATGATTCCTTTTTTAGCGTAATGTAATTGTGTTACATTCTGCCCTTTTTTAGCACGTAAAGGATTTTTTAATAACTTAAAACGCATATGATCTAAACTAGCATCATTTAAACGTTCGTTACAGTATTCTGAAGAAAACTTAGTCAACTGCTCAACATCTCCACGGTCTTTAATCCAAGATTCACGAATTCTTTCAATTCCTGCGTGTACGTCAATTTCTTTAGCAGGATCAGTATATGGTCCTGAAGTATCATATACAGTTACTGGTTCGTTTGGCGTTTTCTTTTTGGTCATAGAATCAACCGTATCACTTAACGAAATTTCACGCATTGCTACTTTAATTTGCGGGTGAATTTTTCCGCTTACATAAATTTTCTGTGAATTAGGAAATGGACTTCTAGTAATTCCTTCTTGTTTTGGTGCAGTGTCTTTGTTCTTCATTTGATAATTTAGTTTTTCTTTTACCTTTTTAAATAAAAATCAACCTGAGTTTTATCCTCCTTGAGTTGATTTTATAATTAAAATATCATCATTATGTTGAAGTAACTTTAAAGACCAATCAGTTTTTTTAACCACACTACTATTTATAGCAATAGCAATTCCATTCGTTTGAATATTTAAATATTCAACGAACTGTTGTAATGTTAAGGTTTCTAAAATTTGATGTTCTTTTTGGTTTACTTTTATAGTAATCATATTTATAAAATATTACTGTAAACCAAATGGTGGTAGTATTTCGATATATTATCGAACATAACTTTTTCCTACGTTGGTCTTAACCAAATCAGGTTCTAAGGATGTTTCTCAAACTAATTTAATAGCTACTCCTAAAGTTTACAAGACAAATGTATGCTTTAATTAAATAAAACAACTTATTTTAAATTGATTTTTAACTTTATTTTTTTGTTTTTATTGATTTTCAACTCAATTTCAAATAGTTAAATCATTTATAAAAAACAAAGCCTATCTTTTATAAAAGATAGGCTTTAAAAAATATTTTAAGATTTTATATCTAGTATAATTCTTTAATTGTTTCTGTAATTTGATTTAAAACATCAAAAGCAGTTTCTGCCATTTTATTTCCTTTTAAATCTAATAAAGGATTTACTTCTACAAATTCAACACAAGCTACTTTTTTACTTGCTAATAACCCGTTGATAATTTTAACAATTTCTTTATCATCAAAACCTTTTGCAACAGGTGTACCTGTACCATAAGAAATCATATCACAATCCATTGCATCAACATCAAAAGACACATAAATAATGTCACAATTAGATAATTTTTCTAATGCTTCATTTACACAAACTTCTAAACCTCGGTAACGAACCTCTGCAACCATATAGTTTTTAATACCATATTTTTCCATTTGTTTTTCCTCTGGCTCTTCGGTATCTCTAACACCAAAAAAGATAATATCTTCAGGTAATACTTTTTGACCTGGTGTTCCTATATTTTTCATTCTATCCCATAAATCAGCAGTTTCTCTATCTACATCATTTATTTGACAGTCTAAATTATCATCAGAAATAACAGCTCCTAATGGCATACCATGAATATTACCTGAAGGAGATGTATATGGCGTATGTAAATCACCATGAGCATCAATCCAAATAACACCAACTTTTTTTGTTGGGTTTGCTGCTTTAACACCACTAATAGTTCCTAAAGCTGATGAATGATCTCCTGAAAGTACTATTGGAAAATTACCTTCTTGTAAATTAACCTTAACGTGATTACTTACTCTTTTACATTGATTAAAAACACTCTTTATTTGTTTACCAAATGAGTTATTTTTTTTATCGTAAATAGATTCATTTTCTGTAATTACATCTTCAAATTCAAAACGATTAAAAAAATCGTTATTTTGATTGATAGCAGCTATTTCTATGGCATCAATTCCCATATCAGCACCACGTGTTCCTGCACCAATATCAGATCTGTTTTTAATAATTTTTATTGAACTCATTATTATTATGTTTTGTAATCTTATTTATTTGTCTATAAAAAAATGCCATAATTAAATGGCATTTTAATGTTTTTTTTATCTTTTACTAACCTCTACAAATGCTCTGTGATTTGCTCCTGTATAAATTTGGCGAGGTCTTCCAATAGGCTCTTTACCTAAACGCATTTCTCTCCATTGTGCTATCCATCCAGGTAAACGTCCTAAAGCAAACATTACTGTAAACATCTCTACAGGAATTCCCATTGCTCTGTATATAATCCCTGAATAAAAATCTACATTTGGATATAATTTTCTATCAACAAAATAAGGGTCACTTAAAGCTTCTTCAGCCAATCCTTTTGCTATCTCTAAAATAGGATCATCAATACCTAAATCATTTAAAACTTCCTCTGCAGCAACTTTAATAATTTTTGCTCTTGGATCAAAGTTTTTATAAACACGGTGTCCGAATCCCATTAAACGGAAAGGATCGTTTTTATCTTTCGCTTTAGCCATATACTTTTTAGTATCTCCACCATCAGCTTTGATAGCTTCTAACATTTCTAAAACGGCTTGATTTGCTCCACCATGTAATGGTCCCCATAAAGCTGAAATACCTGCTGAAAGTGATGCAAATAATCCTGCATGAGAAGAACCTGTTATTCTTACTGTAGATGTTGAACAGTTTTGCTCATGATCAGCATGTAAAATCAATAATTTATTTAATGCATTTACAACTATATCATTTCTAACATAATCTTTATTAGGTTGCTTAAACATCATCTTATAAGTGTTCTCTACATATCCTAAATTACAGTCACCATAATCTAAAGGAAGTCCTTGTTTTTTACGCATTGTCCATGCTACTAATACAGGAAATTTACCTAAAATTTTAACAATTGCATTATACATCTCTTCTTCTGAATCTACATTTACAGAAGTAGGATTAAATGCTGTTAAAGCAGATGTCAATGATGAAATAACACCCATTGGATGTGCAGTTCTAGGAAATGCATCTACTATTTTTCTGATATCTTCATCAACTATAGATTGTGCACAAATATCTTTTTTAAACTTTTCTAATTCACCTGCAGTTGGTAATTCTCCAAAAATTAATAAAAAAGCTACTTCTAAAAAATCTGATTTTTCTGCTAATTCTTCAATAGAATAACCTCTATATCTTAAAATTCCTTCTTCACCATTTAAAAATGTAATAGCACTTAAACAAGAACCTGTGTTTTTATACCCTGGATCAATAGTAATAACACCTCCAGAAGCTCCTCTTAAAGTTTTGATATCAATTGCAGTTTCATTTTCAGTTCCTTTAATTAAAGGAAATTCATATGTATTTTCACCTATTTGTAGTTTTGCTATATCTGCCATTTTTTTCTTATTTTTTTTGGGGTTGAAGTCAGTTGCGAATATACTATTTTTAAAAGTATTTTAAAAATAGGCTTCTATAGATTTTTACATTCAGAGGCATATTTATCTTATAATTTGTAATAGAATAATAAATTTTTATTCTGATAATCATTTATAGATAACACTAACTTTTTAAGTATCTTAAACTAAGATAATTCAAAAAACAATATGATTATTCACTTAATTCAAAAAATATAAAATTACAATGGTGATAAATAAATAATACTTAAAAAATGATTATGATGATTATCATTGTTTTTTTTTATATTTATGATAAATAAACAACAGATTTCATATCATAAAAAAACTCATGCCTAAACATGAGTTTTACTTTTTTTTTAATACAGAGTACTTTATATTTTAGAGATACTTTCATTATAAAATTCTTAAAATAAAGCTATTTAAGTGTATCTTTTTAATGGTATTCTGTATAAATATATAATTAAAATAATTATTTAATTTTAAAAGCTTTGTCTTGTGGAAAATAAGCTGTTCCATCTAATTCTTCTTCAATACGTAATAATTGATTGTATTTTGCCATTCTATCAGAACGAGAAGCTGAACCAGTTTTAATCTGTCCACAGTTCAAAGCGACAGCTAAATCAGCAATAGTATTGTCTTCTGTTTCACCAGAACGATGACTCATTACAGAAGTATAACCTGCATTATGTGCCATATTTACTGCTGAAATTGTTTCAGTTAAAGTTCCTATTTGGTTTACTTTAATTAAAATTGAATTTGCAATTCCATTTTCAATTCCTCTAGATAAACGCTCAACATTAGTTACAAATAAATCGTCTCCAACTAATTGTACCTTATCACCAGAAATTTCAGTTAAATACTTCCAACCTTCCCAGTCGTTTTCATCCATACCATCTTCAATAGAAATAATAGGATATTTTTCAGCTAAAGAAGCTAAATAATCTGCTTGTTCTTTACTTGTTCTGATTTTTCCTTTAGCTCCTTCAAACTTAGTATAATCATATTTACCATCAACAAAAAATTCAGCGGCAGCACAATCTAAAGCGATCATAACTTCTTCTCCGAATTTGTATCCTGCATTTTTAGTTGCTAAAGCAATTGTTTCAATAGCATCTTCAGTACCGTCTAAAGTTGGTGCAAAACCTCCTTCATCTCCAACTGCTGTTGATAAATTTCTATCATGTAAAACACTTTTTAAATGATGAAAAATTTCAGAACCAATTTTCATTGCTTCAGTGAAATTTTTAGCTTTTACAGGCATTATCATAAATTCTTGAAATGCAATAGGTGCATCAGAATGTGATCCTCCATTGATAATATTCATCATTGGAACAGGTAATGTATTTGCAGAAACACCACCAATATATCTATATAAAGGCAAACCTAATTCGTTTGCTGCTGCTTTTGCCACTGCTAAAGAAACACCTAAAATAGCATTTGCTCCTAAAACAGATTTGTTTGGAGTACCATCTAAATCAATCATAAGTTGATCAATCATGTTTTGTTCAAAAACAGATACTCCTAATAATTCTTGAGAAATTAATGTATTAACGTTTTTTACAGCGTTTAATACTCCTTTACCCATATAATCTTTTCCGCCATCACGTAATTCAACAGCTTCGTGTTCTCCTGTAGAAGCTCCTGAAGGAACTGCTGCTCTACCAATAACACCATTTTCTGTAGTAACATCTACTTCTACTGTTGGATTACCTCTTGAATCAAAAATTTGACGTGCGTGAATGTTGATTATAATACTCATAATTGTTTCTTTTTAATATAGATTCCCGTAACTTTAATGTACGGGAATCTTAATTTTTATAATTTTAATTTATAAATTGAAGCTCATTTATTTTAGTAAAATGATTATGCTTCAGTTTTTGCTTTTTTGATATTTTCAATAAACTCATCAAATAAGTATTCTGCATCATGTGGTCCAGGGCTTGCCTCTGGGTGATACTGAACAGAAAATACATTTTTAGATTTCATTCTAATACCTGCAACAGTATGATCATTTAAATGTACATGTGAAATTTCTACATCATCATGAGCTTCTGTTTCTTCTCTATTAATAGCAAAACCATGGTTTTGAGAAGTAATTTCACCTTTACCTGTAATTAAGTTTTTTACAGGATGATTAATACCTCTATGTCCATTATGCATTTTATAAGTAGAAATTCCGTTAGCTAAAGCAATTACTTGGTGTCCTAAACAGATTCCAAATAAAGGTAAATTTCTTGCTATAATTTCTTTTGCTGTATTTTGAGCATCTACTAAAGGCTCAGGATCTCCAGGACCATTTGAGATAAAATAACCATCAGGATTAAAATCACTCATCTGCTCAAAAGTAGCATTATAAGGATATACTTTTATGTACGCTCCTCTTTTTACTAAGTTTCTTAAGATATTCTTTTTAATTCCAATATCTAATGCAGATACTTTAATTGGTGAGTTTTCATCTCCAACAAAATATGGTTCTTTAGTTGATACTTTTGATGCTAGTTCTAAACCTTCCATGTTAGGTGTATCAGCTAATTGTTTCTTTAAAGCATCTATATTATCTACATCTGTAGAAATAATAGCATTCATAGCTCCGTTGTCTCTAATGTAAGCAACCAATGCTCTGGTATCTACATCAGAAATAGCAACTAAGTTATGTTCTTTAAACCAGTCTAATAAATTTCCATCAGAATCTACACGAGAATGTGTAAAACTAAAATTACGACAAATTAATCCAGAAATTTTAATCCCTTCAGACTCTACCTCTTCATTGTTAATTCCGTAATTACCAATATGTGCATTGGTAGTTACCATTAATTGACCAAAATAAGAAGGATCAGTAAATATTTCTTGGTAACCAGTCATACCTGTATTAAAACAAATTTCTCCAGTTGAAGTGCCTTCTATCCCAATAGACTTTCCATAGAAGATAGTTCCGTCTGCTAACAAAACTAGTGCTTTTTTACGTTGTTGATATTTCATTTAGTATGTATTGTATCTTTTGAGTGCAAAAATATAAAAAAAAAGGGATAAACATTAAATGTTTATCCCTTTGATATAATTTATAAAAATTTTCATTTTTATTCTTCTTCTTGTGAAGTTTGAGTTTCAGCAGCTGCATCAGCAGTCTTAGCTCCACCACGACGGCTACGACGAGTGTTCTTTTTAGCTTTGTTTCCTTTTGGATTGTAAATTTCGTTGTAATCAACTAATTCAACCATTGCCATAGGAGCATTATCTCCCTGACGGTTTCCTAATTTGATGATACGTACATATCCTCCTGGTCTATCTCCAATCTTTACAGAAACTTCTTTAAATAATTCCGTTACAGCTTCTTTGCTACGTAAATAGCTAAATACTGTACGACGATTATGAGTTGTATCTGTTTTAGATTTAGTAATAATAGGCTCAATAAACGTACGAAAAGCTTTCGCTTTAGCTACAGTTGTGTTAATACGTTTGTGCTCTATTAAAGAACATCCCATATTAGCTAACATTGCCTTTCTGTGCGCTGTTTGTCTACCTAAATGATTAAATTTCTTTCCGTGTCTCATGACTTTGGTTTTTAGCTTTCATCTTGCTACAACCCTTTTTGGGGAGCAAAATATGAAAGGTTAATCTCTATCTAATTTGTATTTGCTTAAATCCATTCCAAAATTAAGGCTCTTATTTGCCACTAACTCATCTAATTCAGTTAATGATTTTTTACCGAAATTTCTAAATTTCATTAAATCGCTTTTATTGAACGATACTAAATCGCCTAAAGTATCTACTTCTGCAGCTTTTAAACAGTTTAAAGCACGAACAGATAAATCCATATCTACTAATTTCGTCTTTAATAACTGACGCATATGTAATGATTCCTCATCGTATGTTTCAGTTTGTGCAATTTCATCTGCCTCTAAAGTGATACGCTCATCAGAGAATAACATAAAGTGGTGGATTAAAATTTTTGCAGCTTCTGTTAAAGCATCCTTAGGGTTGATAGAACCGTCAGTATCAATATCGAAAACTAATTTTTCGAAATCGGTCTTTTGCTCTACACGAAAATTTTCAACAGCATATTTTACATTCTTTATAGGAGTGTAAATAGAATCTGTAAAAATTGTTCCTAATGGTGCACCTGGTCTTTTGTTTTCTTCTGCGGGTACAAAACCTCTACCTTTTTCGATAGTGATTTCAGCGTTAAAACTTACTGATTTATCCAAGTTAAATAATACTAAATCTGAATTTAATACTTGAAAACCTGAAGTAAATTTCTGTAAATCTCCTGCAGTAAATTGCTCTTGACCTGACACTGCTATAGATACTGTTTCTCTATCAGTATCTTCAATTTGTTTCTTAAAACGAACTTGTTTTAAATTTAAAATGATTTCTGTAATATCTTCTACAACTCCTTGAATTGTTGAAAACTCATGGTCAACACCGTCAACACGTAATGATGTGATAGCAAACCCTTCTAATGAAGATAATAAAACTCTTCTTAAAGCGTTACCAACTGTTAATCCAAAACCTGGTTCAAGAGGTCTGAATTCAAATCTTCCTGAAAAATCAGTAGATTCGATCATTATTACTTTATCAGGCTTTTGAAAATTTAAAATTGCCATTTTTCTTCGTTTTAATTGTTATTTAGTTGCGCGGTTTATTAGTTTGAAGAAACACAGATAAACCCTTTGGCTAAATACCAAGATGATTAATTTATTATTTAGAATATAATTCTACGATCAATTGCTCTTTGATGTTTTCAGGAATCTGTAATCTTTCAGGTGCTTTAATAAAAGTACCTGATTTTAAATCAGAATTCCAGCTTAACCATTCGTAAACATTACTGTTTGCAGCTAAAGAATTTTCAATAGCTAATAATGATTTAGATTTCTCTCTTACAGCAATAACGTCTCCTGCTTGTACATCATATGAAGGAATGTTAACAATTTCTCCATTCACAGTAATGTGACGGTGAGAAACTAATTGACGTCCACCTCTTCTTGAGTTAGCAATTCCTAAACGGAAAACAACGTTATCTAAACGAGATTCACATAATTGTAATAAAACCTCACCAGTAATTCCTTTAGAAGCAGAAGCTTTCTTAAATAAATTACTAAATTGACGCTCTAAAATTCCGTAAGAATATTTCGCTTTTTGCTTTTCCATTAACTGGGTAGCATATTCCGATTTCTTACCTCTTCTTCTTGCGTTTCCGTGTTGTCCTGGAGGGTAATTTCTTTTTTCAAAAGATTTATCTTCTCCAAAAATTGCTTCACCAAACTTACGAGCAATTTTAGTTTTTGGTCCTGTATATCTTGCCATTTCTTGTTATTTTAGTAGGGATTATGAATTAAGGCGTACTCCTTCGATAATCTTGTTCCTACTTAGTTAAAATATATTTTATTGCGCACTAAAGTACGCGAAACAAAAATATAAGTTGATAAAATCAACTTATACTCTTCTTCTTTTTGGTGGACGACATCCGTTATGAGGAATAGGAGTAACATCAACAATTTCAGTTACTTCAATTCCAGCATTATGGATAGATCTGATTGCAGATTCTCTACCGTTACCTGGTCCTTTAACATACACTTTTACTTTACGTAAACCTGCTTCTTTTGCTACGTTAGCACAATCTTCTGCGGCTAATTGAGCTGCGTATGGAGTGTTCTTTTTAGAACCTCTAAAACCCATTTTACCTGCAGATGACCAAGAAATAACGTCACCTTTTTTGTTTGTTAAAGAAATAATAATATTGTTAAAAGATGCAGTTACGTGAGCTTCACCAACTGATTCTATTACAACTTTACGTTTTTTTGCTACTTTAGACTTTGCCATGATTATTATAGTTTTAGTAATTTAGTTTTCTAACTTTATAGTTTTACAACTATTATTAGATCTTTATTACTTATCTAACTTATTTTTTCTTATTAGCTACAGTTTTTCTCTTACCTTTTCTTGTACGAGAGTTATTCTTTGTTCTTTGACCTCTTAAAGGTAAACCAAGTCTATGGCGTATACCTCTCTGACATCCGATATCCATTAAACGCTTAATGCTTAATTGAACCTCAGAACGTAACTCACCTTCAATAGTAAAACTACCTACTTGCTCACGAATTGCTGCAATTTGATCATCGCTCCAATCTTGAACTTTGATACTTTCGTCTATTTTTGTCTCTGCTAAAACTTCTTTAGCTCTACTGTTTCCTATACCAAAGATGTAAGTTAAAGCGATAACACCTCTTTTATTCTTTGGAATATCAATACCTGCTATTCTTGCCATTACCCTTGTCTTTGTTTAAATCTAGGATTCTTTTTATTTATTACGTATAATCTGCCTTTTCGTCGTACAATTTTGCACTCGGCGCTTCTCTTCTTTAATGATGCTCTTACTTTCATCAGTGTGTGTTTTTAATATCTGTAAGTAATTCTTGCCTTTGATAAATCATATGGGCTCATTTCTAACTTTACCTTATCTCCTGGTAATAGTTTAATATAATGCATACGCATTTTCCCTGAAATGTGAGCCGTAACAATATGTCCGTTTTCTAATTCTACACGAAACATTGCATTTGATAATGCTTCAGTAATTGTTCCGTCTTGTTGAATTGCTGGTTGTTTAGCCATACTATTTTAATGATTTTCTGTTACTGTTACCTGTCTTCATTAAACCGTCATAACGACTATTTAATAAATACGAGTTAATTTGCTGTATAGTATCTATTGCAACTCCAACCATAATGATTAAAGATGTTCCTCCAAAAAACATTGCCCAGTTTTGAGTTACCCCAAACTTTACAATTATTGCTGGCAAAATAGATAAGGCTGCTAAAAATAAAGATCCTGGAAATGTTATCTTAGATAACACAGCGTCTAAATAATTTGCAGTTTCTTCTCCTGGTTTATAACCTGGAACGAAACCATTACTTCTCTTTAAGTCTTCAGCCATTTTATTTGTAGGGATTGTAATCGCCGTATAAAAATAACTAAATACAATAATCAAGATAGCAAATATAACGTTATACCACAATCCGAAGTTATCCGTTAAATTACTCAATGCTGGAAATTTCTGTCCTAAAGCTACTGGTAAAAACATAATAGCTTGTGCAAAAATAATTGGCATTACACCAGATGCATTCAATTTTAAAGGAATGTACTGGCGAGCACCGTCAACATCTTTAATATCAGTAACTGCTGTACGACGTGCGTATTGAACCGCAACTTTACGTACTGCTGTAACTAATAATACAGTTAACAAAATCACTACAAACCAAACTATTAATTCTATTAAAATCATCATAATACCTCCTGCTCCTGCTGTTTGTTTAGAAACTAGTTCTTGAATAAACGCAGACGGAAAATTAGCTAAAATACCTACTGTAATTAATAATGAAATTCCATTACCAACTCCTTTGTCTGTAATTCGCTCTCCTAACCACATTGCAAAAACTGTTCCTGCAGTTAAAAGAATAATTGATGACACCCAAAATGTAACTCCTGTTACTAAGAAAGCTTCTGGACCAAGACCCATTTGGTTTTGAATAATACCAATATAAGTTGGTGCTTGAAACAATGTAATAGCAATTGTTAACCATCTTGTAATTTGCGTAATTTTCTTACGCCCACTTTCTCCATCTTTTTGTAATTTTTGTAGATACGGTACCGCGATACCCATTAACTGAACTACAATAGAAGCAGAAATATAAGGCATTATACCAAGAGCCATTACTGACGCTCTAGCAAATGCCCCACCTGTAAATGCGTTTAATAAACCCAAAAGTCCACTTGAAGTACTGTCTTGCAATGCTGTTAACTGTGTAGGATCAATTCCAGGTAATGGAACTGCCGACATAAAACGGTATACAGCAATTAAACCAAAGGTTAAAAGTAATTTCTCTTTTAACTCTTCTATCTTCCAAATGTCTTTTAATGTATTTATAAAATTCATCATTTACAGTTGTTTTATAATGTAACTACCTCACCACCTGCAGCTTCAATAGCCGCTTTCGCTGTTGCAGTAAATTTATGTACGGTTATGTTTAATTTAGCTTTTAACTCACCATTTCCTAGTATTTTTACTAAGTCATTTTTACGAGCTAAACGATTTTCTACTAAAATCGCTAAAGTTACTGTATCTGAAATCTTTCCGTTTTCAACTAATTCTTGTAATTTCTCTAAATTTACACCAACATACTCTTTACGATTAATGTTTGTGAAACCAAATTTAGGTACACGTCTTTGAAGTGGCATCTGACCTCCTTCAAATCCTATTTTACGAGAATAACCAGAACGAGATTTCTGACCATTATGACCTCTTGTTGCAGTACCTCCTTTACCAGAACCTTCTCCACGTGCTATACGTTTACGGTTCTTTGTAGATCCTACTGCAGGTTTTAAGTTATGTAAACTCATATTATTATTGTCTTATTTAATTTCCTCTACAGAAACTAAGTGTGAAACTGTTTTTACCATTCCCAAAATTGGAGCTGTTGCATTGTGCTCTACAGTTTGGTTTAATTTACGTAAACCTAATGCCTCTAACGTTGCTTTTTGACTTTTAAGGCGACCAATTTTACTTCTTACTTGTGTAACTTTAATTTTACTCATCGTCTTAAATTTTAACCGTTAAAAACTTTCTCTAAAGAAATACCTCTTTGCTTAGCAATAGTTGCAGCATTACGTAATTGTAATAAAGCATCAAAAGTTGCTTTAACTACGTTGTGAGGATTTGATGACCCTTGAGATTTAGATAATACGTCTTTAACACCAACTGATTCCAATACTGAACGTACTGCACCACCGGCGATAACTCCTGTACCATGAGAAGCAGGCTTGATAAATACTTTCGCACCACCAAATCTACCTTTCTGTTCATGAGGTAAAGTTCCATCTAAAAGAGGAATGCGTACTAAACTTTTCTTTGCATCTTCAATCGCTTTAGCAATTGCAGAAGCAACATCTTTAGATTTACCTAATCCATGACCAACAACACCGTTACCATCTCCAACTATTACGATTGCAGAGAAACCAAATGCTCTACCCCCTTTAGTTACTTTAGTAACACGTTGTACACCTACTAATTTATCTACAAGCTCTAATCCGCTTGGTTTTACTCTTTCTACGTTTTTATATCCTAACATAATATAATTTCTTAAAATTTTAAACCAGCTTCTCTAGCAGCTTCAGCTAATACTTTAATTCTACCGTGGTATAAAAACCCATTTCTATCAAAAGAAATAGTTTCAAAACCTTTTGCAGCAGCTCTTTCAGCAATTGCTTTCCCTACTGCAGCAGCAGCTTCTGATTTAGAACCAGATGTAATTTCTTTATCTCTTGATGATGCAGATGCTAATGTTACACCAGTAACGTCATCAATTAATTGAGCATAAATTTCTTTGTTACTTCTGAAAACTGATAACCTAGGTTTAACAGCTGTTCCAGTAATAACTTTTCTAATTCTATACTTAATTCGTTGTCTTCTTTCAAGCTTTGATAATGCCATAATAATTTCTCTTATTTATTATGCAGATTTACCTGCTTTTCTTCTTAATATCTCTCCTACAAACTTAATCCCTTTCCCTTTATACGGCTCTGGAGCACGGAAAGAACGGATTTTAGCTGCAACTTGACCAACTAACTGCTTATCAAATGAAGATAACTTAACAATTGGGTTTTTACCCTTATCAGATACTGTTTCAACCTTTACTTCTGGAGCAATGTTTAAAACAATATTATGAGAAAAACCTAAAGCTAAGTCTAATTTTTGCCCTTGACTAGATGCTCTATAACCAACACCTACTAATTCTAATTCCTTAGTATAACCTTTAGAAACACCTTCAATCATGTTACTGATTAAAGAACGGTATAAACCGTGTGCTGCTCTATGATCTTTACTATCTGATGCTCTTTTAACTGTTAAAACACCATCTTCAATTTCTACAGTAATTTCAGATTTTAACTCTTGAGTTAATTCTCCTAATTTACCTTTAACTGTAACCACATTTCCGTCTACTTTAACTTCAACACCTTGTGGTAATGCGATTGGACTTTTTCCTATTCTACTCATTATACAAAGTGATTAATAAACGTAACATAATACTTCACCACCAACGTTTTCTTGTTTTGCTTTTTTGTTTGTCATAACACCTTTTGATGTTGAAACAATAGCAATACCTAACCCGTTTAATACTCTTGGCATCTCTTTAGAACCAACGTATTTACGTAAACCTGGTGTTGAAATTCTTTGAATTTTTCTGATTACTGACTCTTTCGTGTCACGATCATATTTTAAAGCTATCTTGATAGTTCCTTGAACTTTATCATCATTAAATTGATAACTTAAAACATAACCTTGATCGAACAAAATCTTCGTCATTTCCTTCTTCAATTTAGAAGCAGGAATCTCTACTACTCGATGATTTGCTGCAATAGCATTTCTTACTCGAGTAAGAAAATCCGCGATTGGATCTGTATACATAATTAATTAAATTTCGGTTTTGGTATTTAGTAATTTCTATTGTCCCTACGGATAAACCGTAACTACTAAACCTGAAACCAGTTAATATTTATTTTTTTTGCCTTTATGCCTACTAATAATCTTTTTTATAATAAAAATTATTATTTTTTATTATAAAGTTCTAATTAGCTCATAAAAAACAGATTGCAAATATACGTAAACATTTTGAAAATCAAAAGGTTTTATTCTATATCATTTTTTCATAAAAAAATAAACAATCTTATTGATATATAAATTTGATTGAAAAATATCTTTTTTAAACTCTTTTAACCTTTAAAGTAATATAATTTTGTATGTACATTTTTAGGTGAAAAAATTTATATTAATTTTTTTTTATATAAAAAACACTAATAAAAAATATTTTATAATTTTAAAGACTTAAAATTAACTAACATAAAAACTAATGAAACATCTAGAAAAACACCTTATTCTTAAAGAGAATGAAAATATTAACTTTTGTATTATATCTTTTAAAGATAAAACATATACTATTGTTAATGGAATATTAGGTCAAAAATCAACTATAGAAATAACTCATTTTGATGATAATAAAACAGCAGAAGAAACAATAAAACAACTTATTACTTCTAAGACAGCACAAGGATATAAAGAAGAAATACAACCTAATGATATTTCTGTGTTTTCTATCGCTATGGAAAATTTAAAAACTGAAGATGCAACTCAATTTGAAAATAGGCTTCTTACTTTAAAAAAATTGACAGGTATTTATTATACTGAAGACAAACATCCTTTTGTTCAATTTCTTGGGATAAAAATGAAAGATGAAAGTTTTGTTACTACACCTATATTAGATGAATATTTAAAAAAACACATTAATGAAGTTTCAACATCGGCATTAGTAGCTGTTGTTCAAATGACATTACAAAATATTTATTTTAATTTTAAAGCTACTGATTTTGCTGTGGAAGAAATTATCAAAAGAAAAGATATAAATGCTCAACTAGCTATTGTAGCCCAGTTTTTTGAAGCTTGTGAATATTATGACGCTGGACATCGTTTTTGGAGTAATACCAATCAAGATAAATTAATTGACAATCATTTTCCTAAATTTCAACCTGAAGCCTTATTAAAATTACTAGAAGAACTTCCTACAGATATGCTTAGTGGTGAAGATGGTGACGCTATGGAACTTCTTTTTATTCCTGCATTAAACAATACTGATAATCAAGAAATACAGCAAAATATCTTAATAATTCTAGAAACTTATAAAAAAGAATATGAAGAAGAAGGTTATGTAGAAGATGATTATTTTGAAGGATTATTTGAAGAAATATCAGATGATGCTTCTGATTATGTAATCAAAGGACTTGAACAAATAGAAGAACGTAAAAAAAAACTTACTTGAAAGTAATTAAAAATCTTATAAATAAAAAGGGGAGTACTATAAATAGTATTCCCCTTTTCTATAAATAAATTGATATTTCTACCAACTTGCTTTTTTAACACCTGGAATTAATCCATTGTTAGCCATTTCACGGAAAGTAACACGTGAAACACCGAACTGACGCATATATCCTTTTGGACGACCTGTTAATTTACAACGATTGTGCATTCTAACTGGTGATGCATTCTTTGGTAATTTTTGTAACGCTTCATAGTCTCCAGCTTCTTTTAAAGCTTTTCTCTTTTCAGCATACTTTGCTACCGTTTTAGCTCTTTTACGCTCACGCGCTTTCATTGATTCTTTAGCCATCTTCTAGTTCTTTTTAAATGGTAAACCTAATTCAGTTAATAAAGACTTCGCTTCTTTATCAGTGTTTGCAGATGTTACAAAAGTAATATCCATTCCACTAATCTTTTTTACTTGATCAATATTAATTTCAGGGTAGATGATTTGTTCAGTAATTCCTAAGTTGTAATTACCTCTACCATCAAAACCGTTAGCTTTAATTCCGTTAAAATCTCTTACACGTGGTAAAGAAGCTGTAACTAATCTGTCTAAAAATTCGTACATTTTAACTCCTCTTAACGTAACTTTAGCACCAATTGGCATACCTTTACGTAATTTGAAGTTTGCAACATCCTTCTTAGAGATAGTTGAAACTGCTTTTTGACCTGTAATAGTTGTTAACTCGTCAATAGCGTATTCTATTAATTTCTTATCTGCTATAGCTGCACCAACACCTTTATTTACAACAATCTTTTGTAATTTAGGTACTTGCATTACATTACTATAACCGAATTCCTCAGTAAGAGCTTTTATAACTCTGCTCTTGTACTCCTCTTTTAATCTTGGTACGTAACTCATTGTTATATTGCTTTATCCGATTTTTTTGAAAATCTAATTTTCTTACCTTCTTCTACTTTATAACCAACTTTTACAGCTTCACCGTTTTCGATTAAAGCTAAGTTAGATATGTGTAAAGAAGCTTCCTTTTTTACAATTCCTCCTTGAGGATTAGCTGCAGATGGCTTAGTGTGTTTAGACACCATGTTAACACCTTCTACTAATACTCTATCCTTATCTCTAAGGATTTGTAAAACTTTACCTTCCGACCCTTTGTGATCTCCTGCTAATACTTTAACAGTATCACCTGATTTTATTTTGAACTTCTTCATCTTAATGTCGATTTAAAGCACTTCAGGTGCTAATGATACTATCTTCATAAATTGCTTATCACGTAATTCACGGGCAACAGGACCAAATACACGTGTTCCTCTCATCTCCTCAGTAGGATTTAAAAGTACACAAGCATTATCATCAAATCTGATATATGACCCGTCTTTACGTCTAATCTCTTTTTTAGTACGAACAACAACAGCACGAGATACTTGACCTTTCTTTACACTTCCATTTGGAGTTGTAGACTTGATTGTAACAACAATCTTATCACCAACACTAGCGTAACGCTTTCTTGTTCCTCCTAATACTCTAATCACTAAAACTTCTTTTGCTCCAGTGTTATCTGCGACTCTTAATCTTGATTCTGTCTGTAACATATTATTTAGCTCTATCTAGGATTTCTACTAATCTCCAACGTTTAGATTTACTCATAGGACGTGTTTCCATTATCCTAACTGTATCTCCTTCGTTGCAATCGTTATTCTCGTCATGTGCAACGTACTTTTTCGTCTTTAATACGAACTTACCGTACATTGGGTGCTTAGTTCTTTTTACCTCATTAACAACAATAGATTTCTCCATTTTGCTACTAGATACTACACCTATTCTCTCTTTTCTAAGATTTCTTTTCTCCATCTTTAAAACTGACTAGAATTATTGTAATTCTCTTTTAGTTAACTCTGTAGCAATTCTTGCTACAGTTTTTCTTAAGCTTTTAATCTGCATTGGGTTTTCCAATGGAGTTATGGCGTGAGCCATCTTAAGATCCGTATAATTTTTCTTTAACGTCACTGATCTTCCTTGTAGGTCGATAGTAGTTAATTCTTTAATTGCTGATTGTTTCATTGTATATAGAATTAAGCGTTAAAATCAAAATCTCTTGCAATAACAAATCTCGTTTTAACAGGAAGTTTCTGTGCAGCTAAACGTAAAGCTTCTTTTGCTACATTCAATGGCACTCCACCAATTTCAAACAAAATTCTACCTGGTTTAATTACTGAAACAAAATGATCTGGTGCTCCTTTACCCTTACCCATACGAACCTCTAAAGGTTTTTTCGTAATAGGCTTGTCTGGAAATATTTTAATCCAAAGCTGTCCTTCTCTCTTCATATGACGAGTTGCTGCAATACGAGCTGCCTCTATTTGACGAGATGTAAGTAAGTTCTGATCTAATGATTTGATACCAAACGTTCCGTTAGAAAGTTGAGCACCTCTACCAGAGTTACCCTTCATATTTCCTTTCGCCTTCTGTACCTTACGGTATTTTACTCTTTTTGGCTGTAACATTTTTAATTTCTAATTTTAAAAATTATTTTCTTCTGCGAGGTTGTTGACGTTTAGCATTACCGCCACCTTTATTAGCACCACCTTTTTGCTTAGATAGTCCTGCTAATGGAGATAATTCACGTTTTCCATATACCTCACCTTTCATGATCCATACCTTAATACCTAACCTTCCGTATTGTGTATGTGCCTCAACAAGTGCATAATCGATATCTGCTCTAAAAGTAGAAAGAGGAATTCTTCCTTCTTTATAATGCTCAGAACGTGCCATTTCTGCTCCATTTAAACGACCAGAAATTTGGATTTTAATCCCTTCTGAATTCATTCTCATTGCAGCTGTTATAGCCATTTTCGTAGCACGCTTGTAAGAAATTCTATTTTCAATTTGACGAGCAACACTAGCTGCTACTAAATTAGCATCTAATTCTGGACGCTTAATTTCAAAAATATTAATTTGAACTTCTTTTCCTGTAATTTTCTTAAGCTCTTCTTTTAACTTGTCTACCTCTTGTCCACCTTTTCCGATAATAATACCAGGTCTTGCAGTAGTGATAGTAACGGTTACAAGTTTAAGTGTGCGCTCAATAATAATTCTTGATACACTTGCTTTAAATAAACGAGCACTTACATACTCTCTTATTTTATAGTCTTCAGCTAATTTATCTCCGTAGTCATTTCCACCATACCAGTTAGATTCCCATCCTCTGATAATTCCTAAACGATTTCCTATTGGATTTGTTTTTTGTCCCATTTCTACTTTGATTAATTGCTTTTAATTTTAGTACCTAACTCTAAAGTAACGTGATTAGAACGCTTACGAATTCTATGAGCACGCCCTTGTGGAGCTGGTCTTAATCTTTTTAACATACCTGCGCTATCTACACAAATAGTTTTCACAAATAGTCCAGCATCTTCGATACTAGCATCTTCATTTTTAGCTTGCCAGTTTGCAATTGCAGACAATAACAATTTCTCTAAATTAGTAGCTGCTTCTTTTGAACTAAATTTTAAAATTTGTAAAGCTTTCTCAACCTCTACTCCTCTTACTAGATCTGCGACTAAGCGCATCTTTCTTGGTGATGTAGGACAATTAGTTATTTTAGCGAAAGCTTTTGACTTTCTTGCTTCTTTTAACTGTGTTGCCATGTTATGTTTACGACTTCCCATAATTTCCTACTATTTTTTTCCTTTATTTTTTGCACCAGCGTGCCCTCTAAAAGAACGTGTTGGTGAAAATTCGCCTAATTTATGACCTACCATGTTTTCAGTAACGTAAACTGGTACAAACTGACGTCCATTATGAACGGCAATTGTTTGCCCAACGAAATCTGGAGTAATCATACTTGCTCTTGACCAAGTTTTGATAACTGAAGTACTCTCAGTTTCAACGTTAGCTAAAACTTTTTTCTCTAATTTATAGTGAACGAAAGGTCCTTTTTTTAATGATCTTGCCATGGTTTATTTCTTTCTACGTTCTATAATATACTTATTACTAGCTTTAGTTTTAGATCGAGTCTTAAATCCTTTAGCTGGAATACCGTTTCTTGATCTTGGATGTCCTCCTGAAGAACGTCCTTCACCACCACCCATTGGGTGATCAACTGGATTCATACGTACAGCGTTAACTCTTGGTCTTCTACCTAACCATCTAGATCTACCAGCTTTACCAGAAACTAGTAATTGGTGATCTGAATTAGATACAACCCCGATAGTTGCCATACAAGTTAACAAGATTAATCTTGTTTCACCTGAAGGTAACTTAACTGTTGCGTATTTACCATCTCTTGCCATTAATTGAGCAAATGATCCAGCAGAACGAGCCATAACAGCTCCTTGACCTGGGTGTAACTCAATACAAGAAATTGTAGTTCCTAAAGGAATTTCACTTAAATATAAAGCATTTCCAACTTCTGGAGCTAAATTTTTACCTGAAACGATTATCTGACCTACTTTTAAACCGTTTTGTGCAATTACATAACGCTTTTCTCCATCAGCATAACTAAGTAATGCAATAAATGCAGTACGATTTGGATCGTACTCTATAGTTTTTACTGTTGCAGGGATACCATGCTTATCTTTCTTGAAATCGATAATACGATATTTTTGTTTATGACCACCACCGATATTACGTGTTGTCATTCTACCCTGATTGTTTCGACCTCCAGATCGTTTTTTCGGAGCTAATAAAGATTTCTCCGGCTTATCAGTTGTTATGGTGTCGAACCCATTTACAACTCTAAAACGCTGACCTGGTGTTATTGGTTTTAATTTTCTAACTGACATTTTGTCTTTTCTTAAAGATTGTTATAAAAATCAATAGCATGTCCTTCAGATAACTGAACGATTGCTTTTTTGTACCCACTTGTTATCCCTGTTACTAAACCTTTTTTGGTGTGTTTAGTATTTCTTTTAATAGGATAATTCATAGTTTTAACAGACTTAATTGCTACACCATAAGTTGCTGCAACAGCACTTCTGATTTCCAATTTATTAGCCTTACTGTTTACAACAAATGCATAACGATTATTAACTTCGCTATCCTTAGTTGCTTTTTCCGTAATAATAGGTTTTATTAAAATACTCATATCTTTCCTATTTACTTAAATTAGATTCAATTCCTTCTAAAACACTTTCAGAAATAATTACTTTATTAGCGTTTAAAACACTGTAAGTATTAACTCCTGTCGCATTTACAACTTTAGTTCCTTTTAAGTTACGAGAAGATAAATAAACATTATTATTTTCTTCACCTAAAACGAATAAAGACTTTTTAGAGTCTAAATCTAAAGCTTTTAAAACATTGATAAATTCTTTAGTTTTTGGAGACTCAAAATTGAAATCTTCAACAACAACTAAATTACTATCTTTTACTTGAATACTTAAAGCAGACTTACGTGCTAAACGCTTTAAGTTTTTATTCAACTTGAAAGAATAACTTCTTGGTCTTGGTCCAAACATACGTCCACCACCTCTGAAAACTCCAGATTTGATAGAACCAGCACGTGCAGTACCTGTTCCTTTTTGTTTCTTAATCTTTCTTGTACTACCTGCAATCTCAGCTCTTTCTTTAGCTTTATGAGTACCTTGTCTTTGATTAGCTAAGTACTGCTTTACATCTAAATAAATTGCATGATCATTTGGCTCTATACCGAATACCTCGTTAGAAAGTTCAACTTTTCTACCAGTATCTTTTCCTGTAATATCTAAAACTGCTACTTTCATTATTTTTCGATAGTTACAAAAGCATTTTTGTGACCAGGAATTGCTCCCTTAACTACGATAAGATTCTTATCAGCAACCACTTTTAATACTTTTAAATTTTGAACTTTTACTTTGTCTCCACCCATACGACCTGCCATTCGCATTCCTTTGAATACTCTTGCAGGATATGATGCAGCACCAATAGAACCAGGAGCTCTTAAACGGTTATGCTGACCGTGAGTTGCTTGACCAACACCGGCAAAACCATGACGTTTAACAACACCTTGAAAACCTTTACCTTTTGAAACTCCAGAAACATCTACGAATTCTCCTTCAGTAAAGTAATCAACGCTAATTGAATCACCTAATTTATACTCTCCATCAAAACCTTGAAATTCAATGACTTTTTTCTTAGCAGATGTACCAGCTTTTGTAAAGTGTCCATCTAAAGCTTTATTAGAGCTTTTTGCTTTTTTGTCATCGAAACCTAGTTGTAACGCACTATAGCCGTCAACCTCTTCAGTTCTGACTTGGGTAACCACGCATGGCCCTGCTTCGATTACTGTACAAGGAATATTCTTCCCGTTTTCGTCGAATAAGCTGGTCATACCTACTTTTCTACCTATTAACCCAGACATATTTGTTAATTTTAAGACGATAGATTTAATTTATATATCCAGCGCGTCTATTAATAATAATTATTTGAAACGAATGTTTCATTTTTTCCTTTTAAGTTTGGAGCAAAAAAAAGAGCCGAAAAAACACCTTCGCTCTGAATTTGTTTTTACCATCTTTCCCTTGCGAAACCCTCAGGACATGTTATACTCTGATTAAAAACAGAATACATACACCTCAGAACATTAATTCTGGTGTGCAAAAGTATAAAAAACTTTCGGTTTAAAAAAATTAAACCGAAAGTTAGTAATATACTTAAACTTTAATTTCAACTTCAACTCCACTAGGTAACTCAAGTTTCATTAAAGCATCAATAGTCTTAGAAGAAGAACTATAGATGTCTAATAATCTTTTGTAAGCAGATAATTGAAATTGCTCTCTAGATTTTTTGTTTACGTGTGGTGAACGTAATACAGTAAAAATCTTTTTATTTGTTGGTAAAGGAATAGGACCGTTTACTACAGCTCCAGTAGCCTTTACAGTCTTTACGATTTTTTCAGCAGATTTATCTACTAAGTTATAATCGTAAGATTTTAATTTAATTCTAATTTTTTGGCTCATCTTAATTTCTTATTAACCTTTAGATTTTGCTATTACATCTTCAGAAACATTCGAAGGAGTTTCTGTATAATGAGAAAATTCCATTGTAGAAGTTGCTCTACCAGAAGACATAGTTCTTAAAGCAGTAACATATCCGAACATTTCAGATAAAGGCACTAAAGCTTTTACAACTTTGGCACCAGCACGATCACTCATATCGTTAACCTGTCCTCTTCTTCTATTTAAATCTCCTACGATATCTCCCATGTTTTCTTCAGGAGTCAATACCTCTACCTTCATTAATGGCTCCATAATTCTGGCTTTAGCAGCTTTAGCAGCAGCTTTATACCCCATTTTTGCAGCTAACTCAAAAGATAATGCATCAGAATCCACAGGGTGGAAAGATCCATCTCTTAAAGTTACTTTCATTGAATCCATTTCGTATCCTGCTAAAGGACCGTTCTTCATTGCTTCTTTGAATCCTTTCTCTACAGAAGGAACAAATTCTTTAGGAACGTTTCCACCTTTAATTACAGATTCAAATTGTAAACCTTGAACACCTTCATCTGCTGGCTCCATAGTAAATGCAATATCAGCAAACTTACCACGACCACCTGATTGTTTCTTATAAACCTCTCTGTGTTCTGCGGAAGCAGTAATAGCTTCTTTGTATTCTACTTGTGGCTGACCTTCGTTAACTTCTACCTTGAATTCACGCTTTAAACGATCAACAATAATATCTAAGTGTAACTCACCCATTCCAGAAATAATAGTCTGTCCAGAAGCTTCATCAGTTCTAACAGTAAATGTAGGATCTTCTTCAGCTAATTTTGCTAAAGCCATTCCTAATTTATCTACATCTGCTTTAGTTTTAGGCTCAACCGCGATTCCAATTACTGGATCTGGAAAGTCCATAGATTCTAAAACAATAGGATGCTTTTCATCAGATAAAGTATCTCCTGTTTTAATCGACTTAAATCCAACAGCTGCACCGATATCCCCTGCTTCAATGTAAGGAATAGCGTTTTGCTTGTTAGCGTGCATTTGGTAGATACGAGAAATACGTTCTTTTTTACCTGAACGATTATTTAAAACATAAGAACCTGCATCTAAACGTCCAGAATAAGCTCTAAAAAATGCTAAACGACCTACGAAAGGATCTGTAGCAATTTTAAATGCTAAAGCAGCAAAAGGCTCTTTTACATCTGGCTTTCTTCTTTCTTCTACATTAGTATCAGGATTTGTTCCGATAACAGCTTCCTTATCCAAAGGAGAAGGTAAATAACGACATACAGCATCTAATAAGAACTGAACACCTTTATTTTTAAATGCTGATCCACAAATCATAGGAATGATAGCCATATCCATTACAGCAGCACGAAGTGCAGCATGCACTTCTTCCTCAGTAATTGAATCTTCATCTTCCATGAACTTCTCTAAAAGATTTTCATCGTAACTTGCAACCTCTTCAATAAGTTTCCCTCTTAATTCAGCAGCTTCCTCTTTTAAATCTTCTGGAATATCAACGATATCAAAAGTAGCTCCTTGTGTAGCATCATGCCATATAATAGCACGGTTCTTCACTAAATCTACAATACCTTTAAACTCATCCTCATCACCAATGTTCATAACAATTGGCACTGCATTTGACTTTAACATATCCTTTACTTGCTGACAAACAGCCATAAAGTTAGATCCTTGACGGTCCATTTTGTTAACAAACCCAATACGAGGTACTTTATAGTTATCTGCAAGTCTCCAGTTAGTTTCTGATTGAGGCTCAACACCATCAACAGCACTAAATAAGAAAACTAATCCATCAAGAACTCTTAATGAACGATTTACCTCTACAGTAAAATCAACGTGACCAGGAGTATCAATAATATTAAAGTGATATCCTTTAGTATCATCAGTAGCTTCACCATTGTTTAATGGAAACTTCCACTCACAAGTAGTAGCAGCAGAAGTAATTGTAATACCTCTTTCTTGCTCTTGCTCCATCCAGTCCATAGTTGCGGCACCATCATGTACCTCACCTATTTTATGACTAACACCTGTATAATACAATACACGCTCTGTAGTAGTAGTTTTACCCGCATCAATATGTGCAGCAATACCAATATTCCTAGTGAATTTTAAATTTCTAGCCATTTCTTAGAATCTAAAGTGTGAGAATGCTTTGTTAGCTTCAGCCATTTTATGCGTATCAGTACGCTTCTTAACAGCGGCTCCTTCTTCTTTAGCTGCAGCTAAAATTTCAGCAGCTAAACGCTGTGCCATTGTCTTCTCATTACGCTTACGCGTATAAGTGATCATCCATTTAATTGCCATAGATACTTTACGATCTGGGCGAATTTGCATAGGAATCTGGAATGTAGCTCCACCAACACGACGAGAACGAACCTCTACATGTGGCATAACATTAGATAAACCATCTTTCCAAATTTCTAAAGCTGACTTCTCTTCGTCAGTTTTCTTTTCGTTTACGATGTCTATTGCATCATAAAATACTTTAAAAGCCACAGATTTTTTACCATCCCACATTAAGTTATTCACAAAACGTGTTACCAATTGGTCATTAAACCTTGGATCTGGTAAAAGAACTCTTTTTTTCGCTTTTCTTTTTCTCATGTCTTTACATTAAAAAAGTTAATTAATTTTACTTCTTTGGGCGTTTTGCACCGTACTTAGACCTACGTTGAGTTCTACCCTCAACTCCTGCAGTATCTAACGCACCACGTACTACGTGATACTTAACACCTGGCAAATCTTTTACCCTTCCACCTCTAACTAATACTATCGAGTGCTCTTGCAAGTTGTGCCCTTCACCTGGAATATACGCGTTAATTTCGTTACCATTTGTTAATCTTACCCTTGCTACCTTACGCATTGCTGAGTTAGGTTTCTTAGGTGTAGTGGTATACACACGCGTACAAACTCCACGTCTCTGAGGACAAGCTTGTAATGCAGCCGATTTACTCTTCTTAGTTATTTTGGTTCTTCCTTTACGAACTAATTGTTGAATAGTTGGCATACTATTATTGCTTGTTTTTAATTTGTACTTAAATTACTCTGTTTTAAAAGAGTGTGCAAACTTACGTTTTTTTTTCTAAACATTCAAATATCAGATAGTTATTTTTTATTTCAATAAAAAAACCATATTTACTCAAACCCTACAATAATACATCAATAAAAAACGCTAATTAAACTCTTCAACTTATATAAAGAACATCTAATAAACAAGAACTTACAAAACCAAGTAAGTAAGTAAATTAAAATTAACTCTTAAAAAATTGTTTTTTTTAAGAAAATTTTAAGAACTTAGCGGCTAATTTATTCAAATAATTATAAAATGAAAACAAAGTTTAATGGAATTTTAACGCTACTACTAGCGTTAATTGTGCAGATATCGTTTGCACAAGACAAAACAATTTCAGGTACTGTTTCCGACGAATCAGGTCCTTTACCTGGGGTTACAGTATTGAAAAAAGGTACAACACAGGGTACAGAAACTGATTTTGATGGTAACTACAGCATCAAAACTAAAACAGGTGATGTACTGGTTTTTAGTTTTGTAGGAATGAAAACTACGCAAAAAACTGTTGGTAATTCAAACACAATTAATGTTGTATTAGAAAACGACAATGTTTTAGAGGAAGTTGTAGTTACTGCTTTGGGTATTAAAAAGGAGAAAAAAGCTCTTGGATACTCTGTTGCATCAATAAAATCTGAAGAAATTCAAGGTAAACCAACAGTTGATGTTGCTGATGCTTTAACAGGTAAAGTAGCTGGTGTTGATATTATTAGTGGTGGTTCTACTGTAGGTGCGGGAGCAAACATTATTATTAGAGGTTATTCTTCTATTACAGGTAATAATCAAGCATTAATTGTTGTAGATGGTGTACCTATCAGTTCAGCATCTAATGCTACTAATGATTTTGATACTGCCTATGGTGCTTCTTCTGGTAGTAGAATGTCTGATATAGACCAGAACAATATTAAAAACATAGAGGTATTAAAAGGATTAAGTGCTACTGTTTTATATGGTGAAGAAGGTAGAAATGGTGTTATTTTAATTACTACCAAAACAGGATCTAGTGGTTCTTCAAATAAAAAAACGAGTGTTACAGTTAACTCTTCAGTATTCTTTTCAGAAATTACTGGTTTACCAGAATGGCAAGATACTTATGGTAATGGTTTTCAAGGTTCTGCTTCTAGAGCATTTAGTAACTGGGGTGCAAAATTTAGCGAAGTATCTGAAGTTCCACATATATACGCTGGTAATAGTTTTCAAAGTATTCAAGGTGGTGGTAGCTATGCTGATTTTTTTCCAGAATACGTTGGACAATCGTATGCATATAAACCATATGATAACGTAGAAGGTTTTTTTAGAACTGGTGCTAGTATCGTTAACTCAATTTTATTAAACGGTGGTGGTGAAAAATCAAGATTTAGCCTTAGTTATACAAATAGCGATGTTGAAGGTATTACTCCTGGAAACGCGATAATAAGAAACAACTTAAGTGTAGGAGGAAGTGCAAATTTAGATAACGGATTAGTTGTTAGTGGTTCTATGAACTACATTAATTCTGATATGAAAACACCTCCTTCTGCAGCTTCATATGGTAGTAACGCTAGTGCAGGAGCTTCTTCTATATTTGCGAATGTTTTGTATACTCCAAGAAGTGTTGATTTAAATGGTTTACCTTGGGAAGACTCTCTTAACAGATCTGTTTATTATAGAACTGATAACTCGATACAAAACCCTTATTGGACTGTTAATAACGAAAAATACCAAGAAAGCACTGATAGAGTCCAAGGTAAGGTATCTTTATCATACCCTATTACAGATAACATGAATATTATGTATAGAGCCGGGTTAGATTCTTATACATTAGAAAAAACTTTCTCTGTAAATAAAGGAGGTATTACATTTGATGGTTTAGGTAGGTTAGATAAAGAATTTGTTCGTGAAAGAATTTGGAACCATGATTTAATTTTAACTGGTAACCAAGGTATAACAAGCGACATTAGTTTAGACTATACTTTTGGATTAAACTCTAAGCGTACTAATTACGAACAACTTGTTGCAAACTACTCTGATCAACTAGTGTATGATGGTTTTTTTAGCAATAACTTTGTAAACAGAAACGCAGGAAGCTTTTACTCTGACACTGTTAATAAAATGGGAGTTTATGCTGCAGCAAACTTAAGTTATAAGAACTTCTTATACTTAAACTTAGTTGGTAGAAATGACTGGGCATCTACACATGAATCTGGAAATAACTCTTTATTTTACCCAGGAGCTAGTATTTCACTTTTACCATTAAAAGCTTTTAATATAGATACTAATGGAGCTGTAAATTTCTTAAAATTAAGAGGTGGTTATGGTTCTTCTGCTCGTTTTGCAGGACCATATAATACTAGAAACACTTTAGATGTTAGAGCTAATTACTGGCTTACAGGAGATAACACATCTGTTAATGTTAATAATGTAAGTAACACAAGAGGTAACCCTAATTTAAAGCCTGAACTACAAACTGAAATTGAATTTGGTATTGAAGGTAAGTTCTTAAAAAATAGAGTTTCTTTAGACTTATCTGTTTATCAGAGAAATGCTAAAGATCAAATAATTAACAGACAGTTAGATGCGTCTACTGGAGTTACTGACATGCTTATTAATGCAGGAGAGTTAGAAACAAAGGGTATTGAAGCATTATTAACTGTTACACCTATTAAAAACGAAAACTTCTCTTGGGATACAACTTTTAATTTTGGTTCTTTTGAGAGTATTATTGTTGATTTACCAGATGATGTAGATCAAATCTCTTTAAATGGTTTTACTAACCTAGGTAACTTTGCTAAAGAAGGTGAAGCATTTAATGCAATTATGGGTACAACTGTTGAAAGAGACGCTAATGGTAACAAAGTTGTGTTAGATAATGGATACTGGAAAGTAGATAATGATATTTCTGTTATTGGTAACCCTAACCCTGATTATACTTTAACAGTTGGTAATAAATTTAAATACAAGAATTTTAATTTAGGATTCCAATTTGATTTTGTAAAAGGTGGAGACGTTTTATCATATACTGTAGCTTCTGTATTAGCAAGAGGTTTAACTGCTGACACCGATGTTGATAGAGGACAGACAGTAATTTTAGGTGGTATTAGAGAAAGTGATGGAGCTGCAAATGCAACTCAGATTAGTTTAACTGATTACTATTTTGATAATTTCTTATATGGTGCTCGTGAGGCTCTTATTTATGATGCAACACACTTAAAGTTAAGAGAAATTTCTTTTGGTTATACATTAACTAAAGAGCAATTAAATAATACACCTTTTAGTGACGTTAGTGTTTCTTTTATTGCTAATAACTTATGGAGAAAAGCATTTAATATGCCTGATGCACACCAAGGTTATGATCCTACAGCTTCTTCTTTAGGAGTTAGTAACTCTAAAGGTCTTGACTTTATGGTTGGACCAAGTACAAAAAGATATGGTGTATCTTTAAAAGCATCATTTTAATATAATACAATAATTTAATTATGAAAAATATAAAAACAAAGGTAGTTAGTTTACTATCTGTTATACTATTAGTTTCCGCTTGTGAAACAACTAGTTTAGATTTGTTGGATAACAATAATACAAGTACACCAGATAAAGCAAACCCTGAATTACTTTTATCAGGAGCTATGACAGACTTTATAGCTTTTAACGAAGAAGTTACTGATCTTACAATGTCAGTATCTAGAATGACTCATATGTATGGACCTGTATATGCTAACGCATATTCTCCAGCTGCATCTAATGATTTATGGAGAGAAGGTTATGCTAATGTACTTGCTAATACTAATGAAGTAATTAAACAAGCACCTGCTTTAAAATTATACGAGCATGCAGCTGTTGCTAAAATTTTACAAGCATATACACTTACAACATTAGTAGATATCTATGGTGATGTACCTTATTCTGAAGCAAATAATAACGATATATTAAATCCATCGGTTGATAAAGCAGGAGACGTTTATAAAGCGGTATTAAACTTACTTAACGAAGCTATTGCTGATTTAGAAAAAGACTCTAATTTAGGTATAAGTGATGGTAGTGATATTTATTATAGTGGTGATGCTGATAAGTGGGATGCTTTAGCCAAAACACTTAAGTTAAGATTATATAATAATGTTAGATTAACAGATATGTTTGATAAAACTGCTGTTGAAGCTTTAATTGCTGAAGGTGATTTTATACAAAATTCTTCTCAAGATTTTGAAGTTAAATATTCTACGAATATTAAAGATCCTGATACTAGAAGTGTAAAGTTTAAAGATGGATACTTAGGAGACCCTGATGAATATATGTCTACTTATTTTATGAGTTTATTAAAAGATAGTAAATCTATACAAGATCCTAGAATTCGTTACTACTTTTATAGACAAACTTTTTCATACCCTGATGCTACAACAAGTGATGGATTGTTTACATTACCATGTTTAGGAGAATCTAAGCCTGATCATTATGGTTTTAATGACCCATTTTGTACTATAGGTAGTGGTTATTGGGGTAGAGATCACGGAAATGCAGCCGGAGGTCCACCAGATGGTAACTTAGTAACTGTTTGGGGATTATACCCTGCAGGAGGAAAATATGATAACAATCAGTTTAATGCTGTGAAAGATTCAGACGGAGCAAAGGGTGCAGGTATATTACCTTTGATTACTGCTTCAAATACGAATTTTATATTAGCTGAATTAGCTTTAGAAGAAACTACAACTGGTGACGTTAAATCATATATTGAAGCTGGTATTAGAGCTTCTATGACTAAAGTAATGAACTTTAAAAAAGAAGCAATACCAAGTGGAGCAAATACTGCTGATAGTGATGATGTTGATGCATATGTAAACGAAGTTTTAACTAACTACGACGCTGCTAGTAATGATGAAAAGTTAAATATACTTATAACAGAATCATTTATAAGTAACTGGGGTAATGGTTTAGAAGGTTACAATGCTTACCGTAGAACAAGTATGCCTAATGATGTACAACCTACTATTGCTGCTTCACCTGGTGATTATGTTAGATCATTTCCATATGCGTCTGAATTTGTTAACTTAAATTCAAGTGTTGATGCTAAGTCTGGTGTTGGTGTAAAAGTTTTTTGGGATACAAACCCTGACAATTTAAAATAATTTTAAAAACTACAATGATGGTAAAACAAATTATAAAAACAATATCCTTAGGCTCACTAATAGCCTTATCAATTATAGGATGTGATGATAATACAAATGAATTACAAACTGTAGCTTCAACAGGAGAAAAAGGTGCCTATGCTAGAGTTTTGTCTATTTCTGATGACATAAATGCAAACTTACTTGATACTGAAAACTCAAAATGGGAAGCACAGGTTGAGTTTGTTGATGCTCAACAAGGAAAATTAGTTGAATCTTATTCAATTTACGCTACTTTTAAAGATAATACTATTGCTACTGAAGATGCTCCTGATAATTCTATTAAAAATGAAGTTTTAATAAGTACTTGGGAAAAATCATCATTTACTGCAACTGAAACTTATCCTAAATTAGACATTGTTGTTAATGCTAAAGATATTATTTCTAAATTAGGTTTAGATTTAGACTTAACTGAAGGAGGAGATTCTTTTGTTTTAAGAGGTGAAATTTCATTATCTGATGGAAGAACTTTTTCTTCGACAAATTCTGGTGTTAGTGTTAATTCTGAATTATTCTTTAATGATGCATTTAGTTTTACGAGTACTTTAGTTTGTGTTCCTGCTAGTCCACTTACTGGAGACTGGAAAATAGAAATGTTTGACAATTACGGTGATGGATGGAACGGTGGTTTTATTACTGTAACATTAGATGGTGTTTCTACTGAATATAAAGCTGAAGGATCTGAAACATCAGTTACATTTAACGTTCCTGCAGGTACTTCATCTTTAACGTGGCAATATACAACAGGTTCATGGGAATCAGAAAATACATTTAAAATATATGCCCCAAGTGGTAATATAGTATCTTCTGAAGGTCCATCTCCAAATCCAGGGGCTATACCATTAAACCTTTGTGCTGAATAATTATATATTATTAACTTAATAATATATTAACCACCTCTTACGAGGTGGTTTTTTTATACAATAAATTGAACTACCTTTGCAGTATGGAAGAAAACACTACTATTTTTGGTATTAGAGCAATTATTGAAGCAATTGAAAGCGAAGCTTCAATTAACAAAGTATATCTACAAAAAGGACTTCGTGGAGAATTATTTTTTGAATTAGATAAGTTATTAAGAAAAAACAAAGTTTCAATAAGTGTTGTACCTACTGAAAAATTAGATAGACTATCTAAACACAGTAATCATCAAGGAGCTGTTGCTAGAATTTCTCCTGTTGATTTTCATGATTTAGAAACTTTAATTGAAACTACTTTAGAATCTGACAAAACACCTTTATTTTTATTATTAGACCAAGTGTCTGATGTTAGAAACTTTGGTGCTATTATTAGAACTGCTGAATGTACTGGAGTAAACGGTATTATTATCCAAAGAAGTGGTAGTGCTCCTGTAAATGCTGAAACAATTAAAACATCGGCAGGTGCAGCTTTTAAAATTCCTATTTGTAAAGTTGACCATATTAAAGATGCTATGTTTCAATTACAAGCTGAAAACATAAAATTAGTTGCCGCTACCGAGAAAACAGAAGACTCTGTTTTTGATGTTGATTTTAATCAGCCAATTGCTATTGTAATGGGTTCTGAACACAAAGGTGTTAGTAACTCTGTATTAAAAATGGTAGACTATAAAGCTAAATTACCTTTACTTGGTGATATTGAATCTTTAAATGTTTCTGTTGCTTGTGGAGTTTTTCTTTATGAAACTATCAGACAAAGACAATAAATATTACAAAATTATAAAAATTAAAATCCTGCTTTTTGCAGGATTTTTTTATATCTTATTTTATGTAAAAAATAAAAAAACTTGTAAATTTTCTATTATAAGCAACAAAGCCTAGCCCCGATTGAAGCAATTGTTTGAGCTCTTTTTTGTTTTTTTCAAACAAAAAAAGCGAGTGCGAAAAGCGGGAAATTGCTTCTAAAAAACTACTTTGAAATAATATAATTGATTTTTAAAACTTTCGGAACATCCATTTTATCATCTTTATTTTCATCTTCAATTTCTTTATCTTCTTGATGACTTACCTCCTCTTCTTTTTCGATAATTGGCGGTGCATAATTACCTTGTTCATCAAACATTTCATCAAAAGCTGTTTTAGAAAAAATATGTTTTTCTTTTACAATTCCGCTTTTTCTATATAAAATTGACAACAAAAAACCTGTTATAAATCCTGATAAATGTCCTTCCCACGACATTCCATCTTTTATTGGTAATACGTACCAAATCATACTTCCGTATAAAAAAATTGTAATTAACGAAACTGCTACTAATCTATAATGTTTTTTTATTATTCCACTAAAAAAAACAAAACTAAAAAGTAAATAAACAATTCCACTTGCACCAATATGATAAGATTCTCGAGCAATAATCCACGTTAAAAAACCTGTGAATAATCCGCCGAAAATTAAAACCTTTAAAGCAACTTTATCATAAAAATAAAAAAGACAACTTCCAAGCACAAATAAAGGAACGGAATTATTAAAGAGATGACTTGTATCACTATGGATAAAAGGCGAGGTTAAAACACCTTTTAAACCACTTATTTCTCTTGGTAAAACTCCAAATTTATTAAAATTGAATCCAAATTTGATTTCTACCCAATATATAAACCATATTGAAATGACAAAAATAAATGGAATTACAAAAACGTTGTTCGAATATTTTAATTGAGTATCTGTTTTCATATTTATAAAAATAACAAAAATAAATCCAAATAAAAATTTCGGAAGATCTGTCATAAATCTTTGGTATTTTTACAAAATGAATGAACCTTTGGCAGAAAGAATACGTCCACAAAATTTATCAGATTATATTAGTCAGCAACATTTAGTTGGCGAAAATGGTATTTTAACCAATCATATTAAACAAGGAATTATTCCTTCGTTAATTCTTTGGGGACCTCCAGGAATTGGAAAAACAACCTTAGCAAATATTATTGCTAATGAATCTGGTCGTCCTTTTTACACGTTAAGTGCTATTAGTTCTGGTGTAAAAGATGTTCGTGAAATAATTGAAAAAGCGAAAAAAAGTGGCGGTTTATTCAGTCAAAAAAATCCTATTTTATTTATTGATGAAATTCATCGCTTTAGCAAATCGCAACAAGACTCTTTACTTGGCGCTGTTGAAAAAGGTTGGATCACTTTAATTGGTGCAACTACCGAAAACCCAAGTTTTGAAGTTATACCCGCCCTACTCTCTCGTTGTCAGGTGTATATTTTAAATTCTTTTGATAAAAATGATTTAATCGCTCTTTTACACAGAGCCATGAAAAAAGATAGTTTTATTGCTGATAAAAAAATCACCTTAAAAGAAACCGATGCTTTATTACAAGTTTCTGGTGGCGATGCTCGTAAACTTTTAAATATTTTTGAATTATTAGTTGCTCCTGATAATAAAGTTGAAATTACTAATGAACTTGTTTTATCAAAAATTCAAAAAAACACAGTTCGATATGATAAAACTGGTGAACAACATTATGATATTGTTTCGGCTTTTATAAAATCGATACGAGGTAGCGACCCAAATGCAGCAGTTTATTGGTTAGCAAGAATGATTGAAGGCGGTGAAGATGTAAAATTTATTGCTCGTAGAATGCTTATTGCAGCTTCCGAAGATATTGGAAATGCAAATCCAACAGCTTTTATTATGGCAAATAGTACGTTTCAATCGGTTGCTGTAATTGGATATCCTGAATCAAGAATTATTTTAAGTCAATGTGCTATTTATTTAGCAAATTCTCCAAAAAGTAATGCTTCTTATATGGCTATTGGTGAAGCTCAAAATTTGGTACGAACAACTGGTGATTTACCTATTCCGTTACATTTAAGAAATGCTCCGACAAAATTAATGAAAGATTTAAACTACGGAAAAGACTATGCATATTCACATAATTATACGGGTAATTTTGTAAATCAAGAGTTTTTACCTGATGAAATTAAAAACACCAAATTATACGAACCTGGTAATAATGCTAGAGAAAATCAATTTAGAGAATTATTAAAACAACGTTGGAAGGATAAATATAAATACTAAAAAAAAGAGTGCATTATAAAAATGCACTCTTTTTATTTTTTGATAAAAAAGCAAGTAATATTTAAAACTTTACTTGATATTTCTCTGTTATTTTAATACCATTTTCATAGTATTCTGCTATCCAAATATCATTATTTTTATAGATAATTCCATTTTTATCTTCAAGAATAAAAACATTTTTTACATTGGTTTTTAATAATTTAAAAACAACTTTTGGATTTGTATCGACTAATTGAAAACCATTTTTTGTTGATTGAGCATATAAATTAATAACCGAAATTTTATTATCAATAATAGAATTATTTACTATTTTTTCAGGAACTATTTTATTCTGATAATCAACCTTATTATTAACAATTGGCGTATAATTATACTTTAAAGCCTTTATCGATTTAAAAGAATTACGAATTGCTTCATGATATGCTTTTTTATAATCTTTTATTCTGCTTTTACCTTCACTAGATGTAAATACAACTTTATTGAAACAATCACGTAATTCAATAGTCGTTTTGATTGTAAATAACGAAGATTTGTTTTTGATAGTTGCTGTTAAAGCCAGACATCTATTATTTACTAGATCAGTTGGTAAAATTTCATCTGCTAAAAAAGCAGTAAAACCATATTTATTGAATAAAAATTTTGTTAGTGAATTTGTTTGATATTGGTCTTCTTTTTTTAAAAATTCAAATCTATTAGGAACAATTACATACCTGTAATTTTGAACTTTTTTTTGAGCAAATATTGATGTTGTTATCATCAATAAAATAATAGTTATTATCTTCATTATTTTACTTTTATATATTAAAAAACGATTATAAATAATCTTTTAATTTAATTAAATTATTAATGGTTAATACTCCTGAATCTGATTTATTTTCTGATGTAAAATGAATTGCTAACATCCCTGAATTTAATGCTCCTAAAACATCTGCTTCATAACTATCACCTATCATTATTGCGTTTTCTGGTACAGTTTTAACTTTATCTAATGCAAATTCAAAAACTTTGGAATTTGGTTTTTTTAACCCTATGCTTTCTGATGTTATTATTTGATTAAAGTAATTAGCAATTCCTGAATTTTGCAATTTTTTATTTTGAATTTCTTCAAAACCATTTGTTATGATATGTAGTTCATATTTTTGCTGTAAATATTTTAAAACCTCAACAGTATTGTCAAATAAATGATTATAAGTTGAAAGATATTTTATGTACAAATCTGAAATTAAATGAATTAAATTAGGTGTTACTTTATAATTTAAAGCATCAAAAACTTCTTTTAATCTATTAAATCTTAAATCTGATTTAGAAATTTTATCTTCTCTATATAATTTCCAGTATTTTAAATTTACAGGCATATAAACTTTTAAAAAATCATCTATATTAAGTTTAATATTTTGTTCTTGAAAAATTTGTTGAAAAGTTAATTTTGAATTTTTATCAAAATCCCACAGAGTATGATCTAAATCAAAAAAAATATGTTTAACATCCATATTGGTTTATTTTTATAATTTATATTAATTAAGTTCTGGCTATTTTTAGAGTAGCACTATAAAGCCTCCTCCATCCTCTCCAACGTTGATAATTACTTAAACTTTCGTTATGAAAAACAGTAATAAAAACACCATTTACAGCTTTTACTTCATTTTTTAAATCTCTTATTTTACCCAATGATTGCTTTGGTGTTAACTTCATATAATCGTTTAATGTTGTATCAATTAAAGCAAAAGGAAACACTTTTAAAGGTGTTTGAATTTCAAAAGCTAAATCGTAAAAATAAAAAGGAGTACAAGTACTTGCTCTGAACCCGCTATGACTTGTATATCCCATAGAATAATCCTCGGCTATTTCTAAATCTATTAAATTTTGATAAGTTTCAGGTAATGATAATCTTAAAAAATGCTGACGAGAACGTTTTATCGGCATATTAATAATATTTTCTAAACGTTCTTTTTCTTTTTTTAATAATACATTATCACTCATTGTATGATATGATGGATGTAAACCTACCCTAGCATAATCAACCATATCTTTTATCAATAATTTAAACTTAGTTTTTGATGCAGATACATTGGTGTCAAATGTTGTATAATCACCTATTAGAAAGAAAAAAACAGTTCTAACTTTATATATCTTTTTTAATTCTAATATTGACTTAAAAGTATCAAAAGGATCTTTTTTGATATTAAATACAACAGCAAATCGATCCCAAATAGTAAAAATTTTCAATTGTGATGCATCTTTTAAAAACCCACCTATCGTTCTTATAAAACTTTTATGCTTATAAGCAAAAGCATTGTCAACATCAATAGTAGAAATGTATTCATATTTTCTAGTAGCATGTTCGTAATCTGGAAACTTTATTTTTAAAATTTCTAAAAATTTATATGCCCAAATATCAACAAGTGGCTTTTCTAAAAAACCATTTTTAAAAGCAATACTTTCTGTAGCCAAAAAACGAGCATGCGTATCTTTTATGTGAGGTAGATACTCTTCGTATCTAGAAATCAAATAAAAAGTTGCGGCAAAAATATCAAAAGGAATTTCAGATTTTTCATCTGTAGCAAAAAAACAAGGAGTACTATCCCATTTTTTAATATGTATTTCAAAATTTTTTACTCCTTGCTGATTTAACAACTCGTTACTTTTAATAAAAAACTCTTTACCTAATGCTACCTTTGTGTATGAAAATTTAGGTCCATTATATGCTACAAACTCTTCTACTTTTGATGTAAATTGAATCGATATTTGTAAAATACGTGTAAAAACATGTTTAAAAACATACCGAATACGAGGTGTAATTTCTGGGGTATATATCAGTATCATAGTTGTTCGATGATTTTCAGAGAACATAAGTAAGTATTAATATTACTTTTCATCTACAGAGCTAAAATACGTTTTGTTCCGTAATTATTAAATGATTCTTATCTTTTTATCTAACGTAATACAGCTTCTTTTTTTATTTAATAATAAATAAAACACCTTACTCGCTTTTGATTTTACTAATAAGTGATTAATCTGTAAGATTAACCTCAACTTTTTATAAGGTTTATTATCTAATATACAATATTTTATTAAATTCTTTTTCATAAGGTATTCTATCAAAAATAGTTATAAATACAATCCATTTTTTGCACAAGCCAAAGAACCGCTGTATATTTGCACACTATTTTTTAAATTAAAACATGAAGATTATTATAGCTGGTGCTGGAGATGTTGGTTTCCATTTAGCTAAACTCCTTTCTTACGAGTCACAAGATACTTATGTTATTGACTCTGATGGCGAAAAGCTAAATTACATCAATAACCATTTAGACGTTATCACTAAAAAAGGTGACGCTACTTCTATTAATTTATTAAAAGAAATAGGTATTGAATCTGCTGATTTGTTGTTAGCAGTTACTGAAAGCCAAAACACTAATTTTACAATATCAGTAATAGGGAAAGCACTAGGTGTAAAAAAAACCATTGCTAGAATTAACAATCCTGAGTTTTTAAAGAACGATAGTATTAACTTTAAAGATTTTGGTGTTGATTTTATGATTTCTCCTGAAGCTTTAGCTGCCGAAGAAATAAAAATGCTTTTAAATCAATCTTCTTTTAACGATACTGTTGCTTTTGAAAATGGTGTGTTTAATATAATGGGAACAACCCTTGGATATAAATCTCCTATATTAAATTTAACCGTAAAAGAAGCTAAAGAAAAATTTAGTTTGGTTGATTTTATTACTATCGCCATAAAACGAGAAGGAATTGCACAAACAATTATTCCTCGTGGTGACACTACTTACAAAATTAACGATCAAGTTTATTTTTCAGTACCAAATTATAGTATTAATAAACTACATCCTATTATTGGTAAAAAGCAAATAGACATTAAAAATGTAATGATTCTTGGCGGAAGTAATATTGGTCAGAAAACATCTAAAAGTCTTTGTAAAGATAATTTTAATGTAAAACTCATTGAACGTAAAAAAGAAAAAGCCTTAAACATTGCTGAAGATTTAATAGATACTTTAGTTATTCATGGTGATGGTAGAGATTTAGAGCTTTTAGAAGAAGAAAACATCCGAGAAATGGATGCTTTTATTGCTGTTACTGGCGATTCTGAAACCAACATAATGTCTTGTTTAGTAGCAAAATCGAAAGGTGTTAAAAAAACAATAGCATTAGTTGAAAACATGGATTACATCCATATTTCACAAACTATTGGTATTGATACGCTTATCAATAAAAAATTAATTGCGGCAAGTAATATTTTTCGACACATTCGTAAAGGAGAAATTTTAGCACTAGCCAACTTACATAATATTGATGCCGAAGTTTTTGAGTTTGAAGTGCAACTAAATGCAAAAGTAACTCAAAAACCAATTAAAGAATTACGCTTCCCTAGAGAAGCAGTTTTTGGAGGTGTAATTAGAGATGGAAAACCTCATATGTCTTTTGGTGATTTTCAATTACAAAGTGGCGATAAAGCAATTGTTTTTTGCTTACCCGAAGCAATATCAATTGTAGAAGATTTATTCAACTAATGGAGAATTTTAATTTAAAACTAATTTATCGATTTTTAGGAATAACAGCGATTCTTAATGGGCTATTTATGTGGCTTACCTTACCTTTTAGTTTTTATTATGATGAACCTTCTAAATGGGGTATATTAAATGCTGCTATTATTACCGTAGCTATAGGGTTGATTCTTTATTTTTTTAATAAACCTGATACAAAAAAAATAAAGAAAAAAGAAGGATACCTCATTGTTACCTCAGGCTGGCTTATTTTAACAGTTACAGGAATGCTTCCTTATTTATTTTCTGGTAGTATCCCAAGTATCACAAACGCCCTTTTTGAAACTATTTCAGGATATTCAACAACAGGATCATCTATTTTAACTGACATAGAATCTATGCCGAAAGGAATTCTATTTTGGCGTAGTGCTACTCACTGGATTGGTGGAATGGGAATTATTGTACTTACCATTGCAATATTGCCTTTATTAGGAATTGGAGGAATGCAATTATTTATGGCAGAAGCTCCAGGACCATCAGCAGATAAATTACACCCTCGTATTACAGATACAGCAAAACGTTTATGGCAAATTTACGTACTACTAACTCTTACTCAATTTTTATTATTGAAAGTAGCAGGTATGGGCTGGTTTGATGCACTTAATCATGCAATGGCAACTATTAGTACAGGTGGATTTT
The DNA here is from genome assembly GCF_041053065.1 of Tenacibaculum salmonis. NCBI lineage: Bacteria > Pseudomonadati > Bacteroidota > Flavobacteriia > Flavobacteriales > Flavobacteriaceae > Tenacibaculum > Tenacibaculum salmonis. Next base: position 2,562,537 of record NZ_JBFCVV010000001.1, on the reverse strand, counting down.
CAACGAAAAATGCAAGTGTTGCTCATTGGAACGGGAATCCTATCATACAATATATCATCATATTGTTTATGTTTTTGGCAGGTACAAATTTTGTACTCACCTATTTTGCATTAAAAGGAAAAGTTAGAAAAGTAATTCAGAGCGAAGAATTTAAATATTATTTATTCGGAGTATTAGGAATTTCTAGTATTATTGCTATTATGATTATTTTTAATCAAGATCCTTTATTACATACTTCTATTGAGCATCCGATGGTTTTTGGTAAAGTTGAAAGTGCTATACGACACTCTTTATTTTCCGTGATTTCAGTAATAACAACGACAGGTTTTGTAACTGCCGATTTTACTATGTGGAGCTTTTTTGTAACAGCAATATTCTTTTCATTATTTTTTTTAGGAGGATCAGCAGGTTCTACTTCGGGTGGAGTAAAAATTGTAAGACATATTATTTTATTAAAAAGTAGTTTCTTAGAATTTAAAAAATCTTTACATCCTAATGCAATAATACCTGTTCGTTATGATGGTAAGGCTGTTAAGCAAACTATTGTTTTTAACATATTATCTTTCTTTGTTTTATATATGTTAATATTTATTATGGGTAGTATAATATTAACATTCTTTGGATTAGAGTTTTACTCTGCTTTAGGAGCTTGTGCATCTTCTTTAGGAAACGTTGGTCCAGGTTTAGGAAGTGTAAGTCCTGTTGATAATTTTAATCATTTATCAACAGGCGCTAAATGGTTCTGTTCTTTTTTAATGCTTATTGGTCGTTTAGAACTTTTTACTGTATTAGTTTTATTTACACCTTTCTTTTGGAGAAAAAATTAATTATAACTAATAAATATTTTCTTCAAAAATTTATTTTATACCATTTATAATTACCTTTAACATCATTTTCAATATCCTTAAGGTTGTTTCCCTAAAAAAAAATTAAGTTTGTAATAACTGTTGTTACCACAATGGAACAATAGATAATACTGCTTTAAAAGATGTTCTTAATAATAATTATACAGGTATTACTGATGCTACTTATTTAAATTTTACATCAGAAGCAAATCAAACAAATTCATATTTAATTTCTAGTGGAATATACTGAAATTGTTTTAAATACAACTGAAGATAAAAACTCATATTCAATAAAAATTAAATATATTAATGATAAAACTAAAGGTCAGTTTTACATTCATACAAATGCTAAAAATTCTGACGATAATATTAAACCTGAATTAGAAACTGTAAGTATTTACAAATCTGAAAAAATAGTATAACAATTACAGGTTTACAAACTGAAACAAATTCCTTAAATATATACTCTACTTTAGAATCAGTAAATCATTTAAGTCAACAAAAATTAATGTTATTCAATTGCCAAAAATACTCCAATCAAAACAGAAAAATAAATTATGAATAAAGGCTATTTTTGATGTTTCATTTTTTTTTCATATTATTGGATAATAAAACCTCGATTGTTTCGGGGTTTTATTATTTTTATGACCTATGATTTTACAAAAACAATTAGACGATAAAACTATTTTATGGCTTCAACATAACAATCAATATATAATTGTTGATCCTATTGTAGCCGAAATAGCATCACTTTTAAACACGAATAGTTCTATAGAAGAAATTACAACACTTTTATCAAACAAAGTAAACGCACCACTTCAAGAAATAACTCATTTTATTGATGATATTGCTAAGTTATTAATCCCTGAAGTAAAAGATGATGTTAAAAAAACGATTCTAAAAGTAACTGAAAACTTCGAATACAATTATTATTACAAAATGAATAATATTACTATTAAAGTAAGTTATTTATCTGATTTTGAAAAATTATTAGTACATCCGAAATTTGCACATTTAGAAGTACAAGAACCTTTAAATATAAATTATCACTACGAGGTTTATAGTAATGAAACTCACATTTCTTTTTCAATTGATAAAAAAGTTATAAATACTTGGGAATTAAATGAAGTTCATTATTTTCAAGGAAAATTTTCTATGAAAATAGTTGAACATATACATTTAAAAGAAGAAAAAGAATGGCTTGGTGTTTTTCATGCATCAGCAATAAGTAACGGTAAAGAATCTATGCTTTTTTTAGGTGATTCAGGTAACGGAAAAAGTACCTCGTTAGCATTATTACAAGCAAACGATTTTACTTGTTTAGCAGATGATTTTGTTCCTATTGATGCTCAAAAAAAACATATTTATAGTTTTCCTTCGGCTATTTCAATTAAAAAAAATAGTTTAGATACATTACTTCCTATTTACCCTGAGTTAAAAACTTCAGCCGAATTTAATTTTAAAAAACTTAATAAAATTGTTCGATATTTAATACCTAACAATACAAATTATCAACAACATTTACCTTGTAAAGCATTAATTTTTATCAAATATGAAAAAAATAGTGATTTACAAATTGATGAAATTTCTAAGCTAAATGCTTTTCAACAATTAGTTCCTGATTCTTGGTTATCTCCAATTTCTGAAAATGCTGAAAAATTTATGAACTGGTTTGAAAAACTTCCTTGTTATCAACTTACTTATTCTGATAACAAAAAAATGATTGAAACTGTGCATAAAATTTTTAATAATGAACTATAAAGAAACTTTATTTTTTATCGGAAAATGTTTAACTATTACTCATGAAAAAGGTAATCGTATTTTAGTTGAGAAAGAACTGAAAAAAGATACTATAAATTGGGATAACATAGTTAAAATAACTACAGCACATTATGTATTTCCAGCTTTATACTGTAATTTAAAACGTGCTGATTTCCTTCATTATTTACCTCAAGATTTGGTTGAATATATGAAGTATATTTCAGATTTAAATCGAGAACGAAATAAAAAAATTATTACAGAAGCTAAAGAAATTAACACACTATTATTAGCAAATAATATTACACCTATTTTTTTAAAAGGCACAGGGAATTTATTAGAAGGTTTATATGAGGATATTGCTGAAAGGATGGTTGGTGATATTGATATTGTTTTTTCTAAAAATGACTATAATAAAGCGATTGAAATACTGCTTTCTAATAATTATTCTAAAGTACATAAAACAACTTATGATTTCCCTTCATTTAAGCACTACCCGCGTTTACAACAAAAAAATAAAATTGCTGCAATAGAAATTCATAAAGAGCTTCTACTTGAAAAGTACTCAAGAGAGTTTAATTATAATTTTATAAAAAAAGACACATTAGTCATTAATAATGTAAAAACAATGAGCTACCAAAACCAATTAGCGCTATCTATCATTGCTTCACAAATTAATGATAATGGTCAATTTTATAATTCTATATCTTTAAGAAACTCTTATGATGTTTTTTTACTTTCTATAAAAACAGACTCCTTAAAAGCTATTGATAATTTTAATTTATTATTTGATCCTTTAAATAATTTTTTAGCCTGCTCTAAAAAAGTACTTAATTCAAAATTTATAACTTTTGAAAATACCCAAAATACAACCAAGCATCTTAATAATTTTTTATTTTCAATAAAGAACATCAAAAAATCTAATAAAAAAAGAAAAAGAACTGCTAGAAAATTATATCTAAAATCTAGGTTAAGTATTATTCAACAATCTTTTTTTAATAAAGAAATGAGAAGTTGGTTATTCAATAGATTGACGGATATAAATTGGATTAAAGAAAAAATTGGTATCTCTAAATAAAATTCTTAACTTCATCAAAATCTAATCCTCCGTAATTACCAGAACTCATTAATAATAAGGCTGTATTTTCTAAATTTTGATTAAATAAAAACTCTTTAAAATCTGCTGGATTTGTATAAATAATTAAATCATCACGTTCAAAAGCGGTTGCTATTTGTTGCTCTGTAACTTCTTCTAATTGTTTTATTTTTACTGCATCAGGTGAATAAAAAACAACTGCTTTATCAGCTTTAGTTAACGCACCTTTGTATTCTTTTAAAAATTCTGCATTTAAGCTAGAATACGTGTGTAATTCTAAACACGCTAAAACAGTACGTTCTTTATATTGATTTTTTACAGCTGTTGTAGTTGCTTTTACTTTACTTGGGCTGTGAGCAAAATCTTTAAAAATTACCGAATTTTTATTTTCAGCAACTTTTTCTAAACGTTTACTAGCTCCTTTAAAACTAGCAATTGCTTCATAAAACTCATCTTCATCAATTCCCATATGCTGACAAATCCACTTTGCTCCTGCTATATTTTGTAAATTATGTTCTCCAAAAACTTCTAAAGGCAAATCTCCATCTGAAGTATCAATATAAGTAACTCCATTATCAATAAAATATTCAGGAGTTTCATATGGATATTTTTTTATCGGATTAGTAGAGTTTTCTACAATATCTTTTAAAACAGCATCTTCTTCATTATACACCATCATTCCGCCATTTATTAGCGAATCTGTAAAAATCTTAAACTGCTCATTATAGTTTTCAATAGTTGGAAATACATTAATATGATCCCAAGCAATACCACTTAACAAAGCAATATTTGGTTTATATAAATGAAATTTCGGACGCATATCTATTGGCGAACTTAAATACTCATCACCTTCTAAAACAATAAAATCATTTTCTTGGGTTAAATGTACCATCGTTTCAAAACCATCTAACTGAGCTCCTACCATGTAATCAACTTCTCTTTCATGATAGTTCATCACATGTAAAATCATTGAGGTAATAGTTGTTTTTCCGTGAGAACCACCAATAACTACACGAGTTTTATCTTTTGATTGCTCATATAAAAACTCAGGATATGAATAAATTTTAACCCCTAACTCTTGTGCTTTTAACAATTCAGGATTGTCTTTTTTTGCGTGCATTCCTAAAATTATAGCATCTAAATCAGTGGTTATCTTTTCAGAGAACCAACCAAATTCGTTTGGTAATAATCCATATTTTTCTAAACGAGCTTTAGATGGATTATGAATTGTATCGTCACTTCCTGTTACGATATCTCCTTTTTGATGTAGTGCAATTGCTAAATTATGCATTGCACTTCCGCCGATTGCTATAAAATGTACTCTCATTTAAATATTCTAAATTTTATGTAAAGATAATAAACTATGAAAATTCGTTCGTACTATTTCAAAATAATAATTTGAAGCTATTTCCCGCTTTCCGCACTCGCTCTTTTTATTTTTTAAAAAAGAAAAAAACAAAAAGGAGCTCAAACAATTGCTACAATCGGGGCTAGGAATTTTTACTACTTTTCAATGTATTTTAACAACCTTATTACAGCAATTAGCAATACTTTAATAAAAAACCAAAATAATTGGCTCGTTTTTTGTTTGAACAGACTTATCAAATAATTACAATAGTTTCACTATTATTAATTACCTTTAAAGCTAGACTAAATTAAAGAACAATATTAATTTACTTGTACTTTAAATACTATAAAACATCCGTTATGAAAAAAATCACAACACTGTTATTTATGATTATATTTTTCGCTACTACACTAAACGCTCAAGAAAATTACGAAAGTCTTTGGGAAAAAGTAGATAAATTTGAAAACGAAAATTTACCAAAATCAGCTTTAAAAGTAGTAGAAAATATTTACGCTAAAGCGGATGTTTCTAAAAATTCGCCACAAATTATTAAAGCACTGTTTTATAAAAGTAAATTTTCGTTAATTTTAGAAGAAGATGCGCAGTTAAAAATCATCAATCAATTTAAAGTTCATATTGATAAAAGTAGTTTTCCAACAAAAAATGTGTTAGAAAATGTATTGGCAAATTTATATTGGCAATATTTCAATCAAAATAAATGGAAATTTTACAACAGAACAAAAACAAGTGAAAAAGTTGATAATATCGATTTTAGAACTTGGGATTTAGATACACTTTTTGCCGAAATTCACACCTATTATCAGAAATCATTAGAAAATAAAAAAGATTTACAACAAACCGATATTCGTGAGTTTAAAGATATTTTATACATTGTAGAAGGTTCAAAAGAATATCGTCCTAGCTTATTTGATTTTTTAGCACATAACGCTCTTGATTTTTATAAAACATCAGAAACAAATATTACAAAGCCAAATTATCAGTTTAAAATTGATAATTCTGAATTAATAGGCACTGCAAAAAAATTCACTAAAATAAATTTAGTTACAAAAGATGCAATATCACTTCAATTTAATACATTAAAAATTTATCAAGAATTAATTAATTTTCATCTAAAAAACAAAAATTTAAAAGCCTTAGCTACCGTAGATTTAGAGCGTTTAAATTTTGTAAGTAATCATGCTATTTTTAATGATAAACAAAATTTATTTTTACAAACATTAAAATCATCCGAAGAAAAACAGCGAAAAAATGCTACTTCAGGATTATATAGTCATCAAATTGCAGAAATTTATAGACAACAAGCAAATACTTATCAACCTAATAAAAATGAAAATTTTCGTTTTAAAAATAAAGAAGCTTTAACTATTTGTGATGCCGTAATTACGAAATTCCCAAAAAGTGTTGCATCAGAAAAATGTAAAGCTTTAAAAGGACAAATAACAAACAAATCACTGTCACTTTTATCAGAAAAATTTAGTCCTATAAATACAGCTTCTCGATTATTAATTACCTACAATAATATTGATAAACTTTATTTTACCGCTTATAAAATTGACAAAAAGAAAATAACGGAATTAAACAATCTTTACAAGGAAGAAGAACGAATCAATTTTATTAAAAAATTGACTAAAGTAACTTCTTGGAATGATAAATTAAGAAATGAATTCGATTATAAACAGCACACTACAGAAGTAATTATTCCGAAACTTTCGCAAGATAATTATTTAATTGTAGCACATGAAAATAGCATTTTAAACAGTGATAATTTATACGCTACCGCAAATATTCAAGTAAGTAATTTGGTGTTAATTGAAAATACTGATAACAATATAACAAAGTATCAAGTTGTAAACAGAAATACAGGAAAACCAATTGAAAATGCTCAATTATTATTACAAAATAATGAACGTAGAGGCGAAAGAAAATTAGATAAAAAATTAATTACAGATAAAAATGGTTTTGCAACCTATATAAGTAATGATAGATATTATAATGTATCAATAACAGTTACATCGAAAAATGATACTGCTATTTTTGGCAATTATTATTTATATAAACATGAAAAAAATACGGTAAAAAAGAACAAAGAAAACATTACAATAAAACCATTTATTTTTACTGATAGAAGTATTTATCGACCAGGGCAAACGGTTTATTTTAAAACGATTTTAATTCAAAAGAAAGGAGAAAAAAATACCTCTTTTTCAGATTCATATATTGAAGTAACTTTAAATGATGTAAACGGTCAAAAAGTAAAAACCTTAGATTTAAAACTAAATGAATTTGGTTCGGCATCTGGTGAAATTATATTACCAAATACAGGCTTAACAGGTGAATATAATTTTTCTATTCGTAAAAGTTCAAAAGAAAAAAATAGTCTTATAAACGGTATTCCTTTTTACTTTGAACGAGAAAACAATATCAACAATATTTTGGTTGAAGAATACAAACGTCCAAAATTTGAAACCGATTTTAAACCCATTACTCAAACTTTTAAAGTAAACGATAATATTACCGTAAACGGATTTGCAAAAGCTTTTTCTGGCGCAAATGTTACCGATGCTAAAGTTGTATATCGTGTGCATAGAAAAGTTCAATATCCGAGTTGGTGGTATTGGCGTGGTGCTAATTCATCCGTAGAAGCTCAAGAAATTACACACGGAGAAACGGTTACAGATGCATCAGGTAATTTTTCTATTCAATTTAAAGCAATTCCTGATGAAAGTGTTTCTAAAGAAAGTTTACCTGTTTTTAATTACGAAATTACCGCAGATATTACCGATGTAAACGGCGAAACACGAAACACTACAACGATTGTAAAAGTTGGATATCATGCTTTATTGGCATCTTTACAAATTAATTCGACCATAAATAAGGAAGGTAATAAAGACGATAAACAGCAAGAAATAACTATTACAACCAACAATTTAAACGGGCAGTTTACACCTAGTAAAGGAACTGTAAAAATTTATAAGCTTCAAGCACCTAAAAATCCGTTGCGTAAAAGACCTTGGAATACACCTGATTATCAAGATATTTCTGAAAATGAATTCAATAAATTATTTCCGCATGATGCTTATTCTAAAGAAGAAATAAATCAAACTACTTGGAAAAAAGGTGCGCTTGTTTTTGAAGAATCTTTTGATACAGAGAAATCAACAGCACTTATTTTAAATCATCTTAAAAAATGGACTTCAGGAGCTTATATCGCTGTTTTAAATACGACTGATAAATTTAATCAAAAAGTAACCGACAAAGCACATTTTAATATTACGAGTACATCCGAAGAAAAAGTAGCTGATAATCAATTATTTTTTATCAAAACAGATAAAAAAACGTATACTATTGATGAGACTGTTTGTGTACAAATTGGCTCGGCATCAAAAGATATGACCGTAATTGTTGAAATTGAAAAAGATTATAAAACCATTGACACTAAATTTATTCATCTAAATAATGAGGTAAAAAACATTGAAATCCCTGTTCATAAAGATGATATTAAAGGTTTTGCTATCAAATATTATTTTGTGAATTATAATTCTTTTGATACTGGATTATTAAATATTTCAGTAGAAAACGGACAAGAAAATATCAGCATTGAAACAAATACTTTTAGAAATAAATTACAACCTGGAACTACCGAAAAATGGAGTTTCACTATTAAAAATGATAAAAAAAATAAAGTAACGGCGGAAGTTTTAGCAAGTATGTACGATGCTTCTTTAGATGAATTTAAATTTCATAATTGGAAATTTAACCCAATAAGAACAGCTACTTATTATTCTCGTGGAAATTCATCAAGTGCGTATCATAGTTTTGGAAACGAGCATTTTCGAGTTTTTAATAGACATTATTCGAATAATAGTTATTCGAATCAACAATATGATAGGCTAAAATGGTTTGGGTTCCGATTTGGTGAAAATTATCGTCGTAGAACGATGATGATGAAAAGTAGTAGTAGAGGAATGAACATGGATATTTCTGAAAGTGAATCTACAGAAGAAGAAGTTGAAGAAACTGTTATTGAATCAACTGAAACAGATGAAAGTGAACTAACAGAAGTTGAAGATAGTTCTTTTTCTAAAAACAAATCTGATGTAAATGACAAACCAAAAAAAACAGATTTAAAAGGAATTAAAATCCGTAAAAACTTACAAGAAACAGCGTTCTTTTATCCGCATTTAACTACGGATAAAAAAGGAAACATCTCTTTTAGTTTTACGACTCCTGAGGCATTAACCAAATGGAAATTGCAATTATTAGCCCACACAAAAGAAGCTTTATCAGCAACTAAAACACTTACAACCGTAACTCAAAAAGAGTTAATGATTACACCAAATACACCACGATTTTTACGAGAAGGCGACAATATAACTTTGAGTGCTAAAATTTCGAATTTATCCGAAGAAAAACTAAAAGGAGTTTCTCAATTAATTTTAACGGATGCCATTACAGGAAAAGAAATTAACCTGTTAAATAACTCAACTAAAAACCAAAATTTTAGTGTAAATTCAAAAGGAAATACTAATGTTTCTTGGAACTTAGCTATTCCTGATAATATTCAAGCTGTTCAATATAAAATTGTAGCAAAGGCTGGTAATTTTTCTGATGGAGAACAAAATGTGTTGCCTGTTTTATCGAACAGAATGTTGGTTACCGAAACTTTGCCGATGTGGGTACGTTCGAATCAAACAAAAACTTTTACGCTTGATAAATTAAAAAACAATACTTCTACAAGTTTAAAACATCATAAATTAACTTTAGAAATAACTTCAAATCCTGCGTGGTATGCGGTGCAATCTTTGCCGTATTTAATGGAATATCCGTATGAATGTAGCGAACAAACTTTTGCAAGATATTACGCAAATACCTTGGCAAGTTTTATTGCAAATTCAAATCCGAAAATTCAAAAAGTTTTTAATCAATGGAAATCGAGCGATGCGTTGTTATCAAATCTTGAAAAAAATCAAGAATTAAAATCGTTGATTATTCAAGAAACACCTTGGCTTCGTGATGCACAATCGGAAACCGAACAAAAGAAACGTATTGCTTTATTATTCGATTTGAATAAAATGAAAAATGAGCAAGAAAATGCAATCAATAAGCTTCAAAATATGCAAATGAGTAACGGAGGTTTTCCTTGGTTTAAAGGAGGAAATTACGCAAATACTTATATTACGCAGCATATTGCAAGTGGATTTGGACATTTAAAAAAATTAGGCGTATCTAATTTTGATAACAAAACAACACAAGTTTTAGAAAAAGCAATTCGTTTTTTAGATGCTGAAATAGCAATTCAATACGATAATTTACTAAAAGAAGCGGCAAGAATAAAAGCCAAAAAAGGACAAACTGCATCAGAAGAATATCTAAATAAAAATCATTTAAGTTATGCGACTATTCAATATTTATATATGCGTAGTTTTTATCCTGAAATAAATGTTGCATCTAAAACCAAAACAGCAATTTCATATTATAAAAAGCAATCTGCTACTTATTGGAAAGATTATAATTTATACGCACAAGGTCAAATTTCTTTAATTCAATTTAGAAATGATAACAAAACTCTTGCCTCTAAAATTTTAAAATCATTAAAAGAAAACAGTATTACTTCGGATGAATTAGGAATGTATTGGAAAAATAATGTTGCAGGATATTACAATTATCAAGCACCAATTGAAACACAATCTTTGTTAATTGAAGCTTTTTCTGAAATTGAAAACGATACAAAAACAGTTGATAACTTAAAAATATGGTTGCTTAAAAACAAGCAAACAAATCGATGGAAAACAACAAAAGCAACTACCGAAGCCGTTTACGCCTTACTTTTACAAGGTAGCGACTGGCTTTCAATTACCGATATGGTAGATGTGAAAATTGGAAACAATAAAATTGAAGCGTCTAAATTAGAAAATGTAAAAGTAGAAGCTGGTACAGGATATTTTAAAACATCGTGGAATGGCAACGAAATTACACCAAATATGAGCGAAGTTACTATTTCTAAAAAAGGAAAAGGTATTGCTTGGGGAGGTTTATATTGGCAGTATTTTGAAGATTTAGATAAAATTACATCGGCAGAAACTCCGTTAAAATTACGTAAAAATCTATTCAAAAAAATAACTTCGGATACAGGAAAAGAACTTATTAAAATAACCGATAAAACAACCTTAAAAGTTGGCGATTTAATTACCGTAAGAATCGAATTACGCTCTGATAGAAACATGGAATTTGTACACATGAAAGACATGAGAGCTTCAGGAGTTGAACCAATAAATGTACTTTCTCAATATAAATCACAAGACAATTTATATTATTATGAAGCTACAAAAGACGCTTCTACAAATTTCTTTTTCGACCGTTTACCAAAAGGTGTTTTTGTATTCGAATATGATGTTCGTGTAAATAATGCTGGTAATTTTAGCAACGGAATTACAACCATACAAAATATGTATGCACCAGAATTTAGTAGTCATTCAAAAGGAGAAAGAATTATTATAAAATAGTTTGGCATCTAAATTGTTAGGTTATTTATTCTTAAAATTAAAAAAACATGAAAAAATTATTTTTAGCCATTGGCTTTTTAACTTTAGCAACAGTATCTGCAAATGCACAAGATATTTCAGAAAATGCAATTGGTATTCGTTCGGGTGGTAATGGCGGATTTGGAGCAGAAATTTCATATCAAAAAAAATTAAATAACATTAATAGATTAGAAGTTGATTTAGGAATAAGAAAAGGAAATGCTTTTAAAGCCACAGGACTTTATCAATGGGTTTGGAAATTAGAAAATCAATTTAATTGGTTTGCTGGTGCTGGTGGAGGAATTGCTACGGCAAGTGGTGACAGCGCACTATTTGCAGCAGGTACAATTGGGGTAGAATATAATTTTGATATTCCATTAATAGTTTCTTTAGATTTTAGACCAGAACTTGGTTTTGGTAATTTTTACGAAGGTTTTAATTCAGATTTTGGATTAGGTATTCGTTACCAGTTTTAAACATTTTAAATTTTTAAACACAAAAAACCTCCAAATATTGGAGGTTTTTTATTTTATAATTCTCTCTTTTTTATCAAAATTCAAAAAATGATTAGAAGCAATTTCCCGCTTTCCACACTCGCTTTTTTTTGAAAAAAAATCAAAAAAAGAGCTCAAACAATTGCTTCAATCGGGGCTAGGCATTTGTACTATTTTGAATATTACTTTTTATGTAAAATAATTTATTTTATTATTTATAAAAACACGAAACTAATTTTTAATAACAACTCTTGTAGGTGTATCTTTTCCGTTAATTATACTTTCAGTTCCTTTTGCTACGGCTTTAATTGTTTCGGTAATTACGGTCATATTTAAGGTTTCAGCTTCATCAGAAACGTTGTGATAATCTTTATCAACATCAATTGGCGTTGTAGAAAACGTATGTGAAGGAACTCCTAAACGAGCCAAAGAAGCATTATCAGACCTAAAAAATAAATTAAATTTCTCATAAGGGTCAGCAAATAATTGATAACCCGTACCTACTAAATTATTTTGAATAATTTTTCCAAAATCAGAACGTTCAAAACCTGTTAACCAAGCCGTATTTTTCCCAAAACTTGGTGTTTTACCAATCATTTCTAAATTAATTCCTGCTACAAACTTAGTTGCATCAATTTCTTTTCCAAAAAATTCAGAACCGATTAAACCCATTTCTTCCGCAGTAAAACATACAAATAAAATAGTTCTTTCGTTTGTTCCTTTTTTCGCAAAATATTCGGCTAATGTTAATACACCTGTAACTCCTGAAGCATCATCATTTGCACCATTAAAAATTAAATCACCTTCTCCTACTGTTTTTATACCTAAATGGTCGTGATGTGCAGAGATAACTACAATTTCATCTTTTTTACTTTCCCCTTCTAAAACACCAATAATATTACTCATTTTAATTCCTTTATGTGTAAAATTTTGGCGATAAGTCGCTAAATTATCATAGGTTTTTAAACCAATACGCTTAAATTCATTTTCAATATAAATAGTTGCTTTTTCCATACCTGTTGTTCCAGGTTTGCGCCCTTGCATTTCATCCGAAGCCAATGTATATAAGTGCTTTTTAACAACTAAAGAATCAATAATATTTCTTTTATTATTATTTTTAACTGTGGTATTCACAGCTTTACTAGCATCATTTTGCACTGTTTTACAAGACAATAATAAAGCTGGTACAAATGCTGATACGTAAAGTATTCTTTTTATATTATTTTTCATCGGATACAATTTCTAATGTGAATTCTTATTTAATTTAAAAGGTTAAATATAGCCAAATTAATTTCTTAATTTTGTTGAAAACTTACAACGATGGACTTAAAACTTATTCCGAATATAAAACATACTGATGCTAACAATTTTTTCCTTTTAGCAGGTCCTTGTGCTATTGAAAGTGAAGAGATGGCAATGCGAATTGCTGAAAAAGTACTTACAATTACTCATAAATTAGAAATTCCTTATATTTTTAAAGGAAGTTTTAAAAAAGCAAACCGAAGTAGAATTGATAGTTTTACGGGAATTGGTGATGAAAAAGCATTAAAAATATTAAGAAAAGTTTCCGAAACTTTTAATGTTCCTACGGTTACTGATATTCACGAAGTTTCAGATGCTTACAAAGCTGCCGAATATGTTGATGTTTTGCAAATCCCTGCTTTTTTAGTACGTCAAACTGATTTAGTGGTAGCAGCTGCCAAAACAGGTAAAGTAGTTAATTTGAAAAAAGGACAATTTATGAGCCCTGAAGCAATGCAACACGCTGTTAAAAAAGTTCACGATGCAGGAAACGAAAAAGCATGGATTACCGATAGAGGAACTATGTTTGGTTATCAAGATATGATTGTCGATTTTAGAGGAATCCCAACAATGCGTGAATTTGCGCCAACGGTTTTAGATGTAACACATTCGTTACAACAACCCAACCAAACAAGCGGTGTTACTGGCGGAAGACCAGATATGATTGAAACAATCGCAAGAGCTGGAGTCGTAAATAATGTCGATGGATTATTTATTGAAACTCATTTTGACCCTGCAAATGCAAAAAGTGACGGTGCTAATATGTTACATCTTGATTATTTAGAAAAACTATTAACAAACTTAGTCGCAATTAGAAAAACTGTCAATAATTTATAGGCACAATTTTTGATAAATAAAGTTGTTTTAAACTCTTATATGAAGCAACTTTATTTATTTTTAGTATTCGTTATTACTACCGCTACCCTATCAGCTCAAGGTTTTTCAACTGTTGATGCTAAAATAAAAACCTATCCCAAAATAATTACAGCAAGTAAATTAGCCGACAAAATTGCAGCTGATTTTACTTCTGATGATGAAAAAGTAAGAGCCGTATTTAGTTGGCTTGCTTTTAATATTCGATATGATTTAAAGGCATTTTATAATCCTTCTAAAAAAAGAATCAATTTTAGATATAGAAACGAAGCTGAAAAACAAACCAAAATTAACAATATAAAAAATGATATTGTTAAAAAAACAATGTCTAGAAGAAGTGGTGTTTGCGAAGGTTATGCTCAAACATTTAGTAAAATTTGTACGCTTTTAAATATTGAAAATGACGTAATAAAAGGTCATGTTCGAATTTCTTCTAATGATATCGGCAAAGTAAACAACCCTGCCAATCATGCTTGGAATGCTGTAAAAATTAACAATAAATGGCTGTATTTAGATGCTACTTGGGCAGCAGGAGCTGTTAATAATGGACGTTGGCAACGTAGTTTTAATGAATATTATTTTAATATCCCTAAAGAAAAATATTTCCTAACCCACTTTCCTGATGATATATTATGGCAATTACGTGTAAAAAGAATGAGTTTACAAGCATATTTTCAGCAACCGATATATAGTAGTTCTTTTCTTAAAACATCGTATAAATTGATAACGCCTATCAATGGTATCATTACTAAAAAAGCAAATACACCGATTACTTTTATCCTTGAAAATATTACTAAAAATCAATCTATATATTGTGGATTTAAAGGTGTAAAATATGCCCAAAAGCCAAAAATTTCTTTTGAAAAAAATCAGACGATTATAAGTATTCTTCCACCTAAAAATAGCAAAGAAGTTTATTTAATTATTGATAAAGAAGTTATGTTAGAGTTTTTAATAAAATAATATATCATTTTAAATAATGTTTTTTTAGAAGCTATTTCCCGCTTTCCGCACTCGCTTTTTTTATTTTTCAAAAGAAAAAAATAAAAAAGAGCTCAAACAATTGCTTCAATCGGGGCTAAAAACTAATTTCTCGTGTTATAAGCTCCTAATAAAACTTCTACTAAAATAGTAGCTTTTATATCATATCTATAATAATTCTTATTGTTTTAAATATTTAAAAAATAAAAAAGATTAGTTTCTAATTTTTCGTAAAATTTCTTCTAAACCATTTAATTGCATTTCATATACTAAGCCCATCATTTTACCTAATTTCCCATTAGGAAAACCTTTATTTTTATACCAAACAATATAATGTTCTGGCAAATCGACTAAATAATAACTTTTGTATTTACCAAAAGGCATTCTCATTTGGGCTGTATCAATTAAAAACTGTTTATCTGGCAACATATATTTGGATATAAAAAATCCCGCTAATGCGGGATTTTATTCTTATTTTTTTGTGTTTTTTACTATTCTGATATTCCATTTACATAATCTTGTAAATATAAATAACGTTCGGTTAATTTACCATCGTTTGTGGTCATTTTTGCTCTTTCTAAAATCCCATCTTTATCATTATTAAAAAAAGCAGGAATTACATTTTCTAAAAACATTTCACCAAAACCTTCACTAGCATCTTTTGGTAATTCACATGGTAAATTATCAACAGCCATTACTGTAATTGCTTTTTCATCTCTAAAACTAACTTCTAATCCAGTTGTAGGATTATATCCATAAATAGGATCAGCAATAGTTGAAGAACGAATAGTACTAGCTACAGGACCATTAACATCACAAGAAATATCAGCTACATATTTAATTTTAAAATCGGCATGTTTAGCATCTTTTTTTGTAAATAAATACGGAGCACCAGTACCATAAAAGTGACCTGCAATAAAGAAATCTGTCATTTTCGCATATGGCATAAAATTACTTTCGTAACCACTTGGGTCTTTATAAAAAGCAAACTTGTCCCCTACTTTTCCATCAATACGCTTAGTATATTCCATAACATCTGCAAGACAATATACAGGCTCTGTAAAATCAGCAGTTAAATATAACGCATCACTAACTTGTTTAATTTTTAAATAATCTAAAATTTCTCTAGCTCCGTGTGCTACTTTACCTGTACCAGTAAGTAAAATTTTAATATTAGGTAAAGTTATTTTATCTAATTGAACTTTTACAGCGTCTAAATCTAAAAGAGTTTCTACCTTTGGTAAGGTAAATAGATTTTCACGTAAACCTAAAGCTCTAAAACCATTATAAGCTCCTACTAAACCTGCGTAACGACCAAAACCAATTAATCGAGCACCATTTTCTTTTATAATTGTTTCGTGGTCGTATAGTTCAATATTTTTAGCTAATACAGCCTTTAATAATTTACGATTGTAAGGTTGTTTTTTGATAGTATGCGAAAAGAAAAAATATTTTTTATTCGGAATTAAAGCTTCTAAAGGAACTTCTTTTACACCCAATAATACATCGCAATCTGAAATATCACTTACCACTTCTAAACCTGCATTTTTATATGCTTGGTTGCTGAAAACTCTAATATCAGAACCTTCAACTACAATTTCTGCATCAGGAAATTGTTCTTTAAATTCTTGTAGTTTTTTAGGTGAAAAAACTACTCTTCTATCTGGTGGATTCTTACGTTCTTTAATAATTCCGAATTTCATTCTTCTTTCTTATGTAAAATTAAACAAATAAACTATAATTGTTAAAAATAAAACAATTATAGCGAAAATACTTGATTTAAATGTATTGTACAAATAGTATTTTCATATATTTGCAGGCACAAATATTTTTTATCTTTGATAAAAAAATGATTTTATCAAAGATAAAAAATATTATCGATGTTTTTAAATCTTAAATTTGTGTTCTTTAACTTTGGGGACGACTGGTTTTGACAGCGAGACCAGCGATAATGTAAGCATGCCGAGCAGTGAATAGATATCTCGTTAAACTTTATTTCAACTTTTTAAACGGCGAGAATAACTACGCTTTAGCTGCTTAATCCGAATCATAGTAGGATTAGCCTAGGCACACAAGGTGTGCAAGCTTTATGTCCACGAATAGCCTTGATTTACGGCGCTTCACTTTTGGATATCGTAAAAGTAAATATAGAAAACCTGAAGCTTCGGCAGGTTTTTGAAACTAAAGAAGATAAGCTTTTAACAGATTGTTCTTAATCAGTTACTTGTCGAAAATTAAGAAAGAAATATGTATGTAGAAAGCATTTGAACTGCTTGTTTGGACCCGGGTTCGATTCCCGGCGTCTCCACAATTACACCCTGTAAACCCCGTGTTTACAGGGTTTTTATTTTTAGGTGTCAATTTAGGTGTCAAAAAAAATGATAGCTAAACTCTTTTCTTAGTACTATTTAAGTAGTCTTTTTATCTAGAAAAATCAAATAAATACTTGTTAAGTATTTTTATATAATATCTTTTTTAAGCCTGTTTAAACTTAAAATACAGTAAAAAATAGAAAATAAAATCTATTAAAGCAAATTAGTTTTTTATCTGTACTTAAGCCTTATGAAGTATTTAAGTAAATTTGGCATGACAGTCAGTATGTAGTTTTAAAAAAAATTCTAAACTTTATTCATATTAATTATACTTACACATAAAAAGTGTACTTTAAAGCACTTTTAAACTTTACAATAAATTAAAAAGTGTATATTTACATTAAAAGAGCCATATAATGCACTTAATAGATATTATAAAAAATCGTAGAGAAAATTTAAATGTAACACAAGAAATGCTTGCTGATCTTTCTGGTGTTGGTTTACGTACGCTCAAACAGTTTGAAAGTGGCAAAGGAAATCCTACACTAGAAACACTAAATAAATTAGGTGATGCTTTAGGCGTAGAGTTAACTTTTATAGTTAAAAATGTAAGTATTAAATAATGAGACAAGCAAACGTATTATATAAAAAAGAAATTGCAGGAATATTAACGCAATTAGATACTGGTACTTTTGTATTTAAATATTCTGATGAATGGTTTAACGATTCAAATAAACCAGGAATTAGTTTAACGTTACCCAAAACAAAACAAGAATATTCTTCTGATTATTTATTTTCTTTTTTCTATAATATGTTACCAGAAGGCTCTAATAAACAAACTGTTTGTTATGAAAATAGAATAGATAGTAAAGATCATTTTGGAATATTAATTACTACAGCAAAACAAGATACTATTGGCGCTGTTACTATCAAAAAAATTGAATAATAATGATTTTATCAGAAATAACAAATTGCCCAAGTACACTTGCAAAAAATAATAATACCTACAGTAATACTGCTTTAAGACGTGTTTTTTATGGGAAAAAAGTAAGTCCTATTTTAAATTATGATTCGCCATCGAGTAATCAAAGTACAGATTTATTGTTTACAGATAACAGAAAAAGAATGTCTATTTCTGGTGTACAAGAAAAATTTTCTGTTTTATTAGATAAAAATAAATTACGTTTAATTCACGAAAATGAACAAGGTCAATATATTTTAAAACCAATACCAAATGTAGGTAAATATTCAAATGAAATGCCCGCAAACGAGCATTTAACAATGCAAATTGCCAGACAAATTTTTGATATTGAAACCGCAGAAAATGCGCTTATTTTCTTTAAAAATGGAGATCCTGCATATATTACAAAACGTTTTGATATTAAAAAAGACGGTAGTAAATGGGCGCAAGAAGATTTTGCTTCATTATCGGAAAGAACACCTCAAACTCATGGTGAAGATTTTAAATATGTTGGTAATTATTTGGAACTTTTTACAATTTTAAAAAAATATACGCCTGCTTATGCTATCGAATCTATTAAATTATTTAAACTAATACTTTTTAATTACTTGTTTTCTAATGGCGATGCTCATTTTAAAAACTTCTCTTTAATAGAAACTCCTTTAGGAGATTTTAAATTAAGTCCAGCTTATGATTTATTAAATAGTAGAATCCATATAGATGATACTGATTTTGCCTTAGAAGATGGTTTATTACCTCCTAATTTAGCACAAGGAAAAATCACAACACAATTTTTTATTTTAGGAGAAAAAGCTGGTATCTCAAAAAAACAAATAGAAAAAGTATTTAATAATTTAACCTCAAAAAAAGAAGCAGTTGTATCGCTTATTGATGCTTCTTTTTTAAGTAAAAAATTAAAACGAAATTATACACAAGCATATCAAACAAGGCTCAAAAAATTATTGAGAGTGTGATTGTTTTTTATAGGTGTAATTACGTATTTAAGTTCTTAAATTCAACAAATAAAAACTTAATTTGCTACATTTTCAAATAAGTCAACTCACAAGACTTACATTTTCTTTTGGTTTGATCTATATCTGCAACATTAAATCTACCTTCTATTTTCTCAAAAATGTCTAAGCCTCTACCTAATGTTATTTTCCAGCCGTTATCTGTAGCAATAAAACGATCATGATACTCTTCTAAACGATAGGTCAAATGAATTCCTATAGTAGCAACATTTTCTTGTATTTCTTCAAAATTGAATATAGAATCTCTTATAAACTCTTCATTATTCCAAGTAATAATTTCTAAATTTATTTCATCTTCTGGTGCTTTGTTATCAGATAACATTAAGCAAAATTCTACTAAATTTTTAAACTGATATGGTAACCTTATATAAGGATCTTGAATTGTAATATTTCTAACACCTTTTAAATACTCTCCAAACAGAATTTTGTAAGACACGCCTGTTTGATTGTCTGTTAGTATTTCTTGTTTAGTTGTTAATACTATGTTTTTTTTAACTTTAGTTGCTATTAATAGCTCCTCCTCTTCATTATCTTTTATTTCAACTTCAGCTTTATAGTTTAAGTTTTCAAGCGTTTCAGGAAAAACATCTACACCGTTAGATAAAATTGTATACTTAAATTCTACTGGCTCACCTCTAAATGTTTCATCAATAATATATAACTGATCTTTTACACGTTTACGTCCTTCTATACTAAAATTTAAAAGCTCTAATACTTCTTTTTCAGAAACTTCTTGATGTGGATATATTAGTTTTACTAAACCTGAAAAGGTTTTTCTAATAGCTGTTTTATCTCTAGTTGTTAAAGATCCATCTAGCGTTACGTATTTATCCATAAGTGAAGAAAAATCATATTTACGCATCTCTCTAAGTAACTCCGCTAAATAATCTACAATAAACCCATATTCAGATGAAAATACTGCTGTTTTCAAAATACGAACTTCCCATCCAGGAATATACATATGCATTCTATCTAAAAAAGCTCCTTTTAAATAACCTTCTGGTATAGACTCAAATAAATGAGAATTCTTTAACATATAAGGTACGTTGTGCTTTGTATTACCTACAAATGCCATAGAAGCTGTAGCTTGATACGTTTCCTTTCCTCTATTAAAACTTTGATTAGCCATGTAATTTTGCATGATTTTAACCAAATCACCATACGTGCGTTTTCCGCCTTTTTCTTGTTCAAATTCATCTAATGCTACAACATCCCAAAACCCAACTAAACCTATTTTATTTCCAGAATTATTTACAAAAAGTCTAGCTTTAGAAACATCTCCTCCAGATACTAAAACACCATGTGGTGATAACTCTGAAAATATATGAGATTTTCCAGTTCCTTTTGGTCCTAATTCAATAAAATTATAGTTATTTTCTGTGTGTGGAATTAAACGAGATAATTGGATAAACTTATCACGTTTATTAAAATATTTAGGATTTAACCCAATACTATGCATTAGTAAATCTAGCCATTCATCTGTTGTAAATTCTTTTCTTAAATTAACATATTCATCTAAATTAACGTTAGAAACTTGAATCGGTTTAATATCTATAATAATCCAACGTATAGAAATATCATCTGCATGAGAATAGCCTATATTTAGAATACACCAAACACCACCGCCACTCAATAGTTTCTGGTTTTCCATTACCATTTTATCTCCAATCGGAACATTTCTTAAACCAAGGCTAGCAAACTCTGCTTCATATATATTTGCTTTATCATTAAGAGAAACACTTATCTTATCAATAACCTTATAATTCCCACGATCTCTTATTTTTGCTTTTACAACTTCGGAGTCAGAACGGTGTACATAATTATCTCTAATCACATTCTTAACCTTTTCTATACCAGCAGTTATAATTTCATCATCATCAATAGCACAATATTGTCCTAATAAATATTCCAACACATAAACAGGCACAGGATTACTTCCTTTTACCAATGCAGTTAAATCTTTACGAACTACTTTTCCTTCAAAATTTTCTAATATTTTTTCTTTTAAATTCATAGCTAAAAATCTTGTCCTAATAAGGTGTTATTGGTTACTAATTCTTCAATTAAAGGGTTTAATAAATCTTCCGTATCAAATATTTTTAGTTTAAAAATACTTTCGTTTGAAAATGCTGGTATTAATACTAATTCTATATTTTTCAAACGATCACTTGGCACTTCTGAAGTACTATTTAAAACAACCTCAACAGTATTACTTACCAACATTGTTTGTTTGTATAATGCTATTGTAATCGTTCTTTGTTTTTCTAAACGAGAAACTTCATTTTCTTGTAAAATATTAAACTTTAAAATATTAGAAACTACCCGTAGTTTTCCTTTATTTAATAAGGTAGGATTTACCTTTTTAGAAAATTCTTCTCGCTTCCTAGAACTAACTATTAACGGAGTTACTAATTCTTGTAAACTTCCTCCACAATGTACAAACTGATGTCCTACACCAGATTTTCTGTATCTATTAACCGAAAACGGAATATTTACAAATAAATCATCCTTAAAATCTGTTGTTTGCTTTAAAGGAATACTATAACCTAATTCATTTTCTTGATGCTCTTTCGTTATAAAAAACCTATTGTGTGAAATTAACGTATTGTTAGGTAATTTCTCTAACTCTTTGTCTTCAATTTTTTTATCAGTATATAAAAAACCATGATCTGCAGTTATTAAAACATTCGTTACTGCATAAGAACTGTGTAGTAATTTAATAAACCTTTCTAATTCTGAAATAGCATCTTTTACAGCATCAAAAGTTCTGTGTTCTGAAACACGTTTATCTCCTGTTGCATCTATAACATCATGATAAACATAAACCAAGTCATTTTTAAACAAAACTCTATTATCTACTTGTTTTGCATTTTTCACTATTTCAAATTGTACCGCTTGCGCATTCGGTTTATAGCTTTGCAACAATTTTGCTCTATTGCTACTTACTGTAGAAATACCATCACTTAAAATATCACCTTGGTTAAATTCTTTCTTTCCTGGTAATAATTGTGCCATTCCTACATTTGTTTTAGATGGAATAGATGCCAGTACATGTCTTATTTCTGCCGTGTTTTTAGCATCTACATGCATTTTAGACAATAACTCTACTCCTACTTCATAACGCATTGCATCCGAAATAATAACGACTAATTTGTTATTTACATCTGCAACTTCTGTATTATAGAAATCATATTGTTTTGGCGTTTGAATTTTCTTGTAATTAAAATCTATTCGAGACAAACATTCTAGCCAGTGCCTGTTTAATTTATCTATATGCTTATTATAGCTTTTATTCAAATTATTTTTAAGCACTTCTAAAGCTATGTTTTCAGGAACTTCTACAATATCAATTTTACTTAAATATAAAATTGCACGTCTATAATTTGTATCAATTTTATACCCTTTGTTCGTATAATACTCAATATATTCTTCAGGAGTATTTAAAATATAAGTCGGTATATTATTAATTGCTACCGTTGTTTTTAATACTTCTATTAAAAATAACACGGTTTCTTTAACTGTGCCTTCTATTTCTTGTTTTAACGCTAAATTGTTTACTATTTTTAAAGCATTTTCATCATTTAAAACAATCTTGTTTTGTAATTCTTCTAAAATTGCCCATGTTAAGCTCTTTGAATAAAAAGCATAATTTGTTTCCAATCCATAAATAGCTAACAATTTTTTTCCTTGAATATCTTTTTCAATTACAACTAACAATTCTTTAAAATCAGCAACTATTAATTCATTGCTTTCTACTACTTGCCAAAATTGATTGATAGCCATTATCTGGCTAGTATTTGTTATTTTTAAGCTTGCATACGCATCATTTTTTATCAAACCACTATTTTGCATGGTATAATTATAAAATAAACTTCTTGCTACTTGCAAAAATTCTTCAGCAATTATTGACTTTAAAATACAACCCGTATAATCTTTTACTTTCTCTAAAATAATATCAACTAAATGAGTACTTTTTATTTTTTGTTGTACTCTTTTAAAAGATACTTCATTTTTTTCTTGTGATAAAACACACAATTTCGCAATTAAAACCTCCCAATTTTCTACCTTTTTAAATTTTAAAAAGGCAGACAACAAACCTTGCTGTAATTTTGTTTCTTGAAAATTACCCGAAACTAAAATAGGTTTTACAACTTCTTTTACACTCGAATATTTTAATTCTACCATGTATTTAGACAACATATTTTTTTGATGTCGCTGTAAACCAAACTCCTCCATAAAAGCACCTACATTGTCTAACTGCAATTTTTTATTTGCAAGCAACAATCCCATTAAAGGAAAATTATGATACATTTCTTGAGTTGTTGGTTCTGGCAAATTCAAATACAACAATACTTTTTCATTTTGCAACTCGTGTGTTAACTGATATTTTAACACAAAAGGATTGTTATCCCAATACACCACTTTAAATTCTGATGAATTTATTTGTTGCACATCTTCTAAAAATTCTTCTGCTTCATCAAATAGAAACAATATTTTTAGCCCAGGGAAATTAGCAAAGGATTGTTTGGTTTTATCTAATATCATATTTATTTAATCTTTGCGATTATAGTTTCAAACTTTTTGTAATTTACCGTTACGCCATCATCTAAATCAAAAGTAATTTGATTGTCTGCTACTGTTTTTAACTCCGCTTCATAATCGTAACATTCTTGTAAATTTTTACGCAACTGCTCTAATTTCTTTCGATCTTGAGTGTTTAAATTTGCTTCGTTATTTTCTAAGAATGTAATTTCTGAAGCTACATTTTTTATATGTTCTAACAAATAATTATCACGTATTTTCTCTACTGTAAAAGCATTCATTCTGTGCATATAAACCAACACTTTAAAAGCGCCTTTTTTAGATGAAAACAACCAATAAATTGGCTTTTTCTTATATTTTTTACAATGATATTTGTAAAAGTCTGTTACTAAAAAACTCTCCAAGTCTTTGTTTAAACACTCTTGTATAAAGTTGATATTTTCCGTGCGAGTTTCTGCTCCCCAAAGCGTATCTAACAAACTATAAACTTGTTGCAATCCATCATCAGGAAAATTACAAGCAGTTCCCATTAATGGAATAATAGCATCTTCATCTATAATAACTTCTCCATTGTTGTAGCTGTAACTTTCTAATTCTTCTTCGCTTGGGTTTGGATGCGCAATGTTTAAACCTTTTTTATCTAAACGATAACGACCCATAAACAAACCAATAGCATAACTTATAAATTGGCTGATTACTTCTGCTTTGTTAATTGGCAAACGAACTGCTTCTTTACCATTATTGTTAAAACTTTCTTCTAATTTTTCTAAATCTTTTTTAGCAAGTTCTTCTTGTAAAATAGTAATATCTTTTAAAGCTACTTCTGGTGTTAATTCGTCTTGTAAACCATAAATATCAATAAAAATACGGTTGAGTTCTTCTTCGTTTTTATGTAATTGAAAAAAGTCTGTAGTTACAGCTTCTTCCCAAGTTGCATACGCACTTTCTAAAGTAGTTGTTTTATTTAATAATGGCGATTGTTCAAAATCCCAAGAGGTTTCTCCGAAATTCCAGTCATTCTTTGAAATCTCTATATTTTTATTTACCAAGGGATTGATCAGTTGTAACTCATTTAGTGAGAAGGGAATTTTTTTTACTTGTTCTGGTCCAAAAGTCATTGTTGGAGAAAGAAATTTGAACATTTGCATTGCTACTTTCGAATTTAATAGACCTGAAAGAAAGTTTAAATTTTTTTTAGGAAATAAAACGGGTCCTGAATTCCCAAATAATACTCCAGAAGGAACTAATCTATTTGCAAGTTGATTTGAACTAACTTCAGACCAAGTAATTGATTCTAAAAAATAATATTTTGAATCTCTAAGCCTATGGTTATTTTCGTTCTTAAACCTAATATCATGTGAATCGTTTTTCATATTTATAACGACCTCTAGGTTACCAAACCACTTTCTGTAACTCCCTCCACTTGTAGCTGGTATCCATTTACGATTTTTCTGAATCATGTCCTGATAATCAATTAAATCAAAACCAATATTTTTCTCATTAACCTCAAACCATTTTCTTACATATTTTTTATCGTTCCCTGTAAGTACTCCTTTTTTTGTTTCACCATAATCAGCAATAGTTTCTCCCTTAAAAAGGTTTGTCAAATTTTCACTCACCCAATAAGCAATAGGGCTTCCTGGTATTTTAGAAAAGTTTGTTTGGGAAATGTTAGAAAACTCATTATTTCTATTTAAAAAATGTACTTCCTTTTCATTTACTTTTTTATAATCTGTCAAACGATAGTAAGTTCCTTTTTCAATACCACTTCCATTTTTTAAAACAAATACCGTAGATTGAACTACTTCACCACTTAATTCTTCAAAAGTTCTAGCACCTAAATGCAACATATTTACAATTCCGAAATTTTTCAAAATATGTTCTCTTAATTTCTGATAAGAAGATAAAAACATCCAAGAATGTTGATTAATCATTCCCATTAATCCGTTATCAATATTCATTGCAAGAGCAACTTCCATAAAAACAGCAAACAAATCCGATTTTGTTAATGGATAATTCGCATTTACATAATTTTTCAAATCAACATTCATACTCTTCTGCCCCATATACGGCGGATTTGCCACTACAGAAGTATATTTTTTGGTTAAAATTAATAAAACAGGAATGTAATTTTTTATTTTTTGATAAATAAACTCAAGAGTTAAATCTCTAAATTCAGCCGTTTTAAGAGTAATAAATCGTTGTTCAATAAAAGTTCTTGCTTCTTCGCTTAACGTTAGTTTCATTACAGAACCTAAGTTTTTAGCTTGTTTCATTAAGCATAAAGCGGTTTCTAACTCTTCTAGATAATTTGTACTTTTATCGCCTAAAAAGTCTTTAATTTCTTGTATACTAAACTCTTCAGATTCAGGCATTTCATACACATTTGGTAGCCAATTTTTGCTCCAAATAGCAGGATATACTTTTGCTGATTTCAACAAAATTGCAAAAGTTGCTAATTGTGCGGCTCTTTGATCAATATCTAAACCGTACAAATTATTTTTCAATATAGACTCTACCGCTTCCTCTGGTGTGTAGTATTCTTCCAAATACATTTTATAAATAAGATCGAAACCTTCTACTAAAATATGCCCCGATCCTGCTGCTGGGTCAATTAGTGTTAATTCTTCTATGGTAGAAATAATCGGTGTTGCAGTAGCCTCACTTTGGTTTGCTACCAAATATTTCATGTCATTTTTTAAATTCGAATTTGGATTTTTGTCTAACCAAATTTTACCTGCGGTATTTTCCACCATATATTTTACAATCCAATTGGGCGTAAAAATTTGTGTAGCAGCAGGAATATCTTTTGCTTCGGCTTTTTTTCCTTTTTTAAAGGATGCAAAAACTTCATCTTTCTTTTCAGAAATATAAAACTGATACAACCAACCAATCAATTCTACTTTTTGATACTCCTCATCTGAAATTGCATCTGTTGTATTTAATAAATGCAGAAAACCATCGGCTTGTAGCATATTGTCTGGCAATAATAACTCGGTATAATCGTCAATTTTACCAAAAACACGTTGTAGCGTTTTATGGTTATGGCAATAGCCTTTTATTAAAATAGCAAACGCTTCTTGATCTTTGCTATAATCTGTTAATATTCCTTGTAAGCTCTTTTTTTTATCCGCAGTTAAAAAATCAATTTTACCTTGCCTAGCTTTTTGTAAAATTACAGGCGTGTGTTCTAAACCAGTTGCATTTTCTAGTTGTGGTTCTTCGTAGCCATTTTTCACTAAAATACGCAATGCCATAATACGATTAAACCAAGTATAAGCAGCTTCTTCTACAACAACATCTATTCCTTTATTTTCTATGGATGTTTGTAACGATTTCCATAATTCAGGCACAGAAGGATCATCAAAAACCTCGTTTCTAAAAGAATAACCTCCAGAAGCTTTTTCTGGCTGTTCTAAGGTTTCTCCTTTTTCATTAAATCCCCAATAGAGTAATTTTTTAGCAACTCCTTGAATAAGTATTTTACGAGCTTCTTGTGCAAAGGTTTTAGTATTCATAAATTATTTTATAATAATATTTTTCTTGTCGCTTAATAATTGTAGCATTTCTCTACGTAATTTTAACAAGTATTCTTCTAATTCTTTTTCTGTGGTAATGGTAGAAACTCCTTTTGTAACATAATAAATAGAAGATTCGGCTACTTTATCACCTTCAGCTACTGGTGTCGCTTTTATTATTGTTTCTAATTTTTTTGATTTAAAATCTGAAACTTCTAAAAATTTATTTTTTAATCCTGAAAGCGATGTTAAATTTTTAATATCTTTTAAAGTATCTTCTTTATAACTCAAAATACTAGGAGCTACATTACGTTTTAACACTTCTTCTTCTAATTCGTTAAAAGAAGATTCATAAACAGTAATTGTTTTATCTTTTAATTCTTTAATTTTAGATGTAATGGCAGTTTCTAATTCACTATAAGCTTTTACAATATGTCTGAATTCTTTTCTTGGATCTTCTAATGTAAAAAAGTTATTAATTTTTTTAACTTTAGATTTATCTTCTTCTGATAAAAGCCTAAAATCATGATTATTAACCGCTACAAAAGATTTAATTTCTTTGTATTTATCTAAAGTAGAATTTGATGCAAAATCTGCTATTCCTTTTGCTGTATCTACCAATTCTTTTAATTCCTCTTGATCTTCGGTAATTGAATGAAATAATTTTTTTAGATCAGCAATTACACCAAATTGATTCATTTCTTTTTTCACTTTAGAAAAACAAGAACTAAAAGCCTCATTTTTATAATGAGATTCTAAATCAGAAAAAGAAACTTCTTTTTTAGATAAATGATTTTTTAAAGTATCAAATAATTTATTTTGATCTGTTTGAATATAATCGCCAATTAATACTTCATTAAAAATATTTTTATAGGCAGAAAGTACATTATCTAAAATTCCCTGGTCTATTTCTTCACTTGAAACTACTTCACAAGAAGTTCTTTCTGATGTAGATACCGCTTTATTTATAAAATCAACACGATTATATCTTTCTTTACCTTTATACTTAAATTCTCGTTTTTTCTTTTTTTCTAAACAAACTAAAATATCTAAAATAGCTTCAAAACGCCAACCAAAAGGTTCTTTTTCAAAATGCTTTATTAAATCATATACAGTAATTTGATTGTTGTTTTGCGATATAAAATCATGCAACATTTGCTCTGCAGGTGTTAGCACATCTATTAAAACTTGATTGCTTGCTACCGATTTTTTTAACTCTTGTTGATTGCGTGCATATTGGTCTGATAAATTATGATTTTTATAAATACCTTTTAAATGAATTTGTATAACATTTGCAAAACGATCGGCGGCTGTACCTCCGTTTACATCGTTACTTTCTAAAATATTATTTTGAGATACAAAACGTGTATCTGAAAACTTCTCTTTTATAGTATTAACAATCTTCTCTCTTAACTGATTGTTACGAATTTTAAAATTTTCATTTGTTCGAGACCTATCTCCTGTTCCTCCTGAAGCATTGTTTAAAAAATACTTATTTGTTCTACAATACCAATCAAATTCTTTTTTTAATAATGTATCTTCATTGAACCACTCATTAACAGCAACAATTATTTCTTTTTTATTTACATCTAAAGCCTTTTGGGCTAACGGTGTATTGTCCGATAATAATATAGTAATCTTAAAATCTCCATTACGTAAAAATTCTTTTCCTTCTACTGCATAGGCAATTTTAAAATCATTCTGTCCAAAAGATGCTTTATTAGAAAGGTTAATTAATGGTCTTAATAAACTATCGAATGTTGTAAAACGATCATCTAAAACCAACGTTTGACTTTTAATAATGTTTTGCACATCCATTTCATCTTCATTAAAGAAAAAATAACTTCCTTTTTCTTCTCTAATAATACTTTCTTCTGATAAACAATTTAAAACCTTGGTGATTTCTTTTTGAAGTTCATTTTTATTCTGATCTAAAGCATCCATTAATAAAACGCCTAAATTCTCTATATTAGAGGGGAATGTTTGTCGTTGATTTTCTAACAAATTAGAAATCATAAACAATACTTTTACTACTCTTTGTGCAAACGGATTGTTTCTAACATAAGAAAGTTCTAATGCATTTTGAATGGCTTTATATCCTCTATTTGTTAAGTTGGTTTCTAATGATTTATTATAAAAAGCATCAAAAGGCATAAAACCACCAACTTCATCATTGGCATGTTCTTTAGCTGTATAATGAGTAATTCCTAAAATAGAACGCTCGTTATCTTTTACTTGTTTAATTACAAACTGCAATTGCTGAAAAGCTTCAAAAACATGTGCTATTAACTTAAATTGATACGGAACAAAAGGATAACCAATAATAAATTCATCTTCTGTTTTGTACCCTTTATATAAATCGTGATTTATTTTAAACTGATTATCTATATAGTCTTTATTGTCGTGATATAAGTTTGTTAAATATTCTGTACCCTTACTATTTTTATCTAAAACTCTACGTTGGGTAATATAAGAAGCATCATTACTTTGCAACGAAATACGGGTATCAAAACGACCTAAAATTTTACCAAATTCATCTTGTACATCTGTAACGCCATCTGCTCCAACAGAAACTTCATCTAATGTTTGTTGTGCTGTACAAGCAATCCAAACTTGGTTATTACAATCGTTACTAACTCTTTCTATAATATTTTGAAAGTTTAATAGAATTTCTTTATTTGTACCTACGTATTGTGATACCTCATCTACTAAAAATAGTAAACGGTAGTTCTTATCTTTTCCCTTCAAGAATTCTTGTAATTCAGGAATTAAGGATGCTTTTATACCTACTTTATAATTTTCTGGATCAGCTATTTTAGCATGTAAAGAAACCTTATCTAATTCAGGAATAAATTGTTTTGCTATTTCTAAAACATCTTCTAATTGAAATGCTGCTGCATCTGCTGCATCTGTTTCCCAATTAAAACCTGTTTTTTCTTCTACTTTTACTTTAAAATCTTCGAAAACACCTTTTTTATCTAACTGCTTTTCTAATAAAATAGCCAAAGGAATATCATTAGAATTATAACCTCTAAATTTATTCAACATATTTAAGAAAATACGAGTTAACCGTTCTGTACTACCGTCATCTGTTTCATCTTCAACATTAAACATAATGTTGTCACAATTAGAACGCTGTACTCTTTTCTTTAACAATCTTAAATTACTAACTGTAATTTCTGGATTATTACCTGGTTTCATTGCATCATACTCTTCTTTTACTGACTTTTCAAAAGCTTCGAAAGCAAGTTCTGAAGTTTCTACATCTAATAAATAATGTATATATTTAATAAAATGTGATTTACCCGAACCGTAATATCCATTAATCCAAATACCAGATTTTCCTGATTTTTTATTTAAAATAGTATCTACAATAAGGTATAACTTTTCAATTAACTCCTTTGTAAAAACATATTCATTAATCTCCGCTTCAATTGTTTCTTTATTCTTATTACTAACAACTACAGCAGGATTGATATCTCTATCAATTTTTCTAGCATAAATTTCTTTTAATAACATCTTTTTCTTATTCATTTATTAATTTAATAGCTCTATATAAGTTTTCATCTTTTAGTAAGCCAAAAAGCGAATAATACTCTTTAGCTTCACCAGGATAAAACATAATTAGTTTATATCCTTTTACATATTTTTCAAAATTATTTAAAAAACGACTTGCACGGATGTATGGGAATGCATTACCAAAACCTTTTATAAATACATAAGACCTTTGAAAAGAATCTTCTTTTTTCAAATGTGTTTGTATTTTCAGATTTAAAAACTCCAAAAAACGGGTATCATATGCATCTTTAAATAATGATTTTTCTACTGCATTAGCTTTCGTTTTTTCATGTAGCATATAAAAATCAAACTTATTTGATTTTGCAAATTTTTCTTGTTTTAAATAGGTGGTAAATTCTTCATAAATATCTAAAACAATAACATCTAAATAATTTGTAGGACGATGCAAACGATTTTTTATATCTAAAATAGCTGCATTTATTTCATATTCTTTTTCTACCTCATACATATACATATATGCAGGAAAATATAAATTTCCTGTTTCATAATCTTTAAAACCATCATTTGCTAAATGGGTATATAATTCTGCTATCGTCATTTACTATTTTTTATATAAAACAGGCTTCTAAAAACCATTTATCATTATTTTTTTTAAAGTAATCCCAAAAGTACTCGTTTATATTTAGAGGTTTTTGTAATATTTTACCATTATGTAAATTAGCGTCTTTTAACACTTTTCTATATTGTGTATTTATCTTTTTAATAGTTGCTTCAGACCAACTCCCAACATCATCAGATGTTGATGACAATTCATCTAAACGCATCTGTATATCGTATTCTGTTAATTCTAACCCTAATTTTTCTTTTTGAACTGTTACTTCAAAATGTAAATCAAACACAATCGGATATGTTTTTAAACAAACATATAATAACCCTAACTTTTGTTCTGATTCGTTTAGATCTTTAAAAAAGTCCCAAAAGCTTGGAGACATTACATTATATCTTCTTATAATTTCTGAAACAACTCTTTTCCTAGATGAAAGCGTTTTTATTGCTAATATCTTATTTTCTTCAATATCGTTTCTTACAACCTCTTCAAAATCTTCATCTAACAAATAATCCTTCAGGTTAGAAAACTCATTGAAAAAGATTCCACCAGCAGTAAAATTCGCATCGTATTTACTCATCATCATTGAACTTGTTATTAATTTATTCTTTTAGTAATTCTAGGGCTGATATACTTTAAATTGCATTCTTTCAATAAGACGTTATTTTAAAAAAAAGCCTTGCGCCAATATATAAAAATAAGCTTAAACTTAGGTAATAGCAATCCAAAACATCATTTAGAGTTTTATTGAAAAAATATTAATTACTTAGTTAAAATAAGATTGTACCAATAGAAATTTTCCATTTTACACTAATTTTTTTAACACATAAAAACATACTGTTTTCTGGAAATTCACGGAAAACACACTACATAATACAGGCTATTATTCTAGCTAAACAATCAAATTACGGTACACACCCTACTCTATTTTCGATAAATTCTGCTTTTTTCGGGAAATTCAGGAAAAATAGACTACATAATACAGACTATTATTCTAGCTAAACAATCAAATTACGGTACACACCCTACTCTATTTTCGATAAATTCTGCTTTTTCGGGAAATTCAGGAAAAATAGACTACATAATACAGACTATTATTCTAGCTAAACAATCAAATTACGGTACACACCCTACTCTATTTTCGATAAATTCTGCTTTTTCGGGAAATTACTATTTAATAACAACACTAAAACAGATGAACTAAAATTCATGTTGTACTGTTGAATAAACCCCTAAAATCAATACTATAAAAGGGCGCAAGCTAAAAACAGTAGTTCAACAATCTGTCAACAATAAAATAATTAAACCTGTTGACGGATTGTTGAACTACTGTTATCTACTAAAACTCTTTCTGTATATGCTAATTATTGGTCTTTGTCAACAATCAACGGTGTTTCAATGAAATTACTTATATACTCTTCTATATTTTCAATAAATTCTAATTTCTCTATAAAATTACAGTATTTAGTAATGTTTTATCAAACGCAATAAAGCGCAAACATAAACGCAAAATCAATAATTTAATGTTGTACTAAATAATAATTCTGATATCTTAAGTAAACTCAGGACTTCTGTAATCTTTTATCAAACGCTATTATAAAGCGCAAACACAAACGCAAAATTAAGAATTTAGTGTTATACTAAAAACTCTTTATATATACTGACTCTTACTATTTATCAAAAGACAAAGGCATCTCTATAAAATCACTTTTCTGAAACTCGTAATATCGTCCTTTTTTAGTTTCAAAATTTACCATTGTTTTTTGCAACGTATTTAAAGAAAGAAAATACTTTTGGTAACTTCCATTTAAAGAGGTTAAGTTATAATCATCTTTTAAGCTTTTAGTAATTTTAAAGCGAGTTGTCTTAAAACCTTTACTTAATTTATCAAATAAATCTGTTGCGGTGTATTTTAAAACATCAACTTCAAAAGTGATAAAATCATCCATTAAAATCTCTCTAATTTCTTGACTTAAATATGTTTTATTCTTGGATTCAATGTTCTAACGCAACAAAGCGTTGTTAATTTTTGATGGTACTAAGCTATGTTTTTTATTTCAATATCCATCATTTCTTTAGGAGTTTTGTACGCTATAATTTTCCGAGGTCTATTGTTTAATTTTTGTTGAATAATTTGTAGTTGATTTTGGCTAATTTCATTAAAATTAGTACCCTTAGGCAGATATCGTCTAATGAGTCCATTTGTGTTTTCATTGGTGCCTCTTTCCCACGAAGAATATGGATGTGCAAAGTAAATTTTCATACCTGTTTTTTGTGTTATTTTTTGATGCCTTGCCATTTCAATTCCGTTGTCATATGTCATTGATTTTTTATAAATAGGATTTAATTTATTCAATATTTTACTAAACTGATTGGCAACTTCCATCGCTTTTTTCGATTTTAGTTTGATGATTAAAGTGAACCTTGTTTTGCGTTCAACAATTGTTCCGATAGCACTTTTATGGTCTTTTCCAATGATTAAGTCACCTTCCCAATGTCCAACTTCATCTCTAAGTTCAATATGCTTAGGTCTGTTGTCAATACTAACTTGATTGATTATTTTAGAGCCACCACCACGTTTTTTTTTATGAGGTCTCCGCCTTGTTTTTTTACGAACTAGAAGTTTTATTAATTTTTTATTTAAACTAGCTTGTGGTCTGGTGTAAATGTGTCTATAGATAGCTTCATGTGAAATAGACATTATTGGGTTGTTTGGATATAACTCTTTGAGTCTTCCTGAAATTTGTTCAGGAGTCCAGTTAGATAAAAGTCCTTTATAAACAAAAAATTTGAGTAGGGAATAGGTGCTTATTTTATCAAGGTTTCTTTTGTTCGCATAATCATCTTTAGCGTTCCAATGTGCTAATTCAGCATCATATTTATCTTCTTTATTTTGTACCCATTTAGAGACTTCTCTAAAGATTGTTGAACGTGCTCTTTTTAATGTTTTAGCGATATAAGATTTAGACTTTTTTTCATTTAAAAGAGTCTGAATAATAACTCTTTCTTTTAGAGTTAAACGTCTATGCTTTTTTATTTCCATTTTACAAATCTATAATTTTAGATTTGTTGCGTTAAGTTATTGAATGGAGCATTTCCTTTTACAACTTTATCTAACGCAGGTGTATAAATTTGTTGCTTTGTAAACCACATTCTTGTTTTTCTTTCTGATATAATTTTTCGATTATTTAAAAAATATAAAAAACTCGAAATTTCATTACTAAGTTTTTTTAGCATATCAACATCTTCTTCCTTAAAAGAATTTACTTTAATCACCCAATATCTAATTTCTTTTTCATCTATCTGAATAAAATTTTCTTCATTATTAGAACACAATATAAATTTTCCAAAAAAATTAGATTCAACTTTATCTTTTCCTTTAGATTCTGTTTTATATGAACCCGCTGTAGAAAGGTTTTTAATACGCTCACTATCTTCTCTCCTATCTAAAAGAACCTCATCTACAGAAATAATTAATTTAGATGCCCAATCACTATTAAATCGACTTCGAAAATCTTCATTTTTATTAATTGTCATATTTCCTTGAAACAACAATTTCAACCAATTTAAAAAAGATGTTTTTCCTGTATTCCTAGAATTACTAACCAAACATAAAATTGGTAAAATTTGGGTTGGTTGTTGCCATAATATAGTCAGATAATCTAATGCTAATTCATACTGTTCTTTAAAAATATGTCTTAAAAACTCTTCGGTTTTATCAAAATTACCTTTTACTAATTTATGCTCTATTTTTTCATACTGATTATAAAAAGAATTTATTTCCTGTTTATAATTTTGATGTGCAGGAATAGTAGTAAATCCATCATACTTTTTTATAGATTTCAAAAAATCTTTTCCTTTATCTGTAATTATTTCTCCTTTAGCCCATTTAATTAAAGTCTTTGCAGTGTCCCCGCTTAAAAGAGGAACACTACAAATTTTAAAATAATCTGTACCTATTCTAACGTATTCCATCATTATTTAAAGTTTAAAATTAAGTAAAACTCTATTTGAAACTATACTTTCTTTCCAATCAAAAATAATATTTGCTCCTGTTAATGATTTATCTTTTTTGAAACTAGAATCTATTTCTTGTTCTAATAATTGCCATTTAAACCTTGGATTATTAACTGCTAAAATTTTAATTTTATCTATTTCTTTAGTATAAAAATCTAAATGCTTCATTAGTAAAAAATCCGATGCTCTATTGAATTTTAACTTATACATTTCTGCTTGTAAATTATCGGCTATAAGAATTAAATTATTCTTATCTACTTCACTTTCTATGTTAAAATCTTCCATCTTATCTACGATATTTTAAAGATTTAACTTCGTTTAGATTATTTTCTAAACTCTCTAAATTAATCACAATTCTACGTCCTATTTTAGAAGCATCAATAAATCCTTTTTTTATATAATTCCTTATTGTTAGTTCTGTA
Organism: Tenacibaculum salmonis; assembly: GCF_041053065.1. Classification (NCBI taxonomy): domain Bacteria; kingdom Pseudomonadati; phylum Bacteroidota; class Flavobacteriia; order Flavobacteriales; family Flavobacteriaceae; genus Tenacibaculum; species Tenacibaculum salmonis. Next base: position 2,526,369 of record NZ_JBFCVV010000001.1, on the reverse strand, counting down.
ACGTTTAACCTTTTTGCAGCTTCTTTAACCGTTACATTTTCCTTCTGTGGATTTAATTTATTATTAATCAATTCCTGTAAAGGATTAATTCTTTTTGATATTGCTAAATCAATCATTCCAGAAAGTTCTTCTGATGTTGTTACTATTATACTTGCCATAATATGTTTTATTTATATAAATTAATATTTAAAAACACATCATATTCAGTAATTACTAATATCCATGGATTGAATATTTATGTTTTATTACTGCAAAGATTGTATATATAACTATAACAAATAAAGTTTAAATGGTTACTTAATGACACTAAAAAAAACTATAAACAAATAAAAAACAATGATTTAAATATAAATAAAGAACAAAAAATTATATTATTTTGATGGTGTTTATTTCCTATGTTTATACATTTTAAGACATGAAATAAAATTTTTTATACCCTTTACATCTTTAATTTTACTTAAAATAACATCAATCATAATATTTTTATCATAATTAGATTTTCTTGATGCGTTGACCCCACTTAAGAAATAATTATATTTACCTTTACCTGTTATTGCCTTATTAATGTCTTTTTCTTCCAAAATTCCAGAAACTAAAGACAAAACTCTAAAATATTCTGGACTTGGCTTCTTATAATTTTCTTTAACAAATCGATGTAATAACACATGTAAAAGAATCATTTTTTCATTTTGAGTTAAAGCGTACATTGATTCTTTTCTTATATCAACTTGTTTCTTAATTTCTTTAATATTAGCAAGAGTGTGTAATTCGTTTTTTTTCTTTACAATAGTTAAAAAATCTCCAATATTCCTTGAAAGAAACTTTTTATTTAATTCTTTATCGTTGTTCCTTATAAATATAAAATAACGACGAATTACTTCCCATTCAGAAAATAAAATGAGATAATCTAAATAATTTATTTTTAAGTTATCTTGTTTTTTCTGTAATATAAAACCTTCTTTTACTTCATCATTAATTAAAGAAATTGTTATATCAGAAATGTAATTGTATCTATAATTATTTAGAAATTTATGACTTTTTTCAAATATCTCTGACCTATTATTTAATGATTTAATAATTAATTCCATCTCTTTCAATAAAGGCTCTTCAATTAATTCTTTTGCTTTTCTAAAGGAATAATTAGTACTATAATAACTTTCAAACTGAATAGTAGATTCTGAAAGTATCTCCTTAAACTTATCATTAAATAATTTAACAAATTCTTCTCCGTAATTCATTTTTATTTTTTTTAAGATTTATTTTTTTCAGGAATAATTAAATCAAAAGTTTCATCAACAGCATCTTTTACATCTTCATTTGTAACTTGATAATATTGATTCAATGTTTTCATATCATTATGACCAGAAATTTCTGCAATTAATTTATCACTTTTACCTTTTCTTTTCATCATCGTAATAAATGTTCTTCTAGCTGTGTGAGAACTTATTCTTTTATAAAAAGGAATTTCTTCTCTTATTACTTCTTTACCTCTAGTAGATGTTTTCTCTACATTATGAGTATAACCAGCATATTCAAAAACATCTTTTATATAGTCGTTATATTTTTGATTTGCGATTAAAGGTAAACTGTAATCATATTTTTCTAAAATGTATAACGCAATACCACTTAAAGGAATTTCTCTACTTTTTTTACCTGATCCTTTTTCTTCTTTAAGTAATAATGTTTTTCCATTTATGTTATTTTTAGAAACAAACTTTAGTTCTCCAAACCTCATACCTGTAACACAAGAAAAAATAAAAACATCTTTTACTTTTTCTAATTTTTCAGAACTCATTTCTACTTTTAATAACGTTTCTAAATCCTCTTTTCTAAGTGCTATTTGATTTGTAATTACTTTTGGTTTCTTTTTAAAATTTATAAAATCAGCTTTATAAGTATATCCATTTTTTAATGCCCAGAAAAGAAAAGTTTTAACTAAACCTACATTTCTTGAAAATGTATTATTAATATGTCCTCTACCTACCATACAAAAATGAGTAAATTCTGTATAAAATTTTTGATTAATCGTATCAAATGTGATTTTGTATTTTTTAGTTTTCTCAAAATCCTTTAGCATGTTTTTTATATTATCATACCTCTTAATAGTTGCACTAGACCATTCTTGGTTTTTCTGTTTAAAAGACATAAACTCATCATACGCATCATAAAATTTATTTTTACCAACAGCAACTCGCTTAAATTCTTTATCAAACTCTTGTCTAATTTTTTCTATAGTTAATTCCTGATTTGTATTTTTATAGACTTCGGTAATATGTGTAAATAAATTAGAGTATCTATCTAATTGTCTTTTTATGGTTCTGTGACTTTCTGCTTTTGAGGTTCTTCCTTTTAAATTATTTGGTTGCCTGTTTTCAAAATCCCATTCTTTTGGATGAATAGATTCTCCTGTAGAATAAACAAACCTTCTACCCTCTTTTTTAAAATAAGCTTTTAGATAAATTAAAGTTAGTCCGTCTTTATTTTTCTCTTTCAAATTAAATACACTTGTCATATAGGTGTCAATTTAGGTGTCAGTAAAGGTAACATTTAACCGATAAAAGAGTCTAAAGTAAGTAATAAAAATTTAACAAACCTAACATAGATAGTATATACAGCGGTGCTTTAGCGGTAATAAGCAAAAACAAGGTCAATACCCGGCGTCTCCACAATTTACAAACCCTGTAAATTTTATATTTACAGGGTTTTTTCTTTTATACTGATAATTTTACTGACTTTTTATTTTTTAAAACGTACTTCCAAGAGAGACATTTCAGTCCATAAAAATACATTCAAAAATGAAAAGATTCAGAGCGAAAATAAATTTTAACTAAACTTTCATATAATATAAAAAAGTACTCTTTCATTTTTTTGTTTTTAATTGTTTTTGTAAATCTATAAATTCTTTCATATTAAAATTAAATACTTTTACACCTCTGAAAACTTTGAACTTATGTGTGTGTGTTTTTTTCACTATTGAGTCTTTTAATTTTATTTTTTGAAAAAAATAATTGTAAACATATACTCTTTTTCCATTATTAAGTGTTAATACAGGACTATTATTATTTAATTCATCTACACTTTTTTTAACAACAATTCCATTAAATTCCATATTACTACTATAAACTAAAGCTTCTTGATGAAGTTCATTAATTATTTTATTAGGATAATTTTCTTTATAAAGAAACCCTCCAATAATACAAAAAAAAACTACTCCTAAAAGAATCTCTAAATAAAAATCATATTTTTTTTCTGAAATCATATTTTAAAAATTAAAAGCTTTATAGGTATCTACTTTAGGAGGAATAACAACGTTAAATTCATATATATGTTTATTACTAAATACCTTAACTGATAAAGATCCTTTCTTTTTTACAATAGAATCATTTACTTTAATTTTCTCGTAAAACTCTTCGCCCATAGCAATTTTTCTTTTATTTTTAAGTATTAATATAGCTGTATTATGATTTTCTTTATCTCTACTTTTTTTAATAACAACCCCTTCATAAAAGTTATTTTCATACATACGCAAATAATCTTCATAATATTCTTTAGTATTATCCTTTAATAAAGAATATGCTACAACAATTACGAAAATTAACATTGCTTTTTTTAAAAGTATTTTTAACATTGTCTCTGAAAACTCCATAGTTTATTAATTAATTTTAAATATAATCTCATTATAAGAAATGTTTTCTTTATCCTCTAAAAAAGATATTTCTATAATAGATAACCACCAGTAATATTTATAACTACTAGTAGTATTTTTGAAAATAGTATTAATAGGGATTAAATTCATTGTTTTTTAAATTAGAAAAAAATACTCAATTGTATTGGCAAGCTACAAAATGATTTTTAGAAATATTAAAATTTTTTTGATTTACTTTCCAGCTCTTTTCATCATTAAAAAGTAGTTAAATTGATTAAATAATATCTTTAATATAGCAACAGTAAATTATTTAAAGCGTAATAATCCGTAAAACAAACCTAAATTAAACAACTACTAATCAATATTTTAGATATAAAAAGTAGTTCAAAAAAAAGATAGCATTATTTTTATCAAAAAAAATAAAAAAAAGTTTGTCATATTAAAAAAAAGTTTACATTTACCGCATCTTATTAGATAGGTTCAATGCAACGTTTTACTTATTTCGAAAATAACTTTTGTTGGGAGATAAAAGGTTATTTTGTGTTTTGGAAACACAACGAAAAAATTAAGGTTTCTTCCTCTTCGTACAATTATTCATTACCACTGAATTTTCATAATCAGTCTGGTGATTGTCTTGCGTTAAGACTCTAACTATTCATTTTCTTTTTGGTCTAACAAATTCGCTATAAGATAGCCGTATTATTTGTTTTTTAAAATTTTATTAATTTGAAAAAGTTACAGCATTTTGTTGTTACTATTTTTTGAACAAATCCACCTGTGCTTAAAACACAGCCAAACCAATAGATAATGAATACCAGATATAAAGATTTAATCGAACAAACTTTTGATTTTCCGCAAGAAGAATTTCATACTAAAAATGATAACTTATTTTTTCATAATATTGATATGATGGCTTTAGTAAAGCAATATGGTTCGCCATTAAAATTTACTTATTTACCAAAAATATCAGAAAATATACATAAAGCAAAAAATTGGTTTCATAAAGCAATAGAAAAACACCAATATAAAGGAACTTATAATTACAGTTATTGTACTAAAAGTTCGCACTTTAAATATGTATTGGAAGAAGCTCTTAAAAATGATATCCATATAGAAACCTCATCGGCTTTTGATATTGATATTGTTAAAAATCTAAAAAAAGAAGGTAAATTAAGCAACGATGCTTTTGTGTTATGTAACGGTTTTAAAAGAGATCAATATGTTACAAATATTGCTGATTTAATTGATTCAGGACACAAAAACTGTGTACCTATTATTGATAACTACGAAGAACTAAGTTTACTATTAAAAGAAACTAAAAGTAATTTTAAAGTAGGTGTTCGAATTGCTTCAGAAGAAGAACCAAAATTCGAATTTTACACCAGTCGTTTAGGAATTGGTTATAAAAATATTGTATCGTTTTATCAACGTGAAATTGCCAAAAATCCACAGGTAGAATTAAAAATGCTACATTTTTTCATCAATACAGGTATAAAAGATAACGCCTATTATTGGAACGAATTATTAAAATGTTTAAACGTTTATACTGCTTTAAAAAAAGTATGTCCAACTTTAGATAGTTTAAATATCGGTGGTGGTTTTCCTATTAAAAATTCATTAGCATTTGAGTATGATTATGAATATATGGTTGATGAAATCATAAATCAGATAAACCTTACTTGTAAAGAAGCTGGAGTGGATGTTCCTAATATTTTTACCGAATTCGGAAGCTTTACCGTAGGAGAAGCTGGAGGTGCTGTCTATGAAATATTGTATCAGAAAAAACAAAACGACCGTGAAAAATGGAACATGATTAATTCCTCTTTCATTACCACTTTACCTGATGCTTGGGCGATTAACAAACGTTTTATCATGCTTCCTTTAAACAAATGGAATCATAAATATGAGCGTGTTTTATTAGGTGGTTTAACCTGTGATAGTGATGATTATTACAATTCGGAACAACATGTAAACGGTATTTATCTACCTACTTATGAAAAAGAAAATCCATTATATATCGGTTTTTTTAACACAGGTGCTTATCAAGAAACTATTGGTGGTTTTGGCGGATTACAACATTGCTTAATTCCACATCCAAAACACCTGTTAATTTCAAAAGATATCAACGGAAATATAACAACTAAATTATTTAAAGAACAACAAAAAAGTGAAGCATTACTTGCTATTTTAGGATATGAAAAATAAAACAACATACGCAGGGATTCCTGAAAACTACGCAAAATTAGAAACAGCAAACATCGTTTTAATTCCTGTACCTTACGACGGTACAAGTACTTGGCAAAAAGGTGCCGATAAAGGACCAGAAGCATTTTTAAAAGCTTCTGAAAATATGGAATTATACGACATCGAAACTGATAGCGAAGTTTATAAAGAAGGAATTTATTTAGCCGATGCTGTACTTGAAAACGCATCACCAGAAAAAATGGTAGAAGCGGTTCACCAAACAACTAAAAAGTACATCAATAAAAATAAATTTGTAACTCTTTTTGGCGGAGAACACTCAATTTCTATTGGAACAATTAGAGCTTTTAATGAATGTTACAACAACTTAACAGTATTACATATTGATGCACATGCTGATTTACGTAAAGAATATCAAGGCTCATCATGCAATCATGCTTGTGCTGTTTACGAAGCTAGTCAAAATACCAATTTAGTACAAGTGGGTATAAGAAGTATGGACGCTTCAGAAAAAACAGCTATGAACATGGATAAAACTTTTTTTGCTCATGATATGGCTGTTAATGAATATTGGATGGAAGATGTTATCGATCAATTAACAAACAACGTGTTTATTACTTTTGATTTAGATGCCATAGACCCTTCAATAATGCCAAGTACAGGTACTCCTGAACCTGGAGGATTGTTTTATTATGAAACACTAGAATTCCTGAAAAAAGTATTTACAGAGAAAAATGTTGTTGGTTTTGATATCGTAGAATTATGCCCTAATACTATTGATAAATCATCTGATTTTTTAGCAGCTAAATTGTACTATAAAATGTTGAGTTATAAATTTTCTTCAAATACAGATGAAGATTCTAATGATTTTAATATCAAAAAAAATAACCAACATACTGTACCTAAATTTAAAAATAAATTAGACGAAGAGTTTTAAATGGATTTACAAGCCATCGCATATCATTTAGAAGAAAAAATTCAACTAAATGAAATTCGTAATCTGCTAACAGATTATACGTTAATTAAAAGAGAACATTCTTTTTTATTATACAAAATAAATACCGATTCTTATTTATATATTAAGGATTACGGAAGTGTTGTTTTTATAAATTGTGATGCTATTTTAATTAAAAAAAACATTGATATTTTATCTAAAGGAAGTAAAAAAGTGGCACAACTACCTTCTGAAGATTATAAAATAATTTTTAATAATGAAATAGAAGTTGATTTTGGAAGCATCCAAATTAAAGAATTAAATGAAGATGTAGCACATATTATAATGCTGAATTTAGCCCAATCTGTGGCATTGATGAATTATGTAAATAAAACATCTGATTTACATGATAAAACATTAATATATTCTAAGCAATTAGAACGTACAGGTAGTTTTAAATTAACTAAAACAAACATGAGAAAATTCATAGGTAGTACCATGAATTTAAAAAACAATATTACCGAGAATCTATATGTTTTTGATACTTCGGATTTAGCTTGGAGTAATAAAGATTTATCAACATTAGATTATAAATTAAAAGATGAATTAGATATTGTAAAAAGATATCAAGGAACACAAAATAGTTTAAACATCATTAAAGAAAACTTAGATCTTTTTAACGACATACTACAACATAAATACAGCAGCATGTTAGAGTGGATTATTATCATTTTAATCCTTTTTGAAATTATACAAGTTATTATTGAAAAATTCATATAAAAATGCAAAAACCAATTACAAATTTTATAGAAAAATATTTTTTACACTTTAACGCAGCATCTTTAGTCGATGCTGCCAAAGGGTATGAAACACAATTAGCTGAAGGATCTAAAATGTTAGTTTCATTAGCTGGAGCAATGAGTACTGCCGAATTAGGTAAAATATTTGCAGAGATGATTCGCCAAGAAAAAGTACATATTATTTCGTGTACAGGTGCAAACCTAGAGGAAGATGTGATGAATTTAGTAGCACATTCTCACTACAAACGCATTCCTAATTATCGTGATTTAACCCCACAAGATGAATGGGATTTATTGTTAAAAGGATTAAACAGAGTTACAGATACATGTATCCCTGAAGATGAAGCCTTTAGAAGATTACAAAAACACATATTCAAAATTTGGAAAGATGCCGAAGATAATGATGAACGTTATTTTCCACATGAATACATGTATAAATTATTACTTTCAGGCGTATTAGAAGAGTATTATGAAATCGATTTAAAAGATTCATGGATGTATGCTGCTGCCGAAAAAAACTTACCGATTGTTGTTCCTGGATGGGAAGATTCTACGATGGGAAATATTTTTGCTTCTTACGTAATGAAAGGCGAATTAAAGGCTAGTACTATGAAATCAGGTATTGAATACATGACTTTTTTAGCTGATTGGTATACTGATAATTCTGATAATGGTATCGGATTTTTTCAAATAGGTGGTGGTATTGCTGGTGATTTCCCTATTTGTGTAGTGCCAATGTTATATCAAGACATGGAAAGAGAAGATACTCCTTTTTGGAGTTATTTCTGTCAAATTTCAGATTCAACAACAAGTTACGGTTCGTACTCTGGAGCTGTACCAAATGAAAAAATAACTTGGGGAAAATTAGATATTGATACACCTAAGTTTATTATTGAAAGTGATGCAACTATTGTTGCACCATTAATTTTTGCGTATCTTTTAGAAATGTAAATATGAAACGAGTAATTGTAGAATACAAAAAACTAACAACTGATATTTTAGATTTATTAATTGAAAAATATCCTGAAGGTTATGATTATACGGATATTATTTCCTTTAAAAATAGCAAAGGAGAAACTATAAAAGCTGTAGAAGTTAAAACTGATGATACACTATATCTTGTAAAAATCAGTGCAATGTTAGAACAAACTATGGAAGATTATTCAGAAGATGAAGAATCATTTGAAGAGTTATAAAATAGCTCAATAAAAATTATGAATGCTAGTTATTTTCAAAAATAGTATCGAGAACTTTGTCGAGAAACTCAAATTCTCGATACTAATTTTAGTATTGTATAATTTATTAAAAAAAAACACGTAATCAAATTGATTCCGTGTTTTTTAATATATATCGTATTACTATTTTCTTAAATAGTTTCTCCTAATTCTTTTAATTTAGAAGTGTTTTCTGCAAGCATTAACTCATCAATAATTTTCTGAATATCACCATTGATAATATTTGATAAATCATATAAAGTTAAACCAATTCTATGATCGGTCATACGTCCTTGTGGAAAGTTATAGGTTCTAATCTTTGCAGATCTATCACCAGAAGTAACCATCGTTCCACGTTTTAAAGCATCAGCAGCATTTTTCTTTGCTAACTCCATTTCGTATAAACGAGAACGTAATACTTTAAACGCTTTTTCTTTATTTTTATGTTGCGATTTCTGATCTTGACATTGCGCTACTAAACCAGTAGGAATATGTGTTAAACGAACCGCTGAATACGTTGTATTTACCGACTGACCTCCAGGACCTGACGAACAGAAAAAGTCAATACGTACCTCTTTAGGGTTAATTTCTACATCAAATTCTTCAGCTTCAGGAAAAACCATACAAGTTGCTGCCGATGTATGTACACGACCTTGTGTTTCGGTTTGCGGTACACGTTGTACACGGTGTACACCTGCCTCAAATTTTAATGTTCCATAAACATCATCACCAGAAACTTCAAATTGAATTTCTTTAAAACCTCCGTTTGTTCCTTCAGAATAATCTACTGTTGATACTTTCCAGCCTCTACCTTCGCAATATTTAGTATACATTCTAAATAATTCACCTGCAAAAATACTTGCTTCATCTCCACCTGCTCCTGCTCTAAGTTCTACAACGGCATTTTTACCATCTTCAGGATCTTTCGGAATAAGCATAAACTTAATTTCATCTTCTAAAACAGGAATACGCTTTTTAGCGTCATCCATTTCCATTTTAGCCATTTCCGTCATTTCAGCATCACTACCGTCAGCTATAATTTCTTTAGCTTCTTCAATTGAATCGGTTAGGCTTTTATACTCTTCACCTTTCTTTACAACTTTACCTAAATCTTTATATTCTTTACTTAACTTAACGTAACGTTTTTGATCCATTATAACTTCTGGTTGGATAATTAAATCCGAAATTTCGTCATAACGTTGCTTTATAATTCTTAATTTGTCTAACATCTTCTAGCTTTTCTGGTTTGCGAATTTACGGATTTTTATCGGAATTATTTTTAAAATATGTTCAAATAAAAAAACGTATATCAATGCTATTACAGCATTGATATACGTTTTTTTAATATATTAAAATAAGTTTATAATTTCATATCGGTACTTTCAAAAATTTTATCTGCAGAACCTGCAATAAAACCAGAATATAATTCACCGTTTTTCATAGCATGACGAAAAGCAAACTCATAATAACAAGAAGTAATTTCTTTTGTAACTTCCTTAAAAGTTACAGGAATTCTATCAGCTAAAACACTTGATTGCTCTAAAAACACCGCTGGAGTTCCTTTTATTTCTCCACCAGAAGTATTCATTTTAAAGCCTTTTTCTTTTAAAAATTCGTTTACTTCTTGTAACGATTTAAAAGTATCTAGTTTATTTACATCTACCGTAAAGTGATTTGAACAAAATCCGTTTACATATAACCATGCTGCATATTCAGTTTCTGCTTGTAATTTTTCATAAACTTCAAAAGAAGGTTGTTCCCATAAACGACCTTTAAAAACTAATTCGGCAGGATTTAAATCTTCTTCTGATAATCCATCGATTAAACGTTTTACAGTTGCTTGTAATTCTTCAGAAAATTCTTTTGTCTTTAGCTGACTAATAAATACACGTGGAGCATTTTTATCAGTTTTATGCTCGTAATGTTTTGCATATAATTTTTTAGCTTCAAAAGTGTAATCACCACATTCTTGGTAACCAGCTTCTAAAAATGGCGTTGCTAATACTTCAATATTTACACGCTCATCATCAAAAGTTCTAAAAGCAACATGATCATTATAAACCGCATTACCTTTATCTGTAAATAAATTTTTAATTTTTTGTGCAGAAGGAGTACGTTCTGTGTACTCTTTCCATAACTTTTCAAATATTTGTGCTGTTGTCATATTTTGATAATTTTACTACAAATTAAATCATATTCCTTTTAATAAAAGTTAAAAATGATTAATTTTACACATCAACAAGTTATTTTATGGTAAAACACAACAATTTTAAAGTTTTAAAAACCAAAATAACATTTTTTTAATCAAAAAATAGAAAATGAATAATCAATTTGATTATATCGATAAACAAATACTTTTAAAACTACGTTCAGATGCTAGAAAAGCTTACTCGCAAATAGCAGAAGAACTAAATGTTTCGAACTCTTTAATTCATCAACGGATAAAAAAACTCACTACTGAGGGCGTTATAAAAAATGCTGAATTTATTTTAGATGAAAAAATGTTAGGCTACAAAACCAAATCATATACAGGTATTCGGTTACGAGAAGCACGTTTTGCTAAAGATGTAATGAAAGAACTAGAAAAAATACCCGAAATTACCGAATGTAACTTTGTATCGGGTAATTATGCTATTTTTATTCTGATTTACGCCAGAGATAACGAACATTTACAAAAAGTTTTATACGATAATGTACATTTAATAAACGGTGTTGCAGGTACCGATACTTTTATTTGTTTTGACACTTGCTTTAAAAGAAATATTCCTATTGAATAACTAAAAGATGACAGAAAAAATACTATTATTAAATTTAGATAAAAGCTTAAAAGGTCAATTATTTTTTGATGATTTACATAAAACCTTATATGCTACGGATGCCTCTGTATATCGAAAAATTCCGTTAGCAGTTGCCTATCCGAAAGATGCAGATGATATTAAAACTCTTATTACTTTTGCTTCAAAAAATGGCATTACTTTAATTCCAAGAACTGCGGGAACTTCGTTAGCAGGGCAATGTGTTGGTGATGGAATTGTTGTAGATGTTTCCAAGTATTTCACCAATATATTGGCTTTTGATGAGCAACAAAAAACAATCACCGTACAACCAGGAATTATTCGAGATGATTTAAATCGATTTTTAAAACCTTACGGATTATTTTTTGGTCCGAATACCTCAACCTCTAATCGCTGTATGATTGGTGGAATGGTTGGAAATAACTCATCAGGAAGTACCTCAATTCGCTACGGAGTTACTCGTGATAAAGTAATTTCTATCGAAGGAATTTTATCTGATGGAAGCGATGTTCTTTTTTCAGAAATTACTTCACAAGAGTTTCATCAGAAAAAAATAAATCAAACTTTAGAAGGAACTATTTATAAAACCATTTATAATGAGCTTTCTCAAGAAGCAATTCAAAAAGAAATTATAAATGAATTTCCAAAGCCAGAAATCCACAGAAGAAATACAGGATATGCTGTTGATGAATTTTTAAAATCCGATTTATTCGGAGGAAATGAAACAACTATAAATCCTGCTAAATTTTTATCAGGAAGTGAAGGAACTTTAGTTTTTTCCACAGAAATCACCATACAATTAAACGACTTACCTCCTACTTTTAGTATTATGGTTTGTCCACATTTTACAAGTATCAACCAAAGTTTAAAAGCTACGGTTACCGCAATGAAACACAAATTGTATGCCTGTGAATTAATGGACAAAGTTATTTTAGATTGTACCAAAAATAACAGAGAACAAGCTAAAAACCGATTCTTTTTACAAGGTGATCCTGAAGCTGTTTTAATGTTAGAAGTTTCTTCGGATACTTTAGAAGATGCAGAAATTCAAGCTGATAAATTAATTGAAGATTTAAAATACAATAATTTTGGACATCATTATCCTAAAGTTTATGGCGATGATATAGCAAAAGTACATCACTTACGAAAAGCAGGTTTAGGTTTATTAGGAAATATTGTTGGCGATATGAAAGCGGTTGCTTGTATTGAAGATACAGCCGTTACTTTAGAAGATTTACCAGAATATATTGAAGAATTCACTCAAATTATGGATAAATATCAGCAAGATGCCGTTTATTACGCACATGCTGGTGCTGGAGAATTGCATTTACGCCCTATTTTAAATCTGAAGAAAAAAGAAGATGTTGTTTTATTTAGAAAAATAACCACAGAAACTGCCGAACTTGTAAAAAAATATAAAGGTTCGTTTAGTGGAGAACATGGTGACGGAATTGTACGCGCGGAATTTATTCCGTTAATGATTGGTGATAAAAATTATCAATTATTAAGAAGAATAAAAAAAGCATTTGACCCTAATAACGTTTTTAATCAAGGTAAAATTACAGATGCTTTTCCTATGGATAAAAATTTACGCTATGAAATTGACAGAAAAGAACCTGTTATAAAAACATTGCAAGATTTTTCTGAAAGCGAAGGAATTTTAAAATTAGCTGAAAAATGTAATGGCTCGGGAGATTGTAGAAAATCGCCAGAAGCAGGCGGAACTTTATGCCCAAGTTACAGAGCCACCAGAAACGAAAAAGAAACAACTCGTGCAAGAGCAAATATGTTACGAGAAGTTTTAACAAATAATACGGCTGAAAATAAATTTGATTCCAAAGAACTTAAAGAAGTTTTAGATTTATGTTTAAGTTGTAAAGCATGTGCCACAGAATGCCCAAGTAATGTTGATATCGCTTCGATGAAAGCCGAATTTTTATATCAATATCAAGAAACAAACGGTTATTCTTTTAGAAGTAAATTATTTGCTAATAATGCAAAATATAATAAATTAGGTAGTAAAATTCCTGTTATCACAAACTTTTTAACCAACACTTTATTAGCTAAAAAAATAATGGGCGTTGCTGTAGAACGAACTGTTCCAAAATTAGCAAAACAACCTTTATCGGCTTGGCTTAAAAATACACCTTCAAATATAAATGGCAAAACAGCTAAAAAAACTGTGTATTTATTTAACGATGAATTTACCAATTTTTACGATGCTGAAATAGGAAAAGATGCAGTATTTGTACTAGAAAAACTAGGTTATGAAATTAAAAACATAGCACATGAAGAAAGCGGAAGAAGTCATATTTCTAAAGGATTTTTAAACGAAGCAAAAACACTTGCAAATAAAAATGTAGCTATTTTTAAAGATTTAATATCTGAAGAAACTCCATTAATAGGAATAGAACCTTCTGCAATTTTAACTTTTAGAGATGAATATATTCGTTTGGCTGATGATAAATCATCTGCTAAAAAAATCGCTAAAAATGTATTTACTTTTGAAGAGTTTTTAGCTTCTGAACATAAAAAAGGTAATATTAATACAGCTTTATTTACCAAAACTTCAAAAACTCTTAAAATTCATGGGCATTGCCATCAAAAAGCATTGTCATCAACTCATGCTAGTTTTTCAATTTTAAATATTCCTGAAAACTATAAAGTTACCATTATGAATACAGGTTGTTGTGGAATGGCTGGTTCTTTTGGTTATGAAAAAGAACATTACAAAGTAAGTATGCAAGTTGGTGAAGACACATTATTTCCTAAAATTAGAAATTGCACCACAGATACCGAAATTGTAGCTGCGGGTACAAGTTGTCGTCATCAAATTTTTGATGGAACAAAACGAATTGCCAAACATCCTGTTAGTATTTTAAAAGAAGCAATTATATAAAATACTGATTATAAGATTATTATTTCGTATATTAAAGAATTAACTTTAAAAAACATATTATGAATAGTAACAAAATAATAATAAACAATGCTATATTAATTTTTGCAGGAATTGCTGTTTTTTTTTTATTAATGAAAGTTTTAGGTCTCGATAAAATTTCTGAACTACGATTTTTAAATTTTGGTTTCATACTCTGGGGAATAAATAATGCAATACGGACAAATATGAATAAAAATAAAGAATCCTTATATATTAATAACTTTTCTGTAGGAATAGGGACTTCAATAATGGCTGTTGGGTTATCTATTGTTGGAATAATTATTTATGTAGATTTTATAGACCCAAGCTTTATGTCAGTGTTAGAAAATTCTGCATTTTGGGGACAAAATTTAAGTTTAGGTTTGGTTGTTTTTGCTTTAGCTATTGAAGGAATTGCCTCTTCGGTTATTTGTTCGTTTATCTTAATGCAATATTATAAAAATTACAAAATAAGTGTAAATATTGCTTAATATTTTCATCAAAATTTATTAAAAAACAAAAAGCCTTCGATTAAAAATCGAAGGCTTTTTTATGATACATTATTCTTTTAATGTATTATGGCTGAATTACCTGTTCTTCAGCTAATAATCCAAAAAACTTATCTAAGTTTGGTAAGATAATAATTTTTGTTCTTCTATTTCTTGCTCTATTAGCACTTGTAGAATTGTCTACTAATGGTAAAGAAGAACCTCTACCTGAAGCTATTAATCTGCTTGAATCAATACCAAATTTATTTTCTAAAACACGTACTATTGAAGTAGCTCTTTTTACACTTAAATCCCAGTTATCTTGTAATACTTGAGTGTGTATTTTTCTTGAATCAGTATGACCTTCAATCATAACATCCATACTTGGTTCAGATTTAATAATATCTGCTAATTTTTTAAGCGTACTATATGCTTTGCTATTTACATTATAACTTCCTGTTTTAAATAACATTTTATCTGAAATAGAAATCATTACTACTGTTTTATCAATATTTACATTAATATCATCAGAATTTTCTAAATCAGTAACATCTATAGATTTTTTAAGCTGATAAGAAACTGCTAAATTCATAGAGTCTTTTAACGTTTTAGCATTTGCTAATTTAGTAGCATCAACATTCGCTAAAGTTTTACGCATTTTGACTTTCATCGCATTAGATATTACAGCTCCTTCAACCATATCTAATTTAACATCATTTTCTTTTTGTAAACCTGAATTAATTCCTTTTAAAGAATTTATTTTAGCATTATAACGATCAACTCTTTTTTCAATTTTAGCAAATTTATCTGCTAATTGTTCTTTTTCAAAAGTTGTTTGTTTGTATTGTTGTTCTAACTCAACATATTTTTTCTTTGAAACACATGAAGTTGCAAGTATTACAACAGTTACTAACAGGGAAATTTTTTTCATTACTTGATTATTTTTAATTATTAAATTAGGTAACATCTAAACTTTTTTAGATGCTTTATATAAGCAAAATTACTTATTCTTTTGATAAAAACACCTCAGCCATCATACAGCGGGCACTACCACCACCACAGGTTTCAATAGTTTCTAATGATGAATGAATGATTTTATTATGTTTATTTATTTTTTGTAATTGGTCATTTGTTAACGAGTTATAAGCAGATGAACTCATAATTAAAAAACGTTCATCATTAGCACCTTTTACTTGCAGCATATTTCCAGCAAATTGTACTACTTGTTTTTCAGTAACAGCAATAACTTCTTTACCACTTGTTTTTAAATGTTTTACAACCGATTTTTTTTCTTTTTTATCGTCTATTGCTTCTAAACAAAGAATAGCAAATGTTTCAGCAACACACATCATTACATTGGTGTGATAAATAGCGGCTACTTCACCATTTACTGTTTGATTTGCTGTAAAAATTACGGGTGTATATTCAAAATCTTCACAAAATTCAATAAACAATTCTTCGTCAGCTCTTGGTGATAAAGCACAATATGCTTTTCTATTGGTACGATCTAAAATCATACTTCCTGTACCTTCTAAAAAAACACCTTCTTCTTCGGCATCAGAATAATCAATAATACTATTTATTTTAAATCCTTTTTCTTCTAAAACAGCCAATACATCTTCTCGCTTTTCTAAACGTCTGTTTTCAGCAAACATCGGATAAATAGCAACATCACCATTTTCATGAAAAGAAATCCAATTATTAGGAAACAATGCATCTGGAGTATCTGGTTTTTTGGTATCCTCAACAACAATAACATCAACTCCTATCGCTTTTAACTTTATTACAAAAGCATCAAATTCTTGTTGTGCTTTTGCATTAATAGTAGCGGGTAACGTATTTGCTAATTCTTGCTGATAATGATTATTTACAGCCGTTTGTTCGTTCATTCTAAAACTAGCGGGACGCACCATTAAGATGGTATTAGTCGTTTGTTCCATACTCTTAAATATTAAATGTAATTGTTTTTTTGATATAGCTTATTCAAGTATTATTCTTGTTTTTTACTAATGATGTCAGCTAAGTAATTAGCATCTTTAGAAACACCTCCTAAAGTTGCAGAACCACGTGTAAACATCCAAGGCAAACCTATAAAATATAAACCATCTATATTACTAACACCTCTATAATTTTTTGGATATCCGTCGCCATCTAGTTCCAAACCTTCAATCCAGTTAAAATTAGGACGATACCCTGTTGCCCAAACAATATTTTTAATAGTCGAAATCGTTTTCTTTTCAAAAATGATGTCTGTTTTTAAGGCATCTTTTGTTCTTCCTTGCACAATTACATTTTTTCGAGAAAGTATTTCTTTCACATCTGTTCCAATAACTGGCTGTATCGATGAATTAATTTTTTTACCAATCCAACTATATTTACTGTAACTTAAAAATCCTATTACTGTAAACCACCACCAAAGTGTTTTTCCTAAAAATTGTTGTGGTAAAGATTTTACGTTTGTATTTCCTGAAAAATAAACAGTTCGATTACCATCTTTTGATAATTCATTTAAAATTTGATATCCAGAATCTCCTCCTCCAACAACTAAAGCATCTCCATTTTGTAACTGACTTTCATTTTTATAAAAATTACTGTGCATTTGTAAAACACTTTCAGATAATTTTGTGTGACAAGGAGGCGTATAAGGAATATGAAAAGGACCTGTAGCGATAATTACATTTTTAGTTTCAATTTCGCCACCTTTATAAGTTACGTAAAAACCATTTTCGTTTTTTCTTACAGATGTTACTAAAGTATCTAATTGTACAGGAATTTTAAATTCGGAAACATAGTTTTTAAAGTAATTACTAACTTCTACTTTTGTTGGATAATGTCCTTTTGGAGTATCAAACTTTAAACCTGGTAAATGATTGTATTCTGTTGGTGTAAATAATTTTAAAGAATCCCATCTATTTAACCAAGAAGCACCAATTTCTTTTTCGCCATCTAAAACGATGAACTTTTTATCCATTTGTTTTAAATGGTATGCCATCGATAATCCTGCTTGAGCTCCTCCAATTACTACATAATCTAACATCTCTTTTCTTTTTATAATTTACCTTTTAAAGGTAGGGAAAATAACAGGCATCACTTTATCCTAAAAAAAAGGTTTTCTTAAAGTTATTGTTAATTTCCAAAGGATTATTTGTTTTTTTATGATAATTAACTCAAGATAAAAAATGATACTAATTTTTGATATAGACTTGATAAAAATACCTAGCCCCGATTGAAGCAATTGTTTGAGCTCTTTTTTGTTTTTTTCAAACAAAAAAAGCGAGTGCGGAAAGCGGGAAATAGCTTCAAATAATTATAAAAAAAAGCTCGAAATATTAATTTCCGAACTTTTTTGTATTTTAAAATTGAATAACTCTTAAGAAAAAATTTCGTTTAATAATTTAGCTAAACGCAATCCTCCTTTTTGTAATTGTTCTCTTACCACAGGAAAATAATCGTACGAATAACGGTAACTTAATTTATCGCCCGATTTTACCGAACCATATACTTTTTGAGTAAGTTTATGCGTATCTTTCATCCAATCAATTACATCACCATTTTGAAGTACTTTAATTTGTTCTTTTGATAAATCCTTTGCGTTATCAGCTAATTCAAGATAACTCATATCCCATTTATCTATTAAACCACTATCCCAAACTCTGTGTAAATTAGAGCCTTTACCGTGCCATTTTACCTGTATCGTATTTCCTCCTTTATCTTCTTTTTGTCCAATATGCATTGGCTGATGTAAATCGCCCATTAAATGTACTAACATTTTCAAATAAAAACGTTTGTTTTCAATAGTACTTTTATCATCTTTTAAAATGGTTACACATTCTTTAATTCCTGTAATTAAATCTCCCTTCGGATTTTTGGCTACCTCATTATAATTTGCATCTAAAGGCATATTTACATAATGCCAAGTATAAAACTTTCCGTATGTTTTTCTATCAGATTTTATTTCATCGGCATAAGTAGATACAAATGCTAAACTTTCGCCTTGTAATAATTTATCAATTTGTCGTTTTGCTTTTTTTGTTAAATTATTTTCAGCAATTTCACCTGTAACTCTATGTCCTGTTGGACCCCAAAAATATTCATTATTTGCAATAGTTGATGCACTTATTAAAAATGTACAAAACAGTAATAACACCTTGGTTTTCATAAATAAATTGAAATTAATTTTCTACAAAAATATACAATTATTTATATAGAAATTTGGATTTAACAAAAAATTAAACATATCTTTACGATATCATTTTGATATCAATTTAAATTAAAGAAAATGCAAAAAGAAAAAATCATCAATCCAACTAACGGTTATTTAATGTTCGGTATCGTGTTACTCCTATTAATTAGTGGAATTGTATTGTCCGTACTCAATGAAAATATTGCTTTTATATTACTATCGGTATTTAGTTTTATACTCTCTCTTGGTTTTATTCTTGTAAACCCTAACTCATCAAAAGTGTTATTATTTTTTGGTAAATATGTAGGAACTGTAAAAAAGAACGGTTTATTTTGGGCAAATCCTTTATATAAAAAGAAAACAATTTCGTTACGAGCAAGTAATTTTGATAGTGAACGCTTAAAAGTAAATGATAAATTAGGTAATCCTGTAATGATTTCAACCATTTTAGTATGGAAAGTTACCGAAACCTATAAAGCAGCTTTTGATGTTGACAATTACGAAAACTTTGTACGTGTACAAACAGATGCTGCCGTACGTAAATTAGCAAGTATGTATCCGTATGATAATTTTGCTGATGAAGGACATGAAGAAGATATTACACTACGATCAAGCGTAAATGAAGTAAGCGAAGCTTTAGAAAAAGAGCTTGAAGAACGTTTAGCTATTGCAGGTATTAAGGTTTTAGAAGCACGTATTGGTTATTTAGCTTATGCACAAGAAATTGCAAGCGCAATGTTAAAACGTCAGCAAGCAACTGCTATTGTTGCAGCACGTCATAAAATTGTACAAGGTGCTGTAGAAATGGTTGAAATGGCTTTGGAAGAATTAAATAAAAGACAAATTGTAGATTTAGACGATGAACGAAAAGCAGCAATGGTTAGTAATTTATTAGTCATTTTATGTGGTGATAAAGAAGCTTCTCCTGTTGTAAACACTGGTACTTTAAGTCATTAATAAAAAATAAAACGATGAGAGTATTTATAGAAAAACAAAAATTTACACAATGGTGGCACTCAAAAAAAATAGCGCGTGATTACAGTTATTACACTAATAATAGTCGGTATTTTTAATATTATCATTTATTTTGCAAAAAAATAACGATGGCAAAAAAGAAAGCATTCGCACTTCGTATAAATGAGGACATGATTAAGGCTATTGAAAAATGGGCTGCTGACGAATTTCGTTCTACAAACGGACAAATTGAATGGATGTTAATGCAAACACTCAAACAAGCCAAACGTGAACCTAATAAAAACGAAGAATAACAAATCTAACTATTAAAAGATGGTTACATACTTATTTTAATTTTAGTATTTTTGATTTAAAATTTAGTAAAACTAAATCTCCTACAAACCAATGTAGGAGATTTTAATTTTTAAAAACTTATTTATGAACAAAATATTTATACTCTTTATTTTTTTATACTCACTAAAAAGTATTGCTCAAAATAATTCACAAAAAAATCCAGAAAACCAATTAGGAATTTGGTATATGTACAATGGTTCACACCAAGTTTCAAATAAATTTAGTTTAAAAACAATGGCACATTTTCGCTTCTTTGAAATAGGTGATGATATACAGCAATTTATTGGACGTTTTGGAGGTAATTACAAAATAAACAATAACATAAGTGCTACTTTAGGATATGCTTTTTTAAATACAGATGCTACTTTTAAAGCTAAAAACGGCGATACTAATGAGCATCGTATTTATGAAGATTTTAATGTAAAACATAAAATAAACACTCTAGCTTTTAGCCATAGATTTAGAGCCGAACAACGTTTTTTCAATACAAAAACGGCTCATCTTCTACGTTATCAAATAGCCTTAAATTATCCATTAAATAATAAATGGGATGCCTTTATATATAATGAAACTTTTTTCGATTTTAACGGTGAGCCATACAATCAAAATTGGTTAGGAGCAGGTTTTAAATACAAAGTTTCAAAAGCAATAAAACTAAAATTAGGATATCAAAATATAGTAACAAACCAAAATGCTAACTTTAATAGAATACTTTTAGGTCTTATAATTAATACAAATCATCAGAAAAAATAATAATTATTAGTAGCTATTTCCCGCTTTCCGCACTCGCTTTTTTTGTTTAAAAAAACAAAAAAGAGCTCAAACAATTGCTTCAATCGGGGCTAAAAATCTTTACACTATTTTAAATTTTATTTTTTAAAAATTATATAAATTAATACGATTAAAACACTTTAATACGTAAAATATTAAAATGTAACTCGTATAAAAACCTATTTTAGCAAAAAACTTATTTAAAAATGACCGCACCAATAATAACAAACGATGCAATTGTCTTTGGAATCTTAATGATTTCTTTAGGATTTGTATTTTATACTGAATCTAAAACTGCTGGGTTTTGGCATAAATTCTATAAAATAGTTCCAGGACTTTTTATGGCATATCTTGTACCAGCACTTTTTACCACTTTTGGAGTAATTTCTCCAGAATGGGAAACTACAAATGTAGCTGGTGAGATAATTAAAGGAAAATCTCAATTATATTATGTAGCCAGTCGTTTTTTATTACCCGCTGCCCTAGTTTTAATGACAATAAGTATCGATTTAAAAGCTATATTTAACTTAGGTTCTAAAGCCTTAATTATGTTTTTTACAGGAACTTTAGGAATTATAATTGGTGGACCAATTGCTATTTTGTTAATCTCTATATTTTCACCAGAAACTGTCGGTGGTTCAGATTTTGATGCCGTTTGGCGTGGACTTTCTACACTTGCAGGAAGTTGGATTGGCGGAGGTGCAAATCAAACAGCAATGTTAGAAATTTATCAATATAATCCTCAAAAATACGGAGGAATGGTATTTGTTGATATTGTTGTTGCTAACGTTTGGATGGCAATTCTATTAATAGGAATTGGTAAAAAAGATAAAATTAATAAATGGTTAAAAGCAGATACCTCAGCTATTGAAGAATTAAAAGAAACAATGTCTACCTTTACAAAAAGCGTACAAAGAAACCCTAGCTTAACTGATTTTATGATTATGTTAGCAATTGCTTTTGGTACTGTTGGATTTGGACATTTTGCTTCGGGGTATTTAAGTGCTTTTTTTAGCGATTTAGTAGCAGGAATCGAATCGCAAGGATGGAGAAATATTTTTTCTTTCTTAGGTTCTGGTTTCTTTTGGTTAATTAGTGTTTCAACTATTATTGCTATTGGATTATCATTTACAAAAGCAAAAAACTACGAAGGTGCTGGAGCTAGTAAAATAGGAAGTATTTTTATTTATCTTTTGGTTGCTTCTATTGGTATGAAAATGGATTTAACAATGATTTTTGATAATGTAGGCTTAATTGCAATTGGTATAGTTTGGATGAGTATTCATGCAGGTTTACTAATATTAGTCGCTAAATTAATTAGAGCTCCTTTTTTCTTTTTAGCTGTTGGTAGTCAAGCAAATGTTGGTGGTGCTGCTTCTGCTCCTATTGTTGCACAGGCATTTCACCCTTCTTTAGCCTCTGTAGGTGTACTACTAGCGGTGTTTGGTTACGCAATAGGTACAATCGGAGCAATTATATGTACAATTTTAATGGAATTATCTGCTACTTTATAAGAGAATTCAGCATATTTGCAACTCAAAAAATTATAATCATATGAAAAAAATTATCGCAATTTTAGCGTTTTCTATACTTGCTTTTGCTTGTTCTTCTAAAAAAGAAGGTAACATGGTGGTAAAAGGTCAAATTAAAGGATTAAAAAAAGGTACTTTATATCTTCAGAAAATGAAGGATACTGCATTAGTTTCTGTAGATTCTGTAGCTTTATTAGGTAGTGGGAAATTTACCTTAACAGATGATGTAACGTCACCTGTAATGTATTACCTAACTTTTGATGGAAATACAGAAGATAAACATTTAATGTTTTTTGGTGAAAAAGGTGAAATTACTATTAACGATAAATTAGAAGAGTTTGGTTTTAATCCTGAAATAAAAGGATCTAAAAACCAAGATGTAATCGCTAAATTTCGTGAAATTGATAATAAATTTAAAGATCAACGTTTAGATTTTATTAAAAAAGATTTTGAAGCTCGTGCAGCTAAAGATCCTGTTTTAGTTAAACAATTAGAAGATGATTATAAAAAAATGATGCGTCGTCGTTTTTTATTTTCTACAAACTTTGCTATTGCTAATTCAGATAGTGAAGCAGCTCCTTATATTGCTTTATCTGAATTATTTGATGCCAATGTTATGTTATTAGATACTATTAATAACAGCTTGTCTGATAAAGTTAAAAAATCTAATTACGGGAAACGTTTACAAAAATTTGTAAGTCAGATAAAAGAAAAAGAAGATAAATAATTTTTTATTTTTCTTAAAACAAAAAACTCGATACTATTTGTATCGAGTTTTTTTATATCAATATTAAAAATAAATTTACTGAATTTTAAAAGAAATTATAGGTAAAGCACTATGATTAGCAATGTCTTCAGAAATACTTCCTTCAAAGAAATGAGAAATTCCTTTTCTTCCATGAGTAGCAACAGCTATAATATCAGCATTACTTTTATTTGCATAATATAATACCCCATCTTCAACTGAATAATCAGCAATAATTTTTACATCTTTTGCCTTAGTAACATCTTCATTTGCAGCTTCAAAAAATAGTTGCATTTTAGCTGTAATTTCAAGACTACTTTTAAATTTTGCAGTAGGTGTATTTACATATATTAATTGTAAATCACAATTTAACTTTCCGAAAAAAGCTTTTGCTTTTAAATAAGGAGCAACATCATCATTAGAAAAATCACATGCAAAAACAACTTTTTCAACTTTACTTGTAATTGCTTCTTCTTTAACAACTAATACAGGTCTGTTTGCGTAACGAATTACTTTTTCAGTATTTGATCCTATAAAAATTTCTTCTAAACCACTTGTTCCTTTAGAACCGATTACCAATAAATCTGCATTTTCTTCTTGAGCTAATGTATCTAATTCACTAAAAACTTTAAAGTGTTTAATAATTGGTGTTACTTTTAAATCTGATAAATAATCTTTTTTCAAAAATTCAGTAAACCTTTTTTCAGCTAATTTTAGGTAAAAAATTGTTTCGTTTTGAGATGACATTTCTGATTGATTAATTACTGCATTCGAAAGCTCAAGCATATGAACTGCAATAATTTCAGTATTATTTTTTTTAGCTAAAAAAGCAGCGGTTTTTAAGGCGTTTTCTGAATGTATTGAAAAATCTACGGGTACAATTATTTTTTTCATTAGTATGATATTAAGGTTTAACTTCTAAAGTAAATCTACAACGTATTAATTAAAAAAAGTATGATTTTTATCATCTATTTTAACTAATGACAACCTTGCACCGAAGTAGATAAATCGTTTATTTTTTGTGGAGAAACATAAGGAATACCTAAACCTAAACCACGTAAAATAAATAGTAAACCAATAATAACAACTATATAAGGAATTATTTGTTGAATTCTTTTTCGGACTAATCCGTTAGCAAAATTACCTACATAAACAATAATTGTCATTAAAGGAATAGTTCCTAATCCGAAGATAAACATATATAAACTTCCTGAAAAAGCATTTGTGGTGGCTAATGCGCCAAAAACAGCCATATAAACCAATCCACAAGGTAATAATCCATTTAAAAAACCAATGGTAAAAAAAGTGTCGTTACCTTTCTTTTTAAGTTCTTTTCCAAGAGATGATTTAACTTTCATGACCAATTTATTAATCGGTTTTGAAAAATTATATTTCTGAAAAGTTTTTGGTATAAGAATCACCAAAATCATAAGAACTCCCACCAAAATAGAAAGTTGCTGTTGAAATCCGAAGAAATAAAAACCTTTACCCAAAAAACCGAACAACAATCCGATTAAACTATAAGTAAATAATCGCCCAAAGTGATAACTAAGAATCTGAAAAAACTGTTTTACAGGGTTTTTTCTATCAACAGGCAACATAAAAGCGATAGGTCCACACATACCGATGCAATGAAAACTTCCTAATAAACCAAATATGAGCGCAGAAAGAAACATTAATAAATTAATTCTTTCTCAAATAAATAAGGCGTATTTTTGTATTTCCACGAAACAATAATGTTCCAACGACCATCCAATAAGCGTTTCTCAGGCACGAGCAAATATGTATCAGAAATTGAAATAGGTATTTCAAAATCCAATTGCTTATTAGATGGTCTATATAGGAACACTTTTCCTGTAATATCTTTAGGATTAAATTCTGTTGGAAAATAGATTTTTAATCCTTCTGATACTTTTTTTACTTTAATATTTTCTGTTAAGTTTTTTGCATTTTTTGTAGCATCTATATTTCCTTGAAATTCTAATTCTTTTTGATAATACTCTTCAGATACCAAATCGTGATTAAAATTTTTACCTGTACTCATTGATATAACAAAATATAATATAAAACTCATAAATGCAATAATTGCAATTACAATACCCGTGCCCCAGTTTAGTTTCATTTCTTTATTTTTTATGTTCTTATGTAAACATTATTATCTATAACTTCTTGGTCCTAAAAAGTTAGTTTTAGTAGTTTCTATTAATTTATCACCACTATAAACGCCAATTCTAAGGTTTACTTTTTCTTTTTTCATTTCTGATTGATGTAACTCTACAAATAAAGTTCCTTCTGCTAATCCTTGTTTAGGAATTTCAAAATTTTGATGTGTTACCGTTTCTATTTTACCTTTATGAGATAATAATTTGTAACTTACATTGTCAATCTGTTTTGTGGTTTTATTAATAACTTTATAAGTATAAATATTACTAATTACTCCATTTTCTTTATGCTGATACAATTGTCCTGGTAATCTTAAAATAGTTGCTTCAACATCGTTTCTTAAAAATAACATTCCTATTAAAACGGCTATTAAAATTCCTAAAACAGCGGTATAACCTTTCATTCTGGCAGTAAACTGAAAAGGTGTTTTCTTTTCAATATTTTCTTCACTTGCAAAACGAATTAATCCTTTTGGTAAACCTACGTTTTCCATCATGTCATCACATTCATCAATACAAGCAGTACAATTTACACATTCTAGTTGTGTTCCGTTTCTGATATCAATCCCCGTAGGGCAAACATTTACACATTGAAAACAATCAATACAATCTCCTTTTCCTGTACTTGCTCTGTCTTCTTTTTTTCTGAATTTACCTCTACCTTTTTCACCTTCTCCACGTACATGATCGTACGCTACATTAATTGTTTTATTATCTAACAAAACACCTTGTAACCTACCATAAGGACAAGCAATAATGCAAACTTGCTCTCTAAACCAAGCAAAAATAAAATAGAAAACTCCTGTAAAAATCAACAATGAAATTAAAGTACTCGTATTGTCAAGTGGATTACCTGTTACATAATTAATAACAGTATCTCCACCAATTAAATAAGCTAAAAACACGTTTGCTATTAAAAATGAAATGATAAAAAAGATAAACCATTTTAACAGTCTTTTCTTAATTTTTTCGGCATTCCAAGCTTGTTTTTCTAAACGAATTTGTTTTCCTCTATCGCCATCAATCCAATATTCAATTTTTCTAAAAACCATTTCTAAAAAGATGGTTTGCGGACAAATCCATCCGCAGAAAATCCGACCGAAAACAACGGTAAATAAAATAATAAATACCACGCCAACAATCATGGAAACCACTAATAAATGAAAATCTTGTGGCCAAAAAGGAAATCCGAAAATATTAAACTTTCGTTTTATAACATTAAATAATAAAAATTGATTCCCATTAATTTTGATAAATGGAGCTGCTAATAAAATTAACAGTAAAAAATAACTAACGTACGATCTGTATTTATAAAATCGTCCGCTTGGTTTTTTAGGATATACCCAAGCACGCTTCCCTTCATTATTGATGGTACCTATACTATCTCTAAATTGCTCGTCCTTGGGTGTCTCCATTATCAACTATTAAAAAACCTAATAAGGTATTATTATTTATTGTACACTATCTTTTACTTGTGTTACAACCTCAACTACAGGTTTTGTATCATCTTTAAATAACTCTCCTTGTGGTGGTTTTGGTTTTGCAGGTGTAGTCCCTTGAAAAGCCATGATATAACTTGCTACTTTTTGAATGTCTTTTGGTTTTAAAGTTTTACCCCATGCAACCATTCCTTTTCCATCTCTACCTCCATTTGTAATAGTTGTAAATATGTTTTTAATTCCACCACCTAAAAGCCAATAATTATCTGTTAAGTTAGGACCTATACCACCACCACCATCACCAATATGACAAGCAGCACAGTTTAAATTATAAACTGCTTTACCTCTTTTCAAATCGCTTTCAGATGTTAAAACAGTAACTGTTTCAGCATCAATAACCGCTTCTTTTGATGTTGATTTATAAGCTGCTAATTCTCTTTTAGCTACAGCTACAGATTCGGCATATTCCATTTCTTGTGTATAACCATCTAAAACTTCAAATCGCACTAAATAAACTACTGCAAAAATTATAGTTCCATAAAACATATACACCCACCATGGTGGTAAATTATTATCTAGTTCTTTAATTCCATCATAATTATGGTCTAGTATAATTTCCTCTTCTTCTTCTACGGCTTTTGTATCTGTCCATTTTTTGATTAACTCTCTAGCCCAAGCAAAACTATCTATTTCATCAGGATTTATTCCTGCTTCAATCATTGCTGTTTTTTCAATTTTTATTACTCCTACAATTGTAAGAATCTCTTTAGCTAAAAGAACTAAACCAAATGCTATAATTCCAAGCCAAACCAATGGATTTTGTAAAATGTCAAACGGATTTTCGTAAGAACTAATTGCTTTTGCTAATGCAAATGGCGTTAAAAAAGTAAATAAAAATGATATTGCCGATTGAACTCTGGTATAGTTTTTTGGCATTAACTCATTTGCTTTATTAACAACAGTATTAGATAATACTTCTTTTAAAAGTACTACTAAACCAAATCCAATAGTAATATATAAAATTATTGAATTTTCTAAAAAGTTAAAGGGCTCTTCATATGCCTTAAATGCCTCTGCTAAAATAAATGGCATTGAAAAAACAAAAAGAAAAGATACTATGGATTGAATATATTTTTTCATAATAATTTGTTTTAGTCATTTAAAGGTAAATTACTTACCTTACTTATATACTCTTTTTTGGCTGTAAATACCCACCAAAATAATACCATAAAAAAGGTAAAGAATATTGTTAATGAAATCATTGGGTATATTTCTATACCCGTAATGCTTTCCATATGATTTTTTACGAATTTTAACATAAGTGCTATTTTTTAGTGCTTAATTGTCTTTGAACATCTTTAACTTTAATATCTGTACCTAATCGTTGTAAGTAAGAAATTAACGCTACAATTTCTCTATCTTTCATTTCGATAAAAGTTTGCCCATTATCAGCTGCATATTTTTTATCCGAAGCATAACTTTTAGCAAAATCAGGATCTTGATGTAAGTTCTCTTGAATCTTAGCTCCTTGCGCATCCATATTAGCTTGTGCATTTGCTATTTCTTCATCAGAATAAGGAACTCCTAAAGTTACCATTACTCTCATTTTATCTTCAGTACTACTTTTATCTAGTTTACTTTTAACTAACCATTGATACGCTGGCATTATAGAACCTGGCGAAGTACTTTGTGGGTCATACATATGATTTAAGTGCCAGCTATCAGAATATTTACTTCCGACTCTATGTAAATCTGGTCCTGTACGTTTAGATCCCCATAAAAATGGATGGTCATATACAAATTCACCAGCTTTAGAATATTCTCCATATCGCTCAACTTCACTTCTAAATGGTCTAACCATTTGAGAGTGACATCCTACACATCCTTCACGAATATAAATATCACGTCCTTCTAATTCTAAAGGCGAATACGGTTTTACACTTGAAATAGTTGGTATGTTAGATTTTACTAATAATGTTGGCACAATCTGAACAACTCCACCGATTAAAATTGCTATTGTTGCAAAAACTGTTAATTTGATTGGTTTTCTTTCTAACCAAGTATGCCATCCTTCTCCTTTAGTTCTATTCTTAGATACTTTTGTTAAAGGTGCTGCTTCTGCTAAATCATCAGTAACATCACTACCAGCTTGTACAGTTCTTATCATGTTATATAACATTACAAAAGCTCCTACAATAAACATACTTCCTCCAATAGCACGCATCCAATACATTGGAATAATTTCGGTTACTGTTTCTAAGAAGTTACCATAAGCTAATGTTCCATCAGGATTAAATTGTTTCCACATTGATGCTTGTACAAAACCTGCAACATACATTGGTAATGTGTACATAATAATTCCTAAAGTACCAATCCAAAAGTGAAAGTTTGCTAAAGCTGTAGAATATAATTTTGTTTTAAATAATCTTGGAACCATCCAATAAATCATCCCGAAGGTAAAGAAACCATTCCAAGCTAATGCACCAACGTGAACGTGAGCAATAATCCAATCAGAAAAATGCGCAATTGCATTTACATTTTTTAATGATAACATTGGTCCTTCAAAAGTTGCCATACCATAACCAGTAATTGCAACTACGAAGAATTTTAAAACAGGATCGGTACGTACTTTATCCCAAGCACCACGAAGTGTTAATAATCCGTTTATCATTCCACCCCAAGACGGAGCTAATAACATTATTGAAAATGCAACTCCTAAATTTTGAGCCCAAGTTGGTAATGCAGTATATAATAAATGGTGAGGTCCTGCCCAGATATAAATAAAAATTAACGACCAAAAGTGAACTATTGATAATCGATAAGAATATACAGGTCTGTTTGCTGCTTTCGGAACAAAATAATACATCAACCCTAAAAATGGCGTTGTTAAGAAAAATGCTACGGCATTATGTCCGTACCACCATTGTACCAAAGCATCTTGTACACCTGCGTACACTGAATAACTTTTCATGAAACTTACAGGCAATGCTAAACTGTTAAAAATATGTAATACTGCAACAGTTACAAAAGTTCCTAAATAAAACCAGATTGCTACATATAAATGACGCTGTCTTCTTTGTAAAACCGTCCAAATCATATTGACACCAAAAGCCACCCAAACTAGCGCAATTGCAATATCAATAGGCCATTCTAACTCGGCATATTCTTTTGAACTTGTATATCCTAAAGGAAGTGTTATGGCGGCGGCTACAATAATTAATTGCCATCCCCAGAAATTAAAATTACTTAAAAAATCACTCGCCATCCGTGCTTTTAGCAATCGTTGTAACGAGTAGTAAACTCCTGCATAAATAGCATTTCCTACAAAAGCAAAAATTACTGCATTTGTATGTAACGGACGTAAACGACCAAAACTTAACCATGATATTCCGTCTGTAATATTTGGGAATAAAAACATTAATGCCAATAATAAACCGACTGAGAAACCTACAATTCCCCAAAGTAGTGTGGCGTAAATGAATTTTTTTACGATTTTATTATCGTAATAAAATTGTTGCATTTCCATAATTTAATTGAATTTAATATCTATTGTTAATTATTGTTTTTTTGTTTCTTCTTTTACTAATTCGTCATCAAAAAGCATACGAACTGATGGCGTGTACGAATCATCGTACTGTCCATTTTTTACTGAAACAATAAATGCAATAAAAAAAATTAGTGCCACTAAAATACTTAGTGTAAGTAGTAAGTAAATAACGCTCATATCTTGCCTGATAATTGTACTACAAATTTACTTTTGAAGACTTTCTTAAAATATGATATTTGTCATATTTTAAAGTTTATTTAGTATTTTCATAAAAAAACACATCAAAAAAGAAGAAGAAAATTACTTTTCAGCAATAAAGCAAAAAACCTCTTTTTAAGAGGTTTTTTGCTTTATTTATACTCATTTAAAGAGTATGTATTCTATGTATATTTTACCAATCTCTATTTCCTGCTAATATTTCAATATCAGTATTTTCATATCCATATATTTTTGAAATATTTTCAAAATCAGACATTATTGATTCTCTAGCTACAGTTTCAATTTCACTTTCATTTTTGTAAAATTCATCTTGAAGTTCATTAAGTTCTTCAACATATTTTTCTCCTATTTTATATAAACCTTCTAAGTTTACTATACTTTGAAATTCAATTTCTTTACAAAAATTCAATAAAATATCTTTACATTTATCTACTAAAAAATCAGGAAAAAAATTATCAGAATACATGTCTTTTAAAAAGTTATATTCTTGTGCTTTTTTATTTTTTAACTCTTCTACTTTCATTATATATTTTTTAATTTATCGGCTAAAGTAATCAATATTAATATTGTTTCTTCTTCAATAAAAATGCAGCAAGAATACCTGCCACAGCTCCAAAAAGATGTCCTTCCCATGATATATGACTTTTTAAAGATGGAACTAATCCCCAAATTAATCCACCATAAACAACAGCTACCGCAATAGAAACAAGTATTGGAATAAACTTTCGTTCTAAAATACCGTTTGCAATTAAAAATGAAGCAAGACCATATATAAGTCCACTAGCTCCAATATGATTTGCACTTCTAGCAAACATCCAAACAAGCATTCCTCCAACTAAAATGATAAATATAATTACAGACAATGTTTTCTTCGGATAAAAAAAATTAAGCACCGTTAACAATACGATTAAAGGAAGTGTATTTGAAATTAAATGCCAAATATCAGCATGTAAAAAAGGTGATGCAAAAACACCAATTAATCCATTAAAAGTACGTGGTATAATTCCGAATTTAGTAATCGGAATAAAAAAACTTACAGCATGAACAACATATAAAAAGACTATTAATTGAATAGTATATTTGTGTTTTTTAGAAATCATACATTAATATTTTTTCCACAATGTGGACAATTACAATTTTTTTCTTTAATTTTTTCTTCGGATTTTTTTAACTGTTTTTCAGATTGAATTTTATCAATAAAAGCCGAACTAATAATTCCTGTTGGAAGTGCTACAAAACCAATTCCGATTAAAGCAATAACACCGCCTAATAATTTACCCCAAGGCGTTACAGGATACACATCACCATAACCAACAGTAGTTAATGTTGCTACTGCCCACCAAAAAGCATCGCCGATACTTGCAAATTTTTCAGGTTGATCATCATGCTCTATATAATACATTAATGTAGATGATAAAATCATTAATACAAAAGTGACAAAAACAGTCATAGAAAGTTCTGCTTTTGTTTCTTTAAAAATATATTTTATTGTTTTTAATGACCTTGAATATCTACTTAATTTAAAAATTCGTAGCAACCTAAATAAACGAAGAATACGTACAATTCTTAAATCGAAAGGAAAAATAAAAGGTAAATAAAAAGGAAGTATTGCTATTAAATCGATAATTCCTAAAGTAGAAAAAGCAAAATTTAAACGTTCTTTTTTATTTTCTTTTGTAATATCAGAAACCCAAATTCGGATAAGATATTCAATAGTAAATACCGCTACAGAAAACACTTCAAAAAAATAAAAAAAAGCGCTATACTTTACATTTAATTCTTGATAAGACTCAAGAATTAAAGCAATAATATTCATCACAATAAGCGCATAAATAAACTTAATAAAATACTTATTATAATTAATAAAATTACGTGCTTTCTTTTTCATTAAACCCAATTTTTCTTAATGTGTTTAGCAATTGATTTTGATAAACTATTTACCACTAATGCTTTTTTAGGATTATTTTTATGATAGATAATCCATACTTTTTTAGTTCTAATTTTTTTTAGAGTACCTAAACAAGTAGTTACATATTCTGTTTCTTTATCTTCAGAAAAGTAAGCGAATTTAATTCGATAACCGCTTTCACCTTTTACATTATTAGAAAAATAGAGTTCTTTACCCAAATATCGTCCTTCGGTAATAATACCATTACTTAAAATTGTAATTTCTTTTACAGTATTTCGAATATATAATCTAAAAATAAATAAGGTAATTAATGGAAATATCAAATAATAAAAAAATGGATTTCCATTAGGTATGTAATCAAAATTTTTAATAACACTATATGTAGGTTTTTCAATATTATAAATAATATTTACCTCATCACCTATTTTTAAATTAGCTGTAGAATTATAAGATACCCATCTATGATATTCTTTATCAATAGTATATTCAAATTCATAGGCTTTTACCATTGCTTGAAATTGGTCGTCTTCTATATCTGTAAAATATACTTCTGTAATAGTTGCTTTTGTTTCGTTTGTATTAATATTCAAATAAAAACACTCTCTAAAATCAATATTTTTCATATTAGATTTAAGCGATAAAAAACTAAAATAAAGAAGAATAAGTATAAAAATTGTAGAAAACCCTCTGTAAAGCAATCTAATTTTTAAATTTATAGGAAGTGATTTTGTAATTTTTTTATGCATCTATATGATTTATTTTATTGATAAATAAATCTAGCTTTTCTTTACTACAACTACTCAATTCAATATAACTTTTACCACTTTCTGGAAACGTATGTATTGCTAAATGACTTTCACCTAACAACCAAAAACAAGTATATCCTTGCTTAGGAAAATGATGTTCATTAAAAAGAATAATTGTAAAACCAGCCTCTTTTAATAAGTGCTCATAAGTTGTTTTTAGTGATTTTGGCACAGTACAACTATCCCAAATTTTATGACTGTATATATTTGCTTCTATATGTTTGTAAGATGTATTCATAATTAATATAAATCCCAATTACCGTTTAAATAATATTTATAAAGAACGGGATTGTGTACTTTATTAACTTCAATACTATCTTTAGAATTAAAAAACTCTTTTCCAAAAGATGTTATCAATTGCATTGCTTCGTTATTTATCCAATTGGTTTTAACATTTTTGAATTCAATTTTTCGTAATTTATCTTTTAACTGATTTGAACTAATATTCTTGTTTTTTGTTCCAAGTATCCAGCCCCATTCTCCCATCGATAATACTTGATTATGAAGTTTTACCGTATTAAAACCAGCAGATATTATTGTTTTATCAATACAATTATAGGCATTTGTTGCAAAATATGGACTTCCTGCTTGTGTAATAATTAATCCGTTAGGTCTTAATTTTCTGTTACAAAGTGAATAAAATTCATGTGAATATAATCTTCCTAATTCAATATTTCTAGGGTCTGGTAAATCAATAATAATGATATCGTAAAAATCACCTTTATTTTGTTCCAAATGAATATAAGCATCTTTGTTAAAAATACTCAATTTATCATTTTTCATGCTTTTTTTGTTGATTTTCTGCAATACAGGATGATTCAGCCCTAAATCCGTCATTTTTGGATCTAAATCGACCATATCAATTTTTTCAACACTTTTGTATTTTAATATTTCACGAACAGCACAACCATCACCACCACCCAAAATTAATATTCTTTGCGGATTTGGATGTAATTGCATAATCGGATGCACCAACGGTTCATGATACATTTTTTCATCAATAGAACAAAATTGCAAATTTCCGTTTAAATATAACCAATGTTCATTTTTCCATTCGGTTACTACAATTTTCTGATATTCTGTTTGTTCAGCATAAATAACTTTGTCTTTATATTTCTTTTGTTCTCCCCATTGAATAATCGGTTTTGTAAAAGAAATACCCGTAATTAAAAGTCCAAAAACAACGATTAAAACTGCTTTTAAACTAAAAACATGACGCTTATTTATCTTTTCTTTAAATCGATAAAAAACAATTAACGCAACTAAAAAATTAATGATTCCTAATACAAAAGGCGTATACGCTAAACCTAATATCGGCAAACCGATAAAAGCAAAAAATACCCCACCGATAAGACTTCCGTAGTAATCTTTTTCTAAAATAGAGGAGATATTACTTTTTAAATCTTCATATTCTTTATTTATCCGAACAACTAACGGAATTTCTAACCCAATAAGTAAACCAATAAGCATACTTAAAGAATAAATTACAAATCCATAATAATCACTTACCGAAGCCAAGGTATAAACCAAAACTGAAGAAAATGCCACAATTAAAGAAAGTGATATTTCTAGAATTAAAAAATTTTGAATTAAGTTTTTTTTGATTAATTTACTCAATCGACTTCCTAAACCCATGCAAAAAAGCATCAGGGAAACAATCATCGTCCACTGAAAAATTGAATTTCCAATAAAATAAGTTGCTAAGGTAGATAAGGTATATTCAGCTACTATTCCTGCAAATCCTGTGGCAAAAATAGCAGCTTTTAATACAAAAGAATTTTGTTTTAAATACTCCATGTAATTAATATAGCAGCACCGATGTAAGCAAAAGCTTCCATTAACCCTGCACCAATATTTGGTTTTTCTTGATTGATAATTTCATCTGTAAGTTTTCTTCCTGGTAATAAAATTTTATCAGCAAAAAGACGCATTATTGGCAATAATAAACAGCCTAATAATGTTTGTAAACTAATATCAATAAGCGTTGTTGTCCAGTCTAAAAATGGGTCTAAAATTGCATTCATTGTGATAATTCCAATAGCAAGTATAGCTCCTGAAAAACTAACTCCAGCAGCAACATTGTCTTTTTCTATTTCATTATGAATATCATAACCCATCCAAGCAATAAACACTTTAGAACCGATTATAAGTACTATGTTTCCTATAGTCCAATAAATTAAAAAAGTTAAAATACCTGATATTAATGTTTCCGATTCACCAATTAAAGCACCATATAAAATAAGTCCGTTTGCAATATAAATTGATGCTTCAATAACACCTGCACCTTCATTTTCATCAGTAATAATTTCTTTCTTTAAATCGAACTTATTTAAAATTACTTTATTGCTAATCCAAACCGATAAAAGCAATAACGCTATGGCAATTATTCCGTAGATAAAAATATGCTGAATATCAGTTATAAAACCATAACTTTCGCCAATAATAGCACCGCCAATAACAATAATTAAGGCAGTAAAATATCCGACATAAGAAATAATAAATGCAAAATTATCTTTTTCAACTAATTCATCTTGAATATTAATCTTCGGATTTAGCATTTTATACGCTATTTTTCCAAGGATAAAAATGATAAATCCACTTATAATATATCCTAAGGAATGATATATTTCTATAATATTTATATATTCGTTAATGTATTGATTCATGTTTACGAGCATTTTATACAATTATTTACCATATCCTCCACTTCTAGAGCGAGAAGAACTTGAACTACTATATCTGTTACTACTTCTTGTAGTTCGGCTAGAACTTCCATAACTTTTACTAGAGCTATATCCTTTCGATCTTAAAGAAGTCGCACTTCTTTTTACGTTGGTCCTTACCTTATCTTTAAATGATTGAGGTTTAGAATTCCAAGTACTACTAGTATTTCCTGTTGATGATGTTCCGTAAGTCTTATTTCTTCCGTAATAACTAGTTCTTCCCTGATTATTAGTTCGATAATGGTCATAATCATTTCTACCATAACTACGATTTGAACCACCTAAAAGGCTACTCATAAAATGATATTGTCCATAAAATGCCCAAAAAGACGAACCATTACTTTGTCTTTCCCAACTTCCGTATTTTTGATTTCCTACATAATTATTATAACCAGCAGGAGTCGATTTTTTATCTAGAACACCATTTTTCTTTGATAAAACGGTCATTCCTAAATCTTTTTGATGCTCTTCAAAAGTTATTGCTGAAACTTTTTTCCAATCTGTACGTTTTATATCAAAATCATCTTCTACCGATTCTGTTGTGTTTTTCTTTTTCTCAATAATGATTTTATATTTATGAAAATAAGCATCGCTATCTTCTTTATAATCCATATCAGTTAGAATAACACTGTAATTTTGCTCGTCAATATAAGTAGTAATAATTTCATCTAAAGGAGATTTAAGGTACTTTTTTCGTTCTGCTCCACAAGAAACCACAAGCAAAAGTAAGCTTGAAATAATTAATGTTTGGAATATTTTCATTGTAATTAATTTGAAACCAAATTTAGTATTTTTAGTATTAATAAGTATCTGCAACAGGCAATATATTAGAAATAGCAAGTTCGCTAATAATAATCCCTTTAGTTACTTCAAATTCTTCTTCACCATATTGTTCTATACAAAGTGTTTTTTCTTCATCTTCGTCTAAATAATCATAAGAAATTAATTCTTCCCATTCTGAATTATCAATTTCCTTGCAAAATCCTGGTGATTTTTCATCCAAAAAATAACGAGTTCCTTCAAAATCAATTTTTTTAGGTGGTTTTTGATTTTCATCAATATAATCACAGACCGTTTCGCCTAATTTTCTTAGTTTTATTTTTTCTGATAAAGTAACTACTAAACCTCCATCATCTTCAAGATGTAAAAACTTTTCAGTAGTTCCATTTTTGATAACAAATTCACGAGTAAAATAATCATCTCCCCAATCATATTCAAACAAAGCTGTAACTGTCCAAGTTTCTATGGCATATTCAAAAATATATCCTTTTCCTAAATCTCTAATCGTAATATTAGTCGGATCAAAATGTCTTTCTGGTTCTTTTTTCTTTAAAAAATCAAATATTCCCATGTTGTATTATTTTTTATAAAACTAAATAAATTTTGTTAAGTAACAACTTAATGATATTCATTAAATTATTTTAATGTAACCTTTTTTAACAAATAAGCTCTTCTTTATTAAAAGAAGAGCTTATTTTATCAAATGAAATTATTGATAATTACTTTTAAATAATTTTACAATCCCATTTGTTTTTTTAACTCTTCAAGATTGCTTGCTGCACTTGTTTTTTTAGTACCTAAAGCTTTATCAAGTTCTTCATCAATACTTTTCGATTCGTTAGCAATATCTCCATAAGCTTCGGCTAAAGCTTCTTCTTCGGATACTTTTTCTTTCATTTTTTCTAGCATATTTACAGTACTAGAACTATCGATTGCCGCCATTTGTTTGTTTAAATTCTTGGTTGCTTTCGAAACTTTTACACGAGCTTTAAGGGTTTTTAATTCATTTTCCCATTTACTGATGTTATTTCTCAAACTATTAACATTGGTTTCTAATTGAGAAACCGATTTCGAAAAATTAGTAACCTCAATAGTACAACGATTAACGTGTTCTGTATTTTCTTCTTTTTTAACTAAAGCTTCCGTTGCTAAACGATCTGCATTTTCAGCAGTAAGCTCTCCTTTTCCAGCTTTTTGTAAAATCAACATTGCCTTATTTTGATAATCTTTGGCTTTTGTTTCGAACTGTGTTTTATCATTTGTAGAACGAATTAACATGGCTTTTACCTGCGCAAGACCTTCCATCGCTTCTGTTAAGTCATTTTTCATGTCCTTAATACCCTGCTCTGTCATTTTGATAGGATTTTCCATTTTGTCAATTGCAGAGTTTGCTTCTGCTTTTCCTACATTAAATAATCTTCTAAATATATTCATAATATGTTTTTTTAGTGTGTGTGTGTGTTAATTTGTATTTTTAATTATGCTTTAGAAAACTGAATGATGTTTTCTGAATATTCACTTAATAATAAACTCAAAGAATTTATAGAACCTTCCAATTCGTTTAAATCAAGGTTTTCAATTTGTAGCGTATCTCTAAAAATCACTTTCGTACCTGTTTCATCTAAAACAAAAGCACCATGAACGATGTCTCTATTTTTTTGTAATAATTGTTGAAAAATATTTTCATCAGGATTTGTGATTTTGAAGATATATTGTTCAATAATTAAAACTGGATTTGCAATTCCAATAATCAAATTATCAATACCTTCATCTTGATTTTGAATCATCAAAATACCTTCTTTTTTATCTTCATGAGTAATATTGTAATTTAACTCAAGTAAGTAATTTTTAATAATGTTAAATTGTTTTTTCATCTATTTTATTCTTTTACAAAATTTCTTAAACTTATTAAGTGTTTTTTAGTTTCTCAGGATTATTGCTAATAATTTTAGAATATCCAGCTATTCTGTAATTTTAGTTTGCTAATTTTAGTACTTTTGGTCTGTCAAATATAATCATATTTAAGTAATCTGCAAATAAAATTAGCATATCATGTCATTTTTCGGAAAAAATATTAAAAAAATAAGAAGCGTAAAAGGACTTAGCCAACAAGCTTTTGCAGACATATTCTCTTTAAAAAGAGGAACTCTAGGTGCTTACGAAGAAAAAAGAAGCGAACCAAAAATTGACACCATCATAAAAGTTGCTAATTACTTTAGCATATCGATAGATGATATTCTAACAAAAAACATTACAGTTAATCAATTATTAAGCTTTAACGAAATCATTACTACAGATATCAATCAAGTTGTAAAAGCTAGTTTTACTGATATTCCTTTTGTAAACTCATTAAACAGTAAAATGTTTATCGATGATTTTAAAACCACAGAAAGCTATCAATCCTTACCTCTTATTAGAATGCCCGTAACAGCAAATGCTCCATTATTAGCATTTACAGTACATGATTTATTTATGGTTTCTAATGAGGAAGGTTTATTTCCTGGTGATGTTGTAGTTGGTGAAAGCGCTATTGCTGATGATTTAATTAAAGGAGATGTAGTAACTGTATTGGCAAATGATACGTTATTTATCAGACGTTATAACACTACAGATACAGGTTATCATTTATTAGCCGATCATATAAATATCGCTCCGATAAATATCCCTTATGGAACTGACATCCATTTTTGGAAAGTTTCTTATGTATTTTTAAAACAATATCCAAAATTCAATTCAAAATTAGAAAATCAATTAAACCAATTAAATACCGAACTAAAACGGTTGTCATTAAAATAATCTTTAAACAAAAAAACACGAAGCAATTGCTTCGTGTTTTTTATTCATGTTAAAAATATAAATGTGATTAATTATTCACTTTTACTTTATTTTTATTCCCTTTTACAATGTAAAAATAAGAACGTCTATTTTTTTGATGTTCAGCCTCAGTACATTGACTACTATTAGCATCATCACAATTATTTAATAAATTATCTTCTCCAAATCCTATAGCACTTGCTATCCTTTCTGATGATATTCCTCGTGATATTAAATAATCTCTTGTTGATTTGGCTCTCCTATCTGATAAACTTCTATTGTAATTCTTTGAACCTCGGCTATCAGTATGCGATTCTATTTTTATTACTAAATCAACATTCGATTTCATTACTGTTACAATATGTTCTAATTCATATTCTGCATCTTCGCGAATATTCGATAAATCAAAATCAAAATAAATTGGATTAATTACTATTTGATCTTCTACTATTAAAGATTCTAAGTTAAGATTCGCTACAACTACTTCTTTATTGATATCTAGTGTTTCGGTATCTTTATTCTTGTTTCTGTAATTTTCTTTTGATGCTACAACTACAAATTTCTTTTCACAGTCCATTTTTTCAAATAAATAAGCGCCTGTTCGTCCTGTCTTTTGCTCTAAAATAACCTCGCCTTTTGCATCCATTAATTGAACTAATGCATTCTGTATTGGCGCTCCTGTTCGTGAATCTGTAATAATTCCTTTGACATCTTCCTTACATTTATAGATACTAAAACTATAAATATCATCATCGCCTAGACCACTTTTTCGGTTTGAGGAAAAGAATCCATAACTATGAGCATCATTTATTACAAATGCAAAGTCATCTGAAGATCCATTTACTGGTGCTCCTAAATTTACAGGGTTAACATAAAACCCTGCTTCTATTTGTGATTCAAAAACATCCAAAGCTCCTAATCCTAAATGACCATCTGATGCAAAATATAATACATCATCACTTCCTACAAACGGAAACATTTCACGTCCTTCCGTATTAATAGTACGTCCTAAATTTTCTGGTGTACCAAAAGTATTATTTTCTAAAACAGAAACTTTATAAATATCTGTAGCTCCAAATCCATTTGGCATATCTGATACAAAATACAACGTTTTCTCATCTGAACTTAAAGCTGCATGACCACATGAAAATGAATCACTATTAAATGATAATTCAGTTACATTTCCCCATGAATCATCTATTTTATCTGCACTATAAAGCTTTAAATGAGATACTGCATCTTTATCTCCTTTTAATCGTTTTCCGTCATAATTATCGCGAGTAAAATAAGCTTTCTTACCATTTTTTGTAATGATAATATTTGACTCATGGTATTTTGAACTTAAATCATCTAGCATCGTTTTTTTCTCGACATCTAAAATCTTTTTCTCTTTGATATCTTTTTGCTTCGCTTTATAGATATTCAAATAAGGTTGTTTATTCCATTTGTATAATTTTTTATCCTTATCTGTTTTTGGACTTGTAGATGCAAAATAAAAATCATCTTCATAAATAAATCCGCCAAAATCAGAATACTTAGTATTACTTGATAAATTATGAATATTGATATATGTTTTTTCTTTATTTGAATATTCTACAAAATAATTCGAATTATTCTCTAAAGAAGCAACACGGCTATCTGTCCCATTTTTTGATTTTAATTTCAGTAACCATTTATCTGATTCCTCATTTTTTCCGTTACTTTTCAAAACTTGAGCATATCTAAATAAATGTTCTGATGAAGCGATTTCTTCATGAAGACTCATCAGTTTTTTATAGTTTTCTTCTGCCTTAGCTAATTCAAAATTAAAATAATGGGAATCGCCTAACCTACTTAAAACTAAATATGAATCATCTCCTTTATCATGAATCGATTGATAAAGTTCTCCAGCTTTTTTATATGCAAATTCTTTAAAGTACCTATCAGCTGCATATTTTCGTTGACCGAAACTTGCAGTACTTAACAATAGGATTAATATGTATAGTATGTTTTTCATTTTCCTAGTTTTTATATTAAAAGAATCTTGGTGATTTCAATGCTTGCTCTTTAAACATATCATATCGTAACATTACTTCATAAGTTCCTGAGTTATAATTACTATAATTTGAATTTGTTAAATCGTAAGCAAACCCTAAATACAAACTTTTACTTGCCTGAAAACCTAACAATGCACTGATTGAATCATCCCAACGCCAAGCCAAACCTGCCGTAAATTTCTC
Source organism: Tenacibaculum salmonis (assembly GCF_041053065.1). NCBI lineage: Bacteria > Pseudomonadati > Bacteroidota > Flavobacteriia > Flavobacteriales > Flavobacteriaceae > Tenacibaculum > Tenacibaculum salmonis. The sequence continues at coordinate 2,484,216 of NZ_JBFCVV010000001.1, read as the reverse complement.
ATTGAACAAAAAGTTTCCAGACACATCTATTGATAATGGCGCTCCGTTTACTGCCTTAGCTAAAACTGCTGGTTTAAATTTGATGCTTTCACTTAAATCGAATACATATCCTGCTATTAAGAATAAATGTAAACGTTCTTCAGCAACACTTCCGCCACCTTTAACATCATCATAATGTTCAGTACTTATAAAGTTTGGAATCGCTGCTCCTAAATACCAATTACTTGTATAATAATACAATCCTGCTCCTACTGTTGGTAAAAACTTATTGATATTATTACCTAAGTTTTTATCATCTCCATGTTGATATCTTCCCTTACTCCAATCTACATTTAAATGACGACCTCCTAGTTTTAATCCAAAAGCTAAATTTCCTTCATCACTGGTTCGAATTGTATAAGATCCATTGATATCTAAAAATATTTCACTCGCTGGACCTATTCTATCATTCGTTAAATTGACTCCTAAACCAACACCGCTATATCCTAGCGGAGTATCATAACTTAAAGTTTGTGAATCTGGTGCTCCATCGACACCTACCCATTGGGTTCTTCCTAATAAATTAATAATACTGTGTCCGTTGGACCCTGCATAAGCAGGGTTTACGGTCATTGTATTGTACATATATTGGGTGTACTGTGGATCTTGTTGTGCATTAATTCCGGCTATTACACATAGAATTAATAGTATTGAATATCTGATTTTCATATCGCTTTTTTTTATCTATTAATGTATAACCATCCTACTTTTGGTTTTGAACCATCTCCTAAATCGATAACATAATAATAAGTTCCTGGTGGTAATTTCTCATCAACACTAATGGTTGATCTTCCATTTGAAATCCCTGTAAAGGCTACACTTTCATTATTATATCCTGAAGCTTTATAAACGGTATTTCCCCATCTATTAAAAATCTCTACAGTATTCTTAGCATATTCTGGCTTGTCAATACATGAGATGAAAAAAGCATCATTATCTCCATCGTTATCTGGTGTCATAATATTATATGGTGTACCACATGGATTTGTATCTGTATTTACTAAAATAGTAACTGTTGCTATCTTACAGTTGATAGGTAATGCACCATTTTCACAAATTTGATATTCTAAAACATGAGTTCCTCCTTCTACATCTAAACCTATACTTATAGTTCCATCTGAATTAAAAGTAAACCCATCATTATTAGTTCCATTTGGATCTGGTAACAATGATACTTCTCCTACTCCTGTTCCTAAAGTAACTGGTATTCCATTTAATGTATCATTAATTGTTACTGATGGAGTATCATTTCCTATCGTTATAGGTGTTGAAGTATAATTATCATCAATAGCAGTTATAGTATTAGGTAACTCAATTTTTACATCAATATCTGCAGTATCAGTTCCTCCGTTTCCATCACTAATAGTATATGGGAAAGTAATTTCTGTTCCTGTTCCATCAGGTTGGATATCTAATGTTCCATTTGCTAATAATGTTACCGTTCCTCCTGTTACTGATATTGGAGTTCCTACAACTGGAGTAGTTCCATTGATATCTATAATTGTTAAAGGGTCATTATCTGCATCAGCATCAACGCCATTTCCGTTAGATGCTAAAACATCTAAATTTACTAAGGCATCAACTGTTGTGCTTGCTGTATCATCTTGTGCAACTGGTGCTGTATTTCCGATTGCTACATCAACATTCGCTGTATCTGTTCCGCCATTTCCATCACTAATAGTATATGGGAAAGTAATTGCAGCTCCTGTTCCATCAGGTTGGATATCTAATGTTCCATTTGCTAATAATGTTACCGTTCCTCCTGTTACTGATATTGCTGTTCCTACAACTGGAGTAGTTCCATTGATATCTATAATTGTTAAAGGGTCATTATCTGCATCAGCATCAACGCCATTTCCGTTAGATGCTAAAACATCTAAATTTACTAAGGCATCAACTGTTGTGCTTGCTGTATCATCTTGTGCAACTGGTGCTGTATTTCCGATTGCTACATCAACATTCGCTGTATCTGTTCCGCCATTTCCATCACTAATAGTATATGGGAAAGTAATTGCAGCTCCTGTTCCATCAGGTTGGATATCTAATGTTCCATTTGCTAATAATGTTACCGTTCCTCCTGTTACTGATATTGGAGTTCCTACAACTGGAGTAGTTCCATTGATATCTATAATTGTTAAAGGGTCATTATCTGCATCAGCATCAACGCCATTTCCGTTAGATGCTAAAACATCTAAATTTACTAAGGCATCAACTGTTGTGCTTGCTGTATCATCTTGTGCAACTGGTGCTGTATTTCCGATTGCTACATCAACATTCGCTGTATCTGTTCCGCCATTTCCATCACTAATAGTATATGGGAAAGTAATTGCAACTCCTGTTCCATCAGGTTGGATATCTAATGTTCCATTTGCTAATAATGTTACCGTTCCTCCTGTTACTGATATTGCTGTTCCTACAACTGGAGTAGTTCCATTGATATCTATAATTGTTAAAGGGTCATTATCTGCATCAGCATCAACGCCATTTCCGTTAGATGCTAAAACATCTAAATTTACTAAGGCATCAACTGTTGTGCTTGCTGTATCATCTTGTGCTACTGGTGCTGTATTTCCGATTGCTACATCAACATTCGCTGTATCTGTTCCGCCATTTCCATCACTAATAGTATATGGGAAAGTAATTGCAGCTCCTGTTCCATCAGGTTGAATATCTAATGTTCCATCTGATAATAATGTTACCGTTCCTCCTGTTACTGATATTGCTGTTCCTACAACTGGAGTAGTTCCATTGATATCTATAATTGTTAAAGGGTCATTATCTGCATCAGCATCAACGCCATTTCCGTTAGATGCTAAAACATCTAAATTTACTAAGGCATCAACTGTTGTGCTTGCTGTATCATCTTCTGCAACTGGTGCTGTATTTCCGATTGCTACATCAACATTCGCTGTATCTGTTCCGCCATTTCCATCACTAATAGTATATTGGAAAGTAATTGCAGCTCCTGTTCCATCAGGTTGGATATCTAATGTTCCATTTGCTAATAATGTTACCGTTCCTCCTGTTACTGATATTGCTGTTCCTACAACTGGAGTAGTTCCATTGATATCTGTAATTGTTAAAGGATCATTGTCTGCATCAGCATCAACGCCATTTCCGTTAGATGCTAAAACATCTAAATTTACTAAGGCATCAACTGTTGTACTTGCTGTATCATCTTGTGCTACTGGTGCTGTATTTCCGATTGATACATCAACATTCGCTGTATCTGTTCCGCCATTTCCATCACTAATAGTATATGGGAAAGTAATTGCAGCTCCTGTTCCATCAGGTTGGATATCTAATGTTCCATTTGCTAATAATGTTACCGTTCCTCCTGTTACTGATATTGCTGTTCCTACAACTGGAGTAGTTCCATTGATATCTGTAATTGTTAAAGGATCATTGTCTGCATCAGCATCAACGCCATTTCCGTTAGATGCTAAAACATCTAAATTTACTAAGGCATCAACTGTTGTACTTGCTGTATCATCTTGTGCAACTGGTGCTGTATTTCCGATTGATACATCAACATTCGCTGTATCTGTTCCGCCATTTCCATCACTAATAGTATATGGGAAAGTAATTGCAGCTCCTGTTCCATCAGGTTGGATATCTAATGTTCCATTTGCTAATAATGTTACCGTTCCTCCTGTTACTGATATTGCTGTTCCTACAACTGGAGTAGTTCCATTGATATCTATAATTGTTAAAGGGTCATTATCTGCATCAGCATCAACGCCATTTCCGTTAGATGCTAAAACATCTAAATTTACTAAGGCATCAACTGTTGTGCTTGCTGTATCATCTTGTGCTACTGGTGCTGTATTTCCGATTGCTACATCAACATTCGCTGTATCTGTTCCGCCATTTCCATCACTAATAGTATATGGGAAAGTAATTGCAGCTCCTGTTCCATCAGGTTGGATATCTAATGTTCCATTTGCTAATAATGTTACCGTTCCTCCTGTTACTGATATTGGAGTTCCTACAACTGGAGTAGTTCCATTGATATCTATAATTGTTAAAGGGTCATTATCTGCATCAGCATCAACGCCATTTCCGTTAGATGCTAAAACATCTAAATTTACTAAGGCATCAACTGTTGTGCTTGCTGTATCATCTTGTGCAACTGGTGCTGTATTTCCGATTGCTACATCAACATTCGCTGTATCTGTTCCGCCATTTCCATCACTAATAGTATATGGGAAAGTAATTGCAGCTCCTGTTCCATCAGGTTGGATATCTAATGTTCCATTTGCTAATAATGTTACCGTTCCTCCTGTTACTGATATTGCTGTTCCTACAACTGGAGTAGTTCCATTGATATCTATAATTGTTAAAGGGTCATTATCTGCATCAGCATCAACGCCATTTCCGTTAGATGCTAAAACATCTAAATTTACTAAGGCATCAACTGTTGTGCTTGCTGTATCATCTTGTGCAACTGGTGCTGTATTTCCGATTGCTACATCAACATTCGCTGTATCTGTTCCGCCATTTCCATCACTAATAGTATATGGGAAAGTAATTGCAGCTCCTGTTCCATCAGGTTGGATATCTAATGTTCCATTTGCTAATAATGTTACCGTTCCTCCTGTTACTGATATTGCTGTTCCTACAACTGGAGTAGTTCCATTGATATCTATAATTGTTAAAGGGTCATTATCTGCATCAGCATCAACGCCATTTCCGTTAGATGCTAAAACATCTAAATTTACTAAGGCATCAACTGTTGTGCTTGCTGTATCATCTTGTGCAACTGGTGCTGTATTTCCGATTGCTACATCAACATTCGCTGTATCTGTTCCGCCATTTCCATCACTAATAGTATATGGGAAAGTAATTGCAGCTCCTGTTCCATCAGGTTGGATATCTAATGTTCCATCTGATAATAATGTTACCGTTCCTCCTGTTACTGATATTGCTGTTCCTACAACTGGAGTAGTTCCATTGATATCTATAATTGTTAAAGGGTCATTATCTGCATCAGCATCAACGCCATTTCCGTTAGATGCTAAAACATCTAAATTTACTAAGGCATCAACTGTTGTGCTTGCTGTATCATCTTGTGCTACTGGTGCTGTATTTCCGATTGCTACATCAACATTCGCTGTATCTGTTCCGCCATTTCCATCACTAATAGTATATGGGAAAGTAATTGCAGCTCCTGTTCCATCAGGTTGAATATCTAATGTTCCATCTGATAATAATGTTACCGTTCCTCCTGTTACTGATATTGCTGTTCCTACAACTGGAGTAGTTCCATTGATATCTATAATTGTTAAAGGGTCATTATCTGCATCAGCATCAACGCCATTTCCGTTAGATGCTAAAACATCTAAATTTACTAAGGCATCAACTGTTGTGCTTGCTGTATCATCTTGTGCAACTGGTGCTGTATTTCCGATTGCTACATCAACATTCGCTGTATCTGTTCCGCCATTTCCATCACTAATAGTATATGGGAAAGTAATTGCAGCTCCTGTTCCATCAGGTTGGATATCTAATGTTCCATTTGCTAATAATGTTACCGTTCCTCCTGTTACTGATATTGCTGTTCCTACAACTGGAGTAGTTCCATTGATATCTATAATTGTTAAAGGGTCATTATCTGCATCAGCATCAACGCCATTTCCGTTAGATGCTAAAACATCTAAATTTACTAAGGCATCAACTGTTGTGCTTGCTGTATCATCTTGTGCAACTGGTGCTGTATTTCCGATTGCTACATCAACATTCGCTGTATCTGTTCCGCCATTTCCATCACTAATAGTATATGGGAAAGTAATTGCAGCTCCTGTTCCATCAGGTTGGATATCTAATGTTCCATTTGCTAATAATGTTACCGTTCCTCCTGTTACTGATATTGCTGTTCCTACAACTGGAGTAGTTCCATTGATATCTATAATTGTTAAAGGGTCATTATCTGCATCAGCATCAACGCCATTTCCGTTAGATGCTAAAACATCTAAATTTACTAAGGCATCAACTGTTGTGCTTGCTGTATCATCTTGTGCAACTGGTGCTGTATTTCCGATTGCTACATCAACATTCGCTGTATCTGTTCCGCCATTTCCATCACTAATAGTATATGGGAAAGTAATTGCAGCTCCTGTTCCATCAGGTTGGATATCTAATGTTCCATTTGCTAATAATGTTACCGTTCCTCCTGTTACTGATATTGGAGTTCCTACAACTGGAGTAGTTCCATTGATATCTATAATTGTTAAAGGGTCATTATCTGCATCAGCATCAACGCCATTTCCGTTAGATGCTAAAACATCTAAATTTACTAAGGCATCAACTGTTGTGCTTGCTGTATCATCTTGTGCAACTGGTGCTGTATTTCCGATTGCTACATCAACATTCGCTGTATCTGTTCCGCCATTTCCATCACTAATAGTATATGGGAAAGTAATTGCAGCTCCTGTTCCATCAGGTTGAATATCTAATGTTCCATCTGATAATAATGTTACCGTTCCTCCTGTTACTGATATTGCTGTTCCTACAACTGGAGTAGTTCCATTGATATCTATAATTGTTAAAGGGTCATTATCTGCATCAGCATCAACGCCATTTCCGTTAGATGCTAAAACATCTAAATTTACTAAGGCATCAACTGTTGTGCTTGCTGTATCATCTTGTGCAACTGGTGCTGTATTTCCGATTGCTACATCAACATTCGCTGTATCTGTTCCGCCATTTCCATCACTAATAGTATATGGGAAAGTAATTGCAGCTCCTGTTCCATCAGGTTGGATATCTAATGTTCCATTTGCTAATAATGTTACCGTTCCTCCTGTTACTGATATTGCTGTTCCTACAACTGGAGTAGTTCCATTGATATCTATAATTGTTAAAGGGTCATTATCTGCATCAGCATCAACGCCATTTCCGTTAGATGCTAAAACATCTAAATTTACTAAGGCATCAACTGTTGTACTTGCTGTATCATCTTGTGCTACTGGTGCTGTATTTCCGATTGATACATCAACATTCGCTGTATCTGTTCCGCCATTTCCATCACTAATAGTATATGGGAAAGTAATTGCAGCTCCTGTTCCATCAGGTTGGATATCTAATGTTCCATTTGCTAATAATGTTACCGTTCCTCCTGTTACTGATATTGCTGTTCCTACAACTGGAGTAGTTCCATTGATATCTGTAATTGTTAAAGGGTCATTATCTGCATCAGCATCAACGCCATTTCCGTTAGATGCTAAAACATCTAAATTTACTAAGGCATCAACTGTTGTGCTTGCTGTATCATCTTGTGCTACTGGTGCTGTATTTCCGATTGATACATCAACATTCGCTGTATCTGTTCCGCCATTTCCATCACTAATAGTATATGGGAAAGTAATTGCAGTTCCTGTTCCATCAGGTTGGATATCTAATGTTCCATTTGCTAATAATGTTACCGTTCCTCCTGTTACTGATATTGCTGTTCCTACAACTGGAGTAGTTCCATTGATATCTGTAATTGTTAAAGGATCATTATCTACATCAGCATCAACGCCATTTCCGTTAGATGCTAAAACATCTAAATTTACTAAGGCATCAACTGTTGTACTTGCTGTATCATCTTGTGCTACTGGTGCTGTATTTCCGATTGATACATCAACATTCGCTGTATCTGTTCCGCCATTTCCATCACTAATAGTATATGGGAAAGTAATTGCAGTTCCTGTTCCATCAGGTTGGATATCTAATGTTCCATTTGCTAATAATGTTACCGTTCCTCCTGTTACTGATATTGCTGTTCCTACAACTGGAGTAGTTCCATTGATATCTATAATTGTTAAAGGGTCATTATCTGCATCAGCATCAACGCCATTTCCGTTAGATGCTAAAACATCTAAATTTACTAAGGCATCAACTGTTGTGCTTGCTGTATCATCTTGTGCTACTGGTGCTGTATTTCCGATTGCTACATCAACATTCGCTGTATCTGTTCCGCCATTTCCATCACTAATAGTATATGGGAAAGTAATTGCAGTTCCTGTTCCATCAGGTTGGATATCTAATGTTCCATTTGCTAATAATGTTACCGTTCCTCCTGTTACTGATATTGCTGTTCCTACAACTGGAGTAGTTCCATTGATATCTGTAATTGTTAAAGGATCATTATCTACATCAGCATCAACGCCATTTCCGTTAGATGCTAAAACATCTAAATTTACTAAGGCATCAACTGTTGTACTTGCTGTATCATCTTGTGCTACTGGTGCTGTATTTCCGATTGATACATCAACATTCGCTGTATCTGTTCCGCCATTTCCATCACTAATAGTATATGGGAAAGTAATTGCAGCTCCTGTTCCATCAGGTTGGATATCTAATGTTCCATTTGCTAATAATGTTACCGTTCCTCCTGTTACTGATATTGCTGTTCCTACAACTGGAGTAGTTCCATTGATATCTGTAATTGTTAAAGGATCATTATCTGCATCAGCATCAACGCCATTTCCGTTAGATGCTAAAACATCTAAATTTACTAAGGCATCAACTGTTGTACTTGCTGTATCATCTTGTGCTACAGGTGGACAGTTTGGTTGCGCATCAATAGTTATTGATAAGGCTGGAGAAGTACATCCAGCTGCATTCGTCTCTGTTAAACTATACGTACCAGCTGCTAAAGTCGTAAAACTTGTACCTGTTTGAGCTGCTACTACTGGCGCTGTTCCTGTTAATGTATATGTTGATGTTCCTACTGGACTCGTTACACTTACACTTCCTGTTGCTACAGCACATGTTGGATCTACATCCGTTGCTGCTGGTGCACTTGGTGTTGCTGGTTGCGCATCTATAGTAATTGTAGTTGCTGCTGAGATACATCCAGCTGCATTCGTCTCTGTTAAACTATACGTACCAGCTGCTAAAGTCGTAAAACTTGTACCTGTTTGAGCTGCTACTACTGGCGCTGTTCCTGTTAATGTATATGTTGATGTTCCTACTGGACTCGTTACACTTACACTTCCTGTTGCTACAGCACATGTTGGATCTACATCCGTTGCTGCTGGTGCACTTGGTGTTGCTGGTTGCGCATCTATAGTAATTGTAGTTGTTGCTGAGATACATCCAGCTGCATTCGTCTCTGTTAAACTATACGTACCAGCTGCTAAACTTGAAAAACTTGTTCCCGTTTGAGCTACTACTACTGGCGCTGTTCCTGTTAATGTATATGTTGATGTTCCTACTGGACTCGTTACACTTACACTTCCTGTTGCTACAGCACATGTTGGATCTACATCCGTTGCTGCTGGTGCACTTGGTGTTGCTGGTTGCGCATCTATAGTAATTGTAGTTGCTGCTGAGATACATCCAGCTGCATTCGTCTCTGTTAAACTATACGTACCAGCTGCTAAAGTCGTAAAACTTGTTCCCGTTTGAGCTGCTACTACTGGCGCTGTTCCTGTTAATGTATATGTTGATGTTCCTACTGGACTCGTTACACTTACACTTCCTGTTGCTACAGCACATGTTGGATCTACATCCGTTGCTGCTGGTGCACTTGGTGTTGCTGGTTGCGCATCAATAGTTATTGATAAGGCTGGAGAAGTACATCCAGCTGCATTCGTCTCTGTTAAACTATACGTACCAGCTGCTAAAGTCGTAAAACTTGTACCTGTTTGAGCTGCTACTACTGGCGCTGTTCCTGTTAATGTATATGTTGATGTTCCTACTGGACTCGTTACACTTACACTTCCTGTTGCTACAGCACATGTTGGATCTACATCCGTTGCTGCTGGTGCACTTGGTGTTGCTGGTTGCGCATCTATAGTAATTGTAGTTGCTGCTGAGATACATCCAGCTGCATTCGTCTCTGTTAAACTATACGTACCAGCTGCTAAAGTCGTAAAACTTGTACCTGTTTGAGCTGCTACTACTGGCGCTGTTCCTGTTAATGTATATGTTGATGTTCCTACTGGACTCGTTACACTTACACTTCCTGTTGCTACAGCACATGTTGGATCTACATCCGTTGCTGCTGGTGCACTTGGTGTTGCTGGTTGCGCATCTATAGTAATTGTAGTTGCTGCTGAGATACATCCAGCTGCATTCGTCTCTGTTAAACTATAGGTACCAGCTGCTAAACTTGAAAAACTTGTTCCCGTTTGAGCTGCTACTACTGGCGCTGTTCCTGTTAATGTATATGTTGATGTTCCTACTGGACTCGTTACACTTACACTTCCTGTTGCTACAGCACATGTTGGATCTACATCCGTTGCTGCTGGTGCACTTGGTGTTGCTGGTTGCGCATCAATAGTTATTGATAAGGCTGGAGAAGTACATCCAGCTGCATTCGTCTCTGTTAAACTATACGTACCAGCTGCTAAAGTCGTAAAACTTGTACCTGTTTGAGCTGCTACTACTGGCGCTGTTCCTGTTAATGTATATGTTGATGTTCCTACTGGACTCGTTACACTTACACTTCCTGTTGCTACAGCACATGTTGGATCTACATCCGTTGCTGCTGGTGCACTTGGTGTTATATTTACTGTTACTGTTGATTTATCTGTTAATTCAACATTACAAGCTCCATCAACCGCATATAAATTATAAACAGTTGTTGAGGCTGGTGTTACATTAAAAGTTAAATCAGCTCCTGCTCCTACTTGAGATGCTCCGACATTACTATCATTACTGTCTAAACGTAATTGATATGTAACACCTACTTGAGCACTTGTTAATGTTATAGTTCCTGTAGCTGTTGGGCAAATAGAATCATCACTAACCGCTAAACTATCATCAGGGGGAGTACATACCGAACAAGCTGGTGCTTGTACACCTCCATCATAAGGAAAAGTACTAACATCTGCAGGTGTTGTAAGAATACCAGAATCTGGTGCTGTTTCTAAAGCATCATATAAACCATTATCTCCTACTGTTCCTGTTAAATTAGCAACGTCAATTCCTGCTTCAATAGAGTCACTACAGCTATCTCCATCTGAATTTGTATTTGTATCATTTGTACATGAATCGTCTATCTCTCTTAAAGAAAAACCATCTACGACTATTACAGTTTCATTATTTAACTGAAATCTATATTTAACTGTTGTTGATGTAGCTTCAAATACAATACGGTATTTTTTCCAATGTGGATCCCATTCTTCTGATACATCTGGTGTTGTAGCAGGGAAAGGATATATCGTAGTATCAAGAGGTGTTTCATATAAAACATTTGCACCTGTACCAGACCCACCATCAACAAAACCATAAACTATTTGTGTAGGATCATATGAGTATGCTGCTGGGTGATTTCTATAACTAGGTAAAGAACCCATTTCAAATTCCATTTGATAAGTCTTACCAATTGTTAGAGTCGTTATTTCATTTTCTAATCCTTCTCCACTTAATGAAAAAATAACAAAAGTACCTCCATTACCAGACGGTTTTACATTTATATTATACATATTAGGAAACCCTAACCTTGGATCATTTGGATCGGAACCTGCTAAATATTGTCCTTCTGACCAGTCTGGTGTTCCGAAATCAAAATTCCAACCTTCATACATACCTGTACTACCTGTTGTACCATTAAAATCTACTCCATTTATTCTATCTTTAAACTCTGTTACACCATCATGCCCTATAATTTTACCAGGTAATTCGGTATCTGTATAATTAAAATTTCCACTTATAAAAAAATCTGACGTAGGACATTCAATAATATCTAAAATACCATCATTGTCATCATCTACATCTATAATGTCTTCAATACCATCATTATCATTATCTGCTATCACATTAAAAGTAGCTGTATAATAACTATAACAATCTGAACCAGCATGATAAAAAGCTGCATAATAAGCACCAATAGCAGCACTAGAAGGCGTTGCCACTAAATTTGCTGTAGTTGCTGGAGTAGCTGTATGCCAACTTACTGAAGTTCCCGAAGGGCCAGCTCCACTCATTACTGATGTTAAATCAAATGTAGGACTTCCTCCGCCTTTATTTACGCCTAAAACAGGAGCATCAGCACCTGCTTCACAAGTATAACAGGTTGGTGTTTGGACTGCTACTGCATCTATACGTGAATCTAAACCATCATTACTTACTCCTACTTCTATTCGAATATATTTATATAAATCTGTTACAGATGAAGGAATTGTGTAAGTAAGTTCAACATAATCCGCAGAGATAGGTAAATCTACATCAGGAAATACATCAGTTAACACAACAGGTGTTGTATAAGTAAAACTATCTGTACTAAATGAAATTTTATATGTTGAACCTACTAAATGATTCATATCATTTCTTAACCTAGCTGTTATAACAACTATAGCATCACCTGTAAAGGTATTTGTGTACTCTAAATTAGGTATACTATACCAGTGTGTTTGTTCAGTACCATTAGGAGCTCCTAAAGCATTAGTTGCAGAACCACCTGTTGCATACTGAATTTCATCATAGCTTCCATTAGCACATTGGGCGGATACCAAAGAAGGCATCAGCATAAAAGCTGCTATTAAAAAAGCTATAAAATAGCTTTTTAATAACACTTTGTTTTTAATTAAATAGTAATAATTCTCCATAAAAAAATTTTTAAAATTAAACTTCTGTATCATCTTAAAAAAATGATAAGTACCGTAAATAAGATTAATATTTATTAACCATTATATAAATTAACTTATAGCAAAAAGTTAATTTATTTAATAGGCTAATTTAATTAAATTTATAATATACTGATTATTAAGTATATTTTTTTGTTTAACATTTTTGATTTCAAAAAAATACAATAAGTATTATTTTTTACTAAAAATAGGAATAAATACTCAAAAAACAACTAATTTTATTAAATAATAATACACCAAAAAACCTTTTCACTAAAGATTCAAAAAAAATAAACAAATAGGAGTCAATTAATTTACAATTTAATAACATTAAAAAGCAATATTTTAAAAGCTTTTCAAAAAAATAAAACAAAAAACACGAAGCAAATGCTTCGTGTTTTTTGTTTTAAGCCTAAAATAAATCGTATTAATTATTCACTTTTACTTTATTCTTGTTTCCTTTTACAATGTAAAAATAAGAACGTCTATTTTTCTGATGCTCTTCCTCTGTACATTTACTACTATTAGCATCATCACAATTATTTAATAAATTATCTTCTCCAAATCCTATAGCACTTGCTATCCTTTCTGATGAAATTCCTCGTGATATTAAATAATCTCTTGTTGATTTTGCTCTCCTATCTGATAAACTTCTGTTGTAATTCTTTGAACCTCTACTATCAGTATGCGATTCTATTTTGATAAATAAATCAACATTCCCTTTCATTACTGTTACAATATGTTCTAATTCATACTCTGCATCTTCGCGAATATTTGATAAATCAAAATCAAAATAAATTGGATTAATTACTATCTGATCTTCCACTATTAAGGATTCTAAACTAAGATTTTCTACAATAACTTCTTTATTTACATCTAATGTTTCGGTATCTTTATTCTTGTTTCGATAATTTTCTTTTGATGCTACAACTACAAAATTATTCTCACACTCCATTTGTTTAAATAAATAAGCGCCTGTTCGTCCTGTTTTTTGCTCTAAAACTAACTCACCTTTTTCATCCATTAATTGAACTAATGCATTCTGAATTGGTAAACCTGTTCGTGAATCGGTAATTACTCCTTTTATATCTTCCTTACATTTATAGATACTAAAACTATAAATATCATCATCTCCTTCTCCACTTTTTCGGTTTGAGGAAAAGAACCCATAACTATGAGCATCATTTATTACAAATGCAAAATCATCTGATGATCCATTAATCGGAGCTCCTAAATTAACTGGGTTAGTATAAACTCCTCCTTCTATTTGTGATTCAAAAACATCTAAAGCTCCTAAACCTAAATGACCATCTGATGCAAAATATAATACATCATCACTTCCTACAAATGGAAACATTTCACGTCCTTCTGTGTTGATTGTTTTTCCTAAATTCTCTGGTGTACCAAAAGTATTATTTTCTAAAACAGATACTTTATATAAATCTGTTCCTCCAAACCCATTTGGCATATCAGATACAAAATATAATGTTTTTTCATCTGAACTTAAAGCAGCATGACCACATGAATACAAATCACTATTAAATGGTAATTCAGTTACATTTTTCCATGAATCATCTATTTTATCTGCACTATAAAGCTTTAAATGAGATACTGCATCTTTATCTCCTTTTAATCGTTTTCCATCATAATTATCTCTTGTAAAATAAGCTCTATTACCATCTTTTGTCATAATTATATTTGAATCATGATACTTTGAACTTAAATCTGACAACATCGTTTTTTTCTCGACATCTAATGTCTTTTTATCTTTGATATCTTTTTGCTTCGCTTTATAGATATTCAAATAAGGTTGTTTATTCCATTTGTATAATTTTTTATCCTTATCTGTTTTAGGACTTGTAGATGCAAAATAAAAATCATCTTCATAAATAAATCCGCCAAAATCTGAATACTTGGTATTACTCGATAAATTATGAATATTAATATATGTTTTTTCTTTATTCGAATATTCTACAAAATAATTCGAATTACTCTCTAAAGCTGCAACTCGGCTATCAGTACCATTTTTTGTTTTTAACTTCAGTAACCATTTATCTGATTCTGAATTCTTACCATTACTTTTTAAAACTTGTGAGTACCTGAATAAATGCTTTGATAAAGCTACTGACTCATGAGAAGCCATTAATTTACGATAGCTCTCTTCTGCTTTTGTTAATTCAAAATTATGATAATATGAATCTCCTAAGCGACTTAAAACTAAATACGAATCATCGCCTTTATCATGAATTGATTGATATAATTCTGATGATTTTTTGTATGCAAATTCCTTAAAGTAACGATTCGCAGCATATTTTCGTTGACCAAAAATAGAGCTACTTATCAATAAAATTAATATGTATAGTGTGTTTTTCATGTTGCTGTTTTTTTTGTTAAAAGAATCTTGGTGACTTTAAAGCTTGCTCTTTAAACATCTCATAACGCAGCATTACTTCATAAGTACCTGAGTTATAATTACTATAGTTTGAATTCGTTAAATCATAAGCTAATCCTAAATATAAGCTTTTATTTGCTTGAAATCCTAACAAAGCACTAATAGAATCATCCCAACGCCAAGCCAATCCTGCTGTAAATTTTTCATTGAATAAAAAGTTAGCTGAAACATCTATTGATAAAGGAGCTCCTTTTACTGCTTTACTTAAAACTGCTGGTTTAAATTTGATGCTTTCACTTAAATCGAATACATATCCTGCTATTAAAAATAAGTGTAAACGCTCTTCGGCAACACCTCCTCCTTTTTGAACATCGTCATAATGTTCAGTACTTATAAAGTTTGGAATGGCTGCTCCTAAATACCAATTACTTGTATAATAATACAATCCAGCTCCAACTGTTGGTAAAAACTTATTGATATTATTACCTAAGTTTTTATCATCTCCATGTTGATATCTTCCCTTACTCCAATCTACATTTAAATGACGACCTCCTAATTTTAATCCAAATGATAAATTTCCGTCATCACTAGTTCGAATTGTATAAGATCCATTAATATCTAAATAAATTTCATTGGATGGACCGATTCTATCATTTGTTAAATTTACTCCTAAACCAACACCACTATATCCTAGCGGAGTATCATAACTTAAGGTTTGAGAATCTGGTGCTCCATCTACGCCAACCCATTGAGTTCGTCCTAATAAATTTATGATACGATGTCCGTTAGACCCTGCATAAGCAGGGTTTACGGTCATTGTGTTATACATATACTGTGTGTACTGTGGATCTTGTTGTGCATTAATTGCTATTACAACGAATAGAATTAATAATATTGAATATTTAATTTTCATATCGCTTTTTTTATCTGTTAATGTATAACCATCCTACTTTTGGTTTTGAACCATCACCTAAATTTATTACATAATAATAAGTACCTGGTGGTAATTTCTCATCAACACTAATTGTTAAACTTCCATTTGAAATTCCTTTAAAGGATACATCTTTATTATTATATCCTGAAGCTTGGTAAACAGTATTACCCCATCTATTGAAAATCTCTACAGTATTATTTGCATATTCTGGTTTATCAATACACGAAATGTAAAAAGAATCATTATCTCCATCATTATCAGGAGTTATAATATTATATGGAATACCACATGGATTTGTAGGATTATTAACAAAAACAGTTACAGTTGCTGTATCACAATTAGTTGGTATTTCTCCATTTTCACATATTTGATACTCTAAATCATATATTCCTGATATCATATTTAAATCTACAGTAATAGTTCCATCAGAATTAAAAGTAAATCCAGGTTCATTGTTTGAATCAGGTATTAAAGTTGCCTCTCCTAATTCAGTACCTAAAATAACAGGTAATCCATTTAATGTATCATTTGTTGTTACATCTATATTAGTGTCAATAATATTGATATCTGTATAATCATCATCCATTGCTTCAATTGGATCTATAACAGAATTAACTGTAATTAGAATATTAGCATCATCAATATTAACTCCATCTGTTACAATATAATTAATTACTGGTAGTACTCCATTATAATTTAATACAGGTTCAAAAAGCAATACACCATCTGTATTTAATGTTATTTCTCCAATTCCATTTAATAATGTAACTGTATCTAACGGTAATACATCTGAAATTCCATCTCCATCAATATCTACTGTTGCACTAGCAACTGTTAACAAATCATTTTCTGTATCACTATCTATTCCATTTCCATTATCTTCAGTTATAATATTACCTGTTATATCATAATCTTCAGCTCCAGTAAAATTATCATCTGTAGCTATTGTAATACATAATGGTTGTGTATCTACTACAATATTTGAACTTGCTAATGAAGTACATCCTGTTCCATCTGTATCTATTACTGTAAATGTATACGTTCCTTCATTTGCTGTTACTAATCCTGTTGATGAAATATTTACTACCGATGGAGTAAATACATAAGTATCACCTGAATCATAACCTGTAATTTGAAAACTTCCTGTAACTACTGTACACGTTGGCTGTGTTACTAATCCTACAACTGGTGATGATGGAGTAGCTGGTTGTGTATTTACTACAATATTTGAACTTACTGTTGATGTACATCCTGTTCCATCTGTATCTGTTACTGTAAATGTATACGTTCCTTCATTTACTGTTACTAATCCTGTTGATGAAATATTTACTACCGATGGAGTAAATACATAAGTATCATCTGAATCATAACCTGTAATTTGAAAACTTCCTGTAACTACTGTACACGTTGGCTGTGTTACTACTCCTGCTATTGGTGCTAATGGAGTAACTGGTTGTGTATCTACTACAATATTTGAGCTTGCTGTTGATGTACATCCTGTTCCATCTGTATCTGTTACTGTAAATGTATACGTTCCTTCATTTGCTGTTACTAATCCTGTTGATGAAATATTTACTACTGATGGAGTAAATACATAAGTATCACCTAAATCATAACCTGTAATTTGAAAACTTCCTGTAGCTACTGTACACATTGGCTGTGTTACTGCTCCTACAACTGGTGCTGATGGAGTAGCTGGTTGTGTATTTACTACAATATTTGAACTTGCTGTTGAAGTACATCCTGTTCCATCTGTATCTGTTACTGTAAATGTATACGTTCCTTCATTTGCTGTTACTAATCCTGTTGATGAAATATTTACTACCGATGGAGTAAATACATAAGTATCATCTGAATCATACCCTGTAATTTGAAAACTTCCTGTAACTACTGTACACGTTGGCTGTGTTATTGCTCCTACAACTGGTGATGCTGGAGTAGCTGGTTGTGTATTTACTACAATATTTGAACTTACTAATGAAGTACATCCTGTTCCATCTGTATCTGTTACTGTAAATGTATACGTTCCTTCATTTGCTGTTACTAATCCTGTTGATGAAATATTTACTACTGATGGAGTAAAGACATAAGTATCACCTGAATTATAACCTGTAATTTGAAAACTTCCTGTAGCTACTGTACACGTTGGTTGTGTTACTACTCCTACTATTGGTGATGATGGTAAAGTATTAACTGTTACCGTTGCTTTATCTACTAACTCTACATTACAAGTTCCATCAACTGCATATACATTATATGTTGTTGTATTTAATGGAGTTACATTAAAAATTAAATCAGCTCCTGTTCCTAATTGAGAAGCTCCTATATTAGTATCATTACTATCTAAACGTAATTGATATACTACTCCTACTTGAGTGTTTGTTAAGGTTATTACACCTGTTTCTGTAGGACAAATTACATCATCACTAACAGTTAAATTATCATTTGGTATAGTACAACAAATAGGTGATTGAACAGTACTATCATAAGGATATGTATTAATATCTGCTAACTTTATAAGAACTCCTGAATCAGGAAAAGTTTCTAAATTATCATATATACCATTAGTTCCTACTGGTCCTGTTAAATTTACTAAATCAACTCCTGCTTCTGTAGAATCATTACAACCATCATTATCTGAATCAAGATCTAAATAATCAGGTATAGTGTCATTATCTGTATCTCTAATAATACAATCAGGAGCTGTTGTTTCGCCTGAAGTTTCTATTTTAAATACAAAGCCACCTAAAGAAGCTCCATTTGTTAAACGAATTTCGACAACCTGACCTGGAAAAACTGGAGAATTTATAACTTTGGATAAAGGTAAACTAGGTGAAAACTCATCAATAGAATCTACTAAAACCCCATCAATAAATAATTCTGCAAAATCATCAAAATACCCATTAGCTTCTCCTATTTGTATATTTCCATTATTCTCTATTGTACGTTTATAAATAATAGTCCACGCACCACTAGTAGTTGGAGTATAAGGTATTACTTCTTTAATATTAACACCACTAGCAATAATACTTTCCATTGGATTATCAGGAACTGCATTATCTATATTCTGATCATTAAACTCATATGTTTTTCCATTTGAAGTATAAAATCCATAACCGTAAAGTGTTGGTGTTCCTATATTATTGTTTTCATCTTTAGGGTCTCTATCTATAGGATTTACAGCATTTTGCACCCCAAAATGCCCAGCATAATAAGACACTTCCCAAGCACCTACTGGGTTTGTAGTATTAATTTCACAAACTCCTTCATAAATATCTAAAATACCATCATTATCATCATCTAAATCAACAGAATCTATAATTCCATCTAAATCATTATCTGGTAATACTGTAACAGTTACAATAGAAGATTTACAATTAGAAGGTGATGGCCTACAAGCGTTATAAACTAAAGTATATACTCCTGGTGTTGTTCCTTCAGCTACATTTATAGCTCCCGTAGTAGTATCTAAAGTTACTCCAGCTCCTGTAGAACTCACCTGAAATAAATCTACATTTACTAAAGAAGGATTTAATACTCCAGCTACAACATCATTTACCAAAACAGAAGGTAATGCAACTCCTCCTTGTTCTGAAATACTACATACATCATCTTGAGTTTCAATTATCGGAACACCTCGAACCCCTGAAAGAAACACTCCTGAATCATAAGTTGCGTCACCAACATCGGCAATAGCAATTTTCATATGATAAATAACACCAGTTTTTAAATCTATATCTGCTTTTAATTTTTTTGTTATTCCATTAAATTCAACATGTACAGGAAAAGGTCCAGGATTTGTATTTTGAGGACCTGCATTATTAGGATCTGTATCATTATCAGGCGTATGTCCGTTATTTATATACAAATCACTCTGATCTAAAAAAGTAATATTTGATAAATTGCTTCCTTCAGAACCTCTAAAACCACCATTTATATTATTTATAGCTACTGCATTATTTGTTCCAGGAACAATTGCTAAATTCAAAGCAGGCTGTTCTGTTATATCATACACACTATCACCATTTAAATCACCATCTGGTACATTTGGATCTGCTCCTGTAGGGTCAGAAACAAAAAAACCAAATACATCATTATAAACAGAACCTACATAATTAGGGTACTCATCTGACCCGAATTGATATTCTACTAAAACCCCTTTATAATTTGCTAATCTTTCAAAATCAAATTCAAAAATAACAACATCATCTGTTGCTGTAGGATTAATACGTCTAAGATCCATATCAAATACTCTTACACCATTAGCTGGCTTATCACCACTCTGCAATAAATTATTTGTAGAAAAAGCACTTGTTACTGTAGAAGTTGTTAAAGCAATACCGCTATCTATTTCAAGACCAGCACCAGCAATACCATCAGAAAACACAGCCATTTGAGTACCTACTCCATTTCTTATTACAGGATTTGTTATAACAATACCTGTAGATTGTAATTTTGCAGCTAAAGCTTCTGCTATAGGGTTTTCTGTAAATGTAGCTTGAGAGTAAATACTTTGTAAACTAATAAAAAATAAAAAAAACAGTTTGTTTTTTTTGAGGAAATAGGCTTTCATGTTTAATGATTTAAATTAGATAAAACTAAACTCTACATTGATTTTAGTTAAAAAAAGGTTTTATTTCTTAATAACTTAGATTAATAATAAAAAGATAATCATTATAAAAATTCTTAAAATCTAATTTATTTATTAATATTAAAAGAAGGATTAATTAGTCTTTTACACACTATTTTTCATAAAGGGGGGAGATATAAAAAAATTTTAAAGCAAAAAACTACATAACCTATTTAACTTTTACTAAAAACTTAACAAGTTCATTAAAAAAAAGCTAAAATACAACTCATAAGCTAAAATAAAAATAATATACACATATATTTAACATATTTTAACAATAAAAATAAATATTCAACAATATGGATTTTTATTTTAATCCTTAAAAGTTTATTTACTATAAACAAAAAACACGAAGCAAATGCTTCGTGTTTTTTTTATAAACCTAAAATAAATCGTGTTAATTATTCACTTTTACTTTATTCTTGTTTCCTTTTACAATGTAAAAATAAGAACGTCTATTTTTCTGATGCTCTTCCTCTGTACATTTACTACTATTAGCATCATCACAATTATTTAATAAATTATCTTCTCCAAATCCTATAGCACTTGCTATCCTTTCTGATGATATTCCTCGTGATGTTAAATAATCTCTTGTTGATTTGGCTCTCCTATCTGATAAACTTCTATTGTAATTCTTTGAACCTCGGCTATCAGTATGCGATTCTATTTTTATTACTAAATCAACATTCGATTTCATTACTGTTACAATATGTTCTAATTCATATTCTGCATCTTCTCGAATATTTGATAAATCAAAATCAAAATAAATTGGATTAATTACTATTTGATCTTCTACTATTAAAGATTCTAAGTTAAGATTCGCTACAACTACTTCTTTATTGATATCTAGTGTTTCGGTATCTTTATTCTTGTTTCTGTAATTTTCTTTTGATGCTACAACTACAAACTTCTTTTCACAATCCATTTTTTCAAATAAATAAGCGCCTGTTCGTCCTGTCTTTTGCTCTAAAATAACCTCGCCTTTTGCATCCATTAATTGAACTAATGCATTCTGTATTGGCGCTCCTGTTCGTGAATCTGTAATAATTCCTTTGACATCTTCCTTACATTTATAGATACTAAAACTATAAATATCATCATCGCCTAGACCACTTTTTCGGTTTGAGGAAAAGAATCCATAACTATGAGCATCATTTATTACAAATGCAAAGTCATCTGAAGATCCATTTACTGGTGCTCCTAAATTTACAGGGTTAACATAAAACCCTGCTTCTATTTGTGATTCAAAAACATCCAAAGCTCCTAATCCTAAATGACCATCTGATGCAAAATATAATACATCATCACTTCCTACAAACGGAAACATTTCACGTCCTTCCGTATTAATAGTACGTCCTAAATTTTCTGGTGTACCAAAAGTATTATTTTCTAAAACAGAAACTTTATAAATATCTGTAGCTCCAAATCCATTTGGCATATCTGATACAAAATACAACGTTTTCTCATCTGAACTTAAAGCTGCATGACCACATGAAAATGAATCACTATTAAATGATAATTCAGTTACATTTTTCCATGAATCATCTATTTTATCTGCACTATAAAGCTTTAAATGAGATACTGCATCTTTATCTCCTTTTAATCGTTTTCCGTCATAATTATCGCGAGTAAAATAAGCTTTCTTACCATTTTTTGTAATGATAATATTTGACTCATGGTATTTTGAACTTAAATCATCTAGCATCGTTTTTTTCTCGACATCTAAAATCTTTTTCTCTTTGATATCTTTTTGCTTCGCTTTATAGATATTCAAATAAGGTTGTTTATTCCATTTGTATAATTTTTTATCCTTATCTGTTTTTGGACTTGTAGATGCAAAATAAAAATCATCTTCATAAATAAATCCGCCAAAATCAGAATACTTAGTATTACTTGATAAATTATGAATATTGATATATGTTTTTTCTTTATTTGAATATTCTACAAAATAATTCGAATTATTCTCTAAAGAAGCAACACGGCTATCTGTCCCATTTTTTGATTTTAATTTCAGTAACCATTTATCTGATTCCTCATTTTTTCCGTTACTTTTCAAAACTTGAGCATATCTAAATAAATGTTCTGATGAAGCGATTTCTTCATGAAGACTCATCAGTTTTTTATAGTTTTCTTCTGCCTTAGCTAATTCAAAATTAAAATAATGGGAATCGCCTAACCTACTTAAAACTAAATATGAATCATCCCCTTTATCATGAATCGATTGATAAAGTTCTCCAGCTTTTTTATATGCAAATTCTTTAAAGTACCTATCAGCTGCATATTTTCGTTGACCGAAACTTGCAGTACTTAACAATAGGATTAATATGTATAGTATGTTTTTCATTTTCCTAGTTTTTATATTAAAAGAATCTTGGTGATTTCAATGCTTGCTCTTTAAACATATCATATCGTAACATTACTTCATAAGTTCCTGAGTTATAATTACTATAATTTGAATTTGTTAAATCGTAAGCAAACCCTAAATACAAACTTTTACTTGCCTGAAAACCTAACAATGCACTGATTGAATCATCCCAACGCCAAGCCAAACCTGCCGTAAATTTCTCATTGAACAAAAAGTTTCCAGATACATCTATTGATAATGGCGCTCCGTTTACTGCCTTAGCTAAAGCTGCTGGTTTAAATTTGATGCTTTCACTTAAATCGAATACATATCCTGCTATTAAGAATAAATGTAAACGTTCTTCAGCAACACTTCCGCCACCTTTAACATCATCATAATGTTCAGTACTTATAAAGTTTGGAATCGCTGCTCCTAAATACCAATTACTTGTATAATAATACAATCCTGCTCCTACTGTTGGTAAAAACTTATTGATATTATTACCTAAGTTTTTATCATCTCCATGTTGATATCTTCCCTTACTCCAATCTACATTTAAATGACGACCTCCTAGTTTTAATCCAAAAGCTAAATTTCCTTCATCACTGGTTCGAATTGTATAAGATCCATTGATATCTAAAAATATTTCACTCGCTGGACCTATTCTATCATTCGTTAAATTGACTCCTAAACCAACACCGCTATATCCTAGCGGAGTGTCATAACTTAAAGTTTGTGAATCTGGTGCTCCATCGACACCAACCCATTGGGTTCTTCCTAATAAATTAATAATACTGTGTCCGTTGGACCCTGCATAAGCAGGGTTTACGGTCATTGTATTGTACATATATTGGGTGTACTGTGGATCTTGTTGTGCATTAATTCCGGCTATTACACATAGAATTAATAGTATTGAATATCTGATTTTCATATCGCTTTTTTTTTTATCTATTAATGTATAACCATCCTACTTTTGGTTTTGAACCATCTCCTAAATCGATAACATAATAATAAGTTCCTGGTGGTAATTTCTCATCAACACTAATGGTTGATCTTCCATTTGAAATCCCTGTAAAGGCTACACTTTCATTATTATATCCTGAAGCTTTATAAACGGTATTTCCCCATCTATTAAAAATCTCTACAGTATTCTTAGCATATTCTGGCTTGTCAATACATGAGATGAAAAACACATCATTATCTCCATCATTATCTGGTGTCATAATATTATATGGCGTACCACATGGGTTTGCATCAGCATCTAAATAATCTGGAATACCATTTTCGTTAGTATCCATAGAATCATTTGTTGTAATATCATCATCACCAGGATTTTCATCAATAGTATTTATTCCATCATTATCGTCATCAATATCTTGATAATCAAATATACCATCACCATCAGTATCTGAAGGATTGGTTGGAACTCCTCCGTTATCAGTATCAAATACATCATCTAATCCGTCTAAATCAGTATCAACTCCACTTGGAATTATATCTGGAATACCATTTCCATCAACATCATTTCCTTCTATAATATCTAATACGCTATCATTATCACTATCAGTATCTAAACTATCTGGAATACCATCACTATCAGTGTCTATTGTACCATCTCCTTCATTTGTATCTAAAATACCATCGTTATCATCATCGATATCATCTGTATTTAAAATACCATCTCCATCAGTATCAACTCCAACTAGTATTGTAACTGTTGCTATATTACATTTTATTGGTGTTGAACCATTTTCGCAAATTTGATACTCCAATGTATAATCTCCTGAAGCTATAACTGTACTTATTGCTATAGTTCCATCTGAATTAAAGGTAAAACCTAAAGGGTTTGTTCCATTTGGATTTCCTGATAAAGTAACCTCTCCTACTCCTGTACCTATTATTACTGAATTACCATCTAATAGATCATTAATAAGAACGCTTGGTGTCACACTTCCAGCTGCTAAAGGATTATTACTATAATGATCATTAATAGCATCTATTGGATTTGCAACAATAACAGTAGCAACTGCTATTTGGCAATTTTCTGGATTAGCTCCATTTTCACAAATCTGATATTCAAAAGCATAAGTTCCTGAAGGTATATTAGCTTCAATAGTTATTGTTCCATTTGGATTTAAAATAAACCCTGATGGATTTGTTCCGTTTGGATCTGCTGATAGAGTAATTTCACCAACTCCAGAACCTACAATTATTGGAGTACTGTTTAATGTATCGTTATCTGTTACACTTGAAGTAGTACCTCCTGATGTAATTGGAATTAAAATATCACTACTTGCTAATAACTCTCCAACTACTTCTACCGTTACGGTTGCTGTTGTACAGTTTGCTGGATTCGCACCACTTTCACAAATTGTATACGTTACAGGATAACTTCCTGTTGGCGTATTTGCTACGATAGTTACATTTCCGTCGGCATCTATTAAGATGTTTCCTGTCGTTACTGGCGTTACATCGGTATTTGCTGTCGTTACTTGAACGCCATTTAAAGTATCGCCTGTTAAAACTTCACCTGCAGAAACATCCGTTGCTCCTGATGCTAATGGTACTAAAGCTGTTCCTAAAACATCATCATCCGCTAATAACTCTCCAACTACTTCTACCGTTACGATTGCTGTTGTACAGTTTGCTGGATTCGCGCCACTTTCACAAATCGTATACGTTACAGGATAACTTCCTGTTGGCGTATTTGCTACGATAGTTACATTTCCGTCGGCATCTATTAAGATGTTTCCTGTCGTTACTGGTGTTACATCTGTATTTGCTGTCGTTACTTGAACGCCATTTAAAGTATCACCTGTTAAAACTTCACCAGCAGAAACATCCGTTGTTCCTGATGCTAATGGTACTAAAGCTGTTCCTAAAATATCATCATCCGCTAATAACTCTCCAACTACTTCTACCGTTACGGTTGCTGTTGTACAGTTTGCTGGATTCGCGCCACTTTCACAAATCGTATACGTTACAGGATAACTTCCTGTTGGCGTATTTGCTACGATAGTTACATTTCCATCGGCATCTATTAAGATGTTTCCTGTCGTTATTGGCGTTACATCTGTATTTGCTGTCGTTACTTGAACGCCATTTAAGGTATCGCCTGTTAAAACTTCACCAGCAGAAACATCCGTTGCTCCTGATGCTAATGGTGCTAAAGCTGTTCCTAAAATATCATCATCCGCTAATAACTCTCCAACTACTTCTACCGTTACGGTTGCTGTTGTACAGTTTGCTGGATTCGCGCCACTTTCACAAATCGTATACGTTACAGGATAACTTCCTGTTGGCGTATTTGCTACGATAGTTACATTTCCGTCGGCATCTATTAAGATGTTTCCTGTTGTTACTGGCGTTACATCTGTATTTGCTGTCGTTACTTGAACGCCATTTAAGGTATCGCCTGTTAAAACTTCACCTGCAGAAACATCCGTTGCTCCTGATGCTAATGGTACTAAAGCTGTTCCTAAAATATCATCATCCGCTAATAACTCTCCAACTACTTCTACCGTTACGGTTGCTGTTGTACAGTTTGCTGGATTCGCGCCACTTTCACAAATTGTATACGTTACAGGATAACTTCCTGTTGGCGTATTTGCTACGATAGTTACATTTCCATTGGCATCTATTAAGATGTTTCCTGTCGTTACTGATGTTACATCTGTATTTGCTGTCGTTACTTGAACGCCATTTAAAGTATCGCCTGTTAAAACTTCACCTGCAGAAACATCCGTTGCTCCTGATGCTAATGGTGCTAAAGGTGTTCCTAATGTATCATCATCCGCTAATAACTCTCCAACTACTTCTACAGTTACGGTTGCTGTTGTACAGTTTGCTGGATTCGCGCCACTTTCACAAATCGTATACGTTACAGGATAACTTCCTGTTGGCGTATTTGCTACGATAGTTACATTTCCGTCGGCATCTATTAAGATGTTTCCTGTCGTTACTGGCGTTACATCGGTATTTGCTGTCGTTACTTGAACGCCATTTAAGGTATCGCCTGTTAAAACTTCACCAGCAGAAACATCCGTTGTTCCTGATGCTAATGGTACTAAAGCTGTTCCTAAAATATCATCATCCGCTAATAACTCTCCAACTACTTCTACCGTTACGGTTGCTGTTGTACAGTTTGCTGGATTCGCACCACTTTCACAAATTGTATACGTTACAGGATAACTTCCTGTTGGCGTATTTGCTACGATAGTTACATTTCCGTCGGCATCTATTAAGATGTTTCCTGTCGTTACTGGCGTTACATCGGTATTTGCTGTCGTTACTTGAACGCCATTTAAAGTATCGCCTGTTAAAACTTCACCTGCAGAAACATCCGTTGCTCCTGATGCTAATGGTACTAAAGCTGTTCCTAAAATATCATCATCCGCTAATAACTCTCCAACTACTTCTACAGTTACGGTTGCTGTTGTACAGTTTGCTGGATTCGCGCCACTTTCACAAATTGTATACGTTACAGGATAACTTCCTGTTGGCGTATTTGCTACGATAGTTACATTTCCGTCGGCATCTATTAAGATGTTTCCTGTCGTTACTGGCGTTACATCTGTATTTGCTGTCGTTACTTGAACACCATTTAAAGTATCGCCTGTTAAAACTTCACCTGCAGAAACATCCGTTGTTCCTGATGCTAATGGTACTAAAGCTGTTCCTAAAACATCATCATCCGCTAATAACTCTCCAACTACTTCTACCGTTACGGTTGCTGTTGTACAGTTTGCTGGATTCGCGCCACTTTCACAAATCGTATACATTACAGGATAACTTCCTGTTGGCGTATTTGCTACGATAGTTACATTTCCGTCGGCATCTATTAAGATGTTTCCTGTCGTTACTGGTGTTACATCTGTATTTGCTGTCGTTACTTGAACGCCATTTAAAGTATCGCCTGTTAAAACTTCACCTGCAGAAACATCCGTTGTTCCTGATGCTAATGGTGCTAAAGCTGTTCCTAAAATATCATCATCCGCTAATAACTCTCCAACTACTTCTACCGTTACGGTTGCTGTTGTACAGTTTGCTGGATTCGCGCCACTTTCACAAATTGTATACGTTACAGGATAACTTCCTGTTGGCGTATTTGCTACGATAGTTACATTTCCGTCGGCATCTATTAAGATGTTTCCTGTTGTTACTGGCGTTACATCTGTATTTGCTGTCGTTACTTGAACGCCATTTAAGGTATCGCCTGTTAAAACTTCACCAGCAGAAACATCCG
This sequence comes from Tenacibaculum salmonis, assembly GCF_041053065.1. Classification (NCBI taxonomy): domain Bacteria; kingdom Pseudomonadati; phylum Bacteroidota; class Flavobacteriia; order Flavobacteriales; family Flavobacteriaceae; genus Tenacibaculum; species Tenacibaculum salmonis. The sequence continues at coordinate 2,456,072 of NZ_JBFCVV010000001.1, read as the reverse complement.
TTGCTCCTGATGCTAATGGTACTAAAGCTGTTCCTAAAATATCATCATCCGCTAATAACTCTCCAACTACTTCTACAGTTACGGTTGCTGTTGTACAGTTTGCTGGATTCGCGCCACTTTCACAAATTGTATACGTTACAGGATAACTTCCTGTTGGCGTATTTGCTACGATAGTTACATTTCCATTGGCATCTATTAAGATGTTTCCTGTCGTTACTGGTGTTACATCTGTATTTGCTGTCGTTACTTGAACGCCATTTAAAGTATCGCCTGTTAAAACTTCACCTGCAGAAACATCCGTTGCTCCTGATGCTAATGGTACTAAAGCTGTTCCTAAAACATCATCATCCGCTAATAACTCTCCAACTACTTCTACAGTTACGGTTGCTGTTGTACAGTTTGCTGGATTCGCGCCACTTTCACAAATCGTATACGTTACAGGATAACTTCCTGTTGGCGTATTTGCTACGATAGTTACATTTCCGTCGGCATCTATTAAGATGTTTCCTGTCGTTACTGGCGTTACATCGGTATTTGCTGTCGTTACTTGAACGCCATTTAAGGTATCGCCTGTTAAAACTTCACCAGCAGAAACATCCGTTGCTCCTGATGCTAATGGTACTAAAGCTGTTCCTAAAACATCATCATCCGCTAATAACTCTCCAACTACTTCTACAGTTACGGTTGCTGTTGTACAGTTTGCTGGATTCGCGCCACTTTCACAAATCGTATACGTTACAGGATAACTTCCTGTTGGCGTATTTGCTACGATAGTTACATTTCCGTCGGCATCTATTAAGATGTTTCCTGTTGTTACTGGCGTTACATCTGTATTTGCTGTCGTTACTTGAACGCCATTTAAGGTATCGCCTGTTAAAACTTCACCAGCAGAAACATCCGTTGCTCCTGATGCTAATGGTACTAAAGCTGTTCCTAAAACATCATCATCCGCTAATAACTCTCCAACTACTTCTACAGTTACGGTTGCTGTTGTACAGTTTGCTGGATTCGCGCCACTTTCACAAATTGTATACGTTACAGGATAACTTCCTGTTGGCGTATTTGCTACGATAGTTACATTTCCGTCGGCATCTATTAAGATGTTTCCTGTCGTTACTGGCGTTACATCGGTATTTGCTGTCGTTACTTGAACGCCATTTAAAGTATCGCCTGTTAAAACTTCACCTGCAGAAACATCCGTTGCTCCTGATGCTAATGGTGCTAAAGCTGTTCCTAAAACATCATCATCCGCTAATAACTCTCCAACTACTTCTACAGTTACGGTTGCTGTTGTACAGTTTGCTGGATTCGCGCCACTTTCACAAATCGTATACGTTACAGGATAACTTCCTGTTGGCGTATTTGCTACGATAGTTACATTTCCGTCGGCATCTATTAAGATGTTTCCTGTTGTTACTGGCGTTACATCTGTATTTGCTCTCGTTACTTGAACGCCATTTAAAGTATCACCTGTTAAAACTTCACCAGCAGAAACATCCGTTGTTCCTGATGCTAATGGTGCTAAAGCTGTTCCTAAAATATCATCATCCGCTAATAACTCTCCAACTACTTCTACAGTTACGGTTGCTGTTGTACAGTTTGCTGGATTCGCGCCACTTTCACAAATCGTATACGTTACAGGATAACTTCCTGTTGGCGTATTTGCTACGATAGTTACATTTCCATCGGCATCTATTAAGATGTTTCCTGTCGTTATTGGCGTTACATCTGTATTTGCTGTCGTTACTTGAACGCCATTTAAGGTATCGCCTGTTAAAACTTCACCTGCAGAAACATCCGTTGCTCCTGATGCTAATGGTACTAAAGCTGTTCCTAAAACATCATCATCCGCTAATAACTCTCCAACTACTTCTACAGTTACGGTTGCTGTTGTACAGTTTGCTGGATTCGCGCCACTTTCACAAATCGTATACGTTACAGGATAACTTCCTGTTGGCGTATTTGCTACGATAGTTACATTTCCGTCGGCATCTATTAAGATGTTTCCTGTCGTTACTGGCGTTACATCGGTATTTGCTGTCGTTACTTGAACGCCATTTAAGGTATCGCCTGTTAAAACTTCACCAGCAGAAACATCCGTTGCTCCTGATGCTAATGGTACTAAAGCTGTTCCTAAAACATCATCATCCGCTAATAACTCTCCAACTACTTCTACAGTTACGGTTGCTGTTGTACAGTTTGCTGGATTCGCGCCACTTTCACAAATCGTATACGTTACAGGATAACTTCCTGTTGGCGTATTTGCTACGATAGTTACATTTCCGTCGGCATCTATTAAGATGTTTCCTGTTGTTACTGGCGTTACATCTGTATTTGCTGTCGTTACTTGAACGCCATTTAAGGTATCGCCTGTTAAAACTTCACCAGCAGAAACATCCGTTGCTCCTGATGCTAATGGTACTAAAGCTGTTCCTAAAACATCATCATCCGCTAATAACTCTCCAACTACTTCTACAGTTACGGTTGCTGTTGTACAGTTTGCTGGATTCGCGCCACTTTCACAAATTGTATACGTTACAGGATAACTTCCTGTTGGCGTATTTGCTACGATAGTTACATTTCCGTCGGCATCTATTAAGATGTTTCCTGTCGTTACTGGCGTTACATCGGTATTTGCTGTCGTTACTTGAACGCCATTTAAAGTATCGCCTGTTAAAACTTCACCTGCAGAAACATCCGTTGCTCCTGATGCTAATGGTGCTAAAGCTGTTCCTAAAACATCATCATCCGCTAATAACTCTCCAACTACTTCTACAGTTACGGTTGCTGTTGTACAGTTTGCTGGATTCGCGCCACTTTCACAAATCGTATACGTTACAGGATAACTTCCTGTTGGCGTATTTGCTACGATAGTTACATTTCCGTCGGCATCTATTAAGATGTTTCCTGTTGTTACTGGCGTTACATCTGTATTTGCTCTCGTTACTTGAACGCCATTTAAAGTATCACCTGTTAAAACTTCACCAGCAGAAACATCCGTTGTTCCTGATGCTAATGGTGCTAAAGCTGTTCCTAAAATATCATCATCCGCTAATAACTCTCCAACTACTTCTACAGTTACGATTGCTGTTGTACAGTTTGCTGGATTCGCGCCACTTTCACAAATCGTATACGTTACAGGATAACTTCCTGTTGGCGTATTTGCTACGATAGTTACATTTCCATCGGCATCTATTAAGATGTTTCCTGTCGTTATTGGCGTTACATCTGTATTTGCTGTCGTTACTTGAACGCCATTTAAGGTATCGCCTGTTAAAACTTCACCAGCAGAAACATCCGTTGCTCCTGATGCTAATGGTACTAAAGCTGTTCCTAAAACATCATCATCCGCTAATAACTCTCCAACTACTTCTACCGTTACGATTGCTGTTGTACAGTTTGCTGGATTCGCGCCACTTTCACAAATCGTATACGTTACAGGATAACTTCCTGTTGGCGTATTTGCTACGATAGTTACATTTCCGTCGGCATCTATTAAGATGTTTCCTGTTGTTACTGGCGTTACATCTGTATTTGCTGTCGTTACTTGAACGCCATTTAAGGTATCGCCTGTTAAAACTTCACCAGCAGAAACATCCGTTGCTCCTGATGCTAATGGTGCTAAAGCTGTTCCTAAAATATCATCATCCGCTAATAACTCTCCAACTACTTCTACCGTTACGGTTGCTGTTGTACAGTTTGCTGGATTCGCGCCACTTTCACAAATTGTATACGTTACAGGATAACTTCCTGTTGGCGTATTTGCTACGATAGTTACATTTCCATTGGCATCTATTAAGATGTTTCCTGTCGTTACTGGTGTTACATCTGTATTTGCTGTCGTTACTTGAACGCCATTTAAAGTATCGCCTGTTAAAACTTCACCTGCAGAAACATCCGTTGCTCCTGATGCTAATGGTACTAAAGCTGTTCCTAAAACATCATCATCCGCTAATAACTCTCCAACTACTTCTACAGTTACGGTTGCTGTTGTACAGTTTGCTGGATTCGCGCCACTTTCACAAATCGTATACGTTACAGGATAACTTCCTGTTGGCGTATTTGCTACGATAGTTACATTTCCGTCGGCATCTATTAAGATGTTTCCTGTCGTTACTGGCGTTACATCGGTATTTGCTGTCGTTACTTGAACGCCATTTAAGGTATCGCCTGTTAAAACTTCACCAGCAGAAACATCCGTTGCTCCTGATGCTAATGGTACTAAAGCTGTTCCTAAAACATCATCATCCGCTAATAACTCTCCAACTACTTCTACAGTTACGGTTGCTGTTGTACAGTTTGCTGGATTCGCGCCACTTTCACAAATCGTATACGTTACAGGATAACTTCCTGTTGGCGTATTTGCTACGATAGTTACATTTCCGTCGGCATCTATTAAGATGTTTCCTGTCGTTACTGGTGTTACATCTGTATTTGCTGTCGTTACTTGAACGCCATTTAAAGTATCGCCTGTTAAAACTTCACCTGCAGAAACATCCGTTGTTCCTGATGCTAATGGTGCTAAAGCTGTTCCTAAAATATCATCATCCGCTAATAACTCTCCAACTACTTCTACCGTTACGGTTGCTGTTGTACAGTTTGCTGGATTCGCGCCACTTTCACAAATTGTATACGTTACAGGATAACTTCCTGTTGGCGTATTTGCTACGATAGTTACATTTCCATTGGCATCTATTAAGATGTTTCCTGTCGTTACTGGTGTTACATCTGTATTTGCTGTCGTTACTTGAACGCCATTTAAAGTATCGCCTGTTAAAACTTCACCTGCAGAAACATCCGTTGCTCCTGATGCTAATGGTACTAAAGCTGTTCCTAAAATATCATCATCCGCTAATAACTCTCCAACTACTTCTACCGTTACGGTTGCTGTTGTACAGTTTGCTGGATTCGCGCCACTTTCACAAATTGTATACGTTACAGGATAACTTCCTGTTGGCGTATTTGCTACGATAGTTACATTTCCATTGGCATCTATTAAGATGTTTCCTGTCGTTATTGGCGTTACATCTGTATTTGCTGTCGTTACTTGAACGCCATTTAAAGTATCTCCTGTTAAAACTTCACCTGCAGAAACATCCGTTGTTCCTGATGCTAATGGTACTAAAGCTGTTCCTAAAATATCATCATTTGCTACTAAAATATTAACAACATCTAATGTTGCACAATTAATCTCTCTAATACAAATATTATTATCATGAGTTATTAAAACACAATATTCTGTTGCATCTAACCCCGTTACACTAGTTATATTTAATGTATTTGTTGTAAAATCTGTATAATTAGTATCTGTTCCATCTATAATTGTTCCTCCTGAATCTGGATTACCAATATACCATTGATAATTAATACCAGCATTAGCATTGCCTAAAGCTCCATAAGTTGGTGCTCCTGTTACATAACTAGTCGCAGTATCTGCTGTTCCCACAACACTAAAACTACCTGATTCTCCAAAAACCTTTGTTTGATTAACAGGTGCCGTAACAATCATCAATCTTGTTGCATTGATTACTGAAACCGTAGTTCCCTGAGGACTTCCTGTTGCTGTTGGTATTCCTGTTATAAGATCTACCGTAGTTCCTAAATTTAATGAACTACCACCAGTACTACCCCCTATTAGTGTAGTTAAGCCTGTTATTATATTATTTGCTGCTTCTGATGCATCAGGACAACCATCATTATCACTATCAGTATCAAAACTATCAATAATTCCATCATCATCAGTATCAACAGCTCCTTCAACAGTATCTAAAATACCATCATTATCATCATCCTGATCTACAGAATCCTGAATTCCATCTAAATCATTATCAGGTAAAACTGTTACAGTAACAGTAGAGTTACTACAGTTAGTTGGAGAAGGCTTACAAGCATTATATACTAATGTATAAATCCCTGCATTTGTGCCTGATGCAACTTCTACAGCACCTGTAGTTGTATTTAATGTTACCCCTGCATTTGTTGAACTTACCTCAAATAAATCAACATCTGCTAAAGGTGGATTTGTAGTTCCTCCTACAGTATCATTCACTAAAACATTAGCTACTGCAATACCTCCTGATTCTGTAAGCGTACCTGCATCATCATTTGTTATAATTATAGGTGTACCACCTACTCCTGAAACAAACACTCCTGAATCATACCAATCATCTCCTACATCAGCAATGGCTATTTTCATATGATAAACAACTCCTACTGTTAAATTTATATTTGTAGAAAACTTTTTTGTTATTCCATTAAATTCAGTATGAATAGGAAAAGGACCTGGATTTGTATTACCTGGTCCTGGATTATTAGGGTCAGCATCATTATCTAAAACATGCCCATTATTTATATATAATGCGCTTTGAGTTAAATCAGTTACGTTTGTTAAACTCCCACCTTGAGAACCTCTAAAACCTGCATTTACATTATTAATAGATACAGGATTAGATGTTCCTGGTACTATTGCTAAGTTTAGCGCAGGAGTTTCTCCTAAATCGTATGCACCATTATTATTAATATCTCCATCTGGTACTGTAGCATCTACTCCAGTAGGATCAGATACAAAAAAGCCAAATACATCATTAAAACTAGAACCTACATAGTCTGGAAATTCTTCTGAAGCAAATTGATACTCAACTAAAACACCTGTATAATTAGGTAATGCTTGAAAATCAAATTCAAAAATTACGACATCATTTCTAGCTCTGGAATCAATATTAACTAAATCCATATCATCTAAGGCACCTGCTGCACCAAGTTTATCACTATGTCCAATAGATCTATTCGTAGCAAAGGCATTTACTATTGTTGATGTAGTTAAAGCAATACCACTATCAAGCTCTAAACCAGCACCTGCTTTTCCATTTGAGAAAACACCTATACGCTCTGTATCTCCCTTAGTTATAACAGGGTTCGTTATTAACACACCGGAGGCCTGTAGTTGAGCTGCTAATTGAACAGCTGTTTGACTGTCTGTAAATGTTGCTTGGGCATAAGTGCTATTAACACCTATTAGCAACAAAACAAAAAACAGTACGTTTTTTAAAAAGTAGTTTTTTTTCATAAGTAATAATTTAAAAAATTGATTAAATCAAAAACACAACTGCTATTTAAAGAGGTTATACTTCTAATTTAAGAAAGGATTTATTATTTTATATAGCTATTATTTAAGACGTTAAATATATTATTTTTTTTAAAAAAAAAATAGACAATACATTTATTATCAAATGCTATATCATTTGATAATAATTATGACACATTTTATATCAAAAAGTCACAAAAAATATTAAATATCAATAATATTATACCTATTTTTATTAATCCTAATTTTTTACATAAAGATGAATATTAATTTCAAAGCGATTAAAAAAGAAGAAATACTTACTATTCTTCCGATAATGCAAAAAGTAAACACAACAACGCCTTCTGATATACTAAAAAAAAGGATATTAGAAATGTCAAACTACAACACTTATGAATGTGTTGGTATTTTTGATGATGATTTGCTAATCGGTATTTCTGGCTTATGGTATAGTACACGTCATTACATAGGAAAAAGTGTAGAACCTGATCATGTTTTTATAGATGAAACTTACCGTGGAAAAAAATTAGGAAAGCAATTTTTTAGCTGGATTTACGAATACACCAAAGAAAAAGGCTGTGAAGCCATGGAATTAAACACGTATACGGCTAATAGAAAGTCTCATAAATTTTATTATAACGAAGGATTTGAAATCTATGGCTTTCATTTTCTGAAAGTTATGAGAAAAGATCAAAATTTTTATTAAATTTATTCAAAAAATGTTTGCAGATTACAGAAACAGTGTTATATTTGCAACCGCTTAACGATATAAGCTTTTTATATCAAAAGCATTACAAGTAATTGTAATTAAATCTTTACCAATGCGAAAGTAGCTCAGTTGGTAGAGCGTCAGCCTTCCAAGCTGAATGTCGCCAGTTCGAACCTGGTCTTTCGCTCATAGTCTTTAAAAGATAGACTTTAAAATCTTTATTTACCAATGCGAAAGTAGCTCAGTTGGTAGAGCGTCAGCCTTCCAAGCTGAATGTCGCCAGTTCGAACCTGGTCTTTCGCTCACAGTCTTTAAAAGATAGACTTTAAAATCTTTATTTACCAATGCGAAAGTAGCTCAGTTGGTAGAGCGTCAGCCTTCCAAGCTGAATGTCGCCAGTTCGAACCTGGTCTTTCGCTCAAAAATCCGAAAACATAATGTTTTCGGATTTTTTTTGTTTTATATATTTCAAAAGAAATATTATTTGTAGCTATTTCCCGCTTTCCGCACTCGCTTTTTTTATTTTTTCAAAAGAAAAATAAAAAAGAGCTCAAACAATTGCTTCAATCGGGGCTAAACTTATTTACTAAATTTAGTCATTAATTTAAAAGCCTGTTCACATTTACAAAATATATCAGCAAAAAAATAAACTAACTAAGAGTTTGTTTAAATTTTAGTCAATAAAATTTTATTACAAAAATTCACAAATAACCTGTCAGTTCGAGTGATTTTTTTCCTTCAAAAAAATTATATCGAGAACTTCTTAGCATCAAAATAAAATTCTCGATACAATTTTAATTCCTTCTAGTCATTAAAATCACTCGAATTGACAAAATTACGGTAAATCAAAATGTAAAACTGAAATAAAATCCCTTTGACGGATTCTATTTTTCAGCTATAAAACGTTTTTAAATGAAATTTAAACAGGCTATCTAAAATAAAAAATTTATCTATAAATAATATTTCACTATTTATTTCCTTTTAATTTATCACCAAATAAAAACAAACCAACAATAATAACTCCGATAACACCTATCAATAACATATTATTATTAATTACACTTGGTCTTAAAATTAAGGTTATTAAATATCCACCAATTGCTCCACCTAAATGTGCTGAATGTCCAACATTACCTACATTATTTTTCATTCCATAAATAGAATATAACAAATACCCGATTCCGAAAATATAACCAGGTAAAGGAATTGGAATTGGAAACATCACTAATGTCATATCTGGATATAACATAATCGCAGAAAAAATAATTCCCGACACAGCTCCCGAAGCTCCTACCGCACTATAATAAAATTCATTTTTATGCTGATATAAAGAATATAAACTTCCAGCAAGTAAACTAACCAAATAGATTCCTATAAAATATCCAGTACCAAAATTAACCTGCACTACTTTTCCAAAAAGATATAAAGCATACATATTAAATCCTAAATGCATCCAATCGGCATGTAAAAAACCTGAGGTTATCATTCTGATTTTTTCACCACTAAGTATTTTTTGTATCTGAAATTTATATCTATCAAAAAATACTGTATCCTTAAATCCTTTGTAAGAAGCGACAACGTTTATCGCTATTAATATTAAAATAATTTGATTCATAATATCTATTTATAAGTACAAACATAATCAAAAGTTAATAAAGTAAATGATTCATAATTTAATACGATATTTGCATTTTTAAAATTTAACACATGAAGTTTTTAAGTTTCGCAATTGTATATCCTTTTATTTGGATATCTTCAAGATTACCAATGCGTATCTTGTATATTTTCTCTGATTTCTTTTTCTTTATCTTATATTATATTGTTGGCTACCGAAAAAAAGTAGTTGAAGCTAATATAAAAATAGCTTTTCCGACTAAAAATGAGAGTGAAATTAACAAAATATCTAAAAAATTCTTTAAGCATTTTGTTGATTTAATTTTTGAGAGTATTAAAGCTTTTTCTATCAGTAAAAAAGAAATAGACAAACGCTACAAATACACAAATGCATCATTAATTAACGACTACGCCAAACAAGGAAAAAGTATTGTTCTATTAGGTGCGCATCAAGCAAATTGGGAATGGGTATTTGCCTTACCTCAACATTTAAATATTAGTTGCTACGGAGCTTATACAAAATTACAGAATCCTTATTTTGAAAAAGTAATAAAAAGCTCGAGACGTAAATACGGTTTTGATGGAGTTCCTAGTCAATTATTCAATAAAAGAATAAACGAAAGACAAGCAAAAGGCATACAAAGTTTATACATACTACTTAGCGACCAATCACCTCAACTACACAGAGCAAGATATTGGACTAATTTTTTAAATGAAAAAGTTCCTGTACACACAGGTGCGGAAGTATTAGCCAAAAAATATGATTTAGTAGTTATCAACATGAATACTACTAAAATTAAAAGAGGTTACTTTGAAACAACATTTGAATTAATAACCGACAATGCTAAAGATTTTGACAAAAATCAAATTACTGATAAATTTTTAGAAATAACCGAAAGAAATATAAAAGCACAACCCGAATGTTATTTATGGTCTCATAAACGTTTTAAGTATAAAGGAAAATATAACGAGTGGTTAGAAAAGACTAAAAAGCATCGAAATTAATTTCGATGCTTTTTTTGATTTAATTTTAAATTTTACGCACAAAAAAATCCTTCTTAAAAAGAAGGATTTAATTCTTGGGTGGAAGACGGGATTCGAACCCGCGACCCTCGGTACCACAAACCGATACTCTAACCAACTGAGCTACAACCACCATTTAATTGCGAGTGCAAATATATAACTCTTTTACTGTTCTACCAAACTTTTTTTGAAGTTTTTTTTAAATTAATTCACTTATTTTATCAACAGCAACATAACGTTCTGATGTAAAGCCTTCTGCAAAATCGACACCAATCAACCTACCTAAATCTTTTGCTCTATAATTTATACTATCCGTAAAATTCTTACTTGTAATTGGTGTTTCAGGCTCATTACTGTTCGGATTAAAAAATTGAGAAGCGTATGCTAATACCGATTTTTCCTTTTTTTCCATAAAACCTGTAACATCTACTACAAAATCTGGCTCAATATTTTTCCATTGTATATAATGATACACCAACTTAGGTCGCCACTTTTCTTGATTAACTCCATCTACAGTTGTTTCAATTTTTAATAATCCACTTAAAAAACAAGCATTCGATACTAAATCACTTCCTTTAGGATGATCAATATGTCTATCATCAATAGCATTACATAATACAATATCTGGTTTATATTTACGAATCATTTTTATAACCTCCAATTGATGTTTTTTATCATTTTTAAAAAACCCATCAGAAAAGCCTAAATTTTCACGCACTGAAACACCTAAAATAGCTGCGGCATTTGCTGCTTCTATATCTCGTAAATCTGCTGAACCTCTTGTACCAAGCTCTCCTCTAGTTAAATCTACAATTCCTACTTTTTTACCAAATGATATTTCTTTCGCAATTGTAGCACCACAACCTAACTCTACATCATCTGGATGTGCTCCAAACGCTAATATATCTAATTTCATGTTTCTTTATTTTGATAAGCTAATTTACAAAACTAGTAATAAACCATTCTTGTTTTATAATTCTCTTTTTTTTTAAATACTCGAATCTCTATAATATAAATTCAATATCTTCGTCGCTATGATTAGAATTGTTATTATAGGAGGCGGAAATGTCGCCTTACATTTAGCCAATGCTTTTTCTAAAACGAAAGAAATTTCTTTGGTACAAATGTATGCTAGAAACATACAACAACTTGAATCGTTAAAAAAACAGGTTGATATAACTGATGATATAACTTTATTAGTGGATGCTGATATTTATATCATTGCCGTATCTGATGATGCTATTTCTGAAGTTTCATCAAAAATAAATAAACAACATAGTTTAATAGTACATACTTCAGGAAGTGTTTCTTTAAATTCGTTAAAAAATAACGGACGAAAAGGTGTTTTTTATCTATTGCAAAGTTTTTCTAAGGATAAAGAAGTTTTTTTTGATAAAATTCCATTTTGCTTAGAAGCCGAAAACAACGAAGATTTTAATCTTTTAAATAAATTAGCTAAATCAATAGGAAAAAAAACATATTCAATTAACTCTCAACAGCGAAAAGCAATACATTTATCGGCAGTTTTTGTTAATAACTTCACCAATCATTTATATAAAATTGGTGATGATATTTGCAAAGAATATCAAGTTCCTTTTGAAATTTTACATCCTTTAATTGAAGAAACTGCTAAGAAAATTCAGAAATTAACACCCGAAAAAGCACAAACTGGTCCAGCAAAAAGAAACGACAAAAAAACAATTCAAAATCATTTAGAATTACTCAACAAAGAACAACAAGATATTTATAAAATTATTACAAAATCAATACAAAAAAATGGAAAAAAGCTATAAAGAAATACTACCTCAAATAAATACTTTTATTTTTGATGTAGACGGTGTATTAACAAACGGAATTGTTACCGTCTTCCCTAATGGTGAATTAGTACGTCAAATGAATATTAAAGATGGATATGCCTTAAAAGCAGCAGTAAAAGCAGGTTTTAGAGTCTGTATTATTTCTGGAGGAAAAAATGAAGGCGTACGTACTCGCTTGGCTAATTTAGGTATTTCTGATATTTACTTAGGCGCTCATGATAAAATTAAGCAATTTAATGAAATCATCAGTAAATATGATTTAAAGCCAGAAAACGTATTATATATGGGTGATGATATTCCTGATTATCCTGTAATGAAATTAGTTGGTATGCCATGTTGTCCAAATGATGCTGTTAGAGAAATTCAACAAGTATCTAAATATATTTCTGATAAAAATGGCGGAGAAGGTTGCGCTCGTGATGTCTTAGAGCAAGTATTAAGAGTACAAGGAAAATGGGTAGAAAATTTTGATGCTCAATACGATTAATTAATAATATTAAATTTCTATAAAAATTACACAAATGAAAAAGATACTTTTTACACTTTTAATTATCAGTAACTTATCAATTAACGCTCAATCTGTTTTTGGAAAATGGGAAAACTGGGATGAAGAAGAAAATAGAGTGAATTCTGTTATTGAAATCTACGAAAAAGATGGACTAGCTTTTGGTAAAATAATTAAAATTACACATAAAGATAGACAAGGTGCTGTCTGTGATAAATGTAAAGGAGAGCGTAAAAATATGCCTATTTTAAATATGACTATTTTATCTGGATTAAAAAAAGAAGGTAATCAATGGATCGGTGGTACTATTGTAGATGTTAAAAATGGTAAAGAATACAAATGTTATATTACGCTTGAAAACGAAAATAAATTAAAAATTCGTGGATATTTTGGTTTTGTTGCCTTTGGTAGAACTGCTTATTGGTGTCGAAAAAAATAAAATACAACTATTTTCTAAAAAAAGAACTCCAAAGAAATTTCTGTTTCTCTGGAGTTTTTTTTGATATTAACTACATATAAAAAATTAATAAGGAATTTCTAATTGTCCATGATTTTCTATATGACTTGGCGGAATTACCGTTATTATTTTTGTTGCTTCATAAGTAACTCTTGGTTTTTGCATACTAGACGAAGTTGTATGAATTATCTTTAAATTAAACTTCAAATAATCATTCGGTTGAATTACAACTTTTCTGTTATGATAATCATCTAACCAAGCCTCATCTGTAATTTTAACGTCAATAGGTGTGCCTTCTCTTTTCAATTTCCAACAAGAACTATCTGATAATAAATCCATTGTTTTTATCTTTAAAACCTCAACTCTTTCTTGTGCTATACTTGCATCTCCTAATTCATTCAAAATTTTAGGAACATCTATAAAACTTTTATTAGTTAGCCTTGCTTTATTTCGTCCACTTTTAAAACAAAAATACTCACCTCTTTTTAACTTACTTGTTTGTACGCTGATTTCTTTAACAGTGTTTAAAATGTAATAATTATTCACCGAAAAAAATAACAAATGACTTGGTGTTTCTTTTTTGATTTTCCTGTTGATTTCATTGGTAAGCTTATCTAAACCTACTTTTGATGATATCTGTTGTAATTCTATCGCTTTTAAGGTTTTGTATTTTATATACACGAGTAAATCCCCTAGCCAAGCGGTTGATTTCACTCCATCTTTCAGATAATCACCCGGTGTATTGACTAATATTTGCTTAATTTTTGTGGTAACAGATTCAAATTGAAGATCAACTAAATCATAATCAACTTTAGCATCTACAGAAATATTGTAAACGATATGTCTATCTAAAACGAGTAATTTATCATAAAAACCAGATAAATGATTAAATACTTCTGATGGATTTTTAGTACCTTTTAATTCAAGATTTAGTTCAAAATCATATGCTATCATCATTTCCATATATTAAATTTTTCATACAATCGCTATCTCTTTAACTCTCAGATTGTAGAACTGCTACACCATTTATAACTAGGTTTTTTCAGACCGATAAAATTACTACTTTTTGAACTATTTTACTAATGTTTTTATTAGTTGATTTTTTTAATTAAACAAGTAACTAAAATTTATAAATATAGTAAAATGCCTAGCCCCGATTGAAGCATTTGTTTGAGCTCTTTTTTGTTTTTTTCTTTTCGAAAAAATAAAAAAAGCGAGTGCGGAAAGCGGGAAATTGCTTCAAAAAAAAACTATCACATTTATTTAAAAATGGATAGTTTTTTAATCGATAGTAAATATCAAAAAATGAAAATTTCTTCTGATGAAAAATTAACGAAATATTTTATTTGATAAAAACTGATATAATTTAGCAGCTAGATAACCTATTGTTAATCCGTTTATAAATCCGCATAATATATCGATAGGAAAATGAACTCCTAAATACAATCTACTATATGCAAAAACCAAAGGAAAGAACACCAAATATTTAATAGCTGATACATGTTTTTTTAAAAGCATGATTAAAAAAACGGTAATCACCGTAGATGTAGTTGCATGACCAGACACAAAACTATAATTCTGCGGATTTATTAATGTTCTTAATGAATCTTGTATTACAGGATTATTATTTGGTCTTAACCTTTCAAAAATACGTCTAATTGCGTTTGTTAACTGATCTGAAAAAGTAATTAAAACAGCAATAAACAATAATGTAAAGACTGCTTTTTTCCAGCCAAGATGTTTAAAAAGTAAAAATATTAAAAATATAAATAAAGGAATCCAATTAAACTGATTTGTAATTCCTAACCAAAGCCAATCCCATTGTTCACTTCCTAAATTATTTAAATAGATAAGAAGTTGTTGGTCTTTTTGTATGATATCTTCCATAAAACTACTTCCCTACTTTTAATACTTCAATTTCGAAAATTAAATCAGATTTTGGAGCAATTGGACCTAAACCGCTTTCTCCATAACCTAAATAATAAGGAATAAAAAATATTGATTTATCACCTTCTTTCATAGTTTTTACACCTTCTTTCCAACCTCCAATTAAAGGCATGTTAGGATCGTTAAGCGTAAAAGTAAAAGGCGCTTTTTTATCTAAACTAGAATCTATTTTTTTTCCATCAGTTAAATACAATGTATAATGAACTGTTGTAGGTATTGCAGGATTTACCTTTTTACCTGTTCCTTCTTTTAATTTTAATATTTTTAATCCAGAATTAGTTTTAACGGCCTTATTAATTCCTTTTTCTTCTTGAAATTTACGTTTTAATTCAGCTAATACCTCTTTACGTTCGGCTTCTTTCTTTGCTACGTTGGTTAATTCGTATTCAAAAACAGTTGCTGCTTTAAACTTTTTAGCTTCTTTACCGATTCTAATGATATCTACCACATTAATATAATCGTTTTGTTGAATCGTATCAACTACATTTTGCCCTTCTAATACTTTCCCAAAAACTGAATGCTTACCATCTAACCAAGGAGTCGCTTTATGAGTAATAAAAAACTGACTAGAATTAGTAGCTTTTCCTGAATTTGCCATAGACAATATTCCTGGAGCATCATGTGTATAAATTAATTTACCATTTTTATCCATCGGAAATTCATCCGCAAATTTATAACCAGCATTACCTCTACCTGTTCCTGTAATATCACCTCCTTGCACCATAAAGTCTTTAATTACTCTATGAAACTTAGTTTTATTGTAATAAGGTTTTCCTTTTAAAGAGTCCGTAACTTTAGGATTATCTCCTTCAGCTAACGACACAAAGTTAGCTACCGTCATTGGAACTTCTTTTTCATGTAGTTTAATTAAAATATCACCACGATTAGTTTGTATCTCTGCATACAATCCATTTTCTAAGTCAGGATATTTAACTGATTTACATGATGAAATAATTAACGTCAGTACTATCAAATATTTTAAAAACTTCATTTGGTTTAATATTTAAAGTGAAAGACATCAACTTTATGTTGATGTCTTTTATTTTTTATCTATGTCCGTGTCCATCTCCTTTTGAGTGTCCCGCTCCTAGACCTTGTTGTGTTACCTCTAGTAGCTCTACTTCGAAAATTAATGCTGCAAAAGGCTTAATTGCTCCTCCTGATCTTGGTGTAGCTCCATACGCTAATTCTTGAGGAATAAAGAATTTATATTTTGAGCCTGTTTTCATTAATTGTAATCCTTCAGTCCAACCTTTAATAACTTGACCTACTCCAAACTGACTAGGTGTACCTCTCTCTACTGAACTATCAAAAACAGTTCCATCAGTTAAAGTACCATGATAATGAACTTTTACTTTTGAACTTGCTGTTGGTACAGCTCCTTTACCTTCTTTTAAAACAAGATATTGTAAACCTGTTGCAGTTGTTTTTACACCTGGTTTTAATTTGTTTTCAGCTAAAAACTTCTCACCTTCTTTTTTATAATCTCCAAACTCAGCAGATGCTTTTTTAGCTTGAGCTGCTTGTTGTTCTTTCATTTTTTCTTGTTGCTTCTTCTTAAAAAATGATCTTAAAATCCCATTAATATCCTTAGAGTCAAGCAAAAGATTTGTAGAATCCATTCCATTTTTAAATCCTTGAACAAATAAACCTTGATCTAAATCTTCAAAATTCATTTTAATTTTATTAGCCATATCTAAACCTATACCGTAGCTTACCGAATCTACCTCTGTAGCTAATGAACTTTTGGTTTTAAACTGACTATTACCACATGATACAACTGATAATGTTACAACTGTTGCTGCTAAAGCTTTAATTAATTTCATTTTTATTTATTTGTTATTTAATTTCAATTAATGTTACTGTACTTTGTATAGGTTGATTTACCATAATCTTTTCTCCATCACCTATAACGCCAAAAGCCCTATATGATGGAATGACAAATGTAATAATTTCACCCTTTTTCATCAACTTTATTCCATCTTGTAATGCGGGAATAAAATCTTCTTGATCTATTTTATAAGTTCTTTCTTGCTTCGGATAAATAACATTTCCATGTATATCTGAAATATTATACGATATTAATACACTGCTTTTAGCTTTTGGCTGTGCTGAATTTACCGAATCTTTTACAACATATCTGTACCAAAAACCATTTTTAGAAGCTTCATATGTATGAACAGTATCTTTAGAAATCCAATTTTCTAAACGCTTTTTTTCTAAAGCATTTAACTTTTTATTTTTCTTGACTACTTCTTTATAAAAGTTAACAGTACCTTGTTTTTTTGGTCTTCTAGCTTCGGTATCTTTACAAGAAACTACCGTTAAAATAATCAATAAGAAAAAAATAAGATTACATTTCATAAGACGCTGCTAATTCTTTTTCGTAAGTAGGTAATAACGCTGTAAAAGTTGCAATAGTATCTTCCATAGAAACATCACTTTTTCCACCAGCGGCATTATCATGTCCACCACCATTAAAATGATTTCTTGCAAACTGATTCACAGAAAACAATCCTTTACTACGAAGCGACATTTTAATAATTCCTTGCTCTTTATCTTCAATAAAAATAGCTGCAAATACGATTCCTTTTAAAGAAAGTGCATAATTTACAACACCTTCTGTATCTCCTTTTTCGTAGTTGAATTTTTTCTTTTCTTCTTCGGATAAGGTAATAAAAGCGGTTTTATATTCAGGATACAATTTCATATTACTTAATGCTTGTCCTAATAAAAGTAAACGACTGTACGAATTAGCATCAAGAACATTACTATGAATTTTATCATTTTCGGCACCTTTGTCTATTAAATCGGCAATAATACGATGTGTCGTACTTGTGGTCGATCTAAAACGGAAAGAGCCTGTATCTGTCATAATGCCTGTATATAAACAGGTCGCAATATTTTCATCAATCAAGGCAACATCGCCCATCATTTCGATAAAATTATAAACCATTTGACAAGTTGACGACATTGAAGTATCAGAATACATATATTCAAAATCATCAGGTTGCTGATGATGATCTATCAATGCAAAATCATTTTTATACTTTTCTAAGGTATTTTGCATATCTTTTCCTACTCTATGCAAGGCATTAAAATCTAATAGAAAAACCAAATCTGAGTTATCTAAAGCACGGTGACTTTGTTTGTTTTGGCGATCAAAACGGAGTACGTTTTCAGAGCCTGGTATCCAATGTAAAAAATCAGGATATTCATTTGGCATCACTACCTGAGCCGTGTGTCCTTTTTTATCAAGATAATGTTTCAATCCTAAGGTTGAGCCAACTGCATCTCCATCAGGATTTCTATGACCTATTATCACAATGTTTTTAGGTTGTAATAAAGATTCTTTTAGTTCTGTAAAGTGTTTTAAAATCATATCCTGCGAAGATACAAATTAATTAAAAAAATTATGTATTTTCGCGCCGATTTTGTGTGACACTCACACGTATAACTATTAAATAAATTTTAGAATGGCTACAAATAGAACTTTTACGATGATTAAACCAGATGGTGTTGAAAACGGACACACTGGAGCAATTTTAGACAAAATTAATGCTGCAGGTTTTAGAATCGTAGCTTTGAAAAAAACGCAAATGACTAAAGCTGATGCAGAAGCTTTTTATGCTGTGCACAACGAACGTCCTTTTTTCGGAGAATTAGTTGAATTTATGACTCGTGGTCCTATTGTGGCTGCTATCTTAGAAAAAGACAACGCTGTTGAAGATTTTAGAACTTTAATCGGTGCTACTAATCCTGCTGAAGCTGCTGAAGGAACAATCCGTAAAATGTTTGCTACTTCTATTGGTGAAAATGCTGTTCACGGTTCAGATTCTGATGAAAACGCTGCTATCGAAGGTGCTTTTCATTTTTCTGGAAGAGAAATGTTTTAAGACCAACATTCTTTTTAAATATATAAAAACTCGCTACAATATTTTTGTAACGAGTTTTTTTACACTTATTTTCTGAAGCTATTTCCCGCTTTCCGCACTCGCTTTTTTTATTTTTTTAAAAGAAAAAAACAAAAAAGAGCTCAAACAATTGCTTCAATCGGGGCTAGGCATTTTTACTATTTTCAAATATTACACAAATAAGATTATTTTTTGCTTAAAAAAATTAAACAACATCTTTTACTAAGTCGTATTTTATTTCCGAATAATTAGCAATTACTTTTTGAGCTAACGAATAATCTTGTGCTTTAGAGTGTTCACTTTTATAAGCAACACAATAAATTCCACCGTCGTAAGCGGCTTTTATTCCGTTTGTAGAATCTTCAATTACTAAACATTCTTTTTTATCGAAACCAGCAATATCGGCTGCTTTTAAAAATATTTCAGGATGCGGTTTTGATGCTTTTAAATCGGCACCACTAATCTTACCTTTAAAATATTTATTTAAATCGAACTTATTAAAAACGTTATCAATAGTAACCATCGATGCCGATGAAGCTAAAACTAAGGTAACACCATTATTATAATAATCTTTAATTAAATCTAAAACTCCCGATAATAACTGTAAATCATTTTTATCAGAAAAAAATAATTCTTTAAAAAAAGCACGTTTATAATTTACTAATTCGGTCGCATCAATAGTTAAATTAAATTTAGCTACTAAATCTTTACAAATTTCTAAAGTTGATTGTCCTGTATAAGAATTATAAAGCTCTTGAGAAACCTCAATTTCTACTTTATCAAACATTAAAAAATATGCCTGTTTGTGTAATGGTTCAGTGTCTACAATTACACCATCCATATCGAATAAAACTGCTTTTAAAGCCATAGTATTTAGTTTGTGTTGTTTTGCAAAAATAATCATTTGACTTTAGAGAAAACACTATTTATGTTTACATTTTTTTAGGTATCTCCCCTACTTTTTCATCAAAAAAAGCATTTACTTTTACTTTATATTTATTGTTAATACTACATTTTCAGTAACCTTAAATTTTGCATCTTTATATTTTGGAGGTCCCATAAAACCTTTGGCATCATTAGAAATGCCTATTGGTTCTTTAGGAATACCTATAAAATTAGTATCCATTTTCTTGTTATCATTTACATCATGAAAAGCCGAAACTGCATACGTTCCTACTGTAATATCTTTTAATACTACCCTTGCTTTTTTATCAATAATTTTTATAATACTTCCTTTTAAAGGTTCTTTTAAAAAACGATCCTCTTTATTATAAATAGCAATGTATAAACTACCTTTATCAGATTTCATTCCTTTAAAATGCAATGTAACCGTATGTTTTTCTTGACTTATAGAATTTAAAATTCCGATTATAATAAATATTCCTGCTAAAATAATTTTCTCCATAATTTTATTTTTTATTAATAATTCAAATATTTAGACTTTATTTATTTTTAACATTAAAACGCTATTTAAAATATTTTCTATCAAAAAAGTTTTTCATACTGCTTTAATATAAATAAAAAATGATTAATTCTATTCGTATTTTATATCCGTAAATCACTATCATTTTAAAACTTAACGTAAAAATACCTACTTAACTTTATAAAATTAATAGTTAACTATTTTTTATCATAAACTTTAACACTAATAAGCGGATATCCCTATGTAATGTTAATATTTCTTTACTATTCTTTCTAAATTTTCTATTGAAATCGTTTAAATATTTGATAAAAAATGTATTTTTACATAGTATAAAAAATAATAATGTCACACGATTTAAGTAATTATAGAAAATCATACGAAAAAAAAGAGTTGCTAAAAAGTAACTGTCCTGAAAACCCTATTGAATTATTTAGAAATTGGTTTTTTGCTGCTGATGCATCAGAAATGGTTGTTGAAAGTAATGCCATGAATGTTTCATCGATAGGTTTAGATGGTTTTCCTAAAAACAGAATTGTATTATTAAAAAAATATACTTGGGAAGGGTTTATTTTTTACACAAATTACAATTCAGAAAAAGGAAAAGCAATACTTAATAACGGTAATGTTTGTTTATCTTTTTTTTGGGCAGGCTTAGAACAACAAATAATCATCAAAGGAAAAGCCGAGAAATTAGCTGAGAATTTATCAGATGGATATTTTGAGTCAAGACCAGATGGAAGTAAATTAGGTGCTTGGGCATCTAACCAAAGTGAGACCGTTAACTCTCGTAAACAACTTGATACACAATTAAAAGAAACCTCTGATAAATTTGAAGGAAAAGAAATTACACGTCCACCACATTGGGGCGGATTTATTGTAAAACCTATTTCAATTGAATTTTGGCAAGGACGACCTAACAGAATGCATGATCGTATAAGATATACTTTAGAAGAAGATTTCTCTTGGAAAATGGAACGTTTAGCTCCTTAAATTACATATTTACATATCTTTAAAATTAAATGAAAACACTTTATATTGTTCGTCACGCAAAATCATCTTGGTTATACGAAGGTATAGAAGATATCGATAGACCTTTAAAAGAACGTGGTATTAATGACGCACATCTTTTCTCAAAACATTTAGCTAAAGAAATTATAAGACCAGATGTTTTTGTTTCTAGTAGTGCTAATAGAGCTTTACATACTGCTATTATATTTTGTGATAACTTTAAATATCCGCTTTCTAACCTGCAGATAAAACGTCAATTATATAATTTTAGTGATGGATATTTAGTAAAAGTAGTAAATGCTTTAGATGATAATTTTGATAGTGCAATTATATTTAGTCACGATCATGGTATTAATACTTTTGTAAATAAATTTGGTGATACACCAATATTACACGTACCTACCTGCGGAATTATTGGTATTCAGTTTAAAGATAATCATTGGAAAAACTTAAAAAAAGGAAACACTATTTTAGTAGATTTCCCTAAAAATCATAGATAAAATTATATATTTTGAAAATTAAAAAATATGGCGCTATAGATATTGGTTCTAATGCCGTAAGACTCTTAATATCAAATGTTATTGAGCAAAAAGACAAAGAACCTTTATTTAAAAAATCATCTCTAGTACGAGTTCCAATTCGTTTAGGTAGTGACTCCTTTGTTTCTGGTATAATATCAAAAGAAAATATCGATCGAATGGTTGATGCTATGGCTGCTTTTAAACTGATAATGAAAGTTCATGGTGTTGAAAAATATAAAGCATGCGCTACCTCGGCTATGAGGGAAGCTGAAAATGGCACGGAAGTTATAGACACTATTTTAAAAAAAACCGAAATTCAAATTGATGTTATTGACGGTAAAAAAGAAGCTGCTATTATTTTTTCTACAGATTTACACCACTTAATTAAATCGGAATCAACCTATCTTTATGTTGATGTTGGTGGTGGTAGTACAGAATTCACCTTGTTTTCAAAAGGTAGAATTGTAAAATCAAAATCTTTTAAAATAGGTACTGTTCGATTAATTAATAATAAAAAAACAGAAAACAATATTATTTTTAAAGAAGTACAAGAATGGGTTGAAGAGAATACTAAAAACTACAAACGAATTTCTCTTATTGGTTCTGGTGGAAATATTAATAAAATATTTAAAATGTCAGGTAGAGAAGTTGGAAAACCAATCTCTTATATTTATTTAAATGCACAGTATCAATTTTTAAAAAATATGACTTACAAAGACCGAATTTCTGAGTTAAGTTTAAACCCTGATAGAGCTGATGTTATTGTTCCTGCAACTAAAATATATCTTTCAGCAATGAAATGGAGTGGTGCTAGAAAAATATTTGTACCTAAAATAGGACTATCAGATGGTATTATTAAAAGCCTATACTTCAACAACCTATAATTAACTTTAACATAGCTTTAAGACTCCTTAAAAAATGTTATATTTGTTTATATGTGACTTTCAATTATGTTGTGTGTCACATAACAAACTAATAATCTTTAAAAAAATTTTACTTATTATGAAAAAACTACTATTAACGGGAGCTTTATTAGCTTTCTACTTCACTGCCTCGGCACAAGATTTGCCGACAAATGCAGAACCCGGAAAATGTTATGTACGTTGTAAAACTCCAGAAGTATGGAAAAACCAAGATGTAACTATTGAAATAGCGCCAGCCTATAAAAGAATTGTTACACATCCAACTGAGTACAAATCTGTAACTGAAAGCGTTTTAGTTGACGAAGGAAGTCAGAAATTGGTTATTGTACCAGCTAAATACACAACTGAAACATATTCTGTTGTTAGTAAAGAAGCTAGTCAACGTATTGAAAGAGCTTTATCTAAACCTTCTTCTGCTACAGAAACTATAGTAACAAAAGAAGCTTCACAAAGATTAGAGTTAGTTCCTGCTAAATATGAAATGCGTGATGTTGTTGTTGTTACTAAAGAAGCTTCTCAACGTTTAGAAATCGTTCCTGCTAAATACGAAACAAGAGATGTTGTTGTTGTTACTAGAGAAGCTAGTCAACGTTTAGTTAAGATACCTGCTAAATCAAGTGTTGTAACTGAATCAATTGTTGTTAAAGAAGCTGCTCAACGTTTAGAAATTGTTCCTGCTAAATATGAAATGCGTGATGTTGTTGTTACTGTTAAAGAAGCATCTCAACGTATTGAAGTTGTACCTGCTAAATATGAAATGCGTGATGTTACTGTAATGGTAAAAGAAGCTTCTCAGCGTTTAGTTGTAGTTCCTGCTGTTTACGGAACTGAAACTATTTCTTACAAGAAAAGAGATTATGGTTCTAAATTAAGTGTTATACCTGCATCATTTAATAACGATAGTGAAACTATTGAAATTAAAGCAAAATCTGCTAGATGGCAAATGAGCGAAAAAGCACCTGATTGTGAATCTTCTGACCCTAACGACTGTCGTTACTGGTGTTATAAAGAAGTACCTGCACAATACCAAACAATTAATAAAACTGTTTTAGGTAAAAATGCTACTGTTGTTTCTACTCCTGAGTGTAACGAAAGTACTTCTCCTAATGGATGTGGTAACGCTACTTATACAAAAAGAGTTGTTAAAACACCTCCTACGACTAGAGTTATTGATATCCCTGAAGTAACTAAAGTTATTAAGAAAAGAGTTATGGTAACTCCTCCTACAACTAGAGCTATTGATGTTCCTGCTATAACTAAAGTTATCAAGAAAAGAGTTATGACAACTCCTCCTTCAACTAGAACTATAGCTATTCCTGAAGTAACTCAAACAGTAAAAAGAACTGTTATTACTCCTGAAACAACTAGAGTTGTTGAAATTCCTGAAATAACTAAAATAGTTAAGAAAACAGTTATGGTAACTCCTCCATCAACTAGAACAATAGCTATTCCTGAAGTAACAAAAATTATTAAGAAAAGAGTAATGGCAACTCCTCCTTCAACAAGAGTTATTGCTATTCCTGAAGTTACTACTACAATTAAAAGAGCTATTCCTGCAGTTACTACAACTAAAGTTATTGATATTCCTGAAGTTACTACTACAATGAGTAAAACTGTAATGGCAACTCCTCCTACATCTACAGAGATTAAAGGAAAAGCTGTTTATAGAACTTTAAAGAAAACTGTTTTAGTTAAAGATGCTTGGAAAGAAGAAATTCCTGTAGCTGCTAAATATAAATCAATTAGTCAAGAAGTATTAGTTTCTAAAGGTGGATTAACATCTTGGAAAGAAGTTGAATGTAAATTAGTTGAAAACACTCTGTTACCAATCAACTGGAACTTAGGTAGTTCAACATTAACTTCTGGTGCTAAACGTTTAATTGACACTAGGTTATTACCAATTTTAAAAACTGGTGTAGCTGCAGCTGTTGAATCTCATACAGATGCAAGAGGTAGTAATGTAAACAACCAATCTTTATCTGAAAGAAGAGCAAGATCAGTTGTAAACTATTTAATTTCTAAAGGAGTTAACGCTAGTCAATTAACTGCTAATGGTTATGGTGAAAGCAAATTAACTAACAGATGTGCTGATGGTGTTTCTTGTACAGAACGTGAGCATGCTGCTAACCGTAGAACAACTTTTAGAGTTATTAATCAGAAATAATTCTGAATACTACTTCTAAAAAAATAAATAAAAAAAACCGAGCTTATGCTCGGTTTTTTGCTTTTAAAATAGTTTTAACTATTGTTAAGAATTTTTTATCGCTAAAAAATTGAATCCGTCAAACTAAATTTATTTCAATTTCACATCCTGATTTTCCGTAGTTTTATCAAAAGCGATATTTTAATCCAATATTTGCTTGTAATTGATTCCCTTCTCTATTATTACTAAGTTCTTCTGTTAAATAACCAAACCCTACAGATACATTATAATTATGACTTACTGATTTTGTAGCTCCTAAATTTATATAATAAGAATTTAAATTTGGATTAGGTATAACCTGTGTAAATCTTGATGATTCATCAGGAGAAATACCTGTTCCTACTCTTAAAAATAAATAATCTTCGGCACTTTTATAATAATAACGAATATTTGCTTGATAATTCTGTATAAAATCATCACCTATTTTGGGTCCAATAAATACACGAGCATTTAAATAAAATTTATTTTGATAAGAAGTAGCTCCAATTACATAAGATGTAAAATCATCTGTATTATAACTTAAATAACGAAAACCAGCTTCAACCTCAAGCCACTTTAAAACAGTATAATATATTGATGATTTTATCCCTAAATTTTGAAAAAAATCTGATTTAGAAGAACCACTAACATTAACAAATCCATATATTTTTTGATTAAATACAGGATACGATTCTAGCTCATATAAAAATGCATCATCAATAAAACGTTTGCTATGAGTTATACGTACTCCTACTGAATGCATCCCTATAAAATTCATGTATTCTAATTGAGTAGTATGCCACGTTTTTTGAGTTGAGTATTCTTTTTTAAAAGTAGTTATATCGTAATAAACACCTATCTGATTCTTATTGATTTTTTTAAGAAGTAAACGATATCTATATTTTTGTTTATCATTTAATATACGCTTACTTATTTTATACATTACATTTCTAGTACTTCGAATGTCTTTAAATCGAAAATAAGATTCGGCAACAAATAAATCAAAATCAGAATTATTCTTATAAAACACATCAACTTCATTAATAAAATCGGTGAGTCTTTTAGTCGTTTCAATTTTATTTAGCTGATTAAATACAAATATTTTATAATCTTCAGATTTATCTAAAGACAAAAGCTTTAATAAGTCTTTTTTTGATGAATCTAAATCGAGTAATTGTTGAGATATTTTTATACGTAAAACACGAATATCAATATATTCAGGAGCTATATTAAGTGCCTTATTTACTATTAAAAATGCTTTATTATATTCTTTATTTTTGTATAAATAATTAGCTTTATAATATAAAGAATCTACATTTACCGAAATATCTTGTGCTTGAATTATCGTTAAATAAAATAGACAAAAAACAGTTATTATTTTTCTAAAAAACACAATCTCTTTATCAAATATCATCATTCGTATATTTTAACTTTCTTGGTTTTCTTCTTCATTAAAACCTTCTCTAGACATAGTACCCCAACCTGTATCTATTTTAAATATCTTCTTAAAAAAACCTTTTAACTGCGCATATAACATTATAGGATGACTATAAAAAGACTCTACATAAGAGGCTATTAATAATTGTAAAATCATTTTTGGTTTTGAGTAATGCTTATAGTGTATCGAATACATTAATATAGCAACAGTAGAAAATAAACATCCTAATAAATAAACAGCTATAGCCAAAAGAATTGCAACTGGCCAATAAATAAAATCATTAACTATATAATATATTATATATAGCATCCCTAAAAATTCTACTATAGGAGCTCCTAATTCAAAGAAAACCCAATATGGAAAAAAGAACTTCCCCATATTACCATATTTTTTATTGAAAAATAACTTTCTATGTTTATACATTGTTTCCCATAAGCCACGCGCCCAACGATCTCGCTGTGAAATGTAAATTTTAAAATCAGGAGGAGCCTCTGTCCAACATAAAACTTCAGGAATATAAACAACCTTATATGGTTCTTTTAAGTCTTCCATATGTTTTCGTAATCGTATACACAGCTCTAAATCTTCACCAATAGTATCTTTGTCAAGTCCACCAACCTCGAGTAATCTATGTCTTGAATACAAGCCAAAAGCTCCTGAAACAAGCATCAAACCATTAATGTGTCCCCAAGCCATACGACCTAATAAAAAAGCTCTAATATATTCGACTATTTGTATGCGTGGTAACATTTTTTCAGGCATTTTCACCTCTTTAAGAATACCATTTTTAATTACAGAATCATTTGCTAAACCAATGATACCACCACTCGCTATTACTTCTCTTTCTGTAGCTTCAATATAAGGACGCACCATTTTTAATAAAGCATCTTGCTCTATAATACAATCAGCATCAGTACATAATACCAAGTCTGATTTTGCGAAAATTATCCCACAATTAATAGCATCAGAACGCCCTCCATTTAGTTTATCTACTACTGTTAAATTAACATATTTTGGAATTGAACTTTTATAAATTGTTTTAATTTCTTCACATGATATTCCTGTTGTATTTTTTTTAAAAGGAATTTCAATTAAATTAAAAACATTTATTAATTGACTCATAGAATCATCACTACTTCCGTCATTTACTATAATTAATTCATAGAACGGATATTGTATCGACAATAATGATGTTACATTTGTTATAATTGTTTTTCCTTCATTGTAAGCAGGTGCTATTAAACTTATAGAA
Organism: Tenacibaculum salmonis; assembly: GCF_041053065.1. Taxonomy (NCBI): domain Bacteria; kingdom Pseudomonadati; phylum Bacteroidota; class Flavobacteriia; order Flavobacteriales; family Flavobacteriaceae; genus Tenacibaculum; species Tenacibaculum salmonis. The sequence continues at coordinate 2,428,255 of NZ_JBFCVV010000001.1, read as the reverse complement.
GGTAAATCATGAGAACCTTTAATATAATGAACGTTTAAAAAAGTAGCCTTTTTTTTTGATTTTTTAATAGCTTTTGATGCTAAAAAAATTAATAAGAAATAAATAAAAAAAATTAAAACACCGTAAATAAAAAAGAAGTATTCAATACTACTTCTAACAAAATAATCCATAAACTAAGCTTATTTTTAACTTTAATACACTGCAGAAAATAAACTAGTATACTTCTACTTTCATACTAGTATTATTACTTTTATTTAAAAATTCAACTTCAATTGTTTTGATTTCATCAACAGATGTTTCTAAAACTCTTAAGGTTTCAACAGCTATATTTATTAACTTATAATTATTCGAAAAAAGTTGCTCTGTAACATAAGATTTATACTGTTCTAACCTAAAATTTTTTATAATTCTGATTATTAATTCTATTACACTTTTATTTTCAGAAGCCAATGCCTTATTTAAATAAGCGAAATCTAACTCATCTTTGGTTTGTGCTAACTTTTCAATAATTCTGATTTGTTGCCACAATGAAATTTTTTTAGTTATATAAGGAAAAAAAGATAAGCTCCTCCACCCTAAAAAACTAACAATTGCTATTTGTGCTTCACGTCGTACTAAAGTGTTTTCATCATCTTTATAACGACTAATTATTTTAATGTTTTTTTCTAACTCAAATTCATAAGATAACCATATTGCTTTAGCTTTAACATACCAATTTTTGCTAAGCATTTTTTTAGCAAGTATATTATTTACTCGTAAATATTTAAAAATTTTTTGAAATTTCTTCTTCTTAGAAAACTTTACAACACGATTAAATTTAACAAATATAGCTGCTGATCTCCAAAGATATTCTGAATCTTTTTTTAGGTATTTTTTTAAACTTTTAAGCTTCTTTTCAGTTTCTTTTATTTCAACATTTGAATAAACGGAAATAATTCCTTCTAAAAATTCTTTTTCAAATTTTATTTTATTTTTAGCATGAACTTTTTTTTCTTTTATAAAAAAGATAATAAAACCCCATAATAAAACAAGTAAAAAAGATAAAACAGCTACAATAATACATAGGATATTAAAGACACTCATAAATAACAATTAATCGATTTTTGGATATCTAAAGAAGTAAAAGGAAAAGAAATAAAATCATTGATTCCTATTTTTTTAGCAAGATGTACAATAACATCTTGATCTATTTCAGACATTACAACAATGGGTGACTCATTCGCCATTTTTTTTAAGTCTTCTAAATATTGAAAAGTAAAACTACCTTTCATTGCTGCATCAGTAATAATAAGATCGTATTTATTATCTTTAAGCGTTGTTACTGTTTCATCATATGAATTAGTAATTTTAAAAATAGTGTTTACTGATGATAACATCATTTTAATCAAAGATGAAATACTAACATCATTATTTACTATTAAAATACTCTTTTTCATGTCTTATTAAATAAAGTGAAAACTATTTTTTAGTTTTATTAAATTCAAAAATAAAAGGGGAACTTTTATTTAAAAAGCACTAGAAATTCATACTTGATATAATTCAAACCAATTATATCAAGTATAAAACAGTAATTTTTAGACATGCAAATATTCCTATTTAACTTTAAATTAAATAGGAACATTGATTAATAAAACATTAATTTTATGTAAAAAGAAAGACTATTTAACTAAATTTATTTCTATTTTAAGTTCTTTTTGTAACCAATTTTTAAGTTCTTTTTCTTTGTCCTTAATTATTGAATCAGAAATTTTAGAACTCCATTTAACTGATAATTCTGGAATAGTATCAATCTTAATAAAGTCTTTTGAAGATAATCTTTTAGAAAAACTAATAGCTTTAATATCATTAAATCTAATTTTAGCTTCTTTTGCTATTTTACTAAATGGTACAGTATTTTTATCTCTATTTAAAGCCTCTTGTTCTATACTATTATTTAATGTTGAAATAGTTTTTTGTAAGTCTTGTATTTCTCTTTGTAATCCTTTAATAATATTATCTTTTTCATCTAAATCAACAATTGCTCTATCATAAGCATCAACTACTCTATCTACACTACGTGCTTTATTTTCATTTACAACTAACTCGTAAACATCTAATTTAGGATATGTTTTTAATTCATTTCTTAAAAAAGTTTCTGTAGCATCTGTTACATCACCATTAAAAAACAAGCTGATTTTTTTACTTTTCTTATCTATATTTTCTCGCTGTAACCATAAATCTTTATTAGCAAATACTTCCTCTTTTAAAAATTTATCATAATTAGCTTTAACAACACTCTCTTTATAAACACTAACAAAAGTAAATATTGCAGGAACCATTACTAAAAAAGCAACAAAAGAAGCAATTTGTGCTATTCTTTTTCTTTTTTCAGAATTCACATAACGAATCATTGTAAATCCTAATAATTTCAATACTACAAAAGTAGCTAATGCTATAAAAATAGTATTAATAGTAAACAGATACATTGCGCCAAAAAAGTAATCAAAATTACCAATAGCCAAACCATACCCAGCTGTACATAAAGGTGGCATTAATGCCGTAGCAATTGCAACTCCAAAAATTACCGATGCTATTGTTCCTTTTTTTGTACGAGCTATAATTAAAGCTAAACCACCAAAAAAGGCAATTAATACATCTCTAATATCAGGTTTTACTCTACCTAATAATTCTGATGTTTCTTCTTTTAAAGGAAACAAAAAGAAAAACAAAAATGCTGTTAATAAACTTAAAACAATCATGGTTGCTAAATTTACCATTGATTTTTTTAAGGTGTCAATATCATTAATAGCCAACGACATTCCTATTCCTAAAATAGGTCCCATTAATGGAGATATTAACATCGCTCCAATAACAACCGCTGTTGAATTTGCATTTAAACCAATAGATGCAACGAATATTGAACAAATTAAAATCCAAGCTGTAGCACCTTTAAAAGGAATATCTACTTTTATCGCTTCAATAGTTGCTTCTTGATCCGTATCATCACGAAAATCTAACAGCTCTACCAAAAACTTTTTAAAACTTTCCCATAAACCTTTTGCATCCTCATGAACAGCCTGTTTAGACTCCGCTACATTTTTATCTTTATTTATCTTTTCTTCCATATATATTTATTTTTTATAACGCAGGAAAGATACAAAATTTCGCTTTATTTTATAAAAACAAAAAAGCTCGAAGAAATATCTTCGAGCTTTTTATTTATAATTTTAAAATAAGAGTTACTTAATGTTTAGTTTCTTTTTTAAACCTTTTGAAACTCCATCTTTATGTAATAATACAGAAATTGTTTTTAATTTAAAATAAGGGACAGACATATAAATATATCCTTTATTTCCTACTTTTGAACCCCAAGAATTTTTTACTTTGAAATACTTATTTCCTTTCTGATCTTTCATTAATCCGACAATGTGCATTAAATGATCATCTGTAGTATTAAAGTTTTCAAATTCTGATTGACGAAAACTTGGTGTAATATTCTTTTCTTTAACTAATTCAGTTAAACCTTTTTTACCTTCTGAACTGCTAGCAGGAATAATTGCAATACCATTTTTTGATGAAAATGTTTTTTCAGAAACATCACAGTCTAAAGCAATTGTATATCCTTTTTTAATAGCATTTTCTGTTACTGAAACTAATTCATCTAATGAAACATTATGAAATGCCCCGTTTGAAAAATTATCAGGAATATTCAATACAAATTCATCATACATTTTTGCATGCTGAAAAGAAGTTAATGAAACATAATTTTCAGGGTTAATTTTGATGTGTTCTGCAAAACTTTTTGGAGTATAACTAGCTCCATCAAAATTAAATGTTTTTTTATTTTCACCTAAATAAACATCTAAAACACTTTCTGTTGCTTTTTTCCATCTAGGGCTTAATTCTTTAGCTGGATTTTTAATGTAAGCGTTTAACATCGATTTTAAAACTTCAACAACCTCTGCATGATTATGTCTATCTTGACCAGCATCTAAACCTGAAAAAACTTGCTCAGGAGCTAACCCGTAATTTGCTACCGAATTAATTACATCGTGTGCTAAACCTCCCTGACTAAATTGTGCTTTTCCTTGACGATATAAATAATTATTAGCTTTTTCTGAATACGTATTACGAACCGTATACATTTCTGATAAATCAATATTTTTACCTGTTAATCTTATAACTTCCGATTCTAAAAATGAAGTTGTTGAAAAACTCCAGCAAGTACCTGTACTTCCTTGACTTTTTACCTGAGTACTTTCTACGTCTTCTACTGTTTTGAATTTGTATTGTTGAGCTGTAATTGAACCGATACTTAAAAAGCAAAAAGCGGCTCCGATAAACAAGTTTTTCATGGAATAAATTTAAGTTAGACGAGCAATTTACTATTTTTTAACAGAATATTAAAAATTTAGACATATTAAAAATCTACAATCACTCCTATTCTTGGTAAAACATTACCCGATGTACTTTCTATTTCTTCTAAAACATATCTTGATGAATCATTAGGGTTTGAAACTCGTCCATCAGCATCTTCTATTGGTAATAAAAAAGGTTGCTCACTAGCACTACTAGCGTAAACATTCTGAATATCAACATATAAATTAATAGCTACTTTCTTTAAAAACCATGTTTTATCAACTCTTAAATCTAATTGTGTGTATGTATCAAAACGTTTTTCATTTAATCTTGAAAAGTCTAAAATAGCTCCATTTGCAACATCATAATTAGTTTTTAATGATGAAGCATTTCTATCATAAGGCGTGTAAGGTCTTCCTCCAACTAATCTAAATTTAGTTCCTATTTCCCAATTTTTCTTTAATTTTTTTCCTGCCGTTATTGTTAAAAGATGTTTATTATCCCAAGTAGAAGGAATATAACTTCCTAAAGCATCTTTAAATTCACTTCTCACAAAAGTATATGAAGCTAATCCGTATAAACCATTAAATGATTTTTTCTGAGCCAAAACTTCAAAACCATAAGCACGTCCTTTTGAATTAGAAACGACCTCTTCATTTCCTACAACACCAAAATCAGCTCCTAAATTTGCCAAACTAATTTGATTTCTTACTGAAAATGGATAATTATCATATGCTTTATAAAATCCTTCAAAAGTAATTTTAGAACTCGTATTTGGTTTGTATGATAATCCACTTACAAAATGGTCTGACTGTATATATTTTAATCCTTTTTTGTTGATAAATTCTCCTGAATTATCTTTAAACCCTAAAACAGTATAAGACGGTAATTGATAATAACGCCCTACCGATGAACTTAAACTCATTTTATCATTTAAGCTATAATTTAGTGAAAGCCTTGGCGAAAATTGATTGAATGAATTTTTCATTTCTTTATTATAATCAACACCATCAATTCTAAATCCGAAGGAAACACCTAATTTATTATTTAAATATTCTTTTGATATCTGACCAAAAACACCATATTTAATAAAATTGATATCAGAATTAAAAGTATCTTCAAAAACTCCTTGAGAATTTGCCACTTTTCGATACGTATTATTTAAATAAGTAGCCGTTTCTATGTTTGTACCTATGTTAACTTTATAATTATTTGAAGTGCTAAAATTATTTTCATATCGAAACTTAGTTTCTATTTCTTTAGAATTATAATCTAACAATAAATTTGCTGGTACTTCTTGATTCAAAAAATATTTTTCAGCAGTATTTTTCAACTCATTTCTACTTAAAACCACTAAATGTGTCGAGTTTTCAGCAAAATACTTATAACTAGCACCAACCGTATAATTCCATTGACTATTTACAGGAACAGTGTTTAAAACAATATTATTTCTTTTTAAAATATCTTCATCTGTTATATCATCATTTACAGATTCATTCAATTTAAAATTATCGATTGCTCCTAAAGCAATTATTGATAATTCACTATTTTTTGATAATTGCGATTTTACATTTAACTGAAAATCGTTATAAGTTGGTAAAAAAGGTAATTTTATCAGCTTGAATAAAAACTGCAAATATGATTGACGAACAGACAACATAAAAGTAGTATTATCACCTAAAGGACCATCTAAAGTAATTCCTGCATCAGAAGTTCCTAAAGTAGCTCTTGTATTTAAAGCAGTTGGATTTCCTTGTTTTTGTGTAAATTCTATAACCGAACTTAACGTATTTCCTCTATTTGCAGGAAAAGCACTCGAATAAAAATCAACCTTACGAATTAAATCGGCATTCATTATTCCTACAGGTCCACCAGTTGCGCCTTGTGTTTGAAAATGATTAATTACAGGAACTTCAATACCATCTAAATAAAATTTATTTTCAGATGTTGCGCCTCCTCTAATTATAATATCATTTCTAAAACCAGGATTAGAAGCAACACCAGGAAAAGATTGAATTACTTTTAAAACATCTCTATTTCCTCCGGGATTTTTTTCAATTTCAGCAACTCCTAAAGATTGTAAAGACAACGGACTTTGTACCGATTTTTTAAACAAATTAGCCTTTACCTCAACTTCATTTAAATTAGTCTCACTTTCTTTTAATTCAATGGTTACAAACGGGATATTATCATTTGTAACTAAATATTCATCAGAAATTAACGTTTCATAACCAATAAACGATACTTGTATTTTATTATATCCTAAAGGAATATTAGTTATTTTAAAAGCTCCATTTTCATCAGAAACAACTCCTTTTGTGGTTCCATAAACCAATACATTTACAAAAGGAATAACATCTCTTGTTTTAGCATCAATTATTTTTCCTGAAATAGCACCATTATTTTTATCTTGACTTACTACAATTAATGTCTGTAATAAGATTATTAATATAAATACTTTCTTCATAAATAAAACAATTTTCAACTAGCTAAAGTACATAATGTTCAATAAAAATAAATTGAATTTCATCAAAAAATATGAAAATTTTATATCAATAAAAACAGCTCTTTTAGTTTTATAAACTAAAAGAGCTATTATGTAAAATAGTCTGTTAGTGAACAAGTTTTAGTTCTTCTACAGGTCCAAAAAACTCATAATTTATATGATTATTATCAACATTTAAATCATCTAAAATATCTAAAACATTTGCCATAAAAGGCGTTGGTCCACAAAAATAGAAATCGCTATTATTAGAAATTTCTAAATAATTTAAAATTTCTTTTGTTAAATATCCTTGATAATCATAATTTTCACCTAATACATCACTTTTTAAAGGATTACTATAAACTGATACCGAAGCTGAGTTATCTCTTAGCAACGCATCAATTTCATTTTTAAAAGCATGAGTATCGCTATTTAAAGCACATTGGATAATTATAATTTCTTGATTTTTATTTTTAACAGCCTCTTTAAACATACTCAATATAGGTGTAACTCCTATACCTCCACTTATTAAAACTAATGGTTGAGTAGTTTCTTGTAAAACAAATTCTCCTGAAGGCATCCCTATTAATAAAGTATCACCAATAGTAACATCAGAATGTAGATAATTTGAAACTATTCCATCAGGATTACCAGTTTCTTTTTTAACACTAATTCTTAAATAATCTTTATCATTAGAATCTGACATACTATAATTTCGAGTATGCTTATGAGGTGTATTTGGTATTTCAATATTTAAAGCAATATATTGCCCAGCAATAAAACTAGGTACTGGCTCTTCATCTTTTCTTTTCAAATAAAATGATGTAATCACATCATTTTCAAATATTTTATTAACTACCACAAACTCTTTCATACCTCTAAAACCACCTATACTACTTTCTTTATCAGTATAAATAGCCTCTTCTTTACTAACAAAAATAGCTGCTAAATCTCCATAAGCCTCTGCCCAAGCATCCATTATTTCAGGGGTTGCTGCATCACCTAAAACATCTTTGATTGCTGCTAATAAATTTTCTCCTACAATAGGATATCCTTCTTTTGGTATAGACAAACTTACATGTTTTTGTACAATGGTATCTACCATACCACCTAACATTTCTAATTTATCAATATGTTGCGCATATTTAAAAACAGCATTTGCTAATGCTTTCGGTTGATTTCCTTTTTTTTGATTAGTCATGTTAAAAATATCTTTTAACTCTGGATGATTTTCAAAAAGTAATCTATAAAAAACTTTCGTAATAGCTTCTCCATGTTGTTCTAAAACTGGGGCTGTTGATTTTACGATTTCAATTGTTTTTTTACTTGCCATAATTAATTGTATTTAATTTATCTTTTAATTTTGAAAATGAATAAATAATTAATAAACCTGTTGTAATTGGATATAAAACATACCAATAACCTAAACTTTCTATTTCTGAATTAGACAATAACGGAATAAGAGTTATAGCTCCTGCAGGAGGATAACTTATATCAAGAAGGTTCATTATTAAAATACAAGAGCTTATCGCTAGTATTATTTTAATGATTAAATCGAAATCAAACTCATTTAACAATACACCAATAAAAGCCGCTAGTATCGAACTAATAAACACTTTAATAGCTGAATGTTTTATTGTATTATTTGAAAAAACTAAAACTGCAGAAGCTCCAAAAGCAGCTATAATATAAGTAGTCTCAATTCCATTAAATAAAAATTTATGAAACAAATAAATACAGGTAAAACATGCTATTGATAGTAAGTAGTTTACTATGTTATTCATTTTCTTAACTTTGTTGAGTGGCAAAACTACTTTACTATATTTGTAATAACCTATGACTTAAATCATATGATAAAAGAAAAAACATTAAAAGAATATGGTTGTGAAATCGTTCATTTTTCAAAAGGAGAGTATCTTTTTGAAAAAGGAAATAGTCCTAAATACTACTATCAAATTATAAGTGGTGGTGTAAAAATGAATTACTATAATGAAAGTGGTAATGAATTTATTCAAGGTATTTTTGGTAAAAACAGAAGTTTTGGTGAACCACCTTTGTTAATTGATACAAATTATCCTGCAAACGCAATAGCTTTAAACTCATTAAAGGTTTATCGTTTAAAAAAAGAAATTTTTAAAGAGCTATTATTAAATAATAATGAAGTGCATTATGCTTTTACAAAAATGATTTCTAAAAGACTTTATTTTAAAGCAACTATAGCAAATGGTATTACATCTAATTCTGCGGAAGAAGCTATTTTAACTCTTTTAAATTACTTAAAAAATGATATTCACGAAAACAACCTACCTTTTAATTTAAAAATAGATTTTACAAGAAAAAACATCGCCGGTTTACTAGGCTTAAGTATTGAAGCTACAATTAGAACCATCAAAAAAATGGAAGCTAAAAAATTAGTAAAAATCATTAACAAAAAAATATATTATTAAATTTAAAACATAAAAAAAAGCCTCAGTTTTACTGAGGCTTTTTTTATAATATACTTTTATTTAATAATTAAAAGTCCCAAATTCACTATTTATAGTAAGTTTTTTGGTTTCAGAAGCTTCTACTCTACCTACAATTTGTGCATTCACATTGTACGATTTTGAAATCGCTATAATATCATCTGCAACTTCAGGAGATACATAAATTTCCATTCTATGACCACAGTTAAATACTTGATACATTTCTTTCCAATCTGTTTTTGATTGCTCTTGTATCAATTTAAATAAAGGCGGAACTGGAAACATATTATCTTTTACAATATGTAACTCATCAACAAAATGTAAAATTTTAGTTTGCGCTCCACCAGAACAATGAATCATTCCGTGAACCGTATCAGAATTAAATTTTGATAAAATTTCTTTAATAATTGGTGCATATGTTCTTGTTGGAGATAAAACTAATTTACCTGCATCAATTGGAGAATTTTCAACAGCATCTGTTAATTTCATTTTCCCCGAATACACTAAATCCTCAGGAACAGCTGCATCAAAACTTTCAGGATATTTGGTTGCTAAATAGTTGTCAAAAACATCATGACGAGCAGATGTTAATCCATTAGAACCCATTCCACCATTATACTCAGTTTCATAAGTTGCTTGTCCAAAAGACTCCAAACCAACAATTACATCACCAGCTTTAATGTTTGCGTTATCAACAACATCAGTACGTTTCATACGAGCTGTTACGGTAGAATCTACAATAATTGTACGTACTAAATCACCAACGTCAGCAGTTTCACCACCTGTTGAATGAATAGTTACTCCAAAACCTTTTAGATCTTCAATTAACTCTTCAGTTCCGTTAATAATTGCTGATAAAACTTCACCAGGAATTTTACTTTTATTACGTCCAATTGTAGACGATAACATAATATTATCGGTTGCTCCAACACATAATAAATCATCAATATTCATTATTAATGCATCTTGTGCAATTCCTTTCCAAACAGAAATATCTCCTGTTTCTTTCCAATACATATAGGCTAACGAAGATTTTGTTCCCGCTCCGTCTGCATGCATAATTAAACAATAATCTTCATCATTGGTTAAATAATCTGGAACTATTTTACAAAAAGCTTTTGGAAATAAACCTTTATCAATATTCTTTATAGCATTGTGAACATCTTCTTTAGATGCCGATACTCCTCTTTGCGCGTAGCGTTTAGATACTTCGTTACTCATGTGTTATGTTGTTGTTGACTGCAAATTTAAAAGAATTCAAAAGGGTTTCCTATTTAATTTTTAGTTAATTCTTTTTATTACCTCTCTTTTATCTGATAAATAGCAATTCTCTATACTTTGTTAAAGGCCATAAATTGTCATCAACTAATAATTCTAACTTATCGCAATGATAGCGTATTTCATCAAAAAAGGGCTTTACTTTATTACAATAATTATCTGCATTTTTCTGACCAACAAACGTATTTGTTATTTTACGTTCTTCGGTCATTTGTTCTATTTTAGAGTTTATTCCTGCAATATGTCCTGATATTTTTTTGATTAAATCAAGCTGTTCTTTAGCATATTGTTCAAAACTAGTTCCAAAAATCTCTTTCAATCCTTTTACATTTTCGATTAATGTATTTTGATATTGAATAGCCGTAGGAATTACATGATTTCTGGCAACATCTGCCAATACTCTACTTTCAATTTGAATTCGTTTTGAATATTCTTCTAATTCAATTTCATGACGAGCAACTACTTCTATCTTATTCATCACATTCATCTCTTCAAAAAGAGCAATTGATTTTTCTGATATTTTAGCTTTTAAAGCCTCTGGAGTTGTTTTATGATTACTTAAACCACGTTTTTCGGCTTCTTTTTCCCATTCAATTCCGTAACCATCGCCTTCAAATCTAATTTTTTTTGATTCCTTAATATATTCTCTTAACACATTAAAAATGGCTTCATCTTTTTTAAGACTTTTAGCATCTATTAATTTATCTACCTCAACTTTAAATTCTTTTAACTGCTTCGCGATAACCGTATTTAAAACCGTCATTGGTCCTGCACAATTAGACCAAGAACCTACGGCACGTAATTCGAATTTATTTCCTGTAAAAGCAAAAGGAGATGTTCGGTTTCTATCCGTGTTATCTAATAATATTTCAGGAATTTTACCTACGATATTTAATTTTAAATCTGTTTTTTCTTGAGGAGATAATTTTCCTTTAGTAACGTTTTCTAATTCGTCTAATACTTCGGATAATTGCGTTCCTATAAAAACTGATATAATTGCTGGCGGAGCTTCATTTGCTCCTAATCTATGGTCATTACTTGCACTTGCTATGGATGCTCTAATTAATGCTTCATAATCATGAACTGCTTTAATTGTATTTACAAAAAAGGTTAAGAATTGTAAATTTTTCATCGGAGTTTTTCCAGGGCTCAATAAATTAACACCTGTATTGGTTGCTAAAGACCAGTTATTATGTTTTCCTGAACCATTGATTCCTTCAAAAGGTTTTTCATGAAATAAAACTTTAAACTGATGACGTTGCGATACTTTTTCCATCACATCCATTAATAATGAATTATGATCAACAGCTAAATTAGCTTCTTCAAAAATGGGAGCTAACTCAAACTGATTCGGTGCAACTTCATTATGACGTGTTTTTACAGGAACCCCCAAAAGCATTGATTCTTGCTCTAAATCACGCATAAAACTCATCACTCTATCAGGAATTGATCCAAAATAATGGTCATCTAATTGTTGTCCTTTTGCAGGAGAATGTCCTAAAAGTGTTCTTCCTGTCATCATTAAATCAGGACGAGCAGCAGCCAAAGCGGTATCGATTAAAAAATATTCCTGTTCCCATCCTAAAGTTGCATTTACTTTTGATACATTTTTATCAAAATACTTACAAACTGCTGTTGCCGATGTATCAACAGCTTGCAAAGCTCTTAATAACGGCGCTTTATTATCCAAAGCTTCTCCTGTATAAGCAACAAAAACCGTTGGAATACATAAAGTTGTACCGTACACAAATGCTGGCGATGTAGGATCCCAAGCCGTATAACCACGAGCTTCAAAAGTATTTCTTATCCCGCCATGCGGAAAACTAGAAGCATCAGGTTCTTGTTGTACTAATTGTCCACCATCAAAACGTTCCATTGCTCCACCACCTTCAATCGTTTCAAAAAAAGCATCATGTTTTTCTGCAGTTGCACCTGTTAATGGCTGAAACCAATGTGTATAATGAGTCGCATTTTTAGACAACGCCCAATCTTTCATACTTACCGCAATTTGATCGGCAATTTTTCTATCAATTTTATTTCCGAATTCAATTGCATCCATCACACTTTTATATGCAGCTTTTGTCATATACTGACGCATTGCTTGTTCGTTAAAAACATTTTTCCCAAACAATTCCGAACGACGCCCTTTTTCTTCAATAAAAACAGGTTTTCTATGTAAAATTTCTTTTAAAGCATTAAATCTTAAAGTTGACATTATATATAAGTATTAAAAAAAAAGTTAAAAAAAGTTAAAAAAGTATAAAACTGAACATCAAAAATACATAATATCATCAATTAAAAATAACAACCCCTAAAAAAATAGGGGGTAAATTAAATTAAAGTTAATTTTAAATATTTCACCCCTATAAATTTTAGCATACAATATATATTATTTATTTTTGCAACGAATTTGATCATAAAAATAGATTCTTATTATCATGGCAAAAATTAAGTTAGAGTACATTTGGTTAGATGGTTACAAACCAACACAAAACCTAAGAAGTAAAACAAAGGTTGAAGAGCACGAAAATTTTCAAGGAACACTTGAAGAGCTAAAAAACTGGTCTTTTGATGGATCTTCTACAAGACAAGCTTCAGGAGGCGCTTCTGATTGCGTTTTAAAACCTGTTGCAATTTATCCTGACCCTGCTCGTATTAACGGATATTTAGTAATGACTGAAGTTCTTAATTCTGATGGAACTCCGCACGAATCTAACGCTCGTGCTACTATTAATGATGATGATAACGATTTCTGGTTCGGTTTTGAACAAGAATATTTTATCATGGATAGAAAAACACAACTTCCTTTAGGATTTCCTGTTGGCGGATATCCTGGACCTCAAGGAATGTATTACTGTTCTGTTGGTGGAAGAAATACTCACGGTAGAGATTTCGTAGAACAACATGCTGATTTATGTATTGATGCAGGTTTAAACTTTGAAGGAATTAACCAAGAAGTTGCTTCAGGGCAATGGGAATTTCAATTATTTGCTAAAGGTGCAAAAATTGCTGGTGATGAAATCTGGATTGCTAGATATTTATTAGACAGATTAACAGAACAATATGGTTACTACATCGAGTATCACCCAAAACCTGTAAAAGGAGATTGGAATGGTTCTGGAATGCACGCAAATTTCTCTAACACTGTGTTAAGAACTTGTGGTTCTAAAGAAGTTTACATGAAAATATGTGAAGCTTTCAGACCAGTAACTAAAGAACATATCGATATTTACGGAGCTTACAACGACCAACGTTTAACAGGTTTACACGAAACTGCTTCTATTACCGATTTCAGTTATGGAATTTCAGATAGAGGTGCTTCAATTCGTATTCCTATTTTAACAGTTGATAACGATTGGAAAGGATATTTAGAAGACAGAAGACCTGCTTCAAACGGAGACCCTTATAAAATTGCTTCAAGAATTATACAAACGGTAAAACCTGTTTGCGATAATTTATAATATCTTATAAAAAATATAAAAAGCCCTTAAATTAATTTAAGGGCTTTTTTTTGTGCTATATTTTATAAAAATTATTTGAAGCAATTTCCCGCTTTCCGCACTCGCTTTTTTTATTTTTCAAAAGAAAAAAATAAAAAAGAGCTCAAACAATTGCTTCAATCGGGGCTAGAAATTTTGCTAAACTTAATAACCTTAAATTCTATTTTTTAAACAGATACTTAACTCAATTTTAAATATACAAATGTTGTATAAGCGACTAATAATATAATTCCGTGTATCCAGTTTAAACGTAATTTCTTTGGGAAAAATGCAAATGGCAATACAATAAATGAAATTGCCAACATCCAATAAATATCACTATTAACTAAACTTAAAGCATCAGTACCTAATTTTATAGGCGTAATAATTGATGTAATTCCTAAAACTGCCAAAATATTAAATACATTCGAACCAATTAAGTTTCCTAAAGAAATCGCTTTTTCCTTTTTTAATACTGCAATAATTGATGCTGCTAATTCAGGTACACTTGTTCCTACTGAAACTACTGTAACTCCAATAATTGCATCACTTACTCCCATACTTTTAGCTAAATTTGTAGCTCCATCAATTAACCATTCAGAACCTAACCACAAACAGAAACCTCCAACTGCTAAAAAAGCGATAACTTTATATACGGGCATATTTTCATCATCTTCTGAAATCTCATCAACTTCAACTGGTGTTTTCTGAAAACGTAGTAAATAAACTAAAAACACTACTAAAACAGTAAATAAAATAATACCTTCATATTGTTGAATCGTATGATCAAAAGCGATAAAGAAATACAATAATCCAGATGCAAGCATCATTATAGGCCAATCTGTTTTATAGAAATTTTTCTCAACTTCAATAGTCGATAAAATTAATGTAATACCTAATACCAAACCAATATTTGCAATATTAGAACCAATTACATTTCCCACAGCCAAACCAGGAGATCCGTTTAAAGCTGATTTAATACTAACAATCAATTCAGGTGCAGAGGTTGCAAAAGAAACAACCGTCATCCCAATTACTACTTTAGGGATATTTAATTTTAATGATAATCCTACAGCTGCTTTTAAAAGCCAATTCCCTCCAAGAACTAATAATAACAATCCTAATGCTATGTATACAATATCCATCAATATATTTTTTACGCAAATATAGAACTTTGACTTGAAAATAAACAAACACAAAAAATCTTTAAAAAAGAGCAAAACAACATTTATCAGCACTTATTTTAATTTAATTTTTAAAAAAAAGAACAAAAGCCCTTTACACAATTACACTTTAAAACAATAAATAAATTATTCAACTACAAATTAAAACACATTTATAGATAATGACATTTCATAATTAAACCATTTAATGTTATTTAAGTTATTATTTAAACTCAAATAAATCAAACTATAAATATCTTTTTGGAAATATACTTGGCTTTACTATATATTCATAAAAAATTCAAAAAACTAACTAACTTAAAATTCAAAAAAATGATTGCTATTACGCTTAAACTAATAATTATTGCAATAAAAATTGCAACAATTATCACCTTTTTATATTAATTAATTTTTAAAACCAAACAAAAATCTATGCTAACATTTATCGGAGTATTACTAATTATTACAGGATTAATAACCATTGTATTAAAATCTATTATAAAAGACAATAAAATATTAACTTGGTTTACTTTAAAAAGAAGTATTCAATTAACAGCACTTGGTGCTTTTATGAGTATTATAACAGGAATGTTTTTTTATGCAGATGCAGGTACTGCTTATGCCGTACAATACGTATCAGGAGGTGATAAAATGATAACCACTCAAGGTTTAAAATTAAAATGGTGGGGAAGAATTATTCCTTTATCATATGAAACATCAATAAAAGACATTATCGTTAAAGATGAAAGTGAATTACCAAAAAGTGATAGAGGAATTTATAATAGAAAAGCTCAAAAATGGGAATTTAGCGATGCTATTAAAGCTGAAATAAGTACTTCTGTAATTGTTGGTGTAAATATTAATGATGAAGCTGTTTTCTTAAACATGGCAGATAGAAATAGAAGTGAATCTAAATTGATTTACGGAAGAGTTTTACCAAATATTGATGCTGCTATAAAAAATACTTGTAAATTAATGGATGCTCAAGATTATATTTCTGGACAAGCTTCTGATTTTGATAGATATTTTAGAGATCAATTAGAAAATGGAATGTATCAAGTAGAACAATATTACGAAGCTGAAAATAATAATGAAATTGTAGGAGATACAACTACTATTAGAAAAATAAAAATTGGAAAATCAAGCAAACAAAAAAAGTTTAGAATAAAAAGAGCTAAAGATGGTAGTATTAGTAGAGATAACTCTAATACTTTAAAACAATATGGTTTAAAAATTTACCAAGCTCAAGTAACAGGTATAGATTGGGAAGCTTCTTTTGATGAACGTTTAGACTTACAAAAAAATGAAGTTGCACAAACTCAATTAGAAAAACAACAAGCCGAACGTGAATACTATAGAGCTAAAAAAGAAGTTGCAAAAGGAGAGTCTGAAAAAGCAAAAGAAAGAGCTAGATTAGAAAAAATTCAAATTCAACAAACTATAGAAGCAGAAACAGAAGCTAAAGTTGCTGGATTTAACCTAATAAAAGAAAAAAAGCAATTTGAAGTTGAACAATATAAAGCTAAAAGTAAAAAAGTTGCTGCAGATGCACAGTACTATGAAAATGCTAAATTAGTAAGTGCAGGTCTAACACCACAAGAAAAAGCAGAATGGGAATATAAAACAGCTGTAGGAGTAGCAGAGCAAATAAAAGACCTAAAACTACCTTCTACTTATATTGAAGGAAGTAAGAATGGAGTAAATACAAACGGAAGTCTATTACAATCCTTAATTGGTGCTAGTCTTGCTAAAAAAATGATGGAAAATAAAAAATAAAATTAGTATTTTTACTATTAGGTGAAGTAAAAGATATTTCACCTAATAGTAATAGGTTATTTTTTAAAGTATTTTTGAGGTAGAATTAAATATAAAATGAAAAAATATTTTTTTAAAGCTATAGCAAAAATAAATAAACTACTACTGCCCTCTTTTACAAAAAGAGATTTAGATATTTCTAAAGCATCTAAAATTCAATTAGCAATTATTGGGTGGCGTGCCTTTATTACTATAAATTCATTAGATTAAAAATTTTAAATTATGAAAGAACACATTAAAGTATACACAGGAACTTCAATTTTAGCAAATAGGCTTGCTTTTTTACTTGATGAAGCAAAAATTCCTAGTTTAATTAAAGATTCAAAAGAATCTGGAAGATTAGCAGGTTTTGGTTCTACAGGTGATTCTTCTGAACTATTTATATATAAATCTGATAATGAGAAATCTAAAGAGATAATAAATAACTTCAAAAAAGAGTTAGAATAATTTTTTTTTAAAAAAAGTAAAAAAAACACAATTTTATTTTTTTAAACCAGAAAACAGTTGTAGATTTGCACTCGCAATACGACGGCCTCGTGGCGCAACTGAATAGCGCACTTGATTACGGCTCAAGAGGTTGCTGGTTTGAATCCAGCCGAGGTCACAACAAAACACTAAGAATTTATTTTCTTAGTGTTTTTTGCTTTTAAAGAAGAATCTTCAAGCTATTTTTTCTTATAACAGCTCTTCAATTACTTTTACCTATCTATTTTTTATTCGTTTTGTCTTTTGTTGAAATCGTATAAATGTCTTATCGGTTTTTGTTTTTTTAATACTATCTTAGTAATTCATTAAAAATAAACGCCCAATACTATGAAAAAAACATTATTAATATTATTAATAATAATGGCACCTATTGCTATGGTAAGCCAAAAGAAAAAAACAGAAATTGTTAAAAATGTAATTGAAATTAACAAAACGAAAACTATAGATAGTTTAAAAAATCAAATAAACTTATTCCACTCCAAATTTGCTCATATTTCTAAAGAAATAACTACAGTAAAAGATTTAAATATTTCTACTGAAAAAGAATTAATTTCTTTAAGGTCAAAAACAGATTTTTATGCTACATCTTTAAATCTTCAAACAGGTTTTTATCTTTTTATAGTAGGTTTAATAGGGCTTATTACATTTGCATCTATTAATAAGAAAATAAAAAAAGTAGAAGTTAAAGCTAAAAAAAGAATAGAACTTCAAAAAGCAGAATTCGATAAAGAACTAGAAAGAATTGATAAGATTGAAGGAGATTCCTATTTTACTATGGGTAATTTAAATGTATCTCTTGCGCAATTCTGTGCTAAAGAACAAGAAACTTATGCAACAATTAATTATACATTAGAAGGAATAAAATACATCCTATTATATAGTTATTACCTCCATAATGAAAAAGAAGAAAAACTTGATTTTACTACAGGAATCTATAATTTAGAATATGTAAAAAAGTTAATTGATTTTATTTCTGATAATCCTACAGAAATAGAAAAATATGATATTAAATATGATCATAATAAGTTATTAAAAATATTAGATGAAATCGATCCAGCTAATCATACAGTTTTAAAAAATGAAATAGCAAAAGTAAGAGTAGCGTTAATTGAATTAAATAAAAAAATTGAAGAAGAAAATTTAAATTAATTTATAAAAACAAAAACCACACCTTAACACTAACCAAAAACAAAAAACACTTTTCATTTTTATTGAAAAGTGTTTCTTATTGATATCTAATCTGATTCTTTTTCTTTTAACATTTCTAAATAAACATCTTCAACATGCTCTCTAGCCCAAGTTGTTCTTCTTAAAAAACCAAGGCTTGATTTCATCGTAGGATTATTTATAAAACAACGAATATTCACACGTTCTCCCAAATACTCCCAACCATAATACGCAACTAAACTCTCTAAAATTTGAGCTAATTTTACTCCGTGAAGTGGATTATTTAATTGTTCTTGAGTAGCCTGTCTTCTTTTTCGTTTAACAGGTTTTTCTTCCTTCGAGTTTTCCTCATTTTTTAACGCTACATCTTCTGAAAACTTTGACTCCTGCTGTTTATCAGTTGGCTGATTATTATTATTATTGATATCCATTATTAATTACCCTATTTTTAATCAAAATTAGGAATTAAAATTTACTTATTTTTAATTTCAGAAGCTCCTTTTAAAACAAATTATATTAAAAAAACGAAAATATATAAAATAGAAAAGACCTTAAGCTTCCGCTTAAGGCCTTTTCATCTAACCAAACTTAGTATAAAAACTAACTACTACTATTTTTAATACTTTAAAATCTATTAAAACTTCTCTTTTCCGAAGGTTCCTAAAAAGGGAATCTATAGGCATTTATCTTACTCAGAGAAGTAACCGAGGACATTTTAAAGCTTTTATATTTCTTATTTTTATTTTGTAAACTACTTACACTATATAAGACACGCTTATATTTAAAGCGTCACATTAAAACAAAAAAAAACTCAAAAAAAGTTTTTTTTTGAGTTTTTAATATAAATATTTCCTTAAAAATACACGATGAGCTGGTATTGATTTATTATATTTTTCAACTAGTACCTCTAGTATTTCAGGAGGCTTAACACCTATTTCATTTTCATTATTATATTTAGAAACATATAAGTTATAAGTTTCTTTATCTTTCTCAAAAATTAAAAAATGTTCTTCATTTAATACTGTGTAGCAAATTTCATTTCCCGAAAAAGAAGCCGATTTATCATTTATAAAATCAGAAAATTCGTAATACCTAAAAATACTTTCCATATTAAATTATTTCTGCGGATAAACCTAATTGTAACAACTTACTACATCTTGGTTCTAAATCTTTATACTCACCTGTTTTTACGGCGCATTTACCCTTATAATGAACTAACACAGAACATTGCTCTGCTTGCTCTGGTGTATGATTACAAACATCAATCAAACTATCGATTACAAAATCGAAAGAATTTACATCATCATTATGTAAAATAATTTCATGCTGTTTTGTTTCTTCTACCAAAACATCAAGCTCTTCTTGTATTTTCTCTATCGTACTCATTTACACTGTTTTTTGATACTGCAAAGCTACCCAATTATTTCTTTTAATTGTTTTCTTTAATGTTAAACCGTATTTTGAAACTTCCGCATCTATCAGAGGAATATCTTCACTATAGAAACCGCTTAATAATAAAATACCTTTTTTATTCAAGCAACTTGTATATATTTCCATATCGCTCAATAAAATATTACGATTGATATTTGCAATAATAACATCATACTTTTTATCGGTTAATAAAGATGAATCTCCTTCAAAAACCGAAATATGCTTACCCCCATTTCTTTCTACGTTTTCTACTGAATTTTCATAACACCAAGCATCAATATCAATAGCATCAATAGGTTGTGCGCCTTTCATTTCAGCAAAAATTGCTAAAATTCCTGTTCCACAGCCCATGTCTAATGTTTTTTTATTGGTGATATCTAAATCAATTAAATGCTGTACCATCATGTGAGTTGTTTCATGATGACCTGTACCAAAACTCATTTTTGGCTCAATAACAATATCGTACTTTAAATTAGGGTTCTCATGAAATGGCGCTCTTATACTTACTAAATCATCTACTTGAATTTGATTAAAATTCTTTTCCCATTCAGCATTCCAATTTGTTTGTTCAATTTCTTTATGATTAAAAGATATTGAAAACTCTTCAGATTTTAATATAAAAACATCTTCTAAGATATTTTCTTTCCAATCATTTTGCTGAATATATGCTGTAACTCCATTATCATTTTCTACAAAACTTTCAAAACCAATACCACCTAATTCAGCAATTAAAATTTCAGTTGCTGGATCTTTAGGAGTTACTTCAAAATTATATTCTATATAAATATTATCCATTATTTTTGATTATATTGATTTAATAATCGTTACAAAGTCTTCTGCTTTTAAAGCTGCTCCACCAATTAATCCTCCGTCTACATCTGCTTTCGAAAAAATCTCTTCTGCATTTTCAGGCTTTACACTTCCACCGTATAAAATTGAAATATCGTTTGCTATTGTATCACCATATTCTTTTGCTATAGTTGCTCTAACAAAAGCATGCATTTCTTGAGCTTGTTCTGGTGATGCTGTTTCACCAGTTCCAATTGCCCAAACAGGTTCGTATGCTAAAATAATATTAGCAAAATCTTCTTTCTTCAGATGAAATAATCCATTTTTCAATTGACTTTCTACAACTTTAAAATGATTATCAGATTTTCTATCTTCTAATACTTCACCAAAACAAAAAATAATTTCTAAATTATTTTCAAGCGCAGTATCTACTTTTTGAGCAAGAATAACATCTGTTTCACCAAAATATTCTCTACGTTCAGAATGTCCTATTATTACCAAATTTAAACCTAAAGAAGCTAACATATCCGCAGATACTTCTCCTGTAAAAGCACCACTTTTAAATTGATGTATATTTTGAGCTGCTACTTCAATTTTAGATTTTTTAGTTCTTTTAACTGCAGTATTTAAATTTACAAAACTAGGTGCTATAATTACTCTAGTATCTTTACCTACTTTTTTCCCTGTCCCTTTCTTTATTTGCTTGATTAACCGTTTCGTTTCATCAAGGTTTTTATTCATCTTCCAATTACCTGCGACTATCTTTTTTCTCAAAATGACTTTATAATTTATGTTTTTACTACTGTTTTAATGCTGCTGCTAATCTTGGGTCAAATGGTTCTGTTACATTTGCCAAAGAAATAATACCACGTTCATTAACCACCATATATCCTGGTACATCTTTTATACCTAAACTTGTTGCATAGCCTCCTTTAAGTGCTGCAGGTAAATAATAATGATCTCCTTCTATATTAAAGAACCTAACATTTCCTTTTTTCCATTGTTTAATTGATTTATCAATCGATAAAAAAACGAAAACAACGTCAGGGTTTTCAGCCTTTAATTCTTTTATTTTAGGAATTCCAGATACACATTCGGCACACCAAGAAGCACAAATTTCAAACATTATTTTCTTTCCTTTATGTTTTGCAAGGATATCTTTAAACGTTATAGTTTCTTCTGTTTCAGTTAAAAATTTTTCATTTAAAACTTCTTCTGGAAATGCAGCAGGCTTATCTGCGTTACAAGATGCAAATAAAACAAAAACGAATAGGTAAATAATTTTTTTCATGATTTTTTTTTAAAAAATTTCTTAAAATATATTTCAGCTAAAAATACATTATTTTTTAGCTTGTTTAGTTATTAAATTATCAGTTATTTTTGTTTCATTAAAAACAACTATTTTTCCTTGTTCATTAATTACTAAATAACGAGGAATCCAGCTTAAACCTAAAAATTTCCCAAAGCGTCCTTCCCAGCCCGATTGCATAAAATAATGTTGTCCTTTTATATTTAATCTTTGAACTCCTTCTTGCCAAGAATCTAAATCTCTATCTAAAGACAAATATAAAAATACAACTTCAGGATTTTTCTCTTGTAATTTTTTAACATCTGGTAAACTTTTTAAACAATCTGTACACCAAGATGCCCAAACATCAATTACTATTTTTTTGCCTTTATTTTTTGCTAAAATATCTCTAAACTTTACCTCTTCTTTTTTATCTATTGAAGTAAAAACATCTTCTAAGGCTTCTTTTGAAAATTCAGTAGGATTTTCAACTGAACAACTGAATAATAACATTGTTACAAAAACGAATACTATCTTTTTTATCATCTTCTTTACTTTTAATTAATATTTATTGTTTACTTTTTTTGATACACTTGATGCTTTAAAAAGTGAAATTTCTCCTTTTTTATCAACAATCATAAATCTTGGAATTGTTTTTAACTTTAAAAATTTAGCCAATTTTCCTTTTCCTTTTTTAGAAATATAATAATGTTGTCCTTTTACTTTGATGTTTTCAAGTCCTCTTTTCCAATCAAAATAAGAATGATCTACAGATAAAAAAATATATTTAAACGATGGATTTTCTTTCTGAAACTTAATCACATCTTTAAAACTACGCTGACTAAAAGGACAATACGTTGCAAAAACTTGTATCAATTGCTGTTTTCCTTTATTTTTTTGAAAAATTTCTTTTAAGGTGATAGAATCTCTTGTTATAGTTACTAATTTTTCATCTAAAGCTTCGTTTGTAAACCTTTTTGGTTGAAAAACAGCACAACTTTGTAATATCAAAAACACTATAAAACACAAAAAATATTTCATCTTAATTTAATTTAATTCGTGGATCTAACCAACTATAAACAACATCAACCAATATATTTATAGTTATAAATAAGGTTGCAACTACTAATACACTTCCCATTATTACAGGCAAATCGAGTGTGTTTAATGAATTTACAATTTCTTTTCCTAATCCGTTCCAGTTAAAAATATACTCTACAAAAACCGCTCCTGCCAACATCGAAGCAAACCATCCTGAAATTGCTGTTACCACAGGATTTAAAGAGTTTTTTAACGCATGTTTTTTAATTACCTGATACATTGTTAATCCTTTTGCTTTTGCCGTTCTTATATAATCTTGATTTAAGGTTTCTAATAACGAATTACGCATTAACTGAATTACTACTGCTAACGGACGAACTCCTAATACTATTGCAGGTAATATTAAATTTTTCCACTGAATATGCATTCCTTCGCCAAAATCATCTACTTCATATAAACTACCTGTCATTTCTAAACCAGTATATTCATGCAGTATAAATCCGAAAAACCAAGCCGCCAAAATTGCCGAAAAGAAAGAAGGAACACTCATTCCTAAAGTACTAAGCACCGCTATAATTCTATCGAAAAAAGTATCTTTATATAATGCTGATAAAATCCCTAAAAAAATCCCTAGAAATAAAGCGATTATAATAGAAAAAACAGCTAAAACAGCAGTATTTGGTAGCGTTTCTGATATTACTTCGGATACATTTTTTCCGTTCTTCTGAAATGATTGTCGTAAATAAGGGTATTTAATTACCAAATTTACAGAATTTATCGTTATTATTTTTTGATATTTATATTTACCATCTGCTAAAAAGGTATAATCATCCACTTTATTACTGTGTAACGACAGCGGAGAAACATCATTTAAATAATATAAATATTGCGTAAATATCGGTTTATCAAAACCATACTTTTTTCTGATATTTTGAAGCTGTTCAGTATCCTCTCGCTGATCTAACATCATCCTTGCAGGATCGCCAGGTAACACATTAAATAAAAAGAAAATTACCGTAACTACGCCAAATAGTGTTAAAAATCCGTAGAAAAATTTATTGATTACATATTGAAACATATCTAACAAAGATAATAGAAAGTCTTAAAAAAGTGTACTTTTGCTTAACTTTTACAACAACACATGACTACACAAGAATTAGTTAAGCAAATTAACAAAAAGAAATCGTTTTTATGCATCGGTTTAGATGTCGATTTAACTAAAATCCCAACACATTTACTAAAAGAGGAAGACCCAATTTTCGCCTTTAACAAAGCTATTATTGATGCAACACATCATTTATGCGTTGCTTATAAACCGAATACAGCTTTTTATGAAGCTTACGGAATAAAAGGTTGGAAATCTTTGGAAAAAACAATCAAATACATCAACGAAAAACATCCTGAAATTTTTACTATTGCAGATGCTAAACGTGGTGATATTGGTAATACCTCAACAATGTACGCCAAAGCTTTTTTTGAAGATTTAGCCTTTGATTCGGTTACTGTTGCGCCTTATATGGGTAAAGATTCTGTTGAACCTTTTTTAGCTTTTGAAGATAAACATACCATTATGTTAGCTTTAACATCTAACCAAGGTGCTTTTGATTTTCAAACAAAAATAATAGATGGTAAAGAGGTTTATAAACAAGTTTTAGAAACGTCTAAATCTTGGAAAAACTCAGAAAACTTAATGTACGTAGTAGGCGCTACCAAAGCGGAGTACTTTACAGAAATACGTAAAATTGTTCCTGATAGTTTTTTATTAGTTCCAGGAGTTGGTGCTCAGGGTGGTAATTTACAAGATGTTTGTAAATACGGAATGAATAAAAATATTGGTTTACTTATTAATTCATCTCGTGGAATTATTTATGCTTCTAATAAAGAAGATTTTGCAAGCAAAGCTGCTCTAAAAGCGAAAGATTTACAAATACAAATGCAAGATATTTTAAACTAAAAATATGCAATTCAAAGACCAATTAAATACTGTTTTTGAATTAAATAGTACTCCAAAAAGAATTATTTCTCTAGTTCCAAGTCAAACAGAATTATTAGTTGACTTAGGACTTGAGAGATTTCTTGTTGGTGTAACTAAATTTTGTGTACATCCAAATTATTTAAGAAAAAACAAAACAATTGTTGGTGGTACAAAAACCATTCATATTGATAAAATAAAAGCCTTAAATCCTGATATTATTCTTTGTAATAAAGAAGAAAACACTAAAGAAATTGTCGAAGCATGTAAAGAAATTGCACCAACTCATGTTTCTGAAATTTTTACTTTTGATGATTCTAAAAACCTTATAAAGGAATATGGAGAATTTTTTTCATGTAAAACAGTTGCAAATACAATAACAAAATCATTAGATGAAAAGCTGAATGATTTTAAGCGGTTTATTAAAAATTCAAGCCAGAAAAAAGTTGCTTATTTTATTTGGAAAGATCCTTGGATGGTTGCAGCAAACAATACTTTTATTAACCATCTTTTAGAATTAAATAATTTTAAAAATATTTATAGTAACAAAGAACGATATCCTGAAATTGATTTAAAAAATATAATTAAAGATGGAAATCCTGATGTAATTTTACTTTCTTCGGAACCTTATCCTTTTAAAGAAAAACACATTATCGAAATAAAAAAACACTGTAATAATGCCAACATAATATTGGTTGATGGCGAACTATTTTCATGGCATGGTAGCCGATTATTAAAATCTTTTAATTACTTTAAAGAACTACATAGCTGTATTTGATAAATCTTCATCTAAATAACGCACTCTATTTAATTTTTCTAACACTCTCATTGCTTTAAAAGCTGAACGATCACTCTTACATTCATCTTCATATTTATAATTATTAGCACGTTCTATTAATTTATGATATCTTTTCTCTAGATATTGCCTGTACTCTTGTAATTGATTGACTTTTGTCATAGCTATTTAATTAGGTGAGCTATAAATATACGTAATTATTTAATTATCAGATCTATATACCAAAAAAATCATAGATAAATTTTAACAAAACTAATATTATATCAAAAAATATAATTATACAAAAAAACACCTCATCGATTTTAAAAACCAATGAGATGTTATTATATTTTAATTCAATAAATTTATTAGTACTTATCTTGCAAAGCAAATACCTTACGTAATAAATCGGTATTACGTAAACCTGATTTTTCACGAATTCCTTTTTCTTCAACAGCAATCATTTTAAAAACACCATTTAAAGCCTGACCAGTTACGTAGTCTGTTAAATCCGGATTTACTCTTTTTACAAAAGGAATACTATTATACTTACTTATTAAATTAGACCAAACTTTATCTGCTCCAACCTTTGAAAATGATTTTTTAATTACTGGATTAAACTGACTATATAATGCTGTATTTGTTTTTCCTTTTAAATAAGAAGTAGCAGCATTTTGCTCTCCTAATAAAATAGTTTTTGCATCGTTAAAAGACATTCCTTTTACGGCATTTACAAAAATTGGTGTTGCAGTTTTAACGGCATCTTCAGCTGTTCTGTTAATCGCTTTTAAACCTTCATCAGCTAACTTACTTAAACCTATTTTACGTAAACCTTTATCTACCGCTTTTAATTCTTCTGGTAATGCGATTTTAACTAATTCATTTCTGTAAAAACCATCTTTAGCTGTTAATTTAGCTACTTGATTTTTAATTCCATTATCTAATGCTTGGCGCAAACCATTTCCTATTTGTTGTTGCGATAAAACACCAGTTGTCGTTCCTTGTGGTAATTGATTTACTACTTTTTGTAATTCTGCACATCCTGTCAATAAAACGATACATGCTACTGCTGCTATAATTTTTTTCATCTTTGCTTGGTTTATATCTTTTAGATACATTTTGTTAATAATTGTCACACTATTTAAAGCTATCTGTCTTTTTATCATATCCAAACGGACAATGTTTACAGCCACTTTTACAGCAATAACCTCTTCTTAAATGATAAGTTTCTTTAAAAACTCGATACCCTTGTTCATTTTCGTAATACTCCTCAGGGGTTGCTTTTAAAATTGTATTTCTCATTGTACAAATATCATAAAAAAGATGCGTTAATTAGAATGTTTTATTTTCTTATTAACGCATCGTTTTATAAATATATTTATTTTATTGTTTTTTTCCGCTTTCTGGCGGATACTTTGCTATTATTTCTTTTACAAATTCTTTAATTCTAGCTTCTTTTCTTTCAACACTACTGATACTTAATGCACCAGTTCCAACACCTTGCCAAACTAATTCTTTCTTTTCGGCATCTAATAAATCGATAAATAATGTTCCCTCAGTATATTGAGATATATTTACTCTATTCATGTTCATACCATAATAATATGGATAATAAAATCCGCCATACATATTATCATTTAGATTAGTTCGTTCTCTCGATTTCGTAAACAAACTTACCAAAACATCTGGCGAAGTTGATTTTGTCATACCTTTTGCTATTAATTCTTGTTCAATAGCACGCAATATGCGTTTTTTATCTAAATCAGAAATAGTAGCTTTATCAATTCCTTTTTTATAGAAAGCAAATGTTTTGTATTTATTAAAATCTACTTTAGTATCGTAATCTGTTACAACTCTAACAGAACTACACGAAGTAATTATTAAAGCCATAATTGGCAAAAAAAGTAATTTAGCTATTTTCATTTTCTTTGGATTTATAAGTTTTCGAATAACGCATCATCAACCAAATTAGGAACTGTAACTTGTAATTTTTTTTCTGATTTCATTGCTCTTTTAATAGCAAACACAGCTTCCTTATTTCTTGCCCAACTTCTTCTTGCTATTCCGTTATTTACATCCCAAAAAAGCATTGATTTTAAGCGTCTTGATGCATCTTTAGAACCATCAAGAAGCATGCCAAATCCACCATTAATAACTTCTCCCCAACCAACGCCACCGCCGTTATGAATAGAAACCCAAGTTGCACCTCTAAAACTGTCGCCAATTACATTTTGTATCGCCATATCAGCCGTGTAACGAGAGCCGTCGTAAATATTAGAAGTTTCACGATATGGAGAATCTGTACCCGAAACATCATGATGATCACGTCCTAACACAACATTTCCTATTTTACCTTTTTTAATAGCTTTATTAAACGCTTCGGCAATTTTTGTACGTCCTTCGGCATCGGCATATAAAATACGTGCTTGCGAACCAACTACTAATTTATTTTTTTGTGCTCCTTTAATCCACTGAATATTATCAGCCATTTGCTGTTGAATTTCCTTTGGAGAATTCTTTTTTATTTCTTCTAAAACTTCACAAGCAATTTTATCTGTTTTCGCTAAATCTTTTGGATTACCCGAAGCGCAAACCCATCGAAAAGGGCCAAAACCATAATCAAAACACATTGGCCCCATAATATCCTGTACATAACTTGGATATTTAAATTCTCTTCCAATAGTTGGTTTATCTGACATCACATCAGCCCCTGCTCTACTTGCTTCTAATAAAAAAGCATTTCCGTAGTCAAAGAAATACGTTCCTTTTTCGGTGTGTTTATTTATCGATTTTGCATGACGACGCAATGTTTCTTTTACTTTTTCTTTGAATAATTCAGGCTCATTTGCCATCATTTCATTTGCATCGGCAAAAGAAATATCCGCTGGATAATAACCACCCGCCCAAGGATTATGTAACGATGTTTGATCTGAACCTAAATCTACATGAATATTTTCTTCATCAAATTTCTCCCAAACATCAACAATATTTCCTAAATAAGCAATTGAAACTGTTTCTTCATTTTCTTTTGCTGATTTTACTCTTGTCACTAAATCATTTAAATCGATTATTTTTTCATCAATCCAACCTTGCGATAAACGTATTTCTGTAATCTTCGGATTTACCTCAGCACACACCGTTATACAACCTGCAATACTTCCTGCCTTTGGTTGCGCACCGCTCATTCCGCCTAAACCAGCTGTTAAAAACAAGTTTCCTTTAGGCGATTTTTTAATTTTACGAAAAGCATTTAACACCGTAATTGTAGTTCCGTGTACAATTCCTTGCGGGCCGATATACATATAACTTCCTGCAGTCATTTGCCCATATTGTGTAACTCCTAAGGCATTAAATTTTTCTAAATCATCGGGTTTTGAATAATTCGGAATCATCATTCCGTTAGTAACCACGACTCTTGGCGCATCTTTATGTGAAGGAAATAATCCCATCGGATGACCAGAATACATGGTTAATGTTTGCTTATCTGTCATTTCAGACAAATATTTCATAGTTAATAAATATTGAGCCCAATTAGAAAACACACCGCCATTTCCTCCATAAGTAATTAATTCATGCGGATGCTGTGCCACGGCATAATCTAAATTATTCTGAATCATTAACATGATTGCTTTTGCCTGTGTACATTTTCCAGGATATTCTTTAATATCTCTGGCATACATTTTATAAGTCGGACGAAAACGATACATGTAAATTCGACCATACTCTTTTAATTCCTTAGCAAATTCAGGCAATAAAACTGCGTGATGTTTTGCATCAAAATAACGCAAGGCATTTCTTAACGCTAATTTTTTTTCTTCGGATGTTAAAATATCTTTACGTTTCGGCGCCCTATTTATTGACGAATCATAAACTGGAATTTTAGGTAATTCATTAGGAATACCTTGCTTAATTTGTTTTTTAAATGATATCATATATATATTTTTAACGAACTGTAAATTCTCTATTTTTAACCATGTTTATCAATGTGTTAATATCATCTTTAAGCACACGATCTTCTTCTAACTTAGCAACTTTATTTCTAATAATTTTAAAATTTTCTTCTAGTATTAATGAAAATGTATTTGGTCTTCTAAAATCCATTGCTTGTGCTGCGTACATCAACTCGATGGCTAATATTTTATCAATATTTCCTAATATCTGATTGAATTTTCTTCCTGAAATACTTCCCATTGACACATGATCTTCTTGTCCTAATGAGGTTGGCACACTATCTGCCGAAGGCGGAAAACACAACGATTTATTTTCAGTAACCAAAGCAGCAGTAGTATATTGTGGAATCATAAAACCAGAATTTAACCCACCTGCCGATGTTAATAATCTTGGTAAACCGTGCTTTCCTTCTAACAATAAATAACAACGTCTATCGGCAATATTTCCTAATTCAGAAGCTGCAATTGATGTATAATCTAAAGCCATTGCTAAAGGTTGTCCGTGAAAATTACCTCCAGAAATTGCTTCTGTTTCGCTTAACACAATAGGATTATCGGTTACCGAATTCATTTCTACCTCTGCCAATTCTTTTAAATGTGCATACGCATTTCTCGACGCTCCGTGTACCTGTGGCATACAACGAATCGAATACGGATCTTGTACTCTTGGAAAACTAGTATCAGCTGCATTTTTAGAATTTTTCAACAACATTCTCATACGTTTTGCTACTTTTAAATTTCCTTTAAACGGACGAATTAAATGTAATTCTTCTTTAAATGGTGATACATTTCCTGAATATCCTTCTAAAGTCATTGCTCCTGTAATATCGGCTAAATCTAGCACATATTTCATTTTATCTAATCCTAAAATAGCGTGTGCTAAAATAAATTGTGTTCCGTTAATTAAACCTAAACCTTCTTTTGCTTTTAAAGTTAAAGGCTTTAATTTATGTTTTTTTAACACTTTTTTTGCTGAAACAATTTCTTCGGATTTCCAAAATTCTCCTTCGCCTAATAAAGGTAAAAAAAGATGTGACAAGGGCGCTAAATCTCCAGAAGCACCTACCGAACCTTGCTCAGGAACAACAGGCAATAAATCGTTTTCAATAAAATAGATAATACGTTCAATTAATTCTAAACGAACTCCTGAAAAACCTTGACAAAGTGCATGAACTTTACAAATCATCATCATTTTTGATAATTTCTTATCAATAGGATTTCCAACACCAACGGCATGGGTTATCAATAAATTCTCTTGTAATTTACTAGTTTCTTTTGGTGAAATTTGCACATCGCATAAAGGACCAAAACCTGTATTGATTCCGTAAACAGCAGCATCAGAATTTGCCATTACTTCAACCATCCTTCTACATTCATTTATTTTGATTACCGCATCATTTGTAACTACAGCTTTTAAAGTTCCTTTTGAAATTTCAATTACTTTATTTACCGTTAATGTATCTATTCCGTACTTAAACATCGACTTCTATTTTATTTTAAACAAAGTTATTTCTATTTTTGATACCTAATAAGACTTTAAAAGTCATCAATTGATACTTATGAGTAATCAAATAGAGTTACGCCATATTCGTTATTTTTTAGCTGTTGCCGAAGATTTACACTTTAGAAAAGCAGCAGAACGCTTGTTTATTTCGCAACCAGGATTAAGCCGACAAATAAAGCAAATGGAAGCCAATTTAGAGGTGCAATTATTTATTCGTCATAACAGAAAAGTAGCATTAACGGAAGCAGGAAGTTACTTAAAAATTGCATTTACTCAAAATTTAAAAAACTTAACGCACATTTTTGAACATGCAAAATTGCTACAAGAAGGTAAAAACGGGCATTTGAATTTTGGCTATGTCGGTTCTGCAATGCAAGAAATTATTCCTAATTTATTAATTGAATTTAAAAAAGAACATCCAAATGTGCAATTTGGATTAAAGGAAATGGATAATCAAAAACAAATTGATAGCCTACTTTCAAAAGATATTGATATTGGTTTTGTCAGATTAGATCGAGTACCCAGAGGACTTGCCATAAAACCTATTTTAAAAGAACCATTTTGTTTAGTTTTACCGAAAAATCATCCTGTAAATAATGATAATTTTAAAGGATTATCAGCATTAAAAAATGAATCATTTATTCTTTTTGATCCTTCTTACAGCCCTTCTTATCATGAAAAAGTGATGCAAATTTTTGATGATGCAAAATTCACACCTATAATATCACACAATACAATTCATGCAGCTTCAATTTATAAACTGGTGGAAAATAATTTTGGACTGTCTATTGTTCCAAAATCGCTTCAATACGGTTATGATATGGGCGTACAATTTATTGAACTAACCAATATTCTGCAACGCACTACTTTATCTGTTGTTTGGGATAAAAATAATAGCAATCCTATTTTAAAATCGCTACTATCTAAAACAATTTCTTAACAGCTAACTTACAAAAACAACATATTTACTAAAATATAAATGAGTATTTTTACCCGTAAATCCCCTATAAATTTCTATGATTTTTGTTTCAAAATTTCTCATTCCTAAAGGATTTGTTGGTTTAACCTTATATCCTTTTATCTTCCTAAAAAGAAAGGAATTAAAAGAAAATTATGTTTTAATAAATCATGAGAAAATTCATTTAAAGCAACAATTAGAATTATTAGTTATATTCTTTTATGTTTTTTATGGAGTTGAATGGTTTATAAAATGTTTTAAATATAAAAATGGATATTTAGCCTACAAAAACATAAGTTTTGAAAGAGAATCTTATAGTAACGAAGAAAACTTAACATATATTAAATCACGCAAATTTTGGAGTTTCATTAATTATTTATAATTGATAAAGGATTACCATATCTTTTAAGAAATTCGTAAATTGCTTGACCAATTTTATTTAAAATTTACGAATGGAACAAATAACACCATATAAACCAGTACATAAAGTACGAATTGTAACTGCGGCTTCATTATTTGATGGACACGATGCTGCCATAAATATTATGCGTCGAATTATTCAATCTACTGGGGTTGAAGTAATTCATTTGGGGCATGACAGAAGTGTTGAAGAAGTTGTAAACTGTGCAATTCAAGAAGATGCCAATGCTATTGCAATGACTTCTTATCAAGGTGGGCATATCGAGTATTTTAAATATATGTTCGATTTATTGAAAGAAAAAGGTGCTGGTCATATCAAAATATTTGGTGGTGGTGGCGGTGTAATTCTTCCTGAGGAGATTAAAGAATTAATGGATTATGGAATTACACGTATTTATGCTCCTGATGATGGGCGTGAATTAGGTTTGCAAGGAATGATTAACGATTTAGTGAAAACTGCTGATTTTGCCATTGGCGATGTTTTAAACGGAGAAATAAATAATTTATCAAAAAAAGAAATCGGAAGTATTGCTAGAATTATTTCTTCTGCAGAAAATTTTCCTGAAGTAGCAAAAGAAACGTTACGCACAATTCATGAAAAAAATAAAAATTCGAAAACACCTGTTTTAGGAATTACAGGAACTGGTGGTTCTGGAAAATCATCTTTAGTTGATGAATTAGTCCGCAGATTTTTAATTGATTTCCCTGAAAAAACTATCGGAATTATTTCTGTTGATCCTTCAAAAAGAAAAACTGGAGGTGCTTTATTAGGCGACCGTATTCGTATGAATGCCATCAATAACGACCGTGTTTATATGCGTTCGTTAGCAACTCGTCAATCAAATTTGGCATTATCAAAATATGTAAATGAAGCTATCGAGGTTTTAAAAACCGCAGAGTTTGATTTAATTATTTTAGAAACTTCTGGAATTGGACAATCTGATACCGAAATTATAGAACATTCTGATACCTCATTATATGTAATGACTCCAGAATTTGGGGCTGCAACACAATTAGAAAAAATCGATATGCTTGATTTTGCTGATTTAGTCGCTATCAATAAATTTGACAAACGTGGGGCTTTAGATGCCATTCGTGATGTCAAAAAACAATACATGCGAAACAATAATCTTTGGGATATTCACATGGATGATATGCCTGTTTTTGGAACAATTGCTTCTCAATTTAACGATCCTGGAATGAATACGTTGTACAAACGTATTATGGATAAAATCGTTGAAAAAACAGGCGTTGATTTAAAATCAGAAATGGAAATCACTAAAGAAATGTCTGAAAAAATCTTTGTAATTCCACCAAGAAGAGTTCGTTATTTATCTGAAATATCAGAAAGTAATAGAGCTTACGATAAAAAAGTAGATAGCCAAGTTATTGTTGCTCAAAAATTATATGGTATTCATCAAACCATTTTATCTATTCTTCCGAAGGAAATAAAAGAAGGTTTTCTATCTAAAAATGGATTAGAACAAGATGATATTTTAAATGAAACACCAAAAGATGAAATTGATTTTGCTAAATTATTAATAGCACAATTTGATAAAGTAAAACTAAATCTTGATCCACATAATTGGGAAGTAATTTTAAATTGGAAAACCAAAGTTCAAAAATATAAAGACCCTGTTTATAGCTTTAAAGTAAGAGATAAAGTTATTAATATTGATACACACAGCGAATCTTTATCACATACACAAATTCCGAAAGTAGCCTTACCCAAATACCAAGCTTGGGGCGATTTATTACGTTGGAATTTACAAGAAAATGTTCCTGGAGAGTTTCCATATACCGCAGGATTATATCCTTTTAAAAGAACGGGTGAAGATCCAACAAGGATGTTTGCTGGTGAAGGAGGCCCTGAACGTACCAACAGACGTTTTCATTATGTAAGTTTAGGAATGCCCGCAAAACGTTTATCAACTGCTTTTGATTCGGTTACTTTATACGGAAATGACCCTGGAGAAAGACCTGATATTTACGGAAAAATAGGAAATGCTGGGGTTTCAATTTGTTGTTTAGACGATGCTAAAAAATTATTTTCTGGTTTCGAATTAACACACGCTTTAACTTCTGTAAGTTTAACAATTAATGGTCCTGCGCCAATGTTGTTAGGTTTTTTCATGAATGCAGCAATCGATCAGAATTGTGAAAAATACATCAAAGAAAATAATTTAGAAGATTTAGTTGAAGCTAAATTCGATGAAATTTATGATTCAAAAGGTTTAGAAAGACCAACTTATCAAGGAGATTTACCACAAGGAAATGATGGTTTAGGATTGATGTTGCTCGGTTTAACTGGTGATATGATTTTACCTTCGGATGTATATGCTGAAATCAAAAAAACTACTTTAGCACAAGTTCGTGGTACGGTTCAAGCGGATATTTTAAAAGAAGACCAAGCGCAAAATACCTGTATCTTTTCAACAGAATTTGCCTTGCGTTTAATGGGCGATGTGCAAGAATATTTTATCAAAGAACAGGTACGTAATTTTTATTCGGTTTCAATTTCTGGATATCATATTGCTGAAGCTGGTGCAAATCCGATTACACAGCTTGCCTTAACACTATCTAACGGATTCACTTATGTGGAATATTATTTATCTCGTGGAATGGATATTAATAAATTTGGCCCTAATTTATCGTTCTTTTTCTCTAATGGAATTGACCCAGAATATTCGGTAATTGGTCGTGTTGCTCGTAAAATTTGGGCAAAAGCCATGAAACATAAATACGGAGCAAACTCAAGGGCTCAAATGTTAAAATATCATATTCAAACTTCTGGACGCTCTTTACATGCTCAGGAAATTGATTTTAATGATATTCGTACAACTTTACAAGCTTTATATGCGATTAACGATAATTGTAATTCGCTACACACAAATGCTTATGACGAAGCAATTACAACACCTACGGAAGAATCTGTACGTAGAGCAATGGCAATTCAATTAATCATCAATAAAGAATTAGGCTTAACTAAAAATGAAAACCCGATTCAAGGTGCTTTTATTATTGAAGAATTAACCGATTTAGTGGAAGAAGCTGTATTAACGGAATTTGATAGAATTACCGAACGTGGCGGTGTTTTAGGTGCTATGGAAACCATGTATCAGCGTTCTAAAATACAAGAAGAAAGCTTGTATTATGAAACGTTAAAACATACGGGAGAATTTCCAATTATTGGTGTAAATACTTTTTTAAGTTCGAAAGGCTCGCCAACGGTACAACCTGCGGAAGTGATTCGTGCTACGGAAACCGAAAAGAAATTCCAAATTCAAACCAAAGAGTTAGTAAACAAAGCCAATCAAGAAAAAGTTCAAGAGCAATTAGCAATTCTTCAAGAAGCAGCGGTTCAAAATGAAAACTTATTCGATAAATTAATGGAGGCGACTAAATTCTGTTCTTTAGGACAAATTACCGAAGCTTTATTTAAAGTTGGTGGTCAGTATAGAAGAAATATGTAAGCTGATATTTAATAATAAATATTATTGAAATTAACACATTACACCTCACAAGTTTTAAAAACCTGTGAGGTGTTATTTTTAACCACTATTTCTTACAGATAAAAATAAATCAATAAAAAACAAAAGCATGATAAAAGTCATTAATTAAGATGAGTAACTAGCGTAAATTAGCTGTAACAAATAAAAGATTAATTATGATATTAAACGCAACAGAAGGACAGTTAGAAATTACAATGGATAAACCAACTTTTAACAAGTTTTCTTTTAAAGATGCTGGATTAAAAGAAGATTCATATACAGTTGAAGGTGGTAATTTACGTTTAAAAATAGAGTTGGGATATATTCAAGATTATCGTTTTTATAAAATGCCTATTATTGAGTTAGAATACGAAAACAACATTAAAGAAAGCGGATGGATTGTAGAATTTAATGGTGAAAATATTTTAGAAGCAAAAGACCACTCTGGTTCTAAAACTGTTTTATTATTAAACCGTAATAAAATGAGTAAATTAGTTCATCGTCATGAAAACACTTTAATTATTCATGGTGATTTTTCTGAAGAAGTAAAAATTAAAAATTCTAGTACACTTAACATATTAGAAGAAATAGGACATTAATATAATAGTATTGTTATACTATAAAGTGGGGAGGGGTAAAAAGCTCAGATAATTAATTTATCTGAGCTTTTTTAAAATATTATAATCCTAACCATTTTTTTGCAAGATAGTTAACCCAACTCTTATTTCTCCATACGGAACTTTTTCTCCTAAAAACTCGAAATAAGGTTTTAACGTTGGTTCATTTTTTAAAACTTTTTTAGCATTTGCTATTAATTTTAAGGTATCTACAGAGATAAATTTATTTAGATTAATATCTTTTCCTTCCAAATATAATTTTGATAAATGAGAAAATATTGTTGGCGTTTTTAAATTTCGTTTCTCCGCTATTTCATCAATTGAAAATCCTTCTTTATATAATTTATACGTTTCTAAAGTCGTATCTTTTCTACCTTGTTTTTTATGTTTGATAAATTTTTTAATTTCTTCCATAAACTCACCTCCATAAACTTCTAACTTTCGATTTCCTACACCACTAATGGCTAAAAATGCCGAATCTGTTTGCGGACGTTCATTTTCTAAGGCTCGTAATGTAGCGTCACTAAAAACCAAATAAGCAGGAATATCTTCTTCTTTTGCAATACGAGTACGTAATTTTCGTAAAGCCTCAAATAAACTACCTGTCGGCGTTTTTGTTGTTGATTTTTTCTTTTTTACACCTGCTACTTTTACTTCTTTTTTGAATTCAACAGGAGTTGTTAATTGAACTTTTTCACCATCAAAAAGAACTTTTTTAGAAAAATCAGTTAATTGCAAAGTATTATTTAAATGAAAAGCTATTTGACAATATCCTTGATTTATCAACTGAATAATATAATGTTGCCAATGTTGCCAAGAAATATCGTTTCCGATACCATAGGTTTTTAAACTTTGATAATTTTTATCTAAAACATTCGCATTTTTCGCACCTCGAAGCACATCAATAACAGTTCCCATTCCTTCTTTTTCTCGCAATCTGTAAACAGCCGAAAGGGCTTTTTGAGCGATAATAGTTCCATCAAAAAACTGAACTGGATTTTTACAAACATCACAGTTTCCACAATTTTTTTCGATTAACTCTCCAAAATAACTCAGTAAAATTTTTCGTCGGCAAACGGTTGCTTCAGAAAATTGTTTCATACGGTCTAACTTTGCGTTTTCTAATTCTTGATTATTTCCATTTTCAATAAATTGACGCAACTGAATTACATCCGCATAACTATGAAAAAGCAACGCTTGAGCAGGTAATCCATCTCTTCCTCCACGCCCTATTTCTTGATAATATCCTTCAATATTTTTGGGCATATTATAATGAATTACCCAACGCACATTTGATTTATCGATTCCCATTCCAAACGCCACTGTTGCACAAATAATTTGCACATCATCTTTAATAAAATCTTCTTGATTTTTGGCTCGTTCTTCAAAATTTAAACCTGCATGATACGCTTTTACATTGATATTATTTTGCTTTAATTTACTCGCTAATTGCTCAGTCGATTTTCTGCTTAAACAATAAATAATCCCCGAATCGTTGGGTTTTTGCTTAATAAATTTAATAATCTGTTGCACTCTATCATTTGCAGGTCGCACCTCTAAACTGATATTTTCTCGATTAAAAGAACTCACATATTTAGTTGCATTTGGTACAGCTAATTGTGCTAAAATATCTTCTTGAGTCGCTTTATCAGCAGTAGCAGTTAAAGCGATAATTGGTACATCCGGTAAGGTTCTTTTCAGAAAAGATAATTGTTTATAAGAAGGTCTAAAATCATGTCCCCAAGAAGAAATACAATGTGCTTCATCAATAGCAACACAACTAATATATTGCTGATTTAACAAATTTTGAAGCAATGCTAAACTCTCAGGAGCAACGTATAAAAGCTTCACTTTTTTATTGATAACCGCATCAAAAACGACTTCTTGCTCTTCCGAAGATTGACTACTATTATAATACGTTGCAGGTATTCCGTTGGCTTTTAAACTATCAACCTGATCTTTCATCAGCGCAATTAATGGCGATATTACCAAAGTAATTCCTTCAAAAAATAATGCAGGCAACTGAAAACAAATAGATTTCCCTCCTCCTGTTGGCATTATTACTAAGGTATCTTTTTTAGCTAAAACATTTTCAATAATTGCTTTTTGCTGTAACCGAAAACTGTCGTATCCAAAATTAGTTTTTAATTTTACTAATAAATCTTTTTCTGTTAGCTGTATCATTTTACAAAAATAGTCAAATATTATATTTAGTTACCTACACTTAAAATTAATAAATATTGATAAGTTATATTTTTAAAATTTATGATTTATAATTTTCATGTATCTTTAATTTTTCAACCAAACGAAACGATTATTATGAGTTTACACCTTAATAAACTGAAAGAAAAAACACCTAAACTAAATTCTAAAAAAGAAGGTATACAGTCTATTCAATTTAAGGATAATAGAACAAATAACACCAAAAACAATACTACTTTAAATGCTATAAATAATAGTTCTAGAGTTATAGCACAACGTGTAAAAAGTGATTCTATATCAAACACTCCTATTCAAAGACAAGAAAATAAAACGGGTTTACCTAATCAATTAAAATCAGGTATTGAAAATCTATCTGGTATTGATATGAGTGATACTCGAGTACATTATAACTCATCTAAGCCTGCTCAATTACAAGCTCATGCTTATGCTCAAGGTAACGATATTCACTTAGCCTCTGGTCAAGAAAAACACTTACCACACGAAGCTTGGCATGTTGTACAACAAAAACAAGGACGGGTAAAAGCAACTACACAGTTAAAAGGAAAAACATTAATAAATGATGATGCAGGTTTAGAACACGAAGCAGATGTTATGGGTGCTAAAGCTTTACAAATGAAATCAACTTCTAATCAAAAAACATTATCTCAAAAAACTTCTAATACTGTTTCTAAAACACCAATACAGTGTTATAGTGCTCATAAAGATAAATTAAGTCAAACTATTTATAATGTTTCAAGAAGCAATAAATTTGTGGTAGGTTTAGGATATCCAAACCATGAACTATATATAAAAAACCCTAGTATTTTAGAAGGATTAAATGACAGAGCTAAAGAAGGATTTTTAAAATTTACTACAGGTGATGATACTACTTCTTTTAAATTTGGTGATAGTAATGAAAACTACTATAAAGTAAAACCAATGTTTAATTTAAATGATAAAAAAAGACAAATAAATCCTGCTACTCAAATTGCTGATGAAAGTGAAGAGACTACTCAAAATCACCTTTATGAAGGTATTAAAAAAAGTTATGTAGAAAACCTTGCTTTACCTGAAGATGCAGATAGTTCTGATGATGAAATTATGACTAAATACAGTACCAATGTTGATGAAGCTAAAAACATGTATAAACTACGTGTATTAGCCGAAACGATAAGAAAAAGTATTGTACAAATGGATTATAAAGATGATGGTGATGTAGCTGGATTAAAAGGAAAATATACCACTGCTTTTTTTAGAATTATAGAATATGTAAAAGAAGAAGCTTTAAATGAATCTATACAAAAAAGTCAATTAGCATCACAAGGTAATGATGAAGTTAGAATCAAATCTATCATGGCTCAAAAAACTAGGACTAAAAAATCTGATATTATGGGACCTTTTAATGAATTTAAAGAAATGATACCCCAAGATTCAGACCTTATCCTTATGGAAACCGTTCAAACAAATGCTACTAAAATAGCTCAGTTACTTGAAGGTTTACCTAACGAAAGTTCTAAAAGACAAAGTATGATTGGGCATTTTAACGCTCAAGTTTCGTCAATAGAAAATAAAGAACTGATGTTAATGAGAGGTTGTGATTATGTTGCAGGAACCACAATGGGTAAAGTACATAAAGATAATATTGAAGATACTTTTTCTTTACTCTTTCAGCTTAGAAGTGGGGCGAAAGAACATCATCATTATTCTACCAAATTACTAGCTGATGGATCTGACTTTATATCAATAGAAGGTTTTGCTGGTGGATATCAAACTCATGATAACACTTGGGAGTTCTTTTTACATGGTGGAGAAGATACTGAAGCTGAATCTTTCAAAAAATATACAACAAGTAGGTATGACTTTTTTCCTGATACAAAAAGTGAACTTGCAGATATGAAAGGTGATAATAATGAAAACTTCACATTACATACTGATAAAACCCAAGAACTTGACAATGTAGATAAAACAACCAGAACCTTAAATAAGTTAGTTTCAAAAGGTGGAGCTAATAAAACTTACAAATTTTATACAGAAGATCAACAAAAAAGAGATCACTTTAACAATATCACTATACCATTACTTTATAATGCTGGTATAGCTGTTTTTGATAATATCCCTGATAACTTAAGAAATGTACTTAATGATGGATATGACGCTTTAAAAAATAACTGTGAAGAAATTTTTTGGAATAATATGACTACTAAAGAAGAAGTTATTTCAAACTATCAACATCAACTAGAAAGGTTAATTAATACAAAAATTATATATCATGAAAATTACATGCACAGTATTGCAAACTCTAAAGACTACTTAACTAATAAAATTAGTACTAACTCTATTACCGTTGATGAAAAAGCAGATGATTTAATTACTGCATGTGATAATTATATAAGAACATCTAGAATGAATTACGCAAGTGCTACTTACAAAAAAAGTCAGTTTAACAGTATAAAAGCAAAAGTAAGACAATTAGAACTTTACAAACAAAATAGTCAAAATACTTTAGACCATATAAATTAAAAGCACCTGTTTTTTACTCTAAAAAAAACTAATAGAAATAATTAAATATACAGTAAAATATAAATTATTATATTTTACTGTATATTAGTAAACTAACCTAAAAATTATTCTATTGCTATGAACTATTATGTGAATAAATTAGAAGAAAAAACTACAAACGTTAACAAACAAAAAGCTTCTGAAGAAGCTATTCAATTTAAAAATAATAGAGAAAATTCTACTCAAATAAACAGCTTTAAAAACAACATAAATACAAGTTCAAAAACTATTGCTCAAAGAGCTAAAGCTGATACTATTAATAACTCTCCTATTCAAAGACAAGAAAATAAAACTGGTTTACCTGATCAATTAAAATCAGGAATAGAATCTTTATCAGGCTTAGACATGAGTGATACTAAAGTACATTACAACTCATCAAAACCTGCGCAACTGCAAGCACATGCTTATGCTCAAGGAAATAATATTCACTTAGCATCTGGACAAGAAAAACATTTACCTCACGAAGCTTGGCATGTAGTACAACAAAAACAAGGTCGTGTACAAGCAACAACACAATTAAAAGGTAAAACTCCTGTAAATGATGATCCTGTATTAGAACATGAAGCTGATGTTATGGGAGCAAAAGCATTACAATCATCAACATTAAATACTATAAATAGTACTTTTCAACATAAAAAAATCAGTAATAATGTAACACAAGGTTTTTTTATTAAGAAAGACAAAAAAGATGGTATCACTTATATGATGACCACAGGTTACTTAAAACAAGAAAAAGCAAATAACGGGCTAGATAGTTTAAGCTCATTAGATTGGAAATATGTTGATAAACTTGTTGACTTTACAAACTATTCTAAGACATTTGTGATGGATGAAACTGGAAAATTTGATGCTGAAATAGTTAAACAAAAGTGTTATGAAATTGCAATGGCTATAAAATTTGCAAATGAAATAGACCAAGGTAATTTAGTTGCTTTTGGTGATAAACATGGTGTTTTTGCTGATTTTGAATTTGCTCAATTAGTAAGTAAAATTGCGACTAAAAAAAGTACCCTTTTATTAGAAGCTCCTGATATTAGCATTAAAGAAATGGAAGAATGGGGAAAAGGTGCTGCCGATACTAGAAACATAGCAAAACTTGGTAAAACTATAAATAATGATGAAGGCTGGGACGTAAAAGGAATCGATGCCCTACACCCCAATGGCGGTGGTTATTTAAAAGGTAATAAAAAATACCTTAAAGACTATGAAAGAGAGGGAACTTATGGAAAAGAAAAACCTTATCCCGAAGCTGCTTTAGGACCTGGACGCCGTATAGGTCCTTTAAGACAAAAGTATATTGCTAAACAATTGACTAAAGCAATTCAAAAAGGAGGTTGTCTTTTAGTTATTGGAACAACTCATATTAAAGGAAAAACAGGACGTGATACATATACTGTAAATGATGTAAAAAAACAACGAAAAAAATACACTACACCATCATTACATGAACTCTTAACAAAACATAAAGGACAAATTACTAAAGTAAAAATGACTAGAAATACTTACTATGTTCAAGTAATTAAAAAAGGAATGATACAGTAAAAAATATTTATAAAAAATAAACTCATCTAATATTGATGAGTTTATTTTTTTAAGCAATATCAACATCTTCTTCACCTGCATCTGAAAAAGAAACAGAACCTTCCCATAAACAATCACAAGTACTTCCGTCATCCAAAGCATTCATTCCATTAATTAATACATCTGAAATTCCAGGAGACCAAGGTGTAATAGTACTTGGTATACACGGTGCTGTTGTTGTTGCACCACTTGACGACGCTATAATTGCAGATACTGTTGGGTTTAATTCTGATGAACATTCACCAAAAGACATAATATTTACTAACGGAATATAATCATTTACCGTAGCCGCAGGCATACTATCTGAATTTACTTCATTAATTGGTAATACTGTAAATGATGATGTTGCCGAACCGAAAGAACAAGAAATACTTGCTCCTGTACACACTAAATTAGCCATATATTTTAGTTAAAAGTTTTATTTGATTTTTGATACTCTCTTTTTATACCTGTCATAATGTTTGTAAAATTAATTTTGTTTTCACCTTTATTGGCTGCTTTTATAGCACAATAACGCACCACATTAATCATTTCTCCTCCTGAAATTTCGTACTCTTTTGCTATTTTATCTATAACTTCCTCTCCATTTTCTATTTCAAAACTATTATTTAACAAGTTTTTCCATAAAATTTTACGCTCTCTGTATTTAGGTTTAGGAAAATTAATAGTATTTTGAAAACGTCGTAAAAAAGCTTCATCAATATTTGTTTGTAAATTCGTTGCTAGTACTACTAAACCATCAAAAGTTTCTATACGTTGTAATAAATAAGCAACTTCTTGATTTGCATGTCTGGCATTAGAAGAACTAGCATCGGTACGTTTACTGAATAAAGCATCTGCTTCGTCAAAAAATAAAATCCACCCTTTTGATGAAGCAATATCAAATAAATTACCAAGATTTTTTTCTGTTTCTCCAATATATTTAGATACAATCATAGATAAATCTATTCTAAAAACAGGTGTTTTAAGAGATTTTCCTAATAAAGTAGCTGCAAGTGTTTTTCCTGTCCCTGGGGCACCATAAAATAAAACTTTGTAACCAGGTTTTAATGTTTTGTCTAATTTCCATTCATTTAAAATTAGGCTACTATGTTTAAGCCATTCTTTAACTTCATTTAATTGATTCTTGATACTTGTATCTAAAACTAAATCAGCCCAATTCATTTGTGTTGTAATTTCTTGCGCAGGAAATTTAGAATTATAC
The DNA here is from genome assembly GCF_041053065.1 of Tenacibaculum salmonis. Classification (NCBI taxonomy): domain Bacteria; kingdom Pseudomonadati; phylum Bacteroidota; class Flavobacteriia; order Flavobacteriales; family Flavobacteriaceae; genus Tenacibaculum; species Tenacibaculum salmonis. Next base: position 2,383,797 of record NZ_JBFCVV010000001.1, on the reverse strand, counting down.
TTAGGTATATATTTTTTATTAGTAATAATAATACTTAAAAATTCTTCAGATAATTGTAACGGTTCATTAAGTTCTATTGGTTTTTTTTTAGCTTCTAAAACACCTTCTTTATATAAGTTATTATTTTTATAAACAACTTGCATAAAATCCATTTTTATAGCTAAATCGTCTGCACCACCTAAAAGAAAACATACTGTTTCTAGTGTTGGTACAAAACCTCGTTTTTTTTCATCTATAACTCCTCCAAACTCTGAAAAAACAGTATCAAAAGTTTTATTTTTGATTAAAAAAAAGTCTAAACTCTGAGGTTTTAAATACCTCACTAAGCTCATTATAAAAATTAATCGTTCTTCAAATGTTAAATCGTATTTCTTTAATATTTGAGCGTATCCAGATTCATCTTCATCTATAACTAAAGGAGGTACTAATTCTTTAATTAATTTATATGCACAGTCATTTTTAAAATACAATGCAAATGCTGTTTCAATAACCATTTCTAGCCATACAATATCATTTTGTAAACTTACTTGTTTGCTCTCCATGTTATATCTATTAATTTTTCCATCCAACTTAATTTTAATTGCCCAATAGACCATGGTATTTGATCTAATAACATATCATACGATTTTTCTTCAACCGTAAGTATAAAAGTATCTTTACCAACAATAATACTACCCGATCTACATAAAAAAGAAACTCTAAATCCATCAACAGAAGTATTACCAATGGCACTCCAATGCGTTATTATTGCTTTAAGTAAACTATCTACTAAATCTTTTTCTTGGGTAGATAAAGTAACAACAAATCCTAATGGTATATGAATATCCATACCACATATTATTTTGTTTAATAGCAATACTTGTTCCTCTGATTCAGTTTTACCTGTAACCGCATATTGCAACATATAAATAGCTTTTTGTTGACACTCATCATTCTTAAAAGCTTTATTTTCTATCAATCCTATTCGCTCAAATAGCATAGATATATAAGGGCCTAAAAGAATCATGCCTGCATTTTCAATAAATATAGTACCTTCTACTGTTTCATTTTCAATTACTTCTATTACTAGCTCTTCTTTAGTTTCTTTTTGTTTTTGAATTGTTAGTTTTTTTAAATCAGCTACTATTTTTTCTGGTATATTATTAGATACAGAAACCGCTGTTATTATTTCTGTAATATTTGTATTTTTTATCGAATTAACACTTTCGAAAATTAATAAACTCCAATCATTAACAGACCATTTTTCAGTTGATAACAAAGCTATTTTCAATAAAACTCTATCAATAAAAAAACACCAAATAGTATTGTATTTATTTACTGAAAATTGTTTTTTAAGTTTACTAAAAATTTCAAAAACACTAAATAAAGTTGACTGATTTGTCACCGAAAAAAACAGGCTTGAAACCTCTTTTTGATACTTTATACTTAATTTATTAATTATTTTATTTCTAAAAAAAGGTTTTTTTAGTTGAAAAGCTAATTCATTAAAATTCTCTTGATTAATAATTTTTAAAGTTTCAAAAACCTCTTTTGAATTAGAAAAAAATATTGCTTCATTCCATGGAATTTCTTTTTCTATTTTTTCAATTTGATTTTTATACTTAAATACAGGTTGCAACACCTTACCTTCTAACCAATTCTCAACTTTTTTAAGATTTTTAAATATCGGCTTGTCATATTTAATTCTCTCTAAGATTAATAAGTATAAATTTTCTTTTGATAAAACAATCATTTCTGATAATTTAACAACAATAAAAACTATCAATTTAGAAGTATCAACTTGTTGATTTCTTTGGATATATTGTAAGAAAAAGTATCGTAATTCTTTACGATGTTTTGGTAAAATATTTTTAATTCCAGAAATATCTTTTTGTAAAACACTATCGAATAATAACTTAATCGTTATTATATTTTGAGATGATGAAGGGTTAATTTGCGTTAAAAAAACCTCATAATTTTTATCATCTAATAAATTTATAATTACTTGTTGATTTTTAGCTTTTTTAAACCAAAAAACAAATTTATCTGGATATAAATTTAAAACTTCATACATCGATTTTAATAATGAAACTGACGATTTATTATTTGCCCACCAAGGCAATGCACCTTTAACAATAAAAAAATGAGTAAGATTTAAGTGATATTTTACTTTATCATTATTGTTAAATATTTTTTGTTGATTATTACTTATATCTTCTAAAATTAAAGCGATAAACTCAGGAATATTCTGAATAATATTTCTTTTTTTAAGTATTTTTAAAACATCATTTTTATCAATATTATATTTTTCAGAAAATGATTTTAATAATTCTTCAACACAATATTGTAAACTTTTTTGTTTACGTGTAAAAATTATTTTTTTGATATTTAAAACAAGCTCTTGATAGGCATTTTCAGGAATTAAAACGGCATCAATACTTTCATATTCTGATGATATTAATTTTTGTTTTTTCTTATAATTTATTAGTTCTTCAGATTTTAAAACAGCTTGATATATTTTAAAATCCACTTCTAATTTTTTAATTATTATAGTTATTTCATTTAAAATTACTCTTATTTCTTTTCCATTAATATGTAATTCATCCAAACGTTTTTCAATCCATTCTGCAAGTATATTGTCTGAACAATTTTTATTTCTCGAAAAAACCTCCAACATTACTGTTATCAATTTTAAAGAAACTTCTTTATAATTATTACTTTTTAAATCTACTTGAAATTCCTTTAAGGAAATATTTTTTTTATTTTGATAATAAGAATATAATTTTATCGAATACTTCGAAAAAGAAGGTTGATAAACTTCATTAAATATTACATTTTCATAAATATTTTTTGGTATAAAATCATTTATAAAAAGCAATAATACTTTATAAGATTCTATACTTTTATCTTTTGATAAACTTTTTAAAATATCAATAAAAGCTTCATCAATAACAGTTTCATTTATTATTTGAAATAAAAATTCTTTAATTGCATCATTTGAATTTAAATGCGTTCTCGAAAATGTTTTTAAAGAAATTTCACCTATTTTTTCATCTAACTTATTTAATGTTATCGATTTTATTAATTTTTTATTTGAAAGCTCTTTTATCTTCTTAAAAAAAACAAGTATGTTTACTAATATTTTCTCTGTCGTATTTGTTATAATGTATTTTAGTAATTCCTCTGAAAATTTATTTACAAACCGAATAACATTAGAAGTATCTTCTTTTATAAATTGAAAAAAAATAGCATAAAATTTACTAGTATCCTTATGGATAAAGGCTTTTATCTCTTTTATAAAAAAAGATTTTTCTGTTATAACGCTATCTATTGGTAAAGTATTATTTTTCAGAAAATACCTAAAAGTAGTTTCAAAATCTAAATTATTACTCTTTATTGAAACTTCATTTACATTGATTTCTTCTTGTAACTGAATTGCTATTCTTGCAAAACTAGGAATCCGATTTACTTTATTTTGACTTTTTTGAATTCCTAAAACTATATTTTTAAGTAAAGCTTGATATGTTAAATTATACTTTGAAGCTATTTTATGAATTAAATATTTTAAAAAGTTTTTTTGATTAGACTGTCCTGAAACCTCTGTAAAAACATAAGCCAAAACAATTTCCCAAATAGCACTTCTAAAATAATTTTTATTAATTTCAACAAGAGCAAAGTTATTTTGATATGCTACAATATCAGAACGTGATTGATTAATAAACACACCTTCTTCCTCTTTAACAGCCAAAACAATTTGTTCTAAAACAGGATCTTTTAACTGCGAAATTAACCGTTTTCTTATGTTTTCTTTTTTTCCTTCTTTTTTTAAAGCCGTGATTAATGCTTCTTTATTATTTTTAAGTGCTTCTTTTAATAATTCTATTGGTTTTGTTGCTGATGGAGTATCCCATTGCATGTAACCATTTTTAAGAAAAAAAACAAACTGATCTACTTGAGTTTTATAAATAGATCGTCTATTTCCTTTTATTAATGTACCGTTATCATAAGTATTATTCTTAAAAAAATTTATAAATGCTTCTTCTATTTTATAAGTTAATTCACGCTCAAAATTTGATGCAGAAATTGATCCTAAATCAAGTGTAATTTTGTCATACTCATCTAAATATTCTGTAATATGATATCTGTCCATTACTTTTTGTAAGATAGACTGAATACTATGCTCTTGAAGCTGACTTATTTTAGATTGATATAAATATCCTTCAGATGAATCGTTTAACTCAATTTCATATTGCTGACTTTTAATTATATGTGTTTGATTATCTTTCAATATTAAACAACATCATTAGTAAACTCTTGTAATAAAAGAATCAATTCATAAGCACATTCCATTTGTTCTTGTCCTGTATTATTAAGCTGTAATAAATCCATCCATTTAAAATAAAGAGATTCAAATAAATAAAGCTCTTCATAATTTAACCAACATAAATTAGATACAATATGAACTGGTATTTCTTCGTAAATAGTATTTTCAAAAACTTTACGAAAATTTTTATTCTGAAAACGCACAGGCCATGAAGGCATTATAAAGCTCATTTTAAACGAGAAAAAATCTTCATTAACCGAATAATTATTATAAAAAACTAAGCACTTAATTACTTCCTCTATCGTTTCTTTTAACGTTATTGTTAAAATATTTTTTAATTTATCTATCGTTTCTTCTAATAAAACTCTCGAAATAAAATTGTTAGAAATAGCTAATACATCACCATTTAATGAGCTTATTTCTAACTGAAACTCATCATTTATTGATAAAACACTAAGTTGTAATTCACTATTTAACAAACCATTAATTAATTCATCAATAATTTCATCTCGTTTAACAAGTGTGTTTTTACTATTATGAGAAAGAATTATTTTTACTGATGAATCTAATAATGAAAAATCTATTTGAAATCCGAAATTATCTTCAAAACAAGAAGGCAATAATAAAACATGTTCTAATAATAAAAACCCTTCGCTTTTCTGATTGATATTAACCAAATAATTTATAGATTTTTTAATTGCATTTTCTGCTGCTATTTCATTTTTCGCTATGTGTACAATGTTCGATTTATTACTACTTCTTTGATATAAAACGTAATAATAATAATAATCAGCTATTTTAAGATCTTTTTTTATGATATAATTTGCTTTATCTATACCATATTGCATCACATCATTTAGTAATAATTCTTTTTCTCCAACATAATGCATGTTGTTATATAAACTCTCTTTTACACTTTCTTTTACTTTTATGTCATCTATTTCAATAATTTCGAAATGTTCATCAGAAGTATAAATATCAATTTCACTAACTACTACAGATACTTCCAAAGTTTTAGGATGTATACGTATACCTGATTCTGATATACTTTTAGTCAGCGATTTCATTTCAAAATTATTGATTCCTAAAAGTATTGCTATTTTTTTTAATACTCCTGATATCATTTTTCCTTCTTTATAATTGAAAGATTTTGATCTGTTATAACTAATAGTTGCATACTGCTTAACTAACTCTTGTTTATCAACTAATAACTGCTCTTCAAATTTATTAATCGGTATTGCATCACCATAACTTACTTGATTTATTTTAAGTAAACTATACGTTTCAAAAGCTTCATTATATCTAGATAATAATTGACTAGCAACTTTATTTAATCTTATTGAAGAATGATTATCAAAAAAAACATTTAATTCATTTGTTATTTTATCCCAATATATTTTAGTTTCTTCTAAATTATAAGAAGTGTTTACTGGCTCGATAACATCCAATAAATCTGCTATATCTGGTAAAGTATTTGTAAAGTACGATGCTTCTTTATTTTCATTAATATCATACAGCGTATAAATATTAGCTAATTGTGCCAAAAAATTTACTATAAGCTGATCAAAAGGCATTAAATAAGCTTGTAACTGTTTTATTTGAGCTTTACGTAATGGTGTTGCTGAATTACCTATACCTCTATCTCCAATACCATAAATTTCTGGAAATTGTTTTCTTATTGGATAATGATATGTTATATCTTGATAAGTTCCGCTAGGTATCGATATTTTATTTAAAGAATTAGAAGCTGCTTTAAACTTACTTGATTTTAAAGCCTGAATAAAAGACAATTGCTTTTTAGCCTTTTTTAAATCTGGTTGAAAAGAAATACTAGAATTTTCAAAAATTAGGTTTTCATTTGATTTAGGAAATAAAATTCTTCCTGTCATATTTTTTGGAACCTTAAAATTTTCTTTAATAACATGTTCTTTTTTAGTAATTGGATTTACATAATTTAAAGAGAAATTATTGATATTTAAAACCCCAGGAATTCTAGAAATCATTTTAATTATTTCAGAAATTTTAATAACTTCTAAAGGTCCTCTTAAATTTTCACCTTTTATAAATCCGTTTACTAAATTAGGTCCATTAAATATTTCATTTATTGATATATTTTCTTCTTGTAATTGTTTTAAAGAAGAATAACTTACCTCTGGCGCCAAATAATCATTAACACTATGTAAAATATTTGCTAAAATTCCTTCAGCATCAACAGTATCTAATAACTTAATTTTAAGCGATACAACTAGTGTTAAAGGTTTATAAATTTCAATAGCATATAAATCTTCACACAGGTTACGATGTTCATTATATATTTGAGTTATTTGTTCTTTTATATCTTTATTTTCTTCCGCTTCTTTAACTTGATGTACGTGATATTGATATTTCTCTACATATAAGTGTAATAAACCTTTTACATTATTTAATTCTTTATCATAATTATCAACAGGATGTATCCACAGGTTTTTTACATTATGTACTTTATCAATAAAAAATTTTCTATAATCATTAAATGTGATAGGCGTGGTTGTTAAAATATCTGATGCAATAAAAAGACCATTATCTCCAGATTTTAAAGCCTCTTTTTTTGATGATACTAAAATATCTTCTATAGGTAAAGTTGTTTTATGTGCTAATTCTGTAATAGCATATGAAATATTCTCTAATAAAGTTACTCCAGGATCGTGTTCATTATAATCAGTCCAAACACCACCACTTAGCTTTTGGAGAATTTCCAATGCTTCTTCATGTAGTTCTTCATAAAGACTAGAACCTTTTTTTCTTTTAGAAATATATCCTTTGTTATCCATAAATAATTTACACTATTGTTTAAATAGTTTGCTAATATCAGTGTCCCATAATTTTGTTATGTGATACTGTATGTTTTGTCCTGTTCCATAATCAGATTTTGTTCTCATTTGTAGTTTATAATCATAAGTACTACCTGTAAAACGAATATCTATTTTATTCCAAAACCAACCATAATGTGCTTGTGTTTTACGAATTTTATGATGTGATTTTCCAAAAGTACTTAATGCATGCGCATGTAATAAAGCATATCTTCCTGCTTTAGCTTTTCCTACCTGAGCCATTACTTCAAAAGCGATGCAACCATCTAAACCAGTAACAATATCATGCCAATGACCATCTGCACTAATAGTACCAATTTTATAAGTACCAATGCGAGTATCTGCTCCTAAAACACCTGTTACTTCTAATGTTGTTCTTGGTTTTTTTGTACCAATACCTATTGCTCCTGATTTTTTAAAGGAAATTGCAGTAATTGCTTTTGTATTAGTAATAGGAGCTTCTATAGAAAGGTCGTTATCTTCGTTTTGCCCTAATGCAACACTCCATTGTGGTAATTCATCCTCTACATTATCGTAAAAACTAATTACTTTGTTAGAGTCTTCTCCTTTAGGTGCTAATACTAATCCATCTTTTTCGTTTTTAGAAATTCCATCATCTACTTTATTTAGCATCGCATCTATCAAACTAAAGAAATTACTTTCTTTTGGTCTAGCTCCTGCTGCAAATAATGTCTTAAGGCTTTGTCTATTTAATAACTTAATTTTCAATAGTTCTTAATTTAATGGTTATTTATTTTAAAAGTCAAAACAGTATCCGATTTTGATTTTTTTAATATTACTGTATTTTCAGCTATTACTTCTTCTGTTTGATTTATCGATGCTATAATTTCTTTTTCATCTTCATAATCTCCTGCAACAATATAGTCTACTCCTATTTGTAAATTCTGACTTTCTATTTCTGCTATTGTTTCATCTTCTAAAATTGCTGATGAATAAATATTATGTTTATTTTTAGGTACTAAAATAGACCAAGGCTTCGTCGGATTTATTTCTTCATTTTCTTCATAAATTTTCACTGAAAAATCATCGAGTCCTTTTTTTATAATATGTTCTATTTCTAATTTTTTTATAGATTCTATGTATGATAAATTCTCTAAATAACTCTTTAACATTCTAGGAACAATAGTAGTTCCTATACCTTGAACAGCCGTAGAATCTTCATGAGTTATCGGGCATAAATACTCACATAGTTCAGTATTTAATGCATTCAAATAATATCCGCCTTGATCTTTAGCTTCAAACTCGACAATACAAGTAACAAGCAACCATTCTACAGTTGGGTTTATTACTTTTATTTTGATAAAAGAGTTCGATTTCTTTTTTATAAATTGATGTATCGCATCTAACTCATTGCCATTAAAATAATGATGTTTATAGTGTTTCCATTTATTCGATAATACTATCAACGTTATTTTTCCTGCTTGTGGTTTAAAAAACTGATTTAAGTTTGTACATTTTACAGCTATTATTTCATGAAAATATTGAAGTATCAAATGTTCATAATCCCAAACTGTTAAAGCTCTATCTTTATGTCTTAAACGCTCACTAACTTCGGTATAAAATAACTCAGGAGTTGTTGGTATTTTACCTCCAAAAGAGGCGGTTGGTTGTACTACTTTTTTAATTGCTGTTATTTTATTTACGACTTTAATAATACTTTCGGCAGCAACTTTTTTACCTATAACATTTTCATCATTACTGGTACAACTAGCTATTACTGCATTAGGATGAATACCATTAATTATAGGATATTTATAAGCTTCTTTTTTAGCTACAAAGCGTAACGAAAATTCTTGATTACCTACAGATAATACATTATTCGGAATTAGTATTTCTATAATTCCTGATTTACTTAACTGGTCTGTTCCATCTGAAATAATATTCTTTTTAGGTAGTGTTCCCCAAACATCTATCTTCAAATATTCGAAAATAATATTATTAGATGCTTTAGAATATTGAGACGTATTATTATTTAAATCGAAAAATAAGGAAACAGTACTCTCTTCTTCTATTTTATCTAATTTTAGATACAAATAACCTTCTCCATCAAAATTTGAAATAATAGTATTTTTAGAAACCTTACTATTATCTACTGTTTTTTCTCTTCCAAAAGGTGTTAAATGAATATAATTTCCTGTTATTTCATCAGTAATATCATTAAAATTATTATTAAAATAAATTGCATCACTTGCTATATAATCTAATGTTAATCGTTTTACTTTTGGAATAAATGCTTTATTCGGTAACGGTAATGATTCATTATTTTTTGCATTATATGTTGCTGTATTTATATAATTTTGCTGATAAACTTCCTTTCCAAAAGCATTATTAGGTGCTATTAAAGTTAGTTTTAAAAAACCACTATTAGTATGTATATTATAAGGAACAGGATCTTGTAATGTGTAATTTTTAGGTAATTGATATTTATCTAAATTAGATAATTTAATAGTTTTGTTTTTCGAAATTATTTCACTGTTATATCCTTCTTCTGTTACAACTGATATTGTATCAAAAAGAGAAATATTTTCTTTTTTATCTTCTTCTGTCGGAAGCCAATATCCGTTTGACAACCCTGTAACATCTACTCGAAAAGATGTATTTGTAAATTTTTCTGAATATCCTTTATAATATGTTTCAAAACCTCCGTAATCCAAAGGAACTACTTCCCACTCAATATTTATATTTACGTTTGATAATTCTTTTTTAAATAACTCACTTTTACCAACTAATAAATAATCGCCTATTTTAGCAGCTGAACCAAAAAGATTAAATACTTTTGTTAATGGCATTTTTCCAATATTATTATAAACCGAAAGGTTTTTAATATCTGTAACATTAACATCAATAGTTGCTTTTTCTAATTTTAAATCTTTTAAAAAAGAATACACATATACAGGTGCATATTCATCTAAAACAACCTTTATCATAGGCCAATCATATTTTTTATCCGATGCTAAAACACTTATTGGTGGCGCAGTATTTTCTACGATAAAATGAAGACTGAATGTGTTTGCTTCTCTATTAAATTTAACGCTATAAGAATTTATTGTTTCCCAATTTACTGATGTTGTGTACGATATTACAAAGGCATCTTCAAAAACAGTATTAAAAATTACATCTAAAGGTAATTTCTTATTTAAAACAATTTCATCTAATAATTTCCAAAAGGTATTTTTTGATGATTCTTTTTCTAACGTAAATGTTATTCTAATTTCTCGTTGTCCTTCTTCTAAAAACAATACTTGAGAACCAATCATAAAACCAACATCTGTTGTTATTTTAGATGATATTCCAGAATCTATAATTGAATCTTCATCTGCTCCAAACAACGATTTATTTGCAATATTTTTTGCTGATATTTTATTACAAATAAGATTATTTTTAATAATATTAGATATTGTAGGGAAATTAGTTCCTATTTTAATAAATGGACTTTTATTAAAATATAAGGTTTGTAAAGTACTAATTTCTATAGGTGACGCTAATAATGGTTTGGTCGTTTCAAATAAGATATCTTTTTTACTATCAAATAATTTCCCTGCAGTTAACGCTGTTTTTTCAGGAATTAATATTTCTTTTGATTTTGTATGTAACTGGAAATAAACAACCGTTTGAGTAGCAATTCCTTTACTTGGTACTTGCTGTAATACGTCTTTATAATAAAAATCTAAATGACGTTGTCCTATTTGATTAATTTGATCTTGAACCTTTTTAAATAACAATGAAAATGTAATATACATTGCATTATTAGGCATATGATTATTTTCACTAAAAATAGCTCTTTTTAAATATTCACTTGTAAAATTCTGAATATATAAAACCATTTTTCTGAATGTATGATTTATTTCTGATAAATCAAATTCGTCTTTATTATTTGTTGTGCTTGCATACTTTTTTAAAAGATTTACAATATTATCATTCGTGTTTTTTTCTTTGTTTATTTTTTCTAAAACATCCTGAAGTATTTCTTTCTTTTCGTGTAATACATCTAACAATACATTACTTATTTTATCAGCAAGAAAACCTTCTTTAAAATATAATAATGTATGATACCACTTCTCTATTTTAGCATACCATTCTAATAAATCATAAATCATTGTGACAGACAATTTTTCTTCATCTTCTATATGAAGATTCTCAATTGGCTGTTTTATTATTCCTATAATATAGATAACAGGATCTTGCTCTACTAGCTCTTTCCAGTTACCGTCAATAACATTTTCTGTTGTAAAGAAATTAATTTTTTCTAAATACGCAACAATGTAAGCTAACAAATCTTCAAAAGAACGCTCGTCTATCTTAAACTTCGGATTAAGTAAATTAGGGTTTATTCTCTGACGTTGTATGGTTCCTTTTCTTCTTTTCATCATCATATGTATTGACTAAACAATACGCTTACTTTTTATTTTTCAATTTATTAAGAGCTACTAAATCGGAAATACTAGTAGGCTTTTTTGTTTGTCTTTTATATAATTCAGGAATATCTGTTCCTTCTATTTTATAATACGGAAATACAAGATTGAACCTTGTATTTGTTAATGGAATTTTATAATCTAAATTAATTTTGATAACGCCATCTAAATATTGCGATTCATCTAAATGAACTTTTATTAATTTTATTCGAGGCTCATATCTTAAAATAGCTGTTCTTATAGTTTCTATAATAACATGCACTCTAGAGTTAGAAATAGACTCAAATAAATAAGTATAAATATCACAACCGTATTTAGGATTCATAATACGTTCTCCTATTTTTGTATTCAATAAAATTTCTAAAGATTGTTGTATATCTTTTTCATTAGAAATCATTTCAACACCTAAAGCTGTTTCTTTATGAAAGGTAGGCGGAAAACTCCAACCTGTACCTAAAAACAAATTATGCTTTTTTATATCTTGTTTCATCGAATAAATTAATTAAGATTTACTGAAGAACCACTAATACTTGTACTTCCACTGCTACTAATTGTACATCCACTATCACCATTAACTGTTACAGAATCTGTTCCTGAAACACTAATAGAACTACCACTAATTGAAACATCATCATCAGAAGCCGTTATTGTTACAGATGAACCTTGTAGTGTAAGTGCTCCTACTGCTTTTATTGCTATAGCCGATTCGCTATTTATAGTAATTCCGTCACTGTTTAATTGTATCTCATTTTTATTTTGATCTGTAATTGTAATCTCTTCGGTATTATCACTAATTAAAATGGTATTATTATTAGGTGTTAGTATTGTCATTTCTACATTTTCATCATCAAACTTTACTTGAAGTTGACTTCTTGTAATAATTCCTTTTATATTATTGTTACTATCCGCAGGAATAACAGTATCCTCAGGTGGCAAAGCACTACTATACATACTACCTAAAATAACGGGATAAGCAGGATTACCATCAATAAAACCAAGAATAACCTCATCATTTACTTCTGGATAAAAAAAAGCACCAAAGCTATTACTAGCATAAAAGGAAGCCAATCGAGCCCATACAAATTCAGTAGTATCATTTAGCATTGGTATTTCTACTTGTACTCTATATTCTCCGCCATCTTCGTCGTAAGTACTTTTAACAATACCTACTTGCATTCCTTTAATATCGATTAAAGTATCTTTTATATTTGGTTGAGATGGAGCATTTTTAACTTTTTCATTATGAAATTCAGGAACAACACCTATTTGTACTTCTGTTGTCCATTTACCAGTACTAAGAGTATGCGAAACACTAGAAACGTAAGCATCACCATCAAAAAGTTCTCCCATACCTGTTAATGAAATTAAGGTGTTTGGTTTTACTTCTGATGATCCTAAAAACGTAATACTACCTTTATATTTAGACATTCTTAAGCGTAATAATAACGCATCTGAAAGTTCTTGTGTTTCTTCTTGTGTTAAAGGAACAGAGGTTATAATAGTTTCATCTGTATCTGTGACAGCTTCTAAATCGGAATCAGAAACATCACCTTGTTCATTTGTTGTTGGCTCACTTGCTTCAGAACTTAATGAATCTTGTTCTGATGGTGCCCAAGAATTATATGAAATAGAATTTAATTGTTTTGTAGATTCTAACTCTACATCCATTTCTATAATATCTCTACCATATTCCAATTCTAATACAGGATCGGTATCAACAGTTATAGCATTAACAACAAGAGTTCCGTTGTCGGTTACCACTGCCATTCCATTACGTTGTGCTCGGCTTACTATAAAATCCCAATCTGATGCTTGATTCTGTATAATTTTTTCTTTTACAACCGTAGTTTCTGTAATATCAGCAGTAATACCAAGATTCGTTGCTATTTGTGTTATTGCATCACTATCAAGTGCATCGGAAAGAACCAGATTACTTTTACTATTTACTGATTTTATTAATCCATCTTTACATGTTATTTGAAAAGTAGTTCCTGATTCATCTACCTTAATCGCTTGTTTTGTTACTTCTCCTGAAAAAACAGTAACAGTACTTGTTGCGTATCCTAAAGATATTTCAATAGCATTTCCTGTACTAAAAGTAGTTGCATCTGCTATTTCAAACATTTGTGTTGATGGATTTCCATCTCTTATTGTAATTTGTGCTTGTGCTATAGTATCTACTTCTTGAGATATGCTTACACTCATTACTCCATAAGAATCAGGAATAGCATCACCTTCTGAGGTAATGATAAATGACACTAAATTATTTCCACTTATTATTGGTGAACTCGCCATGATAAATTTACTTTAAAGGTGGTAAATATAACTTTGTACCTGGAATTATATTTCTAAAATTTAATATATTATTAAACTTAGCTACATCAATATAATAACTACTATCGCCATATATTTTATAACAAATTAAGGGTAAAGTATCTCCTTCTTTCATTTCAATAAAATGAGTAAGATCTGGAGATTGATTATCTGCTTCTGCAGCAATATCATCTGCTGAAACTGCACCATCAAAAGCAACACTTAGTTTAGCTCTTAAAGGCGTACCATCACTCTGAAATAATGTATAAGAAATATTTAATGAAGTTAACTTACATTTAAAAACTAAAGTACCCCACGAAATTATTAAATAATTAGGTTCATGTATACTTCCGTTATAAGTAAAACATGTTGTTTTAAAAGTATCTACTTGATCTGAAACAGGAGTTTGTGTAGCTAATAAACTTGTTGAACTTACAGCACCTGTGGCATCAAAATAAATATCAAAAGACACTTTTTCAGGAGGTGTTCCTTTATACCAAACCGAAGTTCCAGGAGAACCTACAGGTTGAAATTTATTATATTCTATTGTATGCTCATGTGAATAAGATGCAGGATTTATTTGCACAGTACAACTATCACCTGTTTCGCTAGCATATTCGTTATCTGAATATGCAGTAATGATCATTAAATCTTTTGACATTTAGCGCTCTTTAAGTTTTTGTAGTTGTCTTTTTACTTCTTTTTCACAAATATTTGTAATTGTTTCTTTTATCAAATTGATATCCAAAACATCTTGCTTAGCTTTAATAGACTCCTCAACTTTAACTTTTATTACTAACTCTCTTATTTCTATGGGCATAATTTATATTACTAATGAATAATCATAAGACAATTCTAAACTTTCTATAAGGATTTCATTATTCATTGAATTTAATGGAGAAAACTCCCATTTAACAGGCCATGCATTAATAAAACTCCAATTTTTGATAGGAAAACTATCTTCATCTAAAAGACTTAAAATAACTGTTTGAGTAATTATTGATGATGATAACCCACCTCCAATTGTAGCTTCACACCATAATGATAATGCTGAAATACTTGACGTTACTCCTCGTTTTAATACTAAATTCGGATATTTTGTTCCTGCTGGAACTCTGTGTTTAAATCGGTTTTCACCTCCTTCGGATATCTCTTCAATACCCATTTCCATAGACATACCCGATACCTCTTGAAAAGAAGTATCGAATAAGCCTAATTCTAATGGAAATGTAAGTCTAAAATAAAAACTTGGTAATGGGTAATCACTCATATATTATATTAGCTATTAGCTATAGTTAAACCTTCATGAGCTAACTCTAAGGTTTCAATAGCAACTTCATTTGCTTCCGACTTTAAATCAGTAGCTGTAATTTTAGTTGGCCAAGCATTTGTTAATGTCCAAGTCATAGTTGGTGCTCCAGATTCATCTAGTAACTTTATAACTACGGTTTCTCTTTTAATGGTATTCATTTTTATTGCACTATACCAATCCCAAAATTTGTTATCTTTTACAAAAACACCTTTTTTAAGTGTTATGTTACTAAATTTAGATAATCCAGGCATTTTAATAGTACTAAATGTTTTACTATCACCATGTCTATATTCGATAACTTGTGTTTCTGTATCTAAACCTGATACCTCTTGAAAAGATGCCGAAGTATCTTGAGAACCTAAACTAACTGTAAAATAAAATTTAGTTAACGGCCATATTGCACCCTGTGCTGATCCATCATCTGCCATAATTGTATGTTTTTAATAAAATATTTAATTAATTTATATATACTGTATTTTTTAAGCTTTTTGCATTTCTTGCTGAAAAGTAACTTCAATGAATTCTGCTGGATGAGATACTGCAACTTTTACAGCAACAATCATTCTTCCATTTAAAATATCATCCGAAGTCATAGTACTTCCAAGTCCTATGGTAACAGAAAAGGCATCTGTAGGTTTTGGACCTACTAATCCTCCTTGATTCCATAATCCTAATAAGAAATTACTAATCATACTTTTTACAGAAACCCATGTATTAGCATCATTTGGTGCAAATACGTAAGCACTAGCGGCATCTTTTACCGATTGCTCTATATAAATTAATGTTCTTCTTACATTTATGTATCTCCAATCATTAGAGTTACCATCTAAGGTTCTAGCTCCCCAAACAAGCACTCCTCTTCCTGGAAATGATCTGATTGCACAAATAGATTTTCCATCTAATGGCATATTAAGATCTTCCTGAGCTTTTAAATCTATTTTTATAGCAGGCGCTATAACAGATTGTACACCTACATTTGCAGGAGCTACCCAAACACCTGAATTATTATCTACAGTTGTGTAAATACCTGCCATGGCAGCACTTGGTGTCATTAAATTTAATTTCTCTAATAAATGTTTTAATAATAATTTATAAGATGAGCTTAAATTTTTAAGTACAGAGTCTGCTTTTTCTTGTGATATTCCACTTACATCTGGTTTCGTTGTAAATAAAGCATTTATGTACTTTTTTACTGGGTTTGCTATCGTATTTTTAGTTTTCGGATCTAAAGTACTAGGAAACTCAGCATTAAGCATTGCTTTTACATCATTATAACTTGCTGGAGCAATATTGTTATATGAAATATCTGTTAATTGATTAACCGTTGTATGTAACCAAGGATAATATGCTGATGCATAACTATTAAATTTAGGTAATGTAGGCTCTACTGCATTTCTAAAGGCTTCAACACTTGTTGTTCCTACTAAAGGCTCACTGTATCCCCCTGGTACATCTAAAAGTGCTACTCTAGTTGTTAATGCTCCACAATGATTTATCAATTGTCCTTGTAAGCTATAACACAATGCGTATTTTTTAGCTAATTCGGTCTCTGTCGGATCCATTAATTCAACAGCATCTGGTACAACAATCATTGTTGGCTCTGCTTCTTTTTCTAAAACAGTTAACGCATCTGTAAAAGGATCTGTAGATGTTAAACCTGTCATAGAATAATCATAACCTCCTGTAGATACGATATAACATGTTCCTCCTCCGTTTTCGTAAAAAAACTTTACAGAACTATACAGTCTATAATTAACAGTACTTGTTGCTAAACTATAACCGTTATCACCTATAAAAAAGTCAACAGTTGCTGTCGATTTTTTAGTAGTAGCCTCTACTGTTGCTGGCTTTGTTGCATCAGAAGTTTTCTTTTTAGAAGGATCTACTGCTGGTGTAACAGGTTTTGCTACTGTAGCATTGTTTGGTATTTGATTTACCGCAAACTGAATCTGTGGAGGCATACTCCCAAAAACAGCATTAAACTCAGCTAATGATGTTATTTTAACGGCTTGGTTTACTAGGTTTTTACCATTGTAATTGGTTTGACCTGTGTACCCAATAAATGCGGGAATTGCAGTCGGTACTGATACCACTGAATTACCAAAAGCATCCAATTCTTGGATATAGACGCCCGGTGTTTTCATTTGTGTTACTGACATTTGGTTAGTTTGATTAAAGGTTATACGTAAATTACTGATTGAGAATAATACACATTCTCATTATTTTTTTCTTTTTTTATTATAGATGATATTGCAGGAACAGGTAATTTCATTTCAAGTTCTAACAAAGCATCTGAAAATTGATTATTATATTCAATTTTTAATACAGCATGTTTTTTCGGTAGTTGACTAAATTTAATAGCATTAGTTGAGGTAAATACGTTAGCCTTTTGATTTCCAAGATATAGTTCTTTTTTTGGCTTTTTATATTGCTCATCCTCTGAAGCTTCTATTTCAATATTTTTAATTTCGATTTTTTTATCCTCAGGAACAATAATTACATATTCTCTAAAAGTTGATCTAGCATTAAAAAATATTTTTAATAAAGGAATTGTATTTTCTTTTAATGATTCTAAAATATTACGCATTTTGATATGTAAAATACCGTAACAATTTGTACTTAAAGTATTAGATAATCCTATAAATTTATTAGATAAAACACCATTTATCCATAGTTCATAAACTCCTATTCCAAAAGCGGTTATATCTACAGGTATATTAGATTGTTCTTCTGAAAATTTCTGATTATAAATCTCTTGATTATCAGTCTTTATTATAATTGTAGTTATTTTTTTTTCAGGAATACTTAAATTAAAACGTAACGAACGAACCTCTAAATATGTTTTTGGTGCTACTGATGTTTCTTTATTTAATCTATTAATAATTTCAGAATTTGTTATATAACTAACACTTTGTTCTTTTTTTTGTGAAGTTATATCTGTATAATTATTAAAATTTGGATCAGAATTTATTAATTGAAAATATAAATCTTCCGTATTTTTAAGTTCTTCCCCTATTTTTTTTGATGAATCTACTTCTGCATAAGCGTGGTATTTATTTTGATATTTTTGAAACCGTATACCATAGTTTTTTAAGATTCGTTGTGTTTCATATACAGGTAATAAATCAAAAATAGTACATTCATTATTCTTAAAATATTGATGCTCTATAATTAATGTAAACCAATGTATATGTTGTTTATTCATAAATATTTTATAATTTTTGAGTACTTGTATCTAAATTATTTATACCTGATATCTGTTCGTTTGCACGTCCTTTCTGAATACTAATCATTCTAACTTTATACACCATAGAAGGCACATATTTAGCTCCTATACCACTCCAAATATGACTCAACTCCTGTATAGGAATATTATATATTTCAAAAGTTAACCGTTCTATTGATGCATCTAATTCGGGATATGTTTCAGGTTTAAAAACTTTAGAAGCCTGAAATACACCTATAACATTCGACAACATTTTTAATGCCTCCATATAATTTGCCGAATTATAATTTGCCGAAACCAATAAATACAAATTAAGATGTACCGCCGGATTCACCTTACTAAAAGAACCTCTTCCATTAGGAACATATTCTCCTCGTGTTTTTACAACCTTTTCATGCTCAAGATTAATAATAGATAAAACAACTTTGTTCTCAATATTGTTAGTTACACTTCCATCTAAATTTATAAGACTACCAACTACCACAACATCATCCGTAAGACCAAAAGATAGCTTTAGTTCTTTATTTAATAAGTTACTTATAAATAGTAATGTTTTATCTAACATTTAAAGTATTATTTTTTATCATTTAATTGAGTTTTTATTGCTGCTACTACCGTTCTTGTAAAATACATTCCTACAAAACAAATACCATATACAACTCTAAAAACAGGATGTTCTTTTGTAATAATTTCTGAAACAGCTTCAATTTCTTTTGATATTTTAGCATCAATAATATGTGCGTCAACACTTATTATATAAGAAATAATTAGAGATAAAGGAATACTAGTAAATGTTACAAATATCAACCATAAAAACTCTTTAGAAACTGCTTTTTTTATACTAGCAAATACCTTCTTAATTTTACCATAATCTTCTTTTACACTTTTATTATCGATATTTAAAGAATTCATTTATGGTAAGTTTTTTTGTTTTTTCTTGATTATTTTACTTGATAAATAAAAAGCATAAACACCTAAAAAGAATCCTATTATTAACAATACAATACCATCATTTATCCAATATTGCATTCTAAAAACAACAACCGTTAATATTAAAATACCTGTTATGTAATATGTCATTAATGAATTATTACTAAAAAAAGCATTACGTGTGTTTGGATATAAAATTGCGATTAAAAAACCAACACAGGCAAAAAATAGAACAAAAGACATTATATAAAGTAAAATTGTTTTATAATTAGTTACTGTAACTAATTTTTTTTCGACACTATTAATTTTACCATTAGGGTCTTTAAGTCCTAATGTATTTACTATTCGAGATACAATAGATACTGTTTTTTTAGATGATGTTTGAGTTTTATCAACTGAGTTCTTATCAGTACTTGAAGTTTCTCCTTCAGAAGAATCAAGTATTTTTGGTGGCTTACCTAATTCTTTACTTATAATTTCCCAAAAATCATTATAACCTTTATCATATCCTAAAGCCCATATTCCTAATCCTTTTAACTTTTTTTCTTTTATGAATTGAGTTTTAAAATAAAAACTAGAATCGTTTTCAAACCAACATTGCCTATAACTATTTTTTGTGTTTTTAATGCTATAAGCGCTATAAGCACTTTTACTTACAGGCTCTATATAAATAGCCTCATTGTTTTCGATATTGTTTTTTATATAGCTAAAAGTTCTATTACCTAAATACTTTTTAACTTTTGATTTTATCTCTAAACTTTTTGTTTCCCATAAAGTTCCATAAGTAGGTAAGGCTAATATTATTTTAGAATTAGGAATATCATTTTTTAAATAATAATCTACGGATGTACTTAAGTTATAAGGCTCCCATGTTTTACCACTTTTTAAAGGTGCAGAAGGTCCTGCATATTTACTTGTTTTACCATAATAATTATACCCCATTATTACAAAACAATCAATAGCTTGATTAATAGCTTTAAAATCTAAAGCTTCACTCCAGTTTACACTAGGTAGGGTAATATATATTTTATAGTTTTTATTTGCTTTTTTTAATCTGTTAGATAAACTAATTAAAAAATTTGTGTAATGTACCTTTTCATTTTTTGAAACACCTTCAAAATCGATACAAACACCATCTGCATTTCTTTTAGATAATAATGTTATCAGATTATTTATTAAGATATCTATAGCTCCATCATTTTTTAAAAATTTTCTATTATTTTTTATTCCAAAATTACTAACAGTTAATAATATTTTTTTATCCTTTTTAGCTCTAATAGAATCTATTAAAGCTGTTGTTTCCCAATCATGTACAGTAATAGGATGACCTGTTTTAGGGTTTACTTCGTATGAAAAATAAGCAACTGTTGATAGTAATGAAAAATTAATACTTTTATAGTAATCTTTTTCCCAATAAGGATACCACCCAAAAACCTCATAATTTAACTTAAAGTCTTGGCTTGTATTAAACCTAATAGCTTTATTTTTAGCTATAGTTGTTAAAAGGTTTGGTGATTTTTTATCTCTTAATATTTTATGATGTTGATGTACAAATTGTCTAGCCTGTTTAACAGAATCACTAGGATTAAAAATGTTTTTTATAAATTTTACTACTTTTTTTTCTTTCTTCTTAACTTTAGAAACATCTTGAACAGGAATTGTATCTACTTTTATAAAGCTATACGAGAACTGCTTTACAAAAACAAACAAAAAAAATAATAAAATAGCACCTCTACTCCTCACTATAAAAATGATTTAATTAAATTAAAATACAAGCTAATAGACTAAACTATTGGCTTATAATATATGAAACTATAAATGACACTAAACACATAAAAAGATAAAAAAACTCTTTAAATTGTTTTTAATGATTGATTATTGAAAAATAATAACTTGAAGAAATTTTATATTAATAAATTTCGGGGAAGATCTAAAAGTTATATTAACAGGATAAATATAGTTTAAATTTTCAAATACCTTATATAATAGCTTAATCCTATTAAAAAAAACAAAATAAAACACTATAAAACAGCTTAATATATTTTATTTTTTTTAATTAAAATTAAAAAAGCCACATACATTTTGATTAATTATCAAAATATATGTGACTA
This sequence comes from Tenacibaculum salmonis, assembly GCF_041053065.1. Classification (NCBI taxonomy): domain Bacteria; kingdom Pseudomonadati; phylum Bacteroidota; class Flavobacteriia; order Flavobacteriales; family Flavobacteriaceae; genus Tenacibaculum; species Tenacibaculum salmonis. Next base: position 2,362,320 of record NZ_JBFCVV010000001.1, on the reverse strand, counting down.
AAAGGTATCTCTAAAAAGATAATCTATAATTTTATAAAACTTTATTTATAAAACTTCCAATACCTCCTACTCCATTTTTATCTAAATCTTTAATAAAAGCCGAACCTATAATTGCCCCATCCGCATAATTACAAGCAGTTGTAAATGTTTTGTTATCAGAAATACCAAAACCAACAACTAATTTACTTTTTAAATTCATTGCTTCAATTCTCTTGAAGTAATCAATTTGCTCTGTTGATATTTCTCCTTTTGCTCCTGTAATAGATGCAGAAGCAACTACATAAATAAACGCATCAGTAAGTGCATCAATTTTTCGAATACGTTCTTCTGATGTATGAGGCGTAATTAAAAATACGTTAGTAATTCCGTATTTTTCGAATAACGCTTTATAATGATTTTCATATTCAATCATTGGCAAATCAGGAAAAATAACAGTTTTCATACCGCAATCTTTTACTGCTTGACAAAATTTATCCTCACCATATTTAATAAGCTGATTTAAATATCCCATTAAAACTAATGGTGTTTTATTGGTGTCTTTTACTGATTTTAGTTGCTCAAAAACAATATCTAAATTCATTCCATTTTGCAAAGCTCTATGACTACTATCTTGTATCGTAGTTCCATCTGCTAAAGGGTCAGAATAAGGTAAACCAACCTCTATAAAATCGACACCATTTTCACTTAAATCGTGTATAATTTTAGTTGTATCATTTAAATTTGGAAAACCTGCTGTAAAAAATATAGAAAGTAAATTCTTCTTTTCTTGAAATATTTCTTTTAATAATTTCATCTTCTTACGCTTTTAAATGCTTCATATACGTTTCTAAATCTTTATCGCCTCTTCCTGATAAATTCACTATAATTACTTGGTCTTTTTTGAATTTTATTTTAGATAAAACAGCCAATGCGTGTGAACTTTCTAAAGCAGGAATAATTCCTTCTAACTTGGTTAATTCAAAAGCAGCTTTTAGGGCTTCATCATCTGTTGCATTCAAAAATTCGGCACGCTTAGTTTCGTGTAAAAATGCATGTAAAGGACCAACTCCTGGATAATCTAATCCTGCAGAAATAGAATATGGCTCTGTAATTTGTCCGTATTCATCTTGCATTAAAATAGTTTTACTTCCGTGAATTACACCAACTTGTCCTAATTGAGATGTTGCTGCACTTTCACCAGAATCAACTCCTAAACCACCAGCTTCAACAGCTATTAAACCAACTTCTTCATCTTCTAAATAATGATAAAAAGCACCCGCAGCATTAGAACCACCTCCAACACAGGCAATAATTGTATCAGGGTTTTCTTTTCCTGTTTTTTCTTTTAGTTGCCATTTCATTTCTTCTGAAATAATAGCTTGTAAACGCGCTACCATATCAGGATACGGAGCAGGACCAACCACAGAACCAATTAAATAATAACTATCTGGATGTTGAATCCAATAACGAATTGCTTCGTTTGTAGCATCTTTTAAGGTTTTACTTCCACTTAATGCAGGCACAACTTTAGCTCCTAACATTTTCATTCGAGCAACATTAGGCGCTTGCCTTGCAATGTCTTTTTCTCCCATAAAAACGATACATTCTAAACCCATTAAAGCACAAACTGTAGCCGTTGCAACACCATGTTGTCCTGCACCTGTTTCTGCTATAATTTTTGTTTTACCTAGCTTTTTTGCTATTAAAATCTGTCCAACAGTATTGTTTACTTTGTGTGCTCCTGTATGATTTAAATCTTCACGTTTTAAATAAATAGTAGCACCATATTTTTCTGATAATCTTTCTGCCAAATATAACGGAGTAGGACGTCCAACATAGTCTTTTAATAAAGCTTTATATTCGTCTTGAAACTCTTTAGATTCGATAATTTTAATATAATTATCCTCTAATTCTTGTACATTTGGATGTAATAATTCAGGAATAAATGCACCACCGAATTGCCCGTAATATCCTTCTTTAGTTGGTTGATATTTCATTTTTTATCTATTTAGTATTCCTCACGGGTTTAAAAAACATTGAGGTCTTTTTTAAATTTTGTTATATCTTTTACTGATTTTAAACCAGCTTCAATTTCAAATTTACTATTTACATCTAAAGCATAAATTGGTAAATTTAATGCTCGTAATTTTTTTATTTCTGATACTTCTTCTAACCCAATTCCACCGCTTAAAAAGAAGGGTTTTGTTAAATTATATTTTTGAAGAACAGACCAATCAAAAGTAATTCCGTTTCCTCCTCGTTCTTTTCCTTTAGTATCGAACAAAAAGAAATCAACTAATGATTCGTAGGGTTTTAAAACTTCAAAATCGAAACTATCTTTAATTCCAAATACTTTTATCAATTCTGGAATTTTATATTTAAGATGTTGCTTTTTATCAGCAATACTTTCTTCAAAAATGGTTCTTAAACGCTGTACATATTCTGATGATTCATCGCCATGTAATTGCAACGTATTTAAACCATATTCTTCGGTTAATGAAACTACTATTTCTGGAAGTTCGTTTACAAAAACACCTACTTTTTTAATTTCCTTAGGTAAATCGGGAATAATTCCTTCAAAATTTCTTTTTGATTTTTCATAGAAAATAAATCCTAAATAATCAGGTTGCAATGCTGCAACTTGTTGGATATTTTCTACATATTTCATTCCACAAACTTTCAGTTTCATATTTATCTTATTTGAGCGATAAAATCTTTACAAGCTTCTCCAGGATTTTTTGTTTTCATAAAATTTTCTCCTATTAAAAACCCTTGAAAACCATGTTCTTTTAATCCTGTAATAATTCTTGGGTCTGAAATTCCACTTTCTGAAACCTTAATTGCGGTATCAGGAATTTGCCCTGCCAAGTTGATAGAATGTTCTAAATCAACTTCAAAAGTTTTTAAATTTCTGTTATTAATTCCGATAATTTTATTATCCAAATCACTAATTTTATCTAAATCTTCTTGTGTATGTATTTCGTATAAAACTTCTAAACCTAAATCGGTTGCTAATTGCCCGTAATTTTTAAGTTCTTGTTTTGTTAAACAAGCTGCGATTAATAAAATAACGTCTGCTCCTATTGCTTTAGCTTCAACAATTTGAAAACCATCAACAATAAAATCTTTTCTTAAAATTGGTATTTGCTGATTTACAGTTCTTGCCTCTAACAAATCGGCCATAGTTCCGCCAAAAAAAGAAGTATCTGTTAAAATAGATTGCGCTGCTACGTTAGCATTTAAATAACCTTCTGTTACTTCTAATATTGATGATGTATCGTTAATAATTCCTTTTGATGGAGATTTACGTTTATATTCTGCAATAATACCTGTTGAACCTACTGTTAATAATGACTTTTTTAATGAAAAAGGCGCATTTTTAAAATTTGGACTTTTTACTAATTTACTAACAGGAACTTCTGCTTTAATTTTAGCAACTTCTGTTTTCTTAAAGGCTATTATTTTATCTAATATTGTCATTTTTTTATGCTTTTGTAATTTTTATGAGTTTTAAAATTTAGTAACTCATTATAATTAACTTTTTACTTTATGCTATTAATTTAGCTAAACATTCTTTTGCTTTCAATCCTAATAAAGAATCTTTTGCTTCTTGATATGCTTGTTCAAAACTCTTTTGATTATCAACAATTTTTAAAGCAAATGCAGTATTTGTAAGCACAACACTATTTTGTGCTTCTGTACCATTTCCTTCAATAATATTTTTGAATATTTTAGCTGCATCAGCAACGGATTTACCGCCAAAAATAGCTGATTGTTGTACTCTTTTTTGCCCTAAATCTTCTGGATTAATTAGTTGTTCTCCATTTTTAGTGAATAACTTAAATCCGCTTGTTAATGAAATTTCATCATAACCATCAAGCGCATGTACAATTCCGTAATTAGTACCTTCTTCTTGTAAAATATAATTGTACAAACGGGCAACTTCCAAATTAAACGTTCCTAATAATTGATTTTTAGGCGAACTCGGGTTTACCAAAGGACCTAACATATTAAAAAACGTTTTTAACGCTAATTCTTTTCTTGTTGCGCTCACCGCTTTCATTGCTGGATGAAATTTTGGTGCGTGTAAAAAACAAATATTTGCTTTTTCTAAGTGCGATTTTAAAATAGCTTCATCATTTGTAAATTGATATCCGAAACTTTCTAACATATCAGAAGAACCTGATTGAGAAGATACGGAATAATTTCCATGTTTTGCTACTTTCTGCCCTGTTCCTGCAACAATAAAAGAAGTTAATGTTGATATATTAAAAGTATCTTTTCCATCGCCTCCAGTTCCTACAATATCAATAGTGTTATATTCAGAAAAATCAACTTTTATAGCCAATTCAATCAAAGCATTTCTAAAACCTGCAAGTTCATCAACAGAAATCGGGCGCATCATAAAAACAGTCATAAAAGACGCTAAATGTGCTTCGTTAAATTTTCCTGAGGCAATATCAATTAAAACCTGTTTTGCTTCAAGTTTTGTTAATCTTTTATGTTGATATAAATTATTTAAAATTTCTTTCATGTTCTAAAAGATTTTATTTTTTAGCGTTGTTTAAAAAATTTCTAACAAGTTGTTCACCTACATCTGTTAATATTGATTCTGGGTGAAATTGAACTGCAGATAAATTAAATTCTTTATGCTGAATTGCTTGGATTCCTCCTTGCTCATCTTTTGCCGTAATCATTAATTCTGATGGAAAATTCTCGTAAGAAGCTGTCCAAGAATGATATCTTGCTGCTTTAAATTTAGTTGAAACATCTTTAAAAATAACTGCATCTTTTTTGATGATTTCCATTTCGGTAGCAACACCATGAAATACTTCTCCCATGTTTTCTATTGCTCCACCAAAAACTTCGGTAATTGCTTGTAAACCTAAACAAACTCCAAAAATTGGTTTTTTACCTGCGTATTGTTTTATAACCTCTTTTAAAATACCTGCTTCGTCAGGAATTCCTGGACCTGGTGATAAAATAATAACGTCATATCTATCAATTTCTGTAACAGAAATTTCATCGTTTCTGAATACATCTGGCAAATTACCTGTAATATCTTCTACCATGTGTACCAAATTATAGGTAAACGAATCGTAATTATCTAGTATTAATATTTTCATTTTTTTCTAATTGTAATTGCCTAATAAATGTTGTTATTTATAAGTCAATTTGTTTGTTTATTTTTTAAGATATTAATGAATAATCTAAATAATATCTTAAAACTCGCTTTTGCGTTAGGGATTGAAACGGCATCCTTTTTATTTTTTTTCAAAATAAAAAGATATAGTGGAAAGCCCGCCCGAACGCCCTAAATATTCTCTGCCAAAATTAACGCTTTTTTCAGAGCTGCTAATTTATTATTTACCTCTTGTAATTCTTTTTCTTCATCAGAATGAATTACAATTCCTGCTCCTGCTTGATAATATAACACATTGTTTTTACTAACAAACGAGCGAATGGCAATGGCTAAATTTACAGAACCGTCTAAACCGATAATTCCGACTGCACCTCCATAAAAACCTCTTGATTGGTTTTCGTAACTATCGATTAATTGCATGGCTTTATATTTTGGCGCACCACTTAATGTTCCTGCGGGGAAAGTATCTCCAACAATTTCAATCGGATTTCCTTTTATTTTTCCTTGCACAGTCGATACCAAATGAATTACATGACTAAAATATTGAACTTCTTTAAACACCTCAACTTTTACATTATCGGCATGTTTACTTAAATCGTTTCGAGCTAAATCAACTAGCATTACGTGTTCGGCAGTTTCTTTTTTATCTTCGGATAATTTTTTCCCAAGCTTTATGTCTTCCGCCATATCGCCAGTTCTTCTGAAAGTTCCTGCAATTGGATTTATAGTTGCTTTTCCTTCGTTAATTTTAATTTGTGCTTCTGGTGAAGATCCCATTAATTTAAACGAACCGTAATCGAAATAAAATAAATAAGGTGATGGATTTATTGAACGTAATGCTCTGTATACATTAAATTCATCTCCTTTAAATTTTTGTTGAAATTGACGAGATAATACTAATTGAAAAACATCTCCTCTTTTACAGTGCGATTTTGCTTTTACAACATACTCTTTAAAATCTTCATTGGTACAATTTGAAGTTTCTTGTCCGTCTATTTCAAATTTTTGAGTATTGAAAGCTTGTGCTTCAATAATAGTTTCTACTTCTGAAATTCTTGATTCAGTTCCTGCTTCTACATTTTCAATAATTGTCATTTCATCATTAAAATGATTGATGGCAATTATAAATCTGTAAAAACTATACTGCATTAAAGGTATTTTAGACGGAGCGTCTTTTACGTTTAATTGTATGTTTTCAAAATACTGAACACTATCGTATGTTGAGTAACCATATAATCCGTTGAATGATTTTAAGGCTGGATCGCAATCTAAATCTACCGATTTAGAAAAGTTATCAAATAAGGTATAAAAATTCTTATCGATACTGTTTTTTTCAATAACTTTTCCTTGTTTTGAAACAACAAAATCGTGATTTTCTACTTTCATTGTTACCACAGGTTCAATAGCTATAAAAGAAAAACTTTCTTCTTTACTATGGTAATCTGAACTCTCTAACAATAAGGTATTAGCATATTTATCTCTAAATCGTAAATACAACCCTACTGGAGTAATTGTATCTGCAATTCGTTTTTTACTAACTGTTTTAAATGCTATTTTATTCATTTTATTTATTATTAAAAACAAAAAAGGCTTATCGTGAGATAAGCCTTTTCTTTATATAATATATACATATAGGTTTGTTCTCACTTATTTATTAAGAGAGTTCCACCACCATATGTTGTTTTGTTTCATCATTATGATACAAAGATATAAAAGTTAATTTAATTATTTATTAAAGTTTTATTTTAATTTTAAACTTTCAATAGCTGAAGAATCCCAAGTATATCCATATCCTCTCCAAAAAGAACCTGTTTCTCCTTTATATTTCCAAGCAATCTCTTTTTCTGGTGTTACTTCCCAAAAACCGTATCCTCCTTCACAAATTAATGTATTACCATTATCTAATCGTACTGCTCCTGATATTTTCTCATAAAACAATTCTGAATCTGTAAAACTCCAAACTACATTTGGTTCATTACTAGCATCAGTTTTCAATTCAAAAACACTTGGCATAGCTAGCTCGTATACCGTTGACTGACTTACATCAGCCCCATTCATATAAACTAATACATTACCAGCTCCTGGTTGATTTTTTTCTAAAAAATTAGGAAAATGATTTCTGTTAAACATACGATTACCAAATGAGTTTTTATAAGCTTCAGGGTTTCCAAACCTATATAATAAATCTCCTCCTTTATTATAATTACCTCCTACACTTTTTTTAGCTTCAACTGATGTTGTACTATGGTCAATAACCCATACTTCACTATAATAATTTACACTTACATATATTACATTTTTATCAACATCAAAATCTATTCCATTTGCATGCATAATATCTCCATTTTCTTTAGGGAAATAATTAATATCGATGCGTTCTGGACTCTTATTTAAAACACCAAATGTTGAAGTAATATCAGAAAATTTATCTTGAATAATATGATCAAAACTATGCCATTCCCATACTATTTGATTAGTACTAGGGTTTACCTCTATTAATACTTCTGGATAAATATCTCCATTTAACTCAACTCCTTTTAGTTTAGCTTCAGATTCTGTAATTTTTTCCCATGCTAAAAAAAGAATATTTCCATTTGGTAACATTTCTACATCATGATGAGCTAAATAATCTTCAGAAGCATATTCATATTCCCAATTAATAGTTCCGTCAATATTTAACAATCTAACAACACCACCGCCACCGCCAAAAGAGAATGCAGGGTCTTTAACCTTAAACATACCTAATAATTTACCATCTGGCATAATTTCAAGGTCATTCCCTAAATTTAAATCAAAATCCCATGTTTTAACTTTTTCTCCTGTTTTATCAATTAAATAAGATTGTTTCGCTCCATTTTCAACAGCTAGCACTAAACCTTGATCTATCAAACTTTTTTCATAAACCTCTACGTTCGATGTTAAAATTACAGGATCTGTAGTCTCTTCTTTTATTACATCGTCTTTAGTACAATTTAAAATTAAAACTGTAAATAAAAAACAACAATATTTAAACAACTTATTCATAAATATTTAATTTTATAATTAAAAAAGTAAACTTAATTATAATTAACTAAAATATCTATATTAAAAAACAATTTTTAATCACAAAAAACACATCAATAAGTTATAATAAACAATTAAAAACAAATTTAAAGTTATAATATGAAATCATAATCAATATTATTATTTACATAATTAAACTTATATCTGATATTTGCATCATAAACAAGAACAAAAAAACACTCGATATAATATTTCGAGATTTAAAATATAAAGTTATGTGTGGAATTGTATGTGCATTTGATTTAAAACAAACTTCAGATAGTTTAAGACCTCAGGTTTTAGAAATGGCTAAAAAAATTAGACATCGTGGACCAGATTGGAGTGGTGTTTATAGTGATGATAGTGTTATAATGGCTCATGAAAGATTAGCTATTGTAGATCCTGCTTCAGGACAACAACCTTTATTTAGTGCCGATAAAAAACTAATTTTAGCAGCAAACGGAGAAATATACAACCACAGAGAATTAGCTAAAAGCCTTACTAATCCTTATGAATTTCAAACAGCTTCTGACTGTGAAGTAATTTTAGCACTTTACAAAGAAAAAGGGGTGGATTTTGTAGATGATTTAAACGGAATTTTTGGTTTCGCTTTATATGACGCTGAAAAAGATGAGTACTTTGTTGCTCGTGATCATATGGGAATTATTCCTTTATATATTGGTTGGGATCAAAACGGAACTTTTTATGTTGCTTCTGAATTAAAAGCTTTAGAAGGTACTTGTTCTAAAATCGAATTATTTCCTCCAGGACATTATATGTCTAGTAAAGATGGAAAATTTGTACAATGGTACAAAAGAGATTGGAGAGATTATGAAGCTGTAAAAGAAAACGAAACTAGTATTGCAGAAGTTAAAGAAGCTTTAGAAGCGGCTGTACACAGACAATTAATGAGTGATGTACCTTATGGTGTTTTACTTTCTGGAGGATTAGATTCTTCTGTAATATCTGCAATTGCTAAAAAATACTCACAAAAAAGAGTTGAATCTGATGATAAATCAGAAGCTTGGTATCCGCAATTACATTCTTTTTCTGTAGGATTAGAAGGTTCGCCTGATTTAGCTGCAGCTCAAAAAGTTGCAGATCATATTGGAACTGTTCATCATGAAATAAAATTCACTATTCAAGAAGGTTTAGATGCTATTAAAGATGTTATCTACAACATAGAAACATACGATATTACAACAATCCGTTCTTCTACTCCAATGTATTTAATGGCACGTGTTATTAAATCAATGGGTGTTAAAATGGTATTATCTGGTGAAGGTGCTGATGAAATTTTTGGAGGATATTTATATTTCCATAAAGCTCCAAACGCAAAAGAATTCCATGAAGAAACTGTTCGTAAATTAGACAAACTACATATGTATGACTGTTTAAGAGCTAACAAAAGTTTAATGGCTTGGGGAATTGAAGGTCGTGTACCATTTTTAGACAAAGAGTTTATGGATGTTGCAATGCGTATTAACCCACAAGATAAAATGATTAACGGAGAACGCATGGAAAAATGGGTTATCCGTAAAGCTTTTGAAGATATGTTACCTGAAAGTGTTGCTTGGAGACAAAAAGAACAATTTTCTGATGGTGTAGGTTACAGCTGGATTGATACTTTAAAAGAAGTTGTTGATAAAGAAGTTACTGATGAACAATTAGCTAATGCTAAATTCAGATTCCCAATTCAAACTCCAACTAACAAAGAAGAATTTTATTATAGATCAATTTTTGAAGACCACTTCCCTAGTGATACCGCTGCATTAAGCGTTCCACAAGAAGCAAGTGTAGCTTGTAGTACAGCTATCGCATTAGAATGGGATGAAGCATTTAAAAACATGAACGAACCATCTGGTAGAGCAATTGCCAATATTCATGATGATTCTTACTAAATAATTGTTCTTTTTTTAAATTTTAATTATTTAAAACCTCGCTTTTGCGAGGTTTTTTCATATACAAAACTTACCGTGTTTCAAAAATAATAAGAAATAAACTATAAAGATGTTTTTAAGCGTTTTAAGACATTTTTAAATTATTCGCAAATAGCTTTATTTTTAAACCTCAACAGCTAAAAAGCTTTAAAATAATTGTATTTTTGTAATAGTTGTTTTATCTAAAAATAGCATATCCTTTTTTTAGAAAATTAGCTAGTTTTTTTATCTGTAGAAAAAAAAAATAATATTTATTTTGTGATAAAAGACATTAAAAACAAAACTTAATTAACTCTTTTTTATAATGAGCGAAGAAAATAAAGGTAGCTATGATGCTTCCAGTATCCAGGCCCTAGAGGGAATGGAACACGTAAGAATGCGTCCATCAATGTATATTGGAGATGTTGGCGTTAGAGGTTTACATCATTTAGTTTATGAAGTAGTAGATAACTCTATTGATGAAGCAATGGGTGGTTATTGTGATACAATTGATGTTACTATTAATGAAGATAATTCTGTTACTACCAAAGATAACGGTCGTGGTATTCCTGTAGGAATTCACAAAAAAGAAGGCGTTTCGGCATTACAAGTTGTAATGACTAAAATTGGTGCTGGTGGTAAATTCGATAAAGATTCTTATAAAGTTTCTGGTGGTTTACACGGTGTTGGTGTAAGTTGTGTAAATGCTCTTTCTGATCTTTTAACGGCTACGGTTCATAAAGAAGGAAGTGTTTGGCAACAAGAATATTCTAAAGGAAAAGCATTATATCCTGTAAAAAAAATAGGAGAAAGTGATTTTACAGGTACTATTGTTACTTTTTTACCTGATAAAACAATATTTAAACAAACAACTGAATTTAATTACGAAACTTTAGCAACACGTATGCGTGAGTTATCGTTTTTAAATAAAGGTATCACGATTACTTTAACAGATAAACGTAACACAGATGACGAAGGAAATTTTATTTCTGAAGTTTTTCATTCTGATGAAGGTTTGCCTGAGTTTATTAAATATTTAGATTCTACGCGTGAGCAACTAACTTCCAAAGTAATTTCTATGGAAGGAGAAAAAAACGGAATTCCTGTTGAAGTTGCAATGGTTTATAATACTTCATATTCTGAAAATTTACATTCGTATGTAAATAATATTAATACACACGAAGGAGGAACACATTTATCTGGTTTCCGTAGAGGATTAACAGGAACATTAAAAAAATATGCCGAAAATTCTGGCTTATTAAAAAATGTGAAATTCGAAATTGCTGGTGATGATTTCCGTGAAGGATTAACAGCTATTGTTTCTGTAAAAGTTGCAGAACCTCAATTTGAAGGACAAACAAAAACAAAATTAGGAAACAGAGAGGTTTCTGCGGCAGTATCACAAGCTGTTTCAGAAATGTTAACAAATTACTTAGAAGAAAATCCGAATGATGCTAAAACAATCGTTCAGAAAGTAATTTTAGCAGCAACAGCAAGACACGCAGCAAGCAAGGCCAGAGAAATGGTACAGCGTAAAACTGTAATGTCTATTGGTGGTTTACCTGGAAAATTATCTGATTGTTCAGAAACAGACCCAGAAAAATGTGAAATTTTCTTAGTAGAGGGAGATTCGGCTGGTGGAACAGCAAAACAAGGGCGTGATAGAAATTTCCAAGCAATTCTTCCACTTCGTGGGAAAATTTTGAATGTTGAAAAAGCCATGCAACACAAGGTTTTTGAGAACGAAGAAATCAAAAATATGTTTACAGCATTAGGTGTTTCTATCGGAACAGAAGAAGACCCTAGAGCTTTAAATTTATCAAAAGTTCGTTATCATAAAGTAGTTATTATGTGTGATGCCGATGTCGATGGATCGCATATTGCTACTTTAATTTTAACATTTTTCTTCAGATATATGCGTGAAATGGTAGAGCAAGGCTATATTTATATTGCTACTCCTCCTTTATATTTAGTTAAAAAAGGACAAAAACGTGAATACGCTTGGGATGATAATCAACGTGATTTAATTGCTCAGAAATTAGGTGGAAACGTAAATATACAACGTTATAAAGGTCTTGGAGAGATGAATGCAGATCAATTGTGGGATACTACAATGAATCCTGAATTTAGAACTTTACGTCAAGTTGTAATTGATAGCCCTACTGAAGCTGATAGAGTTTTCTCTATGTTAATGGGAGATGATGTACCACCTCGTAGAGATTTTATAGAACGTAATGCAAAATATGCTAATATTGACGCGTAAAACTTTCAGTTTATCTAGCTGAAACTTTATAAATAAAGCAAAATAAAACCCTATTGAAACTTCAATAGGGTTTTGTTTTTATATCGATGTGCAAATCGTTATTTTTGTGCAACTAAATTAATCATCACAATTAAAATATAAAAATATGAAAGTAACAGTTGTAGGAGCAGGTGCTGTAGGTGCAAGTTGTGCAGAGTATATTGCTATTAAAAATTTCGCATCAGAAGTTGTATTAGTAGATATTAAAGAAGGTTTTGCTGAAGGTAAAGCAATGGATTTAATGCAAACAGCTTCTTTAAATGGTTTTGATACTAAAATTACAGGAACTACAGGAGATTATGGAAAAACTGCTGGTTCTGATATTTGTATTATCACTTCTGGTATTGCACGTAAACCTGGTATGTCTCGTGACGAATTATTAGGAATCAATGCAGGTATTGTAAAAATGGTTGCTACTAGTTTAGTTGAGCAATCACCTAACACTATTATTATTGTAGTTTCTAATCCTATGGATACTATGACTTATTTAGTACACAAAGCAACTGGATTACCTAAAAATAGAATTATTGGTATGGGTGGAGCTTTAGATTCTGCTCGTTTTAAATATCGTTTAGCTGAAGCTTTAGGAGCGCCTATTTCTGATGTTGACGGAATGGTAATTGGTGGTCACTCTGATAAAGGAATGATTCCTTTAACTCGTTTAGCTACTCGTAACTCTGTTCCTGTTTCTGAATTTTTATCAGAAGAAAGATTAGAACAAGTAAAACAAGATACTAAAGTTGGTGGTGCTACCTTAACTGGTTTATTAGGTACTTCTGCTTGGTATGCTCCAGGAGCTGCAGTTTCTGGTATGGTTCAAGCTATTGCTTGTGATACTAAAAAAATATTCCCTTGTTCTACTTTATTAGACGGTGAATATGGTTTATCTGGTTTATGTATCGGAGTACCTGTTGTTTTAGGTAAAGACGGAATTGAAAGTATTGTTGAAATTAATTTATCTGATGATGAAAAAGCTAGTTTAGCTTCTTCTGCAGATGCTGTTAAAAATAATAATGCTGCTTTAAACTTATAAGAAGTTTTTAGTACTCTACTATCAAATAAATCCTGAGTAATTTTAAATTACTCAGGATTTTTATTTTTAAAATATTTGTAAGGTTAAAAAAACAGTACGACTAATGAAATGAGAAACATTATATAATGTTTTTTTTTCATAGTTTTTTATAGCAATTTTCCCATTTCATTTATGAAGTGGGTTTTTTTATATAAAACTAAATAGATTGTTGTACTTCAAATAACTCTCCTTCTTCACACTTCAAGGTTTTATGTTTAAACTTTACAATTAACTGATAATCGTGAGTAGCCATTAAAATAGTTTTTCCACTTTTATGAATTTCATTTAACAATTCCATCACTTCTAATGAGGTTTGAGGATCTAAATTTCCTGTAGGCTCATCAGCTAAAATTAATTCTGGATCATTTAATAAAGCTCTTGCAATAGCAACTCGCTGTTGTTCTCCTCCTGAAAGTTCAAAAGTATTTTTATTATACTTTTCTTTCATTCCTACTTTATCTAAAACTTCATAAATTTTATGTTCTATATCAGTTTTATTTTTCCAACCAGTAGCTTTTAAAACAAATTCTAAATTTTTAAAAACATTTCTATCATTTAAAAGTTTAAAATCTTGAAAAACGATTCCTAACTTTCTTCTTAAAAAAGGAATATCTTTTTGCTTAGTTTTTTTTAAATTAAAACCAACAATTTCACCTAAACCATGTTGTAATTGTAAATCACCATACAAGGTTTTTAGCAAGCTACTTTTTCCACTTCCTGTTTTTCCGATCAAATAATAAAAATCTCCTTTATTTAATCTGAAATTAACTTTTGATAACACTAAGCTCTCTTGCTGATAAATATCTGCATTTTCAAGATGTAAAACAGATCTTTCCATATATTAATTGATTTTTACAAATCTAAAATTTTATTACTTAATTATATAACATTTCTTACTTTTGATGCATTGTTTACCAACAAAAATAAAAAAAGAACGTTATAGTTCTTAGATAACTAAAAAATATGAGATTTATTTGTTATAAAAAAAGCTGTTATTTATTATTTTTAATCGCTTTTTCAACAACTATAATAGCACAAGAATCTGCTATTAATTCAGAAACTACAGCCGATTATCACAAAGCTGTAAAACTTTACAATAACAAGGCTTATGCAGCTGCACAAGGTTTGTTTAGTGAAGTTTCCAAAAATTCTGAACCGCACCGAAACAGCAAAGCTGATGCCGATTATTACGAGGCAATGTGTGCCATTAAACTAACCCAAAATAACGCTAATGATAAGGTAGTCGCTTTTGTAAGAAACTACCCATATCACAGTAAAAAAGAGAAAGCTTTCTTAGAAGTTGGTAACTATTATTTTGCCAACAGAAAAGCAGCACACGCCTTAAAATGGTATCAAAAAGTAAATGAAGAACTTTTAAGTGCTCCTGAAAGAAATGAATTGAACTATAAAATGGGTTATGCTTTATTAGTTTCTAATTATTTAAAAGATGCTAAAGAGCGTTTTAAAACCTTATTAGGAAACCCTACTTATGGTAATGATGCCCGATATTACTTCGGATATGTTGCTTACAAACAACAAAATTTTGGAGAAGCGGAAGATAATTTAAGTCAATTAGCAAATGATGCTACTTATCAATCAAAAGCGAATTATTATATTTTAGATATTAGTTTTAAAGCTGGTCGTTTTGATAAATCTGCAGATATTGGTACAAAACTTTTAAAAAAATCAAAGGATAAAAAAGAAATTTCTGAAATTTCTAAAATTGTTGGAGAAAGTTATTTCAACCTAAAAAAATATAATGCTGCAATTCCATATTTAAAAGCCTACAAAGGTAAAAATGGAAAATGGACAAATACCGATTATTATTACTTAGGATATGCTTATTATCAGCAAAAAAACTATGAAGAAGCAATTGGTAATTTCAATAAAATTATTGGAGGAAATAACAAAGTTGCCCAAAATGCCTATTATCATTTAGGAGAGTGTTATTTGGAATCAGAGAAAAAAATGGAAGCTTTAAATGCATTTAAAAATGCTAGCGAAATGGATTTCGATTTAAAAATAACAGAAAGTGCTTCGTTAAGTTATGCTAAGTTAAGTTACGAACTTGGAAATCCATATAAAAGTGTTCCTGAAGTTTTAAAAGATTATTTAGCTAAATATCCAAAATCTGCTAGCGCTACCGAAATTAGTGACTTATTAATTACTTCATATTTACATCAACAAGATTATCAAGGTGCTTTAGATTATTTGGCAACGACTAAATCTTCAAAAAATAAAAATCTTGCAAACGAAGTTTCTTTATACAGAGGAATTCAATTATTTAATGAAAGTACTTTAAAAATAGCAAAACCATATTTTCAGAAAGCAACTTTAACCGAAAATCAAATAGTTAGTAATAAAGGAATTTTTTGGCTTGCTGAAACCGATTATTTATTAGGAAATTATCAAGATGCATTAACTAATTTTTTACGAATTACAAATACTGATTTTGAAGAATCTAAAAAATTAAAATATAATATTGCTTATACCTATTTTAAATTAAAAGATTATAAAAACTCAGCAATTTATTTTCAACAATTTTTAGATAATAATTTAAATGATAATAATTTAAATGATGATGCTTCTAACCGATTAGGAGATTCTTATTATGCTTCTAAAGGATTTTTAAAAGCTATTAGTTCATACGAAAAAGTAATTAACGAAGGTGGTGTTGGTGCTGATTATGCGCAATATCAAAAAGCGATGAGTTATGGTTTTATGGGTAAAAACAATCTTAAAATTGAAGCTTTTAAAACACTTATAGAAGAATATAAAGATTCGCAATTACAAGATGATGCATTATTTCAATTAGCAGCAACTTATACTACTGTAAATAATTCGGCTAAAGCTCAAGAAACTTATGATACTTTGTTATCAAAACATTCAACTAGTAATTATGCTCCTAATGTTCTTTTACGTAAAGGATTATTGTACAATAATGATAATCAAAAGAAAAAAGCTTTAGAAAAATATAAAGAAGTTGTAGCAAAACATCCAAATTCAAAAGAAGCTAAACAAGCTGTTACAAACGTTAAAAATGTTTACATTGATCTTGGACAAGTTGATGAATATGCAGCATGGGTTGAAACTGTTACTTTTATAAATGTTACAGATGCAGACCTTGACAATGCTACTTATCAAGCTGCTGAAAATAAATTTTTAGAGAACAATAATACCAAAGCAATTACAGGTTTTAATAAATATCTTAATGCTTTTCCTTTAGGAATACATGCTTTGAAAGCTCATTTTTATTTAGCACAAGCATATAATAATACGAGTCAATTTAATAATGCAATTCCTAATTATGCTTATGTAATTACTAAAGATAAAAATGCATTTACAGAAGAATCTTTAACCAAACTTGCTAAAATATATTTAGAAAAAGAAGATTGGAACAACGGAATAAGTGTACTAGAAAAATTAGAAAAAGCAGCTAATTATCCGCAGAATATTACTTTTGCTCAAAGTAATTTAATGAAAGGTTATTACGAAAGAAAAGAATACTCAAAAGCAATTACTTATGCCGAAAAAGTATTAGCTACTGATAAAATAGATACTAATATTTCTGAAGATGCAAAAATAATAATTGCTCGTTCGGCATTTAAAACGAATGATTTTATAACCGCTGAAGAGTATTTTAATGAAGTTAGCAAAAATGCAACTGGCGAATTAAAAGCTGAAAGTTTATATTATAATGCCTTCTTTTTAAATGAAAATAAAGATTATGAAGCATCAAATAAAGCGGTGCAAAACTTAATCGCCAATTATTCTTCTTATAAATATTGGGGTGTTAAAAGTTATATTGTAATGGCTAAAAATTACGATGCTTTAAATGATGCTTATCAAGCAACCTATATTTTAGAAAATATTATCAAAAATTTTACCGAGCATAAAGATATTACAGAAGAAGCTAGCAATGAGCTTAGAGCTATCAAAAATAAAGAAGCCAAAACAAACGAGTCTATTAATAGCCAAAACTAGAATTTGTTAAAAACAAAAAAGAGTTCAATGATTAAATTAATAAAAAAACACATCCTTTTACTTGTTTTATTTGTAATATCAGTTGCAAATTCACAAGAAAAAAAAGTACCCGAAAAAGCAAAAGATAGTATCATAAAAACAGAAGTTGTAAATGTAGTAACATCGTATGTTCCTAAAATTACAGATGCTTTTAAAATAAAACAAAAGCCTTTAATAACACACTCAAAAGAAACTCAGAAAAAAGCACTTGAATACACTATATTTTCTGTGCCTGTAGCTTCTACTTTTATACCTAAAAGTGGTGTAATGAAAAAGATTGACTTAGGTAAAAGAGAAGAATTATATCCAAATTATCTTTCACTTGGTTTTGGTACTAAAATGACACCTTTTGTTGAAGCATACATCAGAAATGAAACTGGTTATGGTGGTGAGTTTGGTGCGCATTTAAAGTTTTTACTTTCTGCCGATCCTGTTGAAGAAATACCGCTTAGTAGTACATATTATAACATGGGATTAAATTTATTCTATGCACAAAATGAGCGTTATTATAGCTGGAAAGCAGGTGTTAATGGAGAACGAAATAAGCATAATTGGTATGGATTACCTACAAATATTTTTCCTACTGAAGCAACAGTTGACAACAAGGCTACAATTAGCCGTATAGAACCTGAACAAGCATACAACTATTTTAAAGTTTTTGGTGAAATTAAAATGGATGACTCTTCTCTTGAAGAAGTAAAAATATCTGCTTCTCTTTTCTCTGATATCTTAGAAAGTAGTGAATTTTTAGTCGATGGAAATGCGCTGTTTAAAATTCCTTTAGATAATATACATCGTGAATTTAATGACTTATATATAAATACAACTCTAAGTTATTTAGGTACTACTTTTGAAAATAATTATGAAACTCAAGAGCAGTTAAAATATAGCTTCTTTAACTTTGGAGTTCATCCTACTTATAAATTTTTAGCGTATGATATCTCTGTAAAAATAGGTGCAAAATCTTATTTTTCTATGGATATGGAAAAAAGTGAAAATCAATTTTTAATCTATCCTGATATTGAAATTTCGTATCCTATTGTAAAAGATGCTTTAGATGTTTTTATAGGAGCTTCTGGCGATTTAAAAACAAATACATATCGTAGTTTAGCTACCAAAAACCCATACATCTCTCCTACTCAAAACTTATTACAAACAAACAAGTATGAAGCTTTTGGAGGTTTTAGAGGTAAATTAAAACATCAATTTAGCTACAATATTAAAGGAAGTTATGCTAATATTGAAAATAATCCATTTTTTGCATTGAATCAATCAAAATCAGACGGAACAAACAACGCAGGAACTGACGCTTTTTCTTTCTTTGGATATGAATACGGAAATTCTTTTAAAACAGAGTATGATGATATTAAAGCAATCACTTTCTTTGGTGAACTTGCTTTTAATGGAATTAAAAACCTAACTATTGGATTAAATGGAGAGTTTAATCAATTTACTTTAACTAATGAAGAATTAGAACCTTGGAATACACCCGAAATGAAAGGAGAATTCTTTGGAACTTATAAAACAAGTAAATGGTTTGCAGGTACAAACTTATTTTTTGTTGGAGAACGAAAAGGAAAATTATACAATATATTACCTGAAAACACTTTTACTACAGTTAATTTAGAAAGTTATTTTGATATAAATTTTAATGGTGGTTATCATTTTAATGATTCATTTTCTGTATTTTTAAACCTGAACAATGTATTAAATACAAACTATCAAAGATTTAATAGTTTTAACGTACAAGGTTTTCAAGCTATGGCTGGCTTAACTTGGAAATTTGATAGTATATTATAAAAAAATCAGCCTTAATTATTATAAATATATCCCCTTAAAAACAACTAAATGAAAAAATTAATATCCTTACTAACACTAATTATAACCTTATTTTCTTGCAGTAGCGACGACAACCTTAATTTTGATCCACAAAACGAGGCTGATATTATTAAATACATTGCTGATAATAATTTAACAGCTAAAAGAAGTAATTCAGGATTATATTATGTCATAGAATCTGAAGGTACAGGTACAAAACCAACTTCAAACTCAACGGTGACAGTAAATTACAAAGGTTATTTTTTAGATGGAAAAACTTTTGATCAAAATTCTACAGGTTATAAAACCAGTTTACAACAAGTAATAAAAGGATGGACAGAAGGAATTACTTATTTTAAAGAAGGTGGAAATGGAATTTTGTTAATTCCTTCTAAATTAGGATACGGAGTATCATCAAACAAACAAATACCTGGAGGTTCTGTTTTAATTTTTGATATCGAATTATTAAAAGTTCATTAAAGATATCTTTGTTTAATAAAAATATTATTAAACAAAACAATAATATTAATCAAAAAAAGACACTTGAAAACATTTTTATCAAGTGTCTTTTTAACTTTTATAAAACATATTTATTTTATTTTTCAGAAATAATTGCATCTTTTTAGGTTTTAAATAGTCTACTATATGAACTCAAAAAATAAATATCATGAAATATAAAAATCAATGTACTTGCAATTGTAACGGATGTAAAACAGGAAACTGCTCTAATTGCACTTGTGAAAATTGCTCTTGTAATAACTGTAATTGCTAAAGCGAATATTTGTTAACTTCTGTCATTACAAGGCACAAATTAAATTTGGCTTTGTAATGACATTTTTTGTAAATTTATAAAATGACGACAAATCAAGTTTGGAAAAAATATGCTGACGATGTTAAATATTTTATCTTAAGTAAAGTTAAAAATACTACAGCTACGGATGATATTTTACAAGACACTTTTATCAAAATACACACAAAGCTACATACCTTAAAAGATATTACCAAGTTAAAATCTTGGATTTTCACCATTGCTAGAAACGCTATAATCGATTATTTTAAAAGCACCAATAAAACTTTTGAATTGGCTAATTTTGAAACGGAAACAATCATAAAAGAAGAAATACACACAGAACAAGATTGTTTGCGTGGTATCTTAAAAAACTTACCTAAAATATATAGAGATCCTTTATTTTTATCAGATATTAAAGGCTTAAAACAACAAGAGGTTGCTGATACTCTAAAACAAAGTTTATCGACTACTAAATCGCAAATTCAACGCGCTAGAAAACTAATAGCAAAAGGTTTTATGGACTGTTGTGGTTTTGTATTAAATGAAGATGGTAAACTCGTTGGAGAAATACAAGACAAAGGTGATTGTAAAGTTTGTGGGTAAATCTGAAATCAATAGAAAAAAGTATCACATAAAAAAACCTCAATCTTAAAAAAGATTGAGGTTTTTTAGTGGGGAGAGCAGGATTCGAACCTGCGAAGTCGTAAGACAACGGAGTTACAGTCCGTCCCAGTTGGCCGCTTTGGTATCTCCCCAAAGCTTTGCAGAAAAACAAAAGCTTCTCTTATAATAAGAGAAGCTTTTTAGTGACCGGGCTGGGGCTCGAACCCAGGACCCTCTCCTTAAAAGGGAGATGCTCTACCAACTGAGCTACCAGGTCATTGTTTGTTTTCTGCTTAGCGGTTGCAAATATACAAGCTATTTTTAATTTACCAAAAGTATTTTACAAAAGTTTTAAAACTTTTTTATACATTATTGTTTTACAATTACTTAACATTAAAATTATTTTTCTAATAAATAAGCTTCACGTACTTTTTTAAATAAATTAGATGAATACACAAAGTCTACCACTGCTTCATTGTCGGTTTTAAAAATTTCTTTGTGTGATCCCTCCCATGCTTTTAAACCATTTTGAAGAAAGACAATCTTCTCTCCTATTTCCATCACAGAATTCATATCATGTGTATTAATAACAGTTGTTATTTTATACTCATCTGTAATTTCTTGAATTAAATTATCTATTACAATTGATGTTTGCGGATCTAAACCTGAATTAGGCTCATCACAAAACAAATATTTAGGATTCATAACAATTGCTCTTGCAATAGCTACTCGTTTTTGCATTCCTCCTGATAATTCTGCTGGAAATTTTTTATTCGAGTTTTCTAAGTTTACACGATTTAAAACAAAATTAACTCTGTCTAACATTTCGCTTTCTGACTGCTTGGTAAACATTTTTAAAGGAAACATAATATTTTCTTCAACTGTTTGTGAATCAAACAAAGCACTTCCTTGAAAAACCATACCTATTTCTTTACGAAAATTTCGCTTATCTTTTGGCTTCATTTCTGTATTTACACGACCATCATAGACTACTGTTCCTTCTTCAGGAACGTGTAATCCTATTAATGATTTTAAAAAAACAGTTTTTCCTGAGCCACTTTTTCCTATAATTAAACTAGTTTCTCCAGGTAAAAAAGTAGTACTAATTCCTTTTAAAATTTCAATACCGTTAAAACCTTTATGTAAGTTATTTACTTCTATCATTTATGTTAATAACATTTGAGTTAATAAATAATTGGCAATTACAATAAGTACGGTTGTCCAAACTACCGATTGTGTACTTGCCTTACCTACTTCTAGCGAACCTCCTTTAACATAATATCCATGATATGCAGGAACTGTTGCTATTAAAAAGGCAAAAATTAATGTTTTTATCATTGCATAGGTTATTAAAAATGGATTAAAATCCATTTGTATTCCTATAATATAATCTACACCTGAGAATAACCCTGAAAGCATTCCTGTAAGCCAACCTCCAAAAATCCCTAGAAACATTGCTAAAACTATCAGAAAAGGATAAAAAAATATGGTCGCTATTATTTTAGGTAATACTAAATAATTTAAAGAATTAATTCCCATTACTTCTAAAGCATCAATTTGCTCTGTAACTCTCATAGAACCGATACTTGATGTAATATACGACCCTACTTTTCCTGCTAAAATAATAGAACAGAATGTAGGTGCAAACTCTAAAATCATAGAACGTTTAGCCGCAAATCCTATTAATGAATCTGGAATAAAAGGACTATCTAAACTTAAAGCTGTTTGCAAGGCTATTACCCCACCTATAAAAAATGAAATAAACGAAATAATACCTAAAGATTTAAGTCCTAACTCATCAATTTCTCTAAACAAAGCTTCTTTAAAAACACGTGAACGTTGTGGTTTTGTAAAAACTTGTTTTAGCATTAAAATATACTTACCTGTATGTTCAATGTAGTTCATTTAAACGAATCTATTTTTCTTTTTGCTAAAGTATTAAAAAACCATTAACTCTTAGCTTTATTATCTGTTTTAGTATGCTTTTCTTCCTACCTTTGGATTTATAACTTTTAAAATTTAGAATGAAAAAATTAGTCCCCATAGCTATTTTAGCTATCGTTTGTTTATCTAGTTTTACTACTATCAAAAAGAAAACACCTAAAAAACCTAAATTAGTTGTAGGTATTGTTATTGATCAAATGCGCTATGATTACCTTACTCGCTTTGCTACTAAATACGGTAAAGATGGTTTTAATCGCCTATTAAAAAGTGGTTTTTCGCTTGAAAATGCACATTATAACTACATTCCTACTTATACTGCTGTTGGACATGCTTCTATTTATACGGGTACAACACCTGTAAATCATGCAATAATCAGTAATTATTGGTATGATAAATTTTTAAAAGAAACTATTTATTGTGTTGATGATAGTAATTATAAAACTATTGGAAACGATGGTAAAGGCGGGAAAAAATCGCCAAAAAGAATGTTAAGTACAAGTATTACCGATCAATTAAGATTAGCCCAAAACATGAACGGAAAAACTATTGGTATCGCTATAAAAGATCGTTCGGCTATTTTACCTGCGGGTCACACAGCAAATGCGGCTTATTGGTTTGATGGCGGTAGTAAAGGTGATTGGATTACCTCTTCGTATTATATAGATAAACTACCTAATTGGGTTCGAAAATTTAATCAAGATAAAATAATTGACACCTATTTAAATCAGCCATGGGAAACATTATATGACATTAATACTTACACCGAAAGTATTACCGATGACAACAATTTTGAAGAACCTTTTAAAGGAGAAAAAAAACCTATATTTCCTCATAATATTCCTGAATTAAGAAGTAAAAATAAAAATTACAGTATTATAAAAGGAATTCCTGCTGGAAACTCATTAACTACCGATTTTACAAAAGCAGCTATTATTGGCGAAAACTTAGGGAAATCTAATTATACCGATTTTTTAACGGTTAGTTATTCTTCTACTGATTATGTTGGTCATCAATTTGGTGTTGCATCAAAAGAAACTCAAGATACTTATTTACGTTTAGATAAAGATTTAGCATCTCTTTTTAAATTTTTAGATACTCAAATTGGAAAAGGAAATTACACTTTGTTTTTAACTGCCGATCATGCTGCGGTACAAGTGCCTTCTTATTTGCAATCGGTTAAAATTCCTGCAAATTATTTTAGTTATAAAAAATTCAAAGTGTTTGTAAATAATATCACCAAAAAATATTTTAATTCGGATGATTTAGTAGAAAACATTTCAAACTTTCAGATTTTCTTAGATAAAGAAAAAATTGAAACCTTGAATTTAACTAAAAATGAAGTAGCTCAAAAAATTGCTGATGAAGTGATTAATTACAAAGGAATCTACAAAACTGCAACAGCCAGAACTTTACAAACAACCTCTTTTACTTCGGGTATTTTAAACTCGTTACAAAACGGATATAATCAAAAATTTTCAGGTGATATAATGCTTGTTCCTACTCCTTCAACGGTTAGTTATCCTAAAAAAGGAACGACACACGGTTCGGGATACTCATATGATACACACATTCCTATCATTTTTTATGGAAATGGAATTAAAAAAGGTTCTTCAAAAAAGAAATACGAAATTATAGATATTGCTCCAACACTTTCGAATTTACTTCAAATTGAATTTCCGAATGGTGCTACTGGAAAAATTATAGAAGAAGTTTTAAACTAATAAAAAAGGCACTCAATGAGTGCCTTTCTTTTTTTCAAATAATATACAATATGTAAAAGGGGATTATTTTAACTTCTTATACTTTAAAATCAAAATTGTTTTTTATTATCTAACATTGATAATACTTCTATAAAACACGTTTCTATATAGTTAGACACGATTTTTCACAAAAGGTCACATTTTTATTCTGATTTATTTAAAATAATAAGTGCTGCAATAACCCCAGGTACCCAACCGCAAAGGGTTAGTAAAAATACAATTAATACTGATCCACAACCTTTTCCTAGAACCGATAACGGTGGAAAAACAATTGCTAATAAAACTCTTAATAAACTCATATTTTCTTTGTTGATATACTATATAAAGACTCTTATATTCAATTTTTGTTACAGTTATTCTTATTTTTTTATTGATAACAAAACCAAGAGTCTGTTTAAATTTCATTTAAAAACATTTTATAGTTGAAAAACCAAATATGTAAAGCTCAATTTATTTCAGCTTTACATCCTGATTTGCCGTAGTTCTTGACTTTATGAGGTGCTTAACTAAATATAATATCTACGTAATTGAATAACGAAAATAATAAACAACAAAAAAGCCTCACTAAATTAATAGTGAAGCTTTGAGTGAGCCCTGGAGGATTCGAACCTCCGACCGCCTCCTTAGAAGGGAGGTGCTCTATCCAGCTGAGCTAAGAGCCCGTAGTTTTAAAGTTGCTACGTACAACTGTGTCGGGGTGGCAGGATTCGAACCTGCGACCTCCTCGTCCCAAACGAGGCGCGATGACCGGGCTACGCTACACCCCGAATAGTCATCTTAATTGCGGAGAGACAGGGACTCGAACCCTGGAACCAGTTACCCGGTTACAGATTAGCAATCTGCTGCATTACCACTCTGCCATCTCTCCTGAGTGCTTCAAAACCACTAAAACTAATAGTTTCGAATTGCGAGTGCAAATATACATCTAATTAAAAGTTCTCACAAGTTTTTTTTGAAAAAACTTTAATCAATCAGGATACTCTATTCGTAAGTGATAGATACTCATTAACTTACTTTTAATAATTTTTTTTATTTTTTCTATCTCTCTAAAGGTAATATCTGAATTTACGAACTGATTATCGCTTTTTTGCTTATCAATAATTTTATCTATTAAATTATCTATAGATTGGGCAGTCGGGGTTTTTAAACTTTTTGAAGCAGCTTCAGCTGCATCACACATCATTAAAATTGCAGTTTCTTTAGAAAAAGGAATTGGTCCTCGGTATTGAAAGTTTTTAATATCGACTTCTCCATCAGGGTTATTTTCTAATTCTTGCTTATAAAAATAATAAGTAACTGTTGTTCCGTGATGCGTTCTAATAAAATCGATAATTCTGTCTGGTAATTTATGCTTCTTTGCTATTTCGATTCCTTTAATAACATGTTCTAAAATTATTTGAGCGCTATCTTTAGGTGATAAATCGTTGTGTGGATTTACTCCTGTCGATTGATTTTCGCCAAAATATATTGGATTTGCTATTTTACCTATATCATGATATAAAGCTCCTGTTCTTACTAACATTGAATTTGCGCCTATTTCATTTGCTGCGGCTTCGGCTAAATTTGCAACCTGCATAGAATGCTGAAAAGTTCCTGGAGCTTTTTCATTTAAATCTCTTAATAATTTAGAATTTGTATTTGATAATTCTAACAAAGTAACATCTGAAACTAATCCAAATAATTTTTCATAAAAATAAATAAAGAATACCGCTAAAAATGATAATAATCCGTTTGCGGCAAATAATCCGAAATACATCCCATTTATCTTATCGGCACTCCCCTCTTTTAAAATAGAAAAAGCAAAATAAGTAATCATATAAATTAAAGTAATTCGTCCTATTGAAATAAACAAACTAGCTCTTTTATATAACTCTGAAACAGTTAATATTGTTACAATACCTGCAATAATATGTAGGTATATAAACTCAAAACTATTAGGCACAATAAATCCTAATAGTAATACAGTAAGTACGTGTGTAAAAAAACCTAATCTGGCATCAAAAAAAGTTTTTAATACTATTGGCAAAATACTTAAAGGAACAACATATAAAAAACTTGAGTTATATTTTACAACTAAAGTTTGTATTAAAATCATTAGAAAAACATTGAAAAAAATAAAGGTTACTTTATTATTATCATTAAATATTTCTGAGCGATATTTTTCTAAAAATAACAACAGCATTAACAATGCTAATGCAACTAAAATAGTATATCCAAAAACAATCCAATTATAATTAGACTTTGTTAAAAGTTGTGAACTTGATGCTTTTTCATACGATTTTAAAATAGTTAACGTCCTTCCTTCTACAATACCTCCTTTTAAGACTATTAATTCTCCTTTAGAAACTTTTCCTTTTGCATAAGAGATACTTTTTAAGGCTTCATTTAACTCTTTTTCGCTGTATTTAACATCAAATACTACATTTGATTGAATAGCTTCAGATAAAATATTTAAAATAATATTTTTTTGATAAACATCAACTTCAATAATATTCTCTGAAATAAGTTTTAATACATCTTTCGATTGTACTAATTTTGAAAAAAGAATATCATCAATAGAGTTTCCTTTTCGTAAAACGATAAGTTCTTCTTCATTAGCTTTTGTTATACTTGCATCATCTAAAAACCCATATTCATATATTTTATGAATAATATCTGCACCTATTTTTTTTAAAATAACAACATCTTTAATTGATAACGAGTCATAAGTTATTAACTTATCATTATAAACCTTTAATACTTTTACTGAAACTTTTTGATCATAAACAAAATACTTTTTAATATTAGCTTTAATTTCATTGGTTTCCTGCCTAACTTCAGCTGTTGTTTTTTCAATAGCAAAATCGAATGGAGCATATAAATTTTCATACTGCCAAGGTTTTGCTTGTGTGTAATTATATTTAAACTGTCCTCTTTTAGGAAATAAATATACGATTGCAACTACCGAAATCAAAAACAATAATACTTTATAAATAATAGCATTATTCTTATATAACTTATTTATAAAATCGTTCATTTTTTATATTTAGAAGTGTAAATATAACCTTTCTCTATTATTTGAGTACTTGTTATAAAATGGTTATTTTAGCAGAAGAAATTATACCCAAACATATGAAAGAAGTAGTTATTGTATCAGTTGCAAGAACACCAATCGGTAGTTTTTTAGGATCTTTATCAACCATACCCGCACCAAAATTAGGTGCTGTAGCAATTAAAGGTGCTTTAGATAAAATCAAATTAAACCCTGCAATGGTTGAAGAAGTTTTTATGGGAAATGTAGTTTCTGCTGGTTTAGGTCAAGCACCCGCACGTCAGGCAGCTATTTTTGCTGGAATACCTAATACTGTGCCTTGTACTACTATAAATAAAGTATGTTCATCAGGAATGAAAGCTATCATGTTAGCCGCTCAAACAATTGCTTTAGGTGATGCTGAAATTGTAGTTGCTGGTGGTATGGAAAACATGAGTATGATTCCTCATTATCAACACGCTAGAACAGGAGCTAAATTTGGTGCTATTACTATGGAAGATGGCTTACAAAAAGATGGCTTAGTTGATGCTTATGAACAAGTAGCTATGGGAGTTTGTGCTGATGAATGTGCCGTTGTTCATGATTTTTCTAGAGAAGATCAAGATGCTTTTGCTATCGAATCTTATAAACGTTCTGCAAATGCCTGGAACGAAGGTAAATATGCGGATGAAATTGTACCAGTAGAAATACCTCAACGTCGTGGTGAACCAATTATTTTTTCTGAAGATGAAGAATATAAAAATGTAAAAATGGAGAAAATTCCTACTTTACGTGCTGCTTTCACAAAAGAAGGAACGGTAACTGCTGCAAATGCTTCTACTATTAATGATGGTGGCGCAGCATTAGTGTTAATGTCTACTGAAAAAGCTGTGGAATTAAACATCACTCCTTTAGCAAAAATAAAAGGATATGCCGATGCAGCTCACGAACCAAAATGGTTTACAACTGCACCTGCCAAAGCTTTACCAAAAGCCTTATCAAAAGCAAATATTTCAATTGATGATGTTGATTGTTTCGAATTAAACGAAGCCTTTTCTATTGTAGGTTTAGCAAATATGAAAATTTTAGGATTATCTGCTGATAAAGTAAATGTAAATGGTGGAGCTGTTTCTTTAGGACATCCTTTAGGTGTTTCTGGAGCAAGAATTGTTATTGCTTTAACATCAATATTAAAACAAAATAACACTAAAATTGGAGCAGCTGCTATTTGTAATGGTGGTGGTGGTGCTAGCGCAATGGTAATCGAAAGAATATAAATTTTAATAAAAAAGATAAATGCAATTAACCTCTTTCGGAATTTGTAATTTAAGTATAATACCACTTCGATTAGAACCTTCTGATGCTTCAGAAATGGTCAATCAATTATTATTTGGTGAACATTTTAAAGTGTTAGAAAAAACTGGAAGCTGGGTTAAAATTAGACTAGCTTTTGATAATTACGAAGGTTACATCGACCATAAACAATACGAAGAAATTACAGAAGATATTTATAATTCTTTATCCAAAGAAAATAAAAGTTACGCTGGTGAATTAATTGATTTTATTAGCGATAAAAAAGGTTATTTAACTACAATTCCATTAGGAGCTAGACTTCCTTTTCTTCAAAATAAAAAAATTAATATAAACAATACTTTTTATTCTTATGAAGGAAAAGTTTATCATCAAAAATTAGAAAAATTAGCAATTATTGAAACTGCTTTTCTATTTTTAAATACGCCATATTTATGGGGTGGAAAATCTCCTTTTGGTATTGATTGTTCTGGTTTTACACAAATTGTCTATAAATTATGTGGTTATAATTTATTACGTGATGCAAGAGAGCAAGCTACTCAAGGTAGAAGTTTAAATTTCATTCAAGAAAGTGAACCTGGCGATTTAGCTTTTTTTGATAATGAAGAAGGTAAGATTACACACGTTGGTATTATTTTAAAAGATAATAATATTATCCACGCACATGGTAAAGTTCGTATTGATAAATTAGATCATAGTGGTATTTATAATGTAGATACTAATAATCATACACATAAATTAAGGGTTATAAAACGTTATTTTTAAATAATTTTTAATTAAAACAAGAATATAAAAAAACCGAAACTCTAAAAGTTTCGGTTTTTTTTATGATATTAAATAAAATCTATTTCATTGATTTATATAAAGTTCTAAATTCAGTTGCTTTCGCTTCCATTTCTAAAACTTCGTATAAGTTCATTAATGTTTTAACAGTATCACTATTTCTTTTTATAGCATCTGCTTTTTCTAAAAATGGCAATGCTTCTTTATAAACTTCTTTCTGTTCTAATGCTAATGCATCATACTTTTTAAAGTTATCTAAATTCTTATTCATCTGCTCAACAATTGCTTTATCTTTATTCAATACAACAACTGCTAAATTCATATAAGCATCTCCGTAATCAGGTTTTAACTCAATTGCTTTTTTGTAATATCCTTTAGCCTCATCTACCATACCTTCATTAAAGTTAACAACACCTAAGTTATAATATAATGTTGGGTTTGTAGGGTCTAAATCAATAGCTTCTTTCATTAAAGCTCCAAATTTATCCATTTGTTTAAGCTTGATATACATATCAGCTTCATTTAATAATAAATTTAAATCTTTCGGGTTTGCTTTTCTTGCTTCTACTAATGCTTCAATAGCTTCATCAGTTTTACCTTGCTCTTTTAATAGTAAAGCAATGTTTTTTACAATAACTGCATTTTTAGATTCTGTAGATTTATTTTCAGGTTTAATATATTTTTTAGACCTAACCATTAAATCTCTTTGTTGCTTTGAACCTAAATTTTCTACTTCACCAGTTAAAGCGCTAGTTGCTAAGTATTGAGTTTCAACACCTGTATAACCAACTTTTCTTAACTCCTTATAATATTTAATAGCAGTATCATACTCTTTAGCTTGCGTCGCTGAAATTGCTGCATTATAAGCAAATGAAGTATCTTTAGGACTTAGCAGATATGTTAAATAAAAATTATCTGCTGCACTTTTATAATCTTTTTTATTATTATATAAATCAACGGCTTTTCCTGATACGTCTTGAATCATTTGACTCAATATAGGTTTTGCTTGTGCACTATATTTATTATTAGCAATTACCGACAATGACTTAAAAGAAGAAGCTGCTTCTAGATAATTTTTTGTTGCTGCTAATGCTTGTCCTTTTAAAAAGTAAAATTTAGATGTATATTTATCTTGACCGCTATTCATTACTGTTTCTTGTGCCGAATTTAGTATTGTAATAGCCGTTTTAAAGTCTTCTTTTTTTATAGCTTTCTCTGCTGATTTTAATTCTGATTTCTGAGCCACTAAACCTAATGACATTAAACCTAATGAAAGCGTTACTAGTTGTTTGTTCATCTTAATTATAAATTTATTGTTATTCTTGATCTTCGTTTGTATTATTTTCAATTTCCGTGCCAGTTTCTGTTTGAGCCTCTTCGACTACTTCAATTTCTTCTGATACCTCTTCTTCTTCACGCATTACTTTTGCTACTGCAGCAATACTATCTGTTTCTTTAATATTAATTAAACGAACACCTTGTGTTGCACGCCCCATTACACGTAAATCTTCAACAGCCATACGAATTGTAAGCCCCGATTTATTAATAATCATTAAATCATTTGAATCATCTACGTTTTTAATCGCTACTAATTCTCCTGTTTTTTCTGATATATTTAAAGTTTTTACACCTTTTCCACCACGGTTTGTTACACGGTAATCTTCTAATTTAGATCTTTTTCCGTATCCTTTTTCAGAAACCACTAAAATATTACTGTCCATATCATTTACAGCAATCATTCCTATTACTTCATCTTTATCATGTTGTAAACTTATCCCACGAACTCCAGATGCAGTTCTTCCCATCGGACGAGTTTTAGCTTCTTCAAAACGGATAGATTTACCCGATTTTAATGCTAACATTACCTGACTATCTCCAGTAGTTAATTTAGCTTCTAAAAGCTCATCACCTTCTTTAATAGTAATCGCATTAATTCCATTAGTTCTTGGACGAGAATATTGTTCTAAAGAAGTCTTTTTAACTTGTCCTTTTTTAGTTGCCATAATTACGTAACGACTATTGATGTACTCTTCATCTTTTAAGTCTTCAGTAACTAAAAATGCTTTAACTTTGTCATCAGGTTCAATGTTGATTAAGTTTTGCATTGCTCTACCTTTGGTATTCTTTCCTCCTTCGGGGATTTCATACACTCTCATCCAGAATACTTTTCCTTTTTGAGTAAAGAACATCATATACTGATGATTTGTTCCAACAAATAAATGCTCTAAGAAATCCTCATTACGAGTAGTTGCTCCTTTTTGACCACGTCCACCTCTGTTCTGAACTTTATATTCATCAAGATTCGTACGTTTTACATATCCTGCATGCGAAATAGTAACTACAACTTTAGAGTTTGGTATCATATCTTCGATACGCATATCTCCACCAGCATAATGAATTACAGAACGACGTTCATCACCATATTTATCTCTAATATGAGTTAATTCATCTGTAATTATTTGATAACGTCTTGGTTCATTCGCTAAAATATCTTTTAAATCGATAATAGTTAACATTATTTCATCAAACTCACCACGTAATTTATCTTGCTCTAAGCCTGTTAATTGACGTAAACGCATTTCAACAATGGCTTTAGCTTGAATTTCAGTTAATTCAAAACGCTTGATTAAACTCTCACGAGCTTCATCACCATTTTTAGAGGCACGGATAATTTTAATTACCTCATCAATATTATCTGAAGCAATAATTAATCCTTCTAAAATATGGGCTCTTGCTTCAGCTTTCTTTAATTCAAATTCTGTTCTACGAACAATAACTTCATGTCTATGTTCTACAAAATAATGAATTAATTCTTTTAAGTTTAATTGTTCAGGACGACCATTTACAAGTGCAATATTATTAACACTAAATGATGTTTGTAACTGAGTATATTTAAAAAGTTTATTTAAAACGATATTAGGAATTGCATCACGCTTTAAAATATAAACGATACGCATTCCATTTCTATCAGATTCATCACGAATATTCGCAATTCCTTCTAATTTTTTATCATTAACTAACTCCGCAGTTTTTTTAATCATTTCTGCTTTGTTCACCTGATAAGGAATTTCAGTAACAACGATACATTCTCTTCCTTTTACTTCTTCGAAACTAGTTTTAGCACGCATCACAATACGCCCTCTACCAGTATGAAAAGCATCACGTACACCTTCATAACCATAAATAGTTCCTCCTGTAGGAAAATCTGGCGCTTTAATGTGTTCCATTAGCTCATCAATTTCAATATCGTTATTTTCGATATAAGCAATAGTACCGTTAACAACTTCTGTTAAATTGTGTGGTGCCATATTTGTTGCCATACCTACTGCAATACCTGACGCACCGTTTACTAATAAGTTAGGAATACGAGTTGGTAATACCGTTGGTTCTTGTAAAGTATCATCAAAATTTAAACGATGATCAACAGTATCTTTTTCAATATCAGCAAGCATATCTTCTGATATTTTCTGCATTCTTACCTCAGTATAACGCATTGCTGCTGGAGAATCTCCATCAACAGAACCGAAGTTTCCTTGACCATCAACCATCATATAACGTACACTCCAACTTTGTGCCATACGAACCATAGAATCATATACAGAAGTATCTCCGTGTGGGTGATACTTACCAAGTACTTCCCCTACAATTCTTGCAGATTTTTTATATGATCCTGTTGCCTTAATACCTAGTTCGTGCATACCGAATAAAACTCTTCGATGAACTGGTTTTAAACCATCTCTTACATCTGGTAATGCTCTTGATACAATAACGGACATCGAATAATCGATATACGCTGATTTCATTTGCTCTTCAATGTTGATAGGAATCAACTTTTCGCCATCTGCCATATATATTTGTTTAAAATATTAGTTGTCATTTTCATTTTAAAAAAAAATGAACTTTAATTTATAAAACTCATTTCCAAAATACGCTAAAATCAGCTGTACTTTTTAAAACATTGCAAGATACCACAAAGCCTTCTTTTATACAAAATTTATACTTATTGTTTTAACCAAGCTTATCAGTAGTTTTTAAACATTAACAGCGTATATTTAATACGACAGAATGTGTCTCAAAAATTATTGGCATTTTTTTTGTTATCTTTAAAGAAAAAAAGTTACTAACTTTACACTTATACAAATTAAATTTATGGAAGATAATTTTTCACCACAGGTTAAAGATGTAATTACTTTTAGTAAAGAAGAAGCCTTACGATTAGGTCATGATTTTATTGGAACAGAACATCTATTGCTAGGTTTGATTAAAAAAGGAGACGGTAAAGCAATCGAAATCTTAACTACTTTTGATGTAGATTTAGAATTGATGCGCAATAAATTAGAAAAATTAAACCCGGCTATCTTATCAATAGCAAGTATCGAAAAAAAGAACTTGCACCTTACTAGACAAGCAGAAAAAGCAATAAAAACTACGTTTTTAGAAGCTAAATTATATCAAAGCAATTCAATTGACACGGCACATTTACTATTATGTATTTTACGTAATGAAAATGATCCTGCTACAAAATTACTTCAAAAATATGATGTAAGCTACGAAGATGCTAAAACGCTTTATAAAGAACTTCATATAGATGACGATAACTTTTCGTCTCCAATAGCTGAAACACCTTCTGAAGATGAATCATCTAGAGATAAACAAAATCCTTTTGGTCAACAATCTTCAAAAGGAAAACAAGTAAAAAGTTCTAAAACACCTGTTTTAGACAATTTTGGTCGTGATTTAACAGCATTCGCAATTGCAGGTAAATTAGATCCTGTTGTTGGACGTATAAAAGAAATTGAACGTGTTTCTCAAATTTTAAGCAGAAGAAAGAAAAATAACCCAATGTTAATTGGAGAACCTGGTGTTGGTAAATCGGCAATTGCAGAAGGTTTAGCTTTAAGAATTGTAGAACGAAAAGTCTCAAGAATTTTATTTGACAAACGAATTGTTTCTTTAGATTTAGCGAGCTTAGTTGCTGGAACAAAATACAGAGGGCAGTTTGAAGAACGCATGAAAGCATTAATGAATGAGTTAGAAAAGAATGATGATATCATTTTATTTATTGATGAAATTCATACCATTGTTGGTGCAGGAGGCGCAACAGGTTCTTTAGATGCTTCAAATATGTTGAAACCTGCTTTAGCTCGTGGAGAAATTCAATGTATTGGTGCTACAACTTTAGATGAATTCAGAACAAATATTGAAAAAGATGGCGCTTTAGAACGTCGTTTTCAAAAAGTAATCGTAGAGCCTACAACTGTTGAGGAAACGATACAAATTTTACATAATATTAAAGGGAAATATGAAGCGCATCATCAAGTATCATTTACTGATGAAGCTATAGAAGCCTGTGTAAAACTTACAAATCGTTATATGACAGATCGTTTTTTACCTGACAAAGCTATTGATGCTTTAGATGAAGCAGGGTCTAGAATTCATATCACAAATATTGTTGTACCTCAACAAATTTTAGAACTAGAGGCTAAATTAGAAGAAATTCGTAAACAAAAAACGAGAGCAGTTAGCGGACAAAAATATGAAGAAGCTGCAAAGCTTCGTGATGATGAAAAAAACATTGAAACAGCTTTAGTATCCGCTGAAAATCAATGGGAAGAAGACGCTAAATTAAATAGAGAAATTGTTACTGAAGATAATGTTGCCGAAGTAGTTTCTATGATGACAGGGATTCCTGTAAACAGAGTTGCAGAAGCAGAAAGTCATCGTTTAGCTGATTTACCTAATATGATTAAAGGTAAAGTTATCGGGCAAGATGAAGCAGTTACCAAAGTTGTAAAAGCAATACAACGTAATCGTGTTGGATTAAAAGATCCTAACAAACCTATTGGGTCGTTTATATTTTTAGGTTCAACAGGAGTTGGAAAAACACAATTAGCAAAAGTATTAGCTCGTGAATTATTTGACTCTACTGACTCTTTAATTAGAATTGACATGAGTGAATACATGGAAAAATTTGCTATCTCTAGATTAATTGGAGCGCCTCCAGGATACGTCGGATACGAAGAAGGTGGACAATTAACCGAAAAAGTTAGAAGAAAACCTTATTCTGTAATTCTTTTAGATGAAATTGAAAAAGCACATCCTGATGTATTTAATATGCTTTTACAAGTGTTAGATGATGGACATATCACTGACAGTCTTGGAAGAAAAATTGACTTTAGAAATACTATTATTATTATGACTTCTAATATCGGAGCTCGTAAAGTAAAAGAATTTGGTTCAGGTGTTGGTTTTGGTACTTCATCAAAAAAAGATCAAGAAGATGCTCATGTAAAAAGTATTATTGAAGGTGCTTTAAAAAAATCATTTGCACCCGAATTTTTAAATCGTATTGATGATGTTATTATTTTCAATTCATTAGAACGTGAAGATATTCATAAAATTATTGATATTGAATTAGAAAAACTTTTAAGTCGTATTGCTGATTTAGGATATAAATTAATACTTAACGAAAAAGCAAAAGATTATATTGCTGATAAAGGTTTTGATAAAAAATATGGTGCAAGACCTTTAAAAAGAGCAATTCAAAAATATATTGAAGATGCTTTAGCTCAAGAAATTGTAAATTCTAAATTAGATGAAGGTGATACTATCACTATGGATTTAGATGAAAAAAATAATAAACTTGTTATCAATATAGAAAAAGGTACAAAAACTGAAGAATCTCGTACAGAAATAGAAGAATAATGATTTAAAAAAACTCCTGAGTTTATTACTTGGGAGTTTTTTTAAATAAACTATCATAAAAAAAACAGTGTTAAAACAAAGCCTGTTTTAAAGACAAAAAAAAATTAAATTCCTGTTAAAATCTTTGATAAAAAATCTAAAAAAAGTAACTTTGACAACTTATTTTAAATAAATAGTAAATGATGAAAAAAATACTACTTTTAGCCTTAATAGCAATTACTATTTCGTCTTGTGAAAAAGAAGAAGAAAAACCGGTAAAAGATTATCTTGTTTTATCAGGAACAATTAAAAATTTCAAAAAAAGAGAAATTAATTTAGTAGGTCTTAACTTTGAAAAAAATATAAAAGTTGATAAAAAAACAGGTTCTTTTTCTGATACTATACAAATTAATAGAGATAATTACTATGCACTTATACTTAAAAAAGGAAGAGTAAGTTTAAACTTATACCTAAAAGATACTGTAGATGCAAATATAATTGCTGATTATAAAGATATTAATGAGGTTAATTTTACAGGAACTAACGCTAATATTAATAAATATTTAGCTGATAAAAAGATAACATTTTCTAAAATTCTAGTAAATGCAAACAAATTATTCTCTTTAGATGAAAGTGATTTTTTAGATAAAATGAAAGAATATAAAGATGCTTTAATTGAGTTATCAGTTTCTAATAATTTACCTACAGATTTCTTGAAAAAAGAAGTTAAAAGTATTGAATATGAATATTTAAGAAACTTAAGTAATTACCAAGATTACTATGGTGCTTTAACAGAAAATGAAGATTTTACAGTTTCTGAAGATTTCCCTGATCCTCTTAAAAATTTCAATTACAGTAGTGGTGATGATTATGTAAGCTCATATTCTTACCGTAAAATGTTAGAAACCCAACTATACGCTATAGCACAAGAAAAAAACGAAGAAGGTGGTGATTTTCCTTTAACTTATTTAGAAACTGTAGAAACAATAGTTAATGATAGTTTAGCTAAAAATGATTTAATATACAAAAAGGCTAAAAATGATATCACTTATACTGATAATTTAAAAGAGTATCATGATAAATTTATGACATACTCTACTAATAAAGAGCATAAAGAATTTATTTCAAAAACATATAACATATTAAAAACAACTGCTAAAGGACAACCCGCACCAAAGTTTTCAAATTTTGAAAATTATAATGGAGGAACAACTTCTTTAGATGATTTATTAAATAAAGGAAACTATTTATACATTGATGTTTGGGCAACTTGGTGTGCTTTTTGTAAAAGAGAAATTCCTTTACTAAAAAATTTAGAAGAAGAGTACCACGGAAAAAATATTACGTTTGTAAGTATTAGTGTTGATGATAAAAAGCAACATGAAAAATGGAAACAAACAATAATTGACAGAGAAATGACTGGAATACAGTTATTTAGCGGCAAAAAACAAGGGGATTTAGAATGGGCCCAAAAATTCTTAATAAAAGGATTGCCTAAATTCATTATTATTGATCCTAATGGAAATATTGTAAGCCCTAATGCACCTGCACCTTCTCAAGGAGAAAAGTTAATTGACATATTTGATGAATTAGGTATATAAATCATCATTTCAAAAACTAAAAAAACCGCTAATTAGCGGTTTTTTTTTAGTTTTATACCAAATGAATTAAGAGTTATTTTTTATTATGACTTTACTTTTAAACTCCATTCAAATTGAAATTTAGATACAGAAATACCATCTTCATTAATTCCTTCCGATGTAACTAAAATAGTTTGCCCTTCACCTGTTTCAATCGATTTTTGAATTGCTCTTTTTATAACCAATCCATCATTACATTTAAAATAAACTCTACCTGTAGCTTTTTTAGTAAAAGTAGCATTCATATTAGTTACTAACATGGATACTTTTCTATTAGATTTATCAATAGCCTGCATCACTAAAATACCTGTAGATAACTCGGCTGCCATTCCTTGTACCGCCCAAAACATACTATTAAAAGGATTCTGATTTATCCAACGATGTTTTACGCTTACTTCTGATTTTTCATCAGAAATAAACTTAACTCTAATTCCACAGATATATGCAGAAGGCAATTTAAATAAAGTGAAAAAATTTATTTTTCGAGGTGTAAACTTCATTAGAACTGTGTTTGTAGGCAATTTACAGCTTTTTTTTGAAAATTACATGAGTATATAGCATCTAAAGAAATGTTAATAAAATGTTAATTATAGTACTATGTAATACAAAGTACCTTTTAAAAGATATATATTTGCATAATCAAGTAGTATAAAAAATATAACCATGCAAAACAACAACGATAATACCAACGCATTTTTAATACACATTTCCGCATTTGTAGGATATTTATTTCCTTTAGGAAGTATTATAACGCCTTTAATATTGTGGCAAACTTTAAAAGATAGAAGTTTATTTTTAGATAAGCACGGAAAAGAAGCTGTAAACTTTAATATCAGTTTTGGTTTATATATTTTTATTTTAAGCGCTTCTTTCTTTTCTTTTTTCTTCGGAAATTTTTTAAACATTTTTAATGGAATCGACATTGACTTCGGTGAACATCATTTTTATAATGGTATTTTCGGATTTTTAGGAATTGCCTCTTTAGTAAGTATTGTTTCGTTGATTAAAATAGCTTTGATTATTATCGCTGCAATGAAAGCAAATAAAGGAGAAGAATACCACTATCCTTTTACAATTAATTTTATAAAATAACCTTATAAATCGCGGTATATGAAGATTGAAAATACAAAAGCACAAATGCGAAAAGGGGTTTTAGAATATTGCATTTTATCTATTTTACAAAATGGTGATGCTTATACTTCTGAAATACTTTTAACATTAAAAAGTGCAGAAATGATTGTGGTTGAAGGAACTATTTATCCATTATTAACTCGCCTAAAAAATGCAGGTTTACTTAGTTATAGATGGGAAGAATCAACCTCAGGACCACCACGAAAATATTATGTTTTAACAGAGAATGGTGGGCTGTTTTTAAAAGAATTAAACAACACTTGGAGTAATTTAGTAAACGCAGTAAACTTAGTAACTACTACAAAATCAACTAACGATGAATAAGACAATAAACATAAACTTAGGCGGGTTCTTCTTCCATATAGATGAAATTGCTTATCAGAAATTAAAACGTTATTTAGAAGCAATTGCACGCTCTTTAAGTGATGATCCGCAAGGAAAAAATGAAATTATTTCAGATATTGAAGCACGTATTAGTGAACTTTTATCTGAAAAAATTACTGATGCTCGTCAGGTTGTAAATGAAAATGATATTGAAGAAATCATTACAATTATGGGGCAACCTGAAGATTATGCAGAAGTTGAAGAAGACTACAGTGACGATACTTCATACAGTTCTAAAACAAAAAAAAGTACGTCTAAAAAATTATTCAGAGATGGTGATGACAAGTTCTTAGGTGGAGTTTGTTCAGGTATTGCTCATTATTTTAATATCGATGTTATTTGGATTAGAATTGCTTTTATCATTTTGGTTGCCTCTGGTTTTTCGCCTTTAGCATATATTATTTTATGGGTTTTATTACCCGAAGCAAAAACAACTTCTGAAAAATTACAAATGGAAGGCGAAGCTGTAAACATTGATAATATTGAAAAAAAAATTCGTAACGAGTTTGAATATTTATCAGAAAAATTAAAAGATGGTGCTAGTGAAATATCCGATAAAATTTCAAGTGCAGATTATGAAAAATTACGCTCAAAAACAACATCAGGTTTACAAGATTTTATAGATACAATCGCTAAAATTTTACTTACTTTATTTAAAATATTTGGTAAATTTATGGGTATTCTTCTAATTTTTATTGCTGGTAGTACTATACTTGCGTTATTGTTTGGAGCATTTTCAATCGGTAGTTTAGAAATTTTAAATGTTGATAACGACTTTGTACATTATCCACCATTTTTTTATGAATCTATTTTACCGAAATGGTTGTTAGCAATTTCGTTATTTTTATTGATAGGAATTCCGATGATTGTATTATTCATCTTAGGATTAAGAATACTTTCTCCTTCTATTAAAAAATTAAACACAACTACTATTTTCACCTTATTAGGAATTTGGTTGATTTCATTATTTACAATTAGTTTTTCGGGTATCGAATACGCTACAACTCACGCTTATAATGGTGCTAATGTGAGTAAACATAATATTACTTACACAAAAGAACAGCCTTTAAAAATAAGAGTTGTTAATGATGATAATATTTATTACAATCAAAATTTAAGCAATAGGAATAACGCTGAAGATGTAGTTATTAATGATGTTAAAATGAAATATTCTAACGATATAAATATCGATGTTCGTAAAAGCGAAACAGGTAATGCTTATATCGAAATTAAAAGAACATCTGAAGGTAAAAAACGAAATAAAGCAAATGATAACGCTAAAGAAATTAACTATAATTTTAACATAACAAACAATACAATTATTTTTGATGCCTTCTTTTTAAGTGCTTATAAAAACATTTGGAAAGATGAAGAAATTAAAGCAACTGTTTATATTCCTGAAGGTACAACAGTTTATTTTGAAAATTCTTCTCGTAAATTTATTGATGATATTAAAAACACTCAAGATATTTATGACCGTGATATGGCAAATCATCATTTTAAAATGACTTCAAGAGGTTTTGAATGTCGTGATTGTAATTCTTCTAATAATTTCGATGATGGTGATGATGATGACAATTCTAACAGCAAAAATGAAAACAATAATGAAGAGATAAGTTTTTTGTTCGATAGTACCATTAATGATACAAAAGCAGAACTTATTATCACCAAAGAAACCACTAAAAATGAGCTTAATAAATTAGCTATTTGGTTTAAAAATAAAAAAGGAATTGATATTGATTTCTCAGAATCTAGCTTTTATGATGATGGAAAAATTAAAACATATTTACTACAAGTAAATTGTAATGACGGTTTTAAAGGAAAATCAAGCGATTCTAAAAGTATGGTAATCGGTAACGGAAAACATGGTTTTATTAGAAGTTATGGAGAAAATGATAGTCTGAATTTTAAAATTTGGTAATTTAAAATTATGGATACTATTTTTGACTTCTTCTTTAAAGGAAACTTTTTTATAAAATTTATAACATTATTATATGATTTAATTTCAAATTTATTTTAACTAAAAAAGCCAAAACATTACTGTTTTGGCTTTTTTATGTTTAATAACATAATTTTTAATCGTTACTATTTTATTTATAATCGTTTATATTTATCAAAAAAATAACAAAAGGATGTGTGCATTGCTACTCACATTCTTTTATTTGCTTTATCAAGAAAATTAATAAAATGAAAAAACAAATAGTTAGTGCTTTTAAAAAATCATTTAATTTTGATAAAAACCAATCCTCACGAGGTATTGGTATTGAATGTGAAATACCTATTGTTGATAAAAAAGGAAATGCAGTTTCTTTACCTATTATACAACAAATGTTTACTTATCTAGCAAGCCTAGGTTTTGAATTAGAAAAAGATGAATTTTCGGACTTATTTATCACTGCAAAAAAAACAAATAAAAAAAGCTCATCAAAATATAAATTCTGTACAGATTTAATTACTACAGATACTGGATACAGTATTATTGAAGTTGTTTTAGCTCCTCAAAATAATTTACAAGCTATTGAATCAAAGCTTATGAATTTATTGTTTTTATTAACTACTTTTTTTGATAGTCAGAATTGCTTGATGCTTGGCTATGGCATTCAACCACTTACCTACCCTTCTCGAAAAATGCAAATGCCTCAAGAACGGTATTCTTTTTTTGAAAAATTTTCAGCAAATAATATCATTCCAAAAAATAAAGGAACTGATTCTTCTTTTCTTAACATTACAGCTTCAAGTCAATGTCA
Organism: Tenacibaculum salmonis; assembly: GCF_041053065.1. Taxonomy (NCBI): domain Bacteria; kingdom Pseudomonadati; phylum Bacteroidota; class Flavobacteriia; order Flavobacteriales; family Flavobacteriaceae; genus Tenacibaculum; species Tenacibaculum salmonis. The sequence continues at coordinate 2,320,235 of NZ_JBFCVV010000001.1, read as the reverse complement.
TATTGAAATAAGTGCAAATGATGCTATTACAGCAACCAACGTTTTAAATGCTTTTTCAGGCTTACAAATTGCGTTACACGCTAATTCACCAATATGGGGAGGCTCAATTGATACTAAACATAAAGCCAAAAGAGAAATAGTTTGGGATTTTTGTTTTCCTGATAGATTAAATCAAATTGGAATTCCTCCTGTATTTGATTCAAAAGAAATGTACATTGAATATTTACTTAATTTTAAACCCTTACTTATTAAGCGAAATCAAAAATACTATCAAGTTTTAAATAAAAATACATTTAATGATTTTTTAGAAAATACAACACCAACAATTGGCTATTCATTAAAAGGTGAAAAAATAAGAATTACACCAAATATTAATGATGTACAAGAATTAATTCCTTTTAGTTGGTTTAATGCTCGTTTAGTTCCTAAATATGGAACTATTGAAAGCCGAATGTGTTGCCAACAACCTTTAAGTGAAATGTTAACACCTGTTGCTTTAACTTTAGGATTAATTGAAAATTTAGAAGCTAGTAAAAAATTAATGGAAAAATATCCTATTGAAAAATGGAAAGATATAAGAAATAATACAGCTCAAAATACCTTAAATACTTTTATTGATGGAGAAAGTATTATTCCACTTCTTTTACAACTTGTTGATATTGCTAATGAAGGCTTAAAGAAAAGAAATTTACAAGAAGAAATATTTTTACAACCTTTATATAAAAGAATAAAAGAACGTAAATCTCCTGCTGACTTAGCTATTCAAGTTTTTAAAAACAAAGGAATAAATGGACTTATCGAGTATACTTCTTTTAAAAAAGAAGCTTTTAGTTCAAAGCATCAAAATTTATATAAGAATACTTTAAAAAGCGTAATTAACAATGACTAATCAAAATATAGTATCTCCTTCAAAAAAAATAGGTCAATTAAAAGACAATGATATTTTATTAGAAAAAATACCTGACCATATTTATAATAATATGATAAATATCTTTACTGATAAATATCATTTTAAAAATGGTGAGCAAATGAGAATTAGCAACTATTTTGTAAAAATTAGTCGCTCACTTTCAGATACTTTTGTTCAATTTATCGATGAAGTAACAAATCAATTAAATGACAATAAATATCCTAAAATACCAACACCTAATGGATTTAAACCTCATTCTGAAAATTTACTTGACGAAGAATTAAATAATGGATTTTCTTTAGGAAGTTTTGATATGGCTGTTTCAAATAATGGTTTAGAAAATATTGAATTTCAATCCGTAGCGACCTATCCTATTAGTGCCGCTAAACTTAACCAACATTTATTAGATAATTTAAATTTAGAAAACGCCTTTATTTTTGCAGATAATCCTAAAACAAATTGGGATGATTTTATTGAGATGTATAACACATTAATTACTGGAAATCAAAAAGATGGAATCGTACTTGTAGATAGAAAAATTAAAGAACAAAAAACTAATTTCGAATTTTTTGCAACTCAAAAAGAACTTAAAAATCCTATTGCAATAGTAGATATGGAAGATATCTATGAAGATAACGAAACACTTTTTTACACAAATAATTCGCAAAAATCTCCTGTAAAAATTAATCGATTCTATAACCGTATATTATTAGCTGAAGCTTTATTTGAGGATAATTATCCTGAAAATAACAATAAATGGAAATTTCGTTTTGATAAAAAATATAAATCTCTAAAATTTGTTAATCACCCAATAAAGCAATTTGATATTTCTAAACGACTTTCTCCGTTTATAAATCATCCTTGTAATCCTGGTTGTTTTCAATTATCGGAAGTTGTTGATGATTTTAAAAAAGGTAACTTAAAATATGAAGATTATGTTTGGAAACATAAATGGGGAGCTGCAGGACACAAACTTATTTTAGAACCAAATAAAGAAATTTTAGAAAGTTTATCTGATTTTTGGGAAGATTATATCGCACAAAAAAAAGTGAATTTTAAAATTTTTAAAACCGATGATAATCAAGAGAAAATAGTAGAACTACGTTTTATGACTGCTATCCAAAATAAAAAAACAATTATTGTTCCTATGGCTAGAATAGGTCAGGCTGTTAAAAATGAAAAAGGAGATACTATCTTTAAAATTCATTTTGGTGATAATAATAAAGAAGGTTACGGTTTTAGTCCTGTAATTATTTTTGATGATAAAAAATAAAGGAATTAAGTATTAAAAAACTAAATAAGAAATGAAATTCCCTAAAAAAGGAGCCCTTTCATTAGCAATAGCAACCTCTGGAATGATATTGCTTTTGGCAGGAATTAAATCAGAAATATTAACACATACCGCTTGGCACATAGCACTTGCAGGTTTTGAAGCGGCTGTTGTTGGTGGCTGTGCCGATTGGTTTGCTGTAAAAGCATTATTTGCCGAAATCCCAATACCTTTTATAAAAAAACATACTAATATTATTGTAAAATCAAGAACTAAAATTTCTAACGGAATTATTGATTTAGTTTCTAATGAATGGTTATCAAAAGAAAGTTTATCTGAAAAAATAAATTCAGTTGCTATTGCTGATAAAATATTAGATACTTTAAAAGATGATAAAAATGTTTCAAAAATCATTCATTTTTTACAAGATATACTTTTAAACATCTCAAAAAACACCAACTTTTCAGAACTTGCTCCTTATTTAGAAAAAATATTTAAAAAAGAATTAGACACAATTGAAATTGGAAAACCTTTGGGTGTTTGGCTACAAAAAGCACTAAAAAATAAAGAACATTCAGAATTATGGACAGTTGCTTTATCTAGTATTTCTAAAACTATTAATAATAATGAAACACGTGAAATGCTACTTAAAAATGTAACTAAACAATCTGAAAATATCAAAAAAGAAAGCACTTTTAAACTTTTAGCTGTAAATACAGCTCAAAAATTAGGCGGATTAAATAATGAATCTATAACTGATAAATTGATAAAATCAATAAATGATTTATTAACAGAAATAACTAAAGATAAACAACATCCGTTACGTAAAAAGTTAGATAATGAATTACTTGATTTTGCTAAAAAATTAGAAATTGGAAATCCAAATGCACTTGCTTCAGTTAAAAATATACAAAAAAAATTAATCGGTAATATTGAATCAAAAAGTATTGTTGCTAAATTATTAAATTCAACACAAAATAAATTAGAAACAGAATTAAGTGATAATAATAGTACTCTTATTCAATTTATCAAACAAAAAGGAATTCAAATTATAAATGATATTTCTAAAAACACCAAACTTATTGAAAAAGCAAATCAAAATTTAAAATCAGTATTTATTTCTATAATCAATAAAAATCATCATTTAATTGCAAATACTGTTTCCGATAGTTTAGAAAAATTAAATAATGAAGATTTAGTAAAACAAATAGAAGATAAAGTTGGTGATGACTTACAATATATTCGACTTAATGGCGCAATTGTTGGAGGTGTCGTTGGAATGATATTATATATCATAAAAACAACTGTTTTAAGTTTGTAATTTTTACAACAAAACAAATTACTTATTTTTGCTTAATGAAACAACTATTTTATTTATTAGTATTTTGTTCTTTTATTGCTAACGCACAAAAAAAAACACCTCTAAAAGAACAACAAAAACTTCCTAAAAATTTTTCGTATTTAAAAGATATAGCGCCTACTATTCAAAAAGAACTTCGATATTGTGCTGACAATAATTTTTTAGGAGCATCTGTAAATGGTTATGACGAAAGTATTGTTATTTGCACTACAAAAACAGCAATAGCTTTAAAAAAAGTACAAGCAGAGTTATTAAAAAAAGAATTGAGTCTTAAAATATTTGATGCTTATCGTCCGCAAACTGCGGTGAATCATTTTGTAAAATGGGCGCGTGTTATGAACGATACTTTAATGAAAGAAGAATATTATCCGAGTATCAATAAAAGACATTTATTTAAAAAAGGATATATTTCTTCGAGATCGGGACATTCTCGTGGTAGTACAGTCGATTTAACAATTATCGATTTAAAAACTAGAAATGAATTAGATATGGGAAGTCCTTTTGATTTCTTCGGAATTTCTTCACATATTTCTTATCAAAAATTAACTAAAAAACAAAAAGAAAATAGGCAATTATTACAATCTGTAATGCGCAAACATAATTTTAGACCCTACTCTAAAGAATGGTGGCATTTTACTTTAAGATTCGAGCCTTTTCCTAAAACTTATTTTAGTTTTCCTGTTAAATAAAAGATGTTATTTTCTTTGGCGTATTTTAGTTTTTAAAAAAGATAAAAAGTCTTTTAATTTTAGATAATTACAAAAAAACAGCAAAAATGCCTAGCCCCGATTGTAGCAATTGTTTGAGCTCTTTTTTATTTTTTTATTTTGAAAAATAAAAAAAGCGAGTGCGAAAAGCGGGAAATTGCTTCAAATAAATATGTTTTAACGATTTATTGAGAAATACAAAAAACAACGGCATTATATTTGTTCAGATTTCTTTTGATATGATAAAACAAACGATACATTTTTTTATAGTAATTTTTGCAGTAAGTATAAGCTCGCATGGTTTTGCACAACTTGATGCTTCTTTTGGAAATAATAAAAATAATACAGGTTCTTTTGAAAGCATCCCTTCCACTGCTAAAGAAGTTCAAAAACCAAAATCATTAGAATTTAAAAATAATGACGGTTTTAAAACGGCACATAATCAGCAACAAAAAGAATTTCAGAAAAAACAAGCCGAAAAAGATTTTGAAAATAAAGGTATTTTAACCAAAGCCAAACAAGCTGAAGAACAATATTTAAGTGCTTTTCAAAGAATAAAAGGAATGTATGAATATCCTATTATCGATCAAGATTTAGGAAGTTTTAGTACAAAAGATAAAACTGTTACGATTATTTGTCGCGATTTTCAATATCCTGATGGCGATAAAGTAACCATTTTGGTTAATAATATTTCTGTTGTTAGCAACTTAATTCTTAAACAAAGCTATCAATCTTTTAATATTCCTTTGGACGAAGGAATTAACACCATTGAAATTCTAGCCTTAAATCAAGGTTCTTCAGGACCAAATACCGCTGGATTTAAAATCTACAATGCTAGTGGTATGCTTATTTCTGCCAATCAATGGAATTTAGCCACAGGTGCAAAAGCATCAATTATAATAGCCAAACAAAAACAATAATTTAAAGAGTTTTAGAAATAAAAAAGCATTAATGCAATTTTTAACAAGAACTTTTTTAAAATTACTAAAAACTACTTACTTTTGTAGCTACGTTTTAAGAAAGACGCAACAAACAAACTTTAAATAAACAACTAATATATAATGAATAAAATCACCAAAGAAACCTATATCAACTGGTATAGAGACATGCTTTTCTGGAGAAAGTTTGAAGATAAGTTAGCAGCTGTTTACATTCAACAGAAGGTAAGAGGTTTTTTACACTTATATAACGGTCAAGAGGCTGTTTTAGCAGGTGCATTGCACGCTATGGATTTATCTAAGGATAAAATGATTACTGCATACCGTAACCATGTACAACCAATCGGTATGGGTGAAGATCCTAAACGTGTAATGGCTGAATTATATGGTAAAGTTACTGGTACCTCTAAAGGTATGGGTGGTTCAATGCATATTTTTTCTAAAGAATTTCGTTTTTATGGTGGTCACGGAATCGTTGGTGGTCAAATTCCATTAGGAGCTGGATTAGCTTTTGGTGATAAATATAAAGGAAATGATGCCGTAACATTATGTTGTTTTGGTGATGGTGCTGCTCGTCAGGGTTCATTACATGAAACATTTAACATGGCAATGACTTGGAAATTACCAGTAGTATTTATTGTTGAAAACAATGGATATGCTATGGGAACTTCTGTTGAAAGAACTGCAAATCATACTGATATCTGGAAACTAGGTTTAGGATACGAAATGCCTTGTGCTCCTGTTGATGGAATGAATCCTATTAAGGTTGCCGAAGCTATGGACGAAGCTATTCAAAGAGCTCGTCGTGGTGAAGGTCCAACTTTCTTAGAAATGAAAACTTACCGTTATAGAGGTCACTCAATGTCTGATGCACAACATTATCGTACAAAAGATGAAGTTGCTGAGTACAGAAAAATTGATCCTATTACACAAGTATTAGATATCATTAAAGAAAACAACTATGCTTCTGATGCTGAAATCGAAGCAATAAAGAAAGAAGTAAAAGAGTCGGTAAGTGAATGTGAAAAATTTGCTGAAGAATCTCCATATCCAGAAGTAAGTCAATTACACGATATGGTATACGAACAAGAAGATTATCCATTTATAAAATCTAAGTAAACCATGGCTACAATTATAAACATGCCTCGCTTAAGCGATACAATGGAAGAAGGAGTTGTTGCTTCTTGGTTAAAAAATGTAGGTGACAGAATTGAAGAAGGTGATATTTTAGCTGAAATCGAAACTGACAAAGCTACTATGGAATTTGAGTCTTTTCATGAAGGTGTTTTATTACACATTGGTGTTCAAGAAGGTGGATCTGCTCCTGTTGATACTTTATTAGCTATTGTTGGTGAACAAGGTGAAGATATTTCTGCTTTATTAAGCGGAGATACTGCTCCTGCACAAGTTGAAGAAGCTCCTAAAACTGAAACAACTTCTAACGAAGAAGTGACTGTAAAAAGTGAAGCAGTAGCAATGCCAGCAGGCGCTATTGTAATTAATATGCCACGTTTGAGTGATACCATGGAAGAAGGAACTGTTGCTTCTTGGTTGAAAAAAGTAGGTGACACTGTTGAAGAAGGTGATATTTTAGCTGAAATCGAAACTGATAAAGCTACTATGGAATTCGAATCTTTTAACGAAGGTGTTTTATTACACATTGGTGTTCAAGAAGGCGAAGCTGCTCCTGTAGATACTTTACTTGCTATTATTGGTAAAGAAGGTACAGATGTTGCTACCGTACTTGCTGCATTAAATTCAGGGAATACAGTTTCTACTGATACAAAATCAGAAGAAAAAACAGCTACTAAAAAAGAAGAAACTCCTAAAGAAGAAGTTAAAATAGCTACTACTGAAACAGTAACTACAACAACTTCTGGAGGAAGAATATTTGCTTCTCCATTAGCTAAAAAAATAGCAAAAGATAAAGGAATTAAATTAACAGCAATTAAAGGTTCTGGTGAAAACGGACGTATTGTTAAAAAGGATGTAGAAAACTACACACCTGCTGCTGTTAAAGTTGAAGCTCCTGTTAGTAATTCATCAGCAACCGCAACTAATTTTGCTATTGCTGGAGAAGAAAACACATCAGAAGTTAAAAATTCTCAAATGCGTAAAGCAATTGCGAAAGCATTAAAAAATTCTAAATTTGATGCGCCTCACTTCTACTTAAATATTGAAGTAGATATGGATAATGCAATGGCTTCTCGTAAAATAATTAATGCCGTTCCTGATACAAAAGTGTCATTTAACGACATGGTTGTAAAAGCCTGTGCGATGGCATTAAAAAAACATCCGAATGTAAATACTAGCTGGACGGATAATACGACATTATTCCACAGTCATGTTCATATTGGTGTTGCTGTTGCTGTTGATGAAGGTTTAGTAGTGCCTGTTGTAAAACATACAGATGCTTTAAGTTTAACTCAAATTGGTGCTTCGGTACGTGATTTAGCTGGTAAAGCTAGAAACAAGAAAATTGCTCCTGCTGAAATGCAAGGAAGTACTTTTACGGTTTCTAACTTAGGAATGTTTGGTATCGAAAGTTTTACTTCGATTATCAATCAGCCTAATTCTGCTATTTTATCTGTTGGTGCAATTGTACAAAAACCAGTTGTTAAAGACGGTCAAATTGTTGTTGGAAATACGATGAAATTAACTTTAGCCTGTGACCACAGAACGGTTGATGGTGCAGTTGGTGCTCAGTTCTTACAAACATTAAAAACTTTTGTTGAAAACCCTGTTACAATGTTAGCATAAATTTTTAACTTACATATATATAAAAGCTCGAGAAATATCTCGAGCTTTTTTTATTTACAAATATTCTTTGCTTGTACAATATGTCGTTGATTATGATTAATTACAAATCGAAAAGTATCTCCTAACCTAAATTTTAAAATAGGTAATGTTATAGCTGTTTTTATCTTTGTCAGATTTTTATTTTCTGCTAACTCAAGTAATTGTAATAATTCTTTTTGAAGTATAATAAAACGTTCTAAAACAACTTTTTTATCTAATTTTGAATAAATAGGATTCTTACTTTTAAAAGTATTCATTGTTTTCATTCCTTCTTTAGGCAACATATCTAAAGCAAATTTATTTCCTAAAAATCCAGCTTTAAAAACTGTTGATTTTTGATGTTTAGATTTCTCTATTCTTTTTCTGATTTCATTATTGTAAAATTCTGAATATAAATTCAAATGCTCTAAACATTCTAAAACAGACCACGATTTTGCTGTTTTTTTATATTGTAACTCTTCTGTAGTATTATTTTTTAAAGATTCTACATAATTAATATGAGAAACTACAGTTTGTTTTAATTCTGATAATAATTCTTTGGTATTAAAAAAGCTCATGTTTGAAATTTAATTCAAATATGAGCTTTTTTATAAAAATAAATATTGATGCTAATCAATATTTTTTAATATCCTAGATAATGTTTCTGGCGCCATTCTTAAATAAGACGCAATATATTTTTGAGGTATCTCTTGAAATACTTGCGGACTTCTTTTAAATACACGTTCAAAACGTTTTTGAAGAGAATAAGTAATTAAATCAATTTCTCTTTCTATTTGTTGATACATAAAATCATTTAAAAAAATATTCCAAACATCTTGATATTCTTTTTTAGAATTTATAAAATGCATAAAATTTATTTTTGAAATTACTTTCAAACTACATTTTTTAAGCGCTTGTATGTAAAAAGAAGTTGGTTTTTCAGTTAAAAAACAATCAAATGCTGTAATTATAGAATCTTTATATCCAAATCTAATGGTATGTTCTTCATTATCATCATCAATAAAAACTCGTAAACTTCCTTCTTTTACTAAATACAAATTGGTATTTAAATCTCCTTTATTTATCAGAAAATCATTTCTTTTAAGTGTTATTTCTTTATCCCATTCATCTTCTAATTTTTCTAAAAAAAAATGATAAAGAATTCTTCAAAACAAACTATTTTCTAATTAAAATTTACAACTATTAAACTGTACGCATTTTATCTATTAAATAAAAATCAGCTAAAACTAAAGCAGCTAAAGCCTCTACAATTGGTACAGCTCTTGGCACAACACAAGGATCATGACGACCTTTACCTTGAATTTCAGTTAATTCATTTTCTGAATTAATTGTTTGTTGATTTCTCATAATAGTAGCAACAGGCTTAAAAGCTACACTAAAATATACATCCATACCGTTTGAAATTCCTCCTTGAATTCCTCCAGATAAATTAGATTGCGTTGTTCCATCTTGATTAAAAACATCATTATGTTCTGAACCTTTCATTTTAGCACCGTTAAAACCACTTCCAAATTCAAAACCTTTAACAGCATTAATAGAAAGCATTGCTTTACCTAATTCTGCATGAAGTTTATGAAAAATAGGTTCTCCTAAACCAACAGGCATATTTTGTATAACACAAGTAATAGTACCTCCAATAGTATCACCAGCTTTACGGATTTCATGAATTTTATCAATCATTATCTCTGCCGATTTTTCATCAGGACAACGAACAATATTACTTTCAATTTTAGATAAATCTAACTCTTGGTATGGTTTATCAATAAAAATATCTCCTACTGATGATGTATAAGCATCAATACTAATATGTTTTATTAATTGTTTTGCTAATGCACCAGCAACTACCCAATTTGCAGTTTCACGTGCCGAAGTTCTACCTCCACCTCTATGATCTCTAACACCGTATTTTTTATCATATGTATAATCGGCATGTGAAGGACGATATACGTTTGTATTATGATTATAATCTTTACTTTTCTGATTGGTATTTTTTATAACAAAGCCAATAGAAGCACCTGTTGTTTTACCTTCAAAAACTCCTGATAAAAATTCAACCGTATCAGGTTCTTTACGCTGAGTTACAATTTTAGATTGCCCTGGTTTACGACGATCTAATTCTTGCTGAATAGCATCAAAATCTACTTCCATTCCTGCAGGAAAACCATCAATAACACCTCCTATTGCGGTTCCGTGTGACTCACCAAAAGTGGTTACTTTTAAAATATTTCCAAATGAATTAAACATGCTTCTTAATTTTACAACGAAAGTAATTTAAAATTTATAATTCTCTTAAAAAAAACACCAAAAACTAGTCAAATATGTATAAATATAACACTAATAGTATCTTTTGTATATCTATCTAAAATTAAAAATAAATGTTTTTATTCACATAACTTACTGATAAATAAAAAAATACAGTTCAAAAAAGTAAATAACAAATATTTTAATTAAAAAAACACAATTTTTATTTTTCAGAACTAAAAAAAGGTTGTAAATTTGCAACCGCATTTAGATTTATTTTAAATGTCTGTCTGGAGAAATGGCAGAGTGGTCGAATGCGGCGGTCTTGAAAACCGTTGTACTGCAAGGTACCGGGGGTTCGAATCCCTCTTTCTCCGCAAAAACCGAAACATTTATTTGTTTCGGTTTTTTTTGTGATAAAAATTAAACTAATATAAGGTCATATTAAAATTTATAAAAAAAGATTAAGTTAATTTGTTTTAATCAAAAAAAAGGTTGTAAATTTGCAACCGCATTTAGATTTATTTAAATGTCTGTCTGGAGAAATGGCAGAGTGGTCGAATGCGGCGGTCTTGAAAACCGTTGTACTGCAAGGTACCGGGGGTTCGAATCCCTCTTTCTCCGCAAAAACCGAAACATTTATTTGTTTCGGTTTTTTTATGCTCTTTTATTTTTAATAACTTAGCTTAGCTCATATTATATAAAGCCAAATATATTATGTCCTTTTTACTAATTATTTTCTTATTATTTATAATATTTCTCTTTTTTGCTATTAAATTAAAAGCATCAGCGGGTAGTATTATTAGTGCTATCATTCATTTAATCGCCTTTATTCCTTTTTTGTTTTGCTTGCTAGTTAGTGCTGAACATAACATAGCAATAGACCCAATAGACCAAGGCTATACTCCACTTGGGCAAAAAAACCTACTCACTGTTTTTGTTTTTTATATCTTATATGTTGTTTCTAAAATTTTAATTTGGAAAAAAAGCAAAACACTACCACCACTTACATGGGTTATTGCTACTATTTTTGTAATTATTGGTGTTATTTTAAACATTTTTATCATCCTTCAAACATCGTATTCAAATGATATGTTTGAATTCAATTCAGCATCACTTATTAATACCTCAACAAACAATAATACAATAACGTTGTTTTTATTTTATCCACTAATATCTAGTCTTAGTGCTATTTACATATTGGCTAAAAGCTTTAATATGGTTGCTAATCATTTTAATGAATATCAATACAAAAACTCGACATTAAATTATTTACATAAAACACTTTTCAAAATAAAATCATATCCTTTACTAATACTATTATTAATTTTCCCTGTTTTTTGTGTGATAACCATCATTTTAATGCTATTTGGGCAAGATGCTGACAGCATGATAAAAGTATTTACAGATACTACAACTTGGCGTTTTTCTCAACAATCACATCCACCAGCATTAGACCATAAAGGACACTATTTATGTACTATTGCAGCATGTGGAAATCCAACTATTGTAAAACCTATAAGAATAGGAAAAAGGCATGGAAAACCAATTGTAATAAATAGGCAATTAATGATTGCAAATGCTTTTGAAGATGTTATTCAGGTTCACTATCCGAAAATACATCATTTTATTCGTAAAAATTATGATACTTATGGTTATAACTTATCGAAAGTTATAAATACAACTTTAAAATCTGATATAACTTATATATTAATGAAACCACTAGAATGGTTATTTATCATTTTTCTATATCTATTTTGTACGAAACCAGAAGAGTTAATCAAAAGGCAATACAGATAAAATCTCTAAAAAACGAACACTTTTACATACTAATTATCAACAACTTAATATGAAAACATACCTAAAATTAACATTCTACATATCATTAATAGCTGTTTTATATAGTTGTAAAACCACAAAACCGATAGTAAAAGAAGTACCAAAAAATGACTATATTGAAACTAATATTACATTTAATAACTCATTAGATATTTCGCTTAAAAACTCAAAAAATCAATTAATAATAGAAAATTCTATTATTAATAAATTATCTGAAGAATTGATATTTAAAGATATTGCTCCAAGTTATTATATGAATATTGAAGGTATTTATACTATTCCTAAAAATATTAAGCAAATTACAAGTTCAACAACATATGATTTATACGATTACTATTTTGATAAAAAAGGCAGATTAGACTCTTTATATTCTAAAAGAAATGGCTCGTATAAAATTAATTATAATCAGAATGGTTTAATTGACTACATTAAAAATACTAAAGCCTACAAAAACTCTAAAAAGATAAAATCAACAAAATACTTAACATACTTTGCTACAGATAAAAATACGATTACAAAATATGAAACTAATAAAAAGAACTTAATAGTATCTAATAATAAATTTAGTCATAAATTTATTTATAATAATCAAGGAGAAATTATTAAAACAAATTACTTGGATTCAATGTTCTAACGCAACAAAGCGTTGTTAATTTTTGATGGTACTAAGCTATGTTTTTTATTTCAATATCCATCATTTCTTTAGGAGTTTTGTACGCTATAATTTTCCGAGGTCTATTGTTTAATTTTTGTTGAATAATTTGTAGTTGATTTTGGCTAATTTCATTAAAATTAGTACCCTTAGGCAGATATCGTCTAATGAGTCCATTTGTGTTTTCATTGGTGCCTCTTTCCCACGAAGAATATGGATGTGCAAAGTAAATTTTCATACCTGTTTTTTGTGTTATTTTTTGATGCCTTGCCATTTCAATTCCGTTGTCATATGTCATTGATTTTTTATAAATAGGATTTAATTTATTCAATATTTTACTAAACTGATTGGCAACTTCCATCGCTTTTTTCGATTTTAGTTTGATGATTAAAGTGAACCTTGTTTTGCGTTCAACAATTGTTCCGATAGCACTTTTATGGTCTTTTCCAATGATTAAGTCACCTTCCCAATGTCCAACTTCATCTCTAAGTTCAATATGCTTAGGTCTGTTGTCAATACTAACTTGATTGATTATTTTAGAGCCACCACCACGTTTTTTTTTATGAGGTCTCCGCCTTGTTTTTTTACGAACTAGAAGTTTTATTAATTTTTTATTTAAACTAGCTTGTGGTCTGGTGTAAATGTGTCTATAGATAGCTTCATGTGAAATAGACATTATTGGGTTGTTTGGATATAACTCTTTGAGTCTTCCTGAAATTTGTTCAGGAGTCCAGTTAGATAAAAGTCCTTTATAAACAAAAAATTTGAGTAGGGAATAGGTGCTTATTTTATCAAGGTTTCTTTTGTTCACATAATCATCTTTAGCGTTCCAATGTGCTAATTCAGCATCATATTTATCTTCTTTATTTTGTACCCATTTAGAGACTTCTCTAAAGATTGTTGAACGTGCTCTTTTTAATGTTTTAGCGATATAAGATTTAGACTTTTTTTCATTTAAAAGAGTCTGAATAATAACTCTTTCTTTTAGAGTTAAACGTCTATGCTTTTTTATTTCCATTTTACAAATCTATAATTTTAGATTTGTTGCGTTAAGTTATTGAATGGAGCTTATAATGAACCTATTGATAGTAACTTTATTGAATATTATACATTTAATAAAAATCTGTCAACTATAAAATTAATAAAAGCAATAGCTGGTACATATTTCTTTATTAAAGGATATAAATTAGATAATAATGGTAAAATTATAAATACTTATTTTACAAATTATGATATGGATTTAAATTCCAATTCGATAAAACTAGATGAAATTTTATACAAAGATGACGCTCCTGCTTTACTAACTAAATACGATAAAAACAAACGTGTTTTAGTAATTGAAAATGACAAAATCAAACATTTATATAAATATTATTAATCATTTATTCTTTCAAAAAAAAGAAAATAAAAAAGCTACATTACCTAAGTAATATAGCTTTTTTTTTTAAAAATAATGACGCTTATATTTTTTACTTCTTAAAAAGTTTAGCACTACCTTTAAAACCTTTTATTACTATTTTAGGTTCACCATATATTGCTATTTTACTTTTATCCTGAGCATATAAAGTTAAACTTTTATCTGTATATATAGAAGCATCTGCACTATCTGAAGTATATATATCTACTTCAGAAATTTTCATTCCTACAGCTTTCATATCGGCAGATTCTATTAAACTAAGTGTTGCTTTTTTAGCAGTTCCATCTAAACTTAAATCTGCTGATTTCATTAATTTAGCTGTAATATCATCACTTAAAACACCTGCTTTTAACCTTGCTTTGTCTGACATTAAAAAAGTTGTATTAGTCGCTTTTATTTTCAATATTCCTTTTGATTTCTGAAGCATATTTACAGTAACTTCTTCTGCTTTTAAATCTAATTCAAATTCACTTGAATTATAACTATCAATATGTATTACTTTTGAATTAAATATTCCTTCTCCTTTTATTTTAGCACCATTTTTTAATGTAATTTTTTCAAGATTTATAACATCTAATGATATTTTAAGTTTTTTTCTCCTTGATATTTTATGTGTTGTTGCTATTTTAAGAACACTATCTATTACTCTAAAATGAATAACTTCATGTAAATTTTCATCTGCAATTAGTGTATAACTATTTTTATCAGCCTGATTCATACTTAATTCTAATGCATCATCAATTTCAATTTTATTAAATGCTTTATCAATAGAATTACTCGTTGTTATTACTTGTTTATTTCCTTTAATTTTCTGTTTATTCTGAGCAAGTACTACTGTACTTACCATAACTGAAAATACTACTAAAATTATTTTTTTCATGATATTAATTTTATATTACACATAAGGTTATTAAACCATATTTAAGACCCCTAAACCATTGTTTAGTCACTAACTTTACATCTTTAAACAATAGTATTCTTATTTAAAAACACATAAAAAAACCTAATGCTTTTACACACTAGGTTTTATTGACTTTAAATATTATTATAAAACAGATACTACATTACCTTCTTCTTTTTTTATTTTTAGGTGTGCTGTATTTTTTAGTTTCTTTTGTATCAGTTTTAGACCCGCCATTATTTTGACCGTCTTTTGTATTTACTCTAGGTGCTCTATAGTTTTTATTTTTTCGTTGATTAAAAGGTACTTTTTCATCTAATTGATTTTTAGACCTTTTTGTATCTCTTCCAGCTATTTTAGGAGCTCTATAGTTCTTATTTTTTCGTTGATTAAAAGGCACAGCATCATCAAAAGTATTTTTAGTTGCTTCTGCTCCTTTATTCTTTTTCCATGAATTATTTTCAGGTAATAAAGCTTTTAATAAATCTTGTCGTCCTACTTTGTTCAATGTATTACGAATCCAATCTTTATTTTCTTTTTTATACCAGAAGAAAAATTTATGTTGATCTTCTTTTTCTTTAGCTGTTTTAGGAGTTTTTGTAGGTTTTAAAGTATAAGGATGATATCCACTATAATAAATTACCGTAGCAACTGTCATAGGTGTTGGCGTAAACCCTTGAACTTGTTCTAGCTGAAACCCCATATCTTTTGTTTCGGCAGCTAAATTTGCCATATCTTCTTTCTCACAAGCTGGATGACTTGATATAAAGTAAGGTATTAATTGTAGTTTTAATTTCTTTTTGATATTAATACGATCGAACCGTTTTTTAAACATATGAAAATATTTAAATGATGGTTTACGCATTAATTTTAAAACAGGATCAGATGTATGTTCTGGTGCTACTTTTAATCGCCCAGAAACATGATTTGTCATCACCTCTTCTGTATAAGCATCTAACTCTTTTGGATCGGCATTTTTATTAAATTCAGGTACTAACATATCATGTCGAATACCACTTCCAATAAATGATTTTTTTATCTTCGGATGCGCATCAACAGCTTTATAAAGGTCTGTTAATGGCTTGTGCGAAGTATCTAAATTACTACAAATTACAGGCGATATACAAGAAGGTGCAACACATTTATCACAAATAGATTGGATTTTTCCTTTCATCTGATACATATTCGCAGAAGGTCCACCAATATCTGATAAATATCCTTTAAAATCGTCCATTTTAGTAACGGTATCGACTTCTTTTAATACCGATTCTTGACTTCGACTAGCAATAAATTTTCCTTGATGTGCTGATATTGTACAAAAACTACATCCTCCAAAACATCCACGGTGAATATTTATTGAAAATTTAATCATTTCAAACGCAGGAATAGGTCCACGCTTGTCATATTTTGGATGCGGTAATCGTGTAAAAGGCAAATCAAAAGAAGCATCAATTTCTTTTTCGGTCATTGTTGCACACGGTGGATTAATCATCAGTTTTTTATTTCCAACCTTTTGAAAAATACGACGTGCATATAATTTATTCGACTCCTGCTCTATTACTTTAAAGTTAGATGCAAATGTTTTTTTATCTTTTAAACAAGCTTCATGAGAATTAATTTCTACATCTTCCCAATTTTTATTCTTCGGAACATTTTCATGTTCATCAATAAGAACAGCTGTTTGTTTTATCGTTTTTAAACTCGAAAACGGAACACCTTTTTGCAATAACTCAACAATTTCTCGTAAAGGTTGCTCTCCCATTCCATAAACTAACATATCTGCCTTAGAAGTTTCTAAAATAGTAGGTAATAGTTTATCTGACCAATAATCATAATGTGTTACCCTACGCAATGAAGCTTCGATACCACCAATTAAAACAGGTACATCTGGAAATTTTTCTTTTAATATTTTTGAATATACTGATGTTGCATAATCAGGTCGAAACCCTTTATCTCCATTTGGAGTGTAAGCATCTTTATCTCTACGGCGTTTACTTGCCGTATAATTACTTACCATCGGATCCATACATCCGCCCGTTACTCCGAAGAATAAACGTGGTTTTCCTAATTTCTCAAAATCTTGTAAATTATCATTTACACTAGGTTGTGGTACAATTGCTACTCGCAAACCATAACTTTCTAGTATTCGCCCTATTACTGCCGGACCAAATGATGGGTGATCTACATATGCATCTCCACTGAAGAGAATTACATCTAATTCTTCCCATCCTCTTAACTTAACCTCCTTATTTGTAGTCGGTAACCAATCTGAAACTCGTCTTATTCCCATGCCGCTGCAAAGGTACAACGTTTTAGTTGATATTACCAATCTAAAAAAACATGTTAAATTAGTATTTTTTTTTCAGAAATACGTTTTACTTTAACATATTATTAATAATCAACAAATACGAATTAAATAAATTAGACAAATTTTTTAAATCCAAATTTATGACTAAAAGAATACTATTACTTTTTGTAATTCTTTTTATTAATTTTTCATCCAAAGCAAATGCGCAATGGTTTAAAAAGAAAACGAATAAAAAAGAAATAAGTAAACCAAAATCTAAGCCCAATAAAAACGCTATAAAACCTTATAATAAAGTAGTTACACAAAAGCATAGTACGGACAACGGATTATTTAAAGTTCATCAAAAAGAACAACAATATTTATTTGAAATTCCAGATTCGTTACTTAATCGTGAAATGTTAATGGTTACTCGAATTGCTAAAACAGCTAGCGGTATCGGTTTTGGTGGCGGAAAACAAAATACACAAGTATTACGTTGGCAAAAAAAACAGAAAAATATTTTACTAAAAGTTGTTTCTTATAATGTTGTTGCAGATACCTTGCTTCCTATTCATAAAGCTGTGGTAAATTCTAATTTTGAACCCATTTTATATTCTTTTCCAATAAAAGCATTTAGTAAAGATTCTACGGCTACGGTAATTGATGTTTCTTCTTTATTTAATACTGATATAAAAGCAATTGGTTTTCCTCAAAGAAAAAGAAAGCAATATAAAATTTCTAAAATGGATAAAAATCGTTCTTATATAGAACGTATTAGTAGTTATCCTAAAAATATTGAAGTTCGACACGTAAAAACATACGTTTCTAGCGCACCGCCTTCTAATAAAAGTGTTGGTGCAGTTTCTATGGAATTAAGTAATTCAATGATTTTATTACCTAAAAAACCGATGAAACGCCGTTATTTTGATGAGCGTGTAGGATGGTTTGCAAGGTCTCAAACAGATTATGGTTTAGACGTTCAAAGAAGTAAATCTGTAAAATATCTTGACAGATGGCGTTTAGAAGTTAAAGATGAAGATATTGAAAAATTTAACAACGGAGAATTGGTTGAACCTAAAAAACAAATTGTTTATTATATTGATAGAGCTACTCCAAAAGAATGGCGAAAATATATAAAACAAGGAATAAATGATTGGCAAGGAGCTTTTGAAACTGCAGGTTTTAAAAATGCAATTATTGCAAAAGATGCACCTACCAAAGAAGAAAACCCTGATTGGAGCCCTGAAGATGTTCGTTATTCTGTGGTACGTTACTTAGCTTCTCCAATTCCAAATGCAAATGGTCCTCATGTAAGCGATCCTCGTTCTGGAGAAATTTTAGAATCGGATATTAACTGGTATCATAACGTAATGACTTTATTACATAACTGGTATTTTATTCAAACGGCGGCAATAAATCCTGATGCTAGAAGTACAAACTTTAAAGAAGAAACTATGGGACGTTTAATTCGTTTTGTCTCTGCTCATGAAGTTGGTCATACTCTTGGATTACCTCATAATATGGGAAGTTCTGTTGCTTATCCTGTTGATTCTTTACGCTCGGCAACTTTTACTAAAAAATACGGAACAGCACCTTCAATTATGGATTATGCTCGTTTTAATTACATCGCACAACCTGAAGATAAAGGCGTTGCTTTAATGCCAAATATTGGGCTTTACGATAAGTATGCCATCAATTGGGGATATCGTCCAATATTAAATACATCAGCAAAAAATGAAAAAAACATCTTAAATAAATGGATTCTTGACAAAGCAGGAAATCCTATTTACAGATTCGGACATCAGCAAGTTGTAAATGTTATCGACCCAAGTTCTCAAACTGAAGATTTAGGTGATGATGCCATAAAAGCAAGTGCCTACGGAATTAAAAACCTAAAACGTATTTTACCAAAATTAGAAGAATGGACTACTAAATATGGCGAAAATTACGACGAATTAAAAACCATGTACACGCAATTGTTATGGCAATTTAATCGATATATGGGACACGTAAGTTCTAATATTGGTGGTGTTTACGAAAACTACAAAACTGCAAATCAAGATGGAGCTGTATATACACACGTTCCTAAAAATCATCAAAAAAATGCTTTAAAATTTGTAAACGAGCAATTATTTAAAACGCCAACTTGGTTATTAGATAAAAATATTTTTGATAAAGTACAATTTTCTGGTGCCGATAAACGTATTGGCGAATTACAAGAAAGAACCTTAAATCATATTTTAAAAACGGGTAGAATGGCACGTTTAATCGAAAACGAAACTTTAAACGGAGCAAAATCCTACACGCTTGTAAATATGATGCAAGATTTACGCAAAGGAATTTGGAGCGAGTTATACACCAATAAATCCATTGATGCATATCGTAGAAATTTACAACGTGCGTATTTAGATCGTTTAGATTTTTTATTAAACAAAGCTAAAAATCAAAAAGGAACAAATAACGGAGGATATTTTAAACAAACGGCGGTAAATATTAGCCAATCAGATATTAAACCTGTTGTTAGAGGTGAATTAAAAAATTTAAAAAGAGATACAAAAAGAGCTTTAAGTGTTGCTAAAAACAACATTTCTCGTTATCATTTACAAGATGTTTTAGATAGAATCGACACAATTTTAGATCCTAAATAAACTAAAAATAATAAAAATGATTTGAAGCAATTTCCCGCTTTCCGCACTCGCTTTTTTTATTTTTTCGAAAAGAAAAATAAAAAAGAGCTCAAACAATTGCTTCAATCGGGGCTAGAAATTTTTACATTTTAAAAAACATAATATTTTAAAATGTAAATCCTATTTTTTAGTAACAATTTTCTAGAAGTTGTATTTAATCAGGTTTTTAAAATCTGTTTTCGTACAACTTCTTTTATTTATATTTACTTTCTAAAATAACCAAACCGCATGAAATTACTTCTTAATTTTTCACTATTTTTTCTACTTATAATAAGTAGTTGTACGCCAAAAAGTACCACTAAAACATCCGAAGAAAAAACACCTGTAAAAAGCACTTATGTAAAAGACAACTTCACTAAAAAAGAAGTGAAAATTACCATGAGAGATGGCGCAAAATTACACACCACTATTTACTCGCCAAAAGACACATCAAAAACATATCCTATTTTATTACAACGAACTCCGTATAGTTGTCGTCCTTACGGAAAAGATACTTTCAAAACTAAAATAGCTCCTAACCCTATTTTAATGAAAGAAGGAAATATTGTGGTTTATCAAGATGTTCGTGGTCGTTGGATGAGCGAAGGCGTTTACGACAATATGCGTGCTTACATTCCTAATAAAAAAGCCAAACAAACCGATGAAACTAGCGATACTTTTGATACAATTGATTGGTTAGTTAAAAACACAGCTAACAACAATGGAAATGTTGGAACTTGGGGAACTTCATACCCTGGGCATTATGCAACTATTTCAGCAATTGATGCACATCCTGCATTAAAAGCAGCATCTCCACAAGCTTGTATTGGCGATTTCTTTTTTGATGATTTTCATCATAATGGCGCATTTTTACTAAGTTATTTTAATGCGATTCCATTATTCGGAACTTATAAAGATCAGCCTACAGATTCTTCTTGGTATTCTTTTCCGAAGATGAAAACAAAAGACCAATATCAGTTTTTTTTAGACAAAGGTCCTTTAAAAAACTTAAACGAATATTTTCAATATGATAAATTAGATACTAAAATCGCTTCTGATAAAAACAAGAATACCGATAAAATTGATGATTTTTTCTGGAAAGAAATTGTTGAACATCCAAATTACGATAGCGTTTGGCAAAGCAAAGGAATTATTCAACATTTAAACAGAGTTCCATCTACAGTAGCAACAATGATTGTTGGTGGATGGTTTGATGCTGAAGATTTATACGGTCCTTTAGAAACGTATAAAAACATTGAAAAAAATCAACCAAATAATTACAACACTTTAGTTTTTGGTCCTTGGGATCACGGCGGATGGTCTAGAAATAAAGTAGCTAGTACAGTTGGAAATTATTATTTTGGAGATTCTATTTCATTAAATTTTCAAAAAAATATTGAAACTAAATTCTTCAATCATTTCTTAAAAGAAAACGGTTCAAAAAATAGCGGATTACCAGAAGCTTATGTTTTCGATACAGGAAAAAAAGAATGGAAATCATACGATGTTTGGCCTCCTAAAAGCGTAAAAAAACAATCTTTTTTCTTATCAGAAAATCAAGAATTAACTACGGATAAAAAAGGAAGTTCAAAAGTACAATTTGTAAGTGATGTTAAACATCCTGTTCCTTATTCTGAAGATATAAAAACTGTTTTCACACCAAGAAAATACATGACTGATGACCAGCGTTTTGCTGCCCGAAGACCTGATGTATTGGTTTATCAAACGGATATTTTAACCGAAGATTTTACTTTAGCAGGAGATATTTTAGCAAAACTAAACGTAGCAACAACAGGTTCAGCTGCCGATTGGATTGTAAAAGTTATTGATGTGCATCCTTCTGATATCAAAAATGATAATAAAGATATGCAAACGCATTTAAAATTAAGTAATTATCATATGATGGTTCGTAGTGAGGTGATGCGTGGGCGTTTTAGAAATAGTTTTTCAAAACCTGAACCGTTTACTCCAAACAAAAAAACAGCGGTAAATATTAAATTACAAGATGTTTTTCACACCTTTAAAAAAGGGCATAAATTACAAATTCAAGTGCAAAGTACGTGGTTTCCTTTAATTGATTTGAATCCACAAACTTATGTAGATAATATTTATAAAGCTGATAAAAAAGATTTTAAAAACCAAACACATACTATTTTTTCAGATTCTAGTATTGAGTTTTCTGTGTTAGAATAAACTTTTTTTGATATAATTTTAATGTAAAAAAACCTCGTGATGAAAATTACGGGGTTTATGTGTTTTAAGTTATGCTTTATGTAGAATTATTATAAAAATGGTAACTTTATAAAAAAACGAAATGAATAATTTTGATATTATTAAAAATAAGTGTGAAGAGATATCTGAAAAAATAAAAAAAATAGGTAAAGAAAATAACGAAAACTACGTGATTGATGGCATTATTAATCTAAATAAATATTTAGAAGCTAAAAATAAAATATTATGGATATTAAAAGAAGCTAATTCAGAAGGAAGTTCTTGGAGTTATATCAATAAATTTCAAGATAAAAAATGGCTTAATAAATGTGGAAAAAGTATTCCTACAATAAAACGAGTTATGTATACAACTTACGGAATACTTAGAAACCCTAAATGGGAAAATATTCCTGATGCAAAAGATGAAAAATGTTTTGAACCACTTCAAGAAATCGCTTTGTTAAATATAAAAAAAATACCAGGTGGCGGTAATTCAAACCCAAAATCAATTACTGAAGCTTATAATAGAAATTGTAAGTTATTAAACTTACAAGTTAAAACCTATAATCCTGATATTATAATTTTTGGAAATACATTTCAGTATTTTAAAACAGCTGATTTTCCAAATATAAAGGAAACTAAAAGGGAAATTTCTACTTTTGGTAATCATTCTTATAATACAGGTGATAAACTTTATATTCATACTTGGCATCCTGCTGTTAGAGGAAAAGGTTTTACTGATAAAGGATATGTAACAGATATTATTCAAATAGTCGAAAAATGGAAAAGTCAAAACACCCTATAACAACCCCAAAAAATCACTCCTATCAATTTCACGAGCACCTAAACTTTCTAGGTGTTCGTTATGAACTTGGCAATCTATTAATTTATATCCGCAGTTTTTAGCCAAATGAATAAACGCAACTTTACTCATATTACTTGCTTTGCTAAACATACTTTCGCCACAAAAAACACCGTTTTTTAAATCGATACCATACAAACCTGCAACTAAAATATCATCTTGCCAAACTTCTATTGATTTTGCAATTCCTTTATTGTGTAAATTGATATATGCCTTTTCCATATCATCAGTAATCCAAGTTCCTAACTGGTCATTTCTGTGGATATGTCGGCAATTAAAAATCACTTCTCGAAAAGCTTTATTCTCTGTAATTACAAAATTTGCTTTACGTAAAACTTGTTTCATCGATTTTGAAACTCTTACCTCAGCAGGAAATAAAACCATACGTTCTGGCGGAGCATACCAAACAATTGGTTCGCCCTCATTAAACCATGGGAAAATTCCATTTTTATAAGCAAACTCCAAACGTTCTGCCGATAAATCGCCTCCAAATGCCAAAACTCCTTCTTCATTTGCAAATTCATACGGTGGAAATACTATTTCTTCAGGTAACCAAATCATCTAAAAAACACTTATAAATATTAATAAACACCACAAATATAGTGTAGTTATTAGCAGTACGAATCAAAAAATAAAAACCTTCCTTCGATTTTTTATAATTCTTATCAAAATAAAAAGGTATCAATTCAAATTTCCATAATTTTGCAAAATGGTAAAAGAACTTCAACTACGCGTTAATTTAATAGAAGAAAAGAAAGCTGATATTTTAAAAAAGAAAGCTTCTAGAAAATTAGGAATCGATATTTCAGATATAACTACGGTAAAAGTGTTGCGTAAATCGATTGATGCACGTAAAAAAGACGTGATTTTCAATTATAAAGTAGCTGTTTATATAAATGAACCTTTGCCTGATACACCTGATTATATCTTTAATTATCAAGATGTTTCAAATGCAAAAGAAATTCATATTATTGGTTTTGGACCGGCTGGAATGTACGCCGCACTTCGTTGTATTGAACTAGGTTATAAACCGATTGTTTTAGAACGTGGAAAAAATGTACAAGATCGTCGTAGAGATTTACGTGCTATTAATCAAGAACATTTTGTAAATGAAGATTCTAATTACTGTTTTGGTGAAGGTGGCGCAGGAACGTATTCTGATGGAAAATTATATACTCGAAGTTTAAAACGTGGTGATGTTCGTCGAATATTTGAAAATTTAGTATATCATGGAGCTACAGAAGATATTTTAATTGATGCACATCCACATATTGGAACTAATAAATTACCTAAAATTATTCAAAATATTCGTGAGAATATTATAAAATATGGTGGAGAAGTTCATTTTGATACTCGTGTTACCGATTTTGTTATAAAAAGTAGCAAAATACAAGCATTACGATTAAATAATGGTAACGAAATGACTGTTAATTCTGTAATTTTAGCAACTGGTCATTCTGCTAGAGATATTTACGAATTATTAAACCGAAAAAATATTTTATTAAAAGCAAAATCATTTGCAATGGGAGTTCGTGTAGAACATCCTCAAGAAATTATTGACCAAATTCAATATAGTTGTGATGGTCAAAGAGATGAATTATTACCTGCCGCAGCTTATAGTTTA
The DNA here is from genome assembly GCF_041053065.1 of Tenacibaculum salmonis. Taxonomy (NCBI): domain Bacteria; kingdom Pseudomonadati; phylum Bacteroidota; class Flavobacteriia; order Flavobacteriales; family Flavobacteriaceae; genus Tenacibaculum; species Tenacibaculum salmonis. The sequence continues at coordinate 2,295,551 of NZ_JBFCVV010000001.1, read as the reverse complement.
GTACAACAAGTAAATAATAGAGGTGTATATTCATTTTGTATGTGTCCTGGTGGATTTATTGTACCAGCTGCAACTGCAAATGGTGAAGTTGTTGTAAATGGAATGTCTCCATCTCGAAGAAATAATAAATTTGCAAACTCAGGAATTGTTGTTGAATTAAATATTGATAAAGATTTTAGAAAATACGAACATTTTGGTGCTTTAAAAGGATTAGAATTTCAAAGAGATTTAGAAAAATTAGCTTTTAATGCAGGAGGTAAAAGTCAAGTTGCACCAGCACAACGTTTAACTGATTTTGTTGAAGGTAATTTATCATCATCATTAAATGAAACTTCTTATCAACCTGGATTAAAATCATCGCCATTACACTCATTACTTCCAAAAATAATTGGAGGTAGATTACGTAAAGGCTTTGATGCTTTTGGTAAAAAAATGCACGGATATTATACATCCGAAGCAAATATTATAGGTGTTGAATCTCGTACCTCATCACCTGTAAATATCCCTAGAAAAGAAAATTTAGAACATCCACAATTAGACGGTTTATTTCCTTGTGGTGAAGGTGGTGGTTATGCTGGTGGAATTATTTCTGCAGCCATGGATGGTGAACGTTGTGCTGAAGCAGCTATTGCTAACTTATAATTAACGATATTTCTATTGATTTATCTGTAATTACCTTGTATTTTTGTCGTCTAAAAAGGCTTAGATAATTAAGCAACTATAAAGTGAAGAAAAAAAGAATCATAAAAAACAAAAAACCACACGTAAAACGTTTACACGTTTATTATCAACGTACTGGTTTTTACATGTTTATTTGGGAAAGTTTAAAAGCAGCTTTTTTACCGATAGTAATTGCTGTTATAGCTGTGTTTTTATTTAATAGATATGTTTATAATATTAATGACGGCTTACAAATAGTAACAGAAACGTTTTCTAGACTAGGAATTTTAACTACTTTTTTTGTTTCAGAAACAATATTAGGATTAATTCCACCTGAAATTTTTATTGCTTGGTCCAAGAAAACAGCAGACCCAATTTTAAATTTATCACTTTTAGCAACTTTATCATATTTAGGAGGATTAACGGCATATTTTATAGGAAGAGCTTCTTTAAAAATTAAATCGATAAAAAACTATCTAGAAGTTAAAATGGCTAAAAACCTTAAAAACACAAGCAAGTGGGGAGGTATTTTAATTTTAGTAGGAGCATTATTGCCCTTGCCTTTTGCTATTAGTTGTTTAACGGCTGGTATGATTAAGTATCCGTTTAAAAAAGTAGTACTTTTTGGGCTATTTCGTTTTTTACGCTTTGCTATTTATGCTTGGGCTATTTTCAGTATGGTTAATTAAATTAATATTATTAAAAACAAAATTATGGGAGGCTTATCAAACAACGATATATTTAAAAAATTAAGAGTAGCACACAAATTACGTGATACTGATATTGTTGAAATTTGTGCTTTAGTAGATTTTAAAGTTTCTAAAGGAGAATTAGGAGCACTTTTCAGAAATGAAGAACATCCTAAATACATGGAATGTGGTGATCAGATTCTTAGAAATTTTTTAAATGGACTAGTAATTCACTTAAGAGGTCCAATGCCTCCTAAGAAAAAAGTAGAACCGACAAAATAACTTACAATAAAAAACCTTCTGATTTCTCAGAAGGTTTTTACTTTTTTAAATACGTTATAATCATGTAGCTTTTTTATCTTTTATAGAAATCGTAGAATTATCGGTATGATAAATCATTTCAAAATCGGTATTTAAAGTACTAAACATGGTATTAAAGTTTTTATATCCATACTTTTTAGAATCAAAATCAGGATCTAATTGCTTAATTGACTCTGCTAATTGACTTAGTAAAACTTCTTCATTTTCTTGCTTAACTACAGATAAAGCATGCCTAAGAAAAGGAATATCTATTTTTTGTGTTTTTTTAATTTTTTCTTTTTTCTTCTTTTTAGACTTCTTATTTTTTGATTTTTTTAAAATTTCTTCAGATACTTCTTCGGATGATTCTTCAGATACTTCTTTTTTAAAACTTTCTGTAAACGTAAAAATATCACAAGCATTAGTAAATGATTTTGGCGTTTGTTTTTTACCAACTCCTATTACATTTAGTCCACTTTCTCGTATTCTATTCGCAATTCCAGTAAAATCACTATCACTTGAAACAAGACAAAAAGCATCAATTTCTTCTCTGTATAAAATATCCATTGCATCAATAACTAATGCAATATCTGTAGCATTTTTACCTTTGGTATATGCAAAATTCTGAATTGGTTTAAGGGAGTAAAGACTAAGTTTTTCTTTCCATTTTTTCATTCGATTTCCAGACCAATCACCGTAAATTCTCTTGATAGTTATTCTGCCATATTTTGATATTTCTTCTGTGATGTTTTGTAAATATTTAGCTTCAGCATTATCACCATCTATTAACATGGCTATGTTAATGTTTCTTTTTTTCATAAACTTATTTCGTTCTATTTCTATTTTTTTTCAATGCCCGAATACATCTTTAAATATAGAAAAAGAAATAATGAAATACTTAATTTAATAAAAAAATTAAAATTTTATCCAAAAAAAAGAGCGCATATAGCGCTCTTTTTTCTTACTTTTTATAAACCTTTGATTAAAAAGGTAAATCGTCTGGTTCGTTTGCAGATAAGTCTGGTGCTTGTTGAAAACTATCGACAGGTGGTACATTTTGAGGTGCCCCTTGTGCTAAACTCTCAATTCTCCATCCTTGAATAGCGTTAAAGTATTTTGCTACTCCTTCAGGATTAATCCACTCTCTACCTCTTAAGTTAATAGATACTTTTACATCTTGACCAACAGCATAACTATTTAAAAGATCACATTTATCCTGTACAAATTCGATTAAAATCATTTGAGGATACTGCTCATCTGTAGTTACAACTAATTCACGTTTTCTAAATCCGCTAGCTCCAAATGTTTGCGCTTCGTTAATTAATTTAATCTTTCCAATAACTTCCATATTCTTATCTATTTAATTAAAAGCACTTTCCAAGCACTTTCTACATCATTATTCTTTAAATACTGCTGTGCAAATGTATGTTTTTTTTCAATTGTAAGCGAAACATATTTTGGATGTTCTTTGGCAAAGTTATTAACAGCTTCTTCATTAGGTAATTGTGATACATTACCAAGCATTCCTAAATTATTACCTGTTAAAACAGTACTATTTCTAATTTCTGAAGGAATTTTATCTACTCCTATTCCTAATGTTGAAATTGGCTTAGCTATTTCAAAAAAACCATCTTTTGCACGTGTATAATAGCTTCCTCCTGCCCTAGCTACTAAATCTATTTTATGCTGATCAATACTTCCATCTTCGGATAAGATATTTTCATTGATGTGTAATTTAACTACTTCACAAATAATTAAATTCCCAGCTCCTCCTTCGTTTCCTGTATAAATAATATCTGTTACTTTACATTCAAATTGCACAGGCGATTCTGCTACTCTAAAAGGTGCTATTTTATCCGAAGGTAACATTGTAAAACCTGCTTTTTCAAACTCATTTATTCCTTTAGGATACATCGCACTACTTAATGACATTTGCTGTACAATATCATAATTAACCACATTTATAACCACTTCTTTTGTTTCTTCGGCATTTTCTAAGGTATGCTTTTTCGTATTGTCTCTTACACTTCTGGCTGGAGAAAAAATTAACATTGGCGGATTTGCTCCAAAAACATTAAAAAAACTAAAAGGTGATAAATTCGGATTTCCATCAGCATCCATAGTACTTGCAAAAGCAATAGGTCGTGGCGCTATAGCACCTAATAAATAACTATGTAATTTTGATACTGGTAATTCTTTAGGATCTAATGATAACATATTATTTTTTAGTGTAAATATACTACGCTTTCACAAATTAAGTTATTATAGCGAATATTATATATAACGAATGACAATTTTTAAGAATACTTATTGGGTAAAACGAATGACAATTTTCATTTCATTATTAATTGTTTCTTTTATTTTATGGAATACCTATGTGTTTTTTCAAAAATTTAAAGAAGAGGAAAGAGGAAAAATTGAAATTTTTGCTGCTGCTTTTAAAGAACTTGCTTCTAATCCTAATTTAGATGAAAACACCAATTTAATTAATAAAATATATCAAACTATTGAAGATATACCTACTATTTTGGTAAATGAAAGCGGAAGTATTGATTTATATCGAAATTTAGATACTCTTAGATCTGAAAAACCTGAATACCTAGAAGCACAATTAACAATTATGAAAGATCAAAATGATCCTATCATGATTGAATATTTTGGAATTACGCAATATCTTTATTATCGAAATTCAGATTTATTATACAAACTAAAATACTATCCTTTAGCCTTATTATTAATTTTAGGATTATTTTTAACCATTGTATTTATGGTTTATAAATCTAGTAAAGTTGCCGAACAAAATAAACTTTGGACAGGTATGGCAAAGGAAACTGCACATCAAATAGGTACGCCTTTATCATCATTATTAGGTTGGATAGCTATTTTAAGGTCTGAAAATGTTAATGAAGAATATATTATTGAAATTGAAAAAGATGTTGACCGATTAAATACGATTGCAAATCGTTTTTCTAAAATTGGTTCTTTACCTAAATTAAAAAAATACAATATTGTTTCAGAAACAGAAAAAGCCTTTAATTATTTAAAATCAAGAAGTTCTAAACAAATTAATTTTTCTTTTTCTTCGGATAAAAAAGAACTTTTCGCACAATTAAATATAGAATTATATGGTTGGGTTATAGAAAACTTAATTAAAAATGCTATTGATGCTATGCAAGGAAAAGGTAGTATATCTTTAAAAATTAAAGACACTCCTAAATATATAAAAATTACAGTTACAGATTCTGGTAAAGGAATTCAAAAATCAGAATTTAAACAAATATTCACCCCAGGTTTTACAACAAAAAAACGTGGTTGGGGCTTAGGTTTATCGCTCTCAAAACGTATTATTGAAGATTATCACAAAGGGAGAATAGCTGTTCAAAATTCAGAAATAAATAAAGGTACAACCTTTAAAATTTCATTAATTAAGGTTTAATAATACTTTATTTTTTACTCAAAATTACTTGATATCTTTTCTGTTAAAGCTAAAAATTCTTTTTCAGATAATTTTACTTTTTCAACAAACTGAATATCAGCCATAGTATTTAAAGGAATTAAATGTACGTGAACATGTGGTACTTCTAAACCAATCACACTCATTCCAACACGCTTGCAAGGAATCGTTTTTTCAATAGCTTTTGCTACACGAAAAGAAAAAGACATTAAATTAGTATATTCTTCTTTCGATAAATCAAAAAGCTTATTTTCTTCTTTTTTAGGCACTACTAAAGTGTGTCCTTTTGCATTCGGATTTATATCTAAAAAAGCAATAAAATTTTCATCCTCTGCAATTTTATATGAAGGAATTTCTCCTGAAATTATTTTAGTAAAAATACTTGCCATCTATTATATTATTTTAATGTTTAGTGTTTTGTAAAAATAAAAAAAGCATTGCAGATGCAATACTTTTATTAAAAAACATTATGTCTATATTGTTATCTAGAAATTTCCATAATTTCAAACTTCATAATACCACTAGGTACTTTAATTTCGGCAATATCGCCTAATTTTTTCCCTAACAATCCTTTTCCTATAGGTGAATTTACTGATAATTTACCATTCTTAATATCAGTTTCAGAATCTGCAACTAAAGTGTATGTAAACTCCATACCGTTAGTTGTATTTTTTAATTTTACGATAGAATGAATCAATACTTTAGATAAATCTAACTGACTCTCATCAATAATACGAGCGTTGGCAACTACATTTTTAAGCTTTGCAATTTTAGTTTCTAATAAAGACTGCTCTTCTTTTGCAGCATGATACTCTGCATTTTCACTTAAATCTCCTTTATCTATGGCATCACCAATTTCTTGAGAAACTCTTGGTCTTTCAACATGCTCTAGTTGTGATAACTCGTCTTTTAATTTTTTTAATCCTTCTGCACTATAATATGATACTTCACTCATAATTTTTAATTTAAAAATCTCATACCGATAGGAATGAGATTGCTTTACAAATATACAAAATATTTGTAAATTCGTGACTTTCCTTAATAAACTCAATTTTTAAATAATGAAAAAAATATTTTTCCTTTTTATTTTAATAATTACCATTAGCTGCTCTGATAACGTACCTGTTAACGATTGTTTTAGAAGTATAGAAATGAATGCGATTATCGACTTAACATTACCTGAATTTCAAGGACTATTAGTGCCAAGTGGTAGCTCTCAAAATAAAATTCAAGGACGTGATGTTTTTCTTTTTAGAACAGGAACTAGTGGTTATAAAGCTTTTGATCAGCAATGTCCAGAAAATACCTGTACTTCTTTAATGTCTTTTGATGGAATTCATATTAAATGTCCTTGTGATAATAAAAAATACAATTATTTAACTAACGGAGCACCTATTGATAACCAAGGATGTAGTGCTTTAATGTATTTTGTAACACCTATTAATAGCTCACAATTAAGATTATCTCGTTAATTTTATTTATACTAGACTTAAGATTCTTATTTTTGCAATAACAACAACACATTAAAATATTTATCCTTGAAAAATTACTTTTCTTCAGACTTTAAACTGGGTGTTCTCGGTGGCGGTCAATTAGGTAGAATGCTACTTACCGAAACACAAAAATTTGATATTTACACCGTTATTTTAGGTGATAACAACGAAGCGCCTTGTGCACAAATTTGTAATGAATTTCATCAAGGTGATTTATTTGATTTTGATACCGTTTACAATTTCGGTAAAAAAGTAGATGTATTAACTATTGAAATAGAAAATGTTAATATTGATGCACTTGATAAGTTAGAAGCTGAAGGTTTAACTATTTTTCCAAAACCTGCTAACTTAAGAATTATTCAAAATAAAGCACGTCAGAAAACTTTTTATAAAAAAAACCAAATTCCTACGGCTGATTTTTCTCGTTTTGCTTTTGTTGATGAATTAAAAAAAGCATACGAAAACAAACTTATTGAATTTCCTTTTGTTTGGAAAGCAGCACAATTTGGTTATGATGGTACGGGTGTAAAAGTTGTTCGTAATTCTGATGATTTACAATCTTTACCTGAAGGTGAATGTATTGCTGAAAAATTAGTCCCTTTTAAAAACGAATTAGCTGTTATAGTTGCTAGAAATTCTGATGGCGATATAAAAACATATCCTGTCGTTGAAATGGAATTTCATCCAGAAGCAAATCAGGTTGAATATGTTATTTGTCCTGCAAGAATAGATGAATCAGTAGCAAAAAAGGCACAAGAAGTTGCTTTAAAAGTTGCTAAAACTTTAGACTTCGTCGGATTATTAGCTGTTGAAATGTTTCAAACTTCAACTGATGAAATTTTAGTAAACGAAGTAGCTCCACGTACTCATAACTCTGGACATTATTCAATTGAGGCTAGTTATACCAATCAATTTGAACAACATTTACGTAGTATTTTAAATCTTCCTTTAGGAAATACTGATAGTAAAGTTGCCGGAATTATGGTAAATTTAGTTGGTGAAGAAGGATATACAGGTGATGTTGTGTATGAAAACATGAATACAATTTTAAAAATTGATGGTGTTACTCCACATATTTACGGAAAAAAGACTACAAAACCTTTCCGAAAAATGGGACACGTAACAATTGTTAATGAAGATATTGATATCGCAAGACAAGTTGCACAACAAGTAAAAGAAACAATTCGAGTTATTAGTAAATAATCTTTTTATTTAAATTAATTTAGATAAAACAATACATAAAATTATGGTAGGTATTATAATGGGAAGCGATTCTGATCTTCCAATCATGCAAGAAGCAATCGATATTTTAGAAAGCTTTGATATCAAAATAGAAGTAGATATTGTTTCTGCTCACAGAACTCCTGAAAAATTAGTTGACTATTCTAAAAATGCTCACAAACGTGGTATTCAAGTAATTATTGCAGGTGCAGGTGGAGCAGCTCATTTACCAGGAATGGTAGCATCTATGAGTCCGTTACCAATTATTGGAGTTCCTGTAAAAAGCAGAAATTCTATTGATGGATGGGATTCTGTTTTATCAATATTACAAATGCCAGGAGGAGTTCCTGTTGCAACTGTTGCTTTAGATGGTGCTAAAAATGCGGGTATTTTAGCAGCTCAAATTATTGGTGCTTCGGATGCTAAAGTTTTAGATAAAATTGTAGCTTACAAAGAAGAATTAAAACTAAAGGTTGAAAAAGCGTCTGAAAGAGTTCGTAAATAAAAAGTAAATCTTTATAAATATCAAACCTCATCAATTTTAATATTGGTGAGGTTTTTTACTTAGCGGTAATGATAACGACAAGCTGCTATTAATATTTGTTCATTTTCGTATTTATAAACCAATCGATGTTCTGATGTTATACGCCTTGACCAGTAACCTTGTAAATCTCCTTTTAAAGCCTCAGGTTTTCCGATACCTTCAAAAGGTGTTCGCATACAATTTTTAATGAGTTCATTAATTCGCTTTACTATTTTCTTATCGACTTTCTGCCAATATAAATAATCTTCCCAAGAAGAAGCAGACCAAGTTAATTTCATCTACTCGATTAAGTTTTTTTGAACACCTTTACCTTCCTCAAGTTCTTTGATAGAGTTTAACAAAATATCTCTGTTTTTTCCTGTTAACAAATAGGTCGTTTCCTTTAATGAGTTATATTCATCCAATGATATTAAAACTAAATCTTTACCGTTTTTACGCTTGATAATAATATCACTTACATCATTGACTACTTTATCGAACCAATATTTTAAATTTGAACGAAAGTCTGTATAATTTACTGTTTCCATATTACAAATATACAAAAAAGTACTTAAAAAAGTACTTTTATAAAAAAAACTTACGCAACAATACATTATTTACTACAAGTAAATTTCGTTATTTTTACTTTTTTATTCATTTTAAAAACAGTTATTTAATGAATCCTTTATTACAAGATTTTAAAACACCTCCTTTTTCTCAAATAGAAGAAAAACACTATAAACCAGCTATTGAAAAAGCAATCGAATTAGCAAAAGAAGAAATTAATACAATTGTTATAAATTCTGATGTTCCATCATTTGAAAATACAACTGTTGCTTTAGATTTTGCTGGGGAAAAATTAAATAAAATTACATCAATTTTTTTCAATTTAAATTCTGCTGAAACTAATGATGAAATTCAAAAAATAGCAAAAGAGCTTTCTCCTTTATTAAGTGAGTTCAGAAATGATATTACTTTAAATCAAGCTCTTTTTAATAGAGTAAAAAGTGTTTATCAAACTAAAGATTCTTTAAATTTAACACCCGAGCAAAATACTTTATTAGATAAACAATACAAGAGTTTTGCTAGAAATGGCGCTAATTTAAACGATGATGATAAAACAGAATTGCGTAAAATTGATGCAGAATTATCTAAATTATCATTACAATTTGGTGAAAATGTTTTAGCAGAAACCAATGCTTTTGAAATGCATTTAACTGATGAAAATGATTTATCAGGATTACCAGAAAGTGTAAAAGAAGCAGCTGCAGAAATTGCAAAATCAAAAGAAAAAGAAGGTTGGATTTTCACATTAGATTATCCAAGTTATATTCCTTTTATGACTTATGCTGATAACCGAGAATTACGTAAAAAATTCGCTATTTCAGCTGGTAAAAAAGCATTTCAAGACAACAAATATAACAATGAACAAGTCGTTTTAGATATTGTAAATCTTCGTTATAAAAGAGCTAATTTATTAGGTTATAAAACCCATGCTCATTTTGTTTTAGAAGAAAGAATGGCGGAAAATCCTGAAAAAGTTTTATCATTTTCTAACGATTTATTGAAAAAAGCAAAACCTGCTGCAAAACGTGAATTTGATAATTTAGAAGCCTATGCTAAAAAATTAGACGATATCGATGAGCTTCAAAAATGGGATGGCGCTTATTATTCTGAAAAATTGAAAAAAGAACTTTTTTCTTTAGATCAAGAATTATTGAAGCCTTATTTCAAATTAGAAAATGTAATTGATGGTGCTTTTGAAATAGCCAATAGATTATTCGATTTAAAATTTGAAGAAATTACATCAATAGATAAATATCACGAAGACGTAAAAACATACAATGTTACGGATACTAACGGAAATTTTGTATCTCATTTTTATGCCGATTTTCATCCAAGAAAAGGAAAAAGAAACGGTGCTTGGATGACTTCATATAAATCACAACAAATTAAAAATGATATTAACGAGCGTCCGCAAGTTTCTATTGTTTGTAATTTTACCAAACCAACCGAAACAAAACCTTCTTTATTAACTTTTAATGAAGTTACTACCCTATTCCATGAATTTGGGCATGCACTTCACGGAATGTTAGCAAACACAACTTACACAAGTTTATCAGGAACTTCGGTTTCTTGGGATTTTGTAGAGTTGCCAAGTCAGGTTTTAGAAAATTGGTGTTACGAAAAAGAAGCTTTAGAATTATTTGCAAAGCATTATGAAACTGGGGAAACAATCCCAATGGAATATGTTGAGAAAATTAAAGAATCGGCTAGTTTTCATGAAGGAATGCAAACTTTACGTCAGTTAAGTTTCGGGTTATTAGACATGCAATGGCACGGTAACGAATCACCAGAAACAATTAAATCGGTTAAAGAATTTGAAAATAATGCTTTTGCTGATACTAAATTATATCCTAAAGTTGATGAAAATTGTATGAGTACTGCTTTTTCTCATATTTTTCAAGGCGGATATTCTGCTGGATATTATTCATATAAATGGGCAGAAGTTTTAGATGCCGATGCTTTTGAATATTTCCTAGAAAAAGGAATTTTTAATAAAGAAGTGGCTACTAAATTTAAAGAAAATGTACTTTCAAAAGGAGGAACAGAAAAACCTATGGAATTATACAAACGTTTCCGAGGAAAAGAACCAAAACCAGATGCGCTTTTAAAACGTGCTGGATTAATTTCATAACAAATATGCAATTAATAATTACGAGTTATGAAATTATAGCTCGTAATTATTAATTTACAGCTACTTTTAAAGCATATATTCTTCTAAAAAAAATTAGAAGAATATTGTGTATAATAATAATAACTATTTTTATCAAATATTAATAAAAATAAAAAATTATGAAAAATTTACTTTTAGGAAGTTTACTAGTTTTAACTTCTTTAACATTTGCAAACGAAAAAAAAGATACTAAGGTTGAAAAAAAGGAAATTGTAAAAAATATTATTAAGGAAACAAAAGATAATAATGTTAAACCTTTCTGCTACTTTTGGAAAAGAAGAAGTAGTGTAGGTTACAAAGGAACTAGAATTATTACTATGGTAACAAACTGTATTACAGGAGAAACAAGAATGTATTAATTTATGAATTTATCCATTAACTTTTCGATATTATTATTTTTAGTTACATCATTTTGTAATGCTCAAGGTGTCAATTATAAAATTACTTATAAAGAAATCATTGGAGAAGATATTGTTTACGATATAAGAAAAGGTATTATTTATGACTCAATTACAGTACCTAAATCAACACAAAATGGTTTTTTAATAGGTAATACTAAAAGAGCTACTTATCATTCAGATTTTCTTCTTATTTCTACAAAAAAAGGTAAATTACCTGATGGTGCCACTTATGTAGATACAAGACATAATTTAGGCGTATGTATTTTTAAAGATTTTATAACTAAAAAGCAAATTTTTGAAACATTAGGTAATCCTGAATTTGATGATCCTGATATTGTAGTGTTTAGAGATTTAAATTATTATAAGTGGACATTAAAAAATGAAACACGAAAAATAGGAAAATTCAATTGTAAAAAAGCTGTAGGTATTAATCAACTTAATGAAAAAGCTACTTGTTGGTACACCGATGAATTAGGTATTATTGGAGCACCTAAGTGTTTTGATGGCATACCAGGCTTAGCTATACAAGTTAAAAGTGAGTATAAAAACACACTCTTTGAATTAATTAAAATTGAATATCCAAAAACAATTAAGTTTAAAAAAAGAAGTAAAGACTTTGAAATAGTTTCAGAACAAAAATATCGCAATCCACCTACAATAATAAGTGAAGAAATTATACAAATGCATTAATATAATGAGCCTTATTTATTACATTTCAGGGCTTATAACTCAATAATAATTTATGAGATTAGTGTACTTTTTTATAGCGTTTAACGCTATTCAACTTTACAGTCAAACAAAAATTAACGGCGTTGTTGTAAATAAAATCAACAACGCTATTGGTTTTGCTTCTGTTCAATTAGTAGATAAACAAACCGATTTAACTCAAAACTATACAACTACGAATCAAAAAGGTGTTTTTTCTTTAGAAATACCATCGATTAAAAAACAATATTATTTAAAAGTTAGGCTTCTAGGTTATCAACCAAAAAACATACAACTTACAAACTTTAATAAACTTAATATAACACTTCAAGAAAATACTAATGAATTAGAAGAAGTTGTAGTTAAAGGATATTTAAGTGATTTTAAAATATCAAAAGATAGTATTACTTATAACCTTTCTAAAATTATTGATAGTACAGAAATCAACCTAAAAGATATTATCGAAAAGCTTCCAGGTTTATCTATCGATGACCAAAAAAAAATAAAATTCCAAGGAAATAGAATAGAAAAAGTAAGTATTGATGGGCAAGATTTTTTTGGTAAAAAGCACGAAATGGCTACTGAAAATTTAAGTGCAGAAGCAATTAAAGGGATACAGTTATTAAAGAATCATAAAGATTTTGATGATATTTCTACAAAAAAAACAGGTAAAATTGTATTAAATATTACACTTAATAAAAAATACAAAAATAAAATTGTTGGTAATATAGCAGGTAAATTAGGGGTACTTGAAAAACATCAAGCACATTTAAATCTTTTTAAATTTTTAAATAAAGGTAATTTTGCCCTTATTTCGGAAGCTAATAATATTGGTGAAACCGCTATAAATATGATTGATTATATTGAAATGAGAGGCGGTATAAAAAATTTCACTAAAAATAATTTATCAGATGGCTCAGGCGTAGTCGAAATAGACCATTCTAAAACACCCCGTTTTGTATTTGTAAATAAAAATGTAGATGAAAGAAAAACACTTTTTAATTCGATAAATTTCACAAATACGTTATCAGAAAAATCAAAAATTAATGGCTATATAACTGTCGATAAAACAAAAATAGAAGAATTTCAGAGCGGTACAAAAAAATATATTTCCGAAGATGTTATTGCCATTAACGAAGATAAAAAAAACACATCTAACAGTTATTTAGGTAATTCATTTTTTAATTTTTCATACAAAAAGAATAAAAAGGAAGTAGTTTCTTACAACTTAAAATTTAATATAATTGATGACAAATCAATTAGCACTATTAATCAATTATTTAATATAAAATCAAGAAATAAAAATAAAGGATTTTCTATTGGGCAGAATTTATCTTATAAAAAACAATTTAACTCTAAATATTATACCGAAATAGCTGTTTATCACGATATAAAAAACATCGAAAACAACCTATTTATAATTGCAAATAAACCTTTTTTAGGTTTGAATTTTACGAATAAATATTCACTAAAAAATGTAGAAAATGATAAATTAAATAGTTTAAATTTTGATTTTTTGAATTATTATAAATTCAATAGAAAAACAAATTTAGAATCAAAAATATCTTATATCCATAGTAATAAGAATATATTAAATACATCTACACAAAATAATTTGAGTTTCAATTTAAAAAATACAAAGAAGCAGTTTAGACTAAAAAACACCATTAATCATCGAATTAATAGACACTTTTACACAAAACTTAGGCTAAATTATCTTATTAATGATATAACTGTAAACTCAAAAAATAAAAAACAATATTGGCTACTTCCCTACATATTATTAAAATACAAGCATAATAATCAGAAATCTATAAATTTTAGTTTTTTTCAAAACAAACAAAATATTCCTATTTTTCAAACCAATACAAATCAAACTATACTTGATTTTCAAACAAAGATAAATTCAAATACAGCTGTTTTTACGCCAATTAGTAAACAAAATTTTAATTTAAACTATAACAATTATAACCCACTAACAAATAGTATGTTTACTATAAAAGGTACTTATTCTATTTCTAAAAATAATATTAGTTTCAACACATTGTTTAAAGATAATTATATTGAACAAAGTTATATTAGAGTTCCCGAAAAAGGTTTTGGTCTTGATTTTTCGTATCATAAAACTATAAAATATTTAAAACTTAAATATAATTTATCCAGTCTTTATAAACATATCAATACTATTTCATATTTTAATGGTGATAAAAACATAAAAAATAACACTTCTTACCAATTAAGATTAAACTTAAATTCAATTTTAAAAAAAAGTAGTGTACAAGCTAAATGTAAACTACAATATACTACTATAATCGATAAAAATAATTTCTATGAATTAAATTATGCTATTCATAAAATAAATATTTCTCCTGAAATATATGGAAATTATCATGAAATTCGTTGGAATATTGGAAACTCATACACAAACACTATTTCTAATTCTGAAAAACAACATATTAATTCTTTAAACTTTTCTTTATCTTATAAACTCAATAAAAAAATTGAACTATTTTGTAAAGGAAATAATATTTTGAATCTTAAAAGTAATCAAATTATCAGTTATCTTAATACCAAATATTTTTATCAATTTACCAAATCGGAACAACTAGAAGGAAATATTTTAGCTGGTTTACTATATCATTTTTAAAACTAAACTTTATTCTTAGCTTCAATCCACTTGCTCATATATTTTGTAGCTTGTAATGTTTGATGCTGTAATAAACTTCCAAGGAAATTTTTTGTTCGATGTTCGTCTAAGTTTTCTTGGATTTTTTTTAGCTGATTTATAAAAAGAACTTCAATTTTTTCTTTATCATAAATAGTATTGATGATTTCTATACCGTTTTTTTGTGATGCTTTCCAAAGGTTTTCATCTGAATAAAGTGTAACAGCTTTATTGGCAAATTCTTCAAAATCACCTTCAATAAAACCATTCCACTGAAAACTATCGTGCATTCCTTCTGCGCCAATATTTGTAGTAACACTTGGCGTTCCGCAAATCATTGCTTCGGTTAATTTCCCTTTTATTCCTGCTCCAAAACGTATCGGAGCTAAAACAATTTTTGCATTTTTTACAACTTCTATAGCATCCGTAGCAAAACCTTTTACTAAAAATCCATCTTTTTTATTATGTAATTGATTTATTTGCTGAGTTGCATAAGCTCCATAAATATGTATTTCAGCTTTTGGAATTTGTTTCCGAATCAATTGCCAAACTTCATTTTTTAATTGTAAAACTGCATCAACATTTGGAGCGTGAAAAAAATTTCCGATAAATATAAAATGTGATCGCTCATCAAAAGGTTTCCAATTATTGATGATTTTATCATCGATTTTATCTAATAGAAAAGGCAAATGATACAGTAAATTTTCATCGATTTTAAAAACATCTTTAAGCAATTTCATTTCATACGTAGAAATAATCAAACTCAAATCACATCTTAAAATTGAAGCAATTTCTCGTTTTGCATCGACAGATTTTAATAAAACATCCGTAGAGAAATTTTGACCTTTTTTTAATTGTTGATGACGAGTTTTACGTAAAAAATGTAAATCTTCAGTATCTAAAATTCGAAGTGCATCAGGGCAATTTTCGGCAACACGCCAACCAAATTGTTCTTCCATCATAAAACGATCGAACAATACAATAGCAGGATTTAAGTTTTTAATAAAATCATCAAAAGAAGCCGAATTTAATTGAATATAAGTTTCATTTACCTCAATTTCTGATAAATTAAATGCCTTTTCGCCTTTTTGTGCTGGCGATGCAAAGGTTATTTTATAATTATTTTTTTTAAATAATTCTATTAATTGTAACATTCTGCTTCCTGCAGCCGAAGAATTTGGTTCTACCCAAACATAACCGATAATTAATAATTGCTTCATAAAGCTCAAAGTTAGCGTATTTAATGTTATTTTTTGATAAAAAGTAATCGAATACATACTTCAACAAATCAACTTTTATATGTAATTTTGCATCTATTATTACAAAAAACTAAATATAAACTGATAAAATAGTAAGTTTTATCAGATATACATAAATAATAAAAATACAACTTATGAAATACGATTTAATCGTTATCGGTTCTGGTCCTGGTGGATATATTTCTGCCATTAGAGCCGCTCAATTAGGATCAAAAGTAGCTATTATCGAAAAATACTCAACTTTAGGAGGTACTTGTTTAAATGTAGGATGTATTCCTTCTAAAGCTTTATTAGATTCTTCTCATCATTATTATGATGCTGTGAATCATTTTGATGAGCATGGAATTACAGTAGAAAAGCCATCTTTCGATTTCGGAAAAATGGTAGATCGTAAAGCTAAAATTGTAGAAACTACAACTGGAGGAATTAAATATTTAATGGACAAAAACTTAATTACTGTTCATGAAGGTTTAGGTTCTTTTGAAGATGCTACACATGTAAAAGTTACTAAAAATGATGGAACTTCTGAAGTAATTGAAGGAACTAACATTATTATTGCTACAGGTTCTAAACCTAGTACATTACCTTTTATCAAATTAGATAAAGAGCGTGTTATTACTTCTACTGAAGCTTTGAAATTAAAAGAAGTTCCTAAGCACTTATTAGTTATTGGTGGTGGAGTTATTGGATTAGAATTAGGTTCTGTTTACAAGCGTTTAGGTGCTGATGTAACAGTAATTGAATATGCCCCAAAAATTACACCTACTATGGATGCTGATGTTTCTAAAGAACTTACTAAAGTTTTAAAGAAACAAGGTATGAAGATTAACGCCAATCATGGTGTTACTTCTGTTGAAAGAAACGGTGATGAAGTTATCCTAAAAGCTACTAACAAAAAAGGTGAAGAAGTTACTTTTACTGGTGATTACTGTTTAGTTGCTGTTGGTCGTAAAGCTTATACTGAAGGTTTAGGGTTAGAAAAAGCTGGTGTAAAAGTTACTGAAAGAGGAATGGTTGATGTAAATGACCATTTACAAACAAGTGTTTCTAATATTTATGCTATTGGTGATGTTGTTCGTGGAGCAATGTTAGCGCATAAAGCGGAAGAAGAGGGTGTTGTTGTTGCTGAATACTTAGCAGGACAAAAACCTCATATTGATTATAATTTAATTCCTGGTATTGTTTATACTTGGCCAGAAGTTGCGGCTGTTGGTAAAACAGAACAAGAATTAAAAGATGCTGATGTTGCTTATAAAGTTGGTAAATTTTCTATGCGTGCTTTAGGTCGTTCTAGAGCTAGTGGAGATTTAGACGGTTTTGTAAAAGTTTTAGCTGATAAAAATACTGATGAAATTTTAGGAGTTCATATGGTTGGTGCACGTGTTGCCGATTTAATTATGGAAGCTGCCGTTGCAATGGAATTTAGAGCATCTGCTGAAGATTTAGCAAGAATTTGTCATGGTCACCCGACATATTCAGAAGCTGTTAAAGAAGCTGCAAAAGGAGCTTGGGATGGTAAGCCTTTAAATGCTTAGAATATTTTAAAATACATTTTTTTAAAAGGCAATCTCGTTAGAGATTGTCTTTTTTTTTGAAGCTATTTCCCGCTTTCCGCACTCGCTTTTTTTATTTTTTCAAAAGAAAAATAAAAAAGAGCTCAAACAATTGCTTCAATCGGGGCTAGGCATATTAACTAAATTACAAAAAGCGTTAAATAGTTTTTAATACTACTAATAACTTAATTAAAAATACTTTATATCTAAAAAACAGAATCTCTCAAACTAAATTTATTTCAGTTTCATATGCTGATTTGCCGTAGTTCTTCTCTTTATGCGATGCTTAAATAAATTCAGCATGACGTTTAGATATAAAAAAATACTTTAGTCAAAATTTAAATAGGTTCTAAAAAAAAACCGAACTAAATAAGTTCGGCTTTTTTATAAAATTAATTTATATAACTACTAAATTCCGTAGAAAGAAGTCATGTTATCTTGAATGTCAGACGCTTTTTTAATAGCTTCATACATTTGAAAAGTTTTATTTTTTCTTTCGTTAACTAAACGATTTCTAAAAGAATCATAGTTTGGTAAAGCTGTTGGTAATTTTTTAGAAACTACTTCAAAAGCAAAAACTCCTTTATCACCTGAAACATTTTTAACAACTGTATTTTCTTTAGCGTTAAGCATTGCTCCTACTATTTTAGGCTCATACCCTACACCAGAAATTGTTGGAGACTGTAAGTTTACATCCGTAGCATTTTTAACTGTTACAGAAACCGATTTAGCTATCTCATCTAAAGTAGCTCCATTAATTTTTGCTTCAATTAATTCTGCTTTTCTTTGATTTGTTAAAATAGGACGTACTTTTGAAGTTGCTTTTTCAGCAGACATTAAACCTTTTTTAGTTTTATTAGTTAAAGTAGCTACTACATATCCTCCTTCAATATCAAAACGTTTAGAACTACCTTCTTTAACATCTTTATCAAAAGACCAAGTAATAATTTCTCTTTCGTTACCAATACCTGCAACTGTTTCATCTAAAGGCTTTAAACCAATTGCTGGCTGAGAAGTTAATTTTTTATCTTTTACAACTTCTTCAAAACTTTTACCATTTGCTAATTCTAAAGCAAAAGCTTCAGCATTTTGAAAAACAACATTTTCTGTTGCTTCAGAAGCAACTATTTTACGTCCAAATGTAGCTAATTTAACAACTGATTGAAAATTCTTCTGACCATCAATTTTAATTACATGAAAACCAAATTGAGATTTTACAACTCCTACAGCATCTTTTTTACCTTCAAAAACGAAATCTCTAAAAGATGGCACCATTCTATTGTAACCAAACCAATCATAAAAACCACCTTTTTCAGCAGAACCTTTATCCGAAGAAAATTGTTTTGCTAAATCAGCAAATTTTGCTTTACTTTCTTTTACTATTGCTAATAAACTATCAGCAGTTTGTTTTGCTTCTACTTCTGTTTGAGTAACTGTAGCATCTGCACTAGAAGCTCCAACAAAAGGAATTAAAATATGACTTGCCTTAGCAGAATCTGGTAATTGAACAACTGCTGTTATTTTTGATAATTTAAATTGATTTGCATCTTTATAAGGACCAAAAACATCGCCTTGTTTACCTGTAAAAATAGCTTCAGCAATTCCTTGTGGTACTTGAGATTTAAATTTATAGTTAGTATCTAATGTTACATCAGAATCATTTTCTGATAAAAACGTAGTATAATCAGTAGTATTTTTTAATCCTTTTACAGAAACATTTGCTTTAGTAACTGAATCTTCAATTAATTTAGCAACTTGTGCTTTAATAGATGCTTCATCTTCAGTTGTAGCTTTAATGTCAAACTTTACAAAGTTAATATCTCTTGAGGCAGGCACTTGAAATTCTTGTGAATGCTTCGTAATATAACTTTTAATATCGCTTTGTTTTAAATCTACTAAATCATCAGCAATTGAAGTATAAGGAACATATACATATTTACCAGAAATTTTAGTATTTTCAATTAAATACTGTGCTTCTCCTTCTTTTAATGAAGCTCCTAAACCAGCAGCAACAAGATTGTCGTATGCTGTTTTTTCAAGATTATTTTTTAGTGAAGACATGTAGTTTTGCCAATTTCTCCAATCAGCACCATTCTCTTCTTTAATTGTAGCTAAATAACTTTTCAGTTTATTTTTATCTAAAATATTAGATGTTTGAAACTTTGGATCATTTTGTATGAATTCAGTTTCATATAACTTATTCATAATATCAGCATCACCTACAGTAATTCCTGCTTCCTCTAACTGAGTTTTATAAATTCGTTGTCTAATAATGTTACCCCAAACAGTTTTTGCTGCTTGCATTTCAGAAACACGGTTACCAGTTTGTGTTTTATATGCATCTAAAGCTTCTGCAAATTCTTGACGAGAGATAGTTTCTCCGTTTACTTCGCCAATTTCATTTACTTTACTTGCATTAAAAAAGTCTGATATTGTAGAAGGGTCTAATACAAAAGCAAAAAGTGCTAAACCAATTACAAGAATTAAGAACATTGAACGTTCTCTAATTTTCGATAAGATTGCCATACGTTATTTATTTTATTAACAGTGAGCGAAAATACAATTTCACTTTAAATAAAACAATGTTTTTTAAAGCTGTTTTTCAAGGAACTATACTTTATAACTATTCGTGTTTTTTAAAATCGTCTTTATCTATTACTTTTAAATACAGATCGTCAATTTTTGTGGCACTTACTTTTAATATTTTTATATACAATTTATCTAGCTGTAAAACATCGCCTTGCTCAGGTATTGTTTCGGTATGATTTATAATAAAACCACCTAAAGTTTCGTATGCTTCTTCTTTTGGAATATTTAAATCGTACTCTTCATTTAAATAATCGACCTCTAAACGTGCCGAAAAATTAAATTCATGATTATTAATCTTTTCTTCTAAAAACTCTTGATTATCGTGTTCATCTTCAATTTCGCCAAATAACTCTTCAACTACATCTTCAACAGTAATAATACCTGAAGTACCACCATATTCATCAACAACAACAGCAATACTTTTTCTTTTTTTCATCAAACTATTTAAAACATCGTTGATAATCATTGATTCTGGCACAAACTCAACAGGTAACAATATTGATTTAATTGATATCGGGTTTTTAAATAATTCAAAAGCATTTACGTATCCTAAAATATCATCTAATGAATTTTTATAAACCAAAATTTTAGATAAACCAGTTGTTATAAATATATTTTTAAGCGTTTCTACCGATTCATGCATATCAATAGCCATAATTTCGGTTCGAGGCACCATAATTTCACGAGCTTTTACCTTATGAAATTCTAATGCATTTTGAAAAATCTGAATTTCAGAATCAACAGTATCATCATCGTTTCCTCTATCTAATTCTTCTAAAATATAATTTCTTAACTCTTCTTTACTAAACTCGGTTTTAAGTTCATCTTCTTTTATTCTGAAGATAAGAAAAAGAAAAAAATCTGAAATTTGAGTTATAACCCAAGTAATTCCGTAAAATAATAAATAAAAAATATATGCAGGAAACACAAAAAATTTAAGCATTTCGTTCGCATAAATTCGAAACATTGTTTTAGGTAAAAATTCTGCTGTTACTAAAATAACGATTGTAGAAATTATTGTTTGAGTTAATAAACTTAAATCATCTAACAAATAATTTATAAAAGTAATATTACTTGGTAACGCCATTTGAAACCAATTCATTAATAATCTCCCCATAAAATAACTATAAATTACCAACGCAACATTATTACCAACCAACATTGTGGTTATAAACTTTGAAGATTTTTCGGTAAGTACAGCTAATATTTTAGGTAAAAAACCTGCTCTTTTTTTTTCTAACTCAATATGTAATTTATTGGCAGAAATAAAAGCTATTTCCATTCCTGAAAAAAAGGCTGAAAATAATATAGATGCAAAAATTACAATGATTTCAAATTCCATTATTTTTGTTGATTTCTCTTTGCTATTTTTTTTCTAAAATGACGTTTAAAAAAGAAAATTAAAGTAATAAAGATACCAAAACCAAACATAATAAATGCTTCTTGTCTATCAGAATTAAATTTTAAAATTCCTTCAACAAAAAAAATCACTCCAATAACTAAGTAACCGTATTGTAAATATTTCCAAAAAGTGTTCATCTATTTTATTTATTTTTGATTTGCTTGCAGATTACCTGTAATATCTTTAGCAATCCATTTTGTTAAATTTTCTTTTGATTCAAATCCAAAACCATTAATAGTGTCTTGTAATGTTGTCAATCTAAAACCATCTTCTGTAAAGAAATAATGTTCTTTTTGATCCCAAAATAATTGATTCGTTTCTAACTTGGTATTTTCGTTATAATTTAAAATAACTACATTTCCTTTAATTTCAGAAATTGCAGTTTTATTATATGTTATCGCATAATTTCCTGTAATACTTGTTGAATCTTTTTCTGATTTATCAATAGAAATAATTTCAATTCCTTTAGGAAACTCAGTATACGGATGTTGTTTACGATTAGAAAAATCGTGAAAAATAGGTGCTTTTGTTTTCGACGTTATTTTTCCTGAATCTTTTTTAATGTGATAAATATTTTTGGCAGTTCCTACTGGCATATTCTTATCTGCTAAAAAATCTCGAACCTCTTTTTTAGAGTTCACACAAGAAAAAAGCATTGCTACCAAAAAGACGGTAGCAATGCTATTATATATATTTGTTACGTATGATTTCATTTATTATGGAATACGAACAGTTTCACCAATCCAACATCCAATTTTATGAGTTGCTCCTGAAGCAACACCTTTTTGGAAAATTAATTTTTTTGATGGCATATTTTTTCTATAACTAGAAATATATCTACCAGCACCACATCCTGGATCTACTTTTTCCGCTTTTTGTGCTTTGTTTAAAGCTGCTACGTATACCATTCTTTTTTCAAATTCATCACTACCACAAGAGTTTGCGCTTTTTTGATATAAGCTAGCTATTAATAAATAAGCTTTCCCCATATTAGGATTGTACTTTAAAGCTTCATAAGCTAAAGCTCTAGCTCTACTACCTCCTGTACTTTGCGCTTCTCTTAGTTTATACTTTGCTTTTTTAAATGGATCTGTTTCTAACTCAAAAGCTTTGTTTTTCATTTCAGCAGCTCCTTTTCTATCTCCATTTTTAGCTAAAACTCCTGCTAAGAAATTATAAGCATCAGCAGATTGCGTAGTTTCAGCATATGCATTTGCTAACTTTTCAAATAACGGATCTGTTTGACATCCTTTGTTATACATTCTTGAAACAGCTCTTTTTAACCAAACTCCATCAGTTTTATTTCCTTCAAAATCTCTAGTATAAATAGGAATCAACCTATCACATGTTGCTATTTTAGAAATCATTGCATCTAAACCTCCTTCTACTTGACCTAAAGAAGTAGAGTTAATTGTAAAAGCTTTTAAATTTCTTTTTTCTCTAGCTCCAATAGTTCCTAAAGAGTCTTTAGCTTGTAATTTAGCTATCTTTTTATTATAATCTTCTAATTTTTCTTCTACAGATTCCATTACGTCATCATAAGTATCAAAAACTTTTTGAGGATTTGTATCTTTATTTGTTTCTGCGATTGTTTCAAAATATCTAAAGATATTTTTTACACTCATATCTTTAGGAGAAATATCGTATGCTTTTTTTAAGTATACAAAAACTTCTTCATCTGTAGCTAATTTATTTTTCACTAAGTAAGTAGCATAATCACTGTGTGCTTTTGCAGCTCCTTTTACAGGGAAATTAACTAATCTAGCTTCATAAATTCTTTTAGCTAATACAGGATCTTTTGTTTTTATTGCAATTTTTTCTCCGTATTTATAAATATTAACAGATAGTTTAGGACAATTTGTTAATAGGTACTCTAAATTCGTTTTGGCAGCATCATACTTCTTTGTCTTAGTGTCTCCTTTAAAAAGATTGTATTTCATATTACAATCTTGACTCGCTTGTGCCTTAACACCATTTACGGCTACAAACAAAAATAATCCTGTTAGCAAATACGTAATTTTTTTCATCCTATTATTCGTTTTTATTTGATTAATCTATTTTTCTTTTATTGAACCACTTCACACTATTCAAAGATAAACTCAACCTAACGTTAAAATATTTTTCTTTGATTAAATTATTGTTAGTTGTTCCTCTTTGCCCGTACTCAAACCCAATGTTTACATTTGATAATTGTCTTGGCAGTGGTAAACCTACACCAACATTTATGCCAAAATCTTTTATTACAGTAAAATCAGTTCCTGTTTGTATCAATAAACCTGTGTCTTCAAAACGTAAACCTCCTCTATAGGTAACTCTGTCCCAATAGTTTGATATTGAATTTATTTTAGGAATAAAATATCCTCCTATTGATAATTTACTTGAATCATCATATTTATATCTACTTCCATCAGAAACCAATGAATTATTAGTACTTAAAGCACTTTGAAACTCCTGATTAACACCTACATACCATTTATTCTCTTTACCTAAACCAAAACCAAAAACACTTTTTAAAGGAATAGTTACGTCTCCGTTTACAGGTCTATTAAATAATTCATCTCTCACTATTTCTTGCCCTGAACTAGTCAAGCTAAGTGAGTACATCTTTTCGTTTCCTTTAGCAGAAAAATCGCTTTTCAATGTAAAAGAAGCACCTGTATATAAGTTTATTTTATCTTTTAATTCTCTTTTATATTGTGCACCTAATTTAAACTCTCCACCTCTTACATCTACTTCTTCTTGATGTTTTGTAGCTAAAGCAGTGCTAGTTCTTTGATTTAAAGTACTTTTTTCTAAATTACCAAAAACATAACCAGCCTCTAATCCTACTGAAAGTCCTTCAATAACATACATACCAAAACTAGCATATATTTTATTTGCTCCTCCTTCTCCTGTAAACAATGTAACATTATCTTCATTTTGAGAATCTCTCATAGAATATCCTACAGATGTAAATGGCTGTAAACCTACAGATAAACCCGCTTTTTTACCTAACGGAAAACCTAAAGAAACATATCTTAAACTTGTTGAACTTCCTGATTGAGATATGTTTTCTTTTTCAAGTGTTAAAAAATTTGAACTACCACCAATAGCGTAAGTAGCGACTCTTAAATCTGCATTTGCTGCGGGATTTATAAAGTTTAAGTGATGTTTTTCTTTTAAAGCAACTCCAATTCCTCCCATAGATGCTTGTTCTACAGTTACTGCTTCAAAGGTTTCACCAATTCCAAAGTAAGAATAAGGTGATGCACTATTTTTTTGTGCAGATATTGTTATTGCGCTAAATACAAGTACTACGCCTATCAGTTTCTTAATCATTCGTTAAATTATATTTCAAAACAGTATGTAATCCTTCCAAAACAAAATTTGGATGGGCAAATATGCCACTTTTTAATTGTTTAGCCAAGAAATATGTGTCTCCTCCTGTTAAAACAACTGTTAAATTGCCATACTTTTTTTTATATTGATCGATAACACCGTCTATTTCATTGCATACGCCATTTATAACTCCCGAATGTATAGACGTATTTGTATTGATTCCAATCAAATTAGAAGATGTTTCTAAAGTTAATAAAGGTAATTTAGATGTAAAATGATGCAAAGCTTTATATCGCATGGCAATACCTGGAGAAATTGCACCTCCTAAATACTCATTTTTATTGTTTATAAAATCAAAAGTAATACAAGTTCCCGCATCAATAACTAAAACATTTTTCTTCGGATACATTTTTACAGCAGCTGCTGCGAGCGCAATTCTATCAACACCCAAAGTTTTTGGAGTTCCGTAACAGTTTTTAAAAGGTACTTTTGTCTGAGAGTTTAAAAAAACCGGATGTAAGAGTTCAATTATTTCGTTTTGTGTTTTTTCTGAAATTGTTGCCACAGAAGACATAATACTAGCTGAAACAGAAAATTTTAAAATATTTTTTTTTATTTCTGACACTATTTTTTCTTTATCAAAAACAATAACTTCTATCAACTTATCCTGCTCAAAAACAGCTAACTTACCTCTTGTATTTCCTATATCAATAATCAAATTCATCTTTAAAAATATTTAGATTCCAAATTTACACTACATTTTTTTAATAAAAATATGTTTAAAAAATTTGGTAAAGTGAAAAAGTGTTGTATATTTGCACCCGCTAAACGAAAGTAGCAAACTGGTGCCTTAGCTCAGTTGGTAGAGCAAAGGACTGAAAATCCTTGTGTCCCTGGTTCGATTCCTGGAGGCACCACAATAATTTTTTCAATTGCAAAATTGCTAAATTTATTTGTTACTTTTATATAAGCACAACGGTGCCTTAGCTCAGTTGGTAGAGCAAAGGACTGAAAATCCTTGTGTCCCTGGTTCGATTCCTGGAGGCACCACCGCAAAAACCTGAACATTTATTTGTTCAGGTTTTTTTGTTTTTAACAACTTCTTTCCTTTATCATCATCATAAAAAGAATTCTTAAAATGTTAAAAAGTGTTAATATTTATTTTAAGTTTAAACCATTAAAAAAAATACTAGTCATAGATATATAAAAAATTTAAATTTTATCAAAATGAAAAAAATAATAACAGTATTAGTTTTAGCACTTGGATTTACTTTAACAACACAGGCTCAAAAAGGAAAACATCATAAATTAGAACAATTTACAATAGAACAACAAACAACACTTGCTGTTAAAAGAATGACTTTAAAGTTAGATTTAACCACTACTCAACAACGTCAAATAAAGCCTTTATTAGCTGATAAAATTGCAAAACGTAAAGTAATGCATCAAAAAAGAAAAGCTATGAAAGATGCTAATAAAAAACATTTAAAATTATCAGCAAACAAACGTTTTAATAAAGAAATACAAATGTTAGATGCTAAAATTGCATTTAAAGCCGAAATGAAACGTATTTTAAATAAAGAACAATACGAACGTTTTGAAAAAATGAGTGATAGAAGAATGCATAAAAAACGTAAGCATCATAAAAATAATAAAAAAGAAAAAAGAGAAAAACACAGAGAATAATAAACTTAAAAATCCCCTTTTTATTAAAAAGTCCCTTTTCTAAAAATAGAAAAGGGTTTTTTATTTATAATAACCAATTGAATTATTTTTTACTTTTATTCAAAAAAAATATAAAAAACTATTCATCCTCTTTAAACCAGCTTGAATACTCTACATAATTATTCGCGATTCTATCAATTTCTCCAGAAATTAATTCTTTTGATATATCTTTTACTTTTTTAGCAGGAACACCCGCATAAATACTTCCACTTTCTACACGAGTATTTTTAGTAACTACAGCACCTGCGGCAATAATTGAGTTTGATTCTACAACACAATCATCCATAATAATACTTCCCATACCAATTAAAACATTGTCATGAATAGTACAACCATGTACAATTGCATTATGTCCTACTGACACATTATTTCCTATGGTTGTTGGCGATTTTTGATAGGTTGCATGAATTATTGCTCCATCTTGAATGTTTACTTTATCGCCCATTTTTATATAATGTACATCACCTCTAATTACGGCATTAAACCAAACACTACACTCTTTTCCCATTTGTACATCGCCAACAATTGTTGCATTTTCTGCTACATAACAATCTGAAGGAATTTGCGGAGTTTTTCCGTTTACTGTTTTTATAATTTTCATCTGTTTTTGTTCTTTTAAAATATAATTTTACAGTTTTTTGATTAAATAACAATCAAAAAAAGTCGTTATTCTGAGAAAAACCTCGAATAACGACTTTTTTAATATTTATAAAAAACTATTTTTAGTTAACTACTAATTTTTCACCAATACTTATACTATTATCAGTAAGACTGTTAAATCTTTTTAAATCACTAACCGATATTTGATATTTTCTAGCAATAGAATACAAAGTATCTCCTTTTTTAACACTATGATAAGCTACTTTTGATATTGTTTTTTTAGCTTGTATTGAAGGGTTTTTAATTCTGTCATATTTTGATAAATTATATTTATTGATAATCGATATTAATTTCTGTGGATATCGTTTATCTGTTGCATAACCTGCTTTTCTTAATCCATAAGCCCAACCTTTATAATTGGTATGTCCTAATTTAAATAAACTTGCATAACGACTTCTCGAAATTAAAAACTGCGAATGATCTTCATAAGAAGTTTGCGGATATTTATATTTTCTAAAACACTCTCCTATCTCATCATCATCATGTGTTACACTTTTTCCTTGCCAACCTTTATGACATTTTATTCCAAAATGATTATTTGAACGAATAGCCAAAGCACTTCTTCCACTTCCTGATTCTAAAACACCTTGTGCTAAAGTAATACTTGCAGGAATATTGTGTTCGTGCATTTTTTTAACAGCAATAGGTGCAAATTTTTGAATATACGCTTCAGTATGATTTGCATTCGTTTTTAACGGTGTATTAATTATTTGCTCTAACTGATGTATTTCAGGAACAACTTCTTCTTTAGGTTGAATTACTACTTTTTTTCGAGGTTTTGAAACTATGTTTTTGTTTGAACCACAACTTACTAAAAAAAATATACTTACTACGATATAAAAAACTGACTGTATTCTCATTAAATTATAATTAACTCTTTATTTTTACGCTTTAATTTTTGATTTACTCCTCTAATACCTTGTAAACCTCCTGTATGAATTGCTAAAATTCGGCTATTTTCTTCAAAAAAATCTTTTTTAATCATTTCTAAAATTCCGTACAGCATTTTACCTGTATAAATAGGGTCTAGTGGAATATTAGTTGCTAATTTAAACTCATTTATAAAATGAATTAATTCTTCATTGTATTTTCCGTAACCTCCAAAATGATATTCAGTTTGTAGACGCCAATTATTTTGAATACTTACTAAATCTTCAACTTCTTTTTGTAAAAAATCACCTTTTAAAGCAGGAAAACCAAATACTTTTTGATGTTCTTTAGCTGAATTTATCAAACCTGAAATAGTTCCTCCAGTTCCTATTGCACTACAAATATAATCGAATTTATTGTCTTGTTCAGTTAAGATTTCTTCACAACCTTTAATTGCCAGAGTATTTGTACCACCTTCAGGAATTAAATAAAAATTACCAAATTCATTTTTCAATTCTTGTATAAATTCTTCGGATGTTTTATTTCGATAAATTTCTCTTGAAACAAACTTAAATTCCATCCCATTTTGATGCGCTTCTTTTAAACTTGAGTTTCCTGATAATGTCTTTTCAAAATCTTTTCCTAATTCATCACCACGGATAATTCCAATAGTTTTAAAACCTGCTAAATTTCCTGCTACGGCAGTTGCTACAATATGATTTGAAAATGCACCTCCAAAAGTTAACAATGTTTTTTTTTGCTGATTTTTGGCTTCTTCAATATTATATTTTAATTTCCGAAACTTATTCCCTGAAACAAATGGGTGAATTTCATCTTCTCTTTTAAGAAACAATTCAATATTTTTTTCTTTCAAAATGGGCAAAAAAACCTGTTGATTTTCACTTCTAAAAATCTGCTGAAACAAAAGTTCATTATTAGTATTCAATACCTCTTTATTTTTTGCTAAAATACTAGAAATATCATTTAATCAATCACTATTACAGTTTTGATTTTTTATCAAAAAAAGATGAAATACATTTATTTTTAGTGCTTTTTATAAAAATATAAACATTTAAGCATCAGTAATAAAATTGATTTATTGATAAAAAAACACGAACTTAGCTTTATGCGTTAATTTTATTTTAATGCTAAACATCAAAAAAAAGAAATGGAAAATAAATTTAATATAGCAGTACTTATAGACGGAGACAATGCACAACCCAAATTATTAAAGGAAATTATAGAAGAAGTATCAAAATACGGAAAAGCAACTATCCGAAGAATTTATGGTGATTGGACAACTCCGCAAATGAATACTTGGAAGGCTATTATTAATCAACATTCTATCAGCCCAATTCAAAAATTTTCTTATACTACTGGTAAAAACTCTACGGATGGCTCATTAATTATTGATGCTATGGATATTTTACACGGAAAAAACACAGAAGGTTTTTGCATTGTTTCTAGTGATAGCGATTACACAGGACTTGCAAAACGAATTAGAGAGGAAGGACTTTTTGTAATGGGAATTGGCGAGAAAAAAACTCCTGAGGCTTTTGTAAAATCTTGTGAAGTTTTCACGTTTACTGAAAACCTAAAAAATGAACAAATTATTCAAAATGAATCAAATAATCAAAATAAAACTGTAAAATCAATAAAACAAAATACCAATATAAAAAGTAAAGAAATTATAGAGAAAGTAAGATTATCAAGAACAGATTTAAAAACGATTGATAAGGCTTTTGATATTTCTACAAACGAAGAGGAAAATGCCTATATTTCTACGTTAGGTTTAAATATTAGAAAAATTGACCCAAGTTTTGATCCTAGAAGTTATGGTTTTAAAAACCTAACCAGACTTTTTGAAAATATTGATAAATATGAAGTTATTAAAAATGAAGTTGGAGGTTTAAATCATCCGTTATTACGAATTAAGTAGTTTCTAACTACTTAATTTTCTAATAAAAAATAAAAATATCATCAGCTTCAATTAAAAATGAAAAAAATATATCAAATATTAAAAGAAGAAATTGGCTTAACTAAAAATGAATGTGATAATTTCAGTAGTAAATTAAAGCGAACAAAAATTAAAGCAAAAACAGTTATCGTTAAAGAAGGTAGTGTTGCTCATAATTTATATTTTATTGAATCTGGATTATTAAGAACTTATCATTTACAAGACGGCAAAGAAATCAACACCTATTTTGCTTGTGACGAACAAATTATCGCTGTTTTTTCAAGTTTTATTAGGCAAAAAGCGTCTTTTGAAACTTTGGAAACTATTGAAGACAGTATTGTTTATGAATTATCATACCAAACCATGACAACACTATATAAAACTTCCATAAATTTTGAAAAATTAGGAAGAATTTTAGCCGAAAAAAATTACTTATGTGTACTTGATAGAACTTATTCAATGCAAACAAAAACAGCTAAACAAAAATATTTAGATTTTATAAAAAATTATAATAAAAAAATTACTCAAAGAGTTCCTCAACATCAAATAGCAAGTTTTCTTGGAATAGCTCCTGAATCATTAAGTAGAGTTCGAAAAGAAATTACTAGTTCTTAACAAATGTCAATGCAGGTAAATTTCTCGTGATGTTCCTTTGTGTCTTAAAATAAACATAACATTATGAGAAATTTAAAATTCTTCCTATTATTCGTTTTCATTATTAGTATTCTGGTCTTTATTCAGTCCTGTAAGGCAACAATTGATGTTTCAAAATACCAAGTGCCTACTTTTTCAAAAACCTCCTATCCTTTAAATAAAGATATTAAATTTTCACTCTCAATTATTGAAACTGGCTTTGCAAAAACTCCTGAAGCATTTGTTTTTAGAGCTGGTAATTTATTCAAAACACGCAGGCTTTCACATGTATCTATATTAATTCAGCATCCAAAAGGAACCTTTGTATTAGATACTGGTTTGGGAAGTCAAATTAAAGAACAATATCAAAAACACTTTTCTTTTATAGACCGTCAACTATTTAAATTCACTAAGTTAAATTCATTAAAAGAAAACTTGGTTAAAAATAAATTTAACCCAGATGCTATTGATTTTATCATACCATCACATCTTCATTTTGATCATGCAAGTGGTATCGAAGATTTTCCCAAAGCTACCGTTTGGACGACAAAAGAAGAATACGATCATGCTTTTAGCGAAGAGGCTACTCCACCTGCTTTTATCAAAAAACAATATGATGCTGATTTTATCAAATGGAAATTTATTGATTTTACTAGCACGCAATATGAAATTTTTAAAGACAGTTATGATGTTTTTAATGATGGAACTGTAGTTTTGGTTAAATTACCTGGGCATACAAAAGGTTCTATAGGAATGTTTGTGAACTTAAAATCAGGAAAGCGATACTTTTTTACAGGAGATTTAACTTGGGCTACTGAAGCCTTTATTACTCCTTCTGAAAAACATATTATTCCTAGAAAAAAAGTTGATGATAATAGTCAGAAAGTTAAAGAAACTATTGTAATGGTTCATCATTTAAAAAAGAAAAAACCTCAAATTATTATTGTTCCTGCTCATGATTCTAATGCACAAAAAGCAATTGCTCGTTTTCCTAAAGTAGAGTTTTAAATAATAAAATAGTAACTGTTTTCAACTAAAAAACCTACTCACTAAAATCATTTAAGATTCTTGTAAGTAGGTTTTTTAATAATGATACTATTTTATAAAAACTAAAGTTTAAAAGTTAGAAACTTGTTCTTCTATTTTTTCCCATTCAGCCATTAAATTATCTAATGATGCTTTTTTAGCTTTATATTTTTCAAAGAAATTAGGACGAGCAGAAACTTCATCATAATTATTTGCTAATTCTAAATCTATTTTAGCAATTTCAGTTTCTAAATCTGCAATTTCAGTTTCAGTTTTAGATAACTTATTTTTAAGCTTTTTCAACTCTTTTTCTTGCTCTCTAGATAATTGATACGCCTCTTTTTTAGCCGTTGGTTTTTCAGTTTTAACAACTGTTCTTTTTTCAGCTTCTCTAAGATTTTCCATCTTATGCTGTTCTAAGAAATAATCAATATCACCTAAATATTCTTTAATTTCTTTGTCTTTAAATCCGTAAACAGTTGATGTTAACCCTTGTAAAAAATCTCTATCGTGAGATACAACTATTAATGTTCCATCAAAGTTTTTTAAAGCAGTTTTTAATACTGTTTTAGAGGCTATATCCAAGTGATTTGTAGGCTCATCCATTACCAACACGTTAAATGGTGATAATAATAATTTACATAACGCTAAACGGTTACGCTCGCCTCCTGATAATACTTTTGCTTTTTTATCAACAGCATCTCCACCAAACAAGAAAGAACCTAACATGTCTCTAACACGCATTCTGTTAGTGTCAGAAGCGGCATCTTCCATAATTTCTAAAACCGTTTTTTCTGGCGGTAATTCTTCAGATTGATTTTGAGCAAAATATCCTATTTCAACATTATGACCTAATTTTAGATTTCCTTCAAACGGAATTTCACCAACCATCATTTTTGCTAAAGTAGATTTACCTTGTCCGTTTTGACCAACAAAAGCAATTTTACTGTTACGTTCAATCATTAAATCAACGTCTTCTAAAACATGTTTATCGCCATAACTTTTACATAAACCGTCTGCTTCAACAATAATTTTACCTGGTTCTTTTGATATTGCAAACTTTACATTCATTGCTGCATTATCATCGCCATCAACCTCAATAATTTGAACTTTATCAAGTTGTTTCATCAACGACTGCGCCATTGAAGCTTTACTTGCTTTTGCTTTAAATTTATTGATTAAATGTTGTTTTTGCTTAATCTCTTTTTCTTGATTTTTCTGAGCTTGTAATTGTTTTTCTTTAATTTCAGCTCTTAATATCAAAAATTCAGAATATGGTTTTTTGTAATCGTAAATTTGTCCTAATGAAATTTCAATAGTTCTGTTAGTTACGTTATCTAAAAACATTTTATCATGCGAAACCAATACAATAGCTCCAGAATATGATTTTAAAAAGTTCTCTAACCAAATAATAGATTCAATATCTAAGTGATTGGTAGGCTCATCTAATAGTAAAATATCATTACTTTGTAATAATAATTTAGCTAATTCGATACGCATTCTCCATCCACCAGAAAAAGTACTAGTTAACTTATCAAAATCTTCACGTTTAAATCCTAAACCTTGTAAAATCTTCTCAGTATCACCTTGATAATTATATCCTCCTAAAAGTTCATAACGCTCAGTTAAATCTGTTAAATCAATAATTAACTGGCTATATTCTTCACTTTCATAATCAGTTCTTGTAGCTAGTTGATTATTAATATCATCTAACTTTAACTCTATTTCTTTAATTTCTTCAAAAGCTTGATATGCTTCTTCTAAAATTGTTCTTCCTTCAACAAAATCGATATCCTGACGTAAAAACCCCATACGGATATCTTTATCAAAAGCCATGGTACCACCACTAGTTTCAATATCTTTGGATAGCACTTTTAATAGCGTAGATTTCCCAGCTCCATTTTTTCCTATCAATCCAATTCGATCTCCTTTATTTAACTTAAAAGTGATTCCTGAAAACAAATCAGAACCCATAAAAGAAACTGATAAATTGTGTACGTTTAACATATATATGTGATAATTGTTACTTATAAAGATTGATAAAAAATTTACCTTTGCAAAAGTATGTAAATTTAAATTTGATTATGTTTAAAAGAGGAAGCAAATTATACAGTATTTTAAAAGGTAAATGCCCTAGATGTCATGAAGGTGAATTCTTCAAATATAAAATGACGATTAACCCTAAAAAAATCACTAAATTACATGATAACTGTCCAAAATGTGATTTAAAATACATGATGGAACCATCTTTTTTCTTTGGAGCGATGTATGTAAACTACGGATTAGCTGTTGCCTTATTTGTTGGTGTTTTTATTATTTCTAAAGTATTTATTGGCTTAACTATTTTACAAAGTTTTATTTCGATAATAGTTGTTTCTTTACTACTTACACCGTTTACATTACGCTTGTCTAGAATTATTTGGATAAATATTTTTATTGCTTATGATAAAAATGTTAAGAAATTATCTTCAAAAAAATAATTTTTAATCAAATCTTTTTATATCGATATCAACATCTAATTCACTTCCATTTTCCAAGTGATTAAATAAGTTTTTAGCAATTGTTGGTCCAATCATAACACCACGTGTTCCTAAACCGTTTAAAACTACTAATGATTTGTGTTTTGGATGAGTACCTACCATAGGTCTTCTATCATTTACTGTTGGTCTAATTCCTGCGGTGTGTCCTGTTATGGTGTAAGGAACCGTAAGTACTTTTTTCAACTTATCGATTAACTCTTCCTTTGCTTCTTCCGTTGGATTACAGGTTTTATCTGTCCAATTAAAAGTAGCTCCAACTTTATAGTAATCATTTCCTAAAGGCATTACAAAAGCACTTGATTTTAATAAAAAATCAATTTTTAACTCAGGAGCGTGTATTGTTATTGTTTCTCCTTTTGCTTCATTTAAGGGTAAGTGATTAAAAAATGGATTTTTAGTAATTCCAAAACCTTCACAAAAAATTATTTTCTTTGCTGTTATATTTTGATACTTAATTCCATCTTCTAAAACAGTTATTTCTGAATAATCAAAAGATTCAGTTATTAATCTCTTTGAATTTTCTATATAATTCCTATATGATTTCACTAATAAAGCGGTGTCTATTCTTCCAGTTCCTGTAAGTTCACCGAAACCTAAATCACCAATAACACCTGCAACTTTTTCTTTACTAATTACAGGATTCATATAATGTAACAATGTTGGTTTATCTAAAGCAGAAAACCAATTATTCTCATCTCCAATACTGGTAAAGGCTTTTTTTATAGAGAATTTATAGTCTAATTTTACATTTAATTTTTTTTCTAAATTTTTGTAAAAAGGTAGTGCTGTTTCTATTTGCTGATGCGCATTCCAAACGGCATTAAAACGTTTTAAAATAACAGGATTATATACACCTCCTGCAACCAAAGAAGAAGTTTGCGAATTATTTTCAAAAACTACAAATGATTTATTCGCTTTTAATAACTCTTCTGTAAAAGCGATTCCTGCTAAACCTAAACCTACTATAATATAATCTACATCAATATTCATAATGCGAAAATAATACTATTTATCGCAAAAAAAAAGAGCTTGCGATGCAAGCTCTTTTTAATTTTATAAAAATATGTGATTAATAATTCCACATATCCATTTCGCGATTACGAATACCTTCTTTGATTCTATCAGCTTCTAATAATTGAAATAAAGAATTTCCTCGGACATATTCTTTGATTTCTCTATCTCCGTAAATATTCTCTTCTTTTATTATTGTTGAATTAAACCTTCTAGCATTTAAAAGATTATCATAAGACAATGGTTTCGATGAGTTTACAGGATTAAATACCTTCGATTTATGTAATGTTTCTCTTGCATCTGGAAAAAACACCCAGAACAATTCATACGCACTATCTTTGTCGTCAATTCCCTCTACTCCAAGAACTTGAACATCAGGACCCATTGGCGACATAGCCAATATACGGTACTTTAATTCTCCTCCTCGTTTATCAAAATACCAAATACCTTTTAACATATAACCTTTAATATCGGCAGATTGTAAAGAATAAGCATCCATATTTCCGTAACCATCATCACGTTCATTATAGGTCATAGACTTAATTTCGTCCATTCCTATTTTTGTTGTGAAATAAGAATCACTATATACCTCTGTGATTTCACCGTTACGAATACCTTTTAATAAGGTGTCAAATAATGAACGTCTTACTAAACCTGCATTTGTAGTATCAACTGGATAATAATAAGGTAAATTGATCTTTTGATTTATATCTACATATTCCCACACCACTTTAGACCATAACACATCTCTATCGCTAATATAGCCATAAGGAAGTGGTTTGTCATCTTCTGAAGCAATTTGGGCTTCAGATTTAAATCCAATCTCATCAACCTTTTTAGAGTTTAAAAGGTTAGCCTGAGCACCTACATAACTTGTAGTTGCAAGGGCAAATAAAACCATATAAAAACGCTTCCAATTCATACTTTAAATTTTTTACTTATTAATTAGTAATCTCTATACTTACAGGTAACACTTTTTTGATCTTGTAATTAGACCCAGAAACAGATGCTTTAATATCATAAATAACAATTAAATCATTTCTTCTGGCTTTAGCAAGTGCCTGCTTTGCTCTAGCATTTAAGTTTCTTCCATTTACAGGAATTGTTACCTGTCCTGGAACTTTAATTTTAAAACTAGATACATTTAATTTTAAATCGAATAAGAAATCAGGTAAACCAGCAGCTACATTAATTTTAGCTAAACTTGCTTTTGGCATTTTTACCGTACCATATTGATTTCTTACCATACCAACAGCTGGTGGTATATCTTTAATTCTGTATTTCTTTGGAGTACTGATTTTTCCTCCTCCTGGTAATGTTGCAGAAACTCTAATAGTTACTTCACTTCCACTACCTGGGTTCATTACATATTTATCTCCTTTAACTCTTTTTAAACCTGGAGCTGATGCAGAAACTTTATTTCCTGATACACCTGGTACAGATATGGTTAATGGATTAGATAAACCACGGTAAACAACATTCATTTTATCAGCAGAAACAACTGCTTCATTAGGCTTAGGAATAACTGAATATCCTCCTAAAATAGGGATACTAACTAAAGAATCATTTTCCATAAATTGGAATTCTCCTTTTAGTTCTTTATCTCCTACTGATCCTGCAGGACCATCTAAAATAACCTGTCCAGCTTTTATTTTGTCAGCAGCAATTACTTTACCATTAACAACAACTTTTTCAGCAGTTAAATTATCATCTTTTTTACCTAAAACAATTTTACCAGATAATTTTTCTCCTGGATAATATGCGTTCTTATCAAAAATCACCATTGCTTCGTAATTTTTTAAAGATACTGCACTTTCTAATTCACCTTGTAATAAAGCCGTTAAAGCATCTGCTTCAGTAGTTTTAATATCAGACTGAATTTGTGTTAACTTAGTTAATGATGCAATTAAAGGAAATCCTTCATAATTGTATTTTAACCAATTAATTGGCGCTCCTTCTTTATTTTTAACATCATTTGTACTAAAACGAGCTGTTACTACACTAGATAATTCAGATTTCCCTAAAACAGCTAAAGATTGCTCTCTAAACTGATTTACTTTATCTACAAATTCTTTTCCTTTAGGTGTAATTTTTCCACTAGCGAAAAAATATTGATCTAAAAAACCAGACTTATCCATAGATTCATAAGCTTTCTTATCTTCTATTTCACTCGTC
Source organism: Tenacibaculum salmonis (assembly GCF_041053065.1). NCBI lineage: Bacteria > Pseudomonadati > Bacteroidota > Flavobacteriia > Flavobacteriales > Flavobacteriaceae > Tenacibaculum > Tenacibaculum salmonis. Next base: position 2,257,985 of record NZ_JBFCVV010000001.1, on the reverse strand, counting down.
ATTTGAGTTTTTAAATCTGCGATATAAGCAAAAAATTCATCTGCCATACCTCTAAGCTTATCAGTTTTCACTTTTGCTTCACCATATTGCTTTGCTTGCTCAGATGCTTTTTGAGCTAAAGTTGCATACGATGCTTTATTTTTCTCGGTTGCTCTAATATTAGAATCCGATAATTTTTCATTCATTAATCCAAATGCTGATAAAACTTCTTTACTCATATTCATTGCTAACATCGCAATAAATACAAGGTACATTAAGTTTACCATCCTTTGCCTTGGTGACTGTTTTCCTCCTGCCATCTTTTAATTAGTTTGTTTAGTTAATAAAAATTAGATAAACTAATTAATTATTTAGTTGACATTGCCGTTAACATTCCTCCATATACTCCATTTAAAGAAGATAAGTTAGTTGCTAATGATTGCATTTGTTCTTGTAAACGTTGAGAATTTTCAACTAAAGAAGAATTTAATTCTGATTGCTTACTTGCATTTTCAACTTGCGTAGTATATAATCCGTTTAAAGACTCTAATTTAGCAGCTGCCATAGACATTTGCTCGTTGTATTGGTTTGTAGAAGATACAGTTGTTGATGTAGCAGTTAATCCTTCAGCAGCACCTTGAAAATTCTTAATACTATCTCCTAAACTAGAAATTAAAGTAGCATCTAACTTTGCTTCTTTTAAAATATTATCTAATTTTTCAGATAACATACTCTGAGTTTGTTCTGGAGCAATAGCAGCAGTAGCTTTATTGTTCCCTAATGAATCACCACCAGCTAATTCTGGATATACTTTTGACCAATCTAATTCCTCTTCTATCGGTTCAAATGCTGAAACAGCAAAAATAATTGCCTCTACAACTAAACCTAATGTTAACATTAACCCTCCTGTTAATGGACCGATTTTAAAGTGCATGATTTTAAATAGTGCTCCTAGTATTACTACAGAAGCTCCTAAACCATACATCATGTTAAAAATTTTCTTAGTTGTTTTCGATTGTGCCATAATTGTTTGTTTTTTTGTTGGGGGTTATTGTTAATGATTAATATTAATTATTGTTTATTTGCTTTTATTTGTACCTAAATAATCTTGTACAGTTCTAAATCCTATATAACTTCTTGCAGTATCTGCATATTCCCAATCACGAGAACTTACTTCTAAAAAGTATGCAACATCTTTCCAAGAACCTCCACGAATAATTTTCCTACGATTTTCTTTAATTTCTACATTAGGATTCATTGTTGACCCCATATAGTAAGACATTTGATTATACGCTGTATTTGTCCATTCAGAAACATTTCCTGACATGTTAAACAAACCATATTCATTTGCATTATACGAATTTGCTTCTACAGTATATAAAGCTCCATCGGCAGCATAATCACCACGTACAGGTTTAAAGTTTGCTAAAAAACAACCTCTATCACTTGTTGTACTTGGTCCACCCCAAGGGTATTTCCCAAAGTTTAATCCACCACGAGCAGCATATTCCCATTCTGCTTCTGTAGGTAATCTAAAAGAAGGAACTAATCCTAATTGTTTTTTAGAACGTTGAAATTTATTTTTTGTTTGTGTTCTCCAATGACAGAATGCTTTTGCTTGATTCCATGTAACTCCAACTACTGGATAATCCTCGTAAGCTTTATGAGCAAAATACTCTTGGTGCATTGGATCGTTATATGAATAATTAAAATCTTTAATCCAAACAGTAGTATCTGGATAAACATTAATTACTTCATCTTTCATAAAATCTTTTCTATTTTTACCTGTCTTAGCTGCTTGTTCATTATCAAACCAGTAATATCTGTAATTTAAAAACTTAGTATTAAAAGTTCTTATTCCATTTAAAGATTCATCTTTTTTAATGTATAATGAATCCATTACTTCTACATAATCAGCATCAGGGTACTCTTGTTGTTCCCAAGCAAGTTCTTCATTCCAGTTTAATGGTTTTAAAGAATCTAATCCCTCACCTAATTCATAATAATTTTCACGCATATATTTTGCATATGGTGTTTCATTTACAGTATCTTTTGAAGCAAAAGCATATAATTGAATACCTTTAGCATTCTTATCAGAACCTTCTTCATCACCTCCTCCTGAAGCAAACTCTGCTTGATACGCTAATTTTGTTCGAGTAATAGAATCTCTTACCCAAAACACAAATTGCTTGTATTCGCTATTTGTTATTTCAGTTTCATCCATATAAAATGGTTGAACAGTTACTGTTTTAGTTGGTGCATTCATCGCTCCTAACGCATCTTCATCTTGTTTACCCATTGTGAAAGAGCCTCCAGGTATTTTAGCCATTCCAAATGGTTTTTCAGCAAACCACTTTCTTTTAGACTTATCTCCTACTAACTCTCCTCTATCGCCACTTGAACCACAAGCGTAAATTAGAGACACTAACAATGTAAATATTACTACTTTCTTCATATTATATCTTTCTTATAAAAGGGAATGGTAAACCTATTATTTTTTTTAATAAAAAACAATTACTTTTTTTATAAACAAAAACAAGTTATTTTTAAACAAGTTTTTGTAACGCTTTATACCATCTATCTGGCATTTTTCTTTCTAATGCTTGTTTGTAATCTTTATAGTTACAAGGTACTAACGCATGTCTTTTGTATTTAGTATTTGAAATCATATTTATTTCCATCCACCAACGTCCACTTTTATCACTTTTATAAAAATTTATAGGATCATCATCTGTTAATAATACCGTAAATTTATGATAATTTTCCTTTGTTACAAAGGGATAGTCCTTAGCCCTGGCATTAACACCTTCAATAAAACACCAAATCATTTGGGCTATTAAATTTGCTGTTTGATAATTTGAGTCCAATATACTATTATATTCATAAATACCAAAAGAAGTTACCTTATCACTAATTCCCGCATATCTTGAAATTGCACAAATTTCTTCGCCATAAAAACCATTTGGAGATGCATTTTTGTTTCCTGGTGCCTCACTTTGACGTACGGCACTAATATCAATACTAACAATATCAGCATCTCTCATAATAGGCTCTACTAAAGTGATATCCTTAACTTCACCTAGCCTAAATGCATCAAAATAAAGTCTATCTAATAACTCTATTTCTTCTTGTGAATTAAAATAAGTTTGGTATCCTATATTACTATAATTAAATAAATTATTAGGCTGTTCCATAATGATTTTACTTAAAAATGAGCTAGAGCGTAAATTCTCATTCATAGCACCTAAATCAAACTTACTATCTACTGATACTAAATTAATTGTTTGATCTAAAGAATCATAACCTCTATAATTTGCGTAGGTCAAATCTTGACTACCACCTATTAATATAGGTATTATTTTTTTCTTTAGCAAATACTCAACAGAAGAGCTTACTGCAAAATAAGTGTCTTTAATTGTATCTCCTTGCTTTATATTTCCTAAATCGGCTATTTTAGTTTGCCAGTTTCCAGGAAATAATTGATATAGTTTTTCACGAATATATTGTAAATTCTCTCCACAACCTTCGTTATCAGGAGCTCCTCTACCGTCTTTTATTCCTATAATAGCAATATTTACTTCTGATAAATCAGGTAAACCATTTCCAGTAGTATGAATAGCAATATTTTGACCTAAAGACTTCATAGACTGCGACATTAGATGCGCAACTACAGTGTCATTTATAGGTGTTAAAAAATTGAAATCCATTATTCTTAGGGGCTTTAAGATGCTTGCAATATACTAAACTATTTTTTTACGAGCTATTTTATTTCTTTTTCACCACTTTCTTTTTTACTACTTTCTTTTTTGCTACTTTCTTTTTAGGTGTTTTTGCCTCAATTATCTTTATAGCTTCTTCTTTTGTCATTTTTTCAACATCAGTAGTTTTAGGCATCTCTACTTTTATTTTTCCTTTGATGACATTAAAGCGACCCCAACGTGCTTTTTCTACTCGAATTTCAACATCTTCCCAGTTCTGTAATACTTTATCAATTTCTTTCTGTTTTTTAACTTCAATTAATTCAACAATATCAGCATCTGAAAGATTATCAAAATCGTATTTTTTACTAACATTGATAAATATCGAATTCCACTTTAAGAAAGGACCAAAACGACCAACACCTTTTTGAACAGGTAATTCTTCATAATGATAAATTGGCGCATCTGCTTTTTGCTTTGCTACGATTAATTCTTCAGCTCTTGGTAAATCTACTTCCATAGGATTTTCACCTTTATCTAAAGAAACAAACATTGCCCCAAACTTAATATAAGGTCCAAAACGTCCGTTAGAAACAATTACTTCTTCATCTTCATAAGTTCCTAAAGTTTTCGGAAGCAAGAACAATTCTAATGCTTCTTCCATCGTTATAGTTCCTAAGTTTTGATTTTTATTTAAACTTGCAAATTGTTTTTCTTCATCTTCAGGAGCTCCAATTTGTGCAATTGGTCCAAACTTTCCTAAACGAACTAAAACTGTTTTTCCTGATTCAGGATGTTTACCTAAAATACGCTCACCGCTTTCTCTTTCGGCATTTTCTTTTACATCTTCAACTGTTTTATGAAAATCGATATAAAAACCTTTAATCATTTCTATCCAATCTTCATCTCCTTCTGAAATATCATCAAAAGAATTTTCAACTCTTGCTGTAAAACCAAAATCTAAAATATTTGAGAAATTTGCAACTAAGAAATCATTTACAATATTTCCAATATCCGTAGGAACTAATTTATTTTTATTTGAACCTGTTTTTTCGGTCAATAAATCACTTTCAACAACTCCATTAGACAGAATCATCTGTTCATAATTTCGTTCTAAACCTTCATTTTCTCCTTTTTCTACATAACCTCTTCGTTGTACTGTAGAAATTGTTGGTGCATAAGTTGATGGTCTACCAATACCTAATTCTTCTAATTGCTTTACTAAAGATGCTTCTGTAAAACGGTAAGGAGGACTTGTAAAACGTTGTGTTGCATTAATAAAATTATAAGCTAAGTTTTCACCAGTAGTTAAGTTTGGTAACATACCTGCTTGCTCTTCTTCTTCGTTATCTGTTCCTTCTAAATACACTTTTAAGAAACCATCAAACTTAATCATTTCACCGTTTGCGGTAAATATTTTTGTATTTTCAGAATTAGCTATTTTCACATTGGTACGCTCTAATTGCGCATCACTCATTTGAGAAGCTAATGTTCTTTTCCAAATTAAATCATATAATCTATTCTGGTCGTATTCTGTATCAATAGTATGCATTTTCATATTTGTAGGACGAATAGCCTCATGTGCCTCTTGTGCACCTTTTGCTTTCGACTTAAATACTCTTTGCTTACTATATTCTTTTCCGTAATAATTACTTATTTCTTCTTCTGCAGCATTTCTTGCATCATCAGATAAATTAACACTATCTGTTCTCATATAAGTAATTAAACCTGCTTCATACAAACGCTGTGCAACTTGCATGGTTTTACCTACTGGAAAACCTAACTTACGAGAAGCCTCTTGCTGTAAAGTTGATGTAGTAAATGGTGCTGCTGGCGATTTTTTTGCTGGTTTTTTAGTTAAATCAGCAATAGAAAAATCAGCATTTGCACACGAATTTAAGAAATTTTCAGCAGTTTTTTTAGTGGGAAAATTCTTCGGAATCGTTGCTTTAAATGTTTTTCCGTTGGTATTTGCAAACTGAGCAATAACCTTATAATGTGTTTCTGATTTAAAATCAAGAATACTACGTTCTCTCTCTACAATTAAACGAACCGCAACAGATTGCACTCTTCCTGCTGATAAACCTCCTTTTACTTTACGCCATAAAACTGGTGATAATTCATAACCAACAAGCCTATCTAAAACTCTACGAGCCTGTTGTGCATTAACCATATTATAGTCAATATCTCTTGGATTTTCAACAGCTTTTAAAATAGCATTTTTAGTAATTTCATGAAAAACAATACGTTTTGTATTATCATCATTCAAATTTAATTGCTCTTTTAAATGCCAAGCAATTGCTTCTCCTTCTCTATCCTCATCACTTGCTAACCAAACAGTTTCTGCTTTTTTAGCCAACGCTTTTAATTTCTTAACAACTGGTTTTTTATCATCAGAAATTATATATTTTGGACTAAAATCTCCATCAACATCAATTCCTAATTCCTTCGATGGCAAATCTGCAATATGACCATAACTAGATTCTACTTGAAAATCTTTTCCTAGGAATTTTTCAATCGTTTTTGCCTTTGCTGGTGACTCAACTATAACTAAATTCTTTGCCATATCTCTGTTAGATTATCTCTTTTACAGCATACATTATAATGATGCTTTCAGTTTGCAAAAGTAGAATGTTTTTTTTAAAAAAAAACTTTTTGTTTTAATTTCACGTTAAAAACAGCAATAAATCAATAATAAATTTCTGCCAATTTGTCATAAAACTTGTATTTTGGTTGTATCTTTGCCATCATTTTTATTATGGATATGGAGCACACAGACAAGGTTATCGATGAAAAAATACAAGGACAAGCACTTGTAACAACACATAAAGAGGAAAACTCAAAAAAATTATTTATAGAAAGTTACGGTTGTCAAATGAACATGAACGACAGCGAAATTGTAGCTTCTATTTTAGCTGAACAAGGTTTTAATACCACTCAAGTTTTAGAAGAAGCAGATTTAGTTTTAGTAAATACTTGTTCTATTAGAGAAAAAGCAGAAACAACTATTCGTAAACGTTTACAAAAATACAATGCTGTTAAAAAAGTAAATCCGACCATGAAAGTGGGTGTTTTAGGATGTATGGCAGAACGTCTAAAAGAAAAATTTTTAGAAGAAGAAAAAATAGTTGATTTAGTTGTTGGACCAGATGCTTACAGAGATTTACCTAATTTATTAGAAGAAATTGATGCAGGTAGAGACGCTATAAACGTAATTCTTTCTAAAGAAGAAACTTATGGTGATGTTGCACCTGTTCGTTTAAACTCTAACGGAGTTTCGGCATTTGTATCTATTACTCGTGGTTGCGATAATATGTGTACTTTTTGCGTAGTTCCGTTTACTCGTGGACGTGAAAGAAGTAGAGATCCGAAGAGTGTTTTAGAAGAAATTAGATCAATGCATGATCAGAATTTTAAAGAAATCACTTTATTAGGTCAAAACGTAGATAGTTATTTATGGTATGGTGGAGGATTGAAAAAAGATTTCAATAAAGCAACCGAAATGGCGCAAGCTACTGCTGTTGATTTTGCTCAATTATTAGACATGGCTGCTACTGAATTTCCTAAAATGAGATTCCGTTTTGCAACTTCTAATCCTCAGGATATGAGTTTAGATGTAATTCATACCATGGCAAAACATAAAAACATTTGTAAATACCTTCACTTACCAGTACAAAGTGGAAGTAACAATATGTTAAAAGCAATGAACCGTCAACACACTCGTGAAGAATACAAAGAACTTGTTGATAATATTTTCAGAATAATTCCTGAAATGTCTTTATCTCAAGATATGATTGTTGGTTTTTGTGGAGAAACAGAACAAGATCATCAAGATACTTTAGATTTAATGCGATATGTAAAATATGACTTCGGTTTTATGTTTGCATATTCTGAAAGACCAGGAACTTTGGCTGCTAATAAAATGCCAGATGATGTTCCTTTTGATGTAAAGAAAAGACGTTTACAAGAAATTATCGATTTACAACAAGAACACGCTTTATACAGAACACAACAACATTTAGGAAAAACCGAAGAGTTTTTAATTGAAGGAACTTCTAAGAAAAACCCGAATGAATGGAAAGCTAGAAATACACAAAATACCGTAGCTGTTTTTCCTAAAGAAAATTACAAATTAGGTGAATTTGTAATGATAAAAGTAGAAGATTGTACTTCTGCAACCTTAAAAGGAACTGTTATTGGATATTCTGATAATAATTAAAAGAGTATTATTTTAAAGTTTTAACGTTAATTTTTATCAACGTTAAAACTTTAAATAAGTAAAAAACTCTTCAAATTAAAAATTTTGCAACTACATAAATAATGGAAAACTTACAAGCTATAAAACAACGTTTTGGAATTATTGGTAATGATACTCAACTAAATCGTGCTATTGAAAAATCCATTCGAGTTGCTCCTACTGATATTTCTGTGTTGGTTATAGGAGAAAGTGGTGTTGGTAAAGAAAGTATTCCTAAAATAATACATCAATTATCGCACAGAAAACACGCCAAATATATCGCCGTAAACTGTGGAGCTATTCCTGAAGGAACTATTGATAGTGAATTATTTGGTCATGAAAAAGGGGCTTTTACAGGTGCAACAGCTACACGTAAAGGATATTTTGAAGTTGCCGATGGTGGAACTATTTTTTTAGATGAAGTTGGTGAATTACCACTAACAACTCAAGTACGTTTATTACGTGTTTTAGAAAATGGAGAGTTCATCAAAGTAGGATCATCGCAAGTACAAAAAACAAATGTTCGTATTGTTGCCGCTACTAACGTAAATATACAACAGGCAATATCCAAAGAAAAATTTAGAGAAGATTTATATTACAGACTAAGTACAATCGAAATTGAATTACCGCCTTTGCGAGAACGAGAGCAAGATATTCACTTATTATTTAGAAAATTTGCTTCTGATTTTGCTCAAAAATACCGAATGCCAACCATTCGCTTAGAAGATGATGCCGTAAAAACATTATTAAATTATCGTTTCCCAGGTAATATTCGTCAATTAAGAAACTTAGCAGAACAGATTTCTGTAGTAGAAGAAAGCCGTTTAATTTCTTCGGAAAAACTATTACAATATCTTCCAAAAAATAAAGGAAATTTTCCCGCAGTTATTGGAACGAAATCTAACAATTCTGATTTTGCTAACGAACGAGATATCATGTACAAAATTTTGTTTGATATGCGTAACGATATCAATGATTTGAAAAAATTGACATTAGACTTAATGCAAAGCAATGATACAGAGCAAGTAAAAGAAGAAAATCACGGCTTAATAGAACGTATTTATCAAGAGAAAAAACAACCAGAAAATGAAAATATAGAGGTTGTTCAAATTGGACAAGCAACGCCTACTCCTTCAACAACAGCTCAAAATAATTATGAATATGCTGAAACAATTGAAGAAGATGAAAACTTATCATTACAAGAAAAAGAAATTGAAATGATTAGAAAATCCTTAGAAAAAAACAGCAACAAACGAAAGTTAGCCGCTAAAGAATTAGGGATTTCTGAACGAACTTTATATCGAAAAATAAAACAATACGATTTATAAAAACTAGCAATAACAATATTCTTAAAATTATGAAAAACCGTATAAACATTTTTTTATTTTCTATCATTACACTATTTATACTGATAGGTTGCGGCGCATATTCATTTACAGGAGGAAATACTGGAAAAGCAAAAACAATTCAAATTGATTTTTTCAGAAATCAAGCGCCGTTAATTGAACCTACTTTAAGTCAAAAATTTACGCAAGATTTACAAGATTTATTTACGCGTCAAACAAATTTAACACTCGTAAATGCAGGTGGTGATTTACATTTTTCTGGTGAAATAGTAGATTATAGAATTAATCCGATGAGTGCTACGGCAAATCAAACAGCGGCACAAAATAGATTGACAATTACTGTAAATGTTATTTTTGAAAACAAACTAGAAGAAAAAGATGATTTTGAAAAACGTTTTTCTTTTTACTATGATTACGGAGCAACCCAACAATTAACAGGTGCTGTGTTAGATACTGCTTTATCAGAAATTTTAGAAAGAATAACACAAGATATTTTTAATGCTTCTGTTGCTAAATGGTAAATATTAAGTAAAAAATTAGCTGTTATAAAAAAAATCTATCAGTAATTAATATTATTAAAAACAAAAAAATACTACTTTAGCTACTTATAACATTGGCAAAAGTATATTTTAAATACAAAATATAAGAAAAGGTACTAGAACTTTACAAAATATTAAGTTTGAAATATCCAGAAAAAAGTGGTTACTTTGCAGACCAAATTAAGAGAATAAATTTTTTAAAAAAATAAATAATGACAACATATACTTTACTTTTAGTATTAATATTGATTGTTGCAATAGCATTAATCTTAATTGTAATGGTGCAAAATCCTAAAGGTGGAGGATTATCTTCTTCTCTTGGTGGTGGTGGTGCTCAAAACATTGGTGGTGTACAAAACACAAATACTTTTTTAGATAAAAGTACTTGGACTTTAGCAATTGCTATGTTTGCTTTAATTTTAATGGCAAATTTTGCAATTCCTAGAGGTGCTTCAGTAGATGCTCCTCAATTAGATAATGCATTAGAAGATGTAGAAGCTACAGCTCCTGCTACACCAGCAACTAATACTACGAAAGATAGCGTAAAGTAATCTTATCAACATAAAATATAAAATGCCAACGTAATGACACGTTGGCATTTTTTTTATATCTAATTTTAAAGGATTTAGAAAAAATGTCACAATTTTTTTAATGGCATAATTTCTGACTATTTCTAAACTATAGAAAAGAAACAAAATACTTAATCATAATTTATATAAAATGGGATTAAAAATAAAACCTTTAGCAGACAGAGTTCTTATAAAAGCTGCTGATGCAGAAACAACTACAGCATCTGGACTTATCATTCCTGATAACGCAAAAGAGAAGCCTCAAAAAGGAACTGTTGTTGCAGTAGGAAAAGGAACAAAAAAAGAACCTTTAACTGTTAAAGTTGGTGATACTGTTTTATACGGAAAGTATGCAGGTACTGATTTAAAACACAAAGGAAAAGATTACTTAATTATGAGAGAAAGCGATATTTTCGCAATCATTTAATTTTCTCTTATCAATTTAAAATTAACAAAAAAATAGATCTAAAATGGCAAAAGATATAAAATTTGATGTAGACGCTCGTAACGGTTTAAAACGTGGAGTTGATGCATTAGCAAATGCAGTAAAAGTAACTTTAGGTCCTAAAGGACGTAACGTAATTATTTCGAAAGCTTTCGGTGCGCCTCACGTTACAAAAGATGGTGTTACTGTTGCTAAAGAAATTGAATTAGAAGATCCTTTAGAAAATATGGGAGCTCAAATGGTTAAAGAAGTAGCATCTAAAACTAACGATTTAGCTGGTGATGGAACTACAACTGCAACTGTATTAGCTCAAGCTATTGTACAAGAAGGTTTAAAAAATGTTGCTGCGGGTGCAAATCCAATGGATTTAAAACGTGGTATTGATAAAGCTGTTATTGCTATTACTGAAGATTTAGCCAAACAAGCTAAAGAAGTTGGTGATTCATCAGAAAAAATACAACAAGTAGCTTCTATTTCTGCTAATAACGATAAAGTTATTGGTGATTTAATTGCAACTGCTTTTGGTAAAGTTGGTAAAGAAGGTGTAATTACTGTTGAAGAAGCTAAAGGAATGGAAACTTATGTTGACGTTGTGGAAGGTATGCAATTCGATAGAGGTTATTTATCTCCTTATTTTGTTACCGATGCTGATAAAATGATTGCTACTTTAGATAACCCTTATATCTTATTATTTGATAAAAAGATTTCTAACTTACAAGAAATTCTTCCAATATTAGAGCCTGTTTCTCAAGCTGGAAGACCTTTATTAATTATTGCTGAAGATGTTGACGGACAAGCATTAGCTACTTTAGTAGTTAATAAATTACGTGGTGGTTTAAAAATTGCTGCTGTAAAAGCTCCTGGTTTTGGTGATCGTAGAAAAGCAATGTTAGAAGATATTGCTATCTTAACTGGTGGAACTGTTATTTCTGAAGAAAGAGGTTTCTCTTTAGAAAATGCTACTTTAGATTTATTAGGTACTGCTGAAACAGTTACTATTGATAAAGATAACACTACTGTTGTTAATGGTGCTGGTGATGATACACAAATTAAAGCGCGTGTAAATCAAGTTAAAGCTCAAATTGAAACTACTACTTCTGATTACGATAAAGAAAAATTACAAGAACGTTTAGCTAAGTTAGCTGGTGGTGTTGCAGTTTTATATGTTGGTGCTGCTTCTGAAGTAGAAATGAAAGAAAAGAAAGATCGTGTTGATGATGCTTTACATGCAACTCGTGCTGCTGTAGAAGAAGGTATTGTTGCTGGTGGTGGTGTTGCTTTAGTTCGTGCTAAAAAAGTTTTAAAAGCTATTACGACTGAAAACTTAGACGAAACTACAGGTATACAAATTGTTTACAAAGCAATTGAAGCACCTTTAAGAACTATTGTTGAAAATGCAGGTGGTGAAGGATCAGTTGTTATTAACAAAGTTTTAGAAGGTAAAAAAGGATTTGGTTATGATGCTAAATCTGAAGCTTATGTAGATATGCTTGAAGCTGGTATTATTGACCCTAAAAAAGTAACTCGTGTTGCTTTAGAAAATGCAGCATCGGTTGCAGGGATGATTTTAACTACCGAATGTGCTTTAATTGATATTAAAGAAGATGCAGCTCCTATGCCTCCAATGGGTGGTGGTATGCCAGGAATGATGTAATAATTAACATCATTATAAAATAAATTTAAAAACCCTCTTGATAAAATAATCAAGAGGGTTTCTTTTTATATTTGATATATAAATTATTTTAGTTTAGCAGAAAATACCTAGCCCCGATTGAAGCATCTGTTTGAGCTCTTTTTTTGATTTTTCTTCAAAAAAAAGCGAGTGCGGAAAGCGGGAAATAGCTTCTAATAAAAAATTTATATTTTACGAGCAACTACATAATCAATCATTAATTTTAATGAGTTTTTATAGTCCGATTCTGGAAAATTTTCAAGTATTGCCAAGGCTTTATTTTTATAACCGTGCATTTTAGCTGTGGCATATTCCAAACCTCCATTAGTGTTTACAAAAGCAATTACTTCTTTTACTCGTTTTTTATTAGTGTTATGCTTTTTAACCGAATTTATTAACCACGATTTTTCCTTTTTCGAACAGTTATTTAAAGTATAAATTAAGGGAAGCGTCATTTTTTGTTCTTTAATATCGATTCCTGTCGGTTTCCCTATTTTTTCTTCGGTATAATCAAACAAATCATCTTTAATTTGAAAAGCAATTCCAATATACTCTCCAAATTTTCGCATTTTTTGAACCGTTTCATTATTCGCTCCTACGGATGCAGCGCCAATTCCGCAACAAGCAGCAATTAATGTAGCGGTTTTTTGACGAATAATATCGAAATAAATATCTTCGGTAATATCTAATTTTCTTGCTTTTTCTATTTGAAGCAACTCCCCTTCGCTCATTTCACGAACAGCGATGGAAATCAATTTTAAAATATCAAAATCTTCATTATCAATAGAAAGTAACAATCCTTTTGATAATAAAAAATCGCCTACTAAAACGGCTATTTTATTTTTCCAAAGTGCATTTATTGAAAAAAATCCACGGCGACGATTACTATCATCCACAACATCATCATGTACCAAAGTTGCCGTATGAATTAATTCGACAACGGATGCGCCTCTGTAAGTTCGCTCATCAAATCCGCCGTCAGAAACCATTTTAGCTACCAAAAAAACAAACATAGGACGCATTTGTTTTCCTTTTCTTCTAACTATATAATAGGTAATTCTATTCAATAAAGGAACCTTCGATAACATCGAATCTTTGAACTTTTTTTCAAAAAGTTCCATTTCATTTTGAATAGGAAGTTTAATTTGTTCTACAGGCTTCATAAGGCTCTAAAATACAAAATAACTATGATTTATTAGCTAACTGACCACAAGCAGCATCAATATCTTTTCCTCGTGAACGACGAACGTTTACTGTAATATCGTGCATTTCTAGGTTTGAAATATAATTATTGATAGCCTCAGGACTTGCTTGTTGAAATTCTCCATCATCAATAGGATTATATTCGATTAAATTTACCTTACAAGGAACATATTTACAGAATTCAATTAATGCCTTAATATCCTCTCTTTTATCATTTATCCCTCCCCAAACTACATATTCATAAGTAATCATTCTTTCTGTCTTTTCGTACCAGTACTCTAAAGATTCTTTTAAATCTTTTAAAGGAAAAGTAGCATTAAAAGGCATTATTGAAGTACGAACTTCATCAATAGCCGAATGTAAGGAAACAGCTAAGTTGAATTTTACTTCATCATCAGCCATTTTTTTAATGATTTTTGGTACTCCTGATGTAGAAACCGTAATACGTTTAGGAGACATTCCTAAACCTTCTGGAGATGTAATTTTATCTATTGATTTAATTACATTATTGTAATTCATTAACGGCTCTCCCATCCCCATAAAAACAATATTAGATAATTTTCTATTATGATATAGTAAACTCTCTTTATTTATGGCAACTACCTGATCGTAAATTTCATCAGGATTTAAGTTTCGCATTCTTTTTAAACGTGATGTAGCACAAAATCGGCAATCTAAACTACAACCTACTTGACTGGAAACACAAGCAGTCGTTCTTGTTTTTGTAGGTATTAAAACCGATTCTACCACTAAACCATCGTGTAAACGTACCGCATTTTTTACCGTACCGTCTTTACTACGTTGCATTGTATCAACCTGAATATGATTAATTACAAAGTTTTCATCTAACATTTGACGTGTACCTTTCGATAAACTAGTCATATCATCAAACGAATGTGCCGATTTACTCCACAACCACTCGTATACTTGATTTCCTCTAAATGCTTTATCTCCATTGCTTACAAAAAAATCACGAAGTGCTTCTTTTGATAATGCGCGTATGTCTTTTTTCTTAACTTCCATCGGGTACAAAAATACAAAAAACCTCACAAGTATCCTTGTGAGGTTTTGTTATTAATATTATGCTATTTTTATAAAATTAACATCGCATCTCCATACGAGTGAAATTTATATTTTTCTTTAATTGCTTCTTGGTAAGCTTCCATCATAAAATCATGACCAGCAAATGCTGAAACTGTCATCATTAAAGTAGATTTTGGTGAATGAAAATTTGTAACCATACAATTTGCAACACTAAAATCAAATGGAGGAAAGATAAATTTATTTGTCCATCCTTCAAATTCTTTTAATTTTCTTTTAGATGTAATTGAAGATTCTACAGTTCTCATTACGGTAGTACCAACGGCACAAACTCTTTTCTTCTTTGCTATGGCATTGTTTACCATATCTGCAGTTTCTTGAGTTACCTTGATTTTTTCAGAATCCATTTTATGTTTCGATAAATCTTCTACCTCAACTGGATTGAAAGTACCTAAACCAATATGTAAAGTTATTTCGGCAAAATCAACACCTTTAATTTCTAAACGTTTCATTAAATGTTTAGAGAAATGTAATCCTGCTGCAGGAGCTGCTACTGCACCTTCATTTTTTGCAAAAATTGTTTGGTATCGATCTTCATCAGACGCCTCAACTTCACGCTTAATATACTTAGGTAATGGAGTTTCACCTAACTTTACTAATTTTTCTCTAAACTCTTCGTAAGGTCCATCATATAAAAAACGTAATGTTCTACCACGTGATGTTGTATTATCAATAACCTCAGCAACTAAACTTTCATCGTCTCCGAAGAACAATTTGTTACCTATTCTGATTTTCCTTGCAGGATCAACTAAAACATCCCACAAACGGTTTTCAGCATTTAGTTCACGTAGTAAAAACACTTCAATAAGAGCACCAGTTTTTTCTTTATTCCCGTACATACGAGCAGGAAAAACCTTTGTATTATTTAACATTAGCACATCTCCTTCATCAAAATAATTGATTAAATCTTTAAACAATTTATGTTCAATTTTTTGAGTATCTCTATGTAACACCATTAAACGTGCTTCATCTCTATGCTCTGAAGGATATTCTGCTAATAACTCTTCTGGTAATTCAAAACTAAAATTTGATAATTTCATTTATATTTTTTTCTTACTTGGCAAATATACAATTTCGAGATAGGCCTTGTCAAGTGATTTGCCTTTTATTTTTGTTTAATCGTTTCTAAACCTACTTGTTGCATATCCTTCCAAAAATTTCGGTACGATTTACTAACCACTTCTGCATCTGAAATAATAATAGTAGTTTTTAATGCTAAAGGAGCAAAAGCCATTGCCATTCTGTGGTCATTATATGTAGTAATTGCAATATTTTTATTGATACTATTAGCAACCTTTAAATGTAAACTTTGGTTAGTAATACTAATATTAGCACCTAATTTAATTAACTCTTCTTTTAATGCCTCTAACCTATCTGTTTCTTTTATTTTTAAGGTATGAAGCCCTGTTAAGTCACAAGCAACTCCTAATCCAAAACAAGTAACAACAATGGTTTGCGCAATATCTGGAGCATTTTTTAAATTTTCTGTTAAAATAGCAGTACTATGCTTTTCTTCTTTAGATAAAACAATCGTATTCTCTTTAAAAGTAGTTGTTACACCAAAATGTTTATAAATAGTAGCCAAACAATTATCTCCTTGTAAGCTATCTTTTTTATAAGCTGTTAATTCTACTGTAGCACCTACTTTACTCAATGCTATTAACGAATAAAAATAAGAAGCAGAACTCCAATCAGATTCAACAACTATATTTTGAGGTACAACATTTTCTAAAGCTTCAATTTTTATACTATTTTTGATAAAAGTAGCCGAAACACCTATTTTATGCAATAAAGATAACGTCATTTCAATATATGGTACAGAAGTAACAATACCTTTTAAATCAATTGCTAACCCATTTTTTAAACTAGGTGCAATTAACATTAAAGCAGAAATGTATTGACTACTTACATTCCCATCAATAGAAACAGTGTCTTTTTCTATTTTTTTACCTGTAATTTTTATTGGAGGATATCCATCTTTTTCTAAATATTCAATATCTGCACCTAAATCACGAAGTGCATCAACTAAAATTTTAATAGGACGATTATGCATTCTCTCAGACCCTTGTAAAACTTTTGTTACGCCTTGTTGAGTTGCAAAAAAAGCAGTTAAAAAACGCATTGCAGTACCTGCATGACCAATATCTGCTATTTCATTATCAGAAGATAAAGCTTCTTGTAAATGATGTGTATCATCTGAATCTGATAAATTTTCAATATTTATATTCGAAAATAATTGTTGTAAAATTAACAATCTATTCGATTCACTTTTTGATCCAGAAATAATTACTTCTGAATTAATTAATTTATTTCTACTGCTAGTCAGTTGTAAGTTCATTATTATATAATTTTGAAAAAATACTATTTATTTTGTTTTTTTATTTACTACATAAATAGCATATAAAGTACTAACTGTTACTTTTGTTAACCAAAAACGTTTCCATTTACCTTCCGAAAAATTGATAGTATGTACTGTTTCAAAATCTCCAGAAAATAACGCACCTCCACTATTTACTAATAATGAAAATATTGTTACAAAAACTAAAAACGGAACACTTACTTTAAGTACATTAATCCAAAAACTTCCTTTTTGTATATTTTTAGTAAAACTCATTTATTTTAATTTTTCGTTATTGTGATGACGATCATGATCACGTTTTGTTTTTATATCTAACTTTTTATCAAAAGCATCTTGTAAGTTAATACCTGTTTGATTTGCCAAACATAATACAACAAACATAACGTCTGCTAACTCTTCACCTAAATCTTTATTTTTATCACTTTCTTTTTCGCTTTGTTCTCCATAACGACGAGCAATAATTCGAGCAACCTCTCCTACTTCCTCTGTTAATTGTGCCATGTTTGTTAATTCGTTAAAATAACGAACTCCATGATTTTTAATCCAATTATCTACTTCCTTTTGGGCGTCTTGTATATTCATTTTTACGTTGGTCATTTAAAACTTCAAATATAAATATTTCTTTTGGGCTAAATAATTTGCTAAGGCGGATTTTTTCCATTCTCCTTTACTTTAAACAATATAATCTGATTTTCATCAAGAACTAACAAATACAGCACTTAAATTTTAAGATTTTCTTTTTTAATAACCTTACTTAACATCAATAAAAAAAACAAACCTATAACTGTTATTAAGGTGATAATCCACCATGTTTTATCAAATCCTAAGGCATCAACCATTTGCATACCTGAATTATGACCAAAAATATGTGCTAAAGAGAATGCAATACTATAATATGCCATATATTCTCCTTGCTTTCCTTTTTTAGCTCGCTCCATTACAAAAGCATTTGAAAATGGAAAAGCAATCATTTCGCCAATAGTCATAAATAACATTCCTATAATTAAAATACCTACCCATCCTGTTAAGTTTAATACTAAAAAACTTATTCCAGTTAAAAATAAACCGACAAACATCAAACGTTCTTTGGTATATTTACTTTCTTCTAACCATTTAATTAATGGCATTTCTAATAAAAAAATTAAAAAACCATTCATACCCATTATCAAACCTATTTCAAATTCAGACAAATAATGTGCTTCTTTATAATACAGTGGTATGGTTGAAAAATATTGTAAAAACACAAATCCGAAAATAAACATAGCAACAAAAAATACCCAAAAAGCTTTATCTGAAAATACAGAAATAGGGTTCTCTATTTTTATTTCATCTAAAATTTTTGCTTTTTTAGGATGTAATACTTTTACCAATAGTAACGTTGCCAAAAGACAGGTAATTCCATCAACCCAAAACAATCCGCTATAACTTAAAGAAGTGATAATAATTCCGCCAACCGCAGGACCTGTTGAAAAACCTAAATTAATCGCCAAACGAATTAAAGTTAACGAACGTGTTTTATTTTCAGGCTTACTATATGCACTTAAAGCAACAAACATTGCTGGTCGAAAAGTGTCAGCAACTAACATTACTAAAAAAATACCAATACAAAATCCATAAAAAGTAGAAACAAATTGTAAAGCAATAAATAATAAACCTGTTAAAAACAGACTAACTTTCATCACTTTATAAAATCCTATTTTATCAGTTAATTTACCACCTAACCAAGATCCAATAACAGACCCTGCTCCGAAACAGCTCATAATCCAACCTACATCTTTTAAACTAAAATTTAAATCTTTAGTTAAATACAATGATAAAAAAGGAATAACCATAGTACCTGCTCTATTTATCAAAGTGATTAAAGCTAACCACCAAACTTCGGTAGAAAGTCCTTTAAAAGTAGCTAGATAATTAAAATATAGTTTTTTCATAAGTTCTAGTTTTATTTTGAATTTGATATAAAAATAAAAAGTCCGACTGTGAAGTCGGACTTTTTAGAATTGATATATTTTATACTTAAATAATCATAATACATAAACAGCCCGAGTTATACCGTATCTTACGGTTAACCAACATTGTTTATAAGTATTAAAAATTGTCGTGTTTTTTTTTATTGAGCTGTAAATCTATAAAAAAAAGAACTCTCTTTTACATCTATTAATAATTTAGTTTATTTTTATATTCATTCTAAACAAAAAAAAGAAATAGCAACCTGAAACACAAAAAAGACACTTTTACACATTTTAAAGACATTAAAGTACCTTTCATCTTATATTTAATATTTTTTTGAGTTCTTATAGTATCTTTGAAATATAAATGAAACATAAAGTAAATTTCGCTGAACAAATAGAAATCACTAAAAAGAAACATTTATAGTAAAAAGCTTAAAAAGAAGTAAATAACACAAATATTTATTATTATTATTATTATTATTATTATTATTATATGCTTATGTTTTTACCAGAAAACAAATTTACCTACTAATTTAAGATTTTATACAAAACAGGTTTACTTGGCGTAGCATCATTTTCAAAAGGTGCTATCATTAAATTTAAAAGATAAGTACCATCTTTTATAGCATCTTTTACATAAATAAATTCTGTTATCGTTGCATCTAAACGAATATTTTTTGATGTATTCCAAAAAGCATTATGAGATAATAATTCACCCTCATCCTTTTCTTTATCTACCGAAGGCAAATCAATTAATAAATGCTTAATATTTTTTTCTTTGAGATAAACAGCACCTTCTTCTAACAAATATGGCGGATTCGTATTTGAATATCTAGCAATTGTTTTTTTATCAGAATTTGGCAAGGTTCTAATAATAACAGCTTCTCTCTTCTTATCATCTAAAACATTTTCTAATTGTTCTTTTGTTATTACTAAATCTCCATTTTCTAATTTCTTCGGATAAATACTTATCACTTCAGCCAAAAAGAAAAATTTATTTAAATTCTTATTGATAGAATGCACTTTTTTAGTGATATGCCCCACACATTCGGTGTGTGTTATGTGCGAATGTGGATTAAACGAAATCATATTAAAATTAACCGCTGCACCTTGCGCTACACTACCTACCCAATCATCTAATTTAACAGGTGTAATTTCAGGATCATCAATATACCAAGCATTTACACTTTCTTTTGATACATCAATTGCGATTGAAATATCTAAAGGTTTTGCTAAATCTATTTTATATTTTTCTGAATTATGATATATTTCTGCAATCATATTTTTATTTTATTCTAAATAATTCTGATGCCAAACCATCTGCTAAAAACTTTCCTTTTGGAGTCGTTTTTAAAGTATTATTTTCAATAATTAATAATCCTTCGGATATAAATTTTTCTGATGATTTTAATAACTCTTCTTTAAAAGAAGCTTTAATTTCATCTAATGAAACTCCCCAAATAGTTCGTAAACCTGTCATTAAATATTCATTAAATTGGTCTTCTTCGGATAATTCTTCTTGTTCATTCGGAAGCTTTCCTTCTTCTAATTCTTTTATATATTTTGCATTATTGGCAACATTCCAACTACGATGCGTTTTACTAAACGAATGTGCCGAAGGGCCTATTCCGATATATTTTTTACCCAACCAATACGAAGTATTATGTTTCGAAAAATAAGCTGGTTTTCCAAAATTTGATATTTCATAATGTACAAATCCATTTTTAGCGGTTTCTGCGACTAAAATATCAAAATGTTCTTTAGCTTCTGTTTCATCTGGTTCGGGATATTTTCCATTTTTAACAAAACTATCTAACACTGTTTTTGACTCAACAGTTAAGGCGTAACTCGAAATATGATTTACGCCAAAATCGAAAGCAATTTGCAAATTTTCTTTCCATCGTTGGTTACTCATATTCGGAACGCCATAAATTAAATCAATCGTAATATTATCGAAATAACGAGTTGCTATTGATAAACATTCTTTTGCTTCTTTTGAATTATGCGCCCGATTCATACTTTTTAAATCTTCTTCAAAAAAAGATTGCACGCCAATACTCAATCGGTTAATTGGTGAATTTGCGAGTTCTAAAATTTTTTCTTCGGATAAATCATCAGGATTTGCCTCTAGCGTAATTTCAGGATTTTCGATAACTTTATAATGCTGATAAATCGCATTTAATAAACTTGTTATTTCTTCGGATGATAATAACGAAGGAGTTCCGCCACCAAAATAAATAGTTTCAATTATTTCTGATTGTAATTCTTTTTTTCTGATTTCTAATTCTGTTATTAAACACGAAATTAGTTCGTCTTTCTTTTTTAAAGAAGTCGAAAAATGAAAATCGCAATAAAAACATGCTTGCTTACAAAATGGTATATGTATGTAGATTCCTGCCAAATTAGTTTATTAAATTTTTGTCTTTTTTATACCAATAAATAAATTGTTCTACGTTTTCTTCTTCTGATGGTCTGTTGCTAATAGAAAAAGACATATTATCTTTAATATTTATTTTATTGATTAATTCGGGTTTCATTTCTTGAATTTTTTGATAAATCACATCAACATCTATAATTTTTTTCATGTAATTATAATTAGTTCCTTCTAAATCTCCAAAATATTCATTGTTCCAAAAACCAGGGAAATTCCTTATCAATTTCAATATATTATCAAAATTATTGGTTTGATTGTCAATATATTTTTCAAATGAATTTTCATCATATTCTTTCCATAAAGACATAATCATTTTATAATGTGAATGTTCTTTTGTTAAATCATTAAAGAAAGGAGTAGGTTTATTTATATATTCTTCTTTTGCTTTGCTTACAATTAATCTATCTAATTGTTTTCTAACATCAATTTTTAAATTTATGGTTCTAGTAAAATAACATAATTGATGAATAGTTAGTTTTTTCGCTAATTGTATTATTTTCTCTTTATCAATACTACTTTTATCTAAATTAGATGCGATTAGCTCTATGACTCTTAGTTTATAAGTCAACCCAAAATAATCCTTTTCACTTTCGGGTATTATATCTAAATTTGAAAATAAAAAGTCATAAAAAAACAGGTAATTTATATTTTCATCATTAATAAAATCCTCAATAACACTGTAAAAACGATGAACTTCTAAATCATCCTTATCTCTTAAATCAATAAGATTTACTTTTAACTCGACTTCATTTTTATCAATTATATTTTGAAGTATTTCTTGATTTTTCACGTTAGAAAATTTTCTTTCCATGTGATAAGAAAAATATTTATCAAAATGATTAGGGTGATTAATTTTTAAATTAAAATTTGAAATTTCAATAAGATTTTTACCCTTATTATATTCCATTTTCGATTTAGAATCTTTATACTCTGGAAATAATCCTTGTACAATTTTATTAGAATGCTCATTAAATATTTCATCTTTATTTAAAATACTTGTAAAATACTTAATTATAGTACTATTAGTAATTAATTCTTCTATATTAGATGAATTATATTTTTTTATAACATCAAAAACATCTGTATATTTTACCTTCAAATATTCAATCCAAAATAAATCTCTTAGATTAACTTCTTCCCCAATAGCAAAAGCACTTACAAAAAAACTATTAAGAACTCGTATTATTTCTCTACCGTTATTAAAATACTCAGATGCATGAATATAACTTATATCCTTAATTTCTTCTACTCTATTAGAAAAACCCAAATTATTGATTATTTCTCCAAGTTTTATCTTAAAAAAATATTTAAAATCTGCTGATTCAATTTTTGGTAAATGAATTGGAATATTAATAATTTTCTCTAAAAATAATTCTCCATCTTTCGTGTCTACACCATAACGTTTCCCTATTGCTTTTGCAACATGATTTTCATCTAAAGCAACGATATATACAAAATTATTAAAATTCGCATTTAATTTTATCAACTTTAAAATAGTATATATTTCATCTTTATCAAGACGGTCAATATCATCAATAAATATGACTATTTTATATTTAGATTCCTCTAGTTTTTTATTGATATTATCTATTATTACTTCTAAAACTGGCTTTTCTCCTATAAAACCTTCACCTAAAGATTTCATAATTTCACTTATATCTAAAGTAGCACTAACTTTATTTGAAGGACTTAATCCCGCAGAAGCAGAAACTTTAATCGCCTTAGCATATTTACTGTATTTTATAAGCTGTTCTCCTACTTTTTGAAGTGTTTCATTTTCTGTATTTACAAACATCAATTTAGAAAGTCCATCAAAAAAATCAAATAGCATTTCTTCTTCGGTGCTATATCTCCAAGGATTAAAATGATATTTTAAAATACCTTTTTGTCCTTTTTCTTTTTCTCCTGAATCAATTCCCTTGTCAATTAAATTTAAAAAAGATGTTTTACCTTCTCCCCATTTTCCATAAATCCCGATAGTTAAAGGCTCAGAATTATTGGAATTATTTTGAATTATCTTTTGAACCTTTTTAGCATAATGTTCAAAATTAAAAAGGTCTATTCCGTTATTTTTTGAAATCGGGGAATTACTAATCATAATTTAATTACTTTTTAACACGTTTTTCATTCTGACTCACAAACGATGCCCAGCCTGTATAATTTTTACCGCCAATAACTTTCCCTGAATTATAATGATGACAAACCGCAGCGGCTAAACCATCGGTAGCATCTAGATTTTTTGGTAATGTTTTTAAATTTAATAGCGATTTTAACATTAAAGCAACTTGCTCTTTACTTGCTTTTCCGCTTCCTGTAATTGCCATTTTTATTTTCAAAGGCGCATATTCTGTAACGGGAATATCTCGTGATAATGCTGCCGCCATCGCTACACCTTGCGCACGTCCTAACTTTAACATCGATTGTACATTTTTACCAAAAAAAGGTGCTTCTAAAGCAATTTCATCAGGATGATACGTATCTATTAATTCAATAGTTCGTTCAAAAATCAGCTTTAATTTTATATAATGATTATCGTATTTTTTTAAAATCAACTCATTCATCTGAACAAATTCCATTTTTTTTCCTACAACTTTTATAATCCCAAACCCCATGATACTTGTACCTGGGTCAACTCCTAATATTATTTTTTCTGTCTTCAAATTTTATGGCAATTTCTGCAAATACAAAACTAATCAATTATTACTAGGGTACAGACGCGATTTATCGCGTCTCTCATTCAGCTTATTTATGCCTATCTACGCTATATTATTGTTGCTATTTATTCTTGCAGTGTTGTTGCAGACGCGATAAATCGCATCTCTACGGGAAAATTTATCCAACTTCTAATGATGTAAATTGAAATGTATTTCCATCAAACAACCCTTTATCCGATAGTTTTAACGATGGAATAACCAATAATGCCATAAACGATAAACTCATATAAGGCGCTCTTAATTTACTTCCCATTTGTTTTGCCATCGCATCTAATTCAGCGTAAGATTTTCCAATTTCTATTGCCGATTTATCAGACATAATTCCTGCTACAGGCAAGGAAACTATTTTTTCTTCGGATGTTGTTACTGCACAAATTCCGCCTTTATTTTCAATTAATAAATTTACTGCCTTGCAAATTGCTTCATCAGAAACACCGATAGCAATAATATTATGAGAATCATGACCAACAGAACTTGCAATTGCTCCTTCTTTTAATCCGAAGTTTTTTATAAATGCTATTGATGGTTTGGCATTTTTATAACGATTTACAACCGTCATTTTTAACACATCATTTTGAGTATTTGAAACTAAATTCCCATCTTTAATTAACGAATTTGCTTCAATTTGATTGGTTACCAATTCGCCATCTAAGGCTTCAATAACTTTAATTTTTTCTGCGGATGATTTAAACTCAAAATCAGCAATACTTTTTTTATCAGTATTAAAATTATTCAATACCTCAAAAGCTACTGATTTTACAAACGATTTTCCATTTTCAGCAACTAACTCGCCATTTATATACGTTTGTAATACTTTAAATTGCTCTAAATTTTCGACTACAATAAAATCGGCATCATCACCTTTTTGCAATAAACCAACATCTAAATTATAATGTTTTACAGGATTTACACAAGCTGCTTTCAATACTTTAAAAACATCAATTCCTTTTGAAACGGCACGTTCACACAATTCATTTATATGTCCTACTAATAAATCATCAGGATGTTTATCATCAGAACAAAACATCATATTATCAAAATGATTTGGTAATAAATCAATTAAAGCATCAAAGTTTTTAGCTGCACTTCCTTCTCTAATAATTACTTTCATTCCTTTTTGAAGTTTTTCTAAAGCTTCATCATAGGTAAAACACTCATGGT
The DNA here is from genome assembly GCF_041053065.1 of Tenacibaculum salmonis. Classification (NCBI taxonomy): domain Bacteria; kingdom Pseudomonadati; phylum Bacteroidota; class Flavobacteriia; order Flavobacteriales; family Flavobacteriaceae; genus Tenacibaculum; species Tenacibaculum salmonis. Next base: position 2,232,576 of record NZ_JBFCVV010000001.1, on the reverse strand, counting down.
CTGTTGAAATTCCTGCTGAAATATATTTTGAAATATCATCGCCTCGCAAAGCTGGAGCGTGTCCGTCGATGGGTTTGTTATTATTTTTTGCATGTTGAATTTTTTTCAAAACCTCAGCATCGTCAAATAACACGCCTGGATAATTCATCATTTCAGCTAAATATTTGATATCTGGATTTTCCATCATCAATTTAATATCTTCTGAATTAATAACAGCACCAGCACTTTCAAAAGATGTTGCTGGTACACAACTTGGCGCTCCAAAATTAAATTTAAACGGAACTTTTTTTCCGTTTTCAATCATAAAATTAACACCTTTTACACCTAATACATTTGCTATTTCATGCGGATCAGAAACTGTTGCAACTGTACCATGTGTCACTGCAATTTTTGCAAATTCAGAAGGAACTAACATCGAGCTTTCAATATGAATATGAGCATCTACAAAACCAGGTAAAATATAATTTTCTATAGAATGATTTACTTCTATAATATTTTTTATTTTTCCGTTTTCAACCTCAACAGCTCCTTTATAAATTCGTTTATTTTCTATATCTACAATATTTCCTTTTACAATCATACTAGTTATTTTAAAGTAACAAAAATAGGTGGTATTTAGGCATAAAAAAAGCATCCTTTCGGATGCTTTTATATATTATTTTATTGCTTATTATTTAACAGTTGGTGGTCCACCTGCTAAAATTTCATCATTTGCATTTTCTTCAAACTGTTTGAAGTTAGCTCTAAATGAATCTGCTAATTTGTGTGCTGTTTTATAATATTCTTCATCATTATCCCAAGCTTTACGTTGGCTTAATAATTCAGCAGGAACTCCAGGACATTGTCTTGGTTGTGCTAAACCAAATACAGAATGTACATGATAGTTTTCATTATTCATTTCACCTAATTCACCGTTTAATGCTGCATTAATCATAGCACGAGTGTATTTAAGTTTCATTCTATGACCAACTCCGTAAGGACCTGCAGTCCATCCAGTGTTTATCAACCAAACGTTTACATCAGATGCTTTCATTTTTTCGCTTAACATTTCTGCATAACGAGTTGGGTGTAATGGCATAAATGGCGCTCCGAAACAAGCAGAAAAACTTGGTAATGGCTCAGTAACACCTGCTTCAGTACCAGCAACTTTAGCTGTATAACCTGAAATAAAGTGATATGCTGCCTGACCTGGTGTTAATTTAGATATTGGAGGCAATACACCAAAAGCATCAGCCGTTAAGAAAAATATATTCTTAGGGTTTTTACCTGTTGATGGTGTTTGAATATTTTCAATATGATGTATTGGGTAACTTACACGTGTATTTTGTGTAATAGATGTATCATTAAAATCTACATCACCTTTAGCATCTGTAACTATATTTTCAAGAATTGCTCCTCTTTTAATAGCTGCATAAATTTCTGGCTCTTTATCTTTAGATAAATCAATTACTTTAGCGTAACAACCACCTTCAAAGTTAAATACAGTATTTTCTGAAGTCCAACCATGTTCATCATCACCAATCAAACTACGATTAGGATCTGTAGATAAGGTTGTTTTTCCAGTTCCTGATAATCCGAAGAAAATAGCAGTATCACCTTCTTTACCAACATTTGCAGAACAGTGCATTGGTAACGTGTTTTTAAACACAGGTAAGATAAAGTTTAAAGCAGAAAAAATTCCTTTTTTAATTTCACCAGTATAACCAGTTCCACCAATTAAAGCAATTTTTTTCTCGAAGTTTAAAATAGCAAAATTGTGCTGACGTGTTCCGTCAACCTCAGGATCTGCCATAAAACCTGGTGCATTAATTACAGTCCATTCTGGAGAAAAACCTTTTAATTGTTCTGCAGTTGGGCGTAAAAACATGTTATAAGCAAACATGTTACTCCAAGGATATTCGTTTACTACTCTAATATTTAACTTATAATCTTCATCTGCACATGCATAGCTATCACGTACAAAAACTTCTTTTTCTGAAAGATAATTAGTTACTTTATCATAAAGTTTGTCAAATTTTGCTGAATCGAAAGGTAGATTTATATCTCCCCACCAAATTTCATCTTTAGTAATATCGTCTTTAACGATAAAACGATCCATTGGTGAACGTCCAGTAAATTCTCCTGTTTTTACAGCTAATGCTCCAGAACTAGTGTTTTCTCCTTGTTCTTTTTCAATAGTTATATCGTGTAATTCGTCTGATGTTAATTGATAACGAACCGTAGCATCCTTAATTCCTAAGTTTTCTATCGATATCGTTTTTGCATCAAGATTTGTCATCTTAAAATAATTTAGTTGTGTTAAGTTGATACAAAAATAGTCCTTTTTGGCTAAACTGATTAATCATTGAAAAACTTTATCAATTATTATTCTGATTTAAGAGCCTTTTTCACAAAATGAAAAGTCATTAAAACCCAAGCTATTATTAGTAAAACACCACCTAAAGGAGTAATAAACCAAATTGATTTAACTGGCACTTCAAATAAGTATATTGCATAAATTGAACCTGAAAAAAGCAATATTCCTAATATTAATAGCAAACTAATGCTATTTTTTTGCTTAATATTAAACTCTTTAAACGTATTTACAAAAAGTAATACCAAGACATGTAAAAACTGATACCTTACTGCAGTTTCAAAACTTTGTAAGGCATCTGCACTTAATTTTCCTTTTAAAGCATGCGCTCCAAAAGCTCCTAAAATTACTGCAATAACTCCTAAAACAGATGCAATTGTTAAATTTTTATACATTCTTAATGGTTTTGTTTAATTTTAAACTTTATTTTAACGATATTGTCGCTTCAAATAGAAAAGATAACAAAAGTACATTATATATGAGAAAAATATTAATTATTGGCGCTGGTAGATCTTGTTCATCTCTTATAAAATATTTATTAGATAAATCAACAGCAGAAAATCTACAAATAACAATTGGTGATGTTTCGCTTAAAAATGCAGAAGCAATTATTGATAATCATAAAAATGCGACGGCAATACAATTAGATGTTTTTAATACAGATGAACGTATTACTGCAATTAAAAATGCTGATATCGTTATTTCAATGCTACCTGCTCGTTTTCATATAGAAGTAGCAAAAGATTGTATTACCTACACAAAACACATGGTAACGGCTTCTTATATTTCTGATGAAATGAAAGCCTTAGATGCTGATGTAAAAGCAAAAGGTTTGGTATTTATGAACGAAATTGGTTTAGATCCAGGAATCGATCACATGAGCGCAATGCAAATTATCGATAAAATTCATGATCAAGGTGCTAAAATGTTACTTTTTGAATCGTTTACAGGTGGATTAGTTGCCCCTGAAAGTGATACAAATTTATGGAATTATAAGTTTACTTGGAATCCTAGGAATGTTGTTTTAGCAGGTCAAGGCGGGGCTGCTATGTTTATTCAGGAAAATACCTATAAATATATTCCGTATCACAAACTTTTTAGAAGAACTGAATTTTTAACTATTGATGGTTATGGTAAATTTGAAGGATATGCAAATCGTGATTCTTTAAAATACAGAAGTATGTATAATTTAGACAACATACCAACTATGTATAGAGGAACAATTAGAAAAGTTGGTTTTTCTAGAGCATGGAATGTATTTGTTCAATTAGGAATGACAGATGATTCATACACTATTGAAAATTCTGAAAATTTAAGTTATCGTGATTTTACCAATTTATTTTTAGCCTACTCACCTACCGATTCTGTAGAATTGAAATTTAGATCTTATCTAAATATACAGCAAGATGATATGATGTGGGATAAATTTTTAGAATTAGATATTTTTAATCCAACTAAAAAAACAGGTTTAAAAAATGCAACGCCTGCTCAAATGCTTCAAAAAATACTTTCTGAAAAATGGACACTTGAAGCTGATGATAAAGATATGATTGTTATGCATCATAAATTTGGGTACGAATATAACAATGAAAAACATCAAATAGAAAGTAGTATGGTTATTAAAGGTGATGACCAAACTTATACTGCTATGGCAAAAACGGTAGGATTACCTGTAGCAATGGCAACTTTACGTATTTTAAATGGTGATATTACTACGCCTGGAGTACAATTACCTATTTTAAAAGAAGTTTATGAACCTATTCTAAAAGAACTAGAAGAATACGGAATTACCTTTGTAGAAAAAGAAACTCCTTACTTAGGATACAACCCGAATACTATAAAAGAATAATTTTAGCCTTAAATTATACAAACACATTAAAGACATCAATAGAAATGATGTCTTTTTTGATATATAAAATCGTAAATTCTTTTAAAACAACTAGTAAAAATATAACATACACTTAATAATTTTTAAATATTAAAAAACTGATTTTTATATTAAATCAGACTATATTTGAAGATTAAAATCCCTTAATTATAAATTAATGAAATTAAAATTAACACTAGCTTTTATTATTGTTTCAAGTTTTTACGCAAATGCTCAAAATTTTTTTATTGTCAAAAATCAAGATCTTTATGGTGTCGTAAATAATAAAGGTTTAGAAATTACACCTACAAAATACAATAGTATTGAACCATATAATAAAGTAAGAAAAGGATGGGCTAAAGTAAACCTTAAAAATAAAATTGGGTTTATTGATAAATTTGGTAAAGAAATTGTAGAAGCAGTTTATGATTCTATTGGTGAATTTGGTCTCTATCAAAAAAAATGGGCGCTGATAAAAGAAGAAAATAAGTTAGGATTTATTGATAATAGTGGTCAAAAAGTAATAAATACCAAGTTTGACGAAATTTATAATTTTGACCTATATAGAAGAGGTTGGGCTTTAGTTAAAATTAAAGATAAATTTGGTTTTATTAATAAAAAAGGAAATACAATTGTTAGAATAAAATATACCGAAATAGATCAGTTTGATAAATATAGAAAAGGTTGGGCTAGAGTTTCTATTGATAACATCAAATATGGTTTTATTGATAAATCTGGGAAAGAAATAATTCCTCCTATTTATGATAATATTGATTCTTTTATCGAAATAAAAGATTCTAAAGAATAAAGTTAATACTATCTATCTTAAAAAAATCATTTTACTGTAAAAAGTAAAATGATTTTTTTTTAATTTTATTTTAATAAGTTTATCAACTTTATGATTTTAAAAAAGCTTCAATTAAATTAGATTCTTGCATTGTTTTTGGCACTTTAAAATCAAAATAATCTTGTAAAGGAATTTCAAAACCTTTATTATTCAAATAATTATTTAATGCCGAATTTAATCCTTGACTATACAAATGATGCTCTGCTCCTGTTGGATCTTCATGATATAAATCGTTCTCTGCAAATCCTTTAAATTCTGGACCTGTAATTTTAATTTCAAAAGCATCAGGATCTTTTCCTACAGGGCTATGACTCGTACAAGCAAACATATGCCAAAAAGCAGATTGAATACAATTATGTTGAAATAACTGACGTACAACTTCTAAAGAATCAATAGTTTCTTGATCGGTTTCGGTAGGAAATCCAAACATTAAGTAAGCATGAACCATAATATTTTCATCAGAAAAAGCTTTGGTTACTCTTGCTACTTGTCCAATATCTACACCTTTTTTCATTCTAGCAAGCAATCTGTCAGAAGCAACTTCTAAACCTCCTGTTACGGCAATACATCCTGATTTTGATAACAAAGAACAAAGTTCGGGAGTAAAAGTTTTTTCAAAACGAATATTTGTCCACCATGTAATATATACTTTTCTTTCTAATAATTTATTAGCTAAAGCTCTTAACATTTTTGGCGGAGCAGCTTCATCAACAAAATGAAAACCTGTAACACCTGTTTCTGATATTATTTTTTCAATTTTATTAACTAAATCATCAGCAGTTGTATTTTCATAATTACTGATATAATCTAATGTAACATCACAAAAAGAACATTGTTTCCAATAACATCCGTGCGAAATAGTTAGTTTATTCCATTTACCATCCGACCACATTCTGTGCATCGGATTCATTACATCTAAAAACGATAAATATTTATTTGTCGGCAAGCCGATATAACTCGGCGCAGGTAAGTTTTTATGATGAAATATAGTATTGGGAATTTTATTTGCATAAATAACCTCATTATTTTTACAGATATAAGTTCTTTCTAAAGCTTGTTCTGTTATTTTTCCATCTAAAAATTCTGTTATTTTTAATAATGGAGCTTCACCATCATCCAAAGTAATAAAATCTACAAAATTAAAAATTCTTGGATCAGATAAACGCCTTAATTCTGTATTACAATAACCGCCACCCATGGCTATTTTTATCTTTGGATATTGTTGTTTTATAAATTGAGCACATCGCAAAGCGGAAAATAAATTTCCTGGAAATGGCACAGTAAAACAAATTAAATCATACGATTCTTCTTTTATTTTTTCTTCTAAAAGATATAACATTTCATCTTCTATTAATGTTGTTTCATATTCAAGAAACTCATCAATAATATCAAAACTAGAAGCCGATCTTCCTAATTGTTCAGCATAACGTGTAAATGAAAAAAACTCATCTACATTTGCATTTATAAAATCACCTAATTCCTCTATAAATAAAGTTGCAATATGTTTGGCTTTATCTAAAATTCCTAATTTCCCAAATTCGGTTGTTAAATCTTTAGCTAATTTTATACGCCTGTGTCCGTGAGGCAAAAAATCTTTATGTACTATTTGATAAGCTGCAGTAACTTCTTGCACTCGCAAGTAATTCATAACAGTATCTACTTTATTTATATATGCTTCTTTCTGCTTTACTACTAGCGGAAAATTAGCATTACCAAGCATTTCAGCCTGCTTAAAAATAGCATCTATAAACTCTTTCGTAAAAATAGCTGTAAATAGCTCGATGCTTAAATCCATTTGCGTTGCATTTGCATCTTTAGAATTTAAAAATCCTTTAATGTATGCCGTTGCAGGATATGCCGTATTTAATTGTGTAAAAGGTGGTGTTATTAAAAGTGTGTTGATAGCCATAAATATAAATGAACCGCAAAGATACCATCATTTACAAATAGTCTGTAAAATTACAGGTGCTTTTTAATATTGATAACTAAATAGTGAAAAATTTAAAGAATAAATATAGTTTGATTATTAACCTATTTCCTTTTATTATTGCATTGCTAAATAGATTTAACAAAAAAAACTATATTTTATTAATAATCTAACCAACAATAATAAGATAAAAAACTACTATGAAAAAAACAACATTACTAAAACTTATTTTACCTTTTTTTATTTTTTTAATGAGCAATATCAATACTCAAGCTCAATTTAAAACTCCTTACGGAAACAATAAAGAAGTTGGAAAATATGTAAAAATAAATAAAGCTAAAATTTATTTTGAAGAATATGGAGAAGGCGAACCTTTATTAATAATTCATAATTGTGGTGCTGATATTAAAGCGATGGAATATCAAATTGATTATTTTAAAGATAAATTTAGAGTAATTGCTGTAGATAGTAGAGGTCAAGGGAAATCTGAATTAAAAACAAAAAACTTAACATACAGCTTAATGGCTAAAGATTTAGATGGACTTATAAAACATTTAAAACTAGACTCTATAAATATCCTTGGATGGAGTGATGGCGGAATTGTTGGCTTAAAAATGGGTATCAACAATAAAACTAAAATCAAAAAAATAGTTACAATGGGTGTCAATTTAAGACTAGATACTACTGCTGTTAATAGTTGGGCAATTGACCAAGTTAGAGAAATGCACTCAGAAACAATAACTATGATTAAAAAAGGTGATACCTCTAAAAACTGGGAAAAAGAATTACAGTTAGATAAATTATTACTAAATCAGCCAGATATAAGTCATGCTGATTTAAAAAAAATTAGTGCGCCTGTATTAATTACCGTTGGAGATAGAGATATTATTAAAAACGAACATGCTGTTGAAATATTTAATAATTTACCTAAAGCACAACTATGTATAATGCCTGGTTCTAATCACGGAATACCTCGTAATAATGCAAAAACATTTAATGAAATAGCTGATAAATTTTTAAGTACCGAATTTGATTACAGTGCTAAAGAATAATATATATTTTACATTTTCAAATAAAAATCTTTTGTAAGGTTTATATAGGCATCAGTATACTGGTGCCTTTCTTTTTCTATAATTAAAACATCTTTTTTAATTACTTTTTCATTAAAAGAAAATGCCAATAAACTTCTTTTTATTTCAGAAACTTCATTTCCTTTTACATGACAAACTTTATTTAAAAATAAATTATAGGTTTTTGCTAAATTGATAAAATCAACTTCTTCTTTAAAAGGAATAATAACAGAGAAAATTCCGTTTTCTGATAAAATTTCGGCAGTACCTTTTATTAAATCTTCAAAAGATAATGAAGAAGTAAAACGAGCTTTATTTCTAGCTTCGTTTGTTGTTTCGTAAGTATCTGTATAAAATGGCGGATTTGAAACTATTACATCATATTGCTCTTCTTCTTCGGCTATTTCTTCAGCAAAATCAGAAAAAGAACTGTTATAACAAAATAATCTATCTCCCCAAGGAGATTGCTCAAAATTAGCAACCGTTTGCTCGTAAGCATCTGGATCAATTTCAACAGCATCAACTGTCATGGCATCGCTACGCTGTGCTAACATCAATGAAATAACACCTGTACCTGAACCGATATCTAAAAGTGTATCGGGATATTCACCTAAAGAACACCAAGCTCCTAATAAAACGGCATCTGTACCAATTTTCATGGCTGTTTTGTCTTGAGCTACCGAAAACTCTTTAAATTGAAATGGCTTCATCTATAAAAATCTTCCGATTATTTTATCTGCATTAAAAAACAAGTACAAAATAACAATAAGTACCACTACTAAATATAATCCTTTTTTAGGTTCTGTTTTTTTACGATTACCAAAACGTCTTTTAAATTCCATTACTTTTTAAAATATTATTTTTATTAACTATTTTAATTCCTCCGTTCTTTTTGTAGCTCGAAGCATTTCTCTTTTTCCTGGAGGACCTGCCAAACGTTCAACTGTAAATCCAACGGCTTGCATAGCACGACGCACACTTCCTTTTGCACAATAAGTAACTAAAATTCCGTTATCTTGTAAAGCTTCAAACATACTTTTGAAAATAGCTTCCGTCCATAAATCGGGCTGATGTTCAGCAGCAAAAGCATCAAAATATATTAAATCAAATTGATTTTTATCATCAATATCTTTAAAAAATTGTTGACGCTTGGTTAAACTAAAATCGGCTGTAATTTCGTGCTTTTTATCCCAAGAAAAACCATGCATATTATCAAAAATAGTTTGCTGTTTTTCTGCTTTTAATTCTGCAACATAATTTAATTTTGCTACTTCTTCATTTATTACAGGATACGCTTCTACTCCAACATAATTAATCTTTTTAATACTTTCAGATTTTCTTTCTAAAAAAGTAATAAAACAATTTAAACCAGTTCCAAAGCCTATTTCTAAAATTGAAATTTCTTCTTTTTTTTGCAATGCTAATCCGCTTTTTATAAAAACGTGATATGCTTCTTGTATTGCTCCGTGTTTAGAATGATATTGCTCATTCCAATCAGGTAAATGGATAGTTGTAGAACCATCAGACGTAATAATTATTTCTCTTTTGATAATAAAAAATTTATTTTATGAATACTCTTTTAAGTAAAAAAGAGATGTATTTATCTTCTGATTAAGATACAAAAAAATGACTCCTAAAAAAATAATGGTGTCAAATATATGTTATTTTTAATAATGTCATTTCTGTTTATTGTTAAATGACATACTATTTTTGTATTTTTGCCTACATAAACACATACCTTTTTTATGAAATCTAATATTCGCGTTGAACTTGTAGAAAAATCAAAGATTGATACAGTAGACTTTAACAATTTAACATTTGGTAGTATCTTTTCAGACCATATGTTTGTCTGTGATTATATTGATGGAAAATGGAGTAATCCTTCTATTCAACCTTATGCAGAAATTTCATTAAATCCTTCTGCAAAAATATTCCATTACGGACAATCTATTTTTGAAGGAATGAAAGCTTATAAAGATGAAAATGATAATACATTATTATTTCGTCCTTTAGACAATTGTAAGCGTTTAAATAAATCTGCGGAACGTTTGGTAATACCTCAAATTCCAGAAGATTTGTTTATGGATGGTTTAGAAAAATTATTAGAAATTGACAACAAATGGATTCCTACTAAAGAAGGAAGTTCATTATATATTCGTCCTTTTATGTTTGCTTCAGGAGAAGGTTTTCATGCATCTCCTGCTGATGAGTATAAATTGATTATTTGTGCTGCTCCTTCTGGCGCATACTTTTCAGGAGATATAAAAGTTTTAATTGAAGAAAAATATGCCCGTGCTGCCAATGGTGGTGTTGGTTTTGCAAAAGCTGGTGGAAACTATGCAGCTCAATTTTATCCAACAAAATTAGCTACTGATAAAGGATATCAGCAAGTAATTTGGACTGATGATAATACACATGAGTATATTGAAGAGGCTGGTGCAATGAATATTTTTATCAGAATTAACGATACTTTAATTACAAGCCCTACTAGTGATAGAATTTTAGATGGTATTACTCGTAAAAGTATTCTTCAAATTGCTGAGGATAAAAATATTACTGTAGAAGTTCGTCAAATTACAGTTAGTGAAGTTGTAGAAGCATCTAAAAATGGTTCTTTAAAAGAAATGTTTGGTGCAGGAACAGCTGCTGTTATTTCACCTATTTCTGGTTTTGGATATAAAAATGAAGACTACGAATTACCTAAAATAACTGATGGGTATGCAACTAGCTTGAAGAAATATATTACAGATATACAAACAAATAAAGTAGAAGATCCTTACGGTTGGAGAGTTCAACTTTAATACAAAATATTTTAAATAAAAAAAGCATCAAGTTTTACTTGGTGCTTTTTTTATTTTATTTCATTATTAAAACAACCAAATAAAAAAGACTATATTAGTATTATCAACTTTATTTTTAAAAAAAACCTCTGAAAAAGAATGAAAAATATCCTCCCAATATTGTTGTCTATTATAATCGGTTCAGCTTTGTCCTTGTTTATATTAAATACCTTTTTAAATACAACTACAGAAAATAATAAAACAACAAAAGACATTAAAAAATCAATAAAAAATGAAGTAACAACGGATGCCAAAAAAGTTATAAATCTAAATAATATGCAAGATAGCTTTGATAATTGGAAAACGTATATGAAAGAAAATGTCGATTTAATGGCAACCTTTAATCCTATTGATAGCGAAGGAAACCTTATCGAAAAAGGAATGTTTTTGACGTTATTACGAACAGGTGCTTATGTTGTTATCAAATCTAAAAAAGACAAAAATATTGAATATAAATTAACAACGATTAAAGAACCTGTTAATGAAAAAATAAAAAAAGCGATTACTAGAAAAGCTCATATGGCAAATCAATATTATAAAATGGAAGGTAAAAAATTACCTAAATATGATTTTATTGATTTAGAAGGAAAATCACATAATAAAGCTGTTAGTAAAGGAAACATAACCGTTTTAAAATCGTGGTTTATTAACTGTAAAGTTTGTGTAGAAGAGTTTCCTAAACTAAATGATTTAGTAGATATCTATAAAGATAAAGATATTCAATTTATTAGTTTAGCTTTTAATGAAAAAGATAAATTGAAAAAATTCTTAAAAAAGAAACCTTTTAAATATGTTACAATTCCTGATCAAAAAAGATATATGTCTAAAGAATTAAAAGTAAAACAATATCCAACACATATTATTATAAATTCCGATGGTGTTATTCTTAAAATGGTTAATAATGTAAATACCTTAACATCAGAATTAGAACGCATTTTTGAAGAATAATTTCACAAAAAACCTTCTGATAATTCAGAAGGTTTTTTTATTCTGATACTATTTTAAAATTTCTTTGATGTTTGGTTTAAAATAATTAGGTCCTTTTAAAACCTTACCATCTTCACGATAAATAGGTTTTCCATCTTCACCTAATTTACTCATATTACTACGTTGAATTTCATTAAATACTTCTTCTATTTTATCTTGCATTCCGTGTTCAATAATAGTTCCGCATAAAATATATAACATATCGCCTAAAGCATCAGCAACCTCAACTAAATCGTTGTTTTTAGCAGCTTCTAAATACTCTTCATTTTCTTCTTTCATCAACTCAAAACGCAATTTTTTTCTATCTTCAGAAATAGCAATAGTTGGTTTATTTTGAATATTTATTTTAAATGCTTCGTGAAATTCTTGTACTGATTTTATTTTATGTTTCATTTTTATATGATTTTTTACCTAATTTTTTATTCTTTAAAATAAACATCAAAAAACAATTACCTGTTTAGCTATCTTCATTATAAAATCATTCTTTAACTTTGCCGAAAATACAATTTATGTTTATTCCTTTTGCAACTATAGAATTTACCACAGGAAGAATTATTTTTTCATGTTTATTTGCCTTTTTTTTTATTATAGCTATGTTTTATAGCTATATAAAAGATGCTAAAAATAATAAGAAATATTATAAAAATACGGCTTTATTTGTAGCTATAGGTCTTGTAACTGCTATTGCTTTATTATTTCTTGCAAAATATTTAATTAAAGGTTAATTCATTTTTTCTACTTCACTTAATTTTTCATGATTTAAAATAGTAAATCCTTCTTTATCAAAATGAGAAGAAGGAACATACTTTTTGTTTATTTCTAAATCTGAAAAACTATAAGAAGTTGCTTGATATACATGTTGCCCAAAAGACTCTTCATGATATTTAAGTAAAATATATACTTGAGCATCCATTTTTGCTATTTCTTGTTTTGTATATTTATATAACGGACTTTCTGTATCAATTTCATGAACAACCGTCCAAACGGTTGGCAAATACATTATATTATCTCGTTCTAATTTTAATTCGTGAAATTCTCTTTGATAATTTCCTGCTGCATTTTTTTCATTTAAAACTAAAGTGACTTTTATTTCAGGCTCAATCATAACTGTTTTTCTGTTATTTATTAATCGAAACATTAAAGCACTATGATTTTTAAAATCTCTTAATAATAAATTTTCACTAAAACGAATAGCCGCTTTTGGTTTTGCAAATCGTCCATATAATAAACCTGTTATAAATGAGAATGATAACAAACCTAACATTGCTTCAAAAGCAGCGATTAAATTTGCTGTAATTCCTTTGGGAGCAATACCTCCATAACCTACGGTTGTTAATGTTTGAGCACTAAAGAAGAATCCATTTAAAAAATCTCTAAAAAAACTTCCTTTCGATGGTGTTATTTGTTCAATACCAATTGAAGTATATAAAAGTCCGAAAATAATATTTAAAAAAGTATAGCTAATAAAAACTACAAGGAAAAATTTACCCCAAGACATTTCTACAAAATAAGTATACAAATCATCAATATTAAAATTTTTATTGATGTGTATTACGTTTGAACTTCCGTCTTTATTAATAAGTCCTCTTTTATTTTCTTGAGAATTATAACCAAACCCAGGGTCTTTTGTTTTTTTCGCCATCACCTTTTCTTTTTTTTTTGATAAAAAATAAGCACCTTTTTATCTATTTATTTTGCTGATACTTGATTCGTTAATTTTCATATCTAAAACAATCGGTTGTATGATCATTAACCATACCTATTGCCTGCATATATGCGTATATTATAGTTGATCCAACGAACTTAAATCCTCGTTTTTTTAAATCTTTAGATATAACATCAGATAAAATAGTAGTCGCAGGAACATCTTCTTTTTTATCAAAAGTATTATTTATTGGTTTTCCATCAACAAAGCTCCATATATAATCAGAAAAAGAGCCAAATTCTTTTTGAATATCCATAAAAAATTTTGCATTAGAAATTGCCGACTTAATTTTTAATTTATGCCTTATAATTCCTGAATTCTGAAGTAATTCTTCATATTTATCATCATTATAAACAGCTATTTTCTGATAATCAAAATCATCAAAAGCTTGCCTAAAATTTTCTCGTTTTTTCAATATTGTTATCCAACTTAAACCTGCTTGAAAAGTTTCTAAAATTAAAAACTCAAATAGAATTGCATCATTATATACTGGAACTCCCCATTCGGTATCATGATATTCAATATACAAGGGATCATCACTTACCCAAAAACATCTTTTCATCATTTTTAACTATTTAAAGATTAAAACTAGTGTTAAATATCAATAAAAAATAAAATAATTTACACAAATTTATCAGTATGGATTTTATCTATTATGAAATAGATAAAATATAATACAACTACTAAAGAAGCTATCATTATTAATATTGATTTTAAGAACTAATTAGAATGACTTTACGCTAATATTTAAAGCTTGGTGTAAATCTGTATATTTGCTAAAAAAATAATCGCATTAATATGAACTTTTTACGAAACTTATTAGCATCCATTTTTGGTTTTTTTATAGCCATCTTTTTAATATTTCTATTTTTTATAGCCATAGCCGCTGTAATGGGATCAGAAGAAGAAATAGTAGTAAAATCAAATTCAGTTTTAGAGTTAGACTTATCTACACCTGTAAAAGATTATGCTCCGAAAGAAGATAATCCGTTAGCCGAAATTTTAGAATTAGCCGATGAAAAATTAGCTTTGAATAAAATAATAAATGCTATCGAAAATGCAAAAACTGATACAAGAATTACAGGAATCAGTATTAAAACAATAGCCGTAAACGCTGGTATTGCACAAACACAAGCTATCAGAAATAAAATTGAAGAATTTAAAGAAAGTGGAAAATTTGTCTATGCTTATAATGATGTATATACTCAAAAAAACTATTATTTAAGTTCTGTTGCCGATAGTTTATTTTTAAATCCTGTTGGAGCTATTGATTTTAAAGGATTATCAACAGAAGTTTTATATTATAAAGATTTTGAAGATAAATACGGAATTAAAATGGAAGTGATTCGTCATGGAAAATACAAAAGTGCTGTAGAACCTTATTTATTAAATGAAATGAGTGATGCTAATCGTGAACAAACAACGTCGCTTTTAAAATCTATTTGGTCTGAAATTACTTCGGATGTTTCTAAAAGTAGAAATATTTCTATTGAAAAATTAAATATAATTGCAGATAATGCGAATGGTAGAAATGCCAATCTTTCAAAAGAAAATAATTTAATTGATGCCATTATTTATGAAGATCAATACAAAGAAAAATTAGCTTTAAATTCTGATAAAAAAATAAATACCATTTCTATAGGTGATTATATCAAATCAGGAAAAGGACGAGTTTCTTCATCTGCAAAAAATAAAATTGCGGTTATTTATGCACAAGGAGAAATCAGATATGCCAAAGGAAATGAAGATATTATTGGACAAGAAGTTACCAACAAAGCAATTCGTAAAGCTAGAAAAGATAAAAATGTGAAAGCAATTGTATTGCGTGTGAATTCTCCTGGTGGAAGTGCTTTAGCTTCAGAATTAATTTGGCGTGAATTAGAATTAGCTAAAAAAGAGAAGCCTTTAGTGGTTTCTATGGGAAATTTAGCGGCTTCGGGTGGTTATTATATTGCTTGTAATGCAGATAAAATTATCGCAGAACCAACAACAATTACAGGTTCTATTGGTGTTTTTGGTGCTGTACCTAACTTTAACAAATTCGCTGATAATATTGGAATTAATGCAGAACAAGTATCAACAAACAGCAATCCTAATTATAGTGTTTTTGAACCGATAAACGACAAATTCTATAATGTAACAAAAGAAGGTGTTGAACAGATTTATACTGTTTTTGTAAACCGTGTTGCAGCAGGTCGTAACATGACTTTTGAGCAAGTTAACGATGTTGCACAAGGTAGAGTTTGGACAGGTAAAGAAGCTGTTGAAAAAGGTTTGGTTGATAAACTTGGTAATTTAGATGATGCAATTGCTGCTGCTGCTGAGTTAGCCGAAATTGATAATTATAGAGTTCGTAACTATCCTGTTTATAAAAAAGATTTAAAAGAAGCTTTAAACTTCTCTCTTTTTGCAAAAGCATCAAAAGTTGATATTTTAAAAGAAGCTTTAGGTAATGAAAATTATCAGTTATATAACAACATCAATCAGATGAAAAATTTAAAAGGAATTCAAGCTAGAATGCCTTATATTCTTCAGATAAAATAAACTTCATAAAAAAAATCCGTGACACAAATTGTATCACGGATTTTTTTTGTAAATATTTTTAAAAATTAGTTATAACTATAAACAACATCAATACTAATAGTTTCATTTTCATCGTTTATTGCTGTACCAGTTCCTTTTACAGGATATCCGTCAGCATCATAAGTATAATCGATATTTAAACTCCCTAAAACCTCACTATCAGCATTTTTATATACAACTTTTATTAAATTATTGGTAGGTAATAATTGTCTTGCTTTAATAATTTCTGATGCTTGTGTATTTATTCCAAAATCTAAAGAAACACCATCTAAAATTTCAACAAGACCAGCAGATTCTAAAGTAGCAAAATATAAATTTGGCTTATCGTCATAAGTCATTTCTGCAATTTGAGTTTCTACACTATAAGTATTTGTTTCATAATCATAAACTGTATCACGAAATGCAATTTTACTTGGATTTTTATTCGCATCGTATGCTAAAACCTCTCCCGTTTCATACATCTTATAAGGAGCTTTATATAATTCTTCTATAGAAAAACTTTCTGAATCCCCCTCATTATTTCCTCCTTTAATAGAAGTTCCATCATTTTTATAATCCATTGAAATAGATTCAGTCCCTTCTGTTCCTGACATTTTCATCAATTTATTATCTGAATCATAGAAAAAGTTTGAAGATAATGACTCTTGAATTTCTACTGGGTTTATAGCTGTAATTGATTTTAATGTTTTTTTCTTTACATTTCCATTAATGTCATCAAAATCTTCTGTAGCAGAACTCGTGCAAGCACTCATTAATCCGACTATTAAACCGATTGCTAATACACCTTTTAAATTTTTCATAATTTTTCAATTTATTTTGTACGAAAATAAGACATAAAAAAATACCTGCAACAAAATCACAGGTATTTTTTATATATAAATCTCATAATCAATCTATAAACCGAAACTTTCTTTTATTTTATCTACGTGATCTAATTTTTCCCAAGTAAATGTTTCTACTTCTTCAGATACAGTTTCACCCATTGGATTTGTAAAAGTAACTGTTTTAATTTCTGATTTTCTACCCATATGCCCGTAAGCAGCAGTTTCAGAATAAATAGGAGCTCTTAATTTCAAACGTTTTTCAATAAAATAAGGACGCATATCAAAAATAGTTTCTACTATTTTACTGATTTCTCCATCTGTTTTATCAATAGTTGAAGTTCCGTAAGTTTCAACATTAATACTAGTAGGTTTTGCAACTCCAATAGCATATGAAACTTGTACTAAAACTTCTTTACATAATCCTGAAGCTACTAAATTTTTAGCAATATGACGTGTTGCATATGCTCCAGAACGGTCTACTTTAGAAGGATCTTTTCCTGAAAATGCTCCACCACCATGTGCTCCTTTTCCTCCGTAAGTATCAACAATAATTTTACGACCAGTTAAACCAGTATCTCCATGAGGTCCTCCAATTACGAAAACACCTGTTGGATTAATATGATACGTTATACTATCAGTAAACAACTTTTGTAAATTAGCTGGTAATTTAGCAACAACTCTAGGAATTAAGATAGAAACAATGTCAGATTTAATTTTAGCTAACATAACTTCGTCACTTGCATCAAAATCATCATGCTGTGTAGAAATTACAATTGCATCAATTCTTTGAGGCACATTATCATCAGAATATTCAATAGTTACTTGCGATTTAGCATCTGGACGTAAATAATCGATATCCTTATTTTCTCTACGTAATTCAGCTAATTCAATTAATAAACGGTGCGATAACTCTAAAGCTAAAGGCATATAATTTTCCGTTTCATCAGTTGCATAACCAAACATCATTCCTTGGTCTCCTGCTCCTTGATCTTCAGGATTACCTTTTATAACACCTTGATAAATATCTGGTGATTGCTCATGAATTGCAGAAAAAACTCCACAAGAACTACCATCAAACATATACTCACCTTTAGTATATCCAATTTTGTTAATTACATCTCTTGCAATTTTTTGAACATCTAAATATGTTTTAGATCTTACTTCACCAGCCAAAACTACTTGACCTGTAGTAACCAATGTTTCACAGGCAACTTTTGATTCTTTATCAAAAGCTAAAAAATTATCTATTAAAGCGTCAGAAATCTGATCTGCTATTTTATCTGGATGTCCCTCAGAAACACTTTCTGAAGTAAATAAATATGACATAAAATTATATTTTAAAAATTTAGATAAAAAGGAAAAACTTAGATTGCTTGGTCGCGTAAAGAAGTAGAAAATTACTGCTTTAGCTTTTTTATTATGAACTTATGTTCAATGAGGTTGCAATCAGTCAAATTTTTCCTCGAAAATTATGGCGCTAAGTTATTGATTATTTTACACACATAAAAACAAACAGCCAAGGAAATAGAAACTATTGATGCTATGATAACAAAAAGTAATTTTTGTAGAATTGTATTGGTCAAATATTTGATTACTTTTGTAGTGTAGAAACAAGACTATAACTTAATTAAAACATAAAATTATGGCATTAGAAATTACAGATGCAAACTTTGAAGAGTTAGTATTAAAATCAGACAAACCAGTATTAGTTGATTTTTGGGCAGCATGGTGTGGACCTTGTAGAATGGTAGGACCTATTGTTGATGAAATTCATTCTGAATACGAAGGAAAAGCTGTTGTTGGTAAAGTTGATGTTGATAACAACCAAGAATTTGCTGCTAAATATGGTGTAAGAAATATTCCTACAGTATTAGTATTTAAAAATGGTGAAGTTGTAGACAAACAAGTTGGTGCAGCTCCTAAAAAAGCATATACTGATAAAATTGATGCTGCTTTATAAATAGCACAATTATAATATATCATTGAAAAGGTTTGGCTAGCGTCAAACCTTTTTTTATTTTAGATGCACTATGATTGATCTAAATACTACTTCTTCAGAAATAAAAAACCTTGAATTACTTGCAAAACAAGTTGTAGAAGGTTTTATTACAGGAATACACAAAAGTCCATTTCATGGTTTTTCTGTAGAGTTTTCAGAACATAAGCTATATAATAAAGGCGAAAGTACCCGTCATATAGATTGGAAACTATTTGCTAAAACCGAAAAACTTTACATAAAAAAATACGAAGAAGAAACAAATTTAAGATGTCATATTATTATTGATAATTCGGCATCGATGCACTACCCTATTGTTAAAAGTCAATCAATTGATAGTTTAAATAAAATTGGTTTTTCGGTAGTTGCTGCTGCTTCTTTGATGGAAATATTAAAAAAACAACGAGATGCCGTCGGTTTAAGTATCTATTCTGATAGCTACGAATACTACGCTCCTGAAAAAGGAAGCGAACGTCATCGTAAAATGTTATTGAATCAATTAGATAATTTATTAATCTCAACATCTAAAGCTACAACAGAAACTTATCAATATTTACATGAAATAGCAGAAAACATACATCGTCGTTCTTTGATTTTTTTATTTACTGATATGCTTCAAACAACAAAAAATGAAGAAGAACTTTTTGATGCTTTACGTCATTTAAAATTCAATAAACATGAAGTAATCTTGTTTCATACTTATGATAAAAAAACAGAATTGTTATTTAATTTTGATAATAGTCCGAAAAAATTTGTAGATATTGAAACTAATGAAGAAATAAATTTACATCCTGATAACATTCAAAAAGAATATACAGAACTAAGTAGTTTGTTTTTCAAAAACCTAAAAAACAAATGCTTACAATATAAAATTGATTATATCCCAGTAGATATTAATGAAGGATATGATAAAATATTAACAACTTATATTGTTAGCAGACAAAAAAAAATGAAATAATTTTTTTTCATTCCATAAAAAGGTCTTATATTTGCACTCGCTTAGAGTAATTAGCAACGGTCTGGTAGTTCAGCTGGTTAGAATACCTGCCTGTCACGCAGGGGGTCGCGGGTTCGAGTCCCGTCCAGACCGCTAAATTATTTTAAGTAAAAGTACAAAGCTAAAAGCAACGGTCTGGTAGTTCAGCTGGTTAGAATACCTGCCTGTCACGCAGGGGGTCGCGGGTTCGAGTCCCGTCCAGACCGCAATTAGTTAAGTAAGTTAAAAGTATTGCTACAAGCAACGGTCTGGTAGTTCAGCTGGTTAGAATACCTGCCTGTCACGCAGGGGGTCGCGGGTTCGAGTCCCGTCCAGACCGCAAAAGCTTCTCATTTATTTGAGAGGCTTTTTCTTTTTCACAACAAATTATACTTACTCTTCTTCCTCTTTATCCAAAGTATATTTTATTCAATTACTTGGTACCTTATCTATTTTCCAAACTCAATCATTCGTAACATTACTTCTATCATTTAATTACTCAAAAATTCTTTGCTTACTTTTAAAGCCTGTTTAAATTTCAAATAAAGTATCTTTTTTAAGATATAAACATCATTCTGAATTTATTTCAGAATCACATAAAATGAAGAACTACGACAAATCAGGATGTTAAACTGAAATAAATTCAGTTTAACGGATTCAGTTTCTCAGGATATAAAACTCTTTTTAGATAAAATTTAAACAGGCTCTTAATAAATCCTTATTAACCATAAATAAAAATTAGATACAGCTCAGTTTTAAAGTATTATTTAATTATCCATTTTAACTTTATTTTTCAACAAAAAAAGTTAAAAAATAAAATAAAGCACTTATATTTGCACTCTTATTTAGATTAAATAAATATAAATGAATTTAAAAAGATTAATATCACAAACAAATTCGAAAGCCATTTACCTTATTAATGAAAATGGTAATATTA
This sequence comes from Tenacibaculum salmonis, assembly GCF_041053065.1. Lineage (NCBI taxonomy): Bacteria > Pseudomonadati > Bacteroidota > Flavobacteriia > Flavobacteriales > Flavobacteriaceae > Tenacibaculum > Tenacibaculum salmonis. The sequence goes on along the minus strand of NZ_JBFCVV010000001.1, from coordinate 2,211,664 downwards.
TTGATTTTTATTCTGAAGAAAATCAGTCTAATAAATTAAAAGATAAAACGGCAGCTTTTAATACAGCTATTTTTAATATGAGTAACCATTTTTTAAATTCTTTTTATAATACTGAATTAAATGAAATTATATTAAAGTCGAATAATCAAAACATATTATTAGTTAAATACAACCAATCAATTTTAGCTCTGTTATCTGACGATAATTTAAATTTATCATTAATAGAACTAATCTTAAAAAAAGAATTAAATAAACCACTATAAAATAAACAAAATGCAAAACCTTTTAGATGAATTAGTACGTAACGCGAAAGATAATATACCTGGTTATATAGCTATTAGTGTAGCTGAAATGTCTTCTGGTGAATGCCTTATTTCAAATTCAAGTGTTGCTGAATTTGATACAGCATTAGCCTCTGCCTATAATGTAGAAATAATAAATGCAAAACGAAAAGCAATAGAAGCCTTAGGTTTAAATGAAAACTTAAGAGATATACATTTTAATTTAGATGAACAAATACATGTAATTAATATTGCGCCTTCTGGTGAATATTTTATTTACTTAGCAGTAGATTCTAAAAAAGCAAATTTAGCACTGAGTAGAAAATTATTAAACAAATACACAAAAAGCTTAACCGATGAATTATAATCAACTAATTTTAAAGAAGCGTAATTTTGATAATGAATTTATTACATTTATTAATTCATATCAAAATTTATATCAAAATGTAATACTTGAAAATACCCCTTATCAGGCTGAAAGAAAAAATAATCATCAAAATTTAAAAAAACGTAAACTTAAGGAAACTTTAGAAGACTTCTTTTTTACACCAAAATATAATAATGTTTTAGACCTCCTAAAACTAAGTAACTCTAATTAAATAATTTCAAAAAGCTTCTCTAAAAAGAGAAGCTTTTTAAGTCTATAAATTCAAATATTTTCTTATTTTTTTTACATTTAATAATTATACTCATAACTTTCAATAGGTTTAAAAGAAATAAATACACATAAAAATTGACTACTACACTTAAATATATTCGTTAAATAAAAACCCTTTTTTAAATACCTAATATATATTGTATAAAAAATGCATTTACGGTATCTTTGCAGTTATAAAATTTCCACTTGTAAGGGAATTAAACATAACACATATACAATGATTAAAATCACACTACCAGACGGGAGTATTAAAGAATTTGAAGTAAATAGCACATCGATGGATGTTGCCAAAAGTATAAGCGAAGGTTTTGCTAGAAATGTAATTTCTGCAAATTTTAACGGTACAACCGTTGAAACTACCACACCACTTACCACTGATGGTTCTTTAGTACTATATACTTTTAATGATAATGACGGAAAGAAAGCATTTTGGCATTCTTCTGCTCACGTATTAGCTCAAGCTATTTTAACCTTTCATCCTGATGCTAAATTAACAATTGGTCCTGCAATTGATAATGGTTTTTATTATGATATCGATTTAGGAGAAGGTATTATATCTGAAAAAGATTTTTCTGCTATTGAGAAGAAATTTTTAGAATTAGCTCGTGGAAAGCATGAATTTAAATTACGTTCTATATCTAAGGCTGATGCTTTAGATTACTATAAAAAAGCTGGAAATCAGTATAAAGTTGAGTTAATTGAAAATTTAACCGACGGAGATATTACTTTTTGTGATCATAGTGATTTTACAGATTTATGTAGAGGTGGTCATGTTCCTAATACAGGGATTATCAAAGCAATTAAAGTAATGAATGTTGCTGGTGCTTATTGGAGAGGTGATGAAAAAAATAATCAATTAACACGTATTTACGGAATTTCTTTTCCTAAACAAAAAATGCTTACCGAGTATTTAGAGTTATTAGAAGAAGCTAAAAAACGTGATCATAGAAAATTAGGAAAAGAATTAGAGCTTTTTACATTTTCACAAAAAGTTGGTGCTGGTTTACCTTTATGGTTACCTAAAGGAGCTGCACTTAGAGGTCGTTTAGAAGATTTCTTAAAGAAAGCACAAAAGAAAGCTGGATATGAAATGGTGATGACACCTCATATTGGGCAAAAAGAATTATACGTTACCTCTGGTCATTACGAAAAATATGGCGCTGATAGTTTTCAAGCAATAAAAACTCCTAAAATGGAGGAAGAATTTTTATTGAAACCGATGAACTGTCCGCATCATTGTGAAGTTTATAATTTTAAACCTCATTCTTATAAAGATTTACCTAAACGTTTTGCAGAATTCGGAACAGTTTACAGATATGAGCAAAGTGGTGAATTACACGGATTAACTCGTGTAAGAGGTTTTACTCAAGATGATGCACATATTTTCTGTACACCAGAACAATTAGATCAAGAATTTAAAGATGTAATTGATTTAGTACTTTACGTATTTAAATCTTTAGGTTTTAAAGATTTTACAGCTCAAGTTTCTGTTAGAGACATGAACAACCCTGATAAGTATATTGGAGATGTTAAAACATGGGAAATTGCAGAACAAGCTATTATTAATGCAGCTACCGATAAAGGCTTAGCTTTTATAGTTGAAGAAGGTGAAGCAGCATTTTATGGACCTAAATTAGACTTCATGGTGAAGGATGCTTTAGGCAGAAGTTGGCAGTTAGGAACCATTCAAGTGGACTATAACTTACCTAAAAGGTTCGAATTAACCTATAAAGGAGCCGATAATCAATTACACGAACCAGTAATGATTCACAGAGCACCTTTTGGATCTATGGAGCGTTTTATCGCTGTGTTATTGGAGCATACAGGAGGAAATTTCCCTCTTTGGTTAACTCCTGAGCAGGTTATCTTATTGCCAATCAGTGATAAATATGAAATATATACTAAAAAAGTTTTAACTTTGTTAGAAAATTCCGAAATTCGCGCCCTGGTAGATAGCCGAAGTGAGAAGACAGGAAGAAAGATTCGTGATGCAGAAGTGAGCAAAATTCCATTTATGGTTATTATAGGCGAAAAAGAAGAGCAAGACGGAACAGTATCTGTAAGAAAACACGGTGAAGGAGATATTGGAACATTCACTATCGCTGAATTTATTGAGTTAATACAAAACGAAGTTAACAAAACATTAGTTCCTTTTGGAAACTAAATAATAGTAATAACCTAAAATCATGAGTCATAGCAATTAGAAGAAGAGGCGGACGTAGACCGCTAAGGGTAATTAAAGAAGATCAACATAGAATTAATGAAAAAATTAGATATGTTGATGAAGTTCGTCTTGTAGGCGAAAACATCGAAGTTGGTGTTTATCCTTTAGAAAAAGCCAAAGAAATGGCAATTGAACAAGAGTTAGATTTAGTTGAAATTTCACCTAAAGCAGTACCTCCTGTTTGTAAAATTATTGATTATAAAAAGTTTTTATACGAACAAAAAAAACGTGATAAAGCTTTAAAATCAAAGGCAACAAAAGTTATTGTAAAAGAGATTCGTTTCGGACCTCAGACTGATGAGCATGATTATGAGTTTAAAAAGAAACATGCTATTAAGTTTTTACAAGACGGTGCAAAATTAAAAGCATTTGTTTTCTTCAAAGGGCGTTCAATTGTTTTTAAGGAACAAGGACAGATTTTATTATTAAAATTAGCTCAAGAATTAGAAGAATACGGTAAAGTAGAACAAATGCCAAAATTAGAAGGGAAACGTATGATTATGTTTATTGCGCCTAAAAAGGCTAAATAAATTAAAAATCGTTCACAATATATAAGCAAGATAAACTAAAGAACAGAAATGCCTAAAATTAAAACAAAATCTAGTGCCAAGAAACGTTTCAAAATAACAGGTTCTGGTAAGATAAAAAGAAAGCACGCTTTTAAAAGCCACATCTTAACAAAGAAGTCTAAAAAACGTAAACTTGCTTTAAGACATGCAACATTAGTACACAAATCTGATGTAGCAAATATTAAGCAACAATTAGTTTTAAGATAATTCTTTATACAGGGAATTTAATTATTAACCATGGAGTTAGGCTCAAATAAGTATCGAATATTCGATCGCCTACTACAAAAAACATTTGAATTATGCCAAGATCAGTAAATTCAGTAGCCTCAAGAAGAAGAAGAAAAAAAATCTTGAAGGCAGCAAAAGGTTACTTTGGAAGACGTAAAAACGTTTACACAGTAGCAAAAAATGCGGTAGAAAAAGCGATGACATACGCTTATCGTGACCGTAAAAACAATAAGAGAAACTTCCGTTCATTATGGATTCAGCGTATTAACGCTGGAACACGTCAGTATGGAATGTCTTACTCTCAGTTTATGGGTAAAGTAAAAGCTAATAGTATCGAATTAAACCGTAAGGTTTTAGCTGATTTAGCGATGAACAATCCAGAAGCTTTTAAGGCCATTGTAGAAAAAGTAAAATAAGTTTCATATACTTGCTTATACTAAAAACCCAAACTTAAACGTTTGGGTTTTTTTAAACCTATTAGATTCAATCTTTACATAAAATTCTAATCAATGAAAATTTTAAGAATCCTATTACTAATTCTTATAACGCAGCAAATTTCTGCACAAAAGCGTTTATCTAAAACTCAAGTAGATTCATTGCCTAATACCATAGAAAATCAGTTTACAAAAGTGTATCGATTATCTAATAACTGGCAAGAATATAAACTGATTAAACGTACAAATTTTATCAGTTTTCAAAAAAACATACTAGATAGTGTCGTTGCTATCAAAAAAGATGTCGTTGCTAAACAGCTTCAATTAGATCTTCAATTAAAAAACACCAATACTTTAAAAGAAGAAATTAACTCTTTAAAAAACAATTTATCAGTATCTGTTCAAAAAGAAGATGCAATTTCAATTGGAGGGTTTTACTTAGATAAAACAACCTATAATACTATTCTTTGGAGTATTATAAGTGGATTATTAATTGGTTTAGCTTTTTTCATTTTTAAATTTAATAGCAGTAACTCTGTTACTAAAGAAACTAAAAATTTATTAGTTGGTATTGAAAATGAATTTGAACAATACAAAAGAAATTCGATTGATAAAGAACAAAAACTAAGACGTCAATTACAAGATGAAATTAACAAACAACGTGGTGTATAATTAAGTTTTGTACTATTATAAAATAAAAAAGCAACTCAAAAAAGTTGCTTTTTTATTTTATAAATAGCTTTAAGATAATCCTGAAATTACACCATTATTATCAATAGTCATATTTTCTGATGCAGGTGTTGCTGGTAAACCTGGCATACGCATCATTTTTCCTAATACAGGAATTATAAATTGTGCACCAGCTGCTATTTCAATTTCCCGAACATGTACCGTAAAACCTTCAGGTCTTCCTATTAATTTATCATCATCAGAAAAAGATTTTTGTGTTTTTGCCATACAAACTGCAAAATCATTAAATCCTAATCGATTAATTCTACGTAAATTTAATTCTGCTTTTTTATCATAGGTTACTCCTACTGCTCCGTAAATTTCTTTAGCAATTCTTGCTATTTTTTCTTTCACAGGACTTTTCCAATTGTATAAAGGCTTAAATTGTGTTGCCTTATTTTCAACAACATTTACCACAGCTTTTGCTAATTCCTTAGTTCCTTGACCTCCTTTTACCCATCCTTCTGAAACAACTGCTTCAACTCCTAATTTAGCACAAGCTTCAATAACAAAATTCACTTCTTCTTCAGAATCTGAAATAAATGAATTAATCGCTACTACTGGCTCAATGTTAAACTTACGAATATTTTCGATATGCTTTTCAAGGTTTTTAAATCCATCTTGAACACATACTATATTTGGCGTATTATATGCTTCTTTCTGTGCACCTCCATGATGACGTAATGCTCTAACAGTAGCAACTAAAACCACACATTTAGGATTTAAACCTGCATATTGTGATTTAATATTTAAAAATTTCTCTGCTCCTAAATCAGCTCCAAAACCTGCTTCTGTTACTACATAATTAGATAATGACAAACCCATTTTTGTAGCAATAATAGTGTTTGTTCCTTGGGCAATATTTGCAAAAGGACCTCCGTGAATAATTGCTGGATTTTCCTCTAATGTTTGTACTAAATTTGGTTTTATTGCATCTTTTAATAAAATAGCCATCGCATCTTGTGCTTTTAAATCACGTGCAAAAACAGGCTTTTTATCAAAAGTAAAACCGATAAATATATTTGCTAATCTAGCTTTTAAATCTTCAAAGTTTAGCGACATACAAAGTATTGCCATTACTTCGGATGCCGGAGTAATATTAAAGCCATCTTCACGAGGGATACCATTTGCTGTACCTCCTAAACCAATAGTTATTTGACGCAACGCACGGTCGTTCATATCAATTACTCGTTTCCATAAAATAGTACGAGGATCGATATTTAAATTATTAGTTTTACTCTGTAAATTATTATCAATCAAAGCAGCTAATAAATTATTAGCCTTTTCAATAGCATTAAAATCACCTGTAAAATGTAAATTAATATCTTCCATCGGAAGAACTTGTGAATATCCGCCACCAGCGGCTCCTCCTTTTATTCCAAAAACAGGTCCTAAAGATGGTTCTCGTAATACAACAGTTGCTTGTTTGCCAATTTTATTTAATCCTTCAGTTAAACCAATAGAAACAGTAGTTTTGCCTTCTCCTGCAGGTGTTGGTGTTAAAGCAGTAACCAAAACTAAGTTGTTTTGTGCTATTTTTTGTTCATCAATTAAATCTAAAGGAAGCTTCGCTTTATATTTCCCATACATTTCTAAATCGTCTTCTTCTATGTTCAGTTTTGTTGCAATATGTTTAATATGCTTTAGTTTTTTTGCTTGTGCTATCTCAATATCACTTAAATGTTTTATTACTAATTCTATCATTTCTTCTTATTTTTTTCATAAAATATCGCCTAAATATACCCTTTTTGATGATTATAAAAACCAATATACTTACGTTTTATTTACGCTAAACAGACATGAATCATATAAATATAGCAAAAGAATTGGCAAACCTTTTTCGAAATACTATATTTGCTCGTTTTAAAAAAGAATTCGATTTAAATTAAAATAGATGCAAAACAAAGGTCTTATTAAATTATTTGCTATCCTTTTTGGATTAGTAAGCTTGTACCAATTGTCGTTTACATTTTTTGCTAATAAAGTAGAAGATAGCGCTAAAGTATATGCAAAGGAAAACGCTAAAGGTAACAGCGGTAGAGAGTTAGCTAGCTTTGAAAGAAAATATCTGGATAGCGTCGCAAATGACGAAGTTGTAAATTTAGGCGTTGCTAAATATACTTATAACGACATTAAGGAGCGTGAAATGAACCTTGGTTTAGACCTAAAAGGAGGTATTAATGCTATTTTACAAGTATCTGTAAAAGATATCTTAGTTGCTTTAGCTAATAACTCAGAAAACACTGTTTTTAGAACTGCTTTAGCAAAAGCTAGTGAAGCTCAAAAAGACAGTCAAGAAAACTACTTAGACTTATTTTTAACGCAATTCGAAACTGCTAGTAACGGAAAAGTTAAATTAAGTGATCCTGAAATTTTTGGAACAAAAGCTTTACGTGATCGTGAGGTTATCTTATTTAACGATAATAACGAAAAAGTAAAATTAGCTTTACAACAAGAAATTAATACTTCTATTAATACTTCTTTTGAAGTTTTACGTAGTCGTATTGATAAATTTGGTGTAACTCAACCAAGTATTCAACGTATTGGTAATTCTGGAAGAATTCAAATTGAATTACCAGGTGCTAAAGATATTGAGCGTGTTACTAAATTAATTACAAGTACTGCTGAATTACAATTTTGGGAAGTATATACAAATGCAGAAGTTCAAAACTTTTTCTTTACTGCAAATGCAAGAGTTGCTGAATTATTAAAAGATAATACAGTAACTGCTACAACAGAGGTTAAAGACACTACAAAAACAGATGATATTGATGATTTATTAGGAGAATCTACTAAATCTACAAAAAAAGCTGATACTCAAAAGAACTTATTTACTTATTTATATCCTAATGTAGCTCAAAATCAACAACAAATGAGCTCGTTAGTTGCACAAGCTAAAGTTCAAGATACTGCACAAGTAAATAGCTTACTTGCTGATAAATCTGTAAGAGCTTTATTACCTGCAAATTTAAAATATGTTAAATTTTTATGGGATTATAAAGCACAAAAAAGTGCTGATGGTACTGCTGAAATTATTGGATTATATGCAATAAAATCGAACAGAAATGATAAAGCTACTATTGATGGAGATGTAATTGCTGATGCAAATCAAGATTTCGATCAAATGAGCAAACCTGTTGTATCTATGTTAATGAACGGTACAGGAACTAAAAAATGGGCGAAAATGACTGGCGATAACGTTGGTAAATTCGTTGCCGTTGTTTTAGATAACTACGTATATACAGCACCAGTTGTAAACGGAGCTATTACAGGAGGAAGTACTCAAATTTCTGGAGGAACAATGACTGTTGAAGAAGCTCAAGATATTTCAACTGTATTAAAAGCTGGTAAATTACCTGCTCCTGCAAGAATTATTCAAGCAGAAGTTGTTGGACCATCATTAGGTCAAGAATCTATTGACGCAAGTATTTGGTCATTCGGATTAGCTATTTTATTAATATTAGGTTGGATGCTTTTATACTACGGTAAAGCGGGTCTTTATGCAAACATTGCCTTATTAGTAAACATTTTATTTATCTTCGGATGGTTAGCTTCATATAATGCAGTTTTAACTTTACCTGGTATTGCTGGTATTATTTTAACAATCGGTATGTCGGTAGATGCGAATGTTATTATTTTTGAAAGAATTAAAGAAGCCTTAAAAGGTGGACAAACTTTAGAAACTGCCGTTGATGAAGGATTTAGTTTTAAAGGAGCTTTATCTGCTATTATCGATGCAAATATTACAACATTCTTAACAGGTGTTATTTTATTTATTTTCGGAACAGGACCAATTAAAGGTTTCGCCTATACTTTAATGTTAGGTATTGCAACATCTTTATTTACTGCAATTTTTATTACTCGTTTATTTATTGATAAATCTGTTGAAAAAGGAAGTGCTTTACCTTTTAACACAAATATCTCTAAAAACTGGTTTCAAAATATAAACATTGAATTCTTAAAGAAACGTAAGTTAGCTTACATTATTTCTGGATTCTTTATTTTAGCTGGATTAATATCAATCTTTACTTTAGGTTTAAAACAAGGAGTTGATTTTAAAGGAGGTCGTTCTTATGTTGTTCGTTTTGATCAGCCAATGAATGCAACTGAGGTTGCTTCTAGTTTAAAAGATGCTTTTGGAGCTGCTCCTGAAGTTAAAACTTACGGTTCAGATAATCAATTAAAAATAACAACTGCTTTTAAAATTGATGAAGAAGGTAGTGAAGTTGATGATTCAGTTCAAAACTCATTATTTACAGGATTAAAATCTTACTTAGGAACTACTTCTTATGAAGACTTTAAACCAGGATTCGAAAAAGCAGGTAGCGGAATTATGAGCTACATGAAAGTAGAACCAACAATTGCTGATGATATTAAAAAATCAGCTTTATGGGCGGTAATCGGTTCATTAATTGTTGTTTTCTTATATATTTTATTACGTTTTAGAAAAATAGCTTTCTCTATTGGTGCAGTAGCAGCAGTATTTCATGATGTATTAGTTGTATTAGGTGTATTTTCTATCTGTTATAAATTCATGCCTTTTGATATGGAAATAGGACAATCATTTATTGCAGCAATTTTAACAGTAGTTGGATACTCGTTAAATGATACCGTGGTAATTTTTGATAGAATTAGAGAGTATGCAGGAAGCAGTAAAAACTTTACAGCTGATTTAGTTAACAAAGCATTAAGTAGTACTTTAGGTAGAACAATTAATACCTCTTTAACTACATTATTAGTAATGTTAGCAATTTTCTTCTTTGGAGGAGACAGTATTAAAGGATTTATGTTCGCATTAATCGTAGGTGTGGTTGTAGGTACGTATTCATCTTTATTCGTAGCAACACCAATTATGTTTGATACTTCTAAAGAAGAAGAGGAAAAACAAGAAGATAAAATTCAAGAAACAGTATAATTACAATTTATATTTTACAAAAACCGTTTTGAATTTTATTCAAAACGGTTTTTTCATTTACAATCAAGCAACTATCTTTGCAGTATTATGAAAATCACAAAACTTCACGATTTATATTTTAAAGAGTTTATTTCTTCAGATGAAATAGCTAGTATTGTTAAAACATTAGCAAAACAAGTAAAAGCAGATTTACCCAAAAATGAAGTTCCTTTATTTATCGGAATTTTAAACGGATGCTTTGTTTTTACTGCTGATTTTTTACGCGAATATAAAGGTGATTGTGAAATAAGTTTTATAAAGTTGGCTTCTTACGAAGGAACAACTTCTACTGAAAAAGTAAAAAACCTTATTGGTATCAACGAAGATTTAACAAACCGTACGGTTGTTATTTTAGAAGATATCATTGATACAGGAAACACTTTGCAGGAAATTTATGAGATTTTTAAAACAAAACAATTAAAAGAATTAAAAATAGTAACACTTTTTTACAAACCTGATGTGTATCGAAAAGAACTATCAATAAATTATATCGGAAAAAGTATTGAAGATAAATTTATTGTCGGTTACGGTTTAGATTATAAAGGTTATGGACGAAATTTGCCAGCTATTTATCAATTAACAACACAACCCAAAATGACAAACATCGTATTATTCGGACCTCCAGGAGCAGGTAAAGGAACGCAAGCAGATTTATTAAAAGAGAAATATAATTTAGTCCATATTTCTACTGGAGATGTTTTTCGTTTTAATATCAAAAATGAAACTGAATTAGGTTTACTTGCTAAAACTTATATGGATGACGGAAATTTAGTTCCTGATGAAGTAACTATTAATATGCTTAAAGCCGAAGTTGAAAAAAATACTGAAGCTAACGGGTTTATTTTTGATGGTTTTCCAAGAACTCAATCGCAAGCAGAAGCTTTAGAAGCTTTTTTAAGTGAAAAAAATGAACGTATTAACGGAATGGTAGCTTTAGAAGTCCCTGAAGATTTATTAGTTGAGCGTTTATTAGAAAGAGGAAAAACTAGCGGAAGAACTGATGATACTGACGAAAGTAAAATTAGAAACCGTTTTAATGAATACAATACTAAAACAGCTATTTTAAAAGATTTTTACCAAGAACAAGGTAATTATTATGGAATAAACGGTGTTGGATCTATAGAAGATATTACAAAACGTTTATCAGAAGTATTTGATAAATTATAAAAACTACTATTATTAGTAAAAGCAGTAACCTTAAAGAAACCTTAAAAAACTTCTTTAACTTGCTCAAAATAATAGTAGCTATAACGATTAGTGCTGTTTAAATAAAACAGCTAATAACTTAGAAAAAATGACTGAAGGAAATTTTGTTGACTATATAAAAATCTACGCATCTTCTGGTAAAGGAGGTCGAGGATCTGTACATTTACATCGTGAAAAGTATATTACAAAAGGTGGTCCTGACGGAGGTGACGGTGGTCGTGGAGGTCATATCATTTTACGTGGTGATAAAAGTATGTGGACACTTTTTCATTTAAAATTTAAACGTCATTTTAGAGCAGAACCAGGTGGTGATGGTAGTGCTAGTCGTAGTACTGGACATGACGCTAAAGATGTTATTGTTCCTGTTCCATTAGGTACTATTATTCGTGATGCTGATACTGATGAAATTTTATATGAAGTTTCTAAACATGATCAAGATGTAGTATTGTTAGAAGGAGGAAAAGGTGGTTTAGGTAACTGGCACTTTAAATCTTCAACAAATCAAGCACCTCGTTATGCACAACCTGGTATTGATGGTACAGATGGTTGGTTTCGTATTGAGCTTAAATTATTAGCTGATGTTGGTTTAGTTGGTTTCCCTAATGCTGGAAAATCTACTTTATTATCAGTAATAACAGCTGCAAAACCGAAAATTGCAGATTACGCTTTTACAACCCTAAAACCAAACTTAGGAATTGTAGAACATCGTAATCATAAAAGTTTTGTAGTTGCTGATATTCCTGGGATTATTGAAGGAGCTGCCGAAGGAAAAGGATTAGGTCATTATTTTTTACGTCATATTGAACGTAACTCTACCCTATTATTTTTAATTCCTGCGGATAGTGATGATATCAAAAAAGAATATGAAATTCTATTAAACGAATTACGTAAACACAATCCTGAATTATTAGACAAAGATCGTTTGTTAGCTATTTCGAAAGCAGATATGCTAGACGACGAATTAAAAGAAGAAATTAAAAAAGATTTACCTGAAGGTATTGATGCCTTATTTATCTCTTCTGTAGCTCAATTAGGTTTACAAGAATTGAAAGATAAATTATGGGATATGTTGAATTAATATTTCAACTAAAATAATTTTATAAAAAAGCAACCTCAAATGAGGTTGCTTTTTTTGTTAGTTATAAGTCTAAATTACCTTTTACTTTAACTGTTTTTATATAGAGTTATTTAACTTCTTAAACATTTTTTGTATATTTATGTTAAAATGCTAATGTTAAATCCATTCAAATGAAAAAGAAAACATTATTTATATTAATTCTATTTATATACACAAATCTACTTTTTGCTCAATTAAGTAGTGTACATTATTTACCGCCATTAAAACAAGGTGCAAATAATCAAGCTATAAAAGAACAAGCTTTTTATCTTTCAACACCAGAAACATTAGCTTTTAATATTAATGTTTTTCAAGGAACAAATACAACAGCTGTTTCAACCCTTAATATCTCAAATACCTCGCCAGGACAATACAATATTGCTAATGGTGATAATAATATTACACTTGTAACAAACGCAAATACAGGAATTCCACTTTCGAATAGTGGTTTACGTTTTGAATCTGTAAATGGCGAAAAATTTTATGTTAACTACAGAGGAAGATCACAATCTCAAGCAACATCTTTAACATCAAAAGGAGACAAAGCTTTAGGTACTTCATTTAAATGGGGAGGTAGACCAAATTATGGTAATGGTCACACATCGTTAAATGCAACATTAGGTATTATGGCTACACAAGATGGTACAACTACCATCAACATATTTAATTATGGTAGTGATTGTGAATTTAGACTGCAAGGTGATGATGATGGTATTACTGATAATAGTCTTACAGTTACGCTTACTAAAGGTCAAACTTATGTATTAGAAGCATACAGAAATGCTACTATTGCAAATATTGATTGTTGGCTAGGTGCTAGTATTCAATCGGATAAAAAAATAGCGATATCAAATGGAAACCTAAATGGAGCTCCAAGAGTCGCAAAAAATAGTAGAGATGCATCAATTGACCAACCTGTTCCTGAAAATTTATTAGGTAGAGATTATATTTTTATCCGAGGAAATGGTGTAGATGATATAGAAACTCCTATTATTATTGCAACCCAAAATAATACTGATATATTAGTTAATAATGTTATTGTTAAAACACTAAATACTGGTGAGTATTATGTTATTGATGGTAGTAATTATACACCTGCAAGTGCTGGAGGTAATATGTATGTTACAACAACTAAAGAAGTTTATGCTTATCAATATTTATCAGGAGCCAGTGGAATACATACAGGTGGACTTAATTTTATTGCACCAGTTAATTGCCTGTTACCTGATAAATTAAGTAATATATCTAATATTAAAGATGTAGATGGTAAAAATTTTAATGGAGGAATTACCATTATAGCTTCAACAAGTACTCCTAATGCAAATATAATTGTTACAGATGATACAGGTGTTAAAGCATTAATAAATGAACATAGTTTAGGTGCAACTCCTGACTGGAAAACATTTTATATACCAAACCTTACAGGTAATGTGTCTGTTGAATCAACAGGGCCTATTGCTGTAGGTTTTTTAGGTGTTAGTGGAGCTGCAGGAATTGCAGGTTATTTTTCTGGTTTTGATACCGTCCCTGTTGTTGAACTAGATATAACTGGAGGTGGTTGTTTACCTGGTGCTGATGTATTTGAAGTTTCAGCAAATTTTGATGCTTATCAATGGTTTCAAAATGGAGTAGAAATGCTCGGAGCAAATACAAATGCATTTACTCCAACAGAACCTGGCGCTTTTTATGTAAGAGTAACCAAAGGAACTTGTACTTATAATTCGGCAGTATTACCTGTATATAATTGTGATCCTGAAATATTAATCAAAAAAACTGTAGACACTTCTCCTGTTATAGAAGGTGATGTTGTTACGTTTACAATAACGGTTCAACATCTTGGTATTAATCCTGTAACGAACTTAGTTATAGAAGATTTACTTCCATCAGAATTAAATTTTCAAACAGTAACGCCTAGCTTTGGAACATGGACAGCTCCTAATTGGATTATTGGAGATATGTTTAGTGGAGAAATGTATACTTTAATTGTAAAAGCAACAGTGAACGAAGTTCCTGCAGGAATTACTGTTACAAATACTATTAACAATACTCAAACAGAAGTTGAAGCTGATATTTTAACTGATGATCCGACAGAAGATATTACCATCATAAATAATGAACTTACAATCACTAAAACCGACCAAGCTCCAACAGATGGAAGTTATGATACTGTAGGTGAAAAAATCACCTATAACTTTGTTGTAACAAATACGGGTAGCCAAATTATACCTAATGTTACTATTTCTGATATAAATATTGATGCAGGTAGCTTATCTCCTACTTCTGTAAGCAATTTAGCTATTGGAGCTGTTACTAACTTTACTGCAACACATACTATTACACAAGCTGATATCGAAGCTGATCAAGTTATAAATACTGCTACTGTACAAGGAACTTTATCTAACGGATTTATAATTTCAAGTACTTCTGATGATCCTGATACCGGAACTTTAGGTGATGCTACAATTACTCCTATTGATCAAAAAGGAGAATTAGTCTTAGAAAAAATAGCACAACCTGCACTAGATGGATTATACGATACTTTAGGTGAAGAAATAACTTATGAATTAACAGTAAAAAACACAGGAAATGTAAGTTTAAATAACATTACTATTACTGATTTAAATATTGATGTAGGAAGTTTAACACCAGCAACAATAGCAAATTTACCTGCAGGAGCGTCGGCTATTTTTACAGCAAAACATACTATTGTTCAAGTAGATTTTGATAATGGTAATGTTACAAATACTGCAACTGTTAGCGGTACTGAAGTTATAGAAGGAACACTAATAACTGATACCTCTGATGACCCTACAACAATAGCTTTAAATGACCCTACTATTGTTACTGTTCCTCAATTTGGACAATTAGAAGTAACAAAAATAAGCGACAACCAAACTAATGGACCTTATAACACATTAGGACAAACTATAAAATATACAATTATTGCCAAAAGTATTGGAAATGTTACATTAACAAACATTAACGTTGTAGATCCTAATGCCGATACAGTTATCTTAATTAATACAACAGGTACTGATACCGCTACAGATAATATTGTAGATAGTATGATGCCTAATGATACTGCTACTTTTGAAGCAACTCATGTAATTACACAAGAGGATTTGGATAATGCTCAAGTTATAAATACAGCAACTGTAGGTGCTCAAGACCCTAGTATGGGAAGTGTTACTGATTTATCTGATGATCCAACAGACAATACAACTACAACTAATGATCCAACAATAGTTCCTTTAATTTCAGTACCAGAAATATCAGTAACAAAAACAGCTGATGACGATAGTAATGTAAAAGAAGGACAAATAATTACCTATACCTATACCATAACTAATACTGGTAATGTTACTTTTGATGATATAAGTCTTTCTGATATTCATTCTGGTACAGGTACATTAGGTTCTATTACTTTACAAAGCACTACTGGTATTGATGATGGACTTGATAATATTGTTAATCAATTGGCTCCTACTCTAAATGCTATATGGACAGCAACTTATACAATAACTTCTTCAGATATTACAAATCAAACAGATATTACAAATACTGTTACTGTAAGTACTACACCTAAAACAGGTACTATAACTTCTTCTGATCTTATAGCTACAGAGGTTGTAACTGTTAATCCTGAAGAAATTATTTGTTCTAATACTACTTTAGCACATAATTTAACTGCTGATGTTAATCCCTCTGTTACATCATTTAGTTGGTCTGCAACTGATACTCCGTATATTTCAGGAGAAACAAGTACTACATCAACAAATACAAATATTACTGATACATTAATAAATATAGGTACAACAAATCAAGATGTAGTGTACACTATTATTGCTAAAAATGCTAGTAATGATGTAGTAGATACTTATACATATAAAGTTACAGTACAACCTTCACCTAATGTATTAAATACAAATCAATCTTTAAATATATGTACAGGAGGTTCTTTAAATGAAAATTTAAGTGCAGATATTGATAATTTTAATAGTGGAGTTACTTTTTCTTGGTCAGCTACTGATAATTCAAATATTACAGGAGAAACTACTACGACGAGTACAAGTAATAAAGTTGAAGATACATTAATTAATACTTCTACAAGTCCTCAAGATGTTGTTTATACTATTACTCCTACTGCTACAATCAATAATTGTACAGGATCTATCTACACTATTACAGTAACAGTTGCTCCTTCAATTATATTACCAACAGATGGAACTTCAACTGTAAGTTGTATTGCAAATGCGACACAACCAACTGCACCTATTGTAAATGATATCAATGGAAATCCGATTACACCTGTAATATCTCAAAATACAAGCCCTACTTGTGAGGGTGAAAAAATATATACCTATACATATACTGATTGCTCAGGAAATGTATCAATTTATAAATTTACTTATACTATCGATTTAATTACCGCACCAATTATTTCAACTGCAGATGGTCAAAGCGATGTAGAATGTTTGGCTGATGCAACTACTCCAACACCACCAACAGGAATTGTGGATACTTGCGGAAATACTGTAAATGCGGTGTTAGTTTCAATAATTGATACACCAAATCCGATTACTTGCGAAGGAACAAGAGTTTATAATTATACGTATACCGATTGCTCAGGATTAGTTACTCCGTGGAAATATACCTACATTATCGACTTAATTACCACACCAATTATTTCAACTGCAGATGGTCAAAGCGATGTAGAATGTTTGGCTGATACAACTACTCCAACACCTCCAACAGGAATTGTGGATGCTTGTGGAAATTCAGTTATTGCTGTTTTAGTTTCAACAATTGATACACCAAATTCGATTACTTGCGAAGGAACAAGAGTTTATAATTATACGTATACCGATTGCTCAGGATTAGTTACTCCGTGGAAATATACCTACACTATCGACTTAATTACCGCACCAATTATTTCAACTGCAGATGGTCAAAGCGATGTAGAATGTTTGGCTGATGCAACTACTCCAACACCTCCAACAGGAATTGTGGATACTTGCGGAAATACTGTAAATGCGGTGTTAGTTTCAACAATTGATACACCAAATCCGATTACTTGCGAAGGAACAAGAGTTTATAATTATACGTATACCGATTGCTCAGGATTAGTTACTCCGTGGAAATATACCTACACTATCGACTTAATTACTGCGCCAATTATTTCAACTGCGGATGGTCAAAGTGATGTAGAATGTTTGGCTGATGCAACTACGCCAACACCACCAACAGGAATTGTGGGTGCTTGTGGAAATTCAGTTATTGCTGTTTTAGTTTCAACAATTGATACACCAAATTCGATTACTTGCGAAGGAACAAGAGTTTATAATTATACGTATACCGATTGCTCAGGATTAGTTACTCCGTGGAAATATACCTACACTATCGACTTAATTACCGCACCAATTATTTCAACTGCAGATGGTCAAAGCGATGTAGAATGTTTGGCTGATGCAACTACGCCAACACCACCAACAGGAATTGTGGGTGCTTGTGGAAATTCAGTTATTGCTGTTTTAGTTTCAACAATTGATACACCAAATTCGATTACTTGCGAAGGAACAAGAGTTTATAATTATACTTATACCGATTGCTCAGGATTAGTTACTCCGTGGAAATATACCTACACTATCGACTTAATTACCGCACCAATTATTTCAACTGCAGATGGTCAAAGCGATGTAGAATGTTTGGCTGATGCAACTACTCCAACACCACCAACAGGAATTGTAGATGCTTGTGGAAATACTGTAAATCCAGTATTAGTTTCAACAATTGATACACCAAATCCAATTACTTGTGAAGGAACAAGAGTTTACAATTACACCTATACCGATTGTTCTGGATTAGTTACTCCATGGAAATATACTTATACTATCGATTTAATTACTGCTCCAATTATTTCAGCTGCGGATGGTGAAAGTGATGTAGAATGTTTGGCTGATGCAACTACTCCAACACCACCAACAGGAATTGTAGATGCTTGTGGAAATACTGTAAATCCAGTTTTAGTTTCAACAATCGATACACCAAATTCGATTACTTGCGAAGGAACAAGAGTCTATAATTATACCTATACAGATTGTTCTGGATTAGTAACTCCGTGGAAATATACCTACACTATCGACTTAATTACCGCACCAATTATTTCAACTGCAGATGGTCAAAGCGATGTAGAATGTTTGGCTGATACAACTACGCCAACACCTCCAACAGGAATTGTGGGTGCTTGTGGAAATACTGTAAATGCGGTGTTAGTTTCAACAATTGATACGCCAAATCCGATTACTTGCGAAGGAACAAGAGTTTATAATTATACGTATACCGATTGCTCAGGATTAGTTACTCCGTGGAAATATACCTACACTATCGACTTAATTACCGCACCAATTATTTCAACTGCAGATGGTCAAAGCGATGTAGAATGTTTGGCTGATGCAACTACTCCAACACCTCCAACAGGAATTGTGGATACTTGTGGAAATACTGTAAATGCTGTTTTAGTTTCAACAATTGATACACCAAATCCGATTACTTGCGAAGGAACAAGAGTTTATAATTATACGTATACCGATTGCTCAGGATTAGTTACTCCGTGGAAATATACCTACACTATCGACTTAATTACCGCACCAATTATTTCAACTGCAGATGGTCAAAGCGATGTAGAATGTTTGGCTGATGCAACTACGCCAACACCACCAACAGGAATTGTGGGTGCTTGTGGAAATTCAGTTATTGCTGTTTTAGTTTCAACAATTGATACACCAAATTCGATTACTTGCGAAGGAACAAGAGTTTATAATTATACTTATACCGATTGCTCAGGATTAGTTACTCCGTGGAAATATACCTACACTATCGACTTAATTACCGCACCAATTATTTCAACTGCAGATGGTCAAAGCGATGTAGAATGTTTGGCTGATGCAACTACTCCAACACCACCAACAGGAATTGTAGATGCTTGTGGAAATACTGTAAATCCAGTATTAGTTTCAACAATTGATACACCAAATCCAATTACTTGTGAAGGAACAAGAGTTTACAATTACACCTATACCGATTGTTCTGGATTAGTTACTCCATGGAAATATACTTATACTATCGATTTAATTACTGCTCCAATTATTTCAGCTGCGGATGGTGAAAGTGATGTAGAATGTTTGGCTGATGCAACTACTCCAACACCACCAACAGGAATTGTAGATGCTTGTGGAAATACTGTAAATCCAGTTTTAGTTTCAACAATCGATACACCAAATTCGATTACTTGCGAAGGAACAAGAGTCTATAATTATACCTATACAGATTGTTCTGGATTAGTAACTCCGTGGAAATATACCTACACTATCGACTTAATTACCGCACCAATTATTTCAACTGCAGATGGTCAAAGCGATGTAGAATGTTTGGCTGATACAACTACGCCAACACCTCCAACAGGAATTGTGGGTGCTTGTGGAAATACTGTAAATGCGGTGTTAGTTTCAACAATTGATACGCCAAATCCGATTACTTGCGAAGGAACAAGAGTTTATAATTATACGTATACCGATTGCTCAGGATTAGTTACTCCGTGGAAATATACCTACACTATCGACTTAATTACCGCACCAATTATTTCAACTGCAGATGGTCAAAGCGATGTAGAATGTTTGGCTGATGCAACTACTCCAACACCTCCAACAGGAATTGTGGATACTTGTGGAAATACTGTAAATGCTGTTTTAGTTTCAACAATTGATACACCAAATCCGATTACTTGCGAAGGAACAAGAGTTTATAATTATACGTATACCGATTGCTCAGGATTAGTTACTCCGTGGAAATATACCTACACTATCGACTTAATTACCGCACCAATTATTTCAACTGCAGATGGTCAAAGCGATGTAGAATGTTTGGCTGATGCAACACCTCCAACACCTCCAACAGGAATTGTGGATACTTGTGGAAATTCAGTTATTGCTGTTTTAGTTTCAACAATTGATACACCAAATCCGATTACTTGCGAAGGAACAAGAGTTTATAATTATACCTATACAGATTGTTCTGGATTAGTAACATCTTGGAAATATACTTATACTATCGATTTAACTACCGCACCAATTATTTCAACTGCGGATGGTCAAAGTGATGTAGAATGTTTGGCTGATGCAACTACACCAACACCACCAACAGGAATTAAAGACGCTTGTGGAAATTCAGTTATTGCTGTTTTAGTTTCAACAATTGATACACCAAATCCGATTACTTGCGAAGGAACAAGAGTTTATAATTATACGTATACCGATTGCTCAGGATTAGTTACTCCGTGGAAATATACCTACACTATCGACTTAATTACTGCGCCAATTATTTCAACTGCGGATGGTCAAAGTGATGTAGAATGTTTGGCTGATGCAACTACGCCAACACCACCAACAGGAATTGTGAATACTTGTGGAAATACTGTAAATCCAGTTTTAGTTTCAACAATCGATACACCAAATTCGATTACTTGCGAAGGAACAAGAGTCTATAATTATACCTATACAGATTGTTCTGGATTAGTAACTCCGTGGAAATATACTTATACTATCGATATTCCTACTTTTACTATTAACCAAGCTAATGGAACATCAACAGTAAATAATATTATTGATGCAGTTCAACCAACAACACCTATTGTAGAAGATGTTTGTGGTAATAATATTATTCCAGTAATTACAGAAAATGCAACTCCTATTTGTGATGGTACTAAAACATATACCTTTACATACACTGATTGCTCAGGAAATACTGATGTATATACCTACACTTATACTATCGATGTAACCTCAACTTTAAACATTGCAGATACATCAAAAATAATATGTAGTAATACATCTTTAACATCAGACCTTACTAATTTAACAAGTATTACTGGTGTTACATTTGAATGGTTAGCTACAACAAATCCAAATATAAGTGGTGCTTTAAATGGTAACGGAACAATATTAAATGATACCTTAATAAACATCTCTGGAAATAATCAAGATATAATATATACAATTACTCCTTTTAATAGCGATGGTTGTAAAGGTGATACATTTAAATATACAGTAACTGTTAATCCAGAACCTTTTAATGCAATAGCTCCTACAGATACTACTTGTAGCGGAATACCTTTAAATCATGATTTAAAAACAAATGTAAATATTACAAATACTACATTTTCTTGGGTAGCTTCACAAAATACAAATGTTACAGGACAAACAACAACAGTTTCTAATACAACGAGTATTACAGATACATTAATAAATACGACTCAAAATACACAAACAGTCATATACACAATAACACCAACTTCTAACAATGGTTGTGTAGGTATCCCTTACACATATAGTGTAAACGTTACTCCAAAAACAGATATAGCTGTCACAAAAATAGCGATATCTGCATTAGATGGAAGTTATAATCTGGTAGGAGAAATTATTGAATATCAAATTACGGTACAAAATAAAACCAATACTGATATTAACAATATTAGTATTACTGATGAAAATGCAAACACAGGTAGTATTACACCATCATTAGTAACTACAATTGCGCCACTAGGAAGTACAATTTTTAACGCTTCTCATACAATTACTCAAGCAGATTTAGATGCAGGAAAAGTAATCAACAGTGCTATAGCTACAGTAAGCGATTCTTGCGGAACAATAACCACAAGTAATTCTGATGATCCTAATACGGTAAATCCTAATGATGATACAATTACATTATTAGATCAAAACCCATCAATATCATTCGATAAAATAGTTACTTTTAATGATGAAAATAACGATGGTACACCTCAACAAGGGGAAACATTAACTTATAATTTTACCGTAACTAATACAGGAAATGTAACGTTAAGTTCTATTTTAATAAACGATCCTTTAATTACCGTTAACGGATCATTAACTAGTTTAGCTCCTCAAGTTACAAATACTACATCATTTTTTGCTACCTATACAATTACTCAAGCAAATATTGATGCAGGAAGTATCACAAATTCAGCAACTATTACGGCAACTTCACCAAGTGGTACAGTTATAACTGATACTTCGGATGACCCTAACGACTCAACAAATAATGATATCAATGAAGATGGAGAACCTGATGATACAACCATATTTACATTTATTGAAAAACCAATATTAACGCTATCAAAAACAGGAGTTTTTATAGATGCTAATGGCGATAATTTAGCACAAGTTGGCGAAACAATAATTTATACTTTTGATGTTACAAATACAGGAAATGTTACTATTTCTGATATTTTAATAACAGATCCGATAGTTGCCGTTACTGGTAACGCAATAACTTTAGCTCCAAATCAAACCAATAGTACTGCTTTTACAGCTAATTATGTATTAACTCAAAATGATATAAATAACGGAACTATTACCAATACTGCAACTGTATCAGGAACATCTCCAAACGGAACAATTATTACTGATACTTCAGATGACCCTACAACAACTGCTGATAATGATGCTACAATAACAACATTATCTCAAAATTCTCAATTATCATTATTAAAAACGGCTCAGTTTAATGATGAAAATCAAAATGGATTTCCTAACGAAGGAGAAACAATTACATACATTTTCGATATCAGAAATACAGGTAATGTTTCTATTACTAACATCATCATAAATGATCCTAAAGCGACAGTAAATGGAGGTTCAATCGATTTAGCTCCAAATCAAACTGACAACACAACATTTACCGCAACTTATACCATAACATTAGCAGATATCAATTCAGGAAACACGACTAATAGTGCAACTGTATCAGGTACAAATCCTTCAGGAAATAGTATTACTGATATTTCTGATGATCCTACAAATACAACAAACATCGATTTAAATTCCGATGGAGATTCTGATGATGCTACCATTACTACTTTAATTCCTAATCCAAAAATGAGTGTTACTAAAACAGGTGTTTTTCAAGATGAAAATAACGATGGAATAACACAAGTAGGCGAAACAATACTCTATACTTTTAATGTTAGCAATACAGGAAATGTTACCATTTCAGATATCATAATAACAGATCCATTAGTTACAGTTTCTGGAACACCAATAACTTTAAATCCGTTAGAAAACAATAGCACAATGTTTACCGCTGTTTATACTATTAATCAATTAGATATTGATACAGCAACGATTAGTAATACAGCAATTGTAAACGGACAAAGTCCTAATGGAGATATTATTACTGATACTTCGGATGACCCTAATAATGATACAAACAATGATACTAATGGTGATGGTGAACCTGATGACACAACTATTACCACTTTACCAATTAAAGGAAGTATTAGTTTAACAAAAGAATCGTTACCTGCAACAGATTTAAGTTATGATACTGTTGGCGAAAAAATCATCTATCAATTAATTGTAACTAACACAGGAAATACAACATTAAAAAACATCAATATAACTGATAGTAATGCTGATTTAGGAAGTATAACTCCAGCTACAATTTCTGAAATAATACCTGGAGCTAGTACAATTATCAATGCAGAACATACTATTACAAAAGATGATTTAAATAATGGTTTTGTTACAAATACGGCTAGTGTTACAGCTACAGATCCTTCTTTAAATATTATTGAAGATACTTCTGATGATCCTAATAACACAACAGATAATGATACAAATAATGATGGTGAACCTGATGATATAACAAATACTGTATTATCTCAAAAACCATCAATATCATTAGAAAAAACAGCCATTTTTAATGATGAAAATGATGATAATTTCCCACAAATAGGAGAAACAATAACGTATAATTTTAATGTAACAAATACAGGAAACATAACAATAAACAACATCACCGTTACAGATGCTTTAGTTGCAGTAAATGGTGGACCAATTACATTAACCTCAGCAGAAACAAATAGTAATACATTTTATGCCGAATATGTAATTACTCAATCAGATATCGATTTAGGAATTATTACCAATACAGCTACCGTAAACGGAGAAGCTATCAATGGAAATAATGTAACCGATACTTCTGATGATCCAAATAACACAACTAATAATGATATAAATAATGATGGTGAACCTGATGATACAACTAGTACGACTTTACCTAATAATCCAGAATTAACATTATTCAAAACAGGTGTTTTTATAGATACTAATAATGACGGATCAGCTCAAGTAGGAGAACAAATTAAATATATTTTTGATGTATCTAATACAGGAAATGTTACTATTTCTAACATTAACATAACAGATGCTATTGTTACAGTTTCAGGAAATCCAATAACATTAATTCCTGGAGAAACAAATAGCACTACTTTTACAGCTATCTACACATTAACTTTAGCTGATGTAAATGCTGGTAATATTATTAATACAGCAACGGTTAATGGTACAACTCCTTCTGGAAATAATATTGTAGATAACTCTGATGATCCAACAACAACAGATAATAACGATGCAACAATAACAACACTTATTAGAACTCCTAAATTAGAGCTATACAAAGTAGGAACTTTTAATGATGAAAACGGAGATGGAAATCCTCAAACAGGGGAAACAATTTCTTATACTTTTGATATTAGAAATGTTGGTAATGTTACCATCACTAATATTATTATTACAGATCCTATTGTTACAGTTTCAGGAGGAGCTATTACTTTAAATCCTTCTGAAATGAATAACACTCATTTTTCAGCTATTTATACTATTACTCAACAAGATATAGATGCAGGAAGCTTAACAAATACAGCACTTGCAACAGGTCTTGATACTGATGGTGTAATTGTTTCTGATGTAAGTGATTATTCTGATGACCCTAACAACCCTAATAATATCGATTTAAACGGAGATGGAGATCCAGATGACCCTACAGTAACAAATCTTACAGGAAATCCTCAATTAAATTTAATCAAAACAGCAATATTTAATGATATTGATGGAAACGGATTTGCAAATGTAGGTGAAACAATAAATTACACATTTACTGTTAC
This sequence comes from Tenacibaculum salmonis, assembly GCF_041053065.1. Taxonomy (NCBI): domain Bacteria; kingdom Pseudomonadati; phylum Bacteroidota; class Flavobacteriia; order Flavobacteriales; family Flavobacteriaceae; genus Tenacibaculum; species Tenacibaculum salmonis. Next base: position 2,186,243 of record NZ_JBFCVV010000001.1, on the reverse strand, counting down.
CAACTCAGGAAACTTAACTATAAGTAATATCAATATTTCGGATCCATTAGTAAACGTTAGCGGAATGCCAATAACATTACTTCCTTCTGAAACGGACAATACTACATTTAGTGCAACATATACGTTAACTCAGTTTGATTTAGATAAAGGAACTATAACCAATAGTGCCATAGTTAAAGGGCAAGACCCTAATGGTACTATTATTTCTGATACTTCGGATGACCCTAATAATAGTACTAATGTAGATAATAACAACGATGGTAATCCTGATGATGCTACAGTTTCAATATTAAACACAAAAGAAAGCATCAGTATAACAAAAGAAACTTTACCAGCTACCGATGGAGCTTACGATTCAATTGATGAACAAATAAACTACGCTATTGTTATTACTAACACAGGTAATGTAACACTTAGCAATATTGTTATTTCTGATATCAATGCTGATGCAGGAAGTATTTTTCCTGATACAATACCTACACTTGCACCAGGTGAAAGTATAAACGTTGTAGCAATTCATACAATTACTCAAACCGATTTAAATACAGGAGTTGTTTTAAATACGGCTACTGTAAATGCGGTTGATACTTTTGGAAACACAATAACAGATACTTCGGATGATCCAAACAATTCAACAGATAATGATACAAATGGTGATGGTGAACCTGATGACACAACAAGTACAACTATGATACAAACGCCAGCAATATCATTAATAAAATCTGCTGATACAGCTCCCGATGGTTTATGGAATGCCGTTGGTGAAGTTATTACTTATACCCTAGTTGCTGTTAACACAGGTAATGTAACACTTAGTAATATTATTATTTCTGATACAAATGCTGATACAGGAAGTGTACTTCCTAATAATATTGCATCAATTGCTCCAGGAGAACAAGTTGTAATTACGGCGAGTCATACTATTACACAAGATGAATTAAATACAGGTTATGTAACAAACACAGCTATTGTTACAGCTCAAGATACTAATGGAAATAGTATTACTGATGAATCTGATGATCCAAATAACCCAACAAACAATGATACAAATGGTGATGGTGAACCTGATGATGCAACTATAACGCTTACTCCACAAAGCGCAACAATTAACGTAACCAAATCTGTTGATAAAATATCTTATACTAATATTGGAGAAATACTAACCTATAATATTACTATTACGAACAACGGTAATGTAACATTGTTAAATCTTATTATTTCTGATGCTAATGCTATTATAACAAGTGCTAATACAATTCCATCGTTAGCTCCTGGAGAAGTTTTTGTAGCCACAGCTGAACATATAATTACTATTGATGATATCAATAATGAATATGTTTCAAATACAGCTTATGTAAGTGGAACTGTAATTAATAGTACTGATACTATAAAAGAAGATTCTGATGATATCGATGATTTAACAAATACTGATATCGATAACGATGGCGATTTTGAAGATCCTACAATAAGTATTTTTAACGGTTCATCTGATTTGAGCATAACCAAAACAGTTGATAATTTAAATCCAATAGTTAACAGTGAAGTTGAATTTACTATTACACTAACAAATAAAGGTACAGTTACAGCTAATAACATCAATATAAAAGAAGTAATACCTAGTGGATATAAATTTATTTCTTACACTAGTTCTGTAGGTTCTTATTCTGATACAACAGGAAACTGGAATGTACCTACTATAAATAGTGGAGACAACGAAACCTTATATATAATTGTAGAAGTTTTAGGTATTGGTGATTATATAAATACCGCTACAATCAGCAACTTTGAAGGAGCTAATGATAGCGATACACAAAATGATACTGCCTATGCTGTAGCAGCACCTAAATGTTTAGAAGTATACAATATATTTACGCCTAATAATGATGGAGGAAATGATTCTTTTGTAATCAGTTGTATAGAAAAATACCCTAACAACACACTAGAGGTTTTCAATAGATGGGGAAATACTGTTTTTAAAGTTAAAGGTTATAAAAATAACTGGAAAGGAATTTCTAACGGAAGAGTAAATATTCAAAAATCAAAAAAATTACCTGTTGGTACTTACTATTATGTTTTAGATTTAGGAAATGATACCGAACCAAAAGTAGGTTGGATATACATTAATAGATAAACTATTTTTTATAAATAACTTTTATTAAAAAGCAATCTCAGATGAGGTTGCTTTTTAATTTTTGATAACTTCGTTACTTACCTATAAAAACAACAATACTAAGTTTAATTGAATAATGAAAAATGATTTAATGAAGAATTTTTTAAAATCTTTTGATACACTAACCGATAGTGAAATTAATGATTTTATTAATTCAGCAACAAGTAAACATTTAAAAAAACATGATTATTATATTAAAGAAGGTGAAATATGTAGCTCGATTACTTTTGTTTTATCTGGTATATTAAGGTCGTATCATACTTCCGAAAAAGGAGATGATTTTACATACTGTATTACTTTTCCTAATAATTTTATGACTGCTTACTCTTCTTTTTTAACGAATCAACCAACAAAAGAAAATATACAAGCAATTACAGAAACTGAATTGTTAATTATTCCGAAAGAAAAAATTCAACTTCTAGCCCATCAAAATAACAATTGGACACACTTTCAAAAAATAATAGCAGAACAACAATATGTTGAATTAGAAAAACGAATATTTTTATTACAAAGTAGTGATGCCAAAAAACGATATGCTAACCTGATGAAAAATCAACCTAAATATATCAAAAATATTCCGTTGCAATATTTAGCTTCTTATTTAGGTATTTCGCAAAGACATTTAAGTCGAATACGTAAAGAAATTTCTTTTTAAGACATTTGTCATGTAGAATTAAAATCGGTAACTATAATTTAGCTATTAATAATTAACAGCTAAAAAATGAGTAAGAAAATAGTAATTATAAATGGGCATCCGAATAAAAATAGTTTTAATTTTGGATTAGCAGAAGCATATAAAAAAGGAGCATTAGAAAGTAATGCTGAGGTTAAAGAAATTATTATTGCTAACTTAAAATTCAATCCAAATCTTGGAGATGGTTTTCAAAAAATATCAGCATTAGAACCCGATCTTTTAGATGCTTGGGAAAAAATTAAATGGGCAAATCATTTAGTTTGGGTTCATCCTGTTTGGTGGGGAGGATTACCCGCAATTACGAAAGGTTTTATCGACAGACTTTTTTTACCTGGTTTAGCATTTAAATACAGAGAAAATTCTGTTTTTTGGGATAAACTATTAACAGGAAAAACGGCACATATTATTACTACGCTCGATCAGCCAAGTTGGTATTATTGGTTAGTTTATGGAAAACCAAGTGTAAATCAGTTAAAAAATTCAACTTTAAAATTTTGTGGAATTAAACCTGTTAAAGTATCCTATTTTGGAATTATTAAAACTTCAGATGATAAGTTAAGACAAAAATGGATTGCTAAAGTTCAAAAACTAGGAAAACTTAATAAATAACAATACTAAAAAAAGCAACTTCATTTTTTGAGGTTGCTTTTTGTTTTTTAATTAAAACTAAATTTATATAATTAGTAAAAAATACTAGCCCCGATTGAAGCAATTGTTTGAGCTCTTTTTTGTTTTTTTCAAACAAAAAAAGCGAGTGCGGAAAGCGGGAAATTGCTTCAAATAAAAATTTAAATACTACAAAACTCTTTTTGCTTTTACAAAAGATTTTCGCCAATAATTAGTGTGTAACGAACTTATAATTACGCCACTCGAAGTACTCGAATGTATAAAACGAATATCTTTATTTTTTACCGAAGTAACCAAACCAACATGATTTACATTCCCTCTTTTCCTTGATGTTTTAAAGAATAATAAATCGCCACGCTTAACCTTTCCTAAAGAAATTTGATATCCTTTTGCATACATTTGGCGCGATGTTCTAGGTATTTGAACATTACGATGTTTAAAAGAAGTGTAAATTAAACCCGAACAATCCATTCCTCTTTTAGTCGTTCCTCCATATTTATACGGAGCTCCTTTATAACTAACGGCTGTCCAAACAATTTTATCAGCAATAGTTACTTTTTTTGATGAATTAGTAGATTTATGTGTTGATTTTTTAGGTTTTTTATAAGAGTTTACATTTTTTGACGATCCACAAGAAATCACTAAAAAAGAAAGTATTAAAATAAATAATAGTTTTTTAATCATAAATAATACTGTTTTTTAACTCGTTAAACCATCTACAATTAATTTCGCTGTTTTTTCTGATGCTCCTTTTCCTCCTAATATTTGTTCTAAATCGAAATAATCTAAAAACAGTTTATTTCTGTATTCAGGTTCTAAAATACGTTTTAATTCAATTGATAAATTTTCTTTGGTAAAATCATCTTGAATCAATTCTTTAACCACTTCTTTATTCATAATTAAATTAACCAACGAAATATATTCTAAAGTAATAATTCGTTTTGCAATTTGGTATGAAATTTTACTTCCTTTATAACAAACCACTTGAGGTACTTTAAATAAGGCTGTTTCTAAAGTTGCTGTACCCGAACCAACCAAAGCAGTATTTGAAATACTCAATAAATCGTAGGTTTTATTATTGATAAATTTCACATTTTTATCTCCAATAATAGTTTTATAAAATTCGTAAGGCTGACTAGGAGCACCTCCAATAACAAACTGATAATCAGAAAAATCATCAACTAAAGACAACATTACTGACAACATTTTTGTAATTTCTTGTTTTCGGCTACCAGGTAATAAAGCGATAATATCTTTTTGCCCCAAATCATGAGTTATTCTAAAAAGAGTTTCATCTACTTGTTCTCTACCTTCAATTCCATCAATTAACGGATGTCCTACAAAATTTACATCGTAATTATATTTCTGATAAAACTCCTTTTCAAACGGAAGAATAACAAACATCGCATCAATATCTCGTTTAATATCTGCAACTCTACCTGCTCTACTAGCCCAAACTTGAGGAGAAATATAGTAATTTGTTTTAAAACCTTGTTGTTTTGCCCATTTGGCAATACGTAAATTAAAGCCTGAATTATCTATAAAAAGAATTACATCGGGCTTAAAATTAGCAATATCTTTTTTACAAAAAGACATCATACCTAATATTTTTCTTAAATTAAGTAACACTTCAACAAAGCCCATAAAGGCACGTTCCTTATAGTGTTTTACAAGTGTACCTCCTACTTCTTGCATTAAATCGCCACCCCAAAAACGAATATCTGCTTTTGGATCTTCTTTTAATAAAGATTTCATCAAATTGGCTCCGTGTAAATCTCCAGAAGCCTCCCCTACAAGAATGTAATATTTCATTAATAGTCTTTTATATGAATTTTAAAATAAGTGAGGTTATAGCTATAACAACCGTTGTTATTAAAACACCTCTTGCTCTATAATCTTGTTTCTTTTTTAAAAACACCCAAAAAACAAATAAGTTAGGAAGTGCAGCTAAAGCTAATACAGCTCCTAAAACACCACCTTCAAGCACTTTTTTTAAGGTTTCGGTAATTGTATCATCAGAAATAAATTCTAAATAGACAAAAAGACCACAAGCTGTGGCTATTAAAGATACTAAAATCCCGATAAATACTTCTTTATTTATATATCCCATGAGTTTAATTTTTGAATTGCGTGATGTGCTGTCATATCAAACTGAACAGGAACTACTGAAATAAAACCATTTTCTAACGCCCAAATATCGGTATCTTGTCCTTTATCTCTATTGATAAATTCACCTGATAACCAATAATATTCTTTACCTGTAGGACTTTTACGTTTATCAAAATCTTCTTTCCAATATCCATTTGCTTGACGACAAACACGAATACCTTTAATATCTTTTTCTTTTAACTTCGGAATATTTACATTTAAAACTACGCCATCTGGCAATCCGTTTAGTAATACATTCAATACTATTTTCTCTATAAATTTTTTAGCGGCTCTAAAATCAGCATGCCAATCAAAATCTAATAAAGAGAAACCAATTGCAGGAATCCCTTCAATACCAGCCTCTACAGCAGCACTCATAGTTCCTGAATAAATGACATTTATCGATGAATTTGCGCCATGATTAATTCCTGAAACACATAAATCGGGTGTGCGATTTAAAATTTCATTTTTAGCCATTTTAACACAATCGGCAGGCGTACCAGAACAACTATATTCTATTTGTGGACCATCATCAATTGTAATAGGGTTACAATGCAATACATTATTTACTGTAATTGCGTGTCCCATACCACTTTGAGGGCTATCAGGAGCTACAACAACTACATCTCCTATTTTATTCATTATTTCAATAAGCATACGAATACCTGGTGCGGTAATTCCGTCATCATTCGTTACCAATATTAAGGGTCTTTCTTGCATAGTAAGTATATTTTACAACAAATGTAACATAAAAAAAGCACTATTATTTTAACATTTTGTAAAGACAAAACCCTTTATTTTATATGTAAAATTGTAATAATCAAATAAAAAACAAACTACTATCCTTCTTTATTTTTTTAACTATCTTTATTGTTATTATCTTTTCTGATAAAAATCGACTTAAATAAAGCGAAGATTCGTAACTTATATCAAAAAAAGACACTATTTATTTTTTAGACTGATAAAAAAGTATCTATTCTAAAAAATAAATTAGGTATAAAAATTAAAGAAGTAGTTATAAAAAATGCTGAAATTAAAAAATTGGCATTATTTTAGTGATTTAGTAATACAAGCACAACATTAAATTCAGAAGGTACATGAAGAAGAAATTTATCATTCCATTTTTAGCAATTATAATATTATTTTCAAATTCAATTTATTCGAATACGACTTCGGAAAAAGACCCTGAAAAAGATAAAGTAATTGTATATGTTTTAAAAAATATTTTAAGCAGATATCATTATGTTAAAAAAGAATTAAATGATGATTTTTCTGAGCATGTTTACAATAATTTTATTGATGGTTTAGACCCTAATAAAAGATATTTTACTCAAGAAGATTTAAAAGAATTTTCTCAATTTAAATATCAAATAGATGATCAATTAAAAAATACTGAAATTGATTTTTATAAATTAGTTTACAATCGATTTTTAGAAAAATTAAGTGCTGCAAAAAATAATTATCGCACTTTATTAACACAGTCTTTTAATTACAAAAAAAACGAAGTAATTAATGTTGATTATGAAGAAATTCCGTTTGCTACAAACGAAATTGAATTAGTTGATTATTGGAGAAAACAATTAAAATTATCAATATTAAGCAGAATTGAAGAAGCTGAAGATGTACAAAACAAAAAAGCTGAAAAAGATAAAAAAACAAAAAAGAAAAAGTTTTCTGAATTAGAAATTGAAGCTCGAAAAGAAGTGTTAAAAAACATGAATGAACTATATGAGCGTATTGATGAACTTGAAAATTCTGATTGGTATTCTACATTTTTAAATAGTGTTGTTAGTGGTTTTGACCCTCATACTACATATATGTCGCCTAGAATAAAATCTCGTTTTGACCAAGAAATGTCTGGTAAATTAGAAGGAATTGGAGCTCGTTTACAAAAAAAAGGAATTTACACACATATTGTTGAATTAATTTCAGGAGGTCCTGCTTGGAAACAAGGCGATTTAGAACCTGAAGATATCATTTTAAAAGTAGCACAAGGCGATGCAGAACCTTTAGATATTATTGGTATGCGATTAGATGATGCTATTAAATTTATCAAAGGAAAAAAAGGAACAGAAGTTAGGTTAACAGTTAAGAAAAAAATTGACGGATCTATAAAAATTATTCCAATTATTAGAGATGTTGTTGAATTAGATGAAACATTTGTAAAATCGAGTATTGTTGAAAAAAATGGTCAAAAATATGGACTTATCGATTTGCCAAGATTTTATATTGATTTCAATGATTTAAGCCGTAGAGATGCTGCCAAAGATATGGAGCAAGAAATTGAACGTTTAAAAAGTGAAAACGTAAAAGGTATTATTGTTGATTTACGTGATAACGGAGGAGGATCATTAAAAACAGCCATCGAAATTGGTGGATTATTTATTGAAAAAGGTCCTATTGTACAAGTAAAATATCGAGGTGAAGATCCTTTAGTAAAAAATGATACAGACTCTAAAACGCAATGGGATGGTCCTTTAGTAGTAATGGTTAATGAATTTTCAGCTTCAGCTTCTGAAATTTTTGCAGCAGCAATGCAAGACTATAAGCGTGGTATTATTATTGGAGGAAAACAAACTTACGGAAAAGGAACAGTTCAAAATGTAATGCCTATTAATCGTTTTTATGAAAAATATCCTAGCGATTTAGGTGCTTTAAAAATGACTATTCAAAAGTTTTATAGAATTAACGGTGGGTCAACTCAAATTGAAGGTGTTTATTCTGATATATCATTGCCTACAAGGTATAGCTATATGAAATTTGGAGAACGTGACTTAGACGGTGCTTTACCTTGGGATAAAGTGCAACAAGCAAAATACGATACAACCAATTCATACAGTAACTTTAACGATGTAGTATATAACAGTAAACGTCGTGTACTTGAAGATGAAAAATTTAATGAGATTAATAAATATGCCAAATGGTTAAAGAAAAACCAAGAAGAAAGAGTTTATTCTCTAAAATATAGCGCTTTTAAAAAAGAAAGTGAGAAAAAAATAAAAGAAGGATCTCTTTTTAAAGATGTTTTTAAATTCGATTCTAATTTAACATTTAATTCACCTAAATATGAATTAAATTTATTTGTAAAAGATACTGTATTAAAAGAAAAACGTGTTGTATGGCATAAAAATCTTAAAAAAGATATTTATTTAAATGAAGCACTTAATGTTTTAAGTGAATTAAAAATGAGTAAAAATTACACTATTGTAAAGCAATAAAAAAGATAAAAAAAGCAGCCAATTGGCTGCTTTTTTTTATTAATTAAGCTATATTTATTTTTACAACCAAACCCTCATTAGAACGAACGTTAAAAACAGTTTCATCTTCAAAAATTAAATACTGTCCTTTTACTCCAACTAAAACACCTGTATAATTTTGCGATTTTACGATATTTAAACTCTTCGGTTTTAATGGGTATTTTTTAACAGGAAAATTAATAAGCGTCTCTTTATTATTTTCGATAATATATTGTTGTACTTCTTCAGGTATTGCACTTTGTAATTTTTCTTTCCATGATATTAAATTTTCATCTTCAATATCATTTTTCAGCATTTTACGCCAATTAGTTTTATCTGCTACAAACTCTTTTAAAGCAACCTCTGTAATTCCTGCTAAATATCTGTTTGGAACTTCAACAACCTCAATAGCTTCGTGCGCTCCTTGATCAATCCAACGTGTAGGCACTTGTGTTTTTCTGGTAACTCCAACTTTTACATTACTAGAATTTGCTAAATACACAATATGTGGTTTTAATTGTACGCTTTTCTCATACGCTAAATCACGATCTTCTATATCTAAATGTGCTTTACTTAATTCAGGTCGCATAATCCAATCTCCTGCATTTGGTGTTTCAAAAAAACATTTTTTACAAAACCCTTGACGATATACTTCTTTTTCTAAATGACAATTTAAACATTCGTACTTAACAAAACTTAAGGTTATCTTCTTATTTATCAACTGATTCATATTTAGAAAATCAGTTTTCATATCTAAATAATACTGAACCGTATCTAAATTTTCTGTGGTCATTTTTTTTAAAACTCCTTGGTATTCCATGTCTTAAATTTTATTACATTTAGCTCCACAAACTTACAGTAAAAAAACTGAATTAAGACTCAACCTATGTCGTTTCCATTTATAAATGCTATCATTTCTTGGTTTTTAAAAAAACGTAAACATCAATTAGAATTATTTTTAAAATATCCTATTGATGTACAAAATGAATTACTTCAAAAGCTAATAAATACGGCAAAAGACACAGAATTTGGTAAGCAATATGATTTTTCATCGATAAAAAATTATGCTGGTTTTTCAGCAAAAGTACCGATTCAAGAATATGAAAGTATAGAACCACTTATTGAACGTTGTAGAAAAGGCGAACAAAACTTATTTTGGCCTACGCCTATTCGATGGTTTGCAAAAAGTAGCGGAACAACCAATGCTAAAAGCAAATTTATACCTGTTAGCAACGAAGCTATTGAAGATTGTCATTTAAAAGCAGGAAAAGATATGCTGTGTTTGTACGTTTCAAACAATGAGAATTCGAAAATGTTTAAAGGAAAAGGCTTAAAATTAGGCGGTAGTACGGCTATTTATGAAAACAATAATTCTTCTTTTGGTGATTTATCGGCAATTTTAACTAAAAACTTACCTTTTTGGGCAGATTTTAGCTCTGCTCCTAGCCACGAAATTTCTTTAATGGCAGAATGGGAAACCAAAATGGAAGCTATTATTGATGAAACTATTAATGAAAACATCACTAGTTTATTTGGTGTTCCTAGTTGGATGCTAGTACTTTTAAACAGGGTTTTAGAAAAAACAGGAAAAGATAATATTTTAGAAGTATGGCCTAATTTAGAAGTTTACTTTCATGGTGGCGTAAATTTTAGCCCATATCGAGAACAATACAAAAAATTAATTCCGAAAAAAGACTTTAAATACTATGAAACTTATAATGCTTCGGAAGGTTTTTTTGCAATTCAAGATGTCAATAATTCCGAAGAATTACTGTTAATGTTAGATTATGGTATTTTTTATGAATTTATCCCTATGGATAAATATGATGGTGAAAACTCACCTACAATTCCGCTTTCAGAAGTAAAAAAAGATGTTAGTTATGCTGTTGTAATTACTACCAACGGAGGTTTATGGCGTTATTTAATTGGTGATACAGTTCGTTTTACATCAACAAATCCATATCGTATAAAAATTACAGGACGCACCAAACATCATATTAATGTTTTTGGTGAAGAATTAATTATTGAAAATGCCGAAAAAGCTTTAAAATCGGCAAGTAAAAAAACAAATGCAAGCATTAAAGATTATACTGTTGGTCCTATTTTTATGAATGATAATAAAAGTGGTGGACACGAATGGATTATAGAATTTAGTAAAGCACCCGAAAATATAGCATACTTTACCGAATTATTAGACAATGCTTTAAAAACTATCAATTCTGATTATGAAGCAAAACGCTACAAAAATATGACCTTAGCAATGCCAATTGTACATCAAGCTCGTAAAAATTTATTTTACGATTGGTTAAAAGAAAAAGGAAAATTAGGTGGTCAGCATAAAATTCCAAGGTTATCTAATTCTCGTTGGTTTTTAGATGAATTACTATAATTTAAAATCTATTGGCATGGTGTAAACAACCCCTACATTGTGTCCGTTTTCTTTTCCTGGTAAAAAATCAGGAAACAATAATACAATACGTTTTACCTCATCTTCTAAATCTTCTTTATCACCAGAACTAAAGGTTTCTACTCTATCTACTTGACCATATTTATTAATTACAAATTTTAAAAACACACGTCCTTCAGCATTCTTTGCAACTGCTTTTTCTGGATATATAAAATTTTCTTTAAAATGGTTTTCTATATTTTTATTAAAACACTTTAAACCATCTATTTCTTTATCAACAGCAATACAATCATCAAAAACAGGTATTTTATCAACAACAACAAATAACAATTCTTCTTTTAAATCAATTTCAGCTACTTGACTTACTAGTTTCTTTACATTTAAAAACGCTACTTTTTTTCTTTTTACATTTTTTTGATGTTGACTATTATTTTTTGAAGAAAACCTCAAGTTAACTTTATTCGATATTCGAGTTTTTAATTTATTTTTATCAACAGCTGTTTCAGTATGAGCGACTAAACATTTATTAGCTTTTTCAATAGCGAACTCATCTATATTTTTTATTTCTTCTTTACATATTTTCGTGTTCTGAGAATATGCAAAAAAGCTCAAAAAAATTAAATTTACTAATAGTATTTTTTCTAATTTCATATTTCATGTTTATAATAGTTACAGGTAAATATAAACAATTAATTAACAATTTGGAAACATAAATGTCATTTACTTAACAATTAAGAAACATTAAGAACTACTAGTTAACAATTAAAACACATTAAAACTTCTTTAATTATTGATATTTATATCAATTTTAAGCTCTAATTTTATATTATCGATAAATGTAAATGTGTTAGTTTATATAAGTTAAAAGCTATTCGATTATGAGTTTTTTAGAACAAAATGCCTCTTTATTATTAGAAAACCCTGAATTAGCTACTGCTTTTGAAGAAATAATGACTTTTAAAAAATATCCAAAAAATCATATTTTACATGAATCAGGAAAGGTTTGTAATCATATGTATATAATTACTACAGGTATCGCCCGAATATTTTATTATAAAGAAGATAAAGACATTACAGTTCATATTTCGGCTGAACAAGAAAGTATTACAACTATAGATAGTTTTATTCAACGTAAAAAAAGCAAATACAATATTGAAGCTTTAGAAGAATTAGAGGTATTAGAAATAACACATGCCGATTTAGAAAATTTATTTGAATCAAATCCAAAATATGAGCGTTTTGGCAGGTTATTTTTACAGCAAATTTATATTGATCTTGTTGAAAGAATTGATGACTTACAACTACACACAACTCAAGAACGTTATGACATTTTATTAAACAAAAAACCTCATCTTTTTAAAAGAGTTTCAGCAAAACATATTGCTTCTTTTTTAGGAATGACTCCTGAAACGTTTAGTAGAATTAGAGCAAAATAGTTTTCTTGATAATTGTCAAGAATAATTAAAATACTATAAAATATCTTTGTCATATAATCTACAATTATGATAATAGCAGATGCTTTACAGCAGTTTTATAACGAAAATAACTTTGATAAAGATGGCGGAGAAAATGCAAAAACGTTTGAACTAAAATTTAAACTTTTTACTTTAAAACTTCCAAATTCTCAATTTAGAAAAGATATAATTCATGTTCATGATATTCAACATGTTTTATATAAATGTGATACCACATGGAAAGGAGAAGCTTTTATTGCTGGTTGGGAAATTTCAACTGGATTATGGAAACATTTCCCTATCGGATTAATTAGTTTATGGGCAATGGGATTCTCTTTTTTAAATCATCCAAAAGAAGTTTTTAAAGGATACAAAGCAGGATTAGAAGTAACAGGAATAATTGATTTACAACTTACTAAAAAAGAATTACTAGCTTTAAGTGTAAATCAATTAAAAGATAAAATTCAAAATAAAAAAATTGATAAATTGAATTTTATACAAATTCTATTTTATGTTTTTTGGGTATCTGTAAGTCTTTTTATATTATTATTCCCTGTTAGCTTACTTCCATTTTTATTGCTTTTTAATTAAAATTATTCTTTTTTTTAAAATATCCCCCTTTTATTATCAATTTTAAAGTATATTTTATTCTAATAGTTCGCCTTTAAAGAAATAATCTTTTTTAATTTTTTTGAGCCGAACTTTTGCTTGACTCGTTAATAAAGAATCTTTTTCTTTAAACCTATTTATATATTGTTTATAGTATTTATACGCTATTTTTTTATCCTTATAAAAACTTTCTGAAGTGTTTGCGACTTGGAATAATGCACGATAATTGCGCCCATATTCTTGATACGATTTTTTGTAAGCCTTTATCGCTTCTTTAGGTTTTTCTAACGCTTGATAAACTCTTGCTAACTGATAATATTCTGTATCACGAGCTTCTTTACCAATAAAAGTTGCGCACATATAATTAAATTCTGCTTTTTTATATTTTTTTTGATCAAAATTAATATCTCCTAAATAAGTATGGCTTGTAAAATCTGATTTATCAATTTTCAATGCTTTTTCAAAATATTTTTCAGCGATATCATATTCTTTTAATTTATAAAAAGAACGTCCTAACATTTTTTGAGTATAATGCTCGTTTGGTACTAAAGAATCTATTTTTTTTAACAAATTATTAGCTAATGAATATTCTTTCTTTTGATACAACTTATTAATCCTTAATTTATTCAATTTTATATGATTTGGATTTACTTCTAACCCTTTTTTAATAAAAATATTAGCAGAATCTTTATCTCTTAATAATGTATAACAAGTTGCCAATTGATAAATTGATTTTATATGTTCATTGTCATTTTTATAGGTTTTCAAAAAGCTATTCATCTTCAAATTTCTCTTTTTGAGCATCGTATAAACAACTCCCATTTGATAATGATATGTTGCATTATTAGAATCTTTCTCTATCAATTTATTAAAAATAGTTTTTGCTTTTAAAGGTTTTTTAACTTGTAAATAAAGTTTTCCTAATTGATATTTTATTAATAAATTTTCTGAATCAGTTGTTGTAATTTCTTCAAAAACTGAAATCGCTTTTCCTAATTTTTTTTCTTTCTGATAACTTTTTCCTAAAGCAATTTTTACGGTATAATTTTCTTTAAATAATAAGGCTTTCTCATAATATTTCGAAGCTGTTTTATGGTTATCTATTGAAGTATAAATTGTCCCTATTCTTTTATTAGATTCAAAACTAGCAGGCATTTTTTTAAGATGAAATAATGCTTTTTGATACCGACCAACATGCTGCAAACTATCTATGGATTTAAAAGCTAAAGTTTGCGCTTCAGCTTTTAAGAATCCAATTATTAACATAATAATTAAAATACTATTTTTCATATAAATTTAATCTACATTAAAGATAATTGGTAAAGCATAAGCTGTTGTAACTATTTCTCCATTCTTTTCTCCTGGTGTCATTTTAGGTAACTTTTGTATTAAATTGATTCCATGTTCTTTTAATAATTTATGTGGTGCACGTGCTTTGACATCAATAATATTACCTTTTTTATCAATTTTAAACTGAACATAAATTCTTTTTTTCCCTGATTTTAATCCCAAAGTGTTTACTAATTTAGTATCAAAATTATCTGCTACAAATTTTGTTAGACTTTTACTAAAACACTCTTTATCTACTGCTTCACAACCTGGAAATATTGGTGTTTTATCTAAATCTGAAAAAAAAATATCATCATTATTATTATCTTCTAAATTCTTTAATCTGTCAGAATCATAAAAAATCATTTTTCTATTATTAGTAGTTTCAAAAATTCTCATTTTAATTGGTAAAGAATTATCTTCTAAACTTTTTAATAAATCTTGATACTCTACACGTTCTTCACTTGATAATGCTGTAACCGTAAGTTCTTTAGCATTAGGTATATCATTTCCTGAATAAATATCAAGGTATTTACCCTGATAACCACTAGAAGGTACGGCTGTTATTTTACCATTTATAGTTTGATAAACCATTACTGGTTGTTTTACTGATTGTATAGTTTCTTTCTTTTCAACATTACAAGAAGTATATAAAACCATACTAACTAATAGCGGAATTAACACTAAATACTTTAATTGTTTTACTTCTTTTGATTTTCCTTTTGTCATCATAATAACTCTTTTTTTGATTAATGAATGTTTATAAAATTGATTGATAAATGAAATGTTGTCTACCTGAAAAACATCTGATAATAAATTATTTATATAATTTTCTTTTAATGTTTTTTTACTTAATTCATCATCAGAAAGATATTCATGTACTAAGGTTATTCTATTTTGATACACATAAACCATCGGATTAAACCACATAAAAATCCTTAGAAATTCAAAAAATAATAAATCAAGTGTGTGTTTTTGTTTACTATGTATCAACTCGTGTTGAATTATTTTTTCTTGTTTTTCTTCAGAAATTCCAGCACCTAAAAATATATAGTTAAAAAATGAAAATGCTTTTGAATTTTTAGGTAATAACACTAATTTGTAGGTTCGTTTATTTTCGCTTCCATATTTAAAAATTAAATGAATTATTCGCTGTAGTTTTAAGATAAAGATTATAAAAAATAATAAACAGCCACTAATAAAAAGTAGATCTAAATAATTTACAGATTGATAAAATGTTGATTTTTCTATAATATTTTGAGGTGATAAAAATACTTCTGGTAATAAAATAGGATATTCCTGTTTTACTACTTTTTGTATTGTTGGTATTTTTAAAAGTGGCAATAAAAATGAAATTACAGCAGTACTTAATAAATACCATCTGTTTTTAACAAAAAATGTTTCTTTACTTAAAAACAAATCATAAACAACCACAAATAATACTTGAAATAAAATTACTTGAATACTATAATTTATCATGACTTTTTGTTTTTATCAACTTCTTTTAAAATGCTTTCTAATTCTTGAATATCCATTTTATTTTCTTTCATAAAAAAAGATACCATACTTTTAAAAGAACCTTTAAAATAACCGTTCATTAATTTATGTAAACTATCATTACTATAATCTGATTTTTCTATTAACGGATGATAAATATAACCTCTTCCCTTTTGTTGATGTCCTACAAATTCTTTGGTTTCTAATATTCTGATGATTGTCGACACCGTATTGTATGCTGGTTTTGGATTTGGTAATTCAGTAATTACTTCTTTTACCGAAGCTATTTTTAAATTCCATAATACCTGCATTATTTGCTCCTCTGCTTTTGTTAATTGTTTGCTCATTATTTTACTATTTACTTTTATACACTTCAAATATAACTAAATAATTAGTTTAAACTAATTATTTAGTTCAAAAATATTTTTAAGTATTAATTGACTTATTTAGAGCCTATTTAAATTTTAAATAAAGTGTTTTTTTTAATATAAAGGTCATGCTGAATTTATTTCAGCATCGCATAAAACTAAGAACTACGGCAAATCAGGATGTGAAACTGAAATAAATTCAGTTTGACGGATTCGATTTATTAAGGATAATAAATTTTATTTAAAATACTAAATTGAGTAAATATGCCTAGCCCCGATTGAAGCAATTGTTTGAGCTCTTTTTTGTTTTTCTTTTCGAAAAAACAAAAAAAGCGAGTGCGGAAAGCGGGAAATTGCTTCAAAAAAATTAAAATTTAGCACAAAAAAAAAGCGACCCGTCTCAGGGAAGCTTTCCATTGGTTAACAAAACCATGACGCTATTTAAAGCGTCTAACAACACAACTAAATTACTAATTATAAAAATAATCAGCCTGCGAATATACATCTTTTTACGACTTTACCAAACTTTTTTAATTTTTTAACAAAAAAGCTCATTTTGATTATCATTGTTTAATGCTCCAATTGATTGTATATTTGTAGCTTCATTAAAAATAAAAAAAACAACCCATGCAATTATCAGAACAAGAAGTTGTACGTAGAGAAAAATTAGGGAAATTACGTGAATTAGGTATCAACCCATACCCTGCTGATTTATTCCCATTAGATTCAAATTCTAAAGAAATAAAAGAAAACTTCGCGGAAGATAAACAGGTGGTTATTGCTGGGCGATTAATGGCTATCAATATACAAGGAAAAGCTTCTTTTGCTCAATTACAAGATAGTGAAGGTAGAATTCAACTTTATTTTAATAGAGATGAAATTTGTACTGGAGAAGATAAAACTTTATATAATGATGTTTTTAAAAAATTATTAGATTTAGGTGATTTTATTGGTGTTGAAGGAGAGTTATTCACAACAAAAGTTGGTGAAAAAACAGTAAAAGTAAAATCGTTTAAATTATTGAGTAAAGCCTTAAAACCTTTACCAATGCCTAAAGTAAAAGATGGTGTTACTTATGATGCTTTTACAGATCCTGAGATGCGTTACCGTCAGCGTTATGCTGATTTAGTGGTAAACCCGCATGTAAAAGAAGTTTTTGTAAAACGTACAAAGTTATTTACTGCAATGCGTAACTTCTTTAATGACTCTGGTTATTTTGAGGTTGAAACTCCAATTTTACAGCCTATCGCTGGAGGTGCTTCTGCAAGACCTTTTATGACGCATCACAATGCTTTAGATGTTCCTTTATATATGCGTATTGCCAATGAATTATACTTAAAACGTTTAATTGTTGGTGGTTTTGATGGTGTGTATGAGTTTTCTAAAAACTTCAGAAATGAAGGAATGGACAGAACGCATAATCCTGAATTTACAGCAATGGAAATTTATGTAGCTTATAAAGACTACAACTGGATGATGGACTTTACCGAAAAGTTATTAGAACACTGTGCGATTGCCGTAAACGGAACTAGTGAAACTACTTTTGGAGAACATAAAATTGATTTTAAAGCTCCATATGCAAGAGTTACAATGGCTGATTCTATCAAACATTTTACAGGTTTTGATATCAATGGAAAATCAGAAGCTGAACTTTTTGAGGCTGCCAAAGGAATGGGTATCGAAGTTGATGAAACCATGGGTAAAGGAAAATTAATTGATGAAATGTTTGGTGAAAAATGTGAAGGAAACTACATTCAGCCTACTTTTATTACTGATTATCCGAAGGAAATGTCGCCTTTATGTAAAGAACACAGAGATAATCCTGAATTAACGGAGCGTTTTGAATTAATGGTTTGTGGTAAGGAAATTGCAAATGCATATTCTGAATTAAATGACCCAATTGACCAACGTGAACGTTTTGAAGCTCAATTGAAATTAGCCGAACGTGGTGATGATGAAGCTACTGAATTTATTGACCACGACTTTTTACGTGCTTTAGAATACGGAATGCCTCCTACATCTGGTTTAGGAATTGGTATGGACAGGTTAATTATGTATTTAACAAATAATGCATCTATTCAAGAAGTATTATTTTTTCCTCAAATGAGACCTGAGAAAAAAGCACCAACTGTTGAATTAAATGATGATGAAAAAAATGTGTTAGCTATTATTGAAAAATCTGAAAAGATTGAATTAAATGCTTTAAAAACACAATCGTTATTATCTAACAAAAAATGGGATAAAACAATTAAAGGATTAACTAAAAATAAATTAGCTAAAGTTGAAAAAACTGAAGAAGGTTTATTTGTTGAATTAGTGTAATTTTTTTCTTACATAGAATATAAAAAGCAATCTGAAAAGATTGCTTTTTTGTTTAAAAAAATATCTTTAAACAATTAAAAATTCAGTAATATAAATTAAACGTGTAAATAATTTATTTTTCATAACTTTAAACAGCTATGAAAAAACTATTACAATACCTACCCTTTCATTTTCTAATTTGTATAATTATTGGAATTATAATCCAATTTTACACCAATATTTGGCATTATAATTTTAGCTATTTAGCTCTTGTTTTATTGATATCAACAGGAATTTTATTTCTTCTGAAGAAAAATGTAAAAGCTAAAATTTATTATGCCATAATTACAAATTTACTATTTGTTTTTATCGGAATTTCTACCACGTTTATACACAATCCAAAGAATTATGATAATTATTATAAACATCATTTTACTGATAATTCAAGTATCGTACTACAAATACATAAGGTTTTAAAAAGTGGAAATTATAATCATAAATATATTGCTGATGTAATTCAAATTGATACTAAAAAAACAGTTGGAACAATTCTTTTAAATCTTAAAAAAGATAGTATTTCATCAGCTTTAAAAGTGGATGATTTAATTTTCACAAAAACTGAATTTAAAAAATTAAGAACACCATTAAATCCATATCAATTTGATTACAGTAATTATTTATCAAAAAAATATGTGTATCAACAAGTTTTTATTAATTCTGATAATTATCAAAAACTAGTAAAAGGTAAAACTTCAATTTATGGTTTATCTGAAAAAATCAGAAATAA
The DNA here is from genome assembly GCF_041053065.1 of Tenacibaculum salmonis. Lineage (NCBI taxonomy): Bacteria > Pseudomonadati > Bacteroidota > Flavobacteriia > Flavobacteriales > Flavobacteriaceae > Tenacibaculum > Tenacibaculum salmonis. The sequence continues at coordinate 2,166,616 of NZ_JBFCVV010000001.1, read as the reverse complement.
GATTCAAACTTCCTTAAAAAAATATGACTTCAATAAAAATGAATTATCTGTAATTAATGCGCTCTTATTAGGAGAACGAAAAGACATTTCTAAAAGTCTTATCCAAAGTTATACAAATGCAGGAGCGATACATATTTTGGCTATTTCAGGCTTACATATCGGTATTTTACTATTGATGTTAAGTTATTTATTAAAACCTATTGAACGTTTAAAAAATGGACTATTAATAAAAAGTTTATTTCTAATTATTTTACTTTGGATGTTTGCTTTTATCGCAGGATTATCGGCTTCAGTAGTTAGAGCCGTTACCATGTTTACGTTTATTGCTATTGGAGACTCTTTCAAAAAAAAGAAAATAGTTGAATATTCTTTAATTAGCTCGATGTTTTTTCTATTACTAATAAAACCTTTATTTTTATTTGATGTTGGTTTTCAGTTGAGTTATATGGCTGTATTCGGAATTATTTGGATACAACCAGTACTTTATAAATTATGGCAACCAAAATTTTGGCTATTGAATAATTTTTGGAGTTTACTAACCGTTTCAATTGCCGCACAAGTAGGAATATTACCGATAAGTTTGTATTATTTTCATCAATTCCCTGTACTATTTATAATTTCAAATTTATTAATTATTCCTTTTTTAGGAAGTATTTTAATGGGCGGAATTTTAATAATATCACTAGCACTTTTAAAAATACCTATACAGATTTTGTTTGATTTCTACGGATTCATTATTTCATTAATGAATAAAATTGTTGATTGGGTAGCCAAACAAGAAGAGTTTTTATTACAAGAAATACCGATGTCTTTTTATCAAATGATACTTTGGTATGTTGTTATTATTTTTGCATATCAGTATATAATAAAGAAAAAAAATAAACAACTTGTTATATTACTTAGTTCTATAATTATACTACAAAGTACATTCATTTTTGAAAAATACAAACAACAAACAAAACAAGAATTAATCGTTTTTCATAAAAGTAGAAAAAATATAATAGGGCTAAGAAATGGAAGTAATTTTGATATTTTACACAATTTAGATTCTTTGAAAACTTCCGCAGAAAGAAGCATTAAAAGTTATCGAATACATGAAAATATTAAGAGTGATTTTTCTAATAAAACACCTGATATTTTCACTTTTACTTCGGATACTATTTTAATTGTAGATAATTTCGGCATTTATGATATATCAATTCAAAATCCGATTATAATTTTACAAAACTCGCCTAAAATTAATCTAGATAGATTAATTAAAAAACTAAATCCGAAGAAAATAATTGCTGATGGAAGTAATTATAAAAGTTATGTAAATTATTGGAAAACTACTTGTAAAAAACAAAAAACTCCATTTTATGATACTAAAAAAAACGGAGCTTTTATTAAAAAATAAATGTATTAAATAGCACTTTTAAATTCCTTTTCAAAAGTTACCCATTCAGTAGTTTTATAAATATCTTTTGTAAAAAAATTAATTATTTTCTCAAAACGTTGTTCACCTAAATAACCAGGAACGGTTTGAATTAATCTTTCTTCTGGGTCAAAAAATGCCGTAGAAGGATAACTCATTTGTCCTTTCATAATTTGTGCTGCTAACTCATGATATTTCATTCTATTTTGCTTTACATATTTATAGGTTTTACCATTAAAACTGATATCATCTTTACCCTCACCGTTCATTTTTACAGCATAATAATTATCATTAATAAACTTAACAATAACATTATTTTTATAAGTTGTTTTATCCATTTTTTTACACCACCCACACCAATCGGTATATAAGTCTACTAAAATAGGTTTTGGATTCTCTTTATTTTTTTCTATTGCTTGCTCAAAAGTTAACCAATTAACTTTTTCTTGTGCTTTTACTCCAACCGAAATAATAGCTAAAACTACTACTAAAATTAATTTTCTCATATATGTTAAGTATCAATAAGTGTACCCAATTTACAAAAAAACCTGTCAATTATAAAAATTGACAGGTTTTTTAAATTTTTTAAAATTTTTATGCTATCTAATTCCGTGCATTAATTTTTTAATTAACGGGTTTAAAAATAATAATAACACTCCTACTCCTGCTGGAATAATTGTGAATATTAAGAAGAAATAAGACATTGAATGTTGTTGTACAATTACATCAATATATCCACCTACAAATGCTGCTAAATAATTTCCTGCTGCAATAGCTAAATACCATAAACCGAACATCATTCCAATTTTTTTGGCTGGCACTAATTTAGATACGTAAGACAAACCTACTGGAGATAAACATAATTCACCCATAGTATGTAATAAATATGCTAAAACCAACCAAAGTAAACTAACTGAAGCTGTTTTTGCACCTTGTGGTATACCACTTGAACCATAAGCTAAAGCACCAAAACCAACACCTAATAAAATCATTCCTACTGCAAATTTAATAGCTGCCGAAGGGTTAAATTTACTTTCCCACCATTTAGAAAATAAAGGAGCTAAACCAATAATAAAAAGTGAGTTTAAAATTAAAAACCATGAAGGCTCAATTTCTGCATTTTCTTTTGGAATAATAATACTAAGTTTCCAAAGTGCAATTGCCCAAATACTTAAAAAACTAATACCTAAAGTAATGTTTGATAATGTTATCTTTTTAAAAGTTTGTCCGAATAATTTTAATAATACCCAAGAAATTATTCCTAAAGGAAGAACAGTAACTAATACATCTACAATTTTAAATATTGATGCCGAATTTCCTACTAATTTTAATTGCGTATAATTTTTTGCAAAAATGGTCATAGATCCACTTGCTTGTTCAAAAGCAGCCCAAAAGAAAACTGTTAAAAATGCTAAAATAGCAACAACAATATAACGATCTCTTTGCACATTTGCTGGTATTTTTTCTTCTACTGCTTGAGAGTTTTCAATAGCATCAGATAAATCTACTTTTGAAGTAGGTTCTTTACCAACCTCGCCAAAAATACTTCTACCAAACCAAAATTGTAACATTCCTAAGAACATAAAAACACCTGCTAATCCAAATCCCCAAGAGAAACTTAAATTACTTGCTAAGAATCCACATAAAAGAACTCCTAAAAATCCTCCTGCATTTACTCCCATATAAAAGATCGTAAAAGCTCCATCTTTTCTATCAGGATACTCATTATATAAACCACTTACAATAGAAGTTACATTTGGTTTAAATAAACCATTACCAAGTATTAATAAACCAATACCTAGATATAACATCGTTTCTGTTTCAACAGCCATTGCAGCATGTCCTAAAGTCATTGCGAGTGCTCCAATTGCTACCGCTTTTTGATATCCTAATAATTTATCAGCTAAAAAACCTCCAATAATTGGTGTTAAATATACCGAACTCGTATAAATACCTAATAAACCAATTGCTCTGTTTGTTGTCCATTCCCAACCACCATCAGCAAATGATGAAGTTAAAAATAATACAAAAATGGCGCGCATACCATAGTATGAAAAACGCTCCCACATTTCTGTAAAAAATAATACAAATAATGCAGGCTTATGACCTAGTAGTGTAAAGTCATTCTCTTTAGTTAATGTACTCATAAAAATGTTTGTTTTATTGATTTTTGAAAAAAAAATCTAAGTCATATAATATGATTTAGATTTTTTTAAATATAAATGTTTTATTGATCTGCTAATTCGAAACCTTCAGTTTCTTCATTTGAAGTTCCTTGAGTATCTTCAGCACCGTGTGTTAATCGTTTTAATGGTTTTAGTAAAGCGATTACTAGTAATCCAAAAACAACTGTAAATATTACAATTCCTGTAAAAATAGTATACTCTCCTAAATGCTCTGAGTTTTCTCCTAAAATACCTGCAACTTTACCTCCAAGCCCCGTAGCAGCAAAATATAATCCCATCATAAGAGATGCATATTTAACAGGAGCTAATTTAGTTACGAATGATAATGATACTGGTGAAGAACATAATTCTCCAATGGTATGAAATAAATAAGCTAATACTAACCATTGCATTCCTGAACTTCCATTAGCTTCGTATTCTCTTACGGCTAATATCATGAAAACAAAACCTAACCCCATAATAATAGTTCCTGTCGCCATTTTAAATAAAGAAGAAGCTTCTTTATTTTTTATTTTTCGCTTCGCCCAAATATTTGCAATCCAAACTGCAAGTAATATAATAAATCCTGCATTTAATCCTTGAAACATTGGTGTAGGAATTAAATATCCGAATAACATTCTATCGGTTTTTGTTTCTGTATAAACACTCATTAATCCTCCTGCTTGTTCAAAAGCTCCCCAGAAAACAATAACTAATAGAAAAGAAAGAAGTAATACTAAAAAACGATCTTTTAATATTTTAGTTTCTAAACTTTTATAAATCATCATCATTAAACCAACAACAAAAGACAAGAAAATAAATAATGTACCATACCCCCAATGATCAACACCTTTAAAAGTAAAACCAGCGTATATTGATAGTGCTAATAATACTACAAAAATAGTTAACTGTACTGGGTTTTTAAAAATGTTCGAAAATATTTTAACTAAAGAAACATCGTTCTTTTTTTCTTCAACTGTAGGTTTATTACCAACATGAATAATATATTTTTGCCCATAAACATATACCGCTAAACCTAATAACATTGCAATTCCTGCTAAACCAAAACCTGCATGCCACCCCCATTTAGCCACTACAACACCAATAATAGATGTGGCTAATAATGACCCTAAATTTATTCCTATATAAAAAATACTAAACCCTTTATCTCTTCGGATATCTCCTTTTTTATAAAGTCCCCCAACCATTGTTGAAATATTTGGTTTTAAACAACCTACTCCTAAAATAATTAAACCTAAACCAGCAAAAAATGCCCATTCTGCTTCTACCGCCAAAATTCCATGCCCTAGAACTAAAATAATAGCACCGAGCATAACGGTTTTTCGTTGTCCTAAAACTTTATCAGCCAAAATTCCTCCAGGAATAGAAATAACATACACTAACATTACATACCAACCGTATAATTGATACGCCTCTAAATTTGTCCATCCCAAACCAGGACCATCTTTATGTGATGCTTCAGCAATCATATAAATAACCAATAAAGCACGCATTCCATAGTAAGAAAAACGCTCCCACATTTCTGTGAAAAACAATACATATAATCCTATTGGATGCCCAAATAATTCTTTTTCGTGTGGCTTTTTTACTTCATTCATTTTTTATAAATTGTTTTTAATAAAATTTGTCATTTTAGTATATAAATGCAAACGAGTATTACCACCGTAAATTCCGTGATCTTTATCTGGATACATTCCCCATTCAAATTGCTTATTAGCTTGAATTAAAGCTTCCGCCATTCTGTACGCATTTTGAACGTGTACATTATCATCACCTGTTCCGTGAATTAATAAATATTTTCCTTTTAATAATTCAGGATAATTTAAAGGAGAATTACTATCATAACCAGTTGGATTTTCTTCAGGAGTACGCATATAACGTTCTGTGTAAATAGAATCATAAAAACGCCAAGTAGTAACTGGTGCTACTGCGATTGCCGTTGAAAAAACATCATTTCCTTTTAAAATACAATTCGTACTCATGTGTCCACCAAAAGACCATCCCCAAATACCTACTCTTTTTTCATTAACATAAGGTAAAGCTGCTAATTTTTTAGCAACTGCTATTTGATCTTCTGTTTCGTATTTTACTAAATTTAAGTAAGTTACTTTTTTAAAATCTCTACCTTTAAAACCTGTTCCTCTACCATCAACACAAACAACTATATAACCGTTTTGTGCTAACATTTGATGCCAATAATCATTTGCATTATTCCAGCTATTTTTTACACTTTGAGACCCTGGACCAGAATATTGATACATTAATACTGGGTATTTTTTATTTGCATCAAAATTAGCAGGCTTAATAGTGTACATATTTAAGTCATTTCCGTTTACATTAATAGTAGAAAATTCTTTTTTACTTAAATTATATCCAGCTACAACTTGTTTTAAAGCCGCATTATCTTTTATTGTTTTTAATACTTTTCCTGTATTATTTCTTAAAGAATATACATTCGGAGTATTAGCATCAGAAAATGTATTAATAAAGTAATTCATATTTTTACTAAATGCACCTCTATTAGTTCCTGAAGGATTACTTAATAATGTCTTATTTTCTCCTGTTAATGAAATACTATAAACACCTCTATTTATTGATCCATTTTCTACAGATTGATAATAAATTGTTTTTTTATCAGCATCAAAACCATAATAGGTAGTTACCTCCCAAGCACCTTTTGTTACTTGATTAATTAACTCTCCTTTATTATTATAGTGATACATATGGTTAAATCCATCTTTTTCACTTGACCAGATAAAACTATTACCATCTAAAAAAGTTAAATCATCATTTACTTCTACAAAAGCAGCATCTTTTTCATTCAAGATTAATGAAGTATCGTATGTTTTAGCATTAACAAAATACATTTTCAAATCATTCTGATGACGATTTAAAGTACGTACCGCTAAAACATTATCATCTTTAGTCCAATTAATTCTTGGAATATATTCATAATCTCCAAAAATCATTTTTGCAGTTCCGTTAGTTGATAACGTATAAATATGTAAAGTAACTTTTGCATTTTCTTCTCCTGCTTTTGGGTATTTAAATACCTGTTGGGTTGGGTAAATTCCTTTTCCGTACATATCCATAGAAAATGTTTTTACAGCACTTTCATCAAAACGTAAAAAAGCAAGATTATTACCATTTGCACTCCATTCAAAAGCTTTTACAAAAGCAAATTCTTCTTCGTAAACCCAATCCGTAATACCGTTTATAATTTTATTTTTTTCACCATCATTTGTTACTTGAATAATTGTATTATCAGAAAAATCTCTAATAAATAAATTATTATCTTTTGCATATGCAACTTTTTTACTGTCAGGAGAAAAAGTAGGGCGTTGAATATCTTCTCCAATTAACTTTAATGATTTTGAAGCAACATCATACATATAAAATGTACCTAAAAAAGAATGACGAAATATTTTCTTAAAATTAGTTCCTAAAATTAACTTCGTTTCGTCATTATTAAAAGAGTAAGATTTAAATGTTTTTAATCCGTTTAAATCTGCACCATTTACAATCGTTTCAACCTTTTCTAAAGTCTTGTAACTGTACTTACCTACTGTTGAAGTTCCATTTTTAGTACTTAACAACGAGTAATAATCACCATTCATTGAATTCAATGAGTTCATATAATCGGCTCTAAATGTGCCATTTCTCCATATATCTTCTAAAGAAATATCTTTTTTTTGTGCTTGTAATAACGTAGATATCCCTAGAAAAAGTATTAATATTTTCTTCATGTTAAATTGTTGTTTATCTGAAAAGTTTGCCAAGTTTACGGAAAAATCAGCAAAAAACGTGTCAAAAAAATCATAAATACTAAATAAGACACCTATTTTAACAGGATTCATTTATCTTTGAAGCACCTAAAATTAATTGAGAATGTCTAAAATTATTGCTGGATTTTCTAAACTTACTAAAGAAGAAAAAATAGCTTGGTTAACTAAAGCTTACTTTAATAATCAACCTGAAATTATACAAACATTAAAACAATATTGGAATGTTGATAGCAAACTACAACAATTACATGATGATTTTATAGAAAATACCATTTCTAACTTTTATATGCCTTACGGAATTGCTCCTAATTTTATCATAAATGGGCAAGATTATGTAATTCCAATGGTGGTTGAAGAAAGCTCTGTTGTTGCTGCGGCTTCGTTAGTTGCAAAATACTGGAGTACTCGTGGTGGTTTTAAAACTGAAGTTGTTTCTACAACCAAAATTGGACAAGTACATTTTATGTATGAAGGCAATAAAGAAAATTTAAACACCTATTTTAATAATCAAAAAGAAAATTTATATACAGCAACGGCTTCCATTACTAAAAATATGGAAAAACGTGGCGGTGGTATTTTAGATATTCAATTGATTGATAAAACCGATAAACTTGCTAATTATTACCAACTTCATGTAACTTTTGAAACAAAAGATAGCATGGGTGCAAACTTTATTAACTCTTGCTTAGAAGCCATTGCAAAGACTTTTAGACGTGATGATATAGAAATTGTAATGAGTATTTTATCGAATTACGTTCCTGAATGTTTAGTTCGTGCTGAAGTTTCTTGTAAAATTGAAGATTTAGGCGGAGAAAATCCTCAGAAATTTGCTCAAAAATTTGAACAAGCTGTTAAAATTGCTGAAATAGAACCTTACAGAGCCGTAACTCATAATAAAGGAATTATGAATGGTATTGATTCGGTAGTTTTAGCCACAGGAAACGATTTTAGAGCTATTGAATCTGGTGCACATGCCTATGCTTCAAAAGATGGGCAATATCGTAGTTTAACGCATTGCGAAACAAAAGATGGAATCTTTAAGTTTTGGATTGAAATCCCGCTTGCTCTTGGAACTGTTGGTGGTTTAACAGGCTTGCATCCGATGGCAAAATTATCCTTAGATATGATGCAAAAACCTTCAGCAAAACAACTAATGGAAATTATTGCAACTGCTGGTTTAGCTCAAAATTTTGCCGCTTTACGTGCTTTAACAACTAAAGGAATTCAGCACGGACACATGAAAATGCACTTGCAAAATATTTTAAATCAGTTAGAAGCAACATCCGAAGAAAAAGAAATTGTTGCCACTTATTTTGATAACAAAACTGTTTCTCATAGTGCCGTAGTTGATAAAGTTAACGAATTAAGAAAATAAAATTTTGAATACATTTTACAGCAACGGAAAATTATTATTAACAGGTGAATATCTTGTTTTAGATGGTGCAACATCATTGGCTGTTCCTACTAAATTCGGACAAAATTTAACAGTTGACCCCATTAAAGAACAACAACTTATTTGGGGAAGTTTTACCAATACTGGCGAATGTTGGTTTGAAGCTACTTTCGATTTACCAAAGTTACGCCTAACTTCTGCTACTTTTAATTCTGATAAAGAAGGAAATGCCGAATTTATTGCAGAAACTTTAGCAGATATTTTACAGGAAGCTAAAAAATTAAACCCTGATTTCCTAAGCAATAAAAACGCCGATAAAAATGGTTATGTTGTAAAAACAAACTTAACTTTTCCTCAAAATTGGGGATTAGGAAGTTCATCAACTTTGATAAATAATATCGCAACTTGGGCTAAAGTAAATCCGTTTATTTTGTTGCAAAATGCCTTTTCAGGAAGTGGTTACGATATTGCTTGTGCAAGTAATAACACGCCAATTTTATATCAACTAGATGAAAAAAAACCGATTGTATCAAAAGTAGAATTTAATCCTAATTTTGCGGATGAATTATTTTTCATCTACTTAAATCAAAAGCAAAATAGCCGAGAAGGAATTGCTCAATATAAAGAACACAGAGAAAATGCTAAAAAATTAATTCCCGAAATAAACGATTTAACAGAAGCATTTTTAAAGGCAGATTCTACTAAAAACATCAATAAAATAATCGTTGAACACGAACAAATTATCAGTTCGATTATCAAACAACAACCCGTAAAAAAACGATTATTTCCAGATTATTTTGGCGAAATAAAAAGCTTAGGTGCTTGGGGTGGCGATTTTGTTTTAGCTACAGGAAATGAAAATACAGTAAATTATTTTGAAGAAAAAGGATACAACACAATTGTACCTTATCAAAAAATGGTTTTATAATCGTTTTCAGAAAAATATCAAAATTATTCAAACGGATAAAAATAAATAATGAAAAAAGTAATTATTATAGGTGGTGGTGCTGCAGGACATTTTACAGCAATTAATGCAAAAGAACAAAATCCTGATTTAGATATTACCATTCTTGAAAAAGGAAAAGAAGTTTTACAAAAAGTAAAAATTTCTGGTGGCGGACGCTGTAATGTTACAAACGCTTGTTTTGAACCGAAAGAATTAGTGAAATTTTATCCAAGAGGAGAAAAAGAACTTTTAGGTCCTTTTCATCAATTTATGACAGGAGATACTTTTGAATGGTTTGATGACAGAGGTGTTCCTTTAAAAATTGAAGATGATAATAGAGTTTTCCCTGAAGAAAATACATCGCAAGCAATTATTGATTGTTTTCAAAATTCTATTGATAAATTAGGAATTAAAGTGTTGAAAAATCATGGTGTAAATTCTATTGAAAAAAATAATGAACAATGGATTATCAATACAAAAGAACAACAATTTGAAGCTGATTATTTAGTAATTGCCGCTGGTAGTTCTAAAAAAGTTTGGGATTTATGTAAAACTTTAGAACATACTGTTGTCGAACCTGTGCCTTCATTATTTACTTTTAATATCAAAGATAAAAGAATTATAGATTTAGGCGGAATATCTGTTCCTAATGCTGATGTAAAATTAGTAGGAACAAATTTAGAAAATTCAGGACCTTTATTAATTACACATTGGGGATTAAGTGGACCTGCAATTTTAAAATTATCAGCTTTTGGAGCACGTATTTTAGCTGATAAAAATTATCAATATAATGTTTTAGTAAATTGGCTAGGACAAGATTTTGATGACACTTTAGACGAATTAACAAATCTTAAAAGTTCAGAAGCTAGAAAACAAGTAAATTTAAAATCACCTTTTACTGATATTCCTCGTCGTTTATGGGAGCGTTTTGTAAGTGCTGCTGAAATAAAAACCACTCAAAACTGGGGAGATTTAAGTAATAAACAATTACATAATTTAGCAACGCAATTAACAAAAGGATTATTTAATGCTAACGGACGTACCACTTTTAAAGATGAATTTGTAACTGCTGGTGGTGTCGATTTGAAAGAAATTAACTTTAAACGTTTTGAAAGTAAATTACATAAAAACTTATTTATGGTTGGTGAAGTTTTAAATATTGATGCTGTTACTGGCGGATTTAATTTTCAAAATGCATGGACTGGTGCCTTTATTTGTGCAAAAAGTATTGCTGAATAATTAAAAATATAAACAATAAAAAAGCCTCTTTCAAATAATTGAAAGAGGCTTTTTTTATGTAATTAACAATAATTGTTAATCTAATATTTTAAGCAGTAGCTGTTGCTTTTTTCGATTTTCTGTAAGTAAAAGAATTGAAAATATTTCTTTTCCCGAAGTTATTTATCGATTTTGCATTTACAAACTTGATATAAAGTTTTCTACTAACTCCAAAGTATTCGTATGTATTACCATCAGTAAAAGTAACTTCTAATAACATACTTTTATGTTGATAATCAGCAACTCTAGATTCTGTAATAGTAGCTTTATATGCATCAGCATTAGCTTCTTTAGTTTCAGGAGCAATACTTACTAAAAAGTGATAACCATCAATAATTTTAGTACTTACTTCTTCTGCTTCTAATTTCTTCTCTTCGTCTAGAAATTTATCAGGATGCCACTCTTTTACCAATCCACGGTAAGTGGTTTTTAATTCTTTTAAAACTATAGGGCCTTCTACACTAAAAAGCTTCTTATATTCTTTTATACGTTTCATCTGTATGAAATAATTTAGCCCGCGAAATTACTCAAATTATCTGAATATGAGACACAAAGCTGTTTAAATTTTAAATATTTTATTTTATTTATCAAACATTTTATCTAAATACTTCAAAAACAATTATTAATTAATAACTCATAACAGTACCGTAATACAATAATTGAAATGTTTTTACATCTAAAAGCAAACAATTTAGTGCCATCATAATTCCATAATTAGAAGTATCTGAAAAATGATATTGAAAATAATCTAATTGATTTTCATCAAAACCATAAAAAACAGCATCTGTTTTAAAATGACCTTTATAAAAATTTTCTAATTGTGATAATTTATGAATATTAGCTTTTACTGCAAGTTCATATAAATTATCTATTTTTGATTTTAGTTTTTTTCCTTTAAAGCTTAAAGTGTGATTATCTGTAAAGAGTTCTTTTTGATAAACACCATCTTTTAACATATCATATAAAATCTGCTCGGTATTAATTTCTTTTTGCAGTGTTTCTATATATTTTGATAAATCATTAGACAGCCAATTAATTCCTGCAATTTTCATTTTTGTATTTTGAAACATCAATGGTTTTTCTTCTGATTGTTTCTCAAAAAAAGCAGTTCGACCTATAATAAGTTCGTTATTTATTCGAATAGCATTTGTTATTGATTTATGAGCTGAATAAGTAGTTAACTTATGCTGTGTAAATCCATTAAAAGCTAAAAAAAGCATGTAAATCAATAAAAAACGAACCTTCATAAATCTAATTTTACTGAAAGATAGTAAATTTTGGTTAGCTTTTATTAGAAGTAAAAACTAACCAAAACAACAAATATTATTCCTCTTCGTAACAATTAAAGATAATTGTATATCCATATGTTATAGCCTCTTCATATAATTCTTTTTGATCTTCATCAACATCATTTATCGAATCAAGAGTAAAATACTCTTCTTCTATTTCTGTTAATTTCCACCCCTCTTCTTTTATGTACATTTTGGCAAGTTGAAGAGCCCCTGAAATATCTTTATAATCGATATACAAACTTACATAAGCTCCGATAACTTCATCATAATGTTCTGATGATTTTTTTGGTTTTGCTAAAGCATTTATTAAAAACATATTTTTATTTTTTAAGTTAAATTAAGCTAATTCTCCTCTGTGAGGCTTTAAAGCATCTCTAAAAATTTTCATAATACTTTCATCAACAGTAATAAAAGCGATGGTGTGCATTGGATTAAGCTCTTCATGATTTACTTCATCATAAGCTAAACTATCTATTTGTGCAAATTCTTTTAAATGAATACAATGATGCTTAGCTGTTGCTAACCCATCTGGACCTTTAAAATCCCATATTAGTTTTATTTTTTTGCCCATATATTTATTCCTTTTTACAAAACAAAAATACTTATTTCAATTCTAAAAACAAGTGTTAAAATAATAGTTTTTAGATGATAATATTTTTCATAAAAAATTAAACTAAAAATATAATATTAATAAAAAAGAATAGCTTTTATAAAAATTAGCTAAAGTCTTGTCTAACTTTTATCTTTACTGCAAAATCGCAAGACAATTGAACACAGCTTTATTCATTCCGAAATCAATAAGTAAATCATTAAAAAAAGCTTCTTATACTTGGCAAACACCTAGTAATATTGCTTTAGTAAAATACTGGGGGAAAAGTAATCCGCAGATTCCTAAAAATGCTTCTATAAGCTTTACTCTTAATAATTGTCATACAATTACAACTATTGAATTTGAAAAAATATCAAAAAGTAATACAGCTACTTTTGAATTGTTTTTTGAAGGTAAAAAGAAAGATGACTTTAAACCTAAAATTGCTAAATTCTTTGAAAGAATTCAAAAATATTGCCCTTATATTTTAGAATATAAAATGATTATTTCTTCTGAAAATTCATTTCCTCATAGTAGCGGAATTGCATCATCAGCAAGTGGAATGAGTGCAATTGCTATGTGTTTATTGAGTTTAGAAAAAGCCTTAAATCCTGATTTAACACCCGACTTTATCAATAAAAAAGCTTCTTTTTTAGCTCGTTTAGGTTCTGGAAGCGCTAGTAGAAGTATTGAAGGTCCTTTAGTTGTTTGGGGAGAACATCCTGAAATAGAAGGAAGTTCTGATTTATTCGCCATAAAATTCCCTTATAAAGTACATAAAGTTTTTGAAAATTATTGTGATACTATTTTACTAGTCGATAAAGGAGAAAAACAAGTTTCATCAACTATTGGACATAATTTAATGCACAATCATCCGTATGCAGAACAACGTTTTAAACAAGCAAACGAAAACTTAGCTAAAATATCAAAAATACTTACTAACGGAGATATTAAAGAATTTATCACTTTAGTGGAAAGCGAAGCATTAACATTGCACGCAATGATGCTTACAAGTAATCCGTATTTTATTTTAATGAAACCAAACACCTTAGAGGTTATCAATAAAATTTGGGAATACAGAGAACAAAATAACAGTAATATCTGTTTTACACTTGATGCAGGTGCAAATGTTCATGTCTTATACCCTGCTTCGGAAAAAACTCAGGTTGAATTATTTATTAAAAATGTTTTAGCAGATTATTGTCAAAATAATCAGTATATTACTGATAATGTAGGTTTTGGATCAAAATTAATGTAATCTAAAAACCTTATTACTAAAAACAAACATTATTAAATTTACAAAAAGGTGTACTAGTTTGTAAACTAGCACTTTTACCTGTACTTTTGCCAAGCAATTAAATAGCTATGAAAGGACCTTTATTTTACGCAAAAATATTATTATTCGGAGAGTATGGAATTATTAAAGACTCGAAAGGGTTGGCAATTCCGTTCAACTCATATAAAGGTGTTTTAAAATCGGCGACCAACTTAACTGGTGAAGCTAAGAAATCGAACACAAATTTAAATAAGTATTATAATTACTTACAAACTTTAAATTCAGATTTAGTTTCTTTTGATTTAGTTTCTTTTAAAAATGATATTGATAACGGTATGTATTTTGACTCTTCTATTCCTCAAGGATACGGTGTTGGAAGTTCAGGAGCATTAGTTGCTTCAATATATGATAAATATGCAGACAATAAAATTACCGTTTTAGAAAACTTAACACGTGATAAACTGTTAGTTTTAAAGCAAGCCTTTTCATTAATGGAATCTTTTTTCCATGGAAAAAGTTCAGGTTTAGATCCGTTAAATTCTTATTTGAGTTTACCTATTTTAATCAATTCAAAAGAAAATATTGAACCAGCTGGTATCCCCTCTCAAAAACAAGGAAAAGGTGCTGTTTTTTTATTAGATTCTGAACAAGCAGGTGAAACTGAACCAATGGTAAACATCTTTATGAATAAGATGAAAAACGAAGGTTTTAGAAAAATGTTAAGCGAAGAATTTTCTTTACATACTGATGCTTGTATTGATGATTTTTTACAAGGAAACGTAAAATCGTTATTTGGTAACGTAAAAAAATTATCAAAAGTTGTTTTAACAAACTTTAAACCAATGATTCCTACTGCTTTTCATAAAGTTTGGGAAAAAGGAATTCAAACTAATGATTACTACTTAAAACTTTGTGGTTCTGGTGGTGGTGGTTACATCTTAGGATTTACTAAAGATTACGAAAAAGCAAAAACAAGCTTAAAAGATTATAAATTAGAATTAGTATATCGATTTTAAACAATGCCAACATGAGCACTTTAAAAGTCAGTATATTTCTTAAAAAATTATTCAGCCTATTATCAGTTGTTAGAGGCTACAATATTTTAGTATTAATAGCAGCCCAATATTTGGCTGCTATTTTTATTTTTTCTGATCAAAAATCAGTAAAACCCGTGCTTTTCGATTGGCATTTATTATATCTCGTTATTGCGACAATTTGCGTGGTTGCTTCAGGCTATATTATCAATAATTTTTATGATAAAGATGCTGATAAAATAAATCGACCTATAAAATCGGGATTAGATTCTTATGTAAAACAAGAAACTAAATTATCATTATACTTTGCATTAAATTTTATAGGTTTTTGCTTCGGATATTTAGTTTCTTGGAGAGCAGGTTTCTTTTTTGCAATCTATATTTTTGGAATTTGGTTTTATTCACATAAACTAAAAAAACATCCATTTGTAGGACTAATAAGTGTTACTATTTTAACAATACTTCCTTTTTTTGTAGTTTTTGTTCATTATAAAAATTTTTCAAAAGTAATTTTTGTACATGCTATTTTTCTATTTTTAATCATATTAATTCGTGAATTGATAAAAAACTTAGAAAACATAAAAGGAGCTATTCTTAATAATTACAATACGTTTCCTGTTAAATATGGCGAAAAAAACACCAAAAAATTAATCTTATTATTGATGTTTTTAACACTTGTACCAATTGGTGTGTTATTTAATTATCCTGCTATCGAATACATGAAATACTATTTTTATTTAGCAGCTATTACTTTGGTATTTATTGGATTTTATACTTGGAAGGCAACAAAAACAAAACAATACGTACTGTTACACAACATTTTAAAGATATTATTATTAATCGGCGTATTCAGTTTGCTTTTTATAGATAAATCTTTAATTTTAGATAAAGTCGTAATTGCTTTAGATTAAAAATCAAATAATTACTGTACCTTTGCAATCTTTTTAAAACACAATTATGAATTCAAAAAACTCGTCGAGAGGACGACAGGCTGACAAGAACAGCAATCCTCGTGAAAAAAAATCATCTGACAGAAATAGAACATCTTCTAGATCGGATAGAAGTTCTTCAGATAGAAATAGTGGTTCATCAGAAAGAAACAGAAATTCTTCTGATAGATCTGACAGAAATAGATCATCTTCTGACAGAAATAAAACTGAGAGAACTGAAAGAACAGATAGACCTGTTAGAAAATCATCAGAAAAACCAAGGTTTGCAACTAGTTCTTCGGATAATAAAAAACAGTTTAGAAGTGATGCCAGAAAACCAGCTGTTGAGCAAGTAAGCAAAGATGATACTGCAGGGATTCGCTTAAACAAGTACATTTCTAATTCAGGAATTTGTTCTCGTAGAGAAGCCGATACTTATATTGAACACGGAAGTGTTTTTGTAAACGGAAATTTAATGACACAAATGGGCTACAAGGTACAACCTACCGATGAAGTTCGTTTTGATGGTACTTTAATTTCAATCGAAAAGAAACGTTATATCTTATTAAACAAGCCTAAAAACTATATTACTACCATGGAAGATGAACGTGGTCGTAAAACAGTTATGGAACTTGTAGATAATGCTACCAAAGAACGTATTTATCCTGTTGGAAGACTAGATAGAAATACTACTGGTTTATTATTATTTACAAACGATGGTGAGTTAGCTAAAAAATTAACACATCCAAAACATAATGTACGTAAATTATATCAAGCTTCTTTAGATAAAAAATTATCTATATCAGATTTAGATAAATTACGTGGTGATGTTGTTATTGAAGGTAAAAAAGTTTTTATTGATGCCGTTTCTTATGTAGAAGGTGAAAGAAAAACAGAAGTTGGTATTGAAATACACTCTGGAAGAAACAGAATTGTACGTAAAATATTTGAAAACTTCGGATATGCAGTTACAAAACTAGATCGTGTTATTTTTGCAGGAATGACCAAACGTAATTTACCTCGTGGTAGATGGCGTGAGTTAACCGAACAAGAAGTAAACACTTTAAAAATGTTATAAAAAACATTTATAATAAAAATCCCGAGTTTTAAACTCGGGATTTTTTTATGCCTTATATTTTACTATTTCTTGTGGTCTTCTTGTATTTCTTCATTTCTATATTTACAACATCCATGTAAATTATCATAAGCTACTTTTGGTGCTTTTACTGCTTTGGTATCATGCCCAACATTTGCTACATTTTGTTGAATTGTTTTAACATCGGTTTTACGCTCATCAACAATTAACTTTAACTCATGTGTATTTACATTCCATTGTGCATATTTAACACCTTTTGTATTTAAAGCTGCCTTTTCAATACGTCCTTTACACATATTGCAAACACCATCAACATCTAAAGAAATCTTGGCATTTTTGTTCTTTTTTTGTGCCGATACAGACACACTCATCAATAAAATTACTAGTACTATTACTATTTTTTTCATCTTAATCTATTTTAAATCTTAAACCTGTATAATAATTACTTCCAAATATTGGGGCGTATATAATTGTTGTATCAAAATTTGAACCAAACGGATTATCACTTCCTAGTATCGGATTTTTTTGTTTATAGTTTGTTATATTTTCTGCACCTGCATAAATTTCAAACTTCTTTGAAAACACTTTAGTTATTTGTGTGTTTAATAAATTATAACTTTCTGAATATTCTGGTAATTGATGCGTATTTGGTAATCGTTGCTCCCCTACCCAATTATAAGTTACATCAAATTTCCAATGAGCATCGTTTTCTTTTTTAGGAGTTTCATAAGATACATTTGCAAAAAAACGATTTTTTGCCTGTAAAGCTTTATTTAAATTTCCTGATTTAAAATCGGTATTTACATTGTAATGTTTATATGAAAAACGAGTATTAAAATAAGGAATTATATTTTGATTTACTTCTAACTGAAAACTATTAGCAACGCTTTTTCCGTTTAAATTATAAAAAGCTATTTCCTGCGGATTTTCCCAATCAACTACAACTTGATTCGTAAAATCTGTTCGATAAAAATCAAAAGTAACATCTCCTTTTTTACCAAATAATTTATATCCTTGTAAAAAAGATACACCATAATTCCATGCAACTTCAGGATTTAATCCATAAATATTACCTCCTTCGTTATCAATATTTAAACCTCTAGCGGATGCAAAAAATTGTTGATTTTCAGCGAAAATATTCGCACTTCTTTTTCCTTTTCCTACGGATGCTCTAAAAACTCCTTTTTCCCAAGCCGTATAACGAATATGTAAACGTGGCGTTAAAAAAGTTCCTAATAAATTATGAGTATCAACTCTTAAACCAGCGGTAATACTCAAGTTTTCAGAATTATCATAAGCATATTCAAAAAAAGCACCTAAAGAATTTTCTTTTCTATCAAAATTTTGAGCATCAGAAACCTTTACAAACTCATTATAAGTATCGTATGTAAAACTAAGTCCTGTTTTAAATTTATTTCTTGTATCGCTAATAATAGAATTAAAAGTAAAGCTAGAAAATAAACTTTCATGTTCAATATTATAATCTCTTAACCCAAAATAAGAATCTTGTTTATGATTACTATAAGCTGTTTGAATTCCCATACTTTGAAAAGGTAAATCAGGAAAAACATACCCTAATTTAGCAGAAGCATCAAAACGTTTTGTGTTGATTTCACTTCCCCAAATAGTGGTAGAACCTTTATCAAAATCAGGATTAAAATCAACTTCACCTAGTTGTTTATTATCTTCTAAATATCTGAAATTGATAAAACTAATCCATCCTTTTTGGGCATCAATATATTCCCAACGATTCATAACATTTACCTGTTTGGCTAACGGATTATCTAAAAAACCATCTTTATTATTATCAAATTTTTGATTTCTAGAATTTCCATGGATATAAATTCCTGTTTGCCATTTATCACTTATTTTCTGATTAAAATGCGTATTAAACTCAAGCCTTCCTCCTGCTGATCCATAAACATTTGCAAAAAATCGATGATTTGTAAACGGTTTTACTAATTCGGCATTTATTTGCCCTGAAATACTTTCATATCCATTAACAACACTTCCAGCTCCTTTGGTTATTTGAATACTTTCTACCCAAGTTCCTGGTGTAAATGAAAGTCCAAATGCTTGAGATGCTCCTCGAATAGATGGAATATTTTCTTGAGTTATTAACAAATACGGACTTGTTAAACCCAACATTTGAATTTGCTTTGTACCTGTTAAAGCATCAGAATAATTAACATCAATTGACGGATTTGTTTCAAAACTTTCAGCTAAATTACAACATGCCGATTTTAAAAGTTCTGCACTATTGATGGTTACTAAATTTTGAGATGATAAATACGATTTTTGAGTCGCACTCTTCTTTGATTTAACAACAATCTCATTTAAAGTGTTACTTTCCTTTAAAAAATGATGAATCGGTTTTAAACTATTTATAGTAATTGTATCGGTTTTATAACCAACAAAACTAATCACTAGCTTTTTGTATTCGGTTTTATAAGGTATTGTAAACCATCCTTTTTCATTGGTTGTTACACCTACATTTGTATCTAACCAATGAATATTTGCACCGTAAACACCTAAATTATTTTTTTGATTATTTTTATCCATAATCATACCTTTAAACTCACTTTGAGAAAAGGCAACAGACGAAATCAGTATTAAAATACCGAGTATATATATTTTCATTATATTATATTTAAATTCAACAATAATTTGTTACGTATTATTAATACGTACCTAAAAAAATTGTAAAATCATATAATAAAAACTTCATGAAGTACCTGAATATCAAAAATTAAATCAGGCGGAGTGTAATCAGTATGTGATACATCTTGTTTTTCAAGAGCTTGAAAAAGTAATTTATAAGACGCATAAAAAGCAAGAACAAACTTTACTTTATCAAAACTTATTTTATCTAAAGAATCTTTAAATATTTCATCTTGACCTTTAATTTGTTCTACTTCATCTTTACAACATTCTTTTTTCTTAATTATAGTTTCGCAAGTATCATTATTTGAAATACTTCCGCAACTATCTGCATTACCTAAATAAGAGGTATCAACTAAAAAATCACCACAATAATGCTTTTCTACACTAAAAGATAAGGTAGAGAATAATACTAGCAAAGCTAATAATATGGTTGATATTTTAGTAAAAAAAAGTTTCATTTAGTGCAAATATACAAAAAATCATTTTTTTTATTATTTAATAATAGTTAAAGTTATTTTTGTAAGTTGTTAATTTAAATTACGAATAAGATACTAAATTTTTAATTATGAACTTACAAGATTTAAAAAATAATATAAATAATATTACAGAAAGTAATACTACAAAAGAAGAAAAATTACAGCAAATTTGTGACTACCTAGCAGCTAAAGTGTCTTACTATGACTGGGTAGGGTTTTATTTTAAAAATGGAGATAAAGACGAATTAAAATTAGCACAATTTAATGGCGAACCTACTGACCATATAATTATACCTTTTGGAAAAGGAATTTGTGGGCAAGTAGCTGTTAGTAATGAGAATTTTGTTGTGCAAGATGTTACAGAGCAAGATAATTATATTTCTTGTGGATGGAAAGTAAAATCGGAAATTGTAATTCCTATTTTTGTTGATAATCAAAATATTGGTCAAATTGATATTGATTCTCACACCGCTAATATTTTTACATCAGATGATGAAGCTTTATTAGAATATATCTGTAAAAAAGTAGCTTTATTTATTTAAAATAATAAAATAATTATTGTATAACCATTAGGCTTTTAGTAGCTTTGTAAGCTTAACAAAACAACAACAATGAGCAACGAAAAAACTATCAAATCTGCACTAATTTCAGTCTTTCATAAAGACGGATTAGAACCTATAGTAAAAAAATTGAACGACTTAGGAGTAACTATTTACTCTACAGGAGGAACAGAATCTTTTATAAAAGACTTAGGTATTAATGTAGTACCTGTTGAAGAAGTAACTTCTTACCCTTCTATTTTAGGTGGACGTGTAAAAACATTACATCCAAAAGTATTTGGAGGTATTTTAAATCGTCAAGATCATGATGGTGATGTTGCTGAAATGCAAGAATACAATATTCCTCAATTAGATTTAGTAATTGTTGATTTATATCCTTTTGAAAAAACAGTAGCTTCTGGAGCTCCTGAACAAGATATTATTGAAAAAGTTGATATCGGTGGTATTTCATTAATTCGTGCTGCTGCAAAAAACTTTAAAGACACTATTATTGTTTCTTCAATGGAACAATACGGAGATTTTTTAAACACAATTACTGCAAGTAACGGAACAACTACAATTAGTGATAGAAAAAAATTAGCTGCTAAAGCTTTTAATGTTTCTTCTCATTACGATACTGCTATCTTTAACTACTTTAATGAAGATGAAGTTGTTTACAAAGCAAGTGAAACTACTTCTAAAACTTTAAGATATGGTGAAAATCCACATCAAAAAGGATATTTCTTTGGTGATTTAGATGCAATGTTTGATAAATTACACGGAAAAGAATTAAGCTACAACAACTTACTTGATGTTGATGCTGCCGTAAATTTAATGAACGAATTTAAAGGTGAAGCGCCTACTTTTGCCATTTTAAAGCATAATAATGCTTGTGGTTTTGCACAAAGAGAAAACATATATAATGCATATGTAGATGCTTTAGCTGGTGACCCTACTTCTGCTTTTGGTGGAATTTTAATTGCGAATACAACAATAGATAAAGCTACTGCTGAAGAAATTCATAAATTATTTTGTGAAGTAGTAATTGCTCCTTCTTTTGATGATGATGCTTTAGAAATTTTAAAAGGAAAAAAGAATAGAGTACTTTTAATTCAGAAAGAAGTTGCTTTACCTACACAAACTGTTAGAACAGCATTAAACGGTGTTTTAATACAAGATAAAGACAATATTACTGATAAGTTAGAACACTTAACATATCCTACTGATACAAGACCTACTACTGCTCAATTAGATGATTTATTATTTGCATCTAAATTGTGTAAAAACACCAAATCTAATACTATTATTTTAGTAAAAAACAAGCAATTATTAGCTGGTGGAACAGGTCAAACTAGTAGAGTTGATGCCTTAACACAAGCTATTACAAAAGCAAAAACTTTTAATTTTGATTTAAATGGTGCTGTAATGGCAAGTGATGCTTTTTTCCCTTTCCCTGACTGTGTAGAAATAGCAAAAAATGCAGGAATAGAAAGTGTAATTCAGCCAGGAGGTTCTATTAAAGATCAATTAAGTATTGATTATTGTAATGAGAATAATGTTTCTATGGTTTTTACAGGAACAAGACATTTTAAACATTAATCAAATTCAGTGTAAAATACCCGCATATTTTAACTAGATTTGTGAGAGCACATTAAAAACAAGTAAAACAACGGACTTTATATGGGATTCTTCGATTTTATGACGGAAGATATTGCAGTTGATTTAGGTACTGCAAACACACTTATAATCCACAATGGAAAGGTTGTCATTGACAATCCTTCCATTGTTGCACGTAACCGATTGACAGGTAAAATTATTGCTACCGGTCATGAAGCTAGCAGAATGCAGGGGAAGACTCATGAAAATATAAAAACAATTCGTCCGTTAAAAGATGGGGTTATTGCAGATTTTCAGGCATCTGAAGAAATGATTAAAGAATTTGTTAAACAAATTCCGGCTATTAAACGAAAACTTTTCCCTCCTTCTTTAAGAATGGTTATTTGTATTCCTTCAGGAATTACGGAAGTTGAAAAACGTGCTGTAATTGATTCTGGACGTCATATGAATGCTAAAGAAATTTACTTAATTTATGAACCAATGGCAGCAGCTATTGGTGTTGGTATTGATATTATGGAGCCTAAAGGAAACATGATTATTGATATAGGTGGTGGTACTACTGAAATTGCTGTAATTGCACTTGCTGGTATTGTATGTGACCAATCTGTAAAAGTTGCTGGTGATTTATTTACTAGTGACATTATGTATTATATGCGTACACAACACAATTTATATGTGGGTGAAACTACTGCCGAAAAAATAAAAATACAAATAGGTTCTGCTACTGAAGATTTAGAAAGTCCGCCTGATGATATGATGGTGCAAGGACGAGATTTACTTAGTGGTAAACCAAAACAAGTACAAGTTTCATATAGAGAAATTGCAAAAGCTTTAGATAAATCAATATTACGTATTGAAGATGCGGTAATGGAAACTTTATCTAAAACACCGCCTGAATTAGCTGCCGATATTTATAATAGTGGTATTTATTTAGCTGGTGGTGGTTCTATGCTTAGAGGATTAGACAAGCGTTTATCTAGAAAAACAGATTTACCAGTTTATGTAGCAGAAGACCCTTTACGTGCAGTTGTACGTGGAACAGGTATTGCTTTAAAAAACCTTGAAAAATACAAATCTGTATTAATCAAATAAATTTTTAATGATTATTTATGCAACAGCTTCTTTATTTCCTTCAGAAGTATAAAAATTTCTTATTTTTTCTATTTCTAGAAATTATTGCTGTTGCATTAATGATTAATAATCATTCTTTTCACAGGAGTAAATTTATTAGTTCTACGAACTTTATAACTGGTAGTTTTTATGAAAATTCAGCTAATTTTTCTGAATATCTTCATTTAAAAACTAGAAATAAAGAACTTGCAGAAGAAAACATGCTATTAAAAAATAAAATAGCAAAATACTACTCGGCTATTGATTCTGTAAAAACAACTACGGATACCTTAAATTCTAATCAAGAATTTTTATATACAAAAGGTAAAATAATCAATAATTCATACAAAAACGCCAACAATTTCATCACTATAAATAAAGGAGGTAATCATGGAATTACTTCAGAAATGGCGGTTATCAATAATAAAGGAATTATTGGTATTACAGATAATGCAAGCAACAGATACGCAAGAGTTCAATCTATTTTGAATGCTAAAAGTAGTATTAACGCAAGCTTTAAAAACAATAATTATTACGGTACTTTAAAATGGAATGGTGACGATTATAATACTGTTCAATTAACAGATATTCCTCGACAAGCAATTTTTAAAATTGGAGATACTATTATTACAGGTGGTAAATCTACTATTTTTCCAAAAGGAATTCCTATTGGTACTGTTAATGAAATTCCTAATAAATTATCCGCTTCATATAATATTGATATAAAATTATTTAATGATATGGCTAATTTAGGACACATCTATATTATTACAAATCTTCATAAAGAAGAAATTAAAAGCGTAGAAAACACAAATGAATAAAACAATTTACATCATATTCTTATTTGTTTTTTTATTACTGTTACAAGTTCTTGTGCTAAATAATATTTTATTTTTAGGATATATCAATCCTTATTTATACATAGTTTTTGTTTTTTTATATCCATTAAATAAAAATAGATTACCTTTTTTCATTAGTTCTTTTTTATTAGGTTTATGTGTAGATGCTTTTTGTAATTCTGGTGGAATTCATGCTTTTTCAATACTATTTATAGCATATATAAGACTTTCTTTTGTAAAGGCTATTTTCAAAAAAAATGAAGGAGATTACTTATTATTCGACTTAAAATTAGAAACATTTGGGCAAGTTTTTAATTACACTGTAATTTTAACACTAATTCATCATTTTATTTTATTTAGTTTAATTAATTTTAGCTTTTATAATATTCCTAAAGTACTTATGAATACTCTTTATTCAAGTATCTTTACATTAACATTATATTTTTTAGGAAGTTTTATCTTCAGAAAAAAACTAAAATAAATATTAATAGATTAAAAATTACTGTGATTTACTTTATTAAAAGTACACAGAACACAAAATGAAACGAAGCTTATTACTCCTCTTTTTAATTACACTTGTTGGTTTCATTTATATCGGTAGATTATTTCAACTACAAATTATTCGCGGAGCAAACCCAAATCCGATACAAAGTTCAGCTATTAAAATTGAATATGATTATCCTGAACGTGGCTATGTATATGATCGTAATGATAAATTATTAGTTGCTAATCAGCTTTCATATGATGTAATGGTTATCCCTAAAAATGTTACAACTTTAGATACTTTAGAATTTTGTAAGCTGCTAAAAATCGATAAAAAAAGTTTTAAAAAACGCTACAAAAAAGCAGAAAATTTTGCACGTTGGTTGCCTTCTGTATTTTTAAAACAATTAGCCAAAGAAGATTTTGCTTATCTACAAGAAAAATTACCCAAATATAAAGGGTTTTATATTCAAAAACGTATTATCCGAAATTATCCTGTTAAATCTGGGGCAAATATTTTAGGTTTTATTGCCGAAGTAAATGAGCAAAAAGCAAGAACAAATAATTATTACGAACAAGGAGAGTTAATCGGAAAATTAGGTATTGAAAAACAATATGAAACCGTACTTAGAGGTGTTAAAGGTCGAAAATTCTTCAAAAGAAATAATTTAAATAAAATTACAGGCTCTTATAAAAACGGGTTATACGACACGCTTGCCGTTACAGGAAAAGATTTAACATTAACTATTGACAATGAACTTCAAGCATATGGAGAGCTTTTAATGTCAGGAAAAAGAGGTGGTATTGTAGCTATCGAACCAAAAACTGGAGAAATTTTAGCACTTGTAACCGCTCCTTCTTATGATCCTAATTTATTAGTAGGTAGAAAACGTTCTCCTAATTCTGTAAAATTATTTAATGATTCTATCAATATGCCCACTTTTGATAGAGGATTACAAGCAATGTATCCTCCAGGCTCTCCTTTTAAAATACTTAATGGTTTAATTGGTTTACAGGAAGAAGTTATTGATAAAGATTTTGGCGTTTTTTGCCACCATGGATATAGATACGGTAGAGGTAAAAAACAAATAATGGCGTGTCATTGTGGAATTACAGGAAGACCCATTCGTTTAAAAACAGCCATTGCAAAGTCGTGTAACAGTTATTTTGCGACCACTTATAAAAAAATTATTGATAAATCAGGTAATCCAAAAGTTGGAATGCAAAATTGGAACAAACATGTTGAAAGTTTTGGGCTTGGAAACTACTTAGGCTATGATTTACCCGTTGGAAGAAAAGGAAACGTTCCTGATTCGGCATTTTATAATAAATGGTACAAAAGTAGATGGAGATCTTCTTATACAATTTCAAATGCCATAGGTCAAGGTGAAATATTAACCACGCCAATGCAATTAGCAAATATGACTGTCGCAATTGCTAATAAAGGTTATTTTCATACACCACATATTGTTAAAAAAATTAATAATAAAGCAATAATAGATACTGTTTATACTACAAAAAGACATACGACTATTGATCCAAAGCATTTTCCGATTGCTATTGAAGCAATGCATGAAGTTTTTACAAAAGGAACCGCTAGAGGTAGTCAAGTAAAAGGAATTGAAATCTGTGGGAAAACAGGAACTTCAGAGAATAAAATTAAAATGGTCGACGGTAAAAAAGTACAAGCAAAAGATCACTCTATATTTGTTGCATTTGCTCCAAAAGATGACCCTAAAATAGCGATTGCCATTTTTGTGGAAAATGGTGGATATGGTTCGACAATTGCCGCTCCGATAACAAGTTTATTGATTGAAAAATATCTGAACGGAAAAACATCAAGAAAATACATTGAAGATCGTATGATTAATATGAGTCTTCAAAAAGAATATGAAAAATTAATTAAAAAGAAAGATACCCTTGCGCCAGGAACGAAATAACATTTTTGAAGGCATCGATTGGTTGCTTATCGTACTATACATTTTACTTGTTGGTTTCGGATGGATGAATATTTATGCCTCTTCATCAACAGAACATACCAGAGAATTTTTTGATTTTTCAACCAAATATGGAAAACAATTTATTTTTATATCCTTAAGTGTTCCTTTAATAATTGGAATCTTGTTTTTTAATTCGAAATTTTATGAACGCTTTGCCGGTGTATTATACGTTTTATCTTTAATATTATTAGCAGGGATTTTTGTCTTCGGAAAAAAAATTAATGGAGCAACATCTTGGTATAATTTTGGAGGAATTGGACTGCAACCTTCAGAGTTTTCAAAAGCATTTACAGCATTAGCACTTGCTAAATTAATTAGTGATAGAAAATATAACCTGAATTTAATTAAAAATCAGCTAAAAGCATTTGTAATTATATTTACACCCGCTTTTCTTATTGCTTTACAACCCGATATGGGTTCAGTTTTAATCTATTTTGCGTTCTTTTTCGTTTTACATAGAGAAGGATTGAGTTTAAATTATCTTCTATTGGGTGCTTTATCTGTTATATTATTCATTTTAACGATTTATTTTGGGGCAAATTGGATTCTTTTCAGTTGTTTATTAATTATTACTTTAGGAATTGCTTACGGGCTTTATAAAGACAAACGTTTTCTTCGATTTAATGCCATTAAAATAATAACTTTATATTTATTTACTACTGGATTTATTTTTGGTATTGGATACGCCTATGAAAACGTATTAGAACCGCATCAGAAAGATAGATTCGATATTCTTTTAGGAAAAACAACAGATCTTAAAAATAAAGGATATAATACCTATCAATCAGAATTAACAATTAGTTCTGGAGGTTTTTTAGGAAAAGGTTTTTTACAGGGTGATAGAACTCAAGGTAAATTTGTTCCTGAACAAGAAACCGATTACATTTATAGTACTGTTGGTGAAGAATGGGGCTTTTTAGGAAGTTCTTTAGTTATCGTTTTATTTATGCTATTACTTTATCGAATTATTTATTTAGCCGAAATTCAAACAAATAAATTTGGAAGAATATATGGCTATGGTATCGCTTCTATTATCTTTTTTCACATTATTGTGAACATAGGTATGGTTATCGGCTTACTGCCTACTATTGGTATCCCTCTGCCCTTTTTCAGCTACGGAGGATCTTCTTTATGGGGATTTACAGTACTCTTATTTATTTTTATTCGTTTAGATGCTCATAAAAAATACGACTTTTAATAAAATTTTATTTTGATAATTATTTTTATCGACAAAAAACTTAAGTAGTTATTAAAAATGATACACTACTTTTTTTTGATAATGAAAATCATTAAACATTCTAAATTAAGAACTTTTAGAAATACCTTACCGAAGTATTCAATATAAATAAACAGAAAACACTATTAAAAAATATTTTAGTCTTAAAACTAAAAAAACCTCAATCTTTATAGATTAAGGTTTTGTGGGGAGAGCAGGATTCGAACCTGCGAAGTCGTAAGACAACGGAGTTACAGTCCGTCCCAGTTGGCCGCTTTGGTATCTCCCCAAAGCTAGAAAAAAAATAAAAGCTTCTCTTATAAATAAAAGAAGCTTTTTAGTGACCGGGCTGGGGCTCGAACCCAGGACCCTCTCCTTAAAAGGGAGATGCTCTACCAACTGAGCTACCAGGTCATTTATCTTTTATCCTTAGCGGTTGCAAATATACCACCTATTTTTGGTTCTACAAACTTTTTTATAGAAAAAAAAGAATAAAATTAAAACAAAAAACTAAATAACCTCATTATCTGCATGTTAATTAAATATTATTTTTATTTATTTTTTATAAAATATTAACTTCGATAATAAAATTAAGAAAAAGCATTAATCGAAAATGATAGCATCTTCTCCTACTTTTTTTTTGATAAAAATTATTATCCAAGAAAACACAAAGAGTTTAAAATTAAAGAAAAACTAGATTACTATCATCTTCAATTTATTTCAGCATTTCATAAAGCTGAAAAACAAGGATATTAAATTTAAAACAAACTATAATATAACAAAAAGTTTAAAAGAAGAGGTTTAAGACACTTATTTTGATAATTAATAAAGTAAAAAATAAAAATCAACAAGTTATTAATAATTCTATTTAAAGCAATAATAATCTATCTGATATAGTTTTATTCAGATATGAATAATAAACACTTTTAAAGAACTTAATAACAAGGAAAAATCAAATAATTAGAAAAGTATAAAGCAAAAAAAACGTTTCGATATATCGAAACGTTTTTTTAATATTTTAAGTAAACTTAAACTCTTATAAAGAAGCTACGTGTTTAGCTAATTTTGATTTTAAATTTGCTGCTTTATTCTTGTGAATAATGTTGTTCTTTGCTAATTTATCTAACATAGATACTACAGTAGAAAACATTGCAGTTGCTTCTGCTTTATCTTCAGATGCTTTTAATCTTCTAACAGCATTACGTGTTGTTTTATGCTGATATTTATTTCTTAAACGCTTAGCGTCGTTACTTCTGATTCTTTTAATCGCTGACTTGTGATTTGCCATTATGCTAAAATTCTTAAAGGTTTATAAAAAACTTTGTAGTCCGTACGGGAATCGAACCCGTGTTACATGGATGAAAACCATGCGTCCTAACCCCTAGACGAACGGACCAAAACAATCATTCTGATTGCGAGTGCAAATATAAGATACTTTTTTATATTTACGGTAATTTTATTATTAATTTTTTGTTTCGTTAACAAAATAAACATTAACAAAACATCAATTAAATTGTAGTCCGTACGGGAATCGAACCCGTGTTACATGGATGAAAACCATGCGTCCTAACCCCTAGACGAACGGACCGTGACAAACAATTTACCTGATTGCGGGTGCAAACATACAACTGTTTTTCAATATTGCAAAACTTTTTTGAAATTATTTTTAAAAAAACTTACGTATTTCTTCAACAAAAAACATAAACAACTAGAAATCATTTATATAATTTAAACTTATAAGTAAATAAAAAAACTGTTATTTACTTATAAGTTTGAACACAAAAGTAGTTTTCCTTACTTTACTACAATAAAGCCCCTACTCCTAAACTTAAAAAAATTAATAAATATCTGATTCAATTTGATTTTTTATCAGTTTACATTAACTTAATATAGTTTGAATTCTGATTATTAAAAAATAGTAGAATTTCTAGCCCCGATTGAAGCGTTTGTTTGAGCTCTTTTTTATTTTTCTTTTTTAAAAAATAAAAAAAGCGAGTGCGGAAAGCGGGAAATTGCTTCTAATTATTATTCTTAAATAAAAATTGCACTCATTTTTACCCATAAAAAAACCCTACCGAAGCAGGGTTTTTAAATTGTATATAATATAAATACTAGTACGCTTTTGCAAAAAGTACTTTTTTAGAAGAAGGATTTCCTGTAAAAACACAAGTTCCCGCCTCTTCTTTAGCATCATTAGGAATACATCTAATAGTAGCTTTTGTAAGATCTTTAATTTTCTCTTCAGTTTCTTCAGTTCCGTCCCAGTGTGCTAGTACAAATCCTCCTTTATTTTCAATAGCATCTTTAAATTCATCGAAAGTAGTCACCTCTGTAGTGTGATTAGCTCTATAATCTAAAGCTCTTTTAAATAAATTCTCTTGAATCTCTTCTAATAAATTGGTAATAACATCTACAACGTTATCAATAGCAACCGTTTGTTTTTCGAAAGTATCACGACGAGCAACCTCAACAGTACCGTTTTCTAAATCACGATTACCCATTGCAACTCTTACAGGAACTCCTTTTAACTCATATTCAGCAAACTTTGCACCTGGTCTGTAAGTGTCTCTATCATCAAATTTAACAGAAACTCCTTTTTTACGTAACTCTTTTACAATTACAGCTACTTTTTCAGAAATAGCTTCTAATTGGTCATCACCTTTATATATAGGAACAATTACTACTTGAATAGGCGCTAATTTTGGAGGTAATACTAAACCAGCATCATCAGAATGTGTCATAATTAACCCACCGATTAAACGCGTTGAAACTCCCCAAGAAGTAGCCCAAACGTATTCTTTCTTTCCTTCTTTTGATGTATATTTTACATCAAAAGCTTTTGCAAAATTTTGTCCTAAAAAGTGAGATGTTCCTGCTTGTAAAGCTTTTCCATCTTGCATTAATGCTTCAATAGTATAAGTATCTTCAGCACCTGCAAAACGTTCGCTTTCAGATTTAGCTCCTTTTATAACTGGCATCGCCATAAATTCTTCAGCAAAAGTTGCATATACTTCTTGCATTTGTTTTGCTTCTGATACAGCTTCTGTTTTAGTTGCGTGAGCGGTATGCCCTTCTTGCCATAAAAATTCTGCTGTTCTTAAAAATAAACGAGTACGCATTTCCCAACGAACTACGTTTGCCCATTGATTTATCAATAAAGGTAAATCACGGTATGATTGAACCCAACCTTTATAAGTGTTCCAAATAATTGCTTCTGATGTTGGTCGAATTACTAATTCTTCTTCTAATTTAGCGTTCGGGTCAACTCTTAATTTCCCTTTATTCTCAGGATCATTTTCTAAACGATAATGTGTTACAACCGCACATTCTTTAGCAAATCCTTCGGCATTTTTTTCTTCTGCTTCAAATAAACTTTTGGGTACAAGTAACGGAAAATAAGCGTTTTGATGTCCTGTTTCTTTAAACATTCTATCTAATTCTTTTTGCATATTTTCCCAAATAGCATATCCGTAGGGTTTAATAACCATACATCCTCTAACGGCTGAGTTTTCAGCTAAATCAGCTTTTACCACCAATTCGTTATACCATTTCGAATAATCTTCGTCTCTTTTTGTTAAATGTTTGCTCATAATCAAAAGTTTGGCATAAATATTGTTATATTTTATGCGTAAATTGTCTATGCAAAACTACATTAAAAAGGCTACAAGCCCAACAAAGAAATCGTATTTTGTACCCCAGTTTTCTAATTAGTTTTTATAACCTTAAAATTTAACTCATGAAGTTCCATTATACTAACACTAAGCTTCCCTTTTACATGCTATTATTATTTATGACAGCAACAATTGTTTCTTGCGGAACAATGCAAACGGTTGCTGATAATGATGATGGAATTTATGCAGATGATAAACCTATCAAAAAATATCAGCGTACTATTATTGTTGCTGATACAAAAGAAGTTGAAGAGAATGACGAAAATTATTTTTCGAAAGAATTAGACCGTTTAGATAGATTAAATGATACCGAAATTTTTACAGATATTGAAGAGTATGCATCCGAAGAAAATGAAGAGGATACATATGAAGCACCTATAAAATATAATAACTACAATACAAACGAACCTTGGGGATATAGTAATACAAGTAATGTTGTTGTTAACATAAATACTTCTCCTCAATGGGGGTATTACAATAATTGGGACACCTATTACGGATATAATTACAATAGACCTTGGTGGCGTTCTGGATATAATAATTATCACTGGAACTTTTACAATTATGGTACGCCTTATTATTACAGACCATATTACAGAAATAATTATTACGGATACAATTATAACAGGTACAATTATAGAGGAGCTAATTCTTACAGAGGATATAGACAAAATTCAAGTTACAGAAGAAACACAAACTCTTACAGAAGAAATAATACAAGCAGTAATAGAAGATACTCTTCATCAAGAAGAACTTCTAATACATACAGAAAAAGTACAAGGAATGTAAAATCGTCAAGAAGAGCTAACGCTACAAGAAACACTCGCGCTAACTCAACAGGAAATTATAAAAATAACAGAAGTAATACAAGATCGAAAAGATCAACTAGAAAAAGTAGTTCTAGTACTAGACAGAATAACTCTTATAGAAGAAATAATTCTAGAGCATCGAAAACTTATACTAAACCATCATCTTCATCAAGAAGTTCAAATAGCAGAGCAACAAGCACACCAAGAAGAAGCTCATCTTCTAGCAGTAGAAGATCAGGAAATAATAGACGCTAATTTAAATAGCTTTTCTAAATACGTTTTTAAACTAATCAACGAAAAAAATGAAACGACTTTTAACATTTGCGGTTATTATCGCTAGTACTACTTACACTTTTTCGCAATCATTAAATTATACTGATTTAGGTATTTTATTTTCGCAAAATGAAAATTATGGAACAGCACGTTTTGAAGCAATGGCTGGTGCATTTGGAGCTTTAGGTGGCGATGTATCATCAATAAATATTAACCCTGCTGGAGGTGCTGTTGCTAGAAAAAACTTAGTTTCTATTACTTTAGGTAACAGAAATACGGATACATCTATTAATTATTACGGAGAAACATTTAATAATCAAGATAACTTTTTTAACCTAACACAAGCAGGCGCAATACTTTCGTTTGATACAGCATACGATTCTGATTGGAATCGATTTGCTTTAAGCTTTAATTATAGTATTAAAAAAGATTTTAATAACTCTTATCTTTTAAATAATGGAGAATATTTAAAATATTCTGAACACCAAAATGATGAAAAAATTAATAAAACAGCATTTTTAAACTCTGTAGAACATAAATATTCCAATTCATTTGGAGGACAAACAGCTATTTATAACTTTGGATTTTCAGCTGTACATTTAAATAAGTTTTTTGTGGGAGCTGCTTTAAATATTCATGATTTAAATTTCACCCAAACAACCCACTTAAATGAAGTAAATCAAGATAATAAAGGAAATACTTTAAAGGCATACAATTTGACAAGCTCTCAAATGCAAGGAAATGGTTTTTCACTTAGCTTAGGGTTTATTTATAAAGTAAATCGTAATTTTCGTTTTGGTTTAGCATACGAAAGCCCTGCTTGGTATGAAGAAGTTATTGAAAACTATAAAGATAGACTAACAATGAATGGTATCAAAAACCTTGATTTAGACTCTTATTATGATCTTATTAATGATTATCCTAATAGTTTCCGTTTTAAATCTCCAGGTAGAATAACGGCAAGTGGAGCAATTATTTTCGGTAAAAAAGGATTGGTTAGTTTCGATTATACTTATAAAGATTTTAGAAATATTAAATATCAAGAGACTGATCAAACACTTTTACAAGCAAATCAAAGTTTTTCAAATACATTAAGAAGTACACAAGCTTTAAATGTTGGTACGGAATGGCGTTTTGATAAAATGAGTATTAGGGGTGGTTATCATTATGAAAAAAACCCGAACTTACTTACCGCTTTTGGAGGGAATACCAATAAAGATAATTTAAGAGGTTTTACCTTAGGGTTAGGATATAATTTTGGAAAAACAAAATTCGATTTATCATATAGGAAATCTGAAAACATGGATTATTATACCTTAAATAATTCAGGAGATACTGAAGTAAATAATAATAGTTCAAGAGTTTCTGCTACACTAACTTTTAATTTATAATTTCCAATAGTAACAAATTATATAAATCCTGCTTTTGCAGGATTTTTTATATACATATATCTCAGTTTTTTACCGTAATTTTGCACTTCATTTTACAACTTATTATGAGCACTATAAAAATAAATATACAAGAAACAAGTAACGAAACCATCTTAAAATTTACGAGTACTACAATTCTAGTAAACGGTGGTAGTTATGAGTTTAATAATATAGATGAAGCTAAAAATTCACCTTTAGCACAACAACTTTTTCACCTTCCATTTGTAAAGAAAATTTTAATTACAGCTAATTTCATTGCAATTCAACGTTATGATATTGTTCAATGGGAAGATGTAGAAGAAGAACTTCGTGAGCAAATTGAAAACTATTTACAAGAAGGAAATAAGTTAGTAACTGAAGTTACAACTAAAAAAGATGCTGTTGAAGTATATGCTGAAGTTACTCCGAATCCTGCGGTTATGAAGTTCGGTTCGAACAAAGCACTTACTCAAACAGATGTTGAGTTTAAAAATATCGAAGAAGCTAGTAAGTCTTCTCCTTTAGCTAAAGAATTATTCGGATTTCCGTTTGTAAAAGAAATTTTTATTTCTGAAAACTATGTGTCAATTACAAAATATGACATGATAGAATGGAATGAAGTACATCAAGAAATTCGTTCTTTTATTAGAACTTATATTCAAGATGGAAAAATAATAATACAAGAACTTCCTAAGCAAAAAACCAAAGAAAACGTTGAAATTCCTAAAGAAGATTTAACAGATACTGAAGCTGAAATTGTTGCTATTTTAGACGAATATATTAAACCAGCTGTAGCTTCTGATGGTGGAAATATTGCGTTTCAATCATACGATAAAGAAACTAAAATAGTAAGCGTAATTTTACAAGGTGCTTGTAGTGGATGTCCTTCATCAACAGTAACTTTAAAAAATGGTATTGAAACCATGCTTAAAGATATGTTACCTAATAAGATTAATCAAGTAGTTGCTATTAACGGATAATTTATAAAACAGATGTCTAAAACAATCAAACCATACAAAGATTCTGAACTAGGAAAGAAAGAACAAGTAGCTAAAATGTTTGACAATATTTCTGAAGATTATGACGGATTAAATCGTGTAATCTCTTTAGGAATTGATGTTAGTTGGCGAAAAAAAGTAGTAAAATTAGTTGGAGAAAATAATCCGAAACAAATTTTAGATATTGCTACCGGTACTGGTGATTTAGCCTTAATGATGGCAGGTTTAAACCCTGATAAAATTGTAGGTTTAGATATTTCTGCGGGAATGTTAGAAGTTGGTAAGCAAAAAATTGCAAAAGCTAATTTAACTGATAAAATAGAAATGATTGTTGGCGATAGCGAAAAAATGCCTTTTGAAAACAATACTTTTGATGCAATAACAGTCTCTTTTGGAGTAAGAAATTTTGAAAACCTAGACAAAGGTTTAACTGAAATATATCGTATTTTAAAACCTGGTGGTAAATTTGTAGTCTTAGAAACCTCTAACCCTACTAAGTTTCCTTTTAAACAAGGTTATAAATTTCATACAAATGTTTTACTTCCTATTATTGGTAAAATGTTTTCAAAAGATAAAGTTGCATATTCTTATTTATCTGAAAGTGCAAATTCTTTTCCTTTTGGACAGGCCTTTAACAATATTTTACAGAAAAACGGGTTTAAGAATGTAAATAATATACCTGTAACTTTTGGAGTTGCATCAATTTACACCGCTTTCAAATAATATGTTAAAAAAAATTTTACTTTTCGGATTTTTCGGATTTTTTACAATCTGCTTTCAAGCACAAACTGAAAAAATATTAAACCTTCCTAGTTTTGATAAAGATATTTTTCATTATGGTTTTTACTTAGGTGTAAATAACAATGGCTATAAAGTAGGATACAAACCTAGTAGTTTTAATAATGCTGAAGTAGAAGTATCAAGTGCTGTAGGATTTAACGTTGGTTTAATTGCTGATTTAAAGTTACATGAAAATCTGAATTTAAGGTTTGAACCAGGGTTAATGTCCAATACAAAAACATTATTTTTTAAACACATTCCTGGAACAGAAAATAAACATACTAGAGAAGTTGGAGCTACATACTTGCATTTACCTTTAATACTAAAAATGAGTACAAATAGGCTTAACAACATACGCCCTTATGTATTAGGAGGAGTATCATATGATTATAATTTTTCTAGTAATCAAAAAAATGGTGATGATAATTCTGTTGGTGAGTTTAGAACTACAACAAATAATTTAATGTATGAAGTAGGTATTGGAGTTGATTTTTATTTAAATTACTTTAAATTTTCTCCTTCTATTAGAGGTGTTTTTGCTATTAATAATGAAATTATACCAGATAATAATAGTCCAAGTCAATGGACTGACCCTATAGATTATTTAGGTACACGGGGAGTCTTTCTACACCTATCATTTGAATAATATATAAAAGCCACTGTTAAAAAACAGTGGCTTTTTTTATATCTTAATAATGTCGTCTAAAAAACTACATCTTTTACCAATAAAATTCTGAAAAGAAAAATGACTTTCTTACATGAAAGTCATTTTATATATAAGATAGAAGTCCCCCGAAATCTACCTTATACTATTTAGACACTAATTTACCCTACAAGTCACATATAAAACAAAAAAATGACCATCTTTCGATGGTCATAATAGTAAGAATAATATCCTTACTTATAAAATAGAAGTCCCCCGAAATCTATTATTTTAATAAGAGACTGCAAATA
The DNA here is from genome assembly GCF_041053065.1 of Tenacibaculum salmonis. Taxonomy (NCBI): domain Bacteria; kingdom Pseudomonadati; phylum Bacteroidota; class Flavobacteriia; order Flavobacteriales; family Flavobacteriaceae; genus Tenacibaculum; species Tenacibaculum salmonis. The sequence continues at coordinate 2,129,560 of NZ_JBFCVV010000001.1, read as the reverse complement.
TAAAACAAAAGGCTAGAAACTATTAATTTTCAACAATTATTTTACTGTCTACTATATCTTTAATAGGAAAGACTACTTTTCCTTCACTAGTTGTAACAACTAAACATATATTATCTATTGCTGTAACAACACCTTTAACGTCTCCTATTATAACTTTTTTACCAATACTAACATTCTTTCTTGAATAGTATCCATAAAGCAACCTTACCACTACTTCTTTTGCACCAAAGCCAAAAGCTAAGGTAAAAGCTAAAAGAATAGAACCTATTAATAAAGTTAAATTACTTTTTATTACTGAAGTATCAACTCCTGCTTGATCTAATGCTGTTATTGTTAAGAAAACTACTATTAAATAAAAAGCAATATTTCCTATTAAATTACCTCCAGAAATATCCAAAGACTTAAACATTGTTTGAGTTGCTTTTTTAAGAATAGTACCTAAATAAACTCCTGCTATAAAAATACCAATAGCTGTTAATAATTTTGGTAAGTAAGCAAAAAAGTTTTTAATTCCTTCTGAAACAATTTCTAACCCAAAAATATTTGAACCAGCCATTACAAATGTTAATATTAAAAACCATTTTAACACTGCAAGTATTATACTTGTTAATTCTATACTTATAGTTGAATTTCCAAAAATTTCTGTTTTACTTAGTTTTTTAGATAATTCATCAATCTTTGTTTTAGCTAAACCTTTTCTTACAATATATAATAAAAACTTAATTATTAACCATGTTAAAATCACAAAACCAACAAACCCTAAAGCTGTTGGTAACGAATCAATAATATTTTTAAAAACCTCATTAAAAGGTTCTAAAATAACTTCTAATATATTCATGACTGTTTTTTATTTAATTTTACCTTTAGATTCTTTTTTAGACACACCTCCACATAACAGATCAGCAATTACACTTGGGTATTTTACCACAAATAAATCAGCCATATCTATAGATAGCTTTATCATCGCCACATCTTTTAGTACTTTTTCTTTAAGTACCTCTGGCAACTCTTCATTATGTAATATTTTCTTAAATGGATTTTCCATAATTATTACAGTGTGTTATATGTTTTTATAACTTTTTCTTTTGCTCTTTTTAAGCGCATTTTTACAGCACTATCCCCTAAATTTAATACCTCTGAAATTTCTTTAATACTCATATCATCTTGATATTTCATTAATAAAATCATTTTTTCAGGAGCAGGAATAATTTCAAGTGCTTTTGCTAGTTTATCAGCTTTTAATTGGAATAATTCAGCATCATCAATTTCATCTTCATCACTATCTTCTTTAATTTGGTCAGTTACAACAGTTACTTTTTCTTTTTTCTTTTCCTTATTTCTTTGTACATAATTTACACAAAAATTATAAGTAAAAGAATACAGCCAAGTAGAAAATTTAGATTTCCCCTTAAAAGTTCTTAGCTTAGCAAATAGACGAATAAACACGTCGTGTGTTAAATCTTGTGCTTCTTCTTTATTTTTAGAAAAACCATAACATTTATTATACACAACTCCAGCATAACGATCATATAAAACTGCGAATAAATGACTATCATTTTTTTCTACTATTTTACTAACCAATTCTTCATCAGTTAATGTTGTAATATCAATACTTTTCAATAGCTTAATTTATAGTTCGACTTACAATTCTTTAGACACTTTTATTTCGAAAAGGTCACTTTTTCTTCTTTTACAAGACAGCGAATTTAAGAATTCTTTAAAGATATTTAGTTTTAAACTAAAAAAAATTAATAAAATAAAATAAAACACTATAGTTTCATATTAATTTCTAAAGCTCTTTATAAACTTTTAAAATTTTAGCTTTAGCTCTTTTTAAACGCATTTTTACGGCACTAACTCCTAAATTTAATTTGTTTGATATTTCTTTAATACTCATATCATCTTGATACTTCATCAATAAAATATTTTTTTCAGATACTCCTATCAAACCAAGTGCTTTTCCTAATTTAACAGATTTTAATTCTAATAATATAGTTTCGTTATCTATTTCTTCTTTAAGAATATTTTTGTCTTTTATTCGATCTGTTACAACCGTAATTTTCGATATTTTTTTATATTGATTTCTTTGAACATAATTAACACAAAAATTATAAGTAAAAGAATATAACCACACTGAAAATTTAGAATTTCCTTTAAATGTTTTTAATTTAATAAATAATCTGACAAAAACATCGTGCATTAAATCTTCGGCTTCTTGCTTATTTTTAGAAAAACCATAACATTTATTAAAAACCATTCTAGAAAAACGATTATATAATATGGCAAATAAAGCAGAATTATTCGTTTTAACTATTTCATAAACTAAATCCTCATCCGTAATTTTTATAGCTATTGCGTTCATAGTAGTTTGGTTTTATAATATAAATTAAAGGAATAAGTCACAATTTCTTTTTAAATAAAGATAAAAGAACTTTTACTATCGATGAATGGTAAAAAACTACCTTTAAAAAAAGATTCATTTTTTTTGTAACATTTATCAAGCATCTTACGTATAATATAGTGTAGACCGATTGATGAATTAAAATATCCTTTAATTAGATGAGACAACTTAAAATTACCAAACAGGTTACCAATAGAGAAACCGCTTCATTAGATAAATATTTACAAGAAATAGGAAAAGTAGATTTAATTACTGCTGATGAAGAAGTAGAATTAGCACAAAGAATTAAAGCTGGTGACCAAAGAGCCTTAGAAAAATTAACTAAAGCAAACTTACGTTTCGTTGTTTCGGTAGCAAAACAATATCAAAATCAAGGATTAACTTTACCCGATTTAATTAACGAAGGTAACTTAGGTTTAATTAAAGCGGCAAAACGTTTTGATGAAACTCGTGGTTTTAAATTTATTTCATATGCTGTATGGTGGATTCGTCAATCTATATTACAAGCATTAGCTGAACAATCTCGTATTGTACGTTTACCGTTAAATAAAATTGGTTCTATCAATAAAATTAACAAAATGTACGCCTTTTTAGAGCAAGAAAACGAAAGACCTCCAAGTCCTGAAGAAATTGCTAAAAAGTTAGACATGACCGTGAATGACGTAAAAGAATCAATGAAAAATTCTGGTCGTCACGTATCAATGGATGCTCCTTTAATTGAAGGGGAAGATTCAAATTTATATGATGTATTAAACTCTGGTGAATCTCCAAACCCAGACAAAACTTTATTACACGAATCTTTACGCATTGAAATTAATCGTGCTTTAGAAACATTAACGCCACGTGAGGCTGATGTTGTAAAATTATACTTCGGATTAGGTGAGCACCAACCAATGACTTTAGAAGAAATTGGTGAAACTTTCGATTTAACTCGCGAGCGTGTTCGTCAAATTAAAGAAAAAGCTATCCGCAGATTAAAACATACTTCTCGTAGTAAAATTTTAATGACTTACTTAGGATAACAATCGCAGATTGTTTTAAGTATTTCACTTATAGATAAAACAGTAAAACTCTCGAATTAATTTTCGAGAGTTTTTTTTTGAAGCAAATTCCTGCTTTCTGCTATATCTTTTTTTCATACTTCAAAAAAGGATGCCGCTTCAATCAGGGCTAAACATCTCAACAAAACAACTTATTGATTAACACCATTTTTAAAATCAGTAATAATATTTTTAAGACTAATTAATTATCTTTGCACAAAAATAACAATACAACAAAAAACCAATGAGTAATTTAATTGCACCTTCAGTTTTAGCAGCAGATTTTGCTAACCTACAAAGAGACATCGAAATGGTAAATAATAGTGAAGCTGATTGGTTTCATATTGATATTATGGATGGTGTATTTGTACCAAACATCTCTTTTGGAATGCCTGTTTTAAAAGCCATAACAAAACACGCAAAAAAAACAATCGATGTACATTTAATGATTGTTAATCCTGATCAATATATTCAAACTTTTGCAGATTTAGGAGCAAATATTTTAACTGTACATTACGAAGCTTGTACTCATTTACACAGAACTATTCAAGCAATAAAAGCTGCAGGCATGAAAGCTGGTGTTGCATTGAATCCACACACACCTATTTCTGTTTTAGAAGATGTTATTCAAGACTTAGATATGGTTTGTATAATGAGTGTAAATCCAGGTTTTGGAGGACAATCATTTATTGAAAATACATATAAAAAAGTAAGTCAATTAAGGCATTTAATCGAATTTTCAAATTCAGAATGTAAAATTGAAATTGATGGTGGTGTAACCGATAAAAATGCCAATCAACTTATTGAAGCTGGAGCAGATGTTTTAGTTGCTGGTAGTTACGTTTTTAAAAGTGACAACCCTACCGAAACTATTAAAAACTTAAAAGAATTAGTAAATTAAATATATAAAAAAGGAGGCTGTAAAAGTCTCCTTTTTTATTATAAATTAATACTGTTCTATTAAATAATTAATTAAATCTGTTGTAGTTACAATTCCAACTAACTCATTATTATCAACAACAGGCAAAGCATGAAATTCTCTTTTCGCTAAAATTTCAGCAACCTCTTTTATTGTTGATGCAGAATTTACAGTCACTAAGTTTTTAGCCATTACTTGTTCAATAGTAAACATATTATAAACCACAGTATCTACCTCTTTTTCATCATCATAAATGGCATCGGCAAAACTGATTCTTAATAAATCGGTATAACTTAGCATTCCTTTTATTTCTGAACCACTTACAACAGGAATATGTCTTATATTTTCTTTTTTAAACAACCTTTCCGCTGTTATTAAATCATCCGAAGTACTTAATGTTAGTACATTTTTAGTCATTATTTCTGAAACTTTTGTGTTTTTATTCATCTTATTTTTTATTTATCAGTATAAATTTCAACAATTAAATCAATTTAAAAGCAAACTAAAATCAGCTATTATTCTTTTATTTTTTTGTAAATTATCGCCTAAAAAATTATTAAAATTGATAGGGAAACTAAAACAGCATTACGGATATTTATTTGAAGATGAACTAATTAAAGAAATAGCAAAAGTAGCTATATATAAAGAGTTTAAAGAAGATACTGTTATAATTGATGCTAATAGCTATCTCGTTGCTATTCCGTTAATTCTTAGCGGTGCAATTAAAGTTTTAAGGGAAGACAAAGACGGTGATGAATTGGTATTATACTACATTGAAAAAGGCGATACCTGTGCTATGACACTTTCTTGTTGTATGGGAGAAACTAAAAGTAAAATTAAAGCGGTTTCAGAAACAGATGTTGCAGTATTAATGATTCCTAAAAATAAGATGTCAGAATGGTTAAGTAAATACAAAAGCTGGCAAGAATATATTTTACAAAGTTATAATTCAAGGCTTAATGAATTTATTGAAGCTGTAGATTCTATTGCTTTTTTAAACATGAACGACCGTTTACTTAAATATTTAAAAGATAAAGCAATGGTTATCGGTAATGATGTTTTAAATGTTACACATTTACAAATAGCTAACGACTTGCACACCTCTAGAGTTGTAGTTTCGAGACTCTTAAAAGCTTTAGAAAGAGAATCAAAAATAAAATTACATAGAAATCAGATAAAAATATTAGAGCTTTAAATAATTTGATTTATGATTAAACATTTCTAAGTTCTAATTTAAATATGTATTATGACTAAAATTAGTTTGAGTTGGTATAATTTAAAACCAAATATTAACGAATATGGTGACTTTGAATGTTTTAATTCTTACATAAAAAGAATACGAAAGCTTAAAGAATTTTCACATATACCAGAAATTATCTTTAAACAATGGATTCGTGGACTTCATGATGATATAAATACTTTAAATAACTATGCTTGGATAGATTATGAAAATATTGTTTTTGAAGCCCAAGAATGGAAGGTCGAAGATTTTTTAAATATAAATGTAGCTAATGATTATGAAACTTATTTTGCGGGAAAAAAAAAATAGAGATTTTTCTGAATTAATTGAATCTAATAATAGAGCTGAATGGTATAATTCATGGGTAGAAAATGGAACATGGCTAACACCTCCTATAATTTTAGATGTTTCTTCAATTAATATTGAAATTCCAGAATGGAGTAATATTAAAGCTCCATTTCAATTAGTTGAAGGGCATACAAGATTAGGTTTTTTATTATCATTGATAAGAAAAAACAAAAAGGAAAATACTACGTTAGCTTTGACTCATTCGGTATACGTTATGAAAGTAGAGAATAAAAAAATATTTAAAAATGAATTAATCAAAGAAGATGAAATAAAACCTCTAACAGTCGAAGAAATCAAAGAAGCTAGGGCTAAATTGAACTCTTTAACACATGAAGAAATCAAAGAATATGAAAGAAAATTTGATGATGAGCTAGGAATTTAATTAAAAAAACATTTTATAAAATTGTTTTATAAAATCAGATAAAAGAACTCTTTTCAAAAAACAATAAAGGAATAAACTGAAAAACTAGCTTATTCCTTTTTATTTGTGACCACGAAGGATTCGAACCCCCAACAGTCAGAGCCGAAATCTGATATTCTATCCAGTTGAACTACGAAGCCTTTCTTTGTCGTTAATTTTTTTAAGCTAATGCTTTTTTAACAAGTACCGAAATCGTTGAACCATCGGCAACTCCTGCCAATTGTTTAGAAACCATCCCCATAACTTTACCCATATCTTTCATTCCTGTTGCGTTAGTTTTGGCGATAACCTCTGCCACTACTTTTGTAATTTCTTCTTCGGATAAAGATTCTGGCAAGAACTGTTCTAAAACTTTTGCTTCTTCAAGTTCTGGTTTTGCTAAATCGTTTCTTCCTTGTTCAGAAAAAACAACTGCACTATCTTTTCGTTGCTTTACTTGCTTTTGAATAATTTTCAATTCTTCTGCTTCAGAAATATCTCCTGTACCTGTTTGGGTATTAGCTAACATAAAAGCCGATTTTAAAGCTCTAAGAGCAGTTAAAGCTACAGTATCTTTCGATTTCATAGCTTCTTTCATCTTATCCATTACTTGTTTTTGCAACCCCATAATTTTTTATTTTAGCATTAAAAAATTCCCGACTAAGCGGGAATTTAAATATAATATATTATTATTTTTATTAATCTACATTATCATGTAAAAATGAATTATTAGAACGTGATAAATCATTGTTATCTGTATTTAATGTAGTATCTGATTTACTTATCGATGAATCAGTATTAATATCTACACCTAATCTCTTATAAGCTGGTTGACGCTCTATTTCGTCAATATTTTTACCTACCTGATCATTGAATTTGTAGTTAAATCCTTTCATTTTATCACGTCTTTCTTGCGTTCTTTTTTGCAATTCAGAAATGGTGATACTCAATGGCGAAATTTCTTCACTTGTAGTATCATTTTTACTAACCTCTTGTTTCGCTTTGGTTTTTACTTGAAACCTTAACGCTTCTTCAACATCATCTTTTATAACAGGAGTAGAACTTTTAGTTATAGTTGGTTCTGCATCAAAAGCATCTAAAACATAACGCTTTTCAACTTGCTGTTCACCTTCATTTGGTGTAGGTTTATTTATAGCTTTACCAGGATTTTCATTTACAGTATTATTAACTGGCAAATTAAATAATAAATCTTGTTCAAAAGGCTCTTGTGCTACCTCTTTATAGTCATTTTTTGAGTCAGAAATATTAGTAATAATAAAATCATCTTCACCTACTGTATCACTAGTAATATCATCATATACTACGTTTATATTATTAATAGTATCTGTAGTTCTATTTAAATTATGCCTAGGTTCTTCATCATCTTCCTTTAAAACGTTAACAACTCTATTGGGTTTATTAACCGAAATAGGGTCATTAATCCCTGGTGTATTTTGTACTTTTCTTTCTCCAAAATTATAGGTTGCTTTCTGTTCATCTTCTAAAGTATGAACAATTTTAGGCACTTCTGCGTTGGTAATTGTTCCTTGTTGATCGGCAGTAAAACCTGTAGCAACAATAGTTACAGCAATACCATCTTCTAAAGTTTCGTCTTCACCAACTCCCATGATAATATTTGCATCATAACCTGCTTCATCTTGAATATAGTCATTTATCTCTCCAATCTCATCTAAAGTTACTTCATTAACTCCTGAAACAATTAATAATAATACATTTTTCGCTCCTGTAATTTTATTATCATTTAACAACGGAGAATCTAATGCTTTTACAATGGCATTTTTAGCACGATTTTCACCTGCTTCTTTAGCTGAACCCATAATTGCAGTTCCACTATTAGAAAGGACTGTTTTAGCATCATGTAAATCGATGTTTTGCTTATAGTGATGTGTTATAACCTCTGCAATACCTTTAGCGGCTGTTGCTAAAACCTCATCTGCCTTAGAAAAACCTGCTTTAAAACCTAAATTCCCGTAAACTTCACGTAGCTTATTATTATTTATAACAATAAGAGAATCTACGTTCCTACGCAATTCATCTATTCCGTTTTGAGCTTGTTTAGTACGCATTCTTCCTTCAAACTGAAATGGCATTGTAACGATACCTACCGTTAGAATATCCATATCTTTTGCTATTTTAGCGATAATAGGTGCTGCACCAGTACCAGTACCACCTCCCATACCTGCGGTAATAAAAACCATTTTGGTATGCGTACTTAACATTTGTTGAATTTCTTGAATACTTTCTGCTGCTGCTTGTGCACCAACATCAGGATTCGCACCTGCTCCTAACCCTGAAGTTAAGTGTGCGCCTAATTGAATTTTATTAGGAATAGGACTACTTTCAAGTGCCTGTGCATCTGTATTACAAATCACGAAATCTACTCCATGAATTTGCTTACTAAACATGTGGTCTACAGCATTACTTCCTCCCCCACCAACACCAATCACCTTAATAGCATTCGACTGTGTTTTTGGCATATCGAATGAAATGTTATTGAATTCTGTGCTCATAATAACTTTTCTTTTTATAATTTGTATTCACTTACACTTCCTTTTTCTGGGGGAAAAATAAAGGTAACTTTTTTATAATTTAACTTATTCTGCGTTATCTAAAAACTCTTTAAACCTATCTGTAAATTTTTCAAAAATAGATTTAGGTTTTTCCTGCGCTATATATTCTTTTCGCTTTACCTCCTCTTCTAAAAACGCTTCATTTTCGATATCGTTTTCAACTTCAGATGTTACTGGTTCTTCAGGAACAACGACTTCTTGTACTACTTTTAAATCCTTTCTCAAACCTTCCATTAACAAACCAACAGCGGTTGCATATGCAGGACTTGATAAAGCATCGTCAGAATCATCTGCCAAATGTTCGTTAGGATATCCTATACGAACGTCCATTCCTGTAATATATTCTACTAATTGACGTAAATGTTTTAATTGAGAGCCTCCTCCTGTTAATACAATACCTGCAATTAGTTTTCCTTTCTGAGTTTCATGTCCATAATTCTTTATCTCTAAATACACATGCTCTATAATTTCTTGTACTCTTGCATGAATTATTTTTGATAAATTTTTAAGTGTAATCTCTTTCGGTTCTCTTCCTCTTAAACCAGGTATAGAAACAATTTCTGTTTCTTTATTTTCTCCTGGCCAGGCAGAACCAAATTTTACTTTTAATAATTCTGCTTGTTTCTCTATAATTGAGCAACCTTCTTTTATATCTTCAGTAATTACGTTTCCTCCAAAAGGAATTACTGCTGTATGACGAATAACACCATCTTTAAATATTGCTAAATCAGTAGTACCACCACCAATATCAATTAAAGCAACTCCTGCTTCTTTTTCTTCTTGACTTAATACTGCTGATGCCGATGCTAAAGGCTCTAATGTTATGTCTGCTAAGTTTAAACCTGCACTTTTAACACATCTTCCTATATTTCTAATAGATGAAACCTGACCAACTACTACATGAAAATTAGCTTCCAATCGCCCACCGTACATCCCAATAGGTTCTTTAATATCAGATTGGCTATCTACTTTAAATTCTTGTGGTAACACATGAATAATTTCTTCCCCAGGTAACATTACCAATTTATGTACTTGACCAACCAAACTTTCAATATCATCATCACTAATTACTACATCTGATTTTTCACGAGTAATATAATCACTATGATGTAAACTTCTAATATGTTGCCCTGCAATTCCTACAACTACATCTTCTATAGATTGACCAGAAATACTTTGTGCTTCATCAATAGCCTGTTCAATCGATTTAATAGTTTGTGTAATATTATTTACCACACCACGTTTTACACCTAAACTTTTAGCTTTACCAATACCCAAAACCTCTATTTTACCATATTCGTTCTTACGACCGATCATAGCAACAATTTTGGTAGTACCAATATCTAAACCAACTGAAATTTTATTATTTTTCATCTTGCTTTTGTTTTGTGCACACAACTTGGTTGTGGTATTTTACATTTATTGTCTTATATTTTTTAATTGTTTTATCAATCAATGCTTTATTGTAAAATGCTATTAACTTTTTAAATTTAACAGCTACATTTTTATGCTTTCCAAAAAGTACTTTATACTCACCACTACGGACTATAAATATATATTCATTTTTAGAATTTTTTTGAATTCCTATAATTTCTTTTTTAAAAAAATCATAATTTTCAATTTTTTTTATTAACTCGATTAATTCGCTTATACCTTCTGAGCCTTCTACTCCTGATACTAATGGAACTCTTGCTGAAAAATTTTCTGATAACGGTATTGCTATTCCAAATTCATCAACATAATAAGATTCATATTTGTTTACAATACGAGCTATCGGTTTACGCTGATTTATTAATGTTTTTAATACACCATCAATCGTTAAATAAACAGTAGCTTTTTCAACATATGGATTTCCGCAAACATTTGTTTCTAAAAAATGTAAATTTACTACTCTTTTCTGTTGATTTTTAACAAATTCACTATTTTGTATTAACATTTTATCAACCATACTGTGTGTCAAAAAGTTATTATCACCTTCTTCAAATTGAATTACAGTGTTTTTCACCTTTTTTAAACCATTTTTACTTGTTGTAAATCCGTACAAAAAACTTATAAAAAGTAACAATAATAAAAAAGACACATATGTTAACAATGTTTTCATAGTTAATTTTTGTATTTTTTATGTAATTTATCTTTTATATTATCAACTAATAAACCAATATCGCCTGCACCAAGTATAACTACAACTTTAGACACACTTTTTAATATTTGGTCACTTACTTTATCCTTAGAAACTAACATTTTATTATTCACTTTCACTTTATCTAATAACCAAGAAGATGTTATCCCTTTTATAGGTAATTCTCTTGCTGGATAAATATCTAATAATAATAATTCATCAAACCTAGAAAGTGCCTTCGCAAAATCATCTGAAAAATCTTTTGTTCTACTAAATAAATGTGGTTGAAAAACAGCTAATACTTTTTCATTCGGATACATTTCTCTTACCGAATCTGCTACAGCATTAATTTCTGTTGGATGATGTGCATAATCATCAATCAATACTACATTTTCTGTTTTAATTTTATATGAAAACCTACGCTGAACGCCTTTAAACGTTTTCAACTGATTTTTAATATCTTCAAGAGGAATACCATAAACATCTGCCATTGCTAACGCTGCTAAAGCATTCATCATATTATGTTTCCCGGGCAAATTAAATTCAATATTTTTGATAATAGCTGTTGGTGTTTTTACATCAAAAATATAAGTTCCTGTTCCTACTTTTACATTATAAGCGCTATAATCAGCATCTTCATTTACTGCATAAGTTAACCCTTTTAAAGGCAAACCTTTTGCTACAATTAAAGTATCAGAAACCTTGTTTGCAAACTCTCTAAAAGATTGTTGCAACATTTCATTTTCACCATAAATATCTAGATGATCGGCATCCATTGAGGTAATACAAGCTATATTTGGTGATAATTTTAAAAATGATCTATCAAATTCATCAGCCTCTACAACCGTAATTTTATCTTCTCCTAAAATAAGGTTTGAATTATAATTTTCTGCAATTCCTCCTAAAAAAGAAGTTGCCTTTACAGGTTGCATAATATGTCCTAAAATAGAAGATGTCGTGGTTTTTCCATGAGTTCCAGCAACCCCCAAACAAAGAGTTGTTTTAGTGATTTCCCCTAAAATTTCGGCTCTTTTTAAAATATCGAATCCATTATTTATAAAATAATTTAATTCTTGATGCGTACTCGGAATCGCAGGCGTATAAACGACTAACGTTGTTTTGGTATCTAAACAAGAAAGAGCTATATTTTTAACTGCATCTTCAAAGTGAATTTTCACTCCAATATCTTCTAGTTTTTTGGTTATCGGACTTGGCGTTTTATCGTAACCAAATACGTTTTTTCCGTTTACAGAAAAATAACGAGCAATTGCACTCATTCCAATTCCTCCAATCCCTATAAAATAGACGTTATGTATTGCTTTTAAATTCACTAAATAATTAATTTTTCTATTTCGTTAACTATATGATTCGTTGCATTAGGTAATGCTAATGCTTTTATATTTTCACTTAAACTATGTTGTTTTTCTTCATCTTTTAATAATGCTTCCATTACTTTCGGAAAAGTAGCTAATTCTTTTTCTGCTACCAAAATCGCGCCATGTTTATCAACTATTGATTTCGCATTTTTAGTTTGATGATCTTCAGATACATTTGGCGATGGAATAAATATAGTTGGCTTACCAACAATGCACAATTCAGAAACAGAACTTGCACCAGCTCTTGATATTATAAAATCCGCAGCTGCATAAGCTAAATCCATTTTATTTAAAAATGTATGAACTTGTACATTTTCTAAAGTATTGTATTGTTTATAATCATCAATATATAGCTTTCCACATTGCCAAATTAATTGAACATTCTGTTCTTTAAAAAAATCTAAATTAGATTCAATTAACTGGTTTATTTTTCTAGCACCTAAACTTCCTCCTAAAATTAAAATTGTCTTTTTTGAAGAATCTAATTTAAAAAAAGTTTTTCCTTCGGATACTTTTGTTTGAACACTTAACAAATCTTGACGAACAGGATTTCCAGTTTTTATAATTTTATCTTTCGAAAAAAAACGTTCTAAATTATCATAAGCAACACATATTTTACTTGCTTTTTTACTTAACAATTTATTGGTAATTCCTGGATATGAATTTTGCTCTTGTATTAAAGTCGGAATATTTTTTTTACCTGCAACCATTAATGTAGGTCCACTAGCAAAACCTCCTGTACCAATAGCAATATCTGGCTTAAATTTTCTGATAATAGCATTTGCCTTCCATAAACTACTGATTAATTTAACAGGAAATAATAAGTTTTTAAACGTTAATTTTCTTTGAATTCCTGAAATCCACAATCCTTTAATATCATAACCAGCCTCTGGGACTTTTTGCATTTCCATTTTATCCGAAGCACCAACAAACAAAATTTCTGCCGATGGATATCGATTTTTAATTTCATTTGCAATAGCAATTGCAGGATAAATATGTCCTCCAGTTCCACCACCACTTATAATAACGTTAATCGACTGTTTCATGTAAAATATCTAAAGGATTATCATCTAAAATTGTTTCTTCAGTTTCATTTTTTGAAGCACTAACACTTAATATCATTCCTAAAGCAAAACAAGTCATCCAAATAGAAGTACCACCACTACTAATTAAAGGAAGTGTTTGCCCTGTTACCGGTAATATATTTACAGCTACCGCCATATTAATCATCGCTTGAAAAACAATAGGAATTCCAACACCTAGTACCATTAATGTTGCAAAAATAGTTGTTGCTTGCTTGGCTGTAATTAAAATTCTTAATAATAATAGTAAATAAATAAACACCACTACTACAGCTCCTACAAAACCATACTCTTCAACAATAATAGCATATATAAAATCAGAAGATGATTGTGGTAAAAAATTTTTCTGTACACTTTTACCAGGTCCTCTTCCTACCATACCTCCTGTTGCAATTGCAATTTTTGCTTTTTCAACCTGATAATTTTCTTTTCCTTCAGATTTAGAAAAACCTTCAATTCTGCTCTGCCAAGTATTTACACGGTTTGGCATTATATCAGGAAAAGCTTTTGCTACAAGTATAAAAAAAAGTAATGAAAAAAGTCCTATCCCAATAATATAACCAATCTGTTTTAATGGATATCCACCGATAAATATCAACAATAAAATCATTAGAAAAATAATAGCTGTTGTTGAAAAATTTGCAGGTAACACTAATAATAATACCACTGAAACAGGCAACCATAATTGTAATAAACTATCTTGAAAGTTTATTACTCTATCTTTATTTTTTGCTAAATATCTTGACACATAAATCATCAAAACTAATCCTGCTAATGTAGAAGTCTGAAAACCAATACCTACAAAAGGAATACTTATCCATCTACTAGCATTTGCACCACCTATAACTCGTCCTTGTGCCAAAGTAAACATTAATAACAAAATTACTACAGGCATCATTAAAACAGCACCACCACTAAAGTACCTGTACGGAATTCTATGTACTCCATAAATAACCGCAAAACCTGTTATTAATAATACTACGTGTTTCATTAAATGCCCAATAGTTGAGCCATTACCGACTACATAAACCAGATTGGTACTTGCACTATATATAGGCATAAATGAAAATATTGCCAATACAGCAACAATAGCCCAAATAGATCTATCTCCTTTTATATGTTTAAATATATCTTTAATCAATCAATTTTATTTTTATAAATTCTTAATTGCTTCTTTAAACTTAACACCTCTGTCTTGGTAATTTTCAAATAAATCAAAACTAGCACATGCTGGCGATAATAAAACAGCATCGCCTGAACTTGCCATTTGACTTGCAACTTCTACTGCTTTATCTGCTGTTTTGGTTTCAATAACAACATCGACAAGGTTACCAAATGTTTCTATAATTTTTTGATTATCGATACCTAAACAAATAATCACTTTTACTTTTTCTTTTACCAAAGATAATAACTCCGTATAATCATTTCCTTTATCAACACCACCAACAATCCAAATTGTTGGAGATTTCATAGAATCTAATGCATAAAAAACAGCGTTTACATTAGTTGCTTTACTATCATTAATAAATTGTACGCCATTTACTTTTTGGACATATTCTAATCGATGCTCTACAGCTTCAAAACTTGATAAACTTTTAGCAATTCCATCAGTATTTATTTGTAATAGTTTTGCAGTTATTGCAGCTGTCATTGCATTTTTAATATTGTGTTTGCCTTTTAACGCTAAATCATCAATTTTGATTAAAACTTCTTCGGTTTCTAGTTTTATTATTATTTTATCATCCCTTAAAAAAGCACCATATTCCAATTCTTTTTCAATTGAAAAAGGGATTTTTTGAGCCTTTGTAGTATTTTTTTTCAGCCAATTTTGTATTTCTATATCATCAGCATCATAGATTAAAAAATCTGTTGCTGTTTGATTTTTTGTAATACGAAATTTTGAATTTATATAATTATCAAAATTATAATCATATCTATCTAAATGATCTGGCGATATATTTGTAACAACAGCAATATGTGGGCTGAAATCAATAATTCCATCTAACTGAAAACTACTTAATTCTAACACATATTCATCATAATTTTGTTCAGCAACTAACTGAGCAAAACTATCACCGATATTACCACCAATACCAACATTCAATCCTGCTTTTTTAAGTAAATGACCTGTTAGTAATGTAGTCGTTGTTTTTCCGTTTGAACCTGTAATTCCTACGATTTTAGCATTTGTATATTTTGCAGCAAATTCAATTTCTGAAACAACTTTTATTTCTTTTAAAATTAGTGCTTGTATTAGCGATACTTTATCAGGAATACCTGGGCTTTTCATAACAACATCAGCATTGAATATTTCAGCTTCTGTATGTTTATTTTCTTCGAAATTAATATTATGCTTTAAAAGAACTTTTTTATATTTTTCAGATATACTTCCTTTATCAGAAACAAAAACATCGAAACCTTTTTGTTTACCTAATAATGCTGTTCCAACACCACTTTCTCCACCACCAAGAATAACTAACCTTTTCATATTATCTTAATTTTAAGGTTACAATAGTTAAAACTGCTAATAAAATTCCAACAATCCAAAAACGAGTAACTATTTTACTTTCGTGATAATTTAATTTTTGATAATGATGATGTAATGGCGCCATTTTAAAAATACGTCGTCCTTCACCAAATTTCTTTTTTGTATATTTAAAATAGAATACTTGTAGTATTACTGATAAATTTTCAACTACAAAAATACCTGCTAAAATTGGTAATAATAATTCTTTACGAATTGCAATAGCAATAACAGCTATAATTCCACCAATAGTTAAACTACCAGTATCACCCATAAATACTTGTGCAGGATATGTATTATACCAAAGAAAACCAATTAATGCACCCGCAAAAGCGAATATAAAAACGGTCATTTCTCCCGAATTAGGAATGTACATGACATCTAAATAATCAGCAAAAATAATATTTCCTGAAACCCAGGCAAATATTGCCAAAGCCATTACCATAATTGCAGAACTTCCGGCAGCAAGTCCATCAATACCATCGGTTAAATTTGCTCCGTTTGAAATACCTGTGACAATAAAAACAACTACAAATATGAAAACAATCCAGCCATATTTTTCATATCCATCACCTAAAAAGCTTAAAGCATCAGCATAATCTAATTCATTATGTTTCAAAAAAGGAACGGTTGTTTTTGTTGATTTATGTGCTTCACCAAATACTTTTACTTTACCGTTTACTTGCTCAATTTGTTGTGTAGCAGGAAGCTGTTCTTTCATGGTTACATCTGGATGAAAATATAACATCGACCCAACAATAATACCTAAACCTACCTGTCCTAATACTTTAAATTTGCCTTTTAAACCTGCCTTATCTTTTTTAAATACTTTAATATAATCATCAGTAAAACCGATAAATCCCATCCAAACGGTGGTTATCAATAAAATAATGATATAAATATTTTCTAATTTCGCCAATAATAATACAGGAAGTAAAGTGGCTAGAATAATAATAAGCCCTCCCATAGTTGGCGTTCCTGCTTTTTGTACTTGACCAGCTAAACCTAAATCACGAACAGTTTCACCAATTTGTAACTTTCTTAAAAAGTTAATAATTTGTTTTCCAAATATTGTTGAAATCAACAAAGACATTATAAATGCCATTGCTGAACGAAAAGTAATAAACTGAAAAACACTTGCTCCAGTTAAATTAAATTCACTTTCTAAATATTGAAATATATAATACAGCATACTAAGTATTTTTTAGTTGATTAAAACAATTTTTTACTTCTTCTAAATCATCAAAATGATGTTTTACACCATTTATCTCTTGATAATCTTCGTGTCCTTTTCCTGCTATTAATATAATATCTCCTTTAACTGCCAATTTACAAGCTGTTTTTATTGCCTGTCTTCTATCTAAAATTGAAAGTGTTTTTTTATAATTTTCTGCGGATACACCAGCTTCCATTTCATCAATAATCACCTGAGCATTTTCAGTTCGAGGATTATCCGAAGTAAATATTGCCTGACTACTTAATTGAGCTGCAATCATTGCCATTTTCGGACGTTTTGTTTTATCTCTATCGCCACCACAACCAACAACAGTAAGTACTTTTTCAGTACCTGTACGAATATCATTAATGGTTTGTAACACGTTTTTAAGTGCATCAGGAGTATGTGCATAATCAACAATGGCTGTTATTCCATCATTTGAAACTACATATTCAAAACGACCATTTACACTTTCTAAATCACTAATAAGTCGTAGTGTTTCTAGTTTTTCAAGACCTAATAAATCGGCAACGCCAAAAATTGCTAACAAATTAGAAGCATTAAATTCGCCAATTAATTTTGTCCAAACCTCAACATTATTGATATATAATAAACTTCCTGACAAACGTTTTTCTAATACTTTTCCTTTAAAATCTCCGAGTGTTTTTAAGGCATAAGTTTTCTTTTTAGCTTTAGAGTTTTGCAACATTATTTGTCCATTCTTATCATCAATATTTACTAAAGCAAATGCTGATTTTGGCAAGGAATCAAAAAATGTTTTTTTCACATCTCTATATTCTGCAAAAGTTTCATGATAATCTAAATGATCGTGTGATAAATTAGTAAAAACACCACCTACAAAATTTAATCCTTCTGTTCTTTTTTGATGAATTCCATGAGAACTAACCTCCATAAAACAATGACTTACTCCCGCATCAATCATTAATGATAAATACTTATTTATAGCTAAAGAATTTGGCGTAGTATGAGTTGCTTTATGTTCTTTATCATCAATCATTATTTTTACTGTTGATAACAAACCAACCTTAAATCCTGCTTTTTTAAAAAGGTGATATAATAAAGTAGCAATAGTCGTTTTACCGTTTGTACCTGTAATACCAACTAATTGCAGTTTTTTTGATGGATTTTGATAAAAATTAGCTGCTATAATTGCCAAGGCTATATTAGAATCTGTAACCTCAATATAAGTTATTTCTTCTTTTTTATCCGTAGGAATATTTTCACAAACTATAACTCTAGCTCCTAAATTTAATGCTTTTTCTATAAATTGATGTCCATCGACTGTTACTCCTTTTTGAGCAATAAACACATCATTTTTTTCAACTAACCGACTATTAAACTGAATATTATTTATAATAATATCACTATCTCCGTAAATTTTATTTACAGATACTTTTTCTAATATTTCTTTTAATTTTTTCAATTATAATAACTTTAAATAAACCGTAGCTCCTTTTGATACTTTTATTCCATTACCTATAGATTGTTCTGTTACTTTTCCCATTCCTGAAAATTCCACTCGTAAACCCATATTTTCTAATAATGCAATCGCATCCATTCCGCTCATACCTACAACACGAGGCATAATTGTTTTATACTTTATTAATTTATTATAATAATCTTGATAATCTTTATCAATACTTGCTGATGAAATTTCATCAGAAACTAATTGATTATTTATAGGTGTTGTTGTGTAAATTTTCTGAGCAATTTCTTTAAAAACTGGCGCAGCAACGATACCTCCATAATATCCTTTTGATTTATTCGGACTATGAACTACTACAATACACGAGTATTTCGGTTTATCTGCAGGAAAAAACCCAGTAAATGAAGCTACATATTTTTTCTTCGAGTAATGACCATAAACAGTTTTACCATTACTGTTTTTATATTTCGGAATCCATTTCTGAGCAGTACCTGTTTTTCCTGCCATAGAAAAATTGGAAGAATATATATTTTCAGCAGTACCTCTTTTCACAGTGTTTTCCATGATTTTTCGCACCTGATTGATAGTGTTTTGAGAAGCTATTTTATCTTTTAAAACTTCAGTTTCAAAACTTTTTTCTACATTTCCACCAACTCTTAATTCCTTAACAAAATAAGGTTTAACTAATTTACCATTATTAGCAACTGCATTATAAAATGTTAATACTTGTAATGCGGTTAAATGAACTCCATATCCCCAAGCCATCCATTCTAATGAAATCGGACTCCAAGTATTTTCCGATGGATTAGGAATATACGGCTTTCCTTCTCCTCTTATTTTAACTCCTGTTAACTGATCTAAACCAAAAGATTTAATTCGTTTTACAAATCTCTTTGGATTTTTATCATAATTTTTTCGAATGGTTTTTACAATTCCAACATTTGATGAAACTTCAAAAACACGTGCTAATGAAATTTTACCATGACCACCACTTTTACTATCCTCGACTTTTCTATTGTTAATAAATATTTTTCCATTTCCACAATTAACAACATCAGAAGTATCTGCAACTCTATCTTCTAAAACAGCCATTAAACTAGCTAGTTTAAAAGTAGATCCAGGTTCATGACTTTCCCAAACTGCGTAATTTCTTTTCTCGTAATATTTTCCTTCGGATGTTCTTCCTAAATTAGAAATCGCTTTTATTTCACCAGTTTCAACTTCCATTACAACAGCACATCCATGGTCTGCTTCAAAATATTCTAATCGATTAAGTAACGCATGATGCGTTATATCCTGAATATTTACATCAATTGTAGTAATTACATCACTACCATCTATCGGTTCTTTTTCATTAACATCATTAATAGGTCTCCATTGCCCTTTTGCAATTTTCTGCTTTAAACGCCAGCCGTTTTCACCTTGCATATAATCTGCAAATGCACCTTCAATACCTGCTCCTCCTCTTTTATTATCGTAGCCTATTGTTCGCGCAGCAATTTTACCTATCGGATGTACACGAACAGTACTTTGTTCGGCAATAAATCCTCCTCTATAAAGTCCTTCGTTAAAAATTGGAAATTTTCTAATTTTCGCACAATCGTTATACCCAACATTTCGAGCAATTAATAAGTAGCGATTTTTTCGTTTTCTGGCACGTCTAATTTTATTTTGATAATAACTAGCAGGCTTGCCTAGCATTTCAGCTAATGCTTCAGATAATGCTCTAATATTTTTTTCGAACACTTCTGATTTTACCACAACAGCATCCATTCTTATGGTATACTTAGTTATTGAAGTAGCTAATAAATTTCCATCAGCAGCATATACATTACCTCTGTTTGCAAATATGGTATCGTTTTTTACTGTTTTTTCTAGAGAAAGTTTACGATACTTATCTCCATCTAAATATTGAAGTTTAAAAACCCTAAAAACAATAAGCAAAAGAAAAAGCGTCATTAAAACTACAACTACATAGAGTCTGTTTAATATGCTTTTTTTTATGACCATTTTTTATCTATTCTTTTTTTGTTGTTACTTTTATTTTTTGAGGTGGTTTCTTTGCGGGAAACAATCCATTAGCTTTTACTTTATCTCGAATACTACTTTCTAATCTAATTTTAGTCAATTCAGTACTCGTATCAAAATCTTCAGCTCTCAACTCTCTTTTTTTCCTATTCAACTTAGCTATTTTCACAACTTTTGCATCTAAACGATGAGAGCTCGATATCATCATTAATAATAAACTCACCACAAAAATTAAGATACCCCAATTATTAAAAGAGTTATCATCTGTTAAAAACCGCCCTCGCAAAACATCATAAATACCTTTCTTTACTTTAGACATTATTTTAAAGTTGCTATTCGTAGCTTTGCACTTCGTGCTCTATTATTTAATTTAATTTCTTCCCAACTTGGTATAATTAGCTTACCAACTTTTTTTAATGGAACAGTAAAATTACCATAAAAATCTTTTTCTGGTTCACCAACAAACAACCCTGTCCTTATAAATCGCTTTACCAATCTATCCTCTAACGAATGGTATGAAATAACGCTTAATCGTCCATTTTCATTTAATAAACCAGGAATTTGCTCTAAAAACTCTTTTAAAACTTCCAATTCTTGATTTACTTCAATTCGAACAGCTTGAAATATCTGAGCTAATATTTTGTGTTCTTTAGCTTCTGGAAGAAATTCTTTTAATACCTCTTTCAATTGAAAACTAGTATTAATTTCTTCTTCTTGCCTAGCCTCTACAATCTTTTTAGCTAACATTCTTGCGTTTCTTAATTCGCCATATAAAAACAAGATATCGGCTAATCGTTCTTCACTATATTTATTGATAATTTTCTTAGCAGATAAATCTGATTTCTGATCCATTCTCATATCTAAATCAGCATCAAAACGAGTAGAAAAACCTCTATCGGCTTCATCAAATTGATGAGAAGAAACTCCTAAATCACCTAAGATACCATCTACTTTTCTAATTCCATAGAAACGTAAAAACCTAGAAATAAATCTAAAATTTTCACCTATTAATACAAAACGACTGTCATCAATTACATTTTGTTGTGCATCAGGATCTTGATCAAAAGCAAATAGCCTACCATTTTCTCCTAACTTACTTAAAATTTCTTTTGAATGACCACCGCCACCAAAAGTTACATCAATATATACTCCGTCTTCTTTAATATCAAGAGCATCTACACTTTCCTTTAACAATACTGGATTATGATAATTCATCTACATCTTCTATATTTCCCATTACTTCTTCTGCTAAATCAGCAAAATCAACAACAGTGTCATCAATTACTTTTTCGTATCTTTCTTTATCCCAAATTTCAATAATATTAACAGCTGAAGAAAGCACTATTTGCTTACTAATACCTGCAAATAAACATAAGTTTTTTGGAATTAATAACCTACCTGAAACATCTACTTCTAGCATTTTTACACCAGCAGTAAACCTTCTTATAAAGTCATCATTTTTTTTACAAATCTATTTAATTTATGAATTTTACACATCACTAAATTCCACTCTTCCATTGGGTATAACTCCAAGCAAGGCTGAAAAACAGACCTTTTAATAACAAACCCATTTAACAACACATCAGACAGTTGTTTCTTGAAAGCTGATGAGAACATAAACCTCCCTTTAGTATCAACTTTACATTCGTATGTTCCTATTAAATTTATCAATTTAAAAAGTCAGTAGTTTGCATCAAAAATAAAAAAAAAATACCACTTATCCCCACTTTACACCACTTTGTTAATAAGTTTTGATTTCACCATTAAAAACTGATTACTAGCTCTTTTAACGACAACTAGAAGCATCAAATAATAAAACTGAAAATTTAACAAAAAAGGACTACATTTGTCATTAAGTCAAACTGATAAATTAATGGGTGATTTTTTAAAGAAAGAGGGCAAATTTACATATGCAGAAGCAGGAGAAGGAAAAGCATTAGTCGTATTACACGGATTAATGGGTGCTCTAAGTAATTTTGATGAAACATTTAAACATTTTTCTGAAAAAGGATATCGGGTTTTAATACCTGAACTACCTTTATATACACTACCGCTAATAAAAACAAATGTAAAAAACTTAGCAGATTATGTACATGATTTTATTGAATACAAAGGTCTTAAAGACGTTGTTCTTTTAGGAAATTCATTAGGTGGACATATTGCTTTATATTACACAAAGCATTACCCTGAAGATGTGGGTGCTATCGTTTTAACAGGTAGTTCTGGTTTGTATGAAAAATCAATGGGAGATAGTTACCCTAAAAGAGGTAATTATGAATATATTGAAAACAAAGCTAGAGAGGTTTTTTACGATCCTGAAATTGCAACAAAAGAACTCGTAGATGGTATTTATGCTATTGTAAGTGATAGAGTTAAAGCTTTAAAAACTTTATCTATTGCTAAAAGTGCTATTCGTCATAATATGGCGAATGACTTACCAAATATGCACCAACCAACCTGTCTTATTTGGGGAAAACAAGACGGAGTCACACCACCTGAAGTTGCAGAAGATTTCCATAAAATATTACCAGATTCAGATTTATTTTGGATTGATAAATGTGGGCATGCAGCAATGATGGAAACTCCTCAAGAATTTAATGAAATTTTAGAAAGCTGGCTTTCTAAAAGAAATTTATAATAGCATAACTTATATTTATGAAAATAAGATCTGCAGATTTTGTAATGAGTAACAGTAATGTTATGAAAGCTCCAAAGGATAGAATTCCTGAATATGCTTTTATAGGTCGCTCAAATGTGGGGAAATCTTCGTTAATCAACATGTTGATGCAACGTAAAGATTTAGCCAAAACTTCTGGTAAACCAGGAAAAACTCAACTGATAAATCACTTTAAAATAAACCAAGAATGGTTTTTAGTCGATTTACCAGGATATGGGTATGCTCAAATATCTAAAAAGAAAAGAACTATTTTTCAATTTTTTATTGAAAATTATTTCAAAGAAAGAGAACAACTTGTTTTTACTTTTGTTTTAATCGATTCTCGCCACGATCCGCAAAAGATTGATTTAGAATTTATGCAGTTTTTAGGTGAAAATCAAATTCCTTTTGGAATCGTTTTTACAAAAGCCGATAAATTAGGAACAACTAAAATAAACAATCAAATAGCAAACTATAAAAAGAAGTTGCTAAAACACTGGGAAATACTTCCTACTTCTTTTCTTACCTCATCAGAAACAGGTTTAGGACGTGAAGAATTTTTAGAATTCATTGATAAAACCAATGAAACTATTCTTAAAGATTTTAAATAAATTACCAATACAACATTTTACATCTTAAAAAATGCACTCTACTAAAGATAATTTACAAGTTTTACATGAAGATAATCATTTAGTGATTATTAATAAAAGAGCTGGTGATATTGTTCAGGGTGATAAAACAGGCGATAAACCATTGTCTGATGTTGTTAAAGAATACATCAAAGAAAAATACGACAAACCTGGTGCTGTTTATTTAGGTACTGTTCACCGATTAGACAGACCAACATCGGGTGTTGTAATTTACGCCCGTACCTCAAAAGCTTTAGAGCGTTTGAATAAAATGTTACGTGATAAAATCATCAAAAAGACATATTGGGCAGTTGTAAAAAATCAACCAAAAAAATCAACTGATACACTTATCAATTTTTTAAAGAAAAATCCGAAGAATAATAAATCTACGGCATATCCGAAGGAAATAAAAGATAGTAAAAAAGCAATTCTTCATTATAAAGTTATCAAAAAATTAGATAATTATTCTTTATTAGAAATTGATTTAGAAACAGGACGTCATCATCAAATTAGAGTACAGTTATCTAATATTGGCGCTACAATTAAAGGAGATTTAAAATACGGTGCAAAAAGAAGTAATAAAGATGGAAGTATTCATTTACATGCTAGTAAAATTGAATTTATTCATCCTGTAAGTAAAGAACTTATAAAAGTTACAGCTCCAACACCTAAAGACCCTATTTGGGAAGCTTGTTCATAATCCTACATATTTTTTAAATAATCAGTTAAATTTGTATCTTTAAACAAATTCTAACAGATGACTATTTCTGAATTAGTACAAGCACAAAAAAACTTCTTTGCAACACAGCAAACTAAAGATATTTCTTTTAGAATAGCATCTTTAAAAAGGCTTCAAAAAGAACTTATCAGAAGAGAAAATGATATTATTAAAGCTTTATATGATGATTTTAAAAAATCTGAATACGAAGCTGTAATGACTGAAACTTCCATTGTTTTAGCTGAATTAAAAATGGCGATTAAAAACTGTCATTCTTGGAGCAAACCAAAACGAGTTTTACCATCGCTATTAAATTTTCCTTCATCAGCAAAAATATATAAAGAACCCTACGGAACAACATTAATTATTGCTCCGTGGAATTATCCGCATCAATTAGCTTTTGCACCACTTTTAGGAGCTATTACAGCGGGAAATACCGTAATTTTAAAACCATCAGAATTAACACCACACGTAAGTAAAGTTACAAAAGAAATTATAGAAGCCGTATTTGATAAAAATCACGTGGCAGTTATTGAAGGTGGCATTGCTGTTTCTGAAGAATTATTAGCACAACGCTGGGATTATATTTTTTTTACAGGAAGTGTACCTGTTGGAAAAATTGTTGCAAAAGCAGCTGCCGAACACCTTACGCCTATCACTTTAGAATTAGGTGGAAAAAGTCCTTGTATTATTGATGAAACGGCAAATATTCCACTAACTGCAAAACGCTTAGTTTGGGGTAAATTTCTAAACGCAGGGCAAACCTGTATTGCTCCTGATTATTTATTGATTCATCAATCTGTAAAAGAAAAATTTGTAAAACATTTTAAAGAAGAAATAATAAATGCTTATGGAGAAAACCCTCAAAACTCACCAGATTTCCCACGAATTGTAAATACTCGTAATTTTGATAGATTAGCCTTACTTTTAAAAAATGAAAACTGCATAATTGGAGGAAAAACAGATAGAGAAAATCGCTATATTTCGCCAACACTTATTGATGAGCCAAGCTTAGATAGTGAGGTTATGAAAGATGAAATATTTGGACCTATACTTCCATTAATTTCATATCAAAAAGAAGAAGATTTTGATAAAATAATTTCTAATTATAATAAACCTTTAGCCTTGTATGTTTTTACAACACGTAATAGTTTTACTAAAAAGATAATTGCAAAATATTCTTTTGGCGGAGGAACAATTAATGATACAACTGTACATTTTGCTAATCATCGTTTACCTTTTGGTGGCGTTGGCGAAAGTGGCATTGGTAGCTATCACGGAAAACAAAGTTTTGAAACTTTTTCTCATCAAAAAGGAGTCGTTACCAGAAAAAACTGGCTAGATATTCCTGTACGATATGCGCCTTATAAAGGAAAATTAAAACAATTAAAAACCTTATTAAAAATAAGTTAATCATTTTTTATGATAACTTATTTTACTAAATATTTTCTTCAAAGATAACAAAGATTTAATTCGTATTTTTGAAGTTCAACAAACTGTTTTTTTAGATGAAAAAAATTCAAATGGTTGACCTACAAGGTCAATATGCAAAAATAAAACCACAAGTAACCAAAGCTTTTGAGAGCGTTTTAGACACTGCCTACTATATTGGAGGTCCTGAGGTTAAAGGATTCGGAAGCGATTTAGAAAAATATTTAGACGTAAAACACGTAATTCCATGTGCTAACGGAACTGATGCTTTGCAAATTGCAATGATGGGTTTAGGTTTAGAACAAGGTGATGAAGTGATTACTGCCGATTTTACCTTTGCTGCAACCGTAGAAGTTATTGCTTTATTAAAGCTAACTCCTGTTTTAGTTGATGTTGATGCTGATACTTTTAACATTAATATTGATGCTTTAAAAAAGGCAATTACTCCAAAAACAAAAGCTATTGTTCCTGTTCATTTATTTGGGCAATGTGCAAATATGGAAGCGGTAATGGAAGTTGCCAAAGAACATAATTTATTTGTTATTGAAGATAATGCTCAAGCAATTGGTGCAGACTATACTTTTTCTGATGGAACAAAAAAGAAATCTGGAACTATTGGAAATGTAGGTACAACATCTTTTTTCCCTTCTAAAAACTTAGGTTGTTATGGTGATGGTGGTGCAATTTTCACTAATGATGATGATTTAGCACATACTATTAGAGGAATTGTAAATCACGGAATGTACAAGCGTTATTACCATGATGTTGTTGGTGTAAATTCTCGTTTAGATAGTTTACAAGCTGCTGTTTTA
This sequence comes from Tenacibaculum salmonis, assembly GCF_041053065.1. NCBI lineage: Bacteria > Pseudomonadati > Bacteroidota > Flavobacteriia > Flavobacteriales > Flavobacteriaceae > Tenacibaculum > Tenacibaculum salmonis. Next base: position 2,102,583 of record NZ_JBFCVV010000001.1, on the reverse strand, counting down.
CAAATAAAATTACCTTTATTAGACGGTTTTTGTGATGCTCGTAGAAAAGCTGCTAGATATTATAATACTGCTTTTGCTAATAATCAAAATATCATAACACCAACTACTAGTTCTTGCGGTGCAAAAATATGTGATAATTGTAATTGTCATGTTTTTCATCAATATACTTTAAAAATTACAAACGGAAAACGTAACGAATTACATCAGCATTTATTAGATAATAATATTCCAAATGCAATTTATTATCCTGTTCCATTACATTCTCAAAAAGCATATAAAGACGCACGTTATAATGAAGATGATTTTAAAGTTACAAATCAATTAATTGATGAAGTAATTTCATTACCAATGCACACCGAATTAGATGAAGAGCAATTGGCTTTTATTACTAAAACAATTTTAGATTTTTTAGGATAAAAAAATGATAAATCAAAAAATAAAAACACTTAAAATAATTCATCTTGCCTTAATAGCAGGAGTTACTTTAGCCTATTTTTTAATGGGTGATTTTAAAAACATCTTAAAGATAGAAATAGATGATGCTTCTTTAATATATTCATTTATTCCTGCGGTAGCTTATGTTTTAAGTAATTTTATATTTAAAAATACTTTAAAAGGAATTAAAAAAGAAAGTACTGATGATGAAAAATTTGCTATTTATCAAAGTGCTTCTATTTTTAAGTGGGCTATATTAGAGATTGCTTGTTTTTTGATTCTTCTTTTAAAACCCGATTTTATTCTTTTTGGTGTTATTCTTTTATTTTATATGATTTTATTAGCACCTAAAGAAGATAAAATATTTCAACTTTTGGATATTAAAAATTCAAACATTTAAAAAATACTATGAAAAAGATATTAGTTACTGGTGGATTAGGTTTTATAGGTTCACATACTGTTGTCGAATTACAAAATAAAGGTTTTGAAGTTGTTATTATTGATGATTTATCAAACTCTAAAATAACTGTTTTAGATAAAGTTACAGAAATTACAGGTGTAAAACCCGATTTTCATCAATTAGATTTACGTATAAAATCAAACGTTACTAATTTTTTCAACAATAATACTATTGATGGAATTATTCATTTTGCTGCTTTTAAAGCCGTTGGAGAAAGTGTTCAAAATCCGTTAGATTATTACGAAAACAACATCGGAAGTTTAGTTTATTTACTACAAGAAATCAGAAATAGAAAAATTGATAATTTCATTTTCAGTTCATCTTGCACCGTTTACGGACAAGCCGATGAATTACCAATTACCGAAAATGCGCCTACAAAACCTGCTGAATCTCCTTACGGAAACACAAAGCAAATTGGTGAAGAAATTATAAAAGATAGTTGTGATGCCTATAATATAAATGCTATTGCATTACGTTATTTTAATCCGATTGGCGCACACGATAGCCTTAAAATTGGCGAATTACCTTTAGGAGTTCCTCAAAATTTAATTCCGTATGTAACACAAACTGCAGCAGGAATTAGAGAACAATTAGCCGTTTTTGGTGATGATTACAAAACACCTGACGGAACAGCAATTCGTGACTATATTCATGTAGTCGATTTAGCAAAAGCACATATTGCGGCGTTAAATCGTTTATTAGAAAAAAAGAATAAAACTAATTTTGAGTTTTTTAATGTAGGTACAGGAACAGGAAGTTCTGTTTTAGAGGTTATCAATACATTTGAAAAAGTTACTCATAAAAAACTAAATTATAAAATTGTAGAGAAACGAGCTGGTGATATTACCGCTGCCTACGCAGACACTACAATTGCTAATAAAGAGTTAAATTGGAAAACTGAAAAAACCTTAGAAGATGCTTTATTATCTTCTTGGAAATGGCAAGAAAACCAATAAAAAACCACATTATTTTATAATTATTAAAAACAAGACTCAATATTTTTTATTGAGTCTTATTTTTTTTAGAAGCAATTTCCCGCTTTCCGCACTCGCTTTTTTTATTTTTTTAAAAGAAAAATAAAAAAGAGCTCAAACAATTACTTCAATCGGGGCTATAAATACATCTCTAATTTATAATTTTAGTTTTACATCAAAAAGAACAACTTCTTAACATTAAAAAATCAATTTCAATACTTTGAGTAAACATTATAAGAATTAAAATCAAAACACATTAACAATTACTTGCTTTTATATTAACATTAACTTCTAAAAAAAATTACAGTTTTGCTGAAAATAAAAACAACTGATGAAAACATTACAAAAAATTATTTTAGGTACTACTTTAAGTGTTTTAGCTATAGGATGTCAAAACGATGATGACACTGTTAAAAAACAAATAAATACAGACGTAAACTTCAGTTACAAAACAAGTATAAAAATTGGTGGTGAAGGCGCTTCAGAAATTTCGGCTTTCGATAAGATATCGAAAAAATTATTTACGGTTAATGTTGAATCTAATGAGATATCAATAAATAATATTACAGATTTAAACAACCCTAAAAAAGAAAAAATAGACCTTACTGCTTATGGTTCGCCAAATAGTGTAGCAGTACTTAACGGTCAATTAGCTGTTGCAGTTGAAGCATCAGTAAAACAAAATAACGGTAAAATTTTATTATACAATACTGCTGATAATAAATTAATAAGTGAATTTACAGTAGGTGCTTTACCTGATATGGTTGCTTTTTCACCTGATGGAAAAACAATTGTTTCTGCTAACGAAGGAGAACCAAATAATGATTATACAAACGACCCAAAAGGAACTATAAGTATTATTAATATTGAAAGTAAAGATGTTACTACTTTAAATTTTGATGCTTTTAATTCAGATGAAAGTGCTTTAGAAAATAACGGATTTAGAGTTTTTGGTCCTAATGCTACTTTATCAGAAGATGTAGAACCTGAATATGTTGCTATTTCTGATGATTCTAAAACAGCTTGGATTTCTTTACAAGAAAACAACGGAATTGCAAAAGTTAACTTAGCTACAAAAACAATTGAAGCAATTTATCCTTTAGGATTTAAAGATTACAATCTTGCTGAAAATAGTATTGATGCGAGTGATAAAGACGATAAAAAAGAATTAAAAAACTGGCCAGTAAAAGGAATTTATCAGCCAGATGCTATTAAATATGCAAATATTGGTGGTGTTGATTATATTTTCTCTGCAAACGAAGGGGATTCTAGAGATTATGACGGTTTTAGCGAAGAAGTTAGAATGGATGATTTAACTTTAGATGAAACTGTTTTTCCTACTTCTATGGATTATTTAAATGAAGTAAATTTAGGAAGATTAAAAACTACAACAACTTTAGGAGATACTAATAACGACGGAAAAGTAGAAACTTTATATAGTTATGGAGCTCGTTCTTTTAGTGTATGGTCTGGCGATAGCGGAGCACTTTTATATGATAGTGGAAACAGCATTGCTACTGAAACATTAAACGCTACTTTAGATAGATTTAATGATGACGATAAAAGAAGTGATGATAAAGGTGCTGAACCAGAAAGTGTTGAAATTTTAAATATCGGAAATGAGCGTTATATTTTATTTGTTGGTTTAGAAAGAAACGATCAAGTTATGGTGTATGATGTAACAAATCCTACTGCTCCTGTATTTTTAAATATTTTATCTCATACTGGTGATGAAGGTCCTGAAGGTTTATTAGCTATATCTGCTGAAGATAGCCCAACAGGAAAAGATTTATTAGTAGTTTCTAATGAAGATAGTGGAACTGTAACATTCTACGAAAACAAATAACATTTAGTGTTTTTAGACAAAAAAGCTCAACTTATTAAAATAAGTTGAGCTTTTTATTTTTATAAAATATAATATTATTTTTTTAACTATTCTGCTAAAGTAGCACCACTTGCAGTAACGCTTCTATCAATTTTACGCATTAAACCTTGTAAAACTTTACCAGGACCAACTTCAACAAATTCAGTTCCTCCATCAGCAACCATTGCTTGAATACATTGCGTCCATTTTACTGGTGCAGTTAATTGAGCTATTAAATTTAATTTAATCTCTTCAGGATTTGTAACTGCTTTTGCAACTACATTCTGATATACTGGGCAAGTTGGCTCACTAAAAGTAGTTTCTTCAATTGCTTTTGCTAATTCCTCACGAGCTGGTTCCATCATTGGTGAATGAAATGCACCTCCAACAGGTAAAACTAAAGCTCTACGTGCCCCTTTTTCAGTTAATACTTCACACGCTTTTTCAATAGCTTCTACTTCTCCTGAAATTACTAATTGACCAGGACAGTTATAGTTTGCAGCAACTACAACGCCATCAATTTCGGCACAAGTATCTTCAACAATTTTATCTTCTAAACCTAAAACAGCCGCCATTGTTGATGGCTTAATTTCACAAGCCTTTTGCATTGCCAAAGCACGTTTAGAAACTAAAGTTAATCCATCTTCAAAAGATAAAACTCCGTTTGCTACTAATGCAGATAATTCACCTAATGAATGTCCTGCAACCATTTCAGGTTTAAAATCATCTCCTAAAACTTTAGCTAAAATTACAGAATGTAAAAATATAGCTGGCTGAGTTACCTTTGTTTGCTTTAATTCCTCAGGTGTACCTTCAAACATTACGTCTGTAATACTGAAACCTAATATATCGTTTGCTTTTTCAAATAATTCTTGGGCTACGGGTGATTTTTCATATAAATCTAATCCCATTCCTGTAAATTGCGCTCCTTGACCTGGAAAAATATATGCTTTCATCTTTAATTTATTATTAATAAAAAAATGTAAATTGAAATAATTACATTCTTTAATTGTTATTTTTTGTTTGTTATGTATTGCAAACATACACATTTTTAGATTCATTATTAATTCGAAAAATGGTTCTATAACTGATGAATTAAAAAATAAAACAACATTTTTATTCCTTTTAAAAAAAAAGAATATTAACGATTTTGTAAAAGATTTAAAAAGTATGTAAATATGCCTAGCCCCGATTAAAGCATTTGTTTGAGCTCTTTTTTATTTTTCTTTTCGAAAAAATAAAAAAAGCGAGTGCGGAAAGCGGGAAATTGCTTCAAAAAAAAATGCTTCCTAGTTTTACACTACTATTTTATCGTTTATTATTGTACTTTGGTTTTGAAGAGAAATCAATTAAAAGTTGGTTAATAAAAACCTACTTTTGAAGCTCAAATAAAATTATGATAAGTAAATCTTTTTATCGATTATTTAAAAATTATTTTTCAATATCAGAAGAACTAGCAATTAATTTAAATTTAATTGCAAATTTACTTGTTATTGGAATTTTAGGCTATGTTTTTTATAAAGCTTTTCGATATTTTGGAACTAAATTTATAAAAAAATTGGTTTCAAAAACAACAACAAATTTTGATGATTTTTTATTGAATAATCGAGTGTTTTTAAATATTTCGAGAATTTTTGTTTTTCTGTTTTTACACTCGTTACTTGCTAGTATTTTAATTGATTTCCCTAATGTTTTAAACTACGCACAACGATTTATTAATTTAATTATTTTATTTTCGATTATCTGGTTTATCCGAAGTATTTTATTAACAATCAAAGATTTTTTAAGAACCTTAATAGCTTTTAAAGACAAGCCTTTAGAAAGTTATATTCAAATTTTCATGATTGTTTTATGGGTTATTGGTTTTATTATTTCATTTTCAATAATTACAGGAAAACCACTGATTCGTTTTTTAACAGCTTTAGGAGCTTTTTCAGCTGTTTTATTACTTATTTTTAAAGATACTATTTTAGGTTTTGTAGCAAGTATTCAAATAACTGTAAACGATACGGTACGTTTAAATGATTGGATTACCATCGACAAATACAACGCCGATGGAAATGTAACAGCAATTAATTTAGCCTCGGTAATTGTACAAAATTTTGATAATACAGTAACAAGTATCCCTACGTATTCTTTAATTTCTGAATCGTTTAAAAACTGGCGTGCAATGGATAATTCTGGCGGACGTAGAATAAAACGCTCGGTACTTATAAAATCGAATAGTATTCATTTTTTAACAGATGAAGACATTGAAAACTATAAAAAAATAAGCTTATTAACCGATTATGTTACCACAGCTTATGAAAATGTAAAAGCCCATAATTTGGAAAATAATATTGATAAATCGATATTAATTAACGGTAGAAACTTGACAAATTTTGGAATGTTTAGAAAATATTTAGACGAATATTTAAAACAACATCCGAAGATAAATCAAGAATTATTATTTATGTCACGTCAATTACAACCTACCGAAAACGGAATTCCGTTAGAAATTTATGCCTTTTGTAAAAATAAATCGTGGGTCGCTTACGAAAGAGATATGGCAGATATTTTTGATCATATTTTGGCAAGTATAAAATACTTTAACCTAGAAATTTTTGAAAATCCGACAGGAACAGATATTATCAATTTAAAAAATAACTAGTAACATTGAACTCTAAAAAACCAAATTCGTTATGGCAATTAGCCATTCAAAAATTTAAACAAAGTAAAATAGGTTTATGTAGCTTTTGGTTTATTATTTTCTGTGGATTAATTGCTGTTTTTTGCTATGTAATTGCTCCTGACAATAGTAATTCAGCAAACCAAATGCATTTAGAAATTCACTCAAAATCACCTGGATTTTCAGTATTGATGCTTAGTATTCCGTCAAAATCAAAAGAATCGGAATCGTGGTTTTCAGTTTTTATGGATGGAAAAAAAAATGTTGCTACAGAAATTCCTATAAAGTCATATCAATTAAAAAATAATCAATTAGAGGTTTTAAAATATTCGGATGGTTTATCAAAAGTATATCCGCTGTCTTTATTTAAAAATGAACCTAAAAAATATATTCAACAAAAAACATTTTGGTTTGGAACAGATAAATATGGACGAGATTTATTAAGTCGCTTATTAATTGGAGCACGAATTTCTTTTTTTATCGGATTTATAGCTGTTTTTATATCGCTTTTAATCGGGATTCCTATTGGAGCAATTGCAGGTTATTTTGGTGGGAAAGTTGATAATTTTATTATGTGGATTATCAATATTACTTGGTCTATTCCTACTTTATTATTGGTTATTGCTATCACTTTAGCTTTAGGAAAAGGATTTTGGCAAGTATTTATTGCAGTAGGATTAACCATGTGGGTAGAAGTTGCTCGTGTAGTACGAGGACAAGTTATTACCACCAAACAACAACAATATGTAGAAGCTGCAAAAGCCTTAGGTTTTTCTGATTTTAGAATTATTTTCAAGCATATTTTACCTAATATTTTAGCTCCGATAATTGTAATATCTGCAGCTAATTTTGCAGCTGCAATTTTAATTGAAAGCGGTTTAAGTTTCTTAGGAATTGGAGCACAACCTCCTACTCCATCTTGGGGCGCTATGATTAAAAATCATTATAATTATATCATTTTAGGAAAACCTTTTTTAGCCTTAATTCCTGGATTAGCAATTATGAGTTTAGTAATGGCTTTTATGCTAATAGGAAATACACTTCGTGATGCTTTAGATGTTAAATCTTAATTTAAGAGGCTTTATTTTGTACTTTCGTTTTTCTTAAAAAAAATACAAATGAGTTTTAATGTACCTTTTAAAACAAGATGGGCAGATTTTGATGCCAATATACATATGCGACACACCGCATATAATGATTATGCAGCCGAAGTTAGATTACGATTTTTTAAAGAACATAATATTACTGTTCAAGATTTTTCTAAAGAAAAAATAGGCCCTATTTTATTTGAAGAAAACACCAAGTTTTTAAGTGAAATCCATATGGGTACAGATATTACTGTAAATTTAAAAATAATAGGATTATCAAACAAAGGTGAACGTTGGAAAATTCAACATGAAGTTTTTAATGAAGTAGGAAAATTATCAGCAATAATAACAGTTTACGGTGCTTGGTTAGATTTAGTAAAACGAAAATTAACTGTTCCTCCTGTTAAGTTTCAAACAATATTTAACACAGTCGAAAAAACCGAAGATTTTAAAGAAATTATATTAAAGAATTAATGATTACATCAAAAAAAATAAAATTAATAGTTGGTATTATTGTACTTATTGCAGGTTATTTTATTAACAAAAACCCTAATGGAAACTCGATACAAGTTGAACCGACAGACCAAATAAACATAGGTGATTTTAACTATTTACCAACCTCAACAACAGGAGTTATCGTAAAACATGATGGGTATCAATTATCTTATAACGAAAAACATGAACAGGCAGAATGGGTAGCTTATTCATTAAGTAAAAACGATATTCGTACAACAAAAATTAATCGCCCTTATTTTATTAATGACCCTAAGGTAAAAACAAGGTCTGCTAATTATAAAAGCTATAAAAAATCGGGATATGACAAAGGACATTTATGTCCTGCAGCAGATAAAAAATATTCTAAAGAAGCTTTTAAAGAAACTTTTTATACTTCTAATATTACACCTCAAAGACATAGTTTTAATGCAGGTATTTGGCTACGATTAGAAGAAAAATCAAGATATTGGGCAAAAAAATATGACAATATATATATTGTAACTGGTGGTATTTTAAAAGATGATTTAAGAACTATTGGTCGTGATAAAGTTTCTATTCCTACTGAATTTTATAAAATAATATTAGATTATACAGGACCCGAAGTTAAAGCTATCGCTTTTTTAATACCTCATAAAAAAAGTGCAAAACCATTATATGATTATGTTATTTCTATTGATGATTTAGAAGAAAAAACAGGTATTGATTTTTTTCCTGCCTTACCAGATGATATTGAAGAGAAACTAGAAAGTTCTAGTAATTACAAAGCTTGGAGCTTTAGATAATTTTTAAATTTATAGCATAAAAAAAGCTTCTCATAAATGAGAAGCTTTTTTGTACGGGCAAAGAGACTCGAACTCTCACACCTTGCGGCACCAGATCCTAAGTCTGGCGTGTCTACCAATTCCACCACACCCGCAGTTTATTGTGGGTGCAAATATAAACAATACTTACAAACTACAAAGCAGAAGCACATTTTTTTTATTATTTTTGTAATAGACTAAAAACAACACATGGAAAACGTTCAAGAATATATTGCTCAACATAAAGATAGATTTATAAATGAGCTTATCGATTTATTAAAAATACCATCAGTAAGTGCAGATCCTACTTATAAAAAAGATGTATTAAATACCGCTGATGTTGTTAAAAATAGTTTAGAAAAAGCTGGATGTGATAAAGTAGAAATTTGTGAAACTCCTGGCTATCCTATTATTTATGGTGAAAAAATAATTGACCCTACTTTACCTACTATTTTAATATATGGTCATTATGATGTACAACCTGCAGACCCTATTGAATTATGGACTTCACCGCCTTTTGAACCTGTTATTAAAAAAACAGATATTCATCCTGAAGGGGCAATTTTTGCTCGTGGTGCTTGTGATGATAAAGGGCAAATGTATATGCATGTAAAAGCTTTAGAATACATGACAAATACAGGTAACTTACCTTGTAATGTAAAATTTATGATTGAAGGTGAAGAAGAAGTTGGTTCTGAAAGCTTATCATGGTTTGTACCTAGAAATAAAGAAAAATTAGCAAACGACGTTATTTTAATTTCTGATACAGGAATGATAGCTAACGACATTCCATCAATAACAACAGGTTTACGTGGTTTAAGTTATGTTGAAGTAGAAATTACAGGACCAAACAGAGATTTACACTCTGGTTTATATGGTGGTACTGTTGCTAATCCTATTAATATTTTAACAAAAATGATTGCTTCATTACAAGATGAAAACAATCATATTACTATTCCTGGTTTTTACGATGATGTAGAAGAATTATCTCGTGAAGAACGTGATGAAATGGCAAAAGCTCCTTTTTCTGTTGATGCTTATAAAGATGCCTTAGATATTGATGATATTTATGGTGAAAAAGGATACACAACCAACGAACGTAATTCTATTAGACCAACATTAGATGTAAACGGAATTTGGGGTGGTTATACTGGTGAAGGTGCAAAAACAGTAATTGCATCTAAAGCATATGCTAAAATTTCAATGCGTTTAGTGCCTAATCAAGATTGGAGAGCTATTACAGAATTATTTAAAAATCATTTTGAAAGCATCGCTCCAAAATCGGTAAAAGTAAAAGTTACTCCACATCACGGAGGACAAGCATACGTTACTCCTATTGATAATATCGGTTATAAAGCAGCAAGTAAAGCATATACCGAAACATTTGGTAAAACTCCTATTCCACAACGTAGCGGAGGAAGTATTCCTATTGTAGCTTTATTTGAAGAAGAATTAAAAAGTAAAAGTATTTTAATGGGATTTGGATTAAATTCTGATGCAATTCACTCACCAAACGAACATTTTGGAGTTTGGAACTACCTAAAAGGAATTGAAACAATTCCTTATTTTTATAAATATTTTACAGAATTATCTAAATAAATCCTTTAAAAAACTAATAAAATAGCCTTGAGTTTGAATCAAGGCTGTTTTTTATCAAAAAAAATATTTTATAAAACTATTGTATTAGATTCTTTAACTTTTCCAATAGTAAATGTACTATGTGTACTTCTTATATGTTTTAATACGGTTAATTTATTTACCATAAAATTACGATACTCATCCATATCTTTTACATATACTTTTAAAATATAATCGTATTCTCCACTTACATGAAAACACTCAGTTACCTCTTCTAGCTTATTTATTTCTCTTTCAAAAACAACAATATATTCTTTAGTATGCTTTTCTAGTTTTAAATGACAAAAAACTAAAAAATCTTTCCCTATTTTATTTTTATTTAATAAAGCTACATATTGTGTTATTACTTCTTCTCGTTCTAACTTTTTTATACGCTCATAAACAGCAGTTACCGAAAGTCCTAAATGTAAAGAAAGTTGTTTTGTTGTTTGTTTACTATCTTTTTGAAGTAATACTAAAAGTTTTTTATCTATCGAATCTAATTTCATCTGAAAAATTTTATACTTTTAAAACTAAGGTTCATCAAATTTAAAAAATTTATACACATAATCTTATAAAAAATTATCAAATGAATCCTTTTAATATTTTTAATATTACTTATTAAATAATACTAAAAAGAAAATAATATAATGATAATAAATAGAATCTAATAACTTTAAAAGCCTAATTGAGTATTTAAACACAAAAGAATTAACAATTTTCACTTAACTTAAAACTGACTTTTTACAATTAAGAAAAAAAATATAATCATCTTTAATAAAAAACATTGTAATTAACGAATAAGAAACTCATTTATAAACACCTATAAATCAAGTATTATTAGTATCATAAAAGTAAAATAAAATACTTTTAGTAAGGCGATATTATATAAACTATTTCATCATAAATAATAAGTTAAAAAAAGACTGAATATTTTTTTTACTAAACAAATGTTGTAAACTGATTCTACTTGTATAATTCTTTACAAAATCGTAACATTACATATCTAAAAAAATGACAAATGCAAGACGATAAAAACCTATCTGAAATTAAAATAAAAGACCAAAAAATTATTGATAATAAAGAATTAAGTATCTGGGAAGCCTTAATACCTGTATTTGCTTTAGTAATTATGTTAGCTTATAATGTTTTTATATATGGTGATGATGCTTTAAGTGGAAGTAATCAATTTATACTATTATTAGGAGGAGGTGTTGCAGCTATCGTAGGTTTTAAAAACAAAGTATCTTACGAAAGAATGATGGAAGAGGTTGCTGAAAATATAAAATCAACAGTAGGTGCTATTTTAATATTACTAATGGTTGGTTCTTTAGCGGGTACTTGGTTGATTAGTGGTATTATTCCATCCATGATTTATTATGGTTTACAGGTTTTAAATCCCACAATATTTTTAGTTGCTTGCTTAATTATAAGTGCTGTAATTTCTATTGCCACAGGAAGTTCTTGGACTACTTCTGCTACAGTAGGTATTGCATTAATTGGAATTGGTGAGGCTTTAGGTATTTCATTAGGAATGACTGCTGGAGCCGTTTTATCAGGAGCTTATTTTGGAGATAAAATGTCTCCAATGTCTGATACTACAAATTTAGCACCTGCAATGGCAGGAACAGATTTATTTACACATATACGCTATATGGCATATACCACAATACCTACCTTTGTAGTAAGTATAGTATTTTTTATCATTTTAGGTTTTACTCAAACAGCCACAGGAGAAGCTGATACTCAAGGTATGTTAATAGATATTAATAAAGCTTTTAATATTACTCCTTGGTTATTTTTAGTACCTGTATTTGTAATCATATTAATTATAAAAAAGACGCCACCCTTAATTGCTTTATTAGGAGGAACACTTTTAGGAGGTGTATTTGCTTTAATTTTTCAACCAGAAGTGGTGGCACAAATAGCTGGTGTAAAAGTATTAGATTTTAATGCTGCTTACAAAGGAATAATGCAAGCAATAACAGTTGAAACATCTGTTGCCACAGATAATGAAGTTTTAAAAGATTTATTTACTGCAGGAGGTATGAAAAAAATGTTAGGAACTGTTTGGTTAATTTTATTAGCAATGGTTTTTGGTGGAATTATGGATGCAATTGGAGCATTAGCAAGAATAAGTAGTTTTATGTTAGGTTTATTTGATTCAGTTTTTGGATTATTTGCAAGTACTGTAGCAACTTGTATTGGTTTAAACTTTACAGCATCTGATCAATACTTAGCAATTGTAGTTCCGGGTAAAATGTATGCAAAAGCATATAGAGACAAAGGATTAGCTCCTGAAAATTTAAGTAGAACTTTAGAAGATTCAGGAACGGTAACCTCTGTTTTAATTCCATGGAATACCTGTGGAGCTTATCATTCTGGAGTACTAGGAGTACCTGTTGTTGATTATGCTTTTTTTGCTATGTTTAACTGGCTAAGCCCGTTTATGACATTGCTTTTTGCTGCTTTTAGAATTAAAATTAGAGAAATATCAAAAAAATAATAAAAAGCCTCACTTTTAAACGTGAGGCTTTTTGATATCTAAAAAAGAAGCATCCCCCCGGATTGCTTCTTTTCAAAAGTAAGTTATATAAAACGATTAACTTATACTGTAAAAATAGTACGTTTTATCCTTCTTTTTAAAACTATTAGATGAATGGCAGTTTTTTAAAGATTAATTGCAAGACAAAGTTATTTTAATTTTAAATTGATAAAAAAATAAAGGTTTATATTAGATAAACCAGTTCCAAACAACTCCAAAACGAATTGTAAAATCTCTATACGGATTATTAGGTGCTGATAAATAATCTTTCTTTAAAACAAAAGAACTCACATTATCTGCTTTAAAATAAATACGTGTTCTACGTACTCTTCCATTAAAAAATAAATCAACTGTTGGATAGCCTATTTCAGTATCATTTTGTAAAGTAAATTCTGATAATAAAGGATTATATGCATTTGCTTTATATTTAGAAAAATATTTAAATGTAGCTCCTATTTGTACAAATAACGGATTTCCTTTAAACCAATTATCAGAATAATAAATAGTATTTCTAGTTACAAAATCAGGTACTCTAAATACTGTATTTCCGTTTGCTACTTTTTGATACATTAATGTATTATCTAAAGCAAATTTACCAAGGCTAAATTCTTTTGATACTTTCGCTTTCAAATAATTTACATTTCCTGAAAATTGTTTTGGTAAGCTATTAGCATCAAAATAAGTGTAATTATTAATATTTGTAACATTTACTGATGCATTTATCCATTTAGATTCAATTGTTCCTCCTAAACTTCTTGTTCCTACAGATGCAAAATTATTTTCCCAATTATACTTATTGTAAGTACTTTGATGTAATAAAAAATTAAAATTTGGTAGTTTATTACTAATTTCTAAATGTCCTTTAATCGTTACTATACTATCTTTTTTATAAAATGCTTCTACTTTTAAATTACTACCTGAAAGCCTTCCTTTACCTGGAGTTATATCACCCGAGCTATTTATATAAAAGTTTTTAATTTTTCCTTTCCAATTAGCTCCAAAAGAAACTGCTTTTCCTTTTAATTTATTTTTAGTAATTCCAACAACATTATTTTGTAAGTTTTCATAACCATAATTATACGTTGTATAACCTGTATGTACTCTAAAAGTTCCTAGTACATATTTAGAATTAAAATCTAAAAACACATTATTATTATATAATAAAAAATTTGTTCTATCATTTACACTTCCTATTGTAGGAGCTTCACCAAAAACCAAAGGAGTAACAGATGCTTGTTTAAAGTTATAATATTTAGAATCTCTTGTAAACGAGTGTCCAATTTTTAAATTAGAAAAATCTTTTTGATGTAAACTATCTTTTACTGATAGTAATTTAAAAGTATGTTCAAAATGTAATCGTTTTGCTTCTAAATTATTTTCTGCATCATTTAAATTAATATCTAACCTTCCTCTATCACCACTAAAATTAGGATCATTATTTAAAAAAGAAACTAAAGAATCATCTGTTAAACCACCATTTTCTTGATTTAAAATATCTTGATTAACAGCCTGTCCTCTTATTGCATATTGTCCCTTTGGGCTTTCGTAACTAAAACTAAGCCTAAAATTACCACTACTAGCCAATGAACGCCTGTAAGCACCTAATGAACGAATTCCTTTATAAGCTATTCCTACATTAAATCGTTTTGAAAAATTAGTAGTAAATAACATGTCTAAAACTTGTCCTTGTTGTAAACCTGTTCTGTACATTGCTTCAGTTGTGGGTGTTGGTACATGATAGTAATCAACATCTTCAATTTCAAAATAATTAAACTGTTTGGCACGAAAACCAATATCAGGAAATTGAGAAATATCTGTAAAATTATAAGCTAAATTATTAAACGTTTGTCCTTGATTATGAAATTCTAATAATTCAAAATTATCTTTTCTTAAAGCATTAAATTTATAATGTTTTTTTAGAGTTAGTGTAGTATCAATAATTGTGGTATCATTTTTAAATGATATAATTTTATAGTCGGTATACTTTGTTTTTCCGCTAAGCTTTACACTAATTTCATTATCAGATATAGAGTCTAAATTTCTATTTAAACCTCCTTTATTTAATCCATTTCTCCCACCTTCAAACTGTCTTATTTGAGCATAAAACAATTGAGTACATAATAAACAAAAAAACACTACAAAAAATCTCTTCATAACTACAAAAGTAAAATAATTAAACGACAAAAATTGTGAATATTTTCTTTGAAAACTGTTAATTTGTAGCATGCTAAAATTAAATTATAGTCAATACAAATTAGAAACAGGAACGGATGAAGCTGGTAGAGGTTGCTTAAGTGGTCCTGTGGTAGCTGCTGCCGTTATTTTACCTGAAAATTTTAAACATGATTTTTTGAATGATTCCAAACAACTTTCAGAAAAAAAACGCCAAGAATTACGCCCATATATTGAAAAACATGCCTTAGCGTATGGCGTTGCTTTTGTTAGTCATCAGGAAGTTGATGAAATAAATGTTTTACAAGCTTCTATAACTGGTATGCATCGCTCTATTGCGAAACTTTCCGTACAACCAGAATTTATTATTGTTGATGGAAATAAATTCAAACCTTATAAAGATATCCCACACGAAACAATTGTAAAAGGTGATGCCAAATTTATGAGTATTGCTGCGGCATCTGTTTTAGCAAAAACATATCGAGATGAATATATGGAGAAAATCCATAAAGAATATCCGCAATACAACTGGAAAAAAAACAAAGGATATCCTACAAAAGAGCATAGAAATGCTATTCGTGAATTTGGTATAACTCCTTATCATAGAAAGACTTTTAAATTACTTCCCGAACAACTTAAATTAAAGCTTTAGTTTCTTTATTTTTGTCATCCAATAACTTAGAAGATGATTAAAAGAACACGTGCAGAAATTAGCAAATGTATTATTCATAAAGTTGCTAATAAGTATAATAGCGGTCAAAATGCTTTTTCAGAAAGTTTAGTTCGTTTTGATGAAGAAAGTTACGAATTACTGATGCCTTTTTTATTAAAAAACTTTGGAACAGTTACACAAAGTTATCGTTTTAAGCATCATGCTGATGTTCGTTTAAACGAAATTAACAAATATACTTCTGATATTTTTGACAATAATGAAACATTTATTGAGCATTCAAAAAATATTGTAAATCATTTATATGAGCAATCAAATTCTGCAAATATAAAAACTGGTGATGTACTTGTTGTTTATTTTGAAAACATCGAATATAAAGATATTCTTACAGATGCTGTTGGTGTTTTTAAAATTGAAAGTAAAGTAGATTTTTTACAAACTTATTTAGATGATGATAGTTTTGATGTAGTAGTTCAAAAAGGAATTTCAACTAAAAAATTAGACAAAGGTTGTTTAATTGTAAATTCTACAGATGCAGAAGGAACTGTAATTTTATCTGTTGATAATAATAATTATGATGCCCAATATTGGATTAAAAATTTCTTAAACGCAAAATTTGCAGATGATAGAAACTTACATACTCAAAATTATTTAGAGATGTGTAAAGATTTTTCTGAAGAAATCATCAAACCTGAATTTGGTAAACAAGAACAAAGTAATTTCTTAGCCAGCACCGTTGATTATTTCAAAGAAAATGAAGATGTAGACTATCACAAATTTAAAGAAGAAGTTTTTGAAGATGATAAACATCAAGGAATGTTTGAAGACTACAAAAAACATTTTGAAAAGTTAAATGATGTTTTAATTCGTAATAATTTTGAAGTTTCTGATGTTGTTTTAAAGAAAGAAAAAAGCAAATTTAAAACTGAAATTAAATTAGATACCAATATTCAAATTAAAATTGATATTGATGCTCCTGATGCTTCTTCAGATTACTTAGAACAAGGTTATGACGAAGATAAAAAAATGAAATACTACAAAGTTTTTTACAATACTGAAAAATAAAAAAACACAGAAAAATAAAGAATCGCATCCGTCAACCTGAATTTAGTTCAGGTTCGCATTCTAATTTGCCGTAGTTTTCCTGTTGATGCGATGCTGAAATAAATTCAGCATGACGTTTATCTGTCTTGAAAAACACTTTATTTTAAACAAAAAAGCTGAAGTTTTAAAACTTCAGCTTTTTTGTTTTATTTTATAAAAAACTATTCTTTTTCAGACATTTTCTTTACATAATCAGTAATAATTACAATTTGAGTAGGTCCTACCTTACCTTCAATATAATTAGCATTTTCATGGTCTAAAGAAATTCTTCGAACAGCTGTTCCTTGTTTAGCTACCATGCTAGAACCTTTTACTTTTAAATCTTTAATTAATACAACAGAATCACCTGCTTGTAAAATAGCACCATTTGCATCTCTATGAATAATTTTTTCACTTTCATCTAAATGGTCTCCACTTTCTTTAGCAAAACGTAAATCATCATCTTCTAAATATAACATATCAAGTAAATCTTGAGGCCAACCTTCGTTACGAAGTCTTGATAACATTCTCCAAGCAACTACTTTTACGGCTCTATATTCGCTCCACATACTATCATTTAAACAACGCCAGTAATTAGCATCTGTTTTTTCTGCGTCGTCAATTTGTTCAATACAAGTATTACAAGCTAATAAGCTTCCATCTACACCACCAATTTGCATTGGTTTTACTTCATAAATTGATAAATTTTCTTTTGAAGCACATAGTTCACATTGCTTTCCACTTCTATCTTCTAACTCTTGTAATAAACTCATTTTTTTACTATAAATTATGAGTTGTAAAAGTACATTATTATTTTATCTTATAGATTTAGAAAATTAATTATTAGATAGATAAAAGTCAAAATTTACGCAAAAAAAACACATAACATTAATAGTTAAAAATAAATTATCATTAAAATCACTTAATAATTTAGGCTTAAATTATATCAGATTATAAACAATTTTAGATAATAAAAAAGAGTTTCAGTTTAAAAATCATTGTTTTTTCTAAAAAAACAACAATTAAATACAATAATTAGTTCGAAATCATCCAAATTACATGATTTAACACTTTGAATGTATTTAATCTAGATATATTTGTGATGTAATTATACCCCCCATATAATTAAAAAAACCTTGTTGTTTCTTAAGACAACAAGGTTTCTTTTTTATTAAAAGACTTAAAAGATCCTGATTTTTTATATTTTAAATTTATTCAAAATATAACTCAATTAATCCTTTAGGAGTTTCAACTTCAATAACTTTATTCACTTTATCTACTTTCTTAATAAAATCGTCAATCATAGGAATAAAAATCTCTATATCTCCATTTTCAATTTCAAAAAGAGGCTGAGCAGCTTTATCATTTATATATGCTAAAGTACCTACTTCACCAAAGTTTTTATCAACAATGGTAAAACCAATAACTTCGTGATAATAAAACTTATTTCCTGAAAGTTTTGGCAATAAATTTAAAGGTAAATAAATTCCTGCTCGCATAATGGCATCTGCATCTGCTTCAGTATCTACATCTTCAAATTTTACGCGAAACATAGTACTTCTACTTAAAGAAGATTTTTCAATAAAAAAAGGAACCAGATTATTGCCTAAATCGACAAAAACTGATTCCAAATTTTCGTAAAGATCGGGTTCGTCAGTATCTAACTTAATAACTACCTCTCCCTTAAAACTATGTTTTTTAACGATTTTGCCAAGATAAAAGCAATCTTCTTTTTGCATCATCATTATAGTACAGTTTTTTTATTCTTCGCTATCTGCTCCATTTTCAGCAACAACCTCTTCGCTATCAGCAACAGGTGTGTTAGCAGCAATACGTGCAGCATTTACAGCTTTTTCAGCTTCTAAAGCTTTTGCTTTAGCATCTGCTTCAGCTTTAGCTAAACCATCAACTTTAGTAGCAACTAAACCAGTTTTTTCTTCTAACCAAGCTGCAAATTTAGCATCTGCTTGTTCTTGTGTTAAAGCTCCTTTTTTAACTCCACCAGCTAAATGCTTTTTTAATAAAACTCCTTTATCAGATAAAATAGTTCTAGCAGTATCAGTTGGCTGTGCTCCTTTTTCTAACCATGATACAGCTACATCAACGTTTAAGTCAGTAGTTGCAGGGTTAGTGTTAGGGTTATAAGTTCCAATTTTTTCTAAGAAACGTCCATCTCTTTTAGCTCTTGAATCAGCAGCTACTACCCAGTAAAAAGGTTTTCCTTTCTTTCCGTGTCTTTGTAATCTAATTTTTACAGGCATAATTTTAATTTTTAAGGTTCTCGACCTTTATTATTAATAAATCTTATCATCTCGTGATAAGCGGATGCAAATGTATAATTTATTTTTAATTAAAAAGCAAAAATCAAACATTAATACAACAAAAAAGAGCTTGAATACCAAGCTCTTAAGAAAATAAGTTATGTTTAAATGTTATAAAACTCTAACATCAACAGCATTTAATCCTTTTCTTCCTTCTTTAAGGTCAAATTCTACAGTATCACCTTCTCTAACCTCATCGATTAAACCTGATACGTGTACAAAATATTCTGTGTTTGACCCTGACTCTGTAACAAATCCAAAACCTTTAGATTCGTTAAAGAACTTAATTGTTCCTTCTTTCATTGTAAAAAATATTATATTAAATATGTCGCAAATATACTTTTAATAATTTAGTCTAAAATGATTATTACATAAGATTAAAAAAACTTAACAACTACCTAACAATTAGTTAGCAATTTAATTCAATAAGAAAAATAATACTTTCACTAAAAGCTGGTTAACAAATTACTTCTGTACTAAACATAACAAATTCTTCGTATTTTTACACTTTGTTTTTACCAAAACATTTTAACAAACAAATTTTCTAGATGTATTTAATTTTTGATACTGAAACTACCGGATTACCAAAAAATTGGAAAGCACCTTTTACAGATACTGATAATTGGCCAAGAGCAACCCAAATTGCTTGGCAATTACATGATGAATTAGGTAATTTAATTGAACATAATGATTTTCTTATAAAACCAGAAGGATTTAATATTCCTTATGATGCTGAGCAAATTCATGGTATTTCTACTGATTTAGCTCAAGAACAAGGAATTGAACTTCCTGAAGGTTTGGCTTTATTTAACGAAGCTTTAAGTAAAACAAAATTTGTTGTAGGTCAGAATGTTGGTTTTGATTTAAACATTATGGGTTGTGAGTTTCATCGTTTAGGTGTCGATACCATTTTAAACGACCTCCCTATTTTAGATACTTGTACCGAGCAAACCGCTAAAATGTGTCAAATTCCTGGTGGTCGTGGAGGTAAATTTAAATTACCTACGCTAACAGAATTACACAAACATTTATTTGGTATTGGTTTTGGTGATGCTCACAACGCAACTGCCGATGTAGAAGCAACAACCCGTTGTTTTTTAGAATTAGTTCGTTTGCGTCAATTTACCAAAGAACAATTAGATGTTTCTGTTGATTTCTTTGATAATTTCAACAACACAAACCCTGCTCCTATTCAAGTAATAGGATTAAATCACTTAAACTTAAAGAAAGAAAGTGAAAAAATTCGTACGAGAATTGAAAAATCAAAAGGTGTTACAAAAACCATCAGCACTAATGAAGGTTTAGCTAAATTAGAAAATGCAAGTTTTGCTCATCTTCATAATCATACACAATATTCTGTTTTACAATCAACTATTCAAATAGGAAATATTGTAAAAGCTGCTGCAAAAGACAACATGTCGGCAGTCGCAATGACCGATACTGGTAATATGATGGCGGCTTTTCATTTTGTACAAGCGGTTTTAAATCATAATAAATCCGTAGAAACAGCAAATATTGAAGCTATTGAAAAAGGAGAAACACCAACTCAAAAACCTTTAAAACCTATTGTAGGTTGTGAATTTAATATTTGTAACGATCACACTAATAAAAGTCAAAAAGATAACGGTTATCAAGTTGTTTTATTGGCAAAAAATAAAAAAGGATACCACAATTTAGCAAAAATGTCTTCTATCGCTTTTGTTGATGGATTTTATTATATTCCAAGAATCGACAGAAAAGTAGTTGAACAATATAAAGAAGATATCATTGTACTTACAGGTAGTATTTATGGTGAAGTTCCTAGTAAAATATTAAATGTTGGTGAAGCACAAGCCGAAGAAGCATTACTTTGGTGGAAAGCACAATTTGGTGATGATTTATACATCGAATTAATGCGTCATAATCAAGATGATGAAAGAGTTGTAAATGAAACACTTTTAAAATTTTCGAAAAAACACAACGTAAAAACTGTTGCCTCTAACAATACTTTTTATTTAGATAAAAAAGATGCCAATGCTCATGATATTTTATTGTGTGTAAAAGATGGCGAAAAACAAGCAACTCCAAAAGGACGAGGACGAGGTTATCGTTACGGTTTACCCAACGATGAATATTACTTTAAGTCATCCGAAGAAATGAAAACGTTGTTTGCTGACCTTCCAGAAGCAATTATAAATATTCAAGAAATTGTTGATAAAGTAACCCCTTACACCCTAGCTCGTGATGTTTTATTACCTGCTTTTGATATTCCTGATGAATTTAAAGATGAAAAAGATAATGAAGACAAAGGAAAACGTGGTGAAAATAATTTTTTACGTCATTTAACTTATGTTGGTGCAAAAAAACGATACGGAGAAATTACAGAAAGTATTCGTGAACGTTTAGATTTTGAGCTTGAAGTAATTGAAAAAACAGGATATCCTGGATACTTTTTAATTGTTGAAGATTTTATTCGAGAAGCAAGAAATATGGATGTTGCGGTTGGTCCTGGTCGTGGTTCTGCGGCAGGTTCGGTGGTTGCATATTGCTTGTGGATTACCAATATTGATCCAATTAAATACGATTTACTTTTTGAGCGTTTCTTAAATCCTGAACGTGTATCAATGCCCGATATTGATATTGATTTTGATGATGAAGGACGTGGGCGTGTAATGGATTATGTAATTGATAAATATGGTGCAAATCAGGTAGCGCAAATTATTACTTACGGAACTATGGCGGCAAAATCTTCGATTAGAGATACCGCTCGTGTACTAGATTTACCGCTTTTTGAAGCCGATAGAATTGCCAAATTAATTCCGGGAATGAAGCTGAAGAAAATATTTTCTTTAGATGATAAACAACTAAGCGAAAAACTTAGAACCGAAGAAATTGAATTGGTTAACGAACTTAAAAGACTTTCTAACGGATCTGATTTAATGGCAGAAACCATTAATAAAGCTCGAATTTTAGAAGGTTCTGTTCGTAATACAGGAATTCATGCCTGTGGTGTTATTATTACACCTGATGATATTACAAAATTCGTACCTGTTGCCTTGGCAAAAGATTCTGACATGTATGTAACTCAGTTTGATAACTCGGTTGTAGAAGATGCTGGTTTATTAAAAATGGATTTCTTGGGATTAAAAACGCTAACCTTAATTAAGGATACCGTTAAAATTGTAAAAGCACGCCACGATGTACTTTTAGATCCTGAAACTTTTCCGTTGGATGATGTGAAAACCTACGAACTTTTCCAAAGAGGAGAAACTGTTGGTATTTTTCAATATGAATCTCCAGGAATGCAAAAACATATGCGCTCATTAAAGCCTACTGTTTTTGAAGATTTAATTGCCATGAATGCATTATATCGTCCTGGACCGATGGAATATATTCCTTCTTTTATCCGAAGAAAACACGGTGATGAAGAAATTGAGTACGATTTACCAGCAATGGAAGAATATTTATCTGAAACCTACGGAATTACGGTTTATCAAGAGCAGGTAATGTTATTATCGCAAAAACTTGCCGATTTCACAAAAGGTGAAGCCGATGTTTTACGTAAGGCAATGGGTAAAAAACAAATTGCCGTTTTAGATAAAATGAAGCCTAAATTTGTAAAACAATCAATTGCAAACGGGCATGATGCTAAAAAATTAGAAAAAATCTGGACGGATTGGGAAGCCTTCGCATCATATGCCTTTAACAAATCTCACTCTACGTGTTATGCTTGGATTGCCTATCAAACAGCTTATTTAAAAGCGCATTATCCAGCTGAATATATGGCGGCGGTGCTTTCAAATAATATGAATGATATTAAATCGGTTTCATTTTTTATGGAAGAATGTAAACGTGCTGGAATTACTGTTTTAGGTCCTGACGTAAATGAATCATTTTCTAAATTTTCAGTAAATAAAGAAGGTGCAATTCGTTTTGGAATGGCTGCTATTAAAGGTGTTGGAGGGCTTGCTGTAAAAGCAATTATTAACGAACGAGAAAAAAATGGTACTTTTAATTCTGTTTTTGATGTAGCTAAACGTGTTGATTTACGTGTGGCAAATAAAAAAGCTTTTGAAGGTTTAATTTTAGCAGGGGGTTTTGATTCTTTTGGAACTGCACATAGAGCACAATATTTTGTTGAAGATGAAAAAAATCAAAAATTTATAGAAAAAGTATTACGATTTGGAAATAAACATCAAGAAAATTTAAACTCAGCACAAGTTTCTTTATTTGGCGGCGCATCCGAAGAAGAAATGCCTGAACCTATTATTCCTCTTTGTGAAACTTGGGGTACTATGGAATTACTTGGAAAAGAAAAAGAGGTTGTTGGTATTTATATTTCTGCGCATCCGCTAGATGATTTTAAAAATGAAATGAAATTTTGTAACGCCAAACTTTCTTATTACAATGATTTGCCTAAATATGAAGGAATGGCATTAACTTTTGGAGGAATTGTTACCGATGTACAGCATCGAATTTCGAAAGCTGGAAAAGGATGGGCAACATTTTTTATTGAAGATTATACTGAAAATTATGAATTCAGAATTTTTGGAGAAGAGTATTTAAAATTCAAACACTTTTTAGTTCCTAATTCATTTTTATTTGTAAAAACTATGGTTAAACCTGGTTGGACAAGCAGAGAAGGTGTAAAAGGAGAACCAAGAATTAGCTTTACTGATTTTTCGATTTTACACGACATTATGGATAAAATGTGTAAAAAAGTAACTATAAAAATGCATCTAAAAGAAGTAAGTGAAAATCGAATAAAAGATTTACAGCATTTATTTACGATGAATAAAGGTTCTCAAAATTTACATTTTACCATTTGGGATGAAGAAGAAAAAATAAAATTAGATTTACCTAGTAGAAATACTAAAGTTAAAATAACTAATGCCTTTTTAAAAACTTTAGACGATCAACATATTAATTATAAATTGAATTAAAAAATGCTACCAAATTCTATAAAAAAGTATCAAAATAGCACCGATTTATTAATAAATATAGCTGAAAATGATTTATATAGTAAGCTGATTATACAGCTTACTAAGGATTTTGGTTTGGCAAATTCTGATTTAAAAATTTCAGAAAAAAGTACACCTGATACTTTAAAAGAAGCACTTAATAATGCTATAAAAAATTTAATTCTTACAGATTCAAATACTTATAAAACACTTTTATATATTATTGATGTTCCTGAAGAAATAATACAAAAAATTGACACTTCCGATATTAATAACTATGTAGAAGCCGTTGTTTTTTTAATCTTAAAAAGAGTTTGGAAAAAAGTATGGTTTAGAGCTAAATATACTAACTAGTCAACTCTCTAAAAAGGCTTTCTAAATTCTTATTTTCGGTATTTAAACCTAAAATTTTTAAACCGTTTTCTTGAGCGAAATCAAAAATTACAGGACGCATATCTTCTGATGTTTTAAAAGTAAGTATCCAATTATTTTCAACCGTATTTTTATAATGAGCAATATTTGGTAAACGTTGTATAAATTGTTCTTCTAACTTATAATCAAAAGTTACTTTTATAACTTGCTCTTTACTTGTTTTGAGTTCGGCAATAGGTTTATCAACAACTATTTCACCTTTATTTATAATAATTACTCGACTACAAACAGCCTCTACTTCTTGCATAATATGAGTAGAAAATAACACTGTTTTATCTTTACCAAGTTCTTTTATCAATTCACGAATTTCTACTAATTGATTCGGATCTAAACCTGTGGTTGGTTCATCTAAAATTAAAACCTCTGGATTATGCAAAATTGCTGCAGCTAATCCTACTCTTTGGCGATATCCTTTAGATAATTGCCCTATTTTTTTATGAGCTTCAGGAGTTAAACCTACTTTTTCAATTACTTCAGATATTTTAGTTTTTGATATTTTATAAACAGATGCCTGAAATTGTAAATACTCACGTACATACATTTCTAAATACAACGGATTATGTTCAGGTAAATATCCTATTTTTTTTTGTGCTTCAATAGGATTTTTAAGAACATCTATTCCGCTTACAAAAACAGTTCCTTCGCTAGGCTGAATAAAACCTGTTAAAATTTTCATAGTAGTTGACTTCCCTGCACCATTAGGTCCTAAAAAACCAACTATTTCACCTTTTTTAGCTTCAAAAGAAATACTATTTACGGCTTTTTGTGTTCCGTAATTTTTAATTATTGATGTAAGTTGTATAGACATATTTTTATCAGCTGTAATTCTAGAAAAATTAATAAGTTAAGAATAACGTAAATTCTTATTTTCTTATATAAGAAACGAAACTATAATCGTATTTATTTTTTTCATCGGCTTTAAAATCTTCTCTTGATGCTTCTTTCCAGATATTCATATCAATATTTGGGAAAAAAACATCAGCTTCAAAACTATGATGAACAAGACAAATATCTAGCTTATCTACTAAATTATTTTCAATTGCTTCTTTATAAACTTGTGCACCTCCAATAATAAAAATATCGGTTTCATCTTTTGATAATTCAATAGCTTCTTCTAGCGAATGAGCCACTAAACAACCATCTTTTAAATAATCGTTATTTCGAGTTATTATAACTGATGTACGATTAGGTAATGGTCTACCAATACTTTCAAAAGTATTACGCCCCATTAAAATATAATGTCCTGATGTAACTTTTTTAAACCGTTTTAAATCCGCAGGAAGGTGCCAAATTAAATCGTTATCTTTTCCTAAAGCATTGTTATTTGCTATTGCTGCAATTATTGTAATCATAAATTGTATTTACTGAATGGTTATATATCTTTTGCCCACTCTTTAATATAACTTGTTAAATCTCTTTTTTCTGTAACAGCATCTTGTAAAATATCTGTTTTTATACTATCTACTAAAGTTATAATTGCTTTTAAAACTTTTTCATCGTTTATTCCTTCAATTTTTTCATAAAGGGAATCTTTTAAAACATCAATATTTGTAACCATCGTTTATCTTTTTTAGCACCTCTTACAAAGTTACTAAAGAATATGTTACATACAATGTTAAATTATACCGCTACAACACCTTTTATATGCGAATGTGGATTATATCCAATTAATTCAAAATCTTCAAAAGTAAAATCTTCTATGTTTTTAATTGCCGAATTAATTTTCATCTTAGGCAAAGGTCTTGCTTCACGAGATAATTGTAATGCTAATTGTTCTTGATGATTATTATAAATATGAGCATCACCAAAAGTATGGATAAATTCTCCTGCTTCATAACCACAAACCTGTGCAATCATCATAGTAAATAAAGCATAAGAAGCAATATTAAAAGGAACTCCTAAAAAGATATCTGCGCTTCGTTGATATAATTGACAAGATAATTTTCCATCAGCAACATAAAACTGAAAAAAAGCATGACACGGTGGTAAAGCTGCTTTTCCGTTTGCTACATTTTCAGAAAATGATTTTGATGTATCAGGCATAACAGAAGGATTCCATGCAGAAACCAACATTCTTCGGCTATTCGGATTCTTCTTTAAAGTTTCGATTACATCTTTTAATTGATCAATTTCATCACTATTCCAATTACGCCATTGATGCCCGTAAACAGGTCCTAAATCACCATTTTCATCTGCCCAATCATTCCAAATACGCACACCATTTTCTTGTAAATATTTAGTATTTGTATCACCTTTTATAAACCAAAGTAATTCATAAATAATAGATTTTAAATGTAGTTTTTTGGTAGTTACCATTGGAAAACCTGCACTTAAATCAAACCTCATCTGATGCCCAAAAACACTTTTTGTACCTGTTCCTGTTCTATCTCCTTTTTCGTTTCCGTTTTCTAAAACGTGTTTTACTAAGTCTAAATATTGTTGCATTTGTTACTTGTAATTTTTGAAAAATAAAAAAGCTTCCACATTTAATGTTGAAGCTTTTAAAAATTATATAAATAATTATTAACTATTATTTTGCCTCTACTTTTAATGATTATCCTATAATCATACCTGCAATAGTTGCTGACATTAAAGATGCTATTGTACCTCCAATTAAAGCTTTCATTCCAAATTCTGATAATGTTTTACGCTGTTTTGGAGCTAATGAACCAATACCACCAATTTGAATACCTATTGATGCAAAGTTAGCAAAACCACACAACATATAAGTAGCCATTATAATCGATTTATTATATGTTAAATGTGTTGCACTAGCTACATTTTTAAGTTCTGATAATTGAATATACCCAACAAATTCACTTGCTGCTAATTTAATTCCTAATAACTGTCCCATTAAAGCCATATCTTCTCTAGCAACACCTATTAACCACATTAATGGTGCAAAAGTATATCCTAAAATAAACTCTAATGAAAATGCTTTATAAGCTGTTGAATTTTCTATAATTGTATTAAGAGATGTCATTTTCCATCCAAAATATTCTATTCCATCAAAACCTCCTAAACCGCCTAAAACTCCATTTATCATGGCTATAAAAGCAACAAAAACTAAAAGCATTGCGCCTACATTCATCGCTAATTGTAAACCTTCGGTAGTACCATTTGCTATTGCATCTAATATATTTGAACCTATTTTATCTTGAGAAACTTTTATATCTGTAACAATTTTTTCTGTTTGCGGATATAAAATTTTAGAAATAACAATTGCTCCAGGTGCTGCCATTACAGAGGCTGCTAATAAATGTTTTGCATAAAATAATTTTAATGTTTCATCATCACCACCTAAAAAACCGATATAAGCGGCTAAAACTGCTCCAGCAACGGTTGCCATTCCGCCAATCATTACGAGTAACATTTCCGACTTATTCATTTTTTCTAAATAAGCCTTAATTAATAATGGAGCTTCTGTTTGTCCTAAAAAGATGTTTCCTGCTACCGATAAACTTTCTGCACCAGATATTTTTAACACTTTACTTAACGACCAAGCTAAGGCTTTTACTACCTTTTGTATAACTCCTAAATAAAATAATAATGATGTTAATGCCGAAAAGAAAATAATAGTAGGCAATATTTGAAAGGCAAAAATAAATCCAAAAGTATCCATATCAGAAATTAAACCCTGAAACAAAAATTCACTACCCGCTTGGGTAAAAGCTAATATACTAACAAATCCTTTTCCTATAAATTCAAAAATAGATTGCACAAAAGGTACTTTTAAAACGCCAATCGCAATTACTAATTGAAAAGTAAGTCCTAACCCTACAATTTTCCAATCAATACCTCTTCTATTTGCACTAAATAAAAAAGCGATAATTAACAAAGAAATCATCCCTAAAGCACCACGCCATAAACTCTGCATAGAAAACCCTTTACTAGGAATAATTTGATTTATTGGTGTTTTTAATTCAGTTATTTCTATCACCTTAGCAACAGGAGTAACTGTTTTAGGTTTTGAAGTAAATTTATATGTAATGTTTTTTTCAGATAAAATTAATAAAGTATCTGATAACTCACTGATATTATAATAACGAACCGTATCTCTCGGCTGTTTATAATTAAAAATCAATAAATTATTTTGATGAATATAATTCCCTGAAGCCTGTAAACTATCTTTAGATATTAAGGAATAATTAAATATTCCTTCGGATAAATTTAATACATCTGTAGAATCAATTAATGAAACTACCGATGTACCTTTAGTATTTTTAATTGATGAAAAACGCCATTTTTTCTCTATACTTTGACCAAAAATAGTTATTGATAAACAAAGTATTATGAGCGTAAATAATTTTTTCATATTTAATTTTTTATTAAGAACGCTTACTTATTTCGTCTCTAATTTGTGCGGCTAATTCATAATTTTCATTAGCTACTGCTTCGTTAAGTTGTGCATGTAATTCAGATAATGATATTTCTATATCATCATCATCTTCTTCTAAAGAAAACTCTATTTCATCAGAATCTAAATCTTCTTCAATAATTAATTCTTCATCCATTTTTAAAGATACACCTGCTTTATCTAAAATATTCTCGTAGGTAAAAATAGGTGCTTCAAAACGAACTGCTAAAGCAATTGCATCTGAAGTTCGAGCATCAATAATCTCTTCAAGCCCATCTCTTTCACAAATTAGACTCGAATAAAAAACACCATCAACCAACTTATGAATAATAACTTGGATAACTTTTATA
Source organism: Tenacibaculum salmonis (assembly GCF_041053065.1). Taxonomy (NCBI): domain Bacteria; kingdom Pseudomonadati; phylum Bacteroidota; class Flavobacteriia; order Flavobacteriales; family Flavobacteriaceae; genus Tenacibaculum; species Tenacibaculum salmonis. The sequence continues at coordinate 2,073,312 of NZ_JBFCVV010000001.1, read as the reverse complement.
GAAAACCTATCAGAAAATGTTTTAAATAAATCATGCGTAAGTGGACGTGGCGGGCGAATTTCTTTCTCTAAAGCTATGGCAATAGATTGAGCTTCAAAAGCTCCAATAATTATAGGTAATGTCCTTTCTCCTTTGGTTTCACTTAGCACTAATGCATAAGCCCCACTTTGAGTTTGGCTATATGAAATCCCTTTGATATTTAGTTTAATTAAGCTCATGTAGATTATAATAAGTAACTAAAAAGGCTGTCTATATTTTTGGCGCTATGCTTCAAAATTTAGACAACCTACTTAAGTGGGCACAATTTACTAAAAATTATGAATTGATTTATAATTTCTATAAAAAGAAAGTTCCTTTATTTAAATTATGCTTGTTTAAAAGCTTTTAGCTTTTCTATTAATTGAGGTATAACTTCAAAAGCATCACCAACAATACCGTAATCTGCTGCTTTAAAGAAAGGAGCGTCAGCATCAGTATTAATAACAACTTTTACTTTAGATGCATTAATACCTGCTAAATGCTGAATTGCTCCAGAAATACCAATAGCAATATATAAATTTGAAGCTACAGGCTTACCTGTTTGTCCTACATGTTCACCATGAGGTCTCCATCCTAAATCAGATACAGGTTTAGAACATGCCGTTGCAGCACCTAAAACATCAGCTAATTCTTCTATCATTCCCCAGTTTTCAGGTCCTTTTAACCCTCTACCCGCAGAAACTACGATATCAGCATCAGCAATACTTACTTTTCCGCTTGCTTTGTTAACACTTTCAGATTTTACACCTAATGTAGGTAAAGTAGCATCAAAGCTTTCTGTAACTCCGCTTACTACATTTTCATGAGCTCCGTATGAATTCTTAGCAACACCAATTACTTTTTTATCCGTAGAAATTTCAGTATTATTAAATCCTTTGTTTGAAAAAGCGATTCTTTTTACTGTAAACGGACTCGTACTACTTGGCAAAGCAACAACATTAGACGCATAACCAGCCTCTAAAGCAACGGCTACTAATGGCGCTACAGTAAACCCATCAATACTTGAATCAATAATTACAGTATCTGCTGAATTTGCATCGGCTACTTGTGTAATAACTGAAGCGTATGCTTTTGCATTAAAAGAAGCTAAATCATTTTTTACCTCAACAACTTTTTCAGCTCCGTAGGTATATAATTCAGTAGCATCTCCTCCATTAATTGTTAAGGCAACTAAATTACTATTTAATTGTTCGGCTACTTTTTTTCCGTACGAAACTACCTCAAAAGCAGTTTTTTTAAATTTTCCTTCCGATGAATCGGCAAAAACTAATACAGACATATTTTTATATTTTTTAGGTTATTAAAATAATAAATAGCTGTTTTAAATAACAGTTTTTATTTATTGATAACAACGTGATTTTAACTATTATTTTTTAAATAACTTTAGCTTCGTTATGTAATAAGTCGATTAAAGCATCAACATTATCTACTAACTTAACAGCTCCTTTTGCGGCAGGTTTTTCAAAACTTTTTGTTGATGTACTTGCTACAACACCTGTTGGTTCAACAACAGTTAATGGTTTTTTACGAGCAGTCATAATTCCACGCATATTAGGGATACGTAAATCTTTTTCTTCTACCATTCCTTTTTGTCCAGCAATAACCATAGGTAAAGTTGAAGAAACTTTTTCTTCTCCTCCATCTATTTCTCTATCTAAAGTTACATTTGTTCCCTCAACTTCAACACCTACACAAGCGTTTACAAAGTTAAAATCTACTAAAGAAGCTAACATTCCTGGTACCATTTGCCCATTATAATCTGATGATTCTTTACCTGCTAAAACTAAATCATAGCCACCGTTTTTAACAACTTCAGCCAATTCTTTAGCAACCATAAAACCATCTGTTGGTACTGCATTAACACGAATTGCAGCATCTGCTCCAATAGCTAAAGCTTTACGTAATGTTGGTTCTGTTGAAGCATCTCCAACACCTACAACAGTTACAGTAGCACCTTGTTTTTCTTTAAACCACATAGCACGAGTTAAGCTAAACTCATCATAAGGGTTTATAACATATTGAACTCCATTTGTATCAAACTTTGTATCGTTATCAACAAAGTTAATTTTCGAAGTAGTATCAGGTACATGGCTAATACAAACTAATATTTTCATATATCGTTGTTTTTAAGAAACTTAATTTTTGAACTACGAAGTTACGTTTTTTTTTTATTTTACTATGCATGCATAATAAAAATTTTACCTTAAGATGTTTTAATAATTACAAATTAAAAGCAATACAATGATTTGTTTAGCTTAAAAACCCTATTTCTTATTTCTATTTTTATTATTTTTGCTATATTGATAAAACAACTACTAATATAACGTATGAAAACAATACAATTTAGAGAAGCTATTTGCGAGGCAATGAGTGAAGAAATGCGAAGAGATGAAAGCATTTACTTAATGGGCGAAGAAGTAGCAGAATATAATGGAGCTTATAAGGCTTCAAAAGGAATGTTGGATGAATTTGGTGCAAAAAGAGTTATTGATACTCCTATTGCCGAGTTAGGTTTTGGTGGTATTGCGGTTGGGTCTGCAATGAACGGAAACCGTCCAATTGTTGAATACATGACTTTTAACTTCTCTTTAGTTGGTATTGATCAAATTATCAATAACGCAGCTAAAATTCGTCAAATGTCAGGTGGTCAATTTAATTGTCCAATCGTTTTTCGTGGTCCAACAGGTGCTGCTGGTCAATTAGGAGCAACACATTCACAAGCTTTCGAAAACTGGTTTGCAAACACTCCTGGTTTAAAAGTAATCGTACCATCGAATCCTTACGATGCTAAAGGTTTACTTAAAGCAGCCATTCGTGATGATGATCCAGTAATTTTTATGGAATCAGAACAAATGTATGGTGATAAAATGGAAGTTCCTGAAGGAGAATATATCATTCCTATTGGAGTTGCTGACATTAAAAGAGCAGGTACAGATGTTACTGTAGTTTCTTTTGGAAAAATTATCAAAGAAGCTTACAAAGCTGCTGATGAATTAGCTAAAGAAGGTATTTCTATTGAAGTTATTGATTTACGTACAGTTCGTCCGATGGATCATAAAACTATTTTAGAATCTGTAAAGAAAACTAACAGATTAGTTATTTTAGAAGAAGCATGGCCTTTTGGAAGTATTTCTTCAGAAATTACTTTTAGAATACAAGATGAAGCTTTTGATTATTTAGATGCTCCTATAAAAAGAATTACAACTGCTGATACTCCTGCACCGTATTCTCCTGTTTTATTAGCAGAATGGATGCCAAATGCAAATGATGTTATTAAAGCTGTAAAAGATGTTTTGTATATTAACAAGTAATTAACGGCTACTTCAATACATTTTAAATACATTTTAAATACATTTGAATAAAAATAAAAATCCTTTTGGCTACTGTCAAAAGGATTTTACGGTAATAAAAAGAATGAAAAACAAGCTATCAATATTACTTATACTGTTTGTCAGTACTTTATACGCTCAACTTACTTTAAATGGTAAAATTGTTGATGAATTTAATAACCCAATGCCTTTTGTTTCTGTTTTTTTAAAAAACACCGTTAATGGAACAACCACTGATGATATGGGTGATTTCTCGTTAAAAACAACTAAAAATAACGGCGTATTAGAAATATCTTTTATCGGTTTTGAAACACAAAAGATTAACGTTAATCAGAAAACAAAATTTCTAAATATTATTATTAAAGAAGCGGCAAACGAATTAGAAGAAGTAATTATTGTTACTAAACCAAAAAAACGCTTAAAGAAAAAAGAAAACCCTGCATATCGTATTTTAAAAGAAATTTGGAAAAGAAAAAGAAAAAACGGGCTTGATTTAGTTGATTATTATCAATACAAAAAACATAATACCATTGAAATAGGACTTAATAATTTAGATTCTGCTTTCTTAAAAAAAGCATTTAAAAATGATTATAAAGAAACCATCAAAAAAGTAAAATTTGATAGCGATGGAGTTAATTTTTATGTCCCTATTTATTTAAACGAACAAATTTCGAACGTATACGGAGATAATAAAAACAAAAATATTAGAGAAGATATAGAGGCTGAAAAAACAGAAGGTGTAGGTACTGATGGTTTTGTTTATAATCGTATGTCTAATTCATTTCAAAATATTGATGTTTTTAAAAATAATATTCCTTTATTTCAAAAATCATTTGTAAGTCCCTTATCTACTGATGGTTTTGCTACTTACGACTACGTTCTTTACGATAGTATTGTTAAAAATGATAAAAAATTATATAACATCTATTTCTTTCCTATTAGAGATGGTGATTTAGCTTTTCAAGGAAATTTTTGGGTAACCGATAAAATATTTTCTATTAAAAAAATAAAGATGACAGTACATAAAAGTATTATCATAAACTTTATTAGAGGCTTAACATTTGAAAAAGAATTTGATGTATTAAAAGATAGTATTTATATTACTACTAAAAATACTTATGAAGCCGATTTTACTTTTGTTGATAAAAATGAAAGTCAAAAAGGACTGACAATCAAAAAAAAGACACTCTTTGATAAATACAAACTTGACAAACCTTTAAAGCAAGATTTTTACAGCCAAAAAATTGTAAAAACAAGACCTAATCAATATAAAAAAGAAGCTAATTATTGGAAATCAAAAGAAAATAATGAAAGTAATTCAACTTATCAATTTATTAAAGAAGTAAAAGAAAAAAAGAGAATTAAAAATGTTACAGGAATAATAAACACCCTTTCTAGTGGATATATAAACACAAAATCAAGTATTCAATTTGGTCATTTATGGTCATTATTTTCAAGAAATCCAGTAGAAGGTTTTAGAACAAGATTAGGTATTAGAACTTTTAAGACAAAAGAAGATCGCTTTCGATTAGGCGCTTATGTAGCCCATGGATTTAAAGATAATAAAACGAAATATGGTGTTGAAGGACGCTATTTATTATCATACCAACCAAGAATAAGTATTGGTGTAACATATCAAAAAGATATAGAACAACTTGGTCGCACTAGGATTAAAACGACACAGCTTCTGTCTCAAAATTTTGGCACAATGTCTTTATTATCAAAAAATAACAACTTTTTTTTATCTAAAATAGAAAGAACAGCTACAAATTTTGATTATCAAATAAAACAGAATTTACATATCGGTATTAATTTTACACATTCAAAAATACAATCTGCTTCCCCTACTAATTTTTCGATGGATTATCTTGATGAACAAACAAATAAACAATCAAAAGTAACCGATACCGCTTCTGAAGTTTATATTGCTTTTACACCTGGTCGATTTGTATATGGACTTGGTGTTGAAAGACAATTTGGAGAAAATATATTTCCTACCTTAATACTGAACTATCGCAGAGGTTATAAAGATGTTTTTAACGGATCCAATACCTACGATAAATTACAATTCAAATACAAACAACCTATTCTTTTAAGTAAATTTGGTGTTTTAGAAGCTACTTTTGAAGCTGGAAAAACTTTTGGAACAGTACCTCTTGCTTTATTAAACATTATCCCTGTAAACAATACGTTATCAATATCTAAAAACACATTTTCGCTATTAAACTCTTATGATTTTGTAACAGATACTTATTTAACTACTTATTTAGAACATCATTTTAATGGTTTTATAATGAATAGAATCCCATTATTAAATAAATTAAAATTACGTAGTTTGGTTACTTTTAGAGCAGCATACGGTACTATTTCTGATAAAAATGTAGCTATAAATAAATCAACCATAAACTACAATGCTCCTAATAAAGTGTACTATGAATACAGTGTTGGACTTGAAAATATTGGCTATCGTAATTTACGTTTTTTACGTGTTGATGCTGTATGGAGAAGCGACTACAAACAGCCAAAAGACGCAATAATTCCACCTACTCCAAAGTTTGCAATTCGTATAGGAATTAATGTTGGTTTATTATAATTTAATAATTTAATATTAAGATAACCTGTTTTTATATTTAAAAACAGCAATAAATTATTACTTTTGCAATCCGATTTTTAGAAACGAAGAAAAGAAATATATATATGACTTCAAAAGAGAAAAAGACAGTAGATGTCTTAATTGAAATACCTAAAGGAAGTAGAAATAAATACGAATACGATTTTGACTTAGGAAAAATCCGTTTTGATAGAATGTTATTCTCATCAATGATGTATCCTGGAGATTATGGTTTTATTCCTGAAACTTTAGCATTAGATGGTGACCCATTAGATGTATTAATTTTAGGTGCTGAACCAACTTTTCCAATGTGTGTAATGGAAGTAAAACCAATCGGTGTTTTCCATATGGCAGATGAAAAAGGTCCAGATGAAAAAATTCTTTGTGTACCTGTTTCAGATCCTATTTGGAATCAGTATAACGATTTATCTGACTTAAATCCTCACTTACAAAAAGAAATTACTCATTTCTTTAAAGTGTATAAAGATTTAGAAAAGAAAAAAGTTGATATCGGAGACTGGGGGAACGCAGACGAAGCTTATGAAATTTTAGATAAATGTATCCAACGCTATGAAAATAGTGAACATAAAGCTACTGGAAACTTTAAAATATAATTTAAAGCTACCTTTACAAAAAAAGCCATTCAGAATATTCTGAGTGGCTTTTTTTTTATCATTTAAATAGTATTTGAAGCAATTTCCCGCTTTCCGCACTCGCTTTTTTTTGAAGAAAAATCAAAAAAAGAGCTCAAACAATTGCTTCAATCAGGGCTAAAAACTCTTACTATATTTCGAATATTTTATAAATGAATTTATATTTACTTACAACAATATTTGTTTAAAGAATTCAATGCTATTTTTAACAAGCGGTTTCTTATTTTTGTAGCATGTTTAAAAGAACCCAACATAATTTTCAAATAGAAGAACCAACAGTGTTTAAGCAAAAATTATTTGCTTGGGCTAAACAGTTTGAAACCGCTATTTGGTTAGATTCTAATAATTACAAACAAGAATATTCATCATTTGATTGTTGTTTGGCTGCAGAAGAATTTACTTCGATAAAAACAGATTATCAGAATGCTTTTGATAAACTTAAAGAGTATCAAAATTACACCAAAGATTATATTTTTGGATATATTTCTTATGATGTAAAAAATGACGTTGAAAAACTAAAATCTACTAATTTTGATGGACTTCATTTTCCTGATTTGTATTTTTTTCAACCTCAAAAATTAATTTTCATCAAAGGAAATACTGTCGAATTTCATTATTTACAAATGATAGATGATGAAATTGAAGAAGATTTTGAAGATATTATCAGCATAAATGCAAATACTACTCCCCTTTCTGATTCTTTAAAAGACACTGATAAAAAAACATCCGAAGAAAATAATATCAAAATAAAACTTCGAATTCATAAAGAAGAATATCATCAAAAAGTAACAAAGGTTTTAGAACATATTCATAGAGGTGATATTTATGAAGCTAATTTTTGTCAAGAATTTTATGCCGAAAATACAAGCATAAATCCTTATAAAATATATTCACATTTAAACGAAATATCAACACCTCCGTTTGCTACTTTTTTCAGACATGAAAACCTGTATGTATTATCGGCAACGCCAGAAAGATATCTAAAAAAAGAAGGACTTAAAATAATTTCGCAACCTATAAAAGGAACTGCAAAACGATTAATTAATCCTATTGAAGATGAAAAAATAGCCTTCGATTTAGCTCGTGACGAAAAAGAACGTGCCGAAAATATTATGATTGTTGATTTAGTTCGTAATGATTTATCTAAAACTGCAAAAAAAGGAAGTGTTCAAGTAGAAGAACTTTGCAAAGTTTATTCTTTTAAACAAGTACATCAAATGATATCGACTATCGTTTCTGAAATTTCAGAAAACACACATCCTGTTGATTTGATTAAAGATACCTTTCCGATGGGAAGTATGACTGGCGCGCCAAAAGTATCAGCAATGAAAATAATGGAAGCCTTAGAAGAAACAAAACGTGGTTTATATTCAGGAACTATCGGTTATTTTACACCTGATGGCGATTTTGATTTTAATGTAATTATTAGAAGTCTTTTATATAATTCTGACCAAAAATATGTTTCTTTTTCTGTTGGTGGCGCAATTACGGCAAAATCAATTCCTGAAAAAGAATACGAAGAATGCTTGTTAAAAGCTAAAGCAATGAAATATGTTTTACTTAATTCAAAGTAGATAATTATATTAATAAATACCCCTAAAAAATAAGATTAATGATTATAGATCAAGAAGAAAAATTTGCAGCAGTACTTCCAAAAATAGAAGGAAATGTAAATGAACAAAGTTTTTTTAACAAGTTTTTAGATATGTATCCTGAAGCTTGGAAACAACATAAAATTACTTTTTCAAAATTTAAAAGAAGTAAACAATTTGGAAGAACAATACCTTTACCAAGACCTGAAGTATCTTTAAGAAAAGATATCAGACAGTGGTTACAAAAACAATAAAAAATGACACATCAAGACTTCCATTTCGAGTATCATAAAACTACTTTTTTCGGGCAATATTGGCAACCTGAAACAGTAAAAGCAGTAGTTATTATTATTCACGGAATGGGAGAACATTCTGGACGCTACCAAAATGTTGCTAAAAAATTAACTGATAATAATTTTGGTGTAATTGCTTTTGATCATTTTGGACATGGTAAAACATCAGGGAAAAGAGGTCATAACCCTAGTTTTGATGCTGTTTTAGATAGTATTACCATACTTATTAACAAGGCTACTGATATTTTTGGAGATACAGCAATGTTTTTATATGGTCATTCTATGGGTGGAAATGCGGTTATCAATTATGCTCTTCGTAAAGAAAATAATTTAGATGGAATTATCGCCACTAGTCCTATGCTAAAATTAGCTTTTGATCCACCAGTATGGAAACTTAAATTAGGCAAGATTATGCAAAAAATTGCGCCGTCATTTACTTTGAGTAATGAATTAGATAACAATGATCTTTCTCGTGATAAAAATGAAGTTCAAAATTATATTGATGATCCTTTAGTTCATGATAAAATTAGCCCTAATTTTTCTTTATCTTTTATCGATTCAGGTAAATGGGCGATTGAAAATGCTTCTTTATTAAAAAAACCTATGTTATTATTACATGGTACTGCTGATAAAATCATTGATTATAAAGGCTCTGAAGCTTTTGCTAAATCAACAAAAAAAGCAACTTTAAAACTTTATGAAGGCGGTTATCATGAATTACAACATGATTTATGTAAAGAAGAAATGCTACAAGACATCCTAAATTGGTTAAATAATCAACTATAAATATCTTTAAAAAATAAAATGCTACAACAATTAGCAAAACATATAGACACTAATTTTTCGTTTTTAAAAGAGAAAAAACTCCTAATTGCTATTTCTGGAGGAATTGACAGCGTAATTTTAACACATTTATTAAAGCAATTAAATCATACAATTTCATTAGCACATTGTAATTTTCAATTAAGAAATGACCAAAGTAATTTAGATGAAAAATCAGTTATAGAATTAGGAAAAACATTAAATATCACGGTTTTTTCAACTCGATTTGAAACAAGTAAATATGCTTCTGAAAATAAATTATCAACACAATTAGCAGCAAGAAAATTACGCTATGATTGGTTTGATGAATTAATAGAAAAACATGATTTTGATTATGTTTTAACAGGGCATCATGCCGATGATAATTTAGAAACCGTTTTAATCAACTTAACAAGAGGTACAGGATTAGATGGTTTAACAGGAATTCCACCCGTAAACGGAAAAATTGCCCGTCCTTTATTAATTTTTTCAAGAGAAGAAATTGAAGAATTTGCATTAAAGAATGATATTAAATGGCGTGAAGATGCTAGTAATTCAGAAATAAAATATGTCAGAAATAAAATAAGACATCAAGTAATTCCTGTATTAAAAGAATTAAACCCTAGTTTATTAAAAGCCCATCATAAAACAACTGATTTCTTAAAACAATCTCAACAAATTATTGTTGATAAGATGGAAGAAGTATCAGCAAAAATTATTTCTAAAGATAATGATTTATTAAAAATTAATATTTCGGAACTATTAAAGTTATCTACCCCCAAAGCATACTTGTATCAACTTTTAAAAGACTATAAATTTACAGAATGGAATGATGTTTACAAGTTAATTTATGCTCAATCAGGTAAAAAAGTATCAACTAATTATCATACTTTACTAAAAGACAGAGATTTTTTATTACTTTTACATACTAACAAAAAAAAAACCCCTGAAAATGAACAAATTACAATACATAGACAAACTACTAAGATAACAAGCCCTGTAAATTTGTTTTTTGAAAACGATCCTAAGAGTACATTTATTAATATAAATTGTATTTTGGTTGATAAAAATTCATTAAATTACCCCCTCAGTATTAGGAAATGGGAAACTGGCGATTATTTTTACCCAACAGGTATGATTGGAAAGAAAAAAGTTAGTAAATATTTTAAAGATGAAAAATTATCAATTTTTGAAAAAGAAAGCACTTGGTTGCTTTGTACAAATGATAATGAAATTATATGGATTATAGGAAAACGACAAGATAGACGCTTTTTATCATCCAATGAAACAACAGAATTATTAAGAATAACTAATTAAAAACAACCAATTATAAACTAAATCGAATGAAAAAATTATGTACTCTATTTTTATTATTCTTAGGTTTAACGGTCTTCTCTCAATCTGATGATAATCCTATAGTTATAACACCTGTCGTTGAAAAAATTTCGGAGACAAAATATGACTTAATTTTCGATATTGAAATTGCAGAAGATTGGCATTTATACTCTCAATACAATCCAGAAGATGCATCTTTACCAATGACTATTTCTCCTGCAGAAGGACAAACTGGATATGCTCTTAACGGAAAAGCAATAGAAAGTAAAACTGAATCTGAATTTAGTGAAATTTGGGGAAAAGATGAAATTTTCTTTGTAGAAGAAGGTAAATTAGTACAACGAATTACCGTTTCAGATACAAGTTTAACACAAGTTACTTTAAACTTAGATGCTCAAGTTTGTAAAGAATACTGCTTACCATTTGATGAGGATTTTACGTTTTCATTAACAGGTGAAAAAGTTTCACAAACTGTTACTGAGGTTGATGACAAAAGCCAAGCTATGTCACAATCATTAAACTTAAACTTAAAAAATACCGCTGTATTAAAAAGCACAACAAAAGAATCATCTAAAGAAGATGGTGAGGCTAGTTTAATTAATATATTTTTACTTGGATTTGTTGGTGGTTTACTAGCATTTTTAACTCCATGTGTTTTTCCAATGGTTCCTTTAACAGTATCTTTTTTCACAAAACATACTGAGAAAAAAGGAAAAGGAATTGGTAGTGCTATATTATATGGGGCTTTTATAATGATAATTTATGGACTATTAAGTTTACCTTTCCACTATTTAGATACTTTAGACCCTGAAATTTTAAATAGTATTTCAACCAACATGTGGTTAAACTTATTTTTCTTTACAATATTAGTTTTCTTTGCTGGTTCTTTCTTCGGATTTTATGAATTATCATTACCTAGCTCTTGGAGTAATAGAGCTGATACAGCTTCAAACATTGGAGGTATTATCGGTATTTTCTTTATGGCTTTAACATTAGCTATTGTATCATTTTCATGTACAGGACCAATTTTAGGTTCTTTATTAGCAGGTTCTTTAGGAGCTGATGGTGGTGCAATGCAATTATCTGCAGGTATGATTGGTTTTGGACTTGCTTTAGCATTACCTTTTGCATTATTTGCAATGTTTCCTGGATGGTTAAATTCTTTACCTAAATCAGGAGGATGGTTAAATACTGTTAAAGTTGTTTTAGGATTTTTAGAATTAGCATTTGCTTTTAAATTTTTATCTAATGCTGATTTAGTTGGGCATTGGGATTTATTTAAAAGAGAAATATTTATTGGTATATGGGCAATAACAGCTTTATTAATGTCATTATATTTATTTGGTGTTATGGGTAAAAAATATGGTAAAATATCTTTCTTTAGAGTTTTATTAGGAGGAGCTTGTTTTGCTTTGTTTGTTTATTTAGCACCAGGAGTATTACCAAAACCTCTTTGGAATCAAAATAAATTATTAAGTGGATTTGCTCCACCTCAATTTCATAGTATCTATAAAAAAGATAACAAATGTCCTTTATCATTAAATTGCTTTAAAGATTTTGAAGAAGGTATTGCATATGCAAAATCGGTAAACAAACCTGTTTTATTAGATTTTACAGGTTGGGCGTGTGTAAACTGTCGTAAGATGGAAGAAAATATTTGGGTTAAACCTGAAATATATTCATTAATTAATGATGATTATGTATTAATTTCATTGTACGTAGATGACCATGAAAGACAATTACCTGAAGAAGAACAATTCGATTTTATTAAACCAAACGGTAAAGTAAAAAGAATTAGAACTTATGGTGATAAATGGGCTACTCTACAAGTTGCAAACTTTAAAACAGCATCTCAGCCATTTTATGTATTAATGAGTCCTAAATTAGAATTATTAAATTCACCTCAACAATATTCTGACCATACAACTTATTATAACTGGTTAAAAACAGGATTAGATAATTTTAATAAAAACTAATCAATATCATCATATAACATAAAAAAAGCCTCTTTTATAAAGAGGCTTTTTTTATGTTATAATGTTAAATAAATCATCAAAATAGAAATACATAACAAATGTATTTTAGCTATTTCATAAGGTTTTAAATTTCAATATTTTTAGCTACCTTTATCATAAAGAGAAAGTTATGTTGATTAAAACTTATGGATCTGCTGTTTTTGGTATTGAAGCAACCACTATAACTGTAGAAGTAAATATTGATAAAGGTATCGGATATCACCTTGTTGGGTTACCAGATAATGCCGTTCGAGAAAGTTCTTATCGGATTTCTGCAGCACTTAACAACAATGGCTATAAATTACCTGGAAAAAAAATCATTATAAACATGGCTCCTGCTGATATTCGTAAAGAAGGAGCTGCTTATGATTTATCAATTGCAGTTGGTATTCTGGCTGCTTCAAAACAAATTCAAGCAAAAAACATTGATGATTATCTAATTATGGGAGAACTTTCTTTAGATGGAAGTGTACAACCTATAAAAGGAGCTTTGCTTATCGCTATTAAAGCACGTGAAGAAGGCTATAAAAATTTTATTCTGCCTAAAGAAAATGCCAAAGAAGCGGCTATTGTTAATGATGTAAATATATTGGGTGTATCTAATATTATGGAAGTTATCAATCATCTAGAAAACAAAAAACTCATTGAACCTACAATAGTTGATACACGAGCCGAATTTTATAAACATATGGATTTTCCTGAGTTCGATTTTTCAGATGTAAAAGGACAAGAAAGTATAAAACGTTGTATGGAAATTGCGGCATCTGGTGGACACAATATTATTTTAATAGGTCCTCCTGGTGCAGGAAAAACAATGTTAGCCAAACGACTTCCTTCTATATTACCTCCTATGACTTTAGAAGAAGCTTTAGAAACCACCAAAATACATTCTGTAGTAGGTAAAGTAAAAAATACAGGGTTACAGTATAGCCGTCCTTTTAGAGCCCCACATCATAGTTGTTCTGATATTGCACTTATTGGCGGTGGAAATAGTTTACCACAACCTGGTGAAATTTCATTAGCTCATAATGGCGTTTTGTTTTTAGATGAATTACCCGAGTTTAAACGCGGTGTTTTAGAAGTTATGAGACAACCTTTAGAAGATAGAGAAGTAACAATATCTAGAGCTAAATTTACCGTAAATTATCCAAGTAGTTTTATGCTTGTTGCTAGTATGAATCCTAGTCCTTCTGGTTTCTTTAACGACCCAGATTCTCCAATGACTTCATCACCTGCCGAAATGCAACGCTATTTAAGTAAAGTTTCAGGTCCTTTACTTGATCGAATTGATATTCATATCGAAGTCACTCCTGTTCCTTTTGATAAATTATCCGAAGAAAAAAAAGGAGAAGCTAGTATACATATCAGAAATAGAGTTACAAAAGCTCGTGAAATTCAAACAACACGTTTTAGTACTTCTGATACTGTTCATTATAATGCACAAATGACTGTGAAACAAATTCGTGAGTTTTGTAAACTATCAAATGAAAGTAATATATTACTAAAAACAGCTATGGAAAAATTAAATCTTTCGGCAAGAGCTTATGATAGAATTTTAAAAGTTTCTCGTACTATTGCCGATTTAGATGGCTCTGAAAATATAAAATCTAATCATTTAACAGAAGCAATTCAGTACCGAAGTTTAGACCGTGAAGGTTGGTTAGGATAAATTCTAAAAAAACATAAAAAATAAAAAATTATTACAGTTCTATAAAAAAATGTAATTTAGTATTCTCTTAAAATTAATTAAATGCACCAAAAAATGAAAAAAATAATTTATTTAATGGCTATTGCCATAACGATGATCTCCTGTAAAAAACAACAAAATGATTTTGTTACTTTTTCTGGAAAAATCACTAATAAAAACTCTAAATCTATAACACTTTCTAATCCTCAATTAAACTTTAATAGAGTTATTGAAGTTGATGAAAATGGCGCATTTAATGATACTATAAATCTTAAAGATGGTTTTTATCGTCTTTCTGATGGAAAAGAAGCAACAGCATTATATTTAAAAAATGGTGCTACTATTACAATGACTCTTGATACAAAAGAGTTTAATGAATCTATCACTTTTACAGGTGAAGGATCAAATGAAAGTACCTTTTTAGCAAAAAATGCAGTATTACAAAAAGCAATGTTTAAAGACAAAAACTTGTTTAATTTACCTAAAGATAAGTTTGATGCAAAAGTAAAAAAATTTATTACTGACTTTAACAACAGAATAAACGAAAATAAGTTAGACTCTACTTTTGTTGCTTTTCAAAAACAAAATATTACATCTTTAGAAAACTATTTAAATAAAACACATACTGATAAATTATACGCAAATACTGTATTAGCTAAAGGATCTGTATCACCTAAATTTATTAATTATGAAAATCATAAAAAAGGAAATACTTCTTTAGATGATTTTAAAGGAAAATATGTTTATATCGATTTATGGGCTACTTGGTGTAATCCTTGTAAACAAGAAATTCCTTCTTTAGAAAAAGTTGAAAAACAATATCATGGTAAAAATATTGCCTTTGTAAGTATTTCTGTTGATAATCCTAAGGATTATGAAAAATGGAAAAAAATGGTTACTGATAAAAACTTAAGCGGAATTCAATTATATGCTAAAAATGATAAGACTTTTTCTAAAGCTTATAAAGTAAATAGTATTCCTCGTTTTATTTTAATTGACCCGAATGGTAATATTGTTGACTCAAATGCTCCTAGACCTTCTAATCCAAAGTTAATTACTTTATTAGAGTCTTTAAATATTTAATTAGAAACTAAAAATTTGATATATAAAAATCCTGTAACTAAGTTGCAGGATTTTTTTTGCGTTAAGGATAGCAACGGCATCCTTTTTTGGAGGAACGGAAAAAAAGATATAGTGGATAGCCTGTTAAAACGCCCAAATAAAAAAACCCTCACAAATTAATGTAAGGGTTTTTTAATATTTTAAAAATCTAAATTAAATTTAGATATTCAGTTTATTAGTATCTGTAATGCTCTGGCTTAAATGGACCTTGAACAGTTACACCAATATAAGATGCTTGGTCTTCACGTAATTCAGTAAGCTCTACGCCTATTTTAGCTAAGTGTAAGTTTGCTACTTTTTCATCTAAATGCTTTGGTAACATATAAACTTCATTTTGGTAAGCAGCTCTGTTTGTCCAAAGTTCGATTTGTGCTAAAGTTTGGTTTGTAAATGAATTACTCATTACAAAACTTGGGTGACCTGTTGCACATCCTAAGTTTACTAAACGTCCTTCTGCTAAAACAATAATATCGTTTCCTGCAATGTTGTATTTATCAACCTGAGGTTTAATAGTATCTTTTGTATTTCCGTGGTTTTCATTTAACCAAGCCATGTCAATTTCGTTATCGAAGTGACCAATATTACAAACAATAACTTTATCTTTCATAGCCTCAAAATGACGACCTTGAATAATATCTTTATTTCCAGTAGTTGTAATAATGATATCAGAATTTGCTATAACAGTTTCTAAACGCTTAACTTCAAAACCATCCATTGCCGCTTGTAACGCACAAATAGGGTCGATTTCAGTAACAGTAACGATAGAACCCGCACCTTTAAAAGAAGCCGCTGTACCTTTACCTACATCACCATAACCACAAACAGTTACACGTTTACCTGCTAACATGATATCAGTTGCACGACGAATTGCATCAACTGCAGATTCTTTACATCCGTATTTGTTATCAAATTTAGATTTTGTTACAGAATCGTTTACGTTAATTGCTGGCATTGGTAAAGTTCCTGCTTTTACTCTGTCGTATAAACGGTGAACTCCTGTAGTAGTTTCTTCAGATAATCCGTTAATTCCTTCAGCTAATTCAGGGTAACGATCTAAAACCATGTTTGTTAAATCTCCACCATCATCTAAGATTAAGTTTAATGGTTTTTTATCTTCTCCAAAAAATAATGTTTGCTCAATACACCAGTCGAATTCTTCTTCTGTCATATCTTTCCAAGCATACACAGGTGTTCCTGCAGCAGCAATTGCAGCAGCAGCTTGGTCTTGTGTAGAAAAAATATTACAAGAACTCCAAGTTACCTCAGCACCTAAAGCTTGTAAAGTTTCAATTAAAACCGCAGTTTGAATAGTCATGTGTAAACACCCTGCAATTCTTGCGCCTTTTAATGGTTGTTCGTTTTTATATTCTTCACGTAAACTCATTAATCCTGGCATTTCAGCTTCTGCCAATCTAATTTCTTTTCTTCCCCAATCAGCTAAAGAAATATCTTTAACTTTAAAAGGAACGTATGCAGCGGTTTTTGTGCTCATATTTATGTATATTTATGTATCTAAATTTTTATATAGCAAAATTACGAAATAACTTTCTAACTTATGCCTGTTCACAAAACAATAACAGTAAACCAAACCACTAAAGTATTGATTTGGAAGATTGAAGAATCTTTTGATGAATTATCTGAAAATATTACACTTAATCAACGAAGTACTGAGCGTATTAGTAATATGAAATCTGACTTACACCAAAAAGGATTTTTAAGCGTTCGACAGTTATTAAAAGAAGTTAATTATACTGATGATGACTTAATTTATGATGAATTTGGAAAGCCTCATTTAAAAGATGGAAAATTTATTTCGATAACACATTCCTTTACTTTTTCGGCAATTATTATTTCTGATGATAAACCTGTCGGAATCGATATTGAAAAACAACGTGATAAAATCTTAAAAATCGCTCATAAATTTACGCCTATTGAACAATATAAATCAATAGCAAATCATGATGCTTTAATTAGTAAACTTACCATTGTTTGGGGAGCTAAAGAAAGTTTATATAAAATTTATGGTAAGAAAAAATTACTTTTTTTAAACAATATTTATATTGATGATTTCTCTTTTGAAACCAATAACACTTTAGGTAAAATTTTATACGAAGGTGTTACCGATGAATATAAAATCCACTTTTTAGAAACCGAAGGATTTACTTGTGTCTATGCACAATAAAAAAGTAAATCCTTAAAAAAATATCTTATCATAAAATGAACTACAAACTTTGTAACTTTGCAGTTCATTTTTATTTTTTGAAACTTATTTTATGAAAATATCAGTAGAGCTTACTTTAACACCACTTCAAAATGAATTTGAAGCGCCAATTATCGACTTTATAAAAAAATTAAGAGCATCAGGTTTAACAATTCTTGAAAATCCGTTAAGTACACAAGTATATGGAGATTATGATGCTGTAATGCAATTATTAACTTCTGAAATTAAAAACTCTTTTGAATTAATAGAAAGCGGAATAATTTTATTAAAAATTGTAAAATCTGACCGTAGTAAGTATGAACCAAGTTTTTAATTATCTTTTTAGCCAATACGCTACCTACGATACTTTAGATATTTGGTTAGAAATTATTGCCGTTATTTTCGGATTTTTATCTGTTTGGTATTCTAAAAAGAATAAAATTTGGGTATTTCCAACAGGTATGGTTAGCACCGTTATTTTTGTGTATTTACTTTTAAAATGGCAATTATTAGGTGATATGATGATTAACGCATATTACTTTATAATGAGTGTTTACGGCTGGTATATTTGGACTAGAAATATTGACGATACAAATGTTACTCCTATTTCAAGAACAACATCAAAAGAAAAGAAAACTAGTGTTTTTATATTTATAGCAACCCTGTTTTTTGTGTATGCTGTATATTCTTATTTTGATAAATGGACGCATTGGACAGCTTATGTCGATACCTTTACAACAGCAATTTTCTTTGTCGGAATGTGGCTGATGGCTAAACGAAAAATTGAAAATTGGATTTATTGGATTATTGGCGATATTATTTCTGTACCGCTTTATCTTTATAAAGGATTCACTTTTACTAGTTTTCAATATTTAATATTTACCTTTATTGCCGTTAGCGGTTATTTAGCATGGAAAAAAACCTTAAACAACAAAAAAGTAATCTTGTAAAGGTTGTTTTATTTGGTCCTGAATCAACTGGAAAAACAACTCTTTCTAGTCAATTAGCACGATATTATAATACTGTTTGGACACCAGAATTTGCTCGTAAATATTTGCAAGATAAATGGAATAATGAACGCAAAATTTGCGAACAAAAAGATATTATTCCTATTGCCGAAGGTCAAATTAAGTTAGAAAACGATTTAGCTAAAAAAGCAGATAAAGTATTAATTTGTGATACCGATTTACTTGAAACAAAAGTATATTCCGAAGAATATTACGGTGGTTTTGTTGATGGTAATTTAGACAAAGCCGCTATTGAAAATTCTTACGATATTTATTTTTTAACATATATTGATACGCCTTGGGAAGCCGATGATTTACGTGATAAACCTGGCGAGCGTTTAGAAATGTTTAAAGCTTTTGAAAATACATTGATAAAATATAAACGTCCGTATGTTTTATTAAAAGGCGATAAAGAAACGCGTCTTAAAAAAGCCGTTGAAATAATTGATGTACTACTTTCTAAAAAGAAAAATTTATATTCTTTTTCTAAAACATTAAGTCAGGCTGATATTCAATCAATGCTTAAAAATATTAATATAAACGACTACACACTATAAAATGAACATACCAGAACTTATTAAAGAATTAAATTTTAAAGCAACAAGAAGTTCTGGTGCTGGTGGGCAACATGTAAATAAAGTCTCATCAAAAATTGAACTGACTTTTGATGTATCTAAATCTAATGAATTATCAGAAAATCAAAAAGAAATACTCTTAAAAAAATTAGCTTCTCGATTAACAAAAGAACAAATTTTAATACTCTTTTCTGATGAAACTCGCTCACAATACAGAAATAAAGAATTAGCTATTAAGCGTTTTTTATTTATTATTAAAGAAGGTTTAAAAAGACCAAAAATTAGACGTATTACCAAACCAAGTAGAAATTCTGTACTTAAAAAATCGGTAAATAAAAAGCGTCAAGCATTAAAAAAATCGCTTCGAAAAAAACCTAATTTAGATTAATCTTATCTAGATTAAAAAAACTTATTAAATAGACTACATCTAACTTCTTAATGTTACTAATTTAATAAGAA
Organism: Tenacibaculum salmonis; assembly: GCF_041053065.1. NCBI lineage: Bacteria > Pseudomonadati > Bacteroidota > Flavobacteriia > Flavobacteriales > Flavobacteriaceae > Tenacibaculum > Tenacibaculum salmonis. The sequence goes on along the minus strand of NZ_JBFCVV010000001.1, from coordinate 2,053,594 downwards.
AACATTATAAAATTCTTAATTCTTTAATCGCTATTCTAAAAATGTATCATACATTTGCGCCGTTCTCGTAAAGGGGTGCCAAATATCGGCTGAGATCACACCCAATGAACCTAGAACAGGTAATGCTGTTTAGGGAAATACTGTTATTGCAAAGTAATTTATAAATAGGTAAAACTGTTTATAAATTAATGAAGGTTTTTCTTTGTTAAAGCACTTTGTAATTCTAAAAATTTTATTCAAAAAAACAAAGAATAATTACCTCTTTTTATTCGATTTTATTTTAAAAATGAAAACGATTTCTTTTATTAAACAAGTGAAGATAGTAGCTTTTTTAATGGTATTATTTGCAACCTTAAATGCAAATGCTCAAAATTTTATTTTATCTGGTAAAGTAATTAATAATAATCAAGAACCTTTAATAGGTGCGACTATTACAATTAAAGAATTAAAAAAAGGTACTGCTTCTGATTTTGAAGGTAACTTTAAATTACAATTAGCAAAAGGAACTTATAATATTAGCGTTTCTTATGTAGGACTTAATAGTGTAGTTCAAAATATTGAAATATCAGAAAACAAAACTATTACTTTTCAATTATCTGCTGATAAAAATATACTAGATGAAGTTTTAGTTGATGCTATTCGTGTAAAATCGGATGCTCCTATTGCGCATTCTAATTTATCAAAAAAACAAATTGAAAAACGTAATTTAGGACAAGATATTCCTGTTTTATTAAATTACATGCCTAACGTTGTTTCATCTTCGGATGCTGGAGCTGGTGTTGGATATACTTACATGAGCGTTCGTGGTTCTGATGCTACAAGAGTTAACGTTACCATAAACGGAATTCCTTATAACGATGCCGAAAGTCAAGGTACATTTTGGGTTAACTTAGGTGATTTTGCTTCATCAACTCAAAGTTTACAATTACAACGTGGTGTTGGAACTTCAACAAACGGTGCTGGTGCATTTGGTGCTAGTTTAAATATTCTTACTGATGCAACTTCGGAAGAAGCTGGTGGAGAAATTTCAAATTCTTTTGGTTCATTCGGAACAAGAAAACATACCGTAAAATTTACTACAGGAAAAGTAAACAAACATTTTGAATTTGCTGGTCGTTTATCTAATATTTATTCTGATGGATATGTTGATAGAGCTTCTACCGATTTAAAATCGTACTTTTTACAAGGAAGTTATACTGATGAAAATACTTTAATTAAAGCTGTTGCTTTTGGAGGACAAGAAGAAACTTACCAAGCTTGGTACGGTTTATCTGCTGATGAATTAAAAGAAAATCGTCGTCAAAATCCTTATACTTACGATAACGAAGTTGATAACTACAACCAAAATCATTATCAATTACATTGGAACGAAAAATTAAATAAAAACTGGGCAACTAATGTTAGTTTAAACTACACAAAAGGAGAAGGTTATTTTGAACAATTTAATGGAGAAAGTGCTGTTTCTAAATACAACGGAATTGTTGAAGCAACAACAACTGATTGGTATGGTATTCCTGCAACCGATATTATTGTACGTCGTTGGTTAGACAATGATTTTTATGTTGCTAACGTTAATGCTACGTATAAAAACGATGGTTTAGAAATTATTACAGGAGGTTCTTATAGTCATTATGAAAATGATCATTTTGGAGAAGTAATTTGGGCTAAAGAATTTGCCGATGACGCAAATATTAGAGACCGTTATTATGAAGGAAAATCAACCAAAAATGATTTTAATGTTTTTTCTAAAACAACTGTTAATATTTCTGAAGATTTAAAAGCATTTGTTGATGTACAAGGAAGATTTGTTACTTATAAAACAAACGGTTTAACATCTAAAAGAAAACCTTTAAATGTTGATAAAACTTTTAATTTCTTTAATCCAAAATTAGGTTTAACTTATAAGTTAAATAATGAAAATAGCTTTTACGCTTCATATGCAAGAGCTAATAGAGAGCCAAATAGAGGTGATTTTAAAGGTGGTGTAGATACTCACGAAAGCTTAAATGATTACGAATTAGGATGGCGTTTAAATAACAAAACTGTTAAATTAAACACCAATATTTATTTTATGGATTATAAAAATCAGTTAGTTTTAACTGGTGAAATTGATGATACTGGTGATGCTTTACGTAATGCTAGCGGTAATAGTTATAGATTAGGTTTAGAAATGGATGCTGATATTCGTGTAAATGATAAATTTTCTATTCGTCAAAATGTTTCAGTAAGTCAAAATAAAAATGTAGACTTTTTTATAAATAGAGATGATAACTTACAAGATTTAGGAAATACAAATATTGCTAATTCACCAAATATTGTGGCTGGTAATGCATTTGTATATCAACCATTTGAAAACTTTCAAGTTGCATTTTTATCTAAATTTGTTGGTGAACAGTATTTAAGTAATACAGATACTGAAGCATCTAAATTAGATAGCTACTTTACAAGTGATTTTAATATAATGTATGAATTAAAAACAAATTCAATATTTAAATCTATTGTATTTACAGGTATGGTAAACAATGTTTTTGATAAAGAGTATGTAGATAGAGGTTATATTTATTTAGATGATTGGTCTACTCCTGGAACAACAACAGAAGCTCAAGGATATTATCCACAAGCTACTATTAACTTTTTAGCTGGTGTTACTTTTAAATTTTAATAAGTAATTTTCTTTTTTAGATAAATAAAAAATCCCAAGTTTAAAACTTGGGATTTTTTTATTTATTGATTTTTCCTACGGCACAACTTACAAATGATTTTGCTTTATGTAATACTGTGTTTTCGTTTCCGACTTCTGGATAACCTAGTTTAGCTAATTTTTCTTTCACTAAAATTAAAATAGCTTCGGTAGTATTTAAAGTAACTAATGACTTTTCTACATCGACTTTTACTTCTTCAACTCCTTTAATATTTGTTAATCCGTTGATAATTGTGTTTGCACAACCACAACATTTTAAGTTTTCGATAGAAATTTCTTGCATATTATCGCTGATTTTTTCCGTTCCAAGCCGTATAACCTCCTAAAACATTATAAGCCTGAAAACCTTTTTTTAATAAAATTTCTGAAGCTGTTTTACTTCTACCTCCCGATTTACAATAAACATAAACTGGTTTAGTTTTATCTAACTTTTCTAAAGCTATTTTTTCAAAATCAGCTGATTTTACATTAATTTCTAAAGCATTTTCAATTGTACCTTTTGAACATTCTCCAGGAGTTCGTACATCTAATAATTGAATATTTTTATTCTTTTTAAGAATAATTTCTAAATCATTAACAGAAATATTTTGAACTTCTTCAGTTTGTGATTTACATGAAATAATAAGTGTAAAAATTAATGCGATAAATAAAAAGTATTTTTTCATTAGTTTTATTTTAAAGTTGATGGACAAACTGCTACAGTTTTAGCAATTGTTGTTTTTCTTATTGCTGCAAAACCTCCTGCAACGTCTATTACATTATGATATCCTCTAGCCTTTAATATTGATGAAGCAATTACCGAGCGATATCCTCCTCCACAATACAGATAAAAATCTTCTGTTTTTGGAAATTCATCAATATGATCATTTAAAAAATCTAAAGGTGTACTTGGCACATCAATAACATGTTCTTTGCTATATTCTCCTGGTTTACGTACATCAAAAACTTTTGCTTTCTGTTTTATTACATCTTCTAAATCATCCGCAGTAACAGATTCTAAAGTATCAATTTCTTTACCTGATGTTTTCCAAGTATCAAAACCTCCTTCTAAATATCCTAAAACATTATCAAAACCAACACGAGATAAACGTGTAATAGTCGTTTCTTCTTCGCCAATAGGTGTTATTAATAAAATTGGCTGAGTTATATCTTTAATTAAAGTACCTACCCAAGGAGCAAATGTTCCATCTAAACCAATAAAAATTGATTGCGGTATAAATCCTTTTACAAAATCTAATTGATGACGGACATCTAAAATTATAGCACCTGTATCATTCGCTGTTTTTTCAAAAGCAGCTGCGGATAAACTTATTGCCCCATTTTTAATAACATCATCTATAGATTGATATCCTTCTTTATTCATTTTTACATTTAAAGGAAAATAAGCTGGCGGAGGCAATAACCCGTCAGTTACTTCTTTTATAAATTCTTTTTTTGTCATATCAGAACGCAATGCATAATTAGTTTTCTTTTGATCTCCAATAGAGCCAACAGTTTGTTTACTTAAATTTTTTCCGCAAGCAGATCCTGCCCCATGTGCTGGATATACAATTACGTCATCCTCTAAAATCATAATTTTAGTGCGCAAACTATCATATAAAAAGCCTGCTAAATCATCTTGAGTAAGCGCTCCTTTTTGTGCTAAATCAGGTCTTCCTACATCCCCTAAAAATAAGGTATCTCCACTAAAAATAGCATAATTTTTTCCATTTTTATCTTTTAATAAATAAGAAGTACTTTCCATAGTATGCCCTGGGGTATGCAATGCTGTAATGGTAATATTTCCTATTTTAAAAACTTCGCCATCTATTGCTATGTACGATTTATAATTAGTTTTAGCTGTAGGTCCATAAACTATAGTTGCACCTGTTTTTTCTGCTAAAGTTACATGACCACTAACAAAATCTGCATGAAAATGAGTTTCAAAAATATATTTAATTTTAGCATTATCAGCGTTAGCAGTTTTAATATAAGGTTCAACTTCTCGTAGCGGATCAATAATAGCTACTTCTCCTTCACTTTCTATATAATAAGCTCCTTGTGCTAAACAACCTGTATAAATTTGCGTTATCTTCATAATATTATTTATTTATATGCTTGATGTATATATTGTGCGTATTTTTTTTGATTTTCATTATTTCCTGTTTTGAAAAAATGTACTGCTCCATTGGCTCTCATAAAAAAATGTTCTAAACCAACTTCTTCTAATATACCTCCTCTAAAAAAATCATCTCTTACAGGTCCTTTTACTCCAGCAAAGTAAAAGGAAATATTTCGTTTATGATAATAGCGAATACGTTCTTTTAACATTTCAATTCCTGTACTATCAACTCGATTGATACTTTCCGCATCTAATATAATTAGTTTTAATGAAATTCCTTTTTCTTCGGTCATATCGTCTAATTTTTCACGGAAATAATTACAATTTGCATAAAATAACTGTGCATCAAAACGAAATATTAATATTTCTGGATCGATAATTACTTCTTCAAATCTATTTTTATTTCGATAAAAATCAGAATTTGGTACTCTTCCTAATTGTGCTACGTAAGGTCTGGATGTTCTATAAATCAATACAACTAAAGATAAAAGAACACCTGTTAATATTCCTGGTTCTATTCCTAAAAATATGGTCGAAAAAAAGGTTGCTATTAATAGCCAAAAATCTAAATGATTAGCCTTCCAAAGTCTTTTTGCTTCTTTTATATCGATTAAATTAAATACCGCTACAATAATAATTGCAGCTAATATTGTTTTTGGTAAATAATAAAATACAGGTGTAAAAAAAAGTAAAGTAAGTATTACTATCAATGCTGATACAATTGCTGAAACTCCTGTTTTACCTCCTGCTTCTTCGTTTATTGCTGAACGAGAAAAACTTGATGTAGTTGGATATGATTGAAACAATGAACCAACAATATTACTTAATCCTAAAGCTACTAATTCTTGATTTGCACTTATTCTATATTCATCTTGTTTTGCTTCAAGAGTTTTTCCTATTGATATAATTTCTAAATATCCAACCATTACTAATGTTGCTGCAATAGGAAATAATTGTCTTATTAAAACAGTGTCTATAACAGGAATATTAAATTTAGGCAAACCTGAAGGAATATCTTTTACTATCGCAACATCGGTAAGAAAGTTTTCAAAAAAGCGAAGCACTATAATTCCTAATACTACAACAATTAAAGCATTTGGTATTTTTTTATTTATCTTTCTAAAAAGAACAATTATAATACAAGCTAAAATTCCTATTATAGAAGTATTAATATTAAGATAAGAAATTTTAAAAAAAATATCTTCTAATAAAATGTGTACTTGATCGCTTTGTAAAAAATCTACACCAAGCAAATTTCTAAATTGATTTAAGCCAATAATCATCGCTACCGCGGATGTAAAACCTATAATTACAGGTCTTGATAAAAAATTAACGATAAACCCTAAACGAAAAAGCCCCATTAAAAGTTGCATACTACCAACCATCAATGCTAATAAAATTGCGATAGCAATATAATTTTCAGAACCTATTAAAGCTAATGTAGAAACACCAGTTGCAACAATTAACGAATCCATTGCCACAGGACCAATTGCTACTTGACGAGAAGTTCCGAAAATTACATATATTAATTGGGGTACTAAAGCGGCATATAATCCATAAATAGGTGGCAATCCTGCAATTAATGCATAGGCAATTCCTTGAGGAATTAGGACGGTTGCTACGGTTATCCCAGCTAGAATATCAGCTTTTAATGCTGTTTTTTTGTAGTTGGGTAACCACGCTAATATGGGTATGAGTTTCTTTAGTAATTTCATTTTAAAAAAGCCCGCCTTGTGTTGTTTCTCTTATTTTTCCTAAATGTTTATATGCTAAATCTGTAACCTCTCTTCCTCTTGGTGTACGCATTATGAAACCTTGTTGTATTAAAAAAGGCTCATATACTTCTTCAATAGTTTCGGTGTTTTCACTAACAGCTGTTGCAATTGTACTAAGTCCTACTGGTCCTCCTTTGAATTTATCAATAATAGTTGCTAAAATTTTATTATCCATTTCATCCAAACCATTGGCATCGACATGTAAAGCTTTTAATGCAAAAACAGCAATTTCAATAGTAATACTTCCGTTACCTTTTATTTGAGCAAAATCTCTAACTCTTCGTAATAAGGCATTTGCAATACGAGGTGTTCCTCTACTTCTACCTGCTATTTCAATTGCCGCTTCCATAGAAATTGGCACTCCTAAAATATAAGCACTTCTTTCAATAATGGTAGTTAATAATTCTGTTGAATAATATTGTAATCGACTACTGATACCAAAACGAGCTCTCATCGGAGCAGTTAATAATCCTGAACGAGTTGTTGCACCAACTAAAGTAAATGGTTCTAAATGGATTTGAACAGTACGTGCATTTGGTCCTGACTCAATCATTATATCGATTTTATAGTCTTCCATTGCTGAGTATAAATACTCTTCAACAATAGGGCTTAATCTATGGATTTCATCAATAAATAATACATCACGTTCATCAAGATTTGTTAATAATCCTGCTAAATCTCCTGGTTTATCTAAAACAGGACCTGATGTTACTTTTATTCCTACATCTAATTCATTGGCTAAAATATGAGCCAAGGTGGTTTTTCCTAATCCTGGAGGTCCATGAAATAAGGTATGATCTAATGCTTCGTCTCGTTGATTAGCTGCTTCAACAAATATTTTTAAATTATCAATTGCTTGATCTTGACCTGCAAAATCATCAAAAGAAAGTGGACGTAATTTTTTTTCTACATCCAAATCATCATTTGATAGATTTGTGTTTTCAGGGTTTAAGTTTTCATTCATATAGTCACAAATATACTTGAAATATACTATTTGGTTTGTAATAATTGTTACGTAGTGGTATTATCAATGCTAAGATACATATAAGTAAGAAAGATATAAAACAAAAAAGCCTTCCAAAATTGGAAGGCTTTTTTTAATAATTTATATATTATGAAGGTTCTTCGCCTTCTAATAATGGAGTAGTTTGTAACACGTAATCTTGACCGTGTAAGTACTCACCATTTTCATCTGTTTTACTATAATCATAAGCCCATCTGTGAACTTCAGGAATAGCACCTGGCCAGTTTCCGTGAATGTGTTCTACTGGAGTAGTCCATTCTAAAGTATTCGATTTCCAAGGATTCATAGTTGCTTTTTGACCTCTGTACATTGAGATAAAGAAGTTTGCTAAGAATAATAACTGAGCAGCTCCTCCTAAGAATGCCATTAATGTCATAAATACGTTAATTTCAACTAAATCATCAAACATTGGAAAGTTTGAGTTTGTATAATAACGACGAGGTAAACCAGCTAATCCAACAAAGTGCATCGGGAAAAATACTCCGTAAGCAGAAATTATTGTTAACCAAAAGTGCCAGTAACCTAATGTTTTGTTCATCATTCTACCATACATTTTAGGGAACCAGTGATACACACCAGCAAACATTCCTAATAAAGCAGATACTCCCATCACTAAGTGAAAGTGAGCTACTACGAAATAAGTATCATGTACGTTAATATCTAAAGCAGAATCTCCTAAAACTAATCCTGTTAAACCTCCTGTTACGAATGTCGAAACTAATCCGATAGAAAATAACATTGCAGGATTTAATTGTAAGTTACCTTTCCAAAGCGTTGTTACATAATTAAATGCTTTTACTGCCGATGGAATTGCAATTAATACTGTTGTAAAAGTAAACACAGATCCTAAGAATGGATTCATTCCTGAGATAAACATGTGGTGCCCCCAAACAATTGTAGATAAAAATGCAATTGCCATAATAGATCCAATCATTGCACGATATCCAAAAATTGGCTTACGAGCATTTGTTGAAATTACTTCAGATGTTAATCCTAAAGCTGGTAATAAAATAATATATACTTCAGGGTGACCTAAGAACCAGAATAAGTGTTCAAATAATACTGGTGATCCTCCTTGATAATGTAATACTTCTCCAGAGATAAAAATATCTGATAAGAAAAATGATGTTCCGAAACTTCTATCAAAAATTAATAATAAAGCTGCAGATAATAATACAGGAAATGAAACAACACCAATAATCGCTGTGATAAAGAAAGCCCACATTGTTAGTGGCAATCTTGTCATTTTCATTCCTTTTGTACGTAAATTTAAAATAGTTACGATGTAGTTTAACGATCCGATTAATGAAGAAGCAACAAATATTGCCATAGACACTAACCATAAAGTCATACCTGTACCTGAACCTGGAATTGCTTGTGGCAATGCAGATAATGGAGGATAAATTGTCCATCCTGCTGATGCTGGTCCTGCTTCAACAAATAATGATATAATCATTACTACTGATGATAAGAAAAACAACCAGTATGAAACCATATTTAAGAAACCAGAAGCCATATCACGAGCTCCAATTTGTAATGGTATTAATAAGTTTGAGAAAGTACCACTTAAAGCAGCAGTTAATACAAAAAACACCATTATTGTACCATGTATTGTTACCAATGCTAAGTACATATCAGGATCCATAATTCCATCGGTTTGATGATCTCCTAAAAATGCTTCTATTATTGAAAAAGATGTTTCTGGCCAAGCAATTTGTAAACGGAATAACATAGACATAAAACCTCCTATGATACCCATAAATATACCCGTAACAAGAAATTGTTTCGAGATCATTTTATGATCTTGACTAAAGATGTATTTAGTTACAAATGTTTCTTTGTGATGATGATCTGACATAATCTATATATACTTTTAAAAAATATCTTATTTAATAACTTGCGCTAACGTTTTTTGTTCTGATAACCACTTGTCATATTCTGCTTGTTCAACAACAGTGATTTTCATTTGCATATTGTAGTGAGATGCACCACAAATTTTATTACATAACAATAAATAATTAAATTCGTAAAGGTCTTCACCTTTTACTTTTCTAATTTTGTTAATTCCAGCTGTTTTTTCTATTACTTCAGAACTTAAACGCATTTCATCCGTAGTAAACTTTGGTGTAAAAGCAAATTGAGTAATCATACCTGGTACACAGTTCATTTGCGCTCTAAAGTGAGGCATGTAAGCAGAGTGTAATACATCTTGTGAACGAAACTTAAATAAAACTTTTTTACCCTTTGGTAAAACCATTTCAGTAACTTTCTTATCATCTTGTGCTTTAGGATCAGACATATCAACTCCCATTGAGTTAATACCTTTAATAAAGTTTACGTTTCCTAAACCTAATTCATTATCTGCTCCTGCATAACGTGCTTGCCAGTCAAATTGTCTTGAATATACTTCAATTACAATTGGGTTTTCGTCATCACCAACATACATAATGTTATTCCAAGCCCATAAACCATATCCAATTAATATTACAATTGTTACCGCAGGGATAACAGTCCATATTAATTCTAAAGTATGACTATCAGCATAAAACAATGCCTTTTTACCTTTTTTACCTCTATACTTGTAAGTGAAAAAGAAAATTAAAAATTGCATTGCAAACTGAACAACACCGATTAACCAAAATGTAATGTTAAATAAGTTATCATCATGTTCTCCTTCTATAGAAGCCGATTCAGGTAACATAATTACATTCATGGCTACTAAACAGTAAACCATCATTGCATAGAAAAAAACTAAAAATCCTATAGCTAATTTACCTTGTGTTTCGTTGTCTTTGTCTGTAGCTATTACAGAACGAAGATTCATGATACGTGTAATTTGCCAGAAACTAACTCCTATTGCAATTGCTATGAAAATATAAAATAAAGCGAGCATATTATCTAAACTATTTGTTAATTATTAATGATTACTATCTTCTCCTCTGTGTTCGATATTATAGTAATGGTGTGTTTCACTTTCGTGTAAGAATGGATTTCCTTTTGCTAATGGATTTGCTTTTGCAAACGCGCTAAATGTAGCATAAATAAATAATCCTAAGAAGAATAAAATCCCGCTTATTTCTCCAATACCAAATCCATATTGAGCACCAACTGTTCCTGGCATAATCATTACGAATAAATCTAAATAATGACCAGCTAATATTACAACTCCTCCTATTGTTACAAACCAAGGTATGCTTTTAAAATCACTATTTAATAATAAAAGTATAGGGAAAATAAAGTTCATAACTACCATTGCTAAAAATGGCACTTTATATTCATTAAAACGTAATAAATAATAAGTTGTTTCTTCAGGAATATCAGCATACCAAATTAACATAAATTGAGCAAACCATAAGTAAGTCCAAAATACAGAGAAACCAAACATATACTTTGCTAAATCATGAATATGACTATCATTTACAAATGGTAAAAGACCTTTAGCTCTTAAGTAAATTGTTACAAAAGCAATTACTGTTAATGCAGATACTAAGAAAGTTGCTAATACATACCATCCAAATAATGTAGAGAACCAGTGTGGGTCAATTCCCATAATCCAATCCCAAGACATCATAGATTCTGTTACAAGGAAAAGGAATAAGAAAACTACAGAAATATTGTAATTTCTCATGTGTAATTTTAAATCTCCATTTTCTTGTTTTATAGAACCTTTTCTAATGATAAAACGATATACATTCCAAACTGTTAAATAAAAGATACTTCTAATTAACCATCCTGGCGTATTTAAAAACCATTTTTTTCCATCGATAACAGCATCATAATTTGCGTGTTGCGTATCAAAAACTCCCTCATTCATCCAAGGAAATAAGTGATTCATGTGCATCGCTGTTGCTATTAAAAATAATAACATGATAACACTTACATAGTGTAAATTTGCTGTAATAGCTTCCATTACTCTAAATAATACAACAGACCAACCTGCTTGTGCTACTCTTTGAATTGCATAAAAAGCTAACACTAATAATGTCATTCCTAAAAAGAACATTAAAGCGACAAAAAATGCTGCCCAAGGGCGATTTTGCATTTGATGAAAAGCATGTTCTGCGTGAGCATCATGATTTTCGGCATGAGCTTCAGTAGTATCAGTATGTGCTACTGTAGCTTCAACATGTTTTTCGGTTACTTCTTCTGCATGTGCATTATCTACAGCGTGAGTAGTTATTGCTTCTTCTGAGTGTACTTCTTTTACCGCTTCAGTTTGTATTGCTGTAGTATCAGCAGTATGTGATTCGGTTCTTTTTTCTGAATGTTTTTCAACTTCAGTATGTGCTTCTTCAACATGAGGTGTTGCTACTGCATGAGTATCATCCGTAGCATGTTCATCATGATGAGCACCATGTTGTTTTTCTAAAATCGCTTTTGCCTCTGTTAACGTTTTAGGTGCCGACATAAAACTAATGGCAGTACCTAACGCTCCTAAAATCATAAGAGCAATAGCAAGTATTTTTAATTTTCCTGTAAACTGGTACATATCTTAACTATCTATTATAGAGTTATTTTAATTCGCTTCTTAATTTCTCTACATACTGTACAATTTGCCAACGCTCATTGTATTGTAATTGTCCTGCATGAGATCCCATTAAATTTTTACCATACATAATAACATGATAAATATTCCCTGGATTTAAGTCTCTTTCTTTATAGTTTGGTATACCGTTAAATTTATCTCTTTGAGATAAAACTCCGTTACCATCACCTTTTTTTCCGTGACAAGTAGCACAGTAAATTCCGTATAACTCTTTACCTTTTGCTAAATTTTTTTCAGTAGTCGCTAAAGGATTTTTTAAAGTTGCTTTCGCTTTTTCATATCCTTCATTTGTATTCGGAATATCATAAGCTACAATACCTTTTCTACTTACTGTACCTGCAACAGGTAACCTGTCTACCATTTTACCATTTAAACCATCTGCACCATTCGCATCATAAGGAATAGACACATACATATCAGGCATATATTGTAGTTGTGGTGTACGTTTATCTCCACATGAAATAACACTTGTTATAACAACTAAAGCAACGATTATTTTAAAAAAACTTTTCATATCTCTTTATTAGTGCTTTTCTACTATGTTAATTTCTACAGCTCCTGTTGTTTCTAACAAAGCTTTTAACTCCTCCTCGTTTCCATTTACAGGAATTTCCATTAAAAAATGGTCATCTGTTGTTCTTGGATCTGGATTCTCTGCTTCTTTAAATGGCCATATTCTACTTCTCATATAAAAAGTAATAACCATTAAATGGGCTGCAAAAAAGACTGTTAATTCAAACATAATTGGTACAAATGCTGGCATATTAGAAAACCAACTAAAGTTTGGTTTTCCTCCAATATCTTGTGGCCAATCTTGAATCATCATATAATTAGTCATCCAAATAGCAAAGCACAAACCTGTAATTCCGTAAAAGAATGCAGTAATAGCTAAACGTGTAGGTGCTAATCCTAATGCTTTGTCTAACCCATGAACTGGAAATGGACAAAATACTTCTTCAATGTGGTGATGTTCTCCTTTGATTTTCTTAACGGCATCCATTAAGATATCATCATCATTATAAAATGCGTGAATTACTTTACTAGTGCTCATTGTTCTTATCTCTTAATTTTTTAAAATTCTCTCCTGAAGACTTCAAGATAGTCTTAACTTCTGCTTGTGCAATTACTGGGAAAGTTCTTGCATATAATAAGAATAATACAAAGAAAAAACCAATAGTTCCTACAAAAATACCCACATCTACAAATGTTGGTTCAAAACGCCACCATGTTGATGGTAAGTGTCCTTTACTTAATACAATTGCAATAATGTCGAAACGCTCAAACCACATACCGATATTAATAATGATAGAAATAATGAAAGAAAATATAAAACTTCTTCTTAATTTCTTAATCCATAATAATTGAGGTAAAATAATATTACATATTAACAATGACCAAAATGCCCATCCATATGCTCCTGCTTCTGCTCCAAATGATAAATAAGTATAGTTTTCATAAGGTGATCCTGTATACCATGCAATAAAGAATTCTGTTGCATAAGCTACAGCTACAATACCACCTGTTAAAAGGATTACAATATTCATATATTCTACGTGTAAACGTGTAATATATGCTTCCATATTTGTAACCTTACGCATAATACCTAATAAGGTTTGTACCATTGCAAATCCTGAAAAGATTGCTCCAGCTACGAAATAAGGAGGAAATATTGTTGAATGCCATCCTGGGTTAATAGAAGTAGCAAAATCCATTGATACAATTGTATGTACTGAAAGTACTAATGGTGTAGCTAAACCTGCTAACACTAATGATACTTCTTCAAAACGTTGCCAATCTTTAGCTCTACCTGACCATCCGAAAGATAATAAAGCATATATTTTCTTTTGAAAAGGCTTTACTGCTCTATCACGAATCATTGCAAAATCTGGTAATAAACCTGTCCACCAGAAAACTAATGATACAGATAAATATGTTGAAATTGCGAATACATCCCATAATAATGGTGAGTTAAAGTTAACCCATAATGATCCGAATTGATTTGGCATTGGTAATACCCAGTATCCATTCCATGGACGTCCCATGTGAATAATAGGGAATAAACCTGCTTGGAATACAGCAAAAATTGTCATTGCTTCTGCCGAACGGTTAATTGCCATTCTCCATTTCTGACGGAATAATAATAGTACTGCCGAAATTAAAGTTCCTGCGTGACCAATACCTACCCACCATACGAAGTTGGTAATATCCCATGCCCAACCAATGTTTTTACTTAATCCCCACACACCGATACCTGTACCGACAGTGTAGAAAATACACCCAAACCCCCATAACATTGCTGCTAAGGAGATAAAAAATGCGATATACCAATTTTGATTTGCTTTACCTTCTATAGGCTTTGCAATGTCTTCAGTGATATCATGGTAACTTTTGTTACCTAACACTAAAGGTTCTCTATAAGATGATTCGTAATGAGACGACATAAATCTATATACTTATTAGTTTTGTTATTATGCTTCGTTTGTATTTCTTACTTTTACTTGATAAACTACGTTTGGTTTTGTACCAATATAGTCTAACACATGAAAAGCTCTATCATCCTCTTTTAATGCAGTAACTGCATCTTCAGGATTATTTATATCTCCAAATACCATTGACCCAGATGAACAAGCTGATGAACAAGCTGTTTCAAATTCATCTTTATGTACAGCTCTACCTTCTTTTTTAGCATTTAAGATAGTTGCTTGTGTCATTTGAATACACATAGAACATTTTTCCATAACTCCACGAGAACGAACTACTACATCTGGATTTAACACCATTTTTCCGTATTCGTTATTCATGTTAAAGTCAAACTCGCTATTTTCTGAATAATTAAACCAGTTAAAACGACGAACTCTATAAGGACAGTTGTTAGCACAATATCTTGTACCTACACATCTGTTATAAGCCATTTGATTTTGACCTTGACGACCATGTGATGTTGCTGCTACTGGACATACTGTTTCACACGGAGCATGATTACAGTGCTGACACATCATTGGTTGGAAAGCTACTTCTGGGTTTTCTGCAGAATTTTCTAAAGCGTCAAATAAATCACCTTTACTTAATTCTAAAACTTTTTCAGTATACTTTCTTTCAACTTCTTTGTTTGATAATCTAGGGTTTTGAGCTCTAAATTCTTCAATAGTCATTGAAGCATCATGTTGCTTATCAACTACTGTAGAAGAATAATAACGGTCAATACGCAACCAGTGCATATCTCTACCTACTCTTACCTCGTCTTTACCTACAACTGGCACATTGTTTTCTGCATGACATGCTACAACACAAGCCCCACATCCTGTACAAGATGTTAAATCGATAGATAAATTAAAGTGATGTCCTACCTCACGATTATGGTCTGCCCATAAATCGATACTTTTTGCTTCAACTTCTTGGTGATCATAAGAAACCATTGAAGGCTTATTCCAAGTATGTTTTGGATCTAAATTTTTATTTGATACTTGGTTTAAAGTAGCTTCTTTTAAAATATCATTACGACCAGCAAGAGTACTTTGTACTTGAGTACAAGCAAATTTATGCCATCCTGAAGTTTTTTCTATAGAAACATTATATTGAATATGGTTTCCATTTTTATAAAGAGGATATGCGTTTAAACCAACTTGCATCTCTTCTTTTAAAGTTTGTGTTCTACCGTATCCTAATGCTAAACCTACAGATCCTTTTGCTTGACCTGGCTGAATCATAACTGGAACTTTTTCAACAGAAACTCCGTTTACCGTTACAGTAGCATAGTTACCATTAATAGCTCCGTTATCTTTTACAGGATTTTCAAAACCTAATTCTCTAGCATCAGCCATTGAAACGGTTAAGTAATTATCCCAAGAAGCACGTGTTATAGGGTCTGGTAATTCTTGTAACCAAGGATTGTTTGCTTGTTTACCATCACCTAATGCAGTTGATGAAAATAAGTTTAATTCAAAACCAGAAGCAGTACTTGTAGTTTTTAATAACTCAGATACTGTATTTGTTATAACTACTGCAGATTGAAAAATCTCTTCGTCTTCAGAAGTAATAACATTTGCTTTGAAAAAACCATCATGCAATGCTTGATTCCAAGATGCTCCACCTAATACATTAGTACTCCAAAACTCTTTTAAAGTATCGTAATAGTTTACAGAACTACCTGACCATTTTAATAACACATCTTGTAACTGACGTGTATTAAATAATGGAGAAATTGTTGGCTGCATTAAACTATACGTACCTTTAGTAATTGTAACATCTCCCCAGCTCTCTAAATTGTGAGGTGCTGGTAATGTATATTGTGTAGCATTAGCCGTTGCATCGTTTTGAGTCGATATTGCAACAGATAATTTTAAGTTCTTAATTCCTTCTGCTAAATCAGCAGCATTTGCTAAAGTATATAAAGGGTTTGTGTTATAAGTAACTAAACCTTTTACAACTCCTGCTTTAATATCAGCAACTAATTGAACTACTTGAGTATCGTTACCTTGACGTGTTAAATTAACAGCTTTTGTATCGAATATCTCACTTTGTAATTTCTCGTTAATAGCAAAAGCAATTAACTGAGCATTTTTATCATTTAATCCTGTAACAACAACTCCTTTTGAACCTGCCTTTTTTAAACTAATTGCTAGTTTTTTAATTTCAGCATCAATTTGAGTTGCTTTAGAAGGAATTGACTCTCCTGTTACTTCGTTATATAAATTAACTAAAGCATATACTTGATCAGAAGGTTTCACAACCAATCTTTTATCAGCATTTGCTCCTGCTAAAGACATATTACTTTCTACCTGAACATGGTAAGACATCTTACCAGATGCAGCTTTACGACCATCAGTATATGATTTTTCATAACCTCCTTGCCAGTCACCAATAAAATCAGCACCAATAGAAGCGATTACTTCAGCTTTACTAAAATCGTAATTAGGTAAAGCGCGTGTACCATACATTGCTTCGAAAGCATCAGCAGTTGCACTTTCTGAAATAGCATCATAAACAACGTGCTTTACGTTTGGATATGCAGCAGTAAATGCTGTAATTACTTTTTCAGTTGAAGGACTTGCTAAAGTACCTGTTAATAATACTACAGGTTCATTTGCTGTTTTCAACTCATTCAAAGTTGCAACAATTTCTTTATCGGCAGTTGCCCAAGAAATTTGTTCAGCACCTTTTTTAGGTTCTTTTAAACGTAATTGATCATCGTATAATGATAAAACAGATGCTTGTGTACGTGCGTTTGTTTCTCCTGATGCCAATTTGTTAGGCATTACAAGAATCGGACGACCTTCACGTGTTTTTACTAATACGTTTGCAAAATCAAAACCATCTGCTATTGTAGTTGCGTACCAATCAGCAACACCTACAACGATATCATTTGGTTGTACTACATAAGGGATTGATTTTCTTACGGGACCCTCACAAGCTGCTAAAGAAGCTGCTGCTGTGGTAAATCCAACATATTTCAAGAAATCTCTACGTGAGGTTGATGAAGTTTCTAACGTTTCTTTATCACCTAAAAATTCATCTGTAGGAATATCTTGTACAAACTCATTATTACGTAGCGTTTCAACAACAGAACTACCTTTTAGTTCTTCAACACTTTGCCAGTATTTTTTGTTTGAAGCCATTTATATATGTGTTTTTCTACTTTCTAATTGATTAATAGTGGCACTTACCACACTCTTTTCCACCTAACTGTGCTATTGAAACTTGATCAACTCCATACTTTGCTGCTAATTGCTTATGAATTTTAGCATAGTATTCATTTCCTTTCAAGTCTACTTTAGTCTCTTTATGACAATCGATACACCAACCCATTGTTAATGGAGAGTACTGATATACCTCTTCCATTTCTTCAACTGGTCCGTGACATTTTTGACATTTTACACCTGCAACAGTTACGTGCTGTGAGTGATTAAAGTATGCAAAATCTGGTAAATTATGAACTCTAACCCATTTAACAGGCTTAGTGTTACCAGTATATTCTAAATTTTCAGCATCCCATCCGGCAGCATCATATATCTTAGCTATTTCTTTATCTAAATCAGATTTAGTTAAAGTATGATCATCCATAACCACTTTAGTATCATCTGCTACTTCTGAAATATTCTTATGACAGTTCATACAAACACTTACTGAAGGAATACCTGAAGTTTTACTATGTTTTGCTGAAGAGTGACAATATTGACAATCTATCTTATTATCACCTGCGTGAATTTTATGCGAAAAAGCAATTGGTTGAATTGGCTGATAACCTTCATCAACACCTACTTGAAATAATGTTCCGAATAAAACATAAATCCCAATTAAAGCTCCAAAAATCACAGCTAACACATGTAAAAATGTATTCTTTTTAATACCTTCCCATAACTCAGCTGTTTGACCTGCTAAACCTGGTGTTTTAGGTGCTCCTTTTAACTCACTAATTGTTTTTAATAAACTAGCAATAATTAAAAAAGCAACAATAATCGCTGCTGCTAAAATATACAACAACCATCCTGGAGCATCTCCTTTTTCAGTTGAACCAGCTGCAGCAACTTCAGTTGCACCTGCCTTCTTAATCTCACCAACAGTTGTGTAATAAAGAATATCATCAATATTTTTATCTGTTAACTGAGGAAAAGCAGTCATATTAGATTGCTTATATTCTTCAAAAATTTCAATTGCATCTTTATCTCCAGAAGCTCTTAACGCTGCGTTGTCTTTAATCCAAGACTTTAACCAATCGTTTTCTCTTCTGCTTTCTACTCCTCCTAGTTTAGGACCAACAAGTTTTTTATCTAACTTGTGACAAGAAGCACATAAAGACTTAAATAATTTTTTCCCTTCTTTTTGACGGGCTTCATCAACATCTTGTGAAAACGCTGAAAAACTCACGAATAAAACTAAAAAGAAAGCTAAACTCTTTACGAGTGTCTGGGTTAATCTGTTGTGATGTTTCACACTTTTCATACTGTTAAATATAAGTTTTAATAGATTTTTATCTATAAGACTATTATAAAAATAGCACATAGAAGGTTACGCAAAAGTACTACTTATCTCTAAATTGTGAAAAGTTAAGAGATTGCTAATTTATAATTTATATTTGTTCTAAATAACTTAAGTAGACAATCTATTAAATTGTAAGTCATTACTTTTGTATAAAGTTTTAATCAAATGAAAAAAAGAGGTATTATACTAACTTTAACGTTATCTCTTACAATAGGTGTATTTAGTACAAAAGCACAAGAGAAACACAATAAAAATAAAGATATAGCTTCTCTTATTGTTAAGAAAAGAGAATATAATAAACGAAATGGAACTGGTTACAGAATCCAATTATATAATGGTTTAGAAACGAAAGCTAAGAGTTTACGAAACAGATTTCAGATTGAATATCCGGGTGTTTATACAAAAATCACCTACGATCAACCTGATTGGAAAGCACAAGTTGGTGACTACAGGACAAAATTACAAGCAGATAAAGCTTTAAATAAAATAAGAGAAAAATTTAATGGTTCTATTGTTATTCCACTATAAATAAAAATCAGAATAATAGGTAAACAAAAAAATCAGTGCTAAATTTAGCACTGATTTTTTTGTTAGATGTAGTATAATTATTCTTTAAAATAATTTATG
Source organism: Tenacibaculum salmonis (assembly GCF_041053065.1). NCBI lineage: Bacteria > Pseudomonadati > Bacteroidota > Flavobacteriia > Flavobacteriales > Flavobacteriaceae > Tenacibaculum > Tenacibaculum salmonis. The sequence goes on along the minus strand of NZ_JBFCVV010000001.1, from coordinate 2,033,842 downwards.
ACTCCTCAGAATTATCTATAATATCGATATTTTTAGCTCGTTTTTTCCAATTCATTCTTGCTAGTTTTTGTAAATCGGCAACATTATCGCTCTCATCCATAATTTCAAAACCTAAAAGGGTTTCAATTACATCTTCTTGAGTTACTAAACCACTTACAGAACCGTATTCATCAACAATTAATGCTAAATGTTCTCTTTGTTCTATTAACTTTTTAAATAATTCAGGAATTGATAAATTTCTTTCTGCAATAAGAATAGTTCTTTTTATTGATTTTAAAGGTTGATTTCCTTTTTTCTCAACTAAAGCAAGTAATAATTGATCTTTTAAAATATAACCAGTTATAGTATCCGAATTATCAGAAAAAACAGGAATTCTTGAAAAATTTAGTAAGTTATTTTTATCAAAAAAGGATTGAATTGTTTGATTTTCATCAGCTGATATAAGAACTGTACGAGGCGTCATAATATCTTTTGCTTGAACATCTTTAAAATTCAACATATTTCGGATAACATTACTTTCATCTTCATGAAAAACACCTTCTTGTTCTGCAATATCTGTCATCGCCGAAAAATCTTCCCTACTTAAAACACTTTCCCCATGTCCTCCTTTTCCTCCAATTAACTTAGTAGTCAATTGTAAGATCCATAAAACACCTGTCCATTTTAATGGAAAAATCATTACTTTTAATGCCTTTGTTGTAAAACCAGCTAATTGTTTCCAATAGGTAGCTCCAATTGTTTTTGGAATAATTTCTGATGCCACTAAAATTAAAATAGTCATAACTGCAGAAACGATAAAAACACCATAACCATCATCATTAAATATCTTTTTAGCCTCAGTACCTACTAAAATTGCACCAACAGTGTGGGCAAGGGTATTTAATGTAAGAATAGCGATTAAAGGTTTATCAACATCTTTTTTTAAAATTTCTAATCCTGTTGCAAAAGCTTCGCCTTCGTTCTTTTTCACATTGATAAAAGTAGCGGTTACACTTAGTAAAACTGCCTCTAAAATAGAACATATAAAAGAAAAAAAGATAGAAACTGTAGCGTAAATAATTAATAGTGTCATTTAATTTTGTTTAATTTTTAGCTAAAATACGTAAAAAAGAAAACCTCAAACATTACTGTTTGAGGTTTTATTATAATTATAAAGTTTTTATTTAGAAACCATAACTTAAACCAGCTAACCAGTACGATTGTACTTTTCCTGGTGTTGCTTCTAAAGAAGGATAATTTGTTAAAGCAGAATTAAAAGCTTCTTGTTTATTAGCTCTTAAACCAGATTCAACTCCTACTCCAATACCTTTCCAGATATTAAATCCGATAGAATTTATCCAAGTTGCGTTAGATAAATCTGCTGATTTATAGCTTTGGAAAGTAGATAAATTAGATCTGAATTTAAAGTTACCTATTTTCTTGTTGTATTCAGCAACTATTTTAGCACCTAAAGAAGAATCAAAGTTTGATCCTGATTTACTAAATACATAATTGTAGTTTAATGGGTGTGCAACTACTACTAATTCTGGAATAGGAATCCAAGTAAGTCCAAGTCCAAAATCTAAATAACCTGGGTCATTAAAATTCTTAATTAAAGAAGTTCTGTATTCAACTAAAGTTGAAGCAGCTAATGTTTTAGTTAATTTATAACCAAATAAAGAAGTTACTGTAAAAACATCAGTAGTTCCGTTAAATTCAGTATCGTCATTAGGGTTATTTTTATCATCTAATTTAACCCAACCTAAATTAATATTTCCTGAGTTTCTCCAAAAATACTTTTCTCTATCTAAATTAGCAAAACCATTTATAGTAATACCTACATTTCCAGCAGATGAATTAGGAACAGTATTAGAGTACCAGTTATCGAAAGCAGAAAAATTAGCTCCAATTGTACCAAATGCACCATATTTCCAACCTGGAAAAGCATCAATTTTAGATTGTAAAGCATTAGCTTCACCTTGTAATTTACTTATTTCACCTTTTTTAGTTGCAAGATCTTTTTTTAGTTCTTGAGCTGTTTGTGCTTGTAAAGAAACAATAGAACAAACAAATGCTAATGTTAAGATTATTTTTTTCATTATATTAAATTTTTAAGAACGCAAAACTACGCATTTTATTAGACAACCTTCTTTTTCAAAAGTCACTTATTTTTAATACTTATTTTTTAAATAAAGGCACTGTTGAACAGGCTTCACCAAACATAATGCTTTTACAAATTGGCTGAATTTCACTAACCAACAATGTATAAGCACTTTGCGGAATTGGTTTAGCAGAACAACCTTTTATTATTAATCTTTTATCTTGATATAAAGTTGTATCTAAATTTGTAATAATATCATTAAAAATTACCGTTTCTAATAATTCTAAATCACCAACTACTATTTTTTGAGCAAATTCGGTTAACTTAGTTGTTAATAAAAGATATGCCCAAGAAGGAATTACCGCATCAACAGAACAACTTAAAGCAACAAATGTGTCTTTATATTGCGACCAATTATGATTTTTCACTTGTTCTCTAAAATCTTTCTCACGAAGAATTAATTCTTCATACAACCAATCTTTAATATCAAAAACAATACGATTTCCTTTAGGATAAAAATCTTCAAGATCAATAGTTATTAATTTACTATCGGCAACTCTATTTATAATTTCTTCTGCCATTTTTATAGCATTCCAAGTTCTAACTTCGCCTCTTCACTCATCATTTCATTTGTCCAAGTAGGATCAAAAGTAATTTCAACCTCACAGTTATTAATTTCTTCTAATGATTTTACCTTGTTTTCAATATCAACAGGCAAACTTTCTGCTACTGGGCAATTTGGTGATGTTAAAGTCATTAAAATTTTAGCATCCTTTTCTTCAGAAACGAATACATCATAAATTAATCCTAACTCATATATATCTACTGGAATTTCAGGATCATAAATTGTTTTTAAAACACCTACTATTTTATCTCCTAAATCGTCTAATTCTTTATCTGTCATCTTTTCTACTTCTTTATGTTGTTAATTTAGATTGTTGCGCAAGCGCATACATTTTTATTTGCTTAATCATAGAAACTAAACCATTAGCACGCGTTGGACTTAAATGTTCTTTTAAACCAATTTCATCGATAAAATCAGTTTTTGCTTCTAAAATTGCTGCGGGAGTTTGATTAGAATATACTCTTAATAATAACGCTACAATTCCTTTGGTTAAAATAGCATCGCTATCGGCAGTAAATAGAATTGTGTTGTTATCTAACTCAGAATATAACCAAACTTTTGATTGACATCCTTTAATTAAATTTTCATCTAACTTAAAGGTATCCTTTATCATAGGTAATGATTTTCCTAAGTCAATTATATACTCGTAACGCTCCATCCAGTCATCAAACATAGAAAACTCGTCAATAATTTCTTCTTGTATTTCTTTGATAGTCATTTTTTAAAACTATTTTTGCACTGTCTAAAGACACTTTATTAAAAGTGCAAAATTACAGTAAAAAAACAAGAAATGAGCAAATTATTAGCAGTTGGTACCGTAGCTTTTGATGCTATTGAAACACCTTTTGGTAAAACAGATAAAATATTAGGAGGTTCGGGAACTTATGTAGGTTTGGCGGCTTCTCATTTTGGAGTTAAAACCGGAGTAGTTTCTGTAGTTGGAGGAGATTTCCCTCAATCATATTTAGATATGATGAACAACAAAGATATTAATACCGATGGTATTGAAGTTGTTAAAGAAGGAAAAACATTCTTCTGGAGTGGTAAATATCATAATGATATGAATTCTCGTGATACTTTAATTACTGAATTAAATGTTTTAGAACATTTTACACCAGTAGTACCTGAAAATTTTAAAGATGCAGGTATTGTAATGTTAGGTAATTTACACCCATTAACACAAGCATCTGTTTTAGATCAAATGACTGAAAAGCCAAAATTAGTAGTACTTGATACTATGAACTTTTGGATGGATATCGCATTAACAGAATTACATATCGTTTTAAAACGTGTAGATGTGATTACTATTAATGATGAAGAAGCTCGTCAGTTAAGTGGAGAATATTCGTTAGTGAATGCTGCGAAGAAAATTCATGAAATGGGACCTAAATATGTTATCATTAAAAAAGGAGAACACGGAGCTTTATTATTTAGTGAAGGAAAAATGTTCTTTGCACCAGCATTACCATTAGCAGAAGTTTTTGATCCTACAGGAGCAGGAGACACTTTTGCAGGAGGTTTTTGTGGATATTTAGCAAAAACGCAAGATATTTCGTTTGATAACATGAAAAACGGAATTATTTACGGATCTAATTTAGCTTCCTTTTGTGTTGAAAAATTTGGGACACAACGAATGGAAGAGCTTACAAAAGAAGAAGTGCTAACACGCTTACAGGCTTTTAAAGAATTAACACAATTTGACATAGAATTATCATAATTTAAAAATCCGCGCTTTTTGCTGCGGATTTTTAAATAACAAGAATAACAACAACACACAACATCCTTTAAATATTTTTTCAAATGAGTGACGCTATTAAACATGAGTGCGGTATTGCAATGGTTAGATTATTAAAACCATTACAATATTATAAAGATAAATACGGAACTGCACTTTATGGTGTAAATAAGATGTATTTATTAATGGAAAAACAGCACAATCGCGGACAAGATGGTGCAGGTTTAGCAAGTATCAAATTCGATGTTACACCAGGAACAAGATACATTAGTCGAATTCGTTCGAATCAAGCACAACCAATTAAAGATATTTTTGGAAAAATAAACAACAGAATTAATGGTGTTTTTCAAGAAAACCCTGATAAAACAGATGATACTGAATGGCAAAAAGATAATGTTCCTTATTTAGGTAACTTATTTTTAGGACACCTTCGTTATGGTACTTTTGGAGGAAACTCAATCGAAAATGTACACCCTTTTTTACGTCAACGTAACTGGAGACATCAAAGTTTAATTGTAGCTGGTAACTTTAACATGACCAACTCAAAACAACTTTTAAATGATTTAATTGATTTAGGACAACATCCAAAAGAATCAACCGATACTGTTACAGTAATGGAAAAAATTGGTCATTTTTTAGAAGATGAAGTATCTGACCTATACCTTAAAGCTAAAGCTGAAGGTTTTAGTAAAAAAGATGCCTCTCCTTATATTGAAGAAAATTTAGATATTCAACGAATCTTACAGCGTTCTGCAAAAAACTGGGATGGTGGTTATGCAATGGCAGGTTTATTAGGTCATGGTGATGCTTTTGTATTAAGAGACCCTTCAGCAATTCGTCCTGCATTTTATTATCAAGATGATGAAGTTGTTGTTGTAGCTTCAGAACGTCCTGCAATTCAAACAGTATTTAATGTTGCTATTGATGAAATTAAAGAAATTGATAGAGGTCATGCATTAATTATCAAAAAAAATGGGCAAACTTCTATGTCACCTATTTTAGAACAACGCACTAAAAAAGCCTGTTCTTTTGAAAGAATTTATTTCTCTAGAGGAAATGATGCTGATATTTACACAGAGCGTAAAAACTTAGGAAAATACGTATTCCCTAATGTTTTAAAATCTATTGATAATGATATTGAAAATGCTGTTTTCTCTTACATTCCTAACACTGCAGAAACTTCATTTTTTGGAATGATGGAAGCTGCTGAAGATGTGTTGAATCAGCAAAAAACAACGGCTATTTTAGCTGGTGGAACAAAATTATCAAAAGAAAAAGTAATAGAAATTTTATCAAAAAGACCTCGTTTTGAAAAAATTGCTATTAAAGATGCAAAATTAAGAACCTTTATTACTGATGATAGTAGTAGAGATGATTTAGTAGCACACGTATATGATGTTACTTATAGCGTAGTAAAACCTACAGATAATTTAGTAATTATTGATGATAGTATTGTTCGTGGTACAACCTTGAAGAAAAGTATTATCAAAATATTAGACAGATTAAATCCTAAGAAAATTGTTGTAGTTTCTTCTGCACCTCAAATTCGTTACCCTGATTGTTATGGTATCGATATGGCAAAAATTAATGATTTTATCGCCTTTAAAGCTGCTTTAGCATTATTAAAAGAAACGAATCAATATGATATTATTGATACGGTATATGCTAAATGTAAAAAACAAGAAACTAGCGAAGATAAAGATGTTATCAATTATGTAAAAGAAGTATATGCTCCTTTTACTGATGATGAAATTTCTGGTAAAATTGCAGAATTATTAAAAACATCGGATATTAAAACAGATGTTGAAGTAATTTTTCAGAATGTAGCTAATTTACATAAAGCTTGTCCTGATAATTTAGGTGATTGGTATTTTACAGGTGATTATCCTACTGATGGAGGTAACCGAGTAGTTAATCAAGCTTTCATAAACTTTTATGAAGGAAATGATGAAAGAGCTTACTAAAAGTAATTTTACAAGCTAAAAAAGGGTTATTAATGACTATTAATTTATAGTATATACCCAAAAATCATACAAAAGTATTTTAATCAAAAAGAGCTCGATAGTATATCGAGCTCTTTTTTTGTGTTAAAAAACTATCTTTAGAGCTTGTTTAAATTTAATTTAAAAACATTTTATCCCTGAAAAATCGAATCCGTCAAACTGAATTTATTTCAGTTTCACATCCTGATTTTCGGTATTTCTTCACCTTATGCGATTCTGAAATAAATTCAGAATGACGGTAATTTAGTTTTTAAACAGGCTCTAAATTTATATCATTCTAAAACAATAAAAAACTCGAGCAATAATGCTCGAGTTTTTTATTTTATGTAATATATCTAATTAATTATTGATAATCCAAGAGATATAATACAACTGCCCTATTTGACCAGAACCAGGTGCAACAAAATATTCTTTACCAAATAAATTTGTTCCTCCTATTTTAAATTTAGATTTCATTGAAGGGATGCGATAATTTAATTGAGCATCAATTACAATTCTACTATCTACATCTCCTCTTACAAAAGTAGAAACCCATTTATACTTATCAGACCATCTAGCATTTATATTAAAGCCAACATTTTTATAAAGCTTCGTATTTCCAAACTGTACTTTTACGCTATGTTTTGGTGTATTAAAGTTAGGTTCAAATTGCCCAGCATCTTTATCTTCTACTAAATTATAATCATTAAAATTATAGTTTACACCTACATCAAAATTTTTGAAAATCTTAGTGTGTGTTCCTAAAGAAAAACCATACGAATCTATTTCAGATTTACTATTAGTTATAATATTAGACTCTCGTACATCACCATACTGAAAAGCTCTGGCAGCTAATTCATCAAAAACTAACACACCATCTACTATTAATCCATACTGATTCTCTACAGTTTCTTCAGCTGTTAATTGTCTGTTACCATAAGGATATACAATACCAGCATTAGGAGTAACGACATCTTGTGTAAACACAAAATTCTTATGTTTACTATAATATGCATTAACATCTAAATCAAAATTGGTGTTATTATTTAAACGAAACATACTTCTATACCCTAATTCAATTGTTTTAACTAACTCTGGTACAACTTCACCATAAGTAGATTTTTGATTCAGTTTACCTGTATAGGTATCTCTATCTACATAATAAGTTCTTGTTAATATTGAGTTATTTATAATTTCTTTTCCATGAACAGTTCGTTTTTTCCATACATATTTATTTAATGCATAATCCCAAGCTTCATAATAACTATTTTCATAACCAATTCTATTTAAATTATCACTTACTGTTCCTATAGTCGTTTTAACAGCTGGCTTTAAAAAACTATACTGTTCTTGAATAGTTGGTATTCTAAAACCTGTTTGATATGAAGCTCTTAACACATTATTTTTTTCTTCACCTAAAGCATAAGTCAATGCTAATTTTGGTGAGTAATTTCCATCAAAATTATCTGATTTATCATAACGAAGAGATGTTGTTATTTTAAGTCGGTCTTCAAATAGTTTTTTCTGAACTTGAGAATAAAAACCATATTCTTCTATTCGAATTTTTTCGTAAGCATCATTAAATAAAGTTCCTTTAGAGTTTGGATTGTATTGCCTAAAAGATGCTCCTACTTGTATATCTGCCCAATTACCCAATAAACTTCTAAAGTTATAATTACCATCAATATGCTTATAATTACTCTTTTCATACAAAGCACTTCCTCCTTCAGACATTAAAGTTTTCGTAATTCTATCAAACTCTTGATTAAATCGTTTTGTGTTTGGCTGAAACCTATTTACATCTGCTAAAACTCTTGCTTCTGCTATTGATTTACCATTACCATAAAATTGAGAAATGTATTCATCTACCCAATCATCAATATAATCAGCTTCAAAATTAAGCTCAATACCTGTTTTTGTTAAATCATATGAATCACCAGAATCATTTCCTGTATAATATCCTCTAACATAAAAATCCTTCCCTTTTATTTCTAATTTATGTTGTTCTGTAAAATAATTACGTTGTGCAAATCTACTTGTTCCTTGAAAAAGATTATCTCTTAAAGAAAACCTAGATGATAACTCTATTTCTAATCTATCATCTTTAAAAGGTCTAAAATGTAATGCTCCTGAAAAACGTAAATTACTTGTTTTAAAATCATCTTTTAAAAGTTCCTTTTCAGAATAACCTGTTCTTCTTAAATAAGTTCCGTATACTGGTCTTTCAGCTCCAGGTTTAACTTTTTGTATCTCTACGTTTTTAAAAGATAAATCACGATAAAGTTCATCTCCATAAGTATTAATACCATCATAATTAACTGTTGAATTAATATTTCCTGGTATTATTTTATGAGTATCAATTTCTTTATTTCTTAAATCATTTGCATGCCATTCTTCTGCTTCATAATATGAAAAGTTTACTTTTGCTGCAAAAAAATCATTAAATTTATAAGCCATTCTAACAGCAATATCATAAAAAGGATTATTACCTCCTTCTTCCTGACTCATATACCCAGTTTTAAACATGGTACTAATACCTGTATAATCAAATGGGCTTTTAGTATTCATTAGCATTAGACCATTATAAGCATTAGCTCCATATAAAGCAGATGATGCTCCTGGTAAAATTTCGACACTTTCAATATCTAATTCTGATACACCAGAAAAATTCCCTGTACTAAAACTTAAAGATTGTGCAGCAGTATCCATACCGTCAATCATTTGAACAAAACGAGAATTGCTGAAGTCAGAAAAACCTCTTGTATTTATTGATTTAAACCCATAACTTCCTTCTCTTGATTCTATACCTTTTAAATTAACTAAACCATCATAAAAAGAATTAGAAGATGTATTTTTTATATCTATTAATCCAAATCTTTCAACAGTTACTGGAGATTCTATAATTCTCTCAGGAACTCTAGAAGCAGATATTACTATTTGATCTAATAAAAGAGTCTCTTTTAAAATGATATTAATAGACTTCTTTAAATTAGTAATTAGAAGTTCTTCTTGTTTATAACCAAAAGCTGTAATTTTTAACTTTACAGGTAATGGCTGATTTAGGTTTAATATAAATTTACCTTCTTCATCAGACAATACACTTTTGCCTGCTAGCGTAATTTCTGCATTATAAAAAGGCTCTAGATATTCATCATAGACAGCACCTTTTATTTCTACCTGTGCATATGAAATAATTCCACACAGTGTAAAAAAGAGTATTGTTAATTTTTTCTTGAACATTTTGATTTTTTTTATACAAATATAACCTTATTCTTCCAATGAAAAATTAATTGGAAAACCATATTTTACAGAAGCTTTTTTTCCGTTTTTCTTTGCAGGTATAAATTTAGGCAATAATGAAACTACTCGTATAGCTTCATTATTTAACATTTCACCATCATCAGGACCTAATGTTTTAATATTTTTAACATACCCATCTTTATCAATAATAAAACGAACCCAAACTTCTCCTTCAATATGAGTTCTAACAGCTTCAGCTGGGTAACTAAAATACTTAGAAATATGTTCCATCATTTCATGATTAAAACAATCTGACTTTTCACCTTTCTTTGCTTTTTCACAACCTTTAAAAGTAGGTATTCTATCTACCGATGCAAATTTCAATGCTTTCCTAATCTCTTCTTTTGATAGTTTCTTTTTAAGATCTTCAATATTTTTATTTAAATTAATTTCCTTTCGAATATGAACAATAGGTAAATCAGAAGTTACTTTTTTATCCAAAGATGAAATTACACCTGAAGTTGTTAAATTATTCGTTGATTTAACTATTTTTTTCTTTAAAACTCTTCTTCTTGCTGAAACATTAACTCTAATTTGACGAGATCTATTATTTTTAGCTTCTTTTAATGGTGTTATAGCACATTTAGTTATACTATTTAAATCGATATCTGTATTATCTGGAGATTCACAAACTTGTTGTCCAAAAAGAACAAAAGATGTTATAATATATAATAATGTAAATAAAATTGTTTTTTTCATAAATAATAACTTTAAATAACTTATTATCAAATAACAAGCCATACTTAATCAATATCAAATATACAGTAAAATAATATCATTATTAGGTAGTAAAATATTTTTTAATTTAAAAAACATAAAAAACCCTAAATAATACATGTATTATTTAGGGTTTTTTATGTTTAATTCTTTTATTTAATAAATACTTGACTGATAGACTACTGATTAATAGTCCAAGAAATATAATACATTGAACCAATTAATCCTGAACCAGGAGCTACAACGTATTCTTTACCTCCTAAGTTAGTACCACCAACTTTGATTCTTGATTTTAAATTTGGAATAGTATAGTTTATCTGAGCATCTAATACAGTTCTACTATCAATATTTCCGTTTAAGAAACTCGATTGCCATAAGAATTCATTTTGCCATCTTGCATTTAGATTAAACCCGAAGTTTTTAAACAAATTTGGATTACCAAACATTACTTTTACTTGATGTTCTGGAGTATTAAAACCTGGTTTAAAATCTTCATCATCTTCTTGGTTAAATATTAATTTACTTAATGTGTAATTTGCTCCAAAATTAAATGTTTTAAAAACTTTTGTAGTTAAACCTACGCCAATACCATAAGACTCTACTTTAGCTAAGGTATTTGTATTTAAAGTAAACTCTGTTAAATCTTCGTTTTCAAAAGCATTTTTACCATCAACAAGACCTTCATAATTAGGAACTACAACTGTTTTAGTCGCTGTAAAATTATCATATTGATTGTAATAACCATTTATATCTAATTCAACAATATTAGTAGATGTTAAATTTACAATACTTCTATATCCTAATTCATACGACGTTACTTTTTCAGGCTTTACTCGATTAGGATTTACACGTGTATAAGTACCGTCTTTTAACATAAATGCATTATTAAAAACGTCTTGTCCTTTAATAATAGTATTAGGAAGGTTTTCATTTTCAACTTCTACTAAAAAACGATCTATATTTTCTGAAGAAGTTCCTAATAAAAATTGATTTGGACCCGATCTCAATCCTAAATACTGTTCTAATGTACTTGGTGTTCTAAAACCTGTTTGATATGAAGCTCTTAGTATTTTATTTTCTTTAACGGCATAATTTAAAGCAACCCTTGGTGAAAAATTCCCATCAAAGTTTTTTGTTTTATCATAACGAACAGACCCTGTAAATTTTAAACGATCATCTAAAAATTTCTTTTGTAGCTGTGAATATATTCCATACATATCAAATTCAATAGGATCTTCTTTATCTGTAAATAAAGTACCTTCTGAATTAATATTAAATTTACGGTAAGAACCTCCTATTTGAAATTCACCCCATTTAATGATGTCTCTAAAATTATAATTTACATCAGCATTGTATAAATTTGTATTATCTTTTATTCCTGCTCCTCCTTCACTAATCGAAGTATCTTTTATTTTAGCTAATGCTTTGTTAAAGTCAACTGTTCCTGGTTCAAGTCTACCTATATCAGCAAAACTCCTTGCTACATTATGGTTTCCTGGTGTTATATTTGGTATTAACCCACCAAATGCAGCTCCATATTCAGTAAACCACTGCTTATTAGATTTATAATCCTGATTTAAAGCAATCCCTGCAAAACGTAAATCATAGCTTATTCCTGTAGTATTACTAGTGTAATAAGCACGAGCAAAGAAATTCTTACCTAAAACTTCTACTTTATGCTGTTGAACAAGAAATTCTTGTTGAGAAAACCTATTTGAACCTTGATATAAATTATCTCCTTGAGAGAAACGTGAATTAAGAATTACCTCTAATTTTTCATTCCCCATTGGTCTAAAATGTAACGATGCATCAAACTTTAAACCACTACCATCATAATCATATAGTTCTTTCTCAGCATATCCTGTTCTAGTTACAGTTCCTATATCTTTAAATGGACCTGTAAATGTATAAGTAATCTCATCTCCATAAAAATTTACTCCATCATAATCAGGTGTGTCATTTCTATTTCCTTCTTTAGTAACACCTCCAACACCTGTTGTGTTCGACGCATCATTTGCATGCCATTCTTCAGCTTTATAAACAACTAAATTTGCTTTTGCTGCAATATAATTATTAAACTTATATGCCATTCTAATACCAACATCATGAAATTGATGTGATCCTGATTCTTCTTGATTGATAAAACCTGTTTTATAATAAGTACTTATTCCATCATAATCAAAAGGATTTTTACTTTTCATTAATAAGATACCATTAAATGCATTTGCACCATATAAAGCTGAAGATGCTCCTGGAAGAATTTCTACATCTTTTACATCTAATTCTGACAATCCTACAATATTACCTGCTGAAAAATTTAATGCTGGTATTGAAGTTTCAACACCATCTACTAACTGAACAAATCTTGTATTATCAAAAGTAGAAAATCCACGAGAGTTAATCGATTTAAAACCATAACTTGCTTCTCTAGAATCTACTCCTTTTAAGTTTGTTAATCCATCATAAAAAGAAACAGAAGTATTATTTTTAATATCTGTAAGTCCTAATCTCTCAATAGTTACTGGTGATTCAATAATTCGTTCTGGAGATCTAGAAGCTGAAATTACAACTTCATCTAAGGTTGTATTTTCTTTTAAAATAATATTTAATTCTTGATCTGCAGCTGTTATTTCGATTACTTCTTTACGATATCCGAAAGCAGAAACTTGAATAACAAATGGAAATTCAGATTTTACTGTTAACGTAAAACTTCCATCAATATCTGAAACAATTCTACTGTCTAATGAATTAATAATAGCACTTGGAAAAGGCTCTAGGTATTCATCATAAACCTTTCCTTCTATTGTAACCTGTGCCGAAATAGCAATACTATAAATAACAAAAAAAAGTAGTAGTAGTTTTTTATGCATATTGTTTTGTTTAGTTTAATTGTAATAAGATTATTGCTCTAAAGCAAATGAAATAGGAAAGCCATATTTTACAGAAACACGTCCACCATCTTTTTTTGCTGGAATAAATTGAGGTAATTTAGAAACTACTCTAACTGCTTCTTTATTTAATATACCTCCATTTCTAGGACCTAAAGTTTTAATGTTTTTTACTTCACCATTTTTATCAATAATAAAACGAACCCAAACTTCTCCTTGAATAGATTCTTGAATAGCATCACTTGGGTATCTAAAATGTTTAGAAATATGCGCAACCATTTTTTCATTAAAACAATTAACACGATCACCTTTTTTCACTTTTTTACAAGCATTAAACAAAGGGATTTTATCAACAGTATTAAATTTTGCAGCACTTTTTAATTCTTCAATAGATAATTTCTTTTTTATATCTTCTATATTTGTGTTTGATGATATAGATTTAGTAACTTCTAGATTTTCAGTTACTTTTTTAACCTTAACAAGACCTATACTTCCAATACTAGAAAGCTCCTTTTTCTTTATATTTTGTCTCTTTTTTAAGTGTCTTCTACTTGCAGATACTGTAACCGATATTTGTCTTGATTTTTTATTTTTTTTAGATTTTTTAATAGTACATTTAGTAATACTAATAGTATTTAAATCTAAATCCGTTTTATCTGGAGATTCACAAACTTCTTGTGATATAACATTAATTGAAAAGAAACAGGTTAACACTAATAATAATAATTCTCTCATAGTATAAGGGGATTAAGCTAAATAATTACTTAAAAATAATAGCAATTAAAACAAGCTTATAAGCTATACAAAGATACGTTTTTTTTTTTAAAACAGAAAAACCTTAATTTATCATTAATAAATATTTAATTTAAAGTAAAATTCATAGGGAATTTGTATATAACATTTGCTAAAAGACCTTTTTCTTTACCTGGAGTAAATTTAGGTAATAATAATACAATTCTCATTGCTTCTTTTTTCAATACATCATTATCTTTTTCTCCTTGTATTTTTACATCCTTTACTTCTCCATTCTTATCAATAACAAAACTTACTTCTAAATTACCTTCAACACCTTTCTTTAAAGCTTCCTTCGGATATACAAAATTATTAATAATATGTTTCTCCATTTCATTATTAAAACATTCAATATTATCTGATGAATCTTCATTACAAGATGCGAATAATGGAATATTCTCTACAGAGTCAAAAGAAACTACTTGTTTTTCAGCTTCTTTTTTTAACTTTACTAATAATTGGGGATCTATTTTAGTTGTTGTTTGACTATCAACAAGTGCTTTTGTTTTTAAATTACTAGCTAAATGAACAACCTTATTTAAATAAATACGTTTTTTTAAATATCTTGTACTCGAAGCAATAATATATTTAGTTTTTTGTTTTTTTGTTTTTACAACTTCTTTTCTTATTGCACATTTATTAATAGCATTAATATCTACCAGTACTTTTTTCTCTGAAAGACAAACTTTTTGAGAAAAAACAGATAGCACACTAAAAAAAACGGTTAATATTATTAGTATATTTTTCATTAGAATTTCTTTTAATTTTAAACAAATTATCCAACAATTTTTAAAAACATTGAACAACATCAAGTTATTTGATTTATCTATTTAAAAGGAATGATATCTAATTCTAATTTACTTTGAAAAGTAATTTCAAAAGGAAGTTTTGATATAGCGGAAGGTGTTCTTTTATTATTTTTCATTTTCTAGGGGGAATAAAATGGTTAAAATATTTTCTCTCTAAGAGATACCTCAATATACAACAAAAAGTACATAGACACAAAATATCTATGTACTTTTTACATTAAGCTATGTTAAACTAAGTGTTTACTCTATTGGTAAATTGTCTTCGTATAAGAAGTTATTGTAAGGAAATCGTTGAATATGTATTTTCTTAACTTCATTATATACTCTTTCTTTAAAATCTTCTAAATTATCTTTATTTAATGCTGATATAAAAAGACTTTCTTTTCCTAAATCATTCATCCAAGTGTTCTTCCAATCATCAAGTGTATAATGATTTTTAGATTTCTCGGTAATTAAATCATCCTCTTCAATTGTATCATGAGTATAAGCATCAATTTTATTAAAAACCATTAAAATTGGTTTATTTGAAGCTCCTATTTCATCTAAAATTTTATTTACAGATGCAATATGATCTTCAAAATTTGGATGACAAATATCTACTACATGTAATAATAAATCAGCTTCACGAACTTCATCTAAAGTAGATTTAAATGACTCTACTAATTGTGTAGGTAACTTTCTAATGAAACCAACAGTATCGGTCATTAAAAAAGGAATGTTCTTAATTACAACTTTTCTTACTGTAGTATCTAAAGTTGCAAATAATTTGTTTTCAGCAAAAACATCACTTTTACTGATTACGTTCATTAAAGTCGATTTACCAACATTGGTATATCCAACTAATGCAACACGCACCATTTTACCTCTATTCTTTCTTTGAACTGCCATTTGACGGTCAATAGTAGAAAGTTTTTTCTTTAATAAGGTAATTTTTTCTCTAATAATACGACGGTCAGTTTCAATTTCTGTTTCACCAGGTCCACGCATTCCGATTCCACCTTTTTGCTTATCAAGGTGAGTCCATAACCTTGTTAATCGAGGTAATAAATATTGACATTGTGCCAATTCTACTTGTGCTTTTGCAGAACTTGTTTGCGCTCTTCCTGCAAAAATATCTAATATTAAATTTGTTCTATCTAATACTTTACATCCTAATTCATTCTCAATATTACGCAATTGCGCAGGCGATAATTCGTCATCAAAAATGGCAATACTGATGCCCTTTGATGCGATATACATTCTTACTTCTTCTAATTTACCAGTTCCTAAAAAAGTTTTAGGATTTGGTTTTTCCATTTTCTGAACAAAGCGTTTTACAGCAACTCCTCCTGCTGTTAAAGTCAAAAACTCTAACTCATCTAAATATTCTTCAGATTGTTTTTCGTTTTGTTTTTGGGTTATAATACCAATTAAAACCGCTTTTTCGATTATTTCTTCACGTGTTTCTTCCATACGATGCAAAAATACAATTTTATCAATTGAACAACTCTTTTTTCATTTGTTCTTTATACTTTGTTTTATTTGTTGATTTTTTATTTAAAAAGATATCAAAATATTTTAAATAATTAGAAGAGTTTAGTTAAGTTGCCTAGCCCCGATTGAAGCAATTGTTTGAGCTCTTTTTTGTTTTTTTCAAACAAAAAAAGCGAGTGCGGAAAGCGGGAAATAGCTTCAAATAATTTTTAAAATTTAAGCATAAAAAAACACTCACTTTTTACAAAATGAGTGTTTTTTTATATTGATAAAATTATATTTTGATAAAATCTTCAAATGCCACATAATAAGGTTGATCTTTAAAAACAGGCATTTCAACGCTTTCTGAATTTGCAATACCAATACCTGCAAACCAAATTTTTGCATTATTTTTTTCGGCATGTTGTTTAAATGTTTCCATCCATAAAACATCGTAATCTTCAGGTGTTTGAATATTATTGGTTGTTTTTACCAACACAAAAATAGTAGGTTCACCTTTTTTATATAACACAAACTGAGGATGTTTTTTTAATGCGCTATTAATAGCAACAAACTCATAGCCCATTTCCTGAAGCTTTTTACCAGCAATATTCATCCCTAAATTATGAAGCTCTTGTTTAGTAAGTACTTGCATTATTTTTTCTTATTACGCATGTTATAATTCTTATCACCTTTTGTTTTCGGCTTTTTATATTTTTTCGCAATTTCTCTACGATAAGAACCACCTTGATTTGTTTTACTATTCTTTTCACTTTTTTCATGAAAAGCAGGACCAGGAACATACTCTAAAGAAGTTCTGTTTTTATTCTTTTCTCCGTCTTCTTTCGGACGTTCTTCCTCTGTTAATTCTTTAGAAATTTCAACATGCTCAGGAATTTCGAATAGTGGAATTTCATAATTCATCAATTCTTCAATTCTCGCTTTAGCTGGTAATTCTGCTTCTGTTGAAAAAAGAATTGAAGTTCCTTCTTTTTCTGCACGACCAGTTCTACCGATTCTGTGCATATAATTTTCAGGAAAATAAGGTGTGTTAAAGTTAATTACGTGGGTAACTTCTGATAAATCTAATCCACGAGCAATAACATCAGTTGCTATTAAGATACGTTTTTCGCCTTTATTGAATTGCTCAATAGAACGTAAACGATAATTTTGTGTTTTGTTAGAGTGAATTACACACGATTGCCCAGGAAAATCTTCTTTTGTGCATTCAAACAAGCGATCTGCATTCCTTTTATTCGGAGTAAAAACTAATACTTTGCTATAATCTTTTCTGTTTGATAATAATTCACCTAGTAAATTAACCTTTGTATAAAAGTTAGGTACATCATAACTAATTTGCTTAATATTATCAAGTGGAGTTCCACTTACAGCGATAAAAATCTTTTTCGGAGCGATAAAAAAGTCATCAATTAAAGCTTCAACTTCTTGAGTCATTGTTGCCGAAAACATAATATTTTGACGACGAACAGGTAATAATTCAAAAATGTTTAATAATTGAAATCTAAATCCTAAATCTAGCATTACATCAACTTCATCAATCACTAACTTTTGGATTGATCTTAACTTTAAAATATTACTTAAAGCTAAATCATATAAACGACCTGGAGTAGCTACAATAATATCTGCACCTTGTGCCACAGCTTCTTTATGCCTGTTTAAAGGAATTCCTCCAAATACACCTACAGTATGTAGAGTCATAAACTCTGAAAGCTTTTCAATTTCGCTAACCACTTGTACCACTAATTCACGAGTTGGCACAACAACAAGTACTCTTGGATGCTGTTGTTTTGAAAACTTCAAATCACGAAGTATCGGTAACATATAGGCAAAAGTTTTACCTGTACCTGTTTGAGCAATACCAACAACATCTTTACCTGAACGAATAATAGGAAAGGCTTCTTCCTGAACTGGTGTTGGGTTTACAAAACCTAATTCTTCGATAGCGTTTTGTAATGGATTTGATAAATCTAAATCTTGAAAAGTAATCATTTGCATTAATTTGGTGCAAAGGTACGTTTTATAAGCTCAAATATCACAAGTATATTTCTTTGGATAAAATGTCTTTGTTTTTAATCAAAAAAAAAACCGATACAATAATGTATCGGTTTTTATATAATTTTTGATTTTTTAAATTGATAAAAGGTTTACCCTCCAAAATCATCAAATCGGATATTCTCATCAGCAAGACCAAAATCTTCTCCCATTTTCTGAACAGCGTTGTTCATTAATGGTGGACCACAGAAATATAATTCTAAATCTTCTGGTGCTTCGTGTTTCGATAAATACTCGTTAATTACTACTTGGTGAATAAATCCTGTAAAACCATCTCCGGCTACATCATTTATATCTTTTTTAACTTTCCAGTTATCCGCTTCTGTTGGATCTGATAAAGCAATAAAGAATTTAAAGTTAGGGAAATCTCTTTCTAAAGCTCTAAAGTGTTCTACATAGAACAATTCAGCTTTTGAACGACCACCATACCAATAAGTTACAGTTCTACCTGTTTTTAATGTTCTGAATAAGTGATATAAGTGAGAACGCATTGGTGCCATACCTGCTCCACCACCTACATATAACATTTCAGCTTCAGATTCATTAATAAAGAATTCACCATAAGGACCAGAAATAACACATTTATCTCCTTTCTTTAAGTTAAATATGTATGAAGAAGCAACTCCAGGATTTACATCCATCCATCCACCTTTCACTCTATCAAAAGGAGGTGTTGCAATACGTACATTTAACATAATTTCTCTTCCTTCGGCAGGATAAGAAGCCATAGAATATGCTCTTTCTACAGTTTCTGTATTTTTCATTACCAATGGTCTTAAACCAAATTTATTCCATTCTCCTTCAAACTTATCTGGAGTCTCATGTTCTTCTGGATGGGCAGTAATATCCATATCAGCATAGTTTACCTCACAAGCTGGAATTTCAATTTGAATATATCCACCTGCTTTGTACCCCATATCTTCAGGGATTTCAACTACAAATTCCTTAATAAAAGTTGCAACATTGTAATTTCTTACAACTACTGCTTCCCATTTCTTAATTCCAAAAATTTCTTCAGGAATAGAAATATCCATGTCTTGTTTTACTTTAACTTGACAAGATAAACGAACTCCGTGTGCTAATTCTTTACGTGTAAAGTGAGGTGTTTCTGTTGGTAAAGCTTCCCCTCCACCAGAATTTACGTGACACTCACATTGCACACAAGATCCACCACCACCACAAGCCGATGGTAAAAAAATCTTTTCAGCTCCTAAAGTAGATAATAAAGTTCCTCCTGAAGCAACTTCAATTACTTTATCACCATTAATGGTAATTTTTACTGGTCCTGATGGTGCTAATTTTTGCTTTACAAATAATAACAACCCTACTAAAATTAATAGAATTATTAAAAATGATATAACTGTTACAGCTACCGTACCTCCTGTACTTACTTCTAAAAATATCATTATTCTATAATTTTTTTAGTGTTATCAGCTAATTTTTCAGCTTGCTGTTTTGCTTCTTCTTTCTTTTCTATTTTGATTGCTGCTTTAGGAGCTTCTGGTGTTTTTACTTCTTCGTCACCTCCTGTTAACATACCTCCAAAACTCATAAACCCGATTGCCATTAATCCAGTAATAATAAAAGTAATTCCTAATCCTCTTAATGCTGGTGGCACTGATGAATATCTGATTTTTTCACGAATAGCTGCAATTGCTAAAATTGCTAAAAACCATCCAATTCCTGAACCAATACCATAAGTTAATGATAAACCTAATGTAGGAATTTCACGAGATTGCATAAATAAAGACCCTCCTAAAATTGCACAGTTTACTGCAATTAATGGTAAGAAAATCCCTAAAGAGTTATACAATGCTGGTGCAAATTTCTCTACAATAATTTCTACCAATTGTACCATGGTTGCAATAGTTGCAATAAACATAATAAATGATAAGAAACTTAAATCGTAACCTTCATATTCAGCTCCTAACCAAGATAATGCTCCTGGTTGTAATAAATATTGATCTAATAACCAGTTGATAGGTACTGTTACAGCCAATACAAAAATTACGGCAGCTCCTAAACCTACGGCAGTTGCTACTTTTTTAGATACTGCTAAGTAAGAACACATTCCTAAGAATGTAGCAAATACCATGTTATCAATAAATATCGACTTGAAAAATAATTCTAAATGTTCCATTTTTCTATATTTTTAATGAATTCTAACTCGGTTAGTCTTCAATTAATGCTTTGTTTCTACTACGTTGTATCCAAATAATAATACCTACAACAATTAATGCCATTGGAGATAATAACATAAATCCGTTATTTTCATATCCTAAAGCATATAATCCTGTTTGTTCTATTGGATCTCCTAATACTTTAAATCCTAATAAAGTACCAGAACCTAATAACTCTCTAAAGAAACCTACTGCAATTAAAATAGCTCCGTATCCTAATGCATTTCCAATTCCATCTAAGAATGATTTCCACGGACCGTTTCCTAAAGCAAAAGCTTCAAAACGTCCCATAATAATACAGTTGGTAATAATTAAACCAACAAATACCGAAAGTGTTTTACTTAATTCGTAAGCAAAAGCTTTTAATACTTGATCAACAATAATTACTAAAGCAGCAACTACGATTAACTGTACAATAATTCTAATTTTAGAAGGAATAATATTTCTCATTAAAGAGATTACAACGTTTCCTATACCTAATACAAATAATACAGAAACTGCCATTACTATAGAAGCTTTAAGTTCTGCTGTAATTGCTAATGCTGAACAGATACCTAATACTTGAATCGTAATTGGGTTGTTATCTAATAACGGATCTGTAATTAATGCTGCGTCTTTTTTTGATAAAAGTCCCATATTTATTTCAATGTTTTAAAGTAAGGCACGTATAAACCTAATTCAGATTTAATCATTGCAGCAACTCCATCACCTGTAATTGTTGCACCTGCAATAGCATCTACCTCGTTATCATTTTTATCTTCGTTCTTCGGATCATTATTAGATTTTGAAACTCCAATTCCTTTAAAAGAACCGTTGTTCATTAAATCTTCTCCGATAAAGTCATCCATAAAATAGCGTTGCTTTATGTTTGCACCTAAACCTGGCGTTTCTCCTTTATGATCGAAAAAAGCACCTTGAACTACCATGTTTTTATCCAACGCAACATATCCCCAAATAGCATCCCAAAGACCTTTACCTCTAATTGGTGTGATATAAAACATTTTACCATCTTTTTCTCCCACAAATACTGGTAATTTTCTTGTTTTCCCTGCTTTTGCAGCTGTTTGCTGTTTTTTTACATCGATTAAATATGCATTCGCATCTTCAGTAACTTTAGTACCTTCAATAACGATTTGTTTTTTGATGTATTTTGAAAACTCACCAGCTACTTTGTCTTTAGAAACAAAGATTGCACTAGATTCATCATTTTCATTTATCCCCATAGCATACAAAATATTTTGTTGCTTTTCGATACGTTTATTTGCATCAATCATTGGGCGAAGCGATGAAGCTGTAAAAGCTAACAACGCACCTACTATTAATACCATACCAATGGCAAAAAGTAGTGTATATACATTACTGTCTGTTCTCTTACTCATAATTAGGCAGTTTTAACTTTAGTACGTTTTAATCTTCTCTTTATATTTCCTTGAACCACATAATGGTCAATTGTTGGAGCAAAAACGTTCATTAATAAAATAGCTAACATTACTCCTTCTGGATATGCAGGATTGAATACACGAATCATAATCGAAATAAATCCGATAAAGAAACCATAAATCCATTTTCCTTTGTTAGTTTGCGATGCTGATACAGGATCAGTAGCCATATATACAGCTCCAAATGCAAAACCTCCAATTAATAAATGTTTCCAGAAATCTAAACTCATTAATCCGTAAAACTTACTTGTTTCACCAATCCATCCTAAACCAACTACTTGATTAAAAATGAATCCCATTACTAAAGCTCCAATTACTGCAGATAACATAATTCTCCAGCTTCCAATCTTTGTAAAGATTAAAAATAAAGCTCCTAATAAAATTAAAAATGTAGATGTTTCTCCTACTGAACCAGGAATAAATCCGAAGAACATATCAGAAACAGAATGTGTTAATGGTTGAGATTGTGCTAAACTACCTAAAATAGTTTCACCTGAAATTGCATCTGCAGTTCCAGCTAATTCTCTAGCATCAGCCACCCATACTTTATCTCCCGACATCCAAGTTGGATATGCGAAGAATAAGAATGCACGTATTGTTAATGCAGGATTTAAAATATTCATTCCTGTACCACCAAATACTTCTTTACCTATAACCACACCAAATACTACGGCTACAGATAACATCCATAAAGGTAAATCAATTGGTACAATTAAAGGAACTAACATTCCTGTAACTAAGTACCCTTCTTCTACTTCATGCCCTTTAATTACAGCAAAAATAAATTCTACTACTAATCCTACTACATATGATACAATTACTAACGGTAAAATTTTTACTAAACCGATTAAGAAATTATCCATATTCCAGAAATCTCCACTAAAGAAAGACATTCCTTCTGTAAATCCATTGATTGCAGCGTTATGTTGATAACCCGCATTGAACATTCCGAAGATTAAACAAGGTACTAATGCCATAATAACTATGTTCATTGTACGCTTTAAATCATCAGCGGCCTTAATATGAGTTCCTCCGTGAGTTGTCTCATTTGGCAAATATAAAAAAGTATGGATTGCGTTAAACGCAGGTGCCATTTTAGTTCCTTTATATTTTTCTTTTAAATTATGTAAGTTTTGTTTTAAGCCCATATCTTATCCTAATTCTTCTCTCATTAAATCTAATCCTTCACGAATTATTTTCTGGTGAGGTTGTTTAGACACACAAATAAATTCTGTTAATGCGAAATCTTCTGGTGCAATTTCGTAAGCTCCTAATCCTTCCATTTCGTCAAGATCTTGATATTTACAAGCTTTTAATAATTGCATCGGATAAATATCTAAAGGAAAAACCTCTTCATATGATCCTGTTACAACAAAAGCTCTATGCTCACCGTTTGTATTGGTATTTAAGTCGTATTTTTTCTTCGGATTTAACCAAGAGAACGTAAATGCTCTTGATGTAGAAACCTTGTTAAATACAGGCTTATTCCATCCAAAAAACTCATAATCATTTCCTTCAGGAATTGCAGTTACTATGTTTTCATAGTATCCTAAAAATCCTTCTTCATTAACCTGAAGACCACTTAATACGTTTCCGCTAATTACACGTGCATTATCAGCTTCTAAATTTCCTTTTGTAAGTGCTCCAATATTAACTCCAGCTATTGCTGATACATATTGTGGCTTTGAAAATTTAGATCCTGCTAAAGCAATTGTACGCTTTGCGTTAAATTTACCAGTTAGTAATAACTCACCGATAACTACTAAATCTTGAGGAGTAACAACCCATACAACTTCACCTTTATTAATAGGATCTATTTGTGAAATTTGTGTACTCACATTACCAACAGGATGTGGTCCAGATACGTTGTGCAATTCAACTCCTTTCATTCCTTTAAACGGAGATGATGTTGAGCTTTTTGCAACAGAAACGTGTACTTTACCTGCTGTTAATTTAGTTAATGCAGTTAATGCGGTTTGTAATTCAGCTTCTTTACCTTTTAAGGCGTAATCATAATCGGCTGCTAAAGGTGCACTTGCGTAGGCAGATACAAAAATTGATTTAGGTGCTTGATTCGGATTTGCAACCACGTCATACGGACGCTGTTTTACAAATGGCCAGCAACCTGAAGCAAATAAGTGATTTCTCACTTCTTCACCAGACATTGCATCAACATCTTTTTTACCAAAATCTTTGTATTGCTGCTGTGCATCAGCAGTGATTTTAATTGCTAAAACTTTTCTTCTGGCTCCACGAACGATTTCCGAAATTTTACCACTAACAGGGCTTGGAAATAAAATGCGCTCATCACTTTTTGAATAAAAAAGTGCTTGACCTGCTTTTACTTCGGTACCTTCTTTTGCTAAAATTTTTGGAATAACGCCGTGAAAATCATCTGGCTGAATTGCAAACACGCCACCTAACGGAAGTTCGGTAGTTATTTGCGCTGCATCGCCAACGAGCTTGATGTCCAAGCCTTTCTTAATACGGATGTCTTTTGACATAGGAACTGAACTGATTAAATTGATTTTCTATAAAAAAAACAAATTTACAGATTTTGATTTTTTCGAGTAACTATTTATATTTATATCTTTTAGATAGCTCTTTATTTATATCTATTCTAAATAAATTGTTAATTTTACCTTACATTTTGATACATTTGCATTTATGATAAAAAAGCTATTAATCTTTGTATTTAGTACATTACACTTAATAATTAATGCACAAAATATCAAAACAATTCAATTACGCCCAAAATATAACACGAATCAATTTACGGCAATTGTAAAACTTGGGCAGGTTTTAAAACTCTCTTTTGATGATTTAGAGGCTGATAATAAAGAATATCAGTATAAAATTGCCCATATGACACACGATTGGAAACCGAGTAGCTTAACTTCTAATCAATATATTGATGGTTTTGATGAAAATGAAATCATAAACATCACCAATTCTTTTAACACACTTCAACCTTATACACATTATAGTGTTGATATTCCTAATCAAAATACGATTATCACCAAAAGTGGTAACTATTTAATTTCTATTTTAGATGAAAATTATGACGTAGTATTTACAAGGCGCTGTGTTTTTTATGAAGATATTACAACTGTTGGCGTTGCCGTTTTTAGAAGTAGAGAGACCAAATCAAATAATGAAAAACAAACCATTCAATTTACTGTAAATCATCAAAATTTAAGTATTAACAATGTTAATAAAGAAATTAATATTGCCTTATTTCAAAATCATAATTGGAACACAGTTCTATATAATATTCAACCTAAATTTATAAAACCAGCACAATTAATTTACAATCATACTCTTGAATCAAATTTTTGGGGAGGTAATGAATTTTTAAATTTTGATAGCAAATATTTACGTAGCACCAGTTTTAATATTGCTAAAACCGAAAGAAAAGATATTTATCACAGTTATTTATATACCAATGAAGAACGAGTAGATAAAAAATACACTTACAATCCTGATATCAACGGACAATTTATAATAAGAACTTTAGAAGCAAACGACCCAAATTCAGAAGCTGATTATTCTATGGTTCATTTTTCGTTAGCTGCTTATGAAGCGTATCAAAATAAAGAAGTTTTTATCTATGGAGCGTTTAATAATTATGAATTATCCGAAGAAAATAAAATGAAATATGATGCTATTTCAGAAAGATATAAAGCCAAAATAAAATTTAAACAAGGCTTTTATAATTACAGTTATGTTACAGTCGATAAAAATAAAAAAATAAATTTAAACGAGATAGATGGCTCTTTCTATCAGACTGAAAATGAATATACTGTTATCGTATATTATAAGCCTTTCGGCGAAACTTACGACCGTGTTATCGGACTAGGGAATGGATACTTTAACCAAAACAGGTAACTTAGCAGTATCTTAATTGATTAAAGTAAAACCAACTTAAAAATTTAGACTATGTTAGAACAAATAACCAAAGGTATAAAAATAGCAATCAAGACACATTTTAATGGTTTAATAAACCATGGTCAAAATCAATATTATTCTTTTAGCTACTATATTTCAATAGAAAACAATTCAACAGAAACCGTAAAACTTTTAGAACGTTTTTGGATTATTTTTGATGCACTTAAAAATACTGAACACGTAGCAGGAGAAGGCGTTATAGGTGAAACACCAATACTTAAACCAAATGATGTTTTTAATTACAGGTCAAACTGTTTTTTGCTTTCAGCAACAGGTGCTATGAAAGGGAATTATAAAATGATGAATACAGAAACCTCTGAAGAGTTTTTAGTTACTATTCCTACATTTCAATTAATGAGTACTGGTATTTTAAACTAAAAAGTAAAATGTTATTTTAATATTTTATAGATAAAACTTTGTGGTGTATTTTTAAAAGCAACTTTAAAAGATACTTTATTTGTTTTAGTAACAACTCCTTTAATATTTTTTATTCCTGTTAAATAATCATTAGAAATAATTAAAGAATCTTCTTGAGTTTTTAAATATTCCCCTACATCAAAAAACAATGAAAATTTATTATTTACATGCTGATTATTTTTATCATAATTAGCATGTACAGCTTTTTTGGAATACAAAAATAATTCTTTAGAGTTTTTATCAGCATAAGTTTTAAAAAGTGGATTTACAACTAATATTTTTTCCCCATTAATATTTTTTATTGCTTTTTTTGATGATAAATAAGTGAAAATATAGCTTCCCCCAAGGCTTATATTTAAATCAGGAACTATTGTTTTTTGAATAGTTGTTGTTGCAATTTTATTAAAATCATCATCATATTTATAAGTTACAATAGTATCTTTTTTATTGATAAAAGAATTTAGTTTAATATTAAATTCACCATTCCAATGAGTTTGAATACTATCTAACGATACGTTTGTTAATTTCTCAAAATTATCTTTTGATGATTTTTTTAAATAATCAAACAAAAAAGTTTTCTTTACTTTCCCCGAAAAAGATAATACTGAACGATTAGTAACACTCGTTTTATAAGATAAAAAAGGCATGTTTTTTTCAGATAATTTCCCAATTATTGATATTTCGTTTTCATCAACTCCAAGTTCTAAAAAGCTTTTACTTTTAGTTGATATAGCAATAAGTTCTTTACTATTTTTTAATTTTTGAACAATACTATTTTCATCATTTAAATAATTATTTGTATTTAAAATGGTATTTAATTTAGTTTCAATATTCGAAATTTCATCTAAATTAAATACAATTCTTAATTGATTTTTATTGATAAGATAAACAGTCTTTTTATTGATAAAATAATCAGCTTTTTCAAGAGTTTTTTTCACAAATTTATCTTGATTAAAAAACGATAATAAACGCATTTTATTTTTAATTTCAATAGTCGTACTTACCCACGTATTTTTTAAAACGTTGTTATTACTATAAAAAAATACATTTGAAGGAAACACAACCTCATCAAATAAAGAAAATGCTTTTTTATGCTGATTCTTTTTTATCGATTTAAAATACAAAAAAGGATGTTTTACAACATCCTTTAACATAGTATATTCTATTTCTCGTAAATTCATACGAATAACAACATCCGCAGAAACAGGAATTTTATTAGCTGTATTTACAGTTCGATTATATCTAAAATAACCAAACGTAAATACAGTACAAATAATTATTAAAATAAGAAATATTACTTTTTTAAGCATCTATTTACTTTACCATTTCGTTAATAAATTCCAATAATAATTTTAAGGTATTTTCTTTTTTACCTTTTGTATTTAATTTTAATTCTGATGATATTTTATTTCCTTTCACTTTTGAAACTACAAAACGAACATCTTCAACATTATCATTAGAAAAAGCAATCATTTTTCTTTCAGTACTTCGAAATGATTCCTTTGGTAAATTAGCAATCAAAGCATTTACATCAGCAAATAATACTGTTGAGTTTTTCTTAATTAATTTACGATGTTTACCTCCTTTAAAAAGTCCTTTTCCTATCGATAATTTTACCGCTCTTACTTTTGATGTTGTAACATAAAGTACATCATTTTTTATAACAGCATATAAATTGAAAGGTAATTTAGCATCTTTAACTATTATTTCAAAAACATTTTTAGTTTCTTTTACTAAATGATGTTTTTGCCCTAATTTGAATAATTTTGTTAACAATTCTTTTTCTTCTGATCCAATCATTAAGGTAAAATCAGGAACCAAAGCTTGTTTTGTTTTGGTTACTTCTTTACGTTTATAATCGTCATCATAAGTATATGATTTATAAGATACTTCTTTTTCTCCAAAATCATTTAAGACAAATAATGCATCACCAGTAACTAAACTAGCCATTGCTTTTTCATCTACAATTAAAGATAATATGTCTCCAACAATATTAATTTCTTCATTAAATTTTGGAAACATTCCGCCATACATTTTATTAATCATTTCTGGATATTCCAATAATAATTGTTCTGTATCTATAGAAACACTCCAAAAAGCCAATGCTTCATCATGATTAAAACTATTGATTAAAGTGCTGTTCATTTTTTGATTATAAATCTTTTTGAAAGATTTTTTCATATCATCACTAACAGTCATATCTAATAAAAGACTTGCATTTTTTTTATTGAAAGATAAATTAGCCGTAACTTCTTCTACTCCATAAAGATTCTTACCCTTTTGAGGCATAAAATAAGACATTGAAGAATTTAATTCCTTTCCAAAAGAACCAATTAAATCAGACATTAATTCACCATAATTACGCATCCAAAATGTTGCAACAGCATTTTTTTTCTTTCCCTTCTGAAAACTTGAATTAACAGCAATAGAATTTAATAAAGGATTATTTACAATCGAAAATCCTTTTTGTAAAATCCATTGTTTTGAAAACAACTTTTTTACATCATACATCGATTGTCCTTCTAATTTATGTTTTTCAAAACGCTCGTTATGTTCCTTAAAGTAATTACGATGTTTATCTCCCTTTACGAATAAAATAAATTCATCATTCCAAATCATTACCTCACGACTTTTCTGGATATAGCTGTAACCTTCGTCTTTTTTGATTTTCTTTAAATCTCTTTCTTTCAACATCGATTCGTACAACTTCCTATCATTTAATTCAACTAAAAATGTATGATATGAAATACTATCTGTTTTTTCAAAAAAGTAATACGCATTTGATTTTACATCAATTCCTGCTTTACTTATCGAACTTACTTTATCTTCTCTTCTTCTATTTACACTTCTTAATATTTCTTCACCTAAAAGACTGTCATCAATATCAGAAACCTTTATTAAGTCAAATAAGTTTTCGGCATCGGCAACTACTACAATATCGGCAGTATTAGGAATTTTACTTTCTAATTTTTGAGCTTGTAAAGCAACGATTGTATTTATAAATAGTAGTGTAGCAATTATTTTTTTCATGTTGATTTTAGTTTTTTAGTTTGATATTATTTTTTATACTTTGTTGGTTGGTTATTATATTTTGAGCTTTTACACGTAACATAACTGCTTTTTTACTTTTTGATATTTTAGCCAGTTTATTAGTGCATGATACTACAGGATTTTCAAAACGATATACACCTGTAAAAGTAGCCGTTTCAAAAACTTTTCTATCTTTCATTTTAGTTTTCTGAAATTCTTTTCCGATATTAAAATGATGACTTCGTGTAAATATTTTAGCTGTTTTATCATACTTAAAATGTTTATGATTTTTTATTACTAAAGCTTCCTTTTTAGAACTAAAAGTTGATAAAACTGTATTAAGAGCTTCTACTTTATCAAAATTACAAGAAATAGTAACTATAAAATCTTCAAAATTTAAGGTGTTTTTTACCTCATCAATACCTTTGATGGTTTTTATTTTTTGAACAATCGTTGCTACTTTATTTTTGATAGTATTTTTTGACGGAACTTTATATCCATTAATACTATCTAACAATAATATAGAAGCTATTTTGGTTTTACTTTCACTCAAGTTTATTGTAAAAGTAGCACTTCCTGAACCATCTTTATTGAATGATATTTCTTCTACAAACTCGAAACAACTGGTAAATAAGAACAACGAAATTATTGATAAAAACAAGAATCGTATTTTACTCATAACTTTTTTTTGCGAAAGTAATAAAAAACACAATTTTAAAAACATGATTTTTATCAATAAAAAACCATTTACCTACTAAATAGGATAATAATTCATTTTTACATCAGTAGCCTTTTTTATTATAGAAGTTACGCTTACAGTTTGTACAAGAGTACGTTTCATTTTTGGTGAAATCTCAATATTTCCTTTAGTTTCATCTGTATGAAAATCAAGTATTTTTTCCTTCGGAAGAAAAGTAGGATTCTCTGTTATCCATTCAGAAAACCATTCTCTTCGTAATTCTTTCATTTCTTCAGTATATAATGTTGATGACGACCAAATTTTAGGTTTGTCTCCTAACTTTTGAAAATGTTTTTGGACTCCATCCCAAACTAATTCGTAGGCATTTAGTCCGTTTTCCCAATCGACTAAAACAATAGTAAAAGGTTCTATTTTATCGAAATTAAAATGATGAATAACCGCAACAGGATTATCAACTTTTAATAATTCTTTTACAATAACTCCCCTACTCATTCTGTAACTTTCAGCACGTTTATGTTTTATAAAACCTCCATTTAATAAACAAATCAATCTATTTTTTTCTGATAAACCAATCCAAGTTCCACCTGCTAATTCATCCTTCGGATATCTTAATTTTACGCCATCTTCATCATATTGTTTTGGAGCAATTGTTTTTCTTTTCGGATTTTCATCTCTATTAGAAGTTAATATAAAATCTTCACCGCCTAAAGGCAAATAAGTTACCGTACACATATTCTATTCTGTTTTGATAAATGAGACGTAAAAACAACTTAGTAATTACTAAAATAAATGTTAACTTTGTTCCGTAAAATAATTTGATATTTTTTTACAGAACAAACAATTTAATCTTTGCAAATTAATAGTATTAGATTTTTGTTTTCGTTTTTTAACAAAATTTTTTTAACACACAAATAACAAACTAAAATGGCAAGAGGATTTTTTAAAGTTCCAGAAGCAATTAACGAACCTGTAAAAGGGTATGCTCCTGGATCACCAGAAAGAGAAGAGTTACTAGCAACATATAAAGCTATGTATAATAGTAACATTGATGTGCCAATGCATATTAATGGTGAAGAAGTTAGAACTGGAAACACTAAAAACATTACACCTCCACACGATCATAAACACGTGGTTGGTCAATATCATACAGCAGATAAATCTCACGTAGATGCTGCTATTAGTACTGCTTTAGCTGCAAGACAAGAATGGTCTAGTACTTGTTGGACTGAGCGTGCTTCTATTTTCTTAAAGGCTGCTGAATTATTAGCTGGTCCTTATAGAGCAAGAATGAATGCTGCAACAATGATTGCACAATCTAAAAACGTTCACCAAGCTGAAATTGATGCAGCTTGTGAAATGATTGACTTTTTCCGTTTCAATGTACAGTATATGACTGATATCTTTAAAGATCAGCCATCTTCTGCACCTGGAATTTGGAACAGAGTTGAATACAGACCTTTAGAAGGTTTTGTATATGCAATTTCTCCTTTTAACTTTACTTCTATTGCAGCGAACTTACCCGCAGCAGCTGCCTTAATGGGTAACGTTGTTGTTTGGAAGCCATCTGATCATCAAGCATATTCTGCGCAAGTAATTGTTGATATGTTTAAAGAAGCTGGTTTACCTGACGGTGTAATTAACGTTGTATATGGTGATCCTGTTATGATTTCTGATACTGTATTAGCTTCTCCTGATTTCTCTGGATTACACTTTACAGGTTCAACTCATGTTTTCAAAAACTTATGGAAACAAATTGGAAATAACATCCATACTTACAAAACATATCCAAGAATTGTTGGTGAAACTGGTGGAAAAGATTTTATCTGGGCTCACAATTCATCAAACCCTTTACAAGTTGCTACTGCAATAACTAGAGGTTCTTTTGAATACCAAGGTCAAAAATGTTCTGCTGCTTCACGTGCTTACATTCCTGCTTCTATGTGGGAAGAAGTTAAAGGTCATTTAATTGCGCAAACTAGCGAAATTAAAATGGGTTCTCCTGAAGATACTAGCAACTTTGTTAACGCTGTTATTCATGAAGGTTCTTTTGATAAAATAGCAAGCTTTATTGATGCTGCTAAAGCTGATGCTGATGCTGAAGTTATTATTGGTGGTGGTCACGATAAATCGGTAGGATACTTTATTGAGCCTACTGTAATCGTTGCTAAATCTCCTACTTATGCAACTATGACAACTGAATTATTCGGTCCTGTTATGACTGTTTTCGTATACGAAGATGCTGAATGGGAAGCTTCATTAAAATTAGTTGATGAATCTACTGAATATGCATTAACTGGTGCTATCTTTTCTAAAGATAGATACATTGTTGAAAAAGCTTCTAAAGCTTTAGAAAACGCTGCTGGAAACTTCTATATTAACGATAAGCCAACTGGTGCTGTTGTAGGACAACAACCTTTTGGTGGTGGTAGAGCTTCTGGAACAAATGATAAAGCAGGTTCTGCTCAAAACTTATTACGTTGGACTTCTGTTCGTTTAATTAAGGAAACTCTTGTATCTCCTACAGATTACAAGTACCCTTTCTTAGGATAAGAATCAAATAATATTATTTTAAAACCTCATCAAATTTTGATGGGGTTTTTTTATGCCAAATTCTAAGATTTATTTAACATTTTTCACTTTATAGATTCTGTATCTTTATCGAATTTCAAAAATCACAACCAAACAATTAAAACAATGTTTAAAAAACTACTATTAGTTACAGCAGTAACACTCTTTATAAATTGTAATAAAGAAAAATCAACTACAAATAAAAAACAAACAAAAGCAACTTCTTTAAATGTTCCTTTTGAAAAATTCAAACTAAATAACGGATTAGAAGTTATTTTACATACCGATAAATCAGATCCTATTGTAGCGGTAGAATTAATGGTTCATGTAGGTTCTGGAAGAGAAATTGAAGGAAGAACCGGTTTTGCTCATTTATTTGAACACTTATTATTTTTAGAATCTGAAAACCTTGGTAAAGGTGGTTTAGATAAAATGAGTGCAAAAATTGGTGGATCAGGTGCAAACGGTTCTACAAATAGAGATAGAACAAACTATTTACAAACTGTACCTAACGATGCTTTAGAAAAAATGATTTGGGCTGAAGCCGATAAATTAGGTTGGTTTATTAATACAGTAACAGAACCTGTTTTAGCTAAAGAAAAAGAAGTTGTTAAAAATGAAAAACGTCAGAATTATGACAATCGTCCTTACGGATTCAATCAACAAATTATTGACCATAATTTATATCCAAAAAATCATCCTTATAACTGGCAAGTAATCGGTTCTTTAGAACATTTACAAAATGCTACTTTAAACGATGTAAAAAATTTCTTCAAAAAATGGTATGTTCCTAATAATGCTACTTTAGTTTTATCAGGAGATTTTGATACTGAAAAAGCCAAAGAATGGGTTTATAAATATTTTGATGAAATTCCTAGAGGTGAAGAAATTACTCCTTTAGCAAAACAATCAGGAAAAGTAGCAAAAACAAAATTATTATATTTTGAAGATAATTTAGCCAAACTACCAATGGTTACTTATGCTTGGCCAACAGTTCCATTATATCATAAAGATTCTTATGCTTTAGATATATTAACTGAATATTTATCACAAGGAAAAAAAGCACCTTTAAGTACTATTTTAGTTGATGATTTAAAATTAACAGCAAATACAAATATGTGGAATTGGTCATCAGAATTAGCTGGTCAAATTCAACTAAGTATCCGTGGATTTAATAATGTTAATTTAAATGATATCAATAATGGTGTAAATACAGCTTTTAAAAACTTTGAAAAAGAAGGTATTTCTGATAAAAACTTAAATAGAATTAAAGCAGGATTAGAAACTCAATTTTATAATAATTTATCGAGCGTACTTGGTAAAGGAACAAGTTTAGCTTCTCATAACACTTATGCAGGAGATCCTGATTTTATCAATAAAGAAATTGATTTAACTTTAAGCGTTACCAAAGAAGATGTTATACGTGTTTACAATACATACATCAAAAATAAAAACTTTGTCGCAACTAGTTTTGTGCCTAAAGGAATGGCTAATTTGGCTTTAAAAAACTCTAAAGAAGCAATTATTAAAGAAGAAAAAATTGTTAATGGAGCTGAAGAAAAATTTGATTCTAAAATTAAAGCTCAGTATACAAAAACTCCTTCTAAAATAGATAGAGCTACAGAACCTAATTACGGAAAATCTCCTGCTTTAAAAGTTCCTACTATTTGGAAAAATGAATTATCAAACGGAATTAAAGTATTCGGAATTGAAAACAGTGAAGTACCTTTAGTTCGTTTTAATTTAGTTATTGATGGTGGTCAGTTATTAGAAAACATGAACAAATTAGGTGTTGCAAATTTAACTGCAAACCTTATGAATAAAGGAACTAAAAATAAAACCGTAGCAGAACTTGAAGATGCTATTCAAGAATTAGGCGCATCTATTAATATTTATGCATCAAAAGAAAATATAACCATAAGCGGTAATACTTTAGCTAAAAACTATGCTAAAACAATAGCTTTAGTTGAAGAAATGTTATTAGAACCTCGTTGGGATTCAACTGAATTTGAATTGATAAAAAAATCAGTTGTAGCTAATTTACGTCAGCAAGAAGCAAATCCAACTACTGTAACTCGAAATGTATATAATGAGTTAATTTACGGAAAAGACAACATCCGTTCTAAAAATACTTTAGGAAGCATTACATCCGTAGAAAAAATAAATTTAGATGATTTAAAATCATATTATTCAAATTACATTTCTCCGTCTATTACTAAAATGCATATTGTTGGTGATATCAATAAAGAAAAAGCCTTAAAACCTTTAACTAGTTTAACAACTAAATGGACTTCAAAAGAAGTTACAATTCCTGTATTTAAAACTCCT
Organism: Tenacibaculum salmonis; assembly: GCF_041053065.1. Lineage (NCBI taxonomy): Bacteria > Pseudomonadati > Bacteroidota > Flavobacteriia > Flavobacteriales > Flavobacteriaceae > Tenacibaculum > Tenacibaculum salmonis. Next base: position 1,998,779 of record NZ_JBFCVV010000001.1, on the reverse strand, counting down.
GAAGCTCCAAAAAAATCGACTGTTTATTTTTATGATATACCAAAAGCAAAACAATCGGTAATTAATTTTGGCGCACCAGCTTTAGCTGTTACTGATAAAGATTTTTATCCAGCAACAGTAATGAATTATATTCTTGGTGGTGGTGGTTTCACTTCTAAATTAATGCAAGAATTAAGAGAAGGAAAAGGATATACGTATGGTATTTATTCTTATTTTTCTGGAACAAAAGCTGTAGGATCTTTTAGTATTTTTAGTAGAGTTAGAAGTAATATTACTTTAGAAGCTGCCGAACTTGTTAAAAAAATAATTACAGACTACCCTACTACTTTTTCTGATAAAGATTTAGCAACTACAAAAGGTTTTCTAATTAAAAGTAATGCTAGAAAATTTGAAACTATGAATGCTAAATTAAATATGTTACAAAATATTAGCGCTTATAATTTAGATACTGATTACGTTAAAAACAGAGAGAAAATAGTTAATGAAATGACTATTGAAAAAGTACAAGAATTATCAAAAAAATACATTAATCCTGATAAAATGATTTGGCTTTTTGTAGGTGATGCCGAAACGCAATTAAATCGTTTAAATAAATTAGGATTCGGAGAACCTATTTTATTAAATAAAAAATAAGATTTTTAATTTTAAAATAAAAAAGCAATCTCTTAGAGGTTGCTTTTTTTGTTTGATTAAAATTATTTTCTAGTAGTTTTGTTTTCTACATTTAAAAAAATGTTTTTTTAATAAAATGAACTACAAAAAAATAATACAAGAAGTATTTTCAAAAGTTGAAAATATTGAAAACAAAGGTGCTTTAGCTTCTTATATTCCTGAATTAGCTAGTTTAAATCCTAATAAATTTGGTGTTCATATTACTACCACCTCTAATATTAAATATGGAATAGGTAATTATCAAGAAAAATTTTCTATTCAAAGTATTGCTAAAGTTTTATCACTTTGTTTGGCTTACAAAATACTTGACGGAGATTTATGGAACAGACTAGGAGTTGAACCTTCAGGAAATCCTTTTAACTCGCTTCTTCAACTAGAAAATGACAACGGAATACCACGAAATCCTTTTATTAATGCGGGTGCAATTGTTATTTCAGATGTTCTTATCAGTAATTTAAAAAATCCTAAAGAAGATTTATTAACCTTTATTAAAAGTCTTTCTGGTAATAATGATATTCATTATTCCGCTAAAATTGCGGCTTCTGAAAAATCCGTAGGTTACAGAAATGTAGCGCTTTGTAATTTTATAAAATCTTTCGGAAATATTAAAAATGAACCTAGTAAAGTTCTTGATTTTTATTTCGATTTATGCTCGTTAGAATTAAGCTGTGAGCATCTATCTGAATTATTTTTGTTCTTAGCTAATAACGGAAAAGCGCCTCATAACAACGAGCAGATAATATCTAAAAGTCAGTCAAAAAGAATCAATGCTTTAATGCAAACTTGTGGTTTTTATGACGAATCTGGTCAGTTTGCTTTTAAAGTAGGTTTAGCAGGAAAAAGTGGTGTTGGTGGTGGTATTATTGCTATACTTCCAAACCAATATAGCGTTGTTGTTTGGAGTCCTAAATTGAATGAAAAAGGAAATTCTTACAAAGGAATGAAGTTTTTAGAGCGTTTTACAACTTTATCAGAACAATCTATTTTTTAAAATAAAAGGATTTACAATCTAAAATTGAAACAAACCAATATCATTACATTTAAGTTATCTTTGCAAAAAAAATAATCAATGAAGTTTACAGATTTACATCTTAATATAGATATTTTAAAAGCACTTAGTGAAGAAAAATATCACAATGCTACTTTAGTACAACAAAAAGTAATTCCGTTAGTACTAGATAAAAAAGATGTAATTGTTGGTTCACAAACAGGATCGGGTAAAACAGCCGCTTTTGCATTGCCTATTATTCATAATTTAGCCAAAGAACTAGCTTTAGTTCCTGAAAGAGGTCCTAGAAAAATAAAAGCCTTAGTTGTAAGTCCAACCAGAGAATTGGCAATTCAAATTGAAGAAAGTTTTAACACCTACGCAAAGTACACAAACATACTTACGGGAGTTGTTTACGGAGGAATATCGACAAAAGCACAAAAAGAAGTTTTAGCAAAAGGAATTGATGTTTTAGTTGCAACACCAGGACGTTTAATCGATTTACACGAACAAGGAAGTGTCGATTTAACAACCTTAAAAACTTTTGTTTTAGATGAAGCCGATTTAATGTTAGACATGGGCTTTATTCAAGATGTAAAAAAGATTGAAGCACTTTGTCCTCGCAAAAAACAAACACTTTTATGTTCGGCAACAATGCCAGAAAAAGTGAGCGATTTAGCAAAACAAATGCTTTATAAGCCAGAAACAGTTAATGTTATTCCAACCGATAATACCGTTAATAAAATTGGACAATTATTATATTATACGCCTAAAAAACATAAAGTAGATTTATGTTTATACTTATTAAAAAACACCATACAAGGACGTATTCTTATTTTTAGACGTACCAAATTTGGTGTTGATAAATTAGAGCAAACTCTTATCAAAAACGGATACAAAGTAACAAGTGTTCACGGAGATAAAACTCAGATTTTACGTAATCAAGCAATTGAAGACTTCAAAAATAATAAAGCAAATATTTTAATTGCTACCGATGTTGCCGCTCGTGGTATTGATATTCATAAAATTGATGCCGTAATTAATGTTGATATTCCTAATGTTCCTGAAACTTACGTTCACCGAATTGGTAGAACTGGTAGAGCTGGAAAAGCAGGAATCGCATTTTCATTTTGTAGCGCCGATGAAACTAGTTATATAAAAGGTATTCAAGAATTTTTAAAACGACCTATAAAAATTATTGAAGATCACCCTTTTTTATTGGTAAAACCTAAACATATAAAGCAACCAAACACTATTAGTACAAACAAAAAAGGACGAAAGTCTGAAGCTTCTAAAAAGAAGAAAAAGCGTTGGTATTAAAACAATATATTTATAAAATTAAAACCTCTTCAATTTATTTGAAGAGGTTTTTTTTATCATTTAAAAATAATAAGATTAATAATTAGAAGCAATTTCCCGCTTTCCGCACTCGCTTTTTTTTGAAGAAAAATCAAAAAAAGAGCTCAAACAATTGCTTCAATCGGGGCTAGGAATTTTTGCAAACTTGTTTATTTCGTTTAAAAAATCATTAATTTTGACAAGATATTTTAGATTTTTATATATCAATTTTAAAACAAAATTATTATGAATATAACCTTATCCGAAGCAAAAAAAGTAATCGACACTGCAACTTTAAAAGCAGTAGCTTTAAATACAAAAATGAGTATTTCAGTTGTAGATGCTGGCGCTAGTTTAGTAGCTTTTGAACGTATGGATAGTGCTTTTATTGGTCCTATTGATATTGCAATGAAAAAAGCTAAAACAGCCGCTTTATTCGGAAAAGATACTGGTATTCTTGGCGAATTATCGCAACCTGGAGCTCCTTTATATAATATTGAACATTCTAATAATGGATTAATTACTTTTGCTGGAGGTATTCCTATTAAAAATAAAAACGGAATTATTATTGGTGCTATTGGTGTAAGTGGTAGTACAGTTCAAAATGATTTTGAAGTTGCTCAAGCTGGTGCAAATGCTATTTAAATATTAGTAATATTCATAAAAAAAGAGTTATTAAATGTAACTCTTTTTTTTAGCCCCGATTGAAGAAATTGTTTGAGCTCTTTTTTATTTTTTTTTCAAAAATAAAAAAAGCGAGTGCGGAAAGCGGGAAATAGCTTCTAATAATTTTTATCAATTTTTAACAAAAAAGAGCAAATAATAGGGATATAACACCTTTTTTAAGTAGAAAATGAAGGTTTTTGAACTTTTATATCATTTTTAACTTTTTTTATTCGAGTATTAATCGTAATATTACAATATAAGAATTTAAAAATGGGACTTACAAAATCAGAAATATTTACAACAGAACAAAACGATCTTTCAAACATTGCAAAAGTACTTGGGCATCCTGCACGTATTGCCATAATACAATATTTATTTAAAATTGATTCCTGTGTGTGTGGCGATTTAGTAAACGAAATCGGGTTAGCACAAGCAACTATTTCTCAACATTTAAAAGCTTTAAAAAACGCCAAATTAATTAAAGGAAGTATAGAAGGAACAAGTGTTTGCTACTGTATCGATCAAGAATATTGGCAACAAATAAAAGGTGTTTTATCTATTTTTTTAAACCTTGATATTAATTCAGGTAATTGCAATTCTAATAATTGCTGTTAAAAAAAAATTACATTAATCAATCGTAATAATACGATTAAAAGACCAAACTTATGAAATTATCACAAATAAAAAATCATTTAGCTTCATTAAAAACAATTGCTTTTCAATTACCAAATGGAGAATTAGTTCCTAATCATTTTCACGTAACAGAAGTTGGAAAAATCACCAAAAACTTTATTGATTGTGGAGGAACAGTTAGAAATGAAGAAGTTGTAAACTTTCAATTATGGGAAGCTGATGATTATGACCACAGATTACATCCTGAAAAATTAACCAATATTATTGAACTTTCTGAAAAGCTATTAAATATTGGTGATTTAGATATTGAAGTAGAATATCAAGGAAATACTATTGGTAAATATGGATTGGATTTTGATGGAACTAATTTCTTACTAACAAACACACTAACTGATTGTTTAGCTAAAGATAATTGTGGAATTCCTGAAAAACCAAAAGTAAAAATAGCAGAAGCGACAAGTTGCGCGCCTAATTCGGGATGTTGTTAAGCTATATTTAATATTAAAAAACAAGGCTGTATTTATAAATACAACCTTGTTTTTTTATGTAATTTAAGTAAATTATTATTTAAACTTCATTCCTAAATGCACTACTTTTTTGGTTTCATAGAAATCTTCTTCAAAAAAGTCAGGTAAATCATAAATAGTTGCCGAAGTATATTTCTCTAATTCTTCAGATAAATCACCACCTTTTAAATATAAAATTCCGTTTTTTAAATCGTGATTTTGTTTTTTAGCGATTTTTCCTTTTGTCCAACCAACAAAAGTTTCCATTTGCGCCACTGCTCTACTTACAATAAAATCGTAAGTATCTTTAACTTCTTCTACACGTCCGTTGGTAGTTTTTACGTTTTGTAAACCTAAACCTTCAACAACTTCGTTCACTACTTTTATTTTTTTTCCGATAGAATCAACTAAATGAAACTGAGTTTCAGGAAACAAAATAGCTAATGGAATTCCAGGGAAACCACCTCCTGTACCAACATCCATAACCTTAGAACCTGGTTTAAATTGCATAACTTTAGCTATACCTAATGAATGTAAAACATGACGCAAGTATAATTCATCAATATCTTTACGAGAAACAACGTTAATTTTTAAGTTCCAATCTTCATACAAAGCTTGTAATTTAGAAAACTGTTCTAACTGTGTTTCCGTTAAATCGGTAAAATATTTTTTTATAAGTTCCATTGATATTGTGATTGAATATATTTTTCGTTGCAAAAATAAAAAACTAATTGTTAATACTCATTTATCTAACAAAAGATATCTTTCTTGTTAAAAAGTGAATAGTAAGCAACAATATAGTGTAAAAACGTTTATTTTTGCTATATATAATTCACAACAAAATGAAGACAGTAAACTTCTCTAGAACAAATAACGTCAAGTTCTTTCGAACTCTAAATAAAAAGGTAAATACCTATTTTAAAGAAAATAATATTAAACGTACAGGTAATTGGAAGTTATATACTAAAGCAATCATAATGTTTGCAACTTTCTTAATTCCGTTTGCATTAATATTAACAGTTGCTATGCCACAATGGTTAATGCTTATACTTGTTGTAATTACAGGAATTGGTATGGCTGGTGTTGGTATGAACGTAATGCACGATGCTAACCATGATTCTTTTTCAAGTAAAAATTGGTTAAATAAATTAATGGGAAGCAGTATTTACATTTTAGCAGGAAATGTATATAACTGGAAAGTACAGCACAATGTATTACACCATACTTTTACCAACATTAAAGGACATGATGAAGATATTGATGCAGGTAGAATTATCCGTTTTTCTAAGCATTCTAAATGGTTACCAGTACACCAGTTTCAACGATTTTATTCAATATTTTTATACGGATTGCTAACCATTAACTGGGCTATTACTACCGATTTTAAACAAATGAGCGGTTATTTAAAACGTAAATTATCATATGGTAAATTTCCTAATCCGAAGGTAGAATGGACAAAATTAGTTATTTCTAAAATTGCTTATTATTCTTTATGGGTTGTACTTCCATTACTTGTTTTAGATATTGCTTGGTGGAAAGTTTTATTAGGTTTCTTTATAATGCATTATACAGCTGGTATGATTTTAAGTGTTGTTTTTCAATTAGCACACGTAGTACCAAATACTGAAATGCCTTTACCTGATAAAGATGGGAATTTAGAACACACATGGGCAGTTCATCAATTATATACAACATCTAACTTTGCACCTAAAAATTGGTTAGTTAACTTTTATACTGGTGGATTAAATCATCAAGTAGAACACCATATTTTTCCGCATATTTCGCATGTTCACTATAATAGTATTGCTAAAATAGTAAAAGAAACTACGGAAGAATTTAACTTACCGTACAACGAATACAAAACAATGACAAAGGCTTTTATTGAGCACTTTAAACAACTTAGTACTTTAGGTGAAAAACCTCAAACGGTTTAAAATAGTACATAATTTAATAGCACTAAACAACACACAATTTAATAATACAACACAATGTCAAACGCATTATCAAACAGAATTAACAGTTTACCTGTATCACAAACTTTAGCAATGGCAGCTAAAGCAAGAGAATTAAAAGCAGAAGGTAGAGATATCATTAGTTTAAGTTTAGGAGAACCAGATTTTAATACTCCTGATTTTATTAAAGATTCAGCTATTGAAGCAATTAATCAAGACTATAACTCATACACTCCAGTTGATGGATATGTAGAGTTAAAAGAAGCTATCTGTACAAAATTTAAGCGTGATAACAACGTAACTTATACTCCAAATCAAATTGTAGTATCAACAGGTGCAAAGCAATCTATTGCAAATATTGCACAAGTTTTATTAAACCCAGGTGACGAAGTTTTATTACCTGCTCCTTATTGGGTAAGTTATTCAGCAATTGCTACTTTATGTGAAGCTAAATTTGTTGAAATTCCTTCTTCTATTGATACTGATTTTAAAATTACTCCAGAGCAATTAGAAGCTGCAATTACGCCTAAAACAAAAATGATTTTCTTTAACTCGCCAAATAACCCAAGTGGTACTATTTATACAGAGGCAGAATACAGAGCTTTAGCCAAAGTATTAGAAAATCACCCAAATATTTATATTTTATCTGACGAAATTTACGAACACATTAACTATGGTACAAAACACTTTAGTTTTGCTGCTATTGAAAATATGTTCGACCGTACTATTACCGTAAACGGATTAGCAAAAGCTTTTGCTATGACAGGTTGGAGAATTGGTTTTATTGGTGCGCCACAATGGATTGCTAAAGCTTGTACTAAAATGCAAGGACAAATTACTTCAGGAACAAACTGTATTGCACAACGTGCTGCAATTACTGCTGTTTTAGCTGAACCAACTCAAATTCAATACATGGTTGATGAATTTAAAACTCGTAGAGATTTAGTTTTAGATTTATTAAGTGATGTTGAAGGAATTAAATTAAACATTCCTGAAGGAGCGTTTTATATTTTCCCTGATGTATCTGCTTATTTCGGAAAAACAATTAAAGGAAAAGAAATTAACAACGCAAGTGATTTTTCTATGTTATTATTAGAAGAAGCTAATGTAGCAACCGTAACTGGTGAAGCTTTTGGTGCACCTGCTTGTATTCGTATGTCATACGCTGCTTCTGAATTACAATTACGTGAAGCTGTTAGAAGAATTAAAGAAGTATTAGCTTAATATTTTCTCAAAATTTCTTATTATTAAAAAGGCTCGTAATTTAAAATTACGAGCCTTTTTTTGTTTTTAAAATCTTTTAAGCATACTTTACATGATTCTAATTCAGAATATTTAAAGCCTTATTCAATTGATATTACAAATACTACTTTCTATTATTAATATACTTTTAAATCCTTTTTCTTTTTTACTATTTATAATACTTTCATCTAAAAAAGAAGCGTATTTTTTCACAAAAGAAGAAACAAATGTTACTAAACTTAAAGTAAAACCTTACCTACTTTTTTCTGTTGGATATCTTATAATTATACTTGGTATAACTTATCTATGTAATTTTTTTGTCGATTTTAATTTTTGGGAAATTTTTGTTCCTAAAAACATATTTATTTCTGTAATTACTTGGTTCGTAACAGCGTTTACTTTACGTGCTTATTTAAAAGGAATGGAAGGCAATATTATGGGATTTATCTTTTTTCCGATGCTTGCTTTATCAATACTTATATTATTTATTTTGAGTTTTTCTGATATTTTATCATCACATAAATTTTTAAGTTTTAGTTTTCCTGTATTAGAAATCAATTTTTGGATAAGATTACTATTACATTCTTTTATGCCTTTTTATGTTTTGATATATATAAACTCCAATAATGAAACTGAAAAACAAGATTTTCCAACTTCTGTTTTGAGTATTTTAATACTCCAAATATTATTCTTTGCAGTTAACTGGATATTTGTCTACATTTTTGGAAGTTCGATAAATCTATCTCAATTTTTAGGAGAAGGACAAACTATTATTTATTATTTACCAATCTTAGGAGGTTTTGTATCTTGTGTTTTATTCTATGTATCAAAAATAATTCCCGTTAAAAAAAGGAAAAATAATTACTTAGAAACTATCTCTTTGTATAGCGTATTTATAACTTTTGGACTTATTATTTTAGAAGTAATCAATTATATCAATTTAATGATTCCTTTTTTTGAATAAATAAGTTCCGTTTTCTTAAAACGGAACTTTCATTATTTTTTTACGTTTCTTTTTATTTAATTTCTTTAAATACAATAATTTTTTATCATAATCGATAAAAGCTTTTCCACTATATAAAATATCCGCACCAATAATTCCGTCTACTTTTTTGGCTTTGTGTTGAGTTAAAGCCGTGTTTACATGCACTAAATCAAATAATACTAAATGGCATTGATTGGTTTTCCACTTTCCAATTTGTAACGAATTATTTTCCGATTTTTGAGTTTCCATATCCACTGCTCCTGCTCCTGCGGCTTTCACTTCACTTTCTTCGGATATTAACTTAAAACGATTTATCAAATCTAAACCGACACATGAATTTGATGCACCTGTATCTAAAATAAAAGTTCCTTTTACGCCATTAATTTTAGCTTTCAATTCTAAATGATTCGTCACCATTTTTTTAAGCTTTATCTTAATGTATTTCTTTTTCTTCAATATTTTTTTCAAACTTGCCATTTCTCGTACTTTTGCTTATTGTAAATATACATAAATGATTACTGATACACACACCCATTTATATTCCGAAGAATTTGACCAAGATAGAAACGAAATGATACAACGTGCAAAAGATGCAGGTGTTTCTCGTTTTTTTATCCCAGCAATCGACAGTTCATCAACAGAAAGAATGCTAGACTTAGAAAAAAATCATCCAAACGAGATGTTTTTAATGATGGGTTTACATCCGACTTATGTCAAAGAAAATTATAAAGACGAATTAGCGCACGTAAAAAAATGGCTTGATAAACGTCCTTTTTATGCAATCGGCGAAATTGGAATCGATTTATATTGGGATAAAACATTTTTAACCCAACAACAAGAAGCTTTTAGAACTCAAATTCAATGGGCAAAAGAAAAAAAATTACCGATTGTTATTCATTGTCGTGATGCTTTTGATGAAGTTTTTGAAGTATTAGAAGCTGAAAAAAGCGATGATTTATTTGGGATTTTTCATTGCTTCACAGGAACTTTAGAACAAGCAAAACTAGCTATTTCGTATAATATGAAATTAGGAATTGGCGGAGTTGCTACTTTTAAAAAGGGTAAAATCGATAAATTTTTAAACGAAATCGACATAAAAGACATCGTTTTAGAAACCGATTCTCCATATTTAGCGCCAACGCCTTATCGAGGAAAACGTAACGAAAGTTCGTACATAACCAATGTTGTTGATAAATTAGTTGACATTTACGGATTAACTTTTAATGAAATTTCAGAAATTACAACTCAAAATTCTAAAGATATTTTCAAAATTTAAAATCATGAAAAAATATATATTCATATTTTTTATATTATTAACTATAACTGTAAAATCACAAGAGCATCGAAAATATTGGAAAGATGGAAAATTAACATGGAATGATTTTCAAGCAATAACTGACCAAAACAATGCCTCTTTTTTACATTATAACCTCTTATATAAAACAGATAAAAAAGAAATTAAAAATACTATTTACAATGGAGTTTTTGCCGATGCATATATAAATAAAAAATTATCTTTTGTTAAGCATAATCTTAAAGACAAATATTTATTAGCATATAATCAAGTTTTATTTAATATTCTTGAGATAAATAAACGAAAACTGCAACAATTAATTTTTAATATAAATAACATTAATGAGTTAAACTCTTATCTAGTTGATTCAAATGAATTTTTAAATAAACAAGTTTATAATTTTCAAAAAGAAAGCAATGAAGGGCTTTCTATTGATGTTATTAATAAGTGGGAATTAAAAACAGCAAAAGAATTAGAAGAATCATCTAATTACTTTTTTATAGATTACAAAAAAAGTAACTGGACATATGGTATCTTTTTAGGTATGGATTTAGGAATGTATACAGGAAGTTATAAACAAAAATTTAATAACACATTAGCTCTAGCAATAGGCTTTGAATTTTCATATAAAAATGTCTATTTATTAACAAATATCTCAGTTACTAATAGTAAATTAAATAATGATTTAACCGACACAAATTTATTTTTAGCTAAAGGAGATAAAACAGTAATAAATAATTTTAATGCTTCATTAGGGTATCCTGTTTATCAAACAGAAAAAATAAAACTAACACCATTTGTAGGTTACGGAATTACCTCTTTTGGAGAAGTATCTGAAGAAAAAAACAGACAATCAATAAGTACAGGAACTTCAATTTTTGGATTAAATCTTGATTTTAAAAACAAAAAAAGAGTAAATTTTGGTCCTTCAGTATTTAATATTAGAGAAGAGGGAAATACTTATATAAGAGCTAGAATATATGTAGGTAACTCTAATTTTAATCCAAATTTAAAAGGATATAGTATTAATATTGGAGTTGCTTATGGACTTGAAGGGCGATTATTATCAAAAAAATAATTTGAAGTTACAAACAACATATTACAAAACTCCCATAGGAACTGCCAAAATTGTTGGCGACCAAAACGGAATTCAATCGGTTTCAGTTGTAGATGAACAAATTAATTCTTCAACTGAAATTCCGATTTGTTTACAAAAATGTGTTACACAATTATCCGAATATTTTGCAGGAACACGAACAACTTTCGATTTAAAATTAAATCCGAAAGGAACAGATTTTCAACAAAAAGTTTGGGCAGAATTATTAAATATTCCGTTCGGAAAAAGCACAACTTATTTACAGCAATCCAAACAATTAGGAAACCCAAAAGCAATACGAGCAGTTGCATCAGCAAACGGAAAAAACCCTATTTGGATACTTATTCCATGTCATCGAGTTATTGGTTCTGATGGTTCTTTAACAGGATACGCTGGCGGTATTTGGCGAAAAAAATGGCTTTTAGAACACGAAAGTGATTGTAAACAGCAAAGCTTATTTTAAATCTTTCATCAAAAAGATAAGTATAAAAAAGATTTTTTGAAGCAATTTCCCGCTTTCCGCACTCGCTTTTTTTTGAAGAAAAATCAAAAAAAGAGCTCAAACAATTGCTTCAATCGGGGCTAGAAATACAGCTATTATTTTATCTTTTAAGATTAATTCAAATTTCGTTTTTCAATAAAAAACTTCTTCAATAAAAAACTACATTCTTCTTGTAAAACCCCCGATATAATTTTAGTTTTAGGATGCAACTTCGTTTGTAATACACTATAACCTAATTTAGGTTCGCTAGCTCCGTACACAATTTTACCAATTTGCGCCCAATAACTTGCACCTGCACACATTTGACAAGGTTCAAGCGTTACATATAAAGTACAATCTTTTAAATATTTTCCGCCTAAAAAATCAGCAGCAGCGGTAAAAGCTTGCATTTCTGCATGTGCTGTTACATCATTTAACATTTCGGTTAAATTATGTGCTCGAGCAATTATTTTATCTTTAAAAACAATAATAGCACCCACAGGAACTTCTCCTTTATCAAAAGCCATTTCAGCTTCTTCTAAAGCTTTTTTCATAAAGTAAGTATCATCAAAAGGATTTATTTCCATGGTATTGTAAGCATTTTTAACAAAAGTAGCTCAAATTAGTTATTTTTACCAAAAACTACAATTTTGATTTCTATAAATACTACTCAAAATAAAAAAATCTATTTTGCTTCCGATCAGCATTTAGGTGCACCAACAACTGAAAAAAGTTTTCCTAGAGAACAAAAATTTATCCGTTGGTTAAATGAAGTAAAAGAAGATGCCGAAGCTATTTTTTTATTAGGTGATTTATTTGATTTCTGGTTTGAATATAAAACTGTAATTCCTAAAGGATTTGTACGTGTTTTAGGAAAACTTGCCGAAATTAAAGACAGCGGAATTCCTATTTATTTTTTTGTAGGAAATCATGATTTATGGATGACCGATTATTTTGAAAAAGAATTAAATATTCCTATTTATCATAAACCGCAACTATTTAATCTTGATGGAAAAACTTTTTTAATAGGTCACGGAGATGGATTAGGACCTCATGATAAAGGTTATAAAAGGATGAAAAAAGTGTTTACTTTTCCATTGTTTAAATTTATGTTTCGTTGGTTGCATCCTGATTTAGGGGTTCGTTTAGGACAATATATGTCTGTTAAAAACAAACTTATTTCTGGTGATGATGATGCTAAATTTTTAGGTGAAGACAACGAGTGGTTAGTTCAATATTGTAAACGAAAACTAGAAACAAAACATTACGATTATTTTGTTTTTGGTCATCGTCATCTTCCTTTAGAAATTGAAGTATCCGAAGAAAAAAGTCAAAAAAGCACCTATTTAAATACTGGTGATTGGGTAAAATATTTTACCTACGCTATTTTTGAGAAGCAAAAGTTATCTTTAAAAGAATATAAATAAAAACAAACATCCTTGTTAAAATATTATTAATTGTATAAAAAAATAACAATATTCCCTGTTTTTTTATCTTTAACCATACTTTAACATCAGTTATTTTCTTATTATTGTAGCTTTGTTTCACATAAAACTATAATATATTTCAATTACTATGGATGTAGATGTAAGAGCTATTAATGAAAAGGTCGAAAGAGAAAGTGCCTTTGTTGATGTATTAACAAATGAAATGAATAAAGTCATTGTTGGGCAAAAACATATGATTGAACGATTACTTATAGGACTTCTTGGTAACGGACATATTTTATTAGAAGGAGTACCTGGTTTAGCAAAAACGCTTGCCATTAATACTTTATCTAAAGCTGTACAAGGCAGTTTTAGTCGTATTCAATTTACACCCGATTTATTACCTGCCGATATTGTAGGAACAATGATTTACAACGTAAAACAAAATGAGTTTACCATTAAAAAAGGACCCATTTTTGCCAACTTTGTATTAGCTGATGAAATTAACCGTGCGCCTGCTAAGGTACAATCTGCATTATTAGAAGCAATGCAAGAGCGTCAAATTACTATTGGTGATGAAACTTTTAAGTTACAAGAACCATTTTTAGTAATGGCAACGCAAAACCCCGTAGAACAAGAAGGAACATACACACTTCCTGAAGCTCAGATTGACCGTTTTATGTTAAAAACAGTTATTGATTATCCAAAAATTGAAGACGAACAATTAATTATGCGTCAAAATTTAAATGGAAGTTTTGGAAAAGTAAATCCTGTAATTTCTGTAGAAGATATTTTAAAAGCTCGTAAAGTAGCTAGTGAAGTATACATGGATGAAAAAATTGAAAAATATATTTTAGATATTATTTTTGCAACTCGTTATCCTGAAAGATATAATTTAGAAAAATTAAAACCATTAATTAGTTTTGGAGCTTCGCCTCGTGGAAGTATCAACTTAGCTAAAACAGCTAAATGTTACGCTTTTATTAAACGAAGAGGTTATGTAATTCCTGAAGATGTTCGTGCAATTGTACACGATGTATTACGTCATAGAGTTGGAATTACTTATGAAGCAGAAGCAGAAAATATTACTTCGCTTGATATTATTGATGCTATAATTAATGAAGTACAAGTGCCTTAATAAAAAATATGGACACTAAAGAATTACTAAAAAAAGTTCGTAAAATAGAAATTAAGACACGTAGGTTGTCTAATCATATTTTTGGAGGAGAATACCACTCAACCTTTAAAGGGCGTGGTATGACTTTTTCTGAAGTACGCCAATATCAATATGGTGATGATATTAGAGCTATTGATTGGAATGTTACCGCACGTTATAACGAAGCTCATATTAAAGTTTTTGAAGAAGAACGTGAACTAACTATGATGTTACTTGTTGATGTTTCTGGTTCTGAATATTTTGGTACTTCTGAGCAATTTAAAAAAGATACCGTTACCGAAATTGCTGCAACACTAGCATTTTCTGCTACCAAAAATAACGATAACGTAGGTTTGATTTTATTTTCTGACAAAATGGAACTTTATATTCCTCCTAAAAAAGGAAAAAGTCATGTATTGCGAATTATTCGAGAATTAATCGAATTTAAACCAGAAAGCAAACAAACCAATATTGACGAAGCTTTAAAGTTTTTATCGAGCATCACCAAAAAGAAAGCTATTGTTTTTTTACTTTCGGATTTTATGGATGATGATTATGAACGTACTTTAAAACTTGTTGGTAAAAAACACGATATAACTGGTATCAGAATTTATGATAAACATGATGAAGAAATTCCTAATTTAGGAATGGTTCCAATGCAAGATGCTGAAACAGGAAATATTCATTTAGTAAATACAAGTTCTAAATCTGTTAGAAATCAATACAAAGAAAATGCTTTACGTTTAGCCGATTATTTTGAAACATCTTTTAAGAAAAGTGGCTCAGGTACTATTAATACTCGAGTAGATGAAAGCTATGTAAAAAAATTATTAGGCTATTTTAAACGAAAATAAGCATTGCCTATTTTAAATTGACAGCATAAAAAATGAGAAATACATTACTTTACATATTCTTACTGATATATTGCGTTGGTTTTTCACAATCAGACAAAATACAGGTTGAAATTGATACTACTAATATTCGTATTGGTGAACAATTTCAATATAAAATTTCGGTGAATGAAACGGAAAACGTCATCATTCCTAAATTAGAAAACTTAAAAGGATTAGAAGTTGTTGATTCTTTAAAAATTGAAAAAATCAATAATAAAATAATTCAAAAATATATTTTAACAGGTTTTGATAGTGGAGCTTTTTACATTCCGCAACAACAAATTTTCATTAAAAATCAAGCTTATTTAACCGATAGTTTACTTGTTAACGTAGCTACAATTGCTATTGATACTACAAAAGCTCAAAAATTCCCTATCAAAGGAATCAAAACTGAAGGATATCAATATAATGATTTTGAACAGTATTTTTGGTGGGTAATAGCACTACTTATTTTAATCGGAGCACTACTCTATTATTTTATTATCAGAAAGAAAAAAGAAATTAAAGAAGAAATTATTGTTCCATTATTGCCTCCGTATGAAGAAGCTATTGAAAAATTACAAGCTTTAGATAAAAAATTATTGTGGCAAAATAATCAAACAAAAAAATATTATAGTGAACTAACAAATATTGTTAGAGGTTATATTGAAAGAGAATTAAAATTACCTGCTTTAGAAATTACAACTGATGAATTAATGGATGTTTTAAATGATTTTAACAACATAAAATCGATTGAAACAGATAAAGAAACCATCTATAAATTAAAAAAATTATTACAAGAATCTGATTTGGTAAAGTTTGCAAAATCAAAACCAATGGATTATGAAATTGAACAAGATCGTAAAGATGCTAAAAGCATTATCGATAATTTAAAACCTAAAAAAGAAGCAATAGAAGATGAAGTGGAATAACTTTGAGTTTCATAATCCTGAATTTTTATGGTTGCTAATATTGATACCTTTATTAGCTTTTTGGAATTTTTATTCTAGAAAAAAAGACAGCGCACAATTAACCATTTCAAGTGTAAAAGGATTTGAAATAAATGGTGGGATTTTACCAAAATTAAAACCATTATTATATATTTTCAGATTACTTGCATTAGCTTGTTTAATAGTTGGTTTAGCAAGACCTAGAAATGTAGCAGTTAGTAAAAAAACAAAATCGAATAAAGGAATTGACATTGTCATGGCAATTGATGTATCTGCAAGTATGTTGGCAAAAGATTTAAAACCAAATCGATTAGAAGCGCTGAAAAAAGTAGCTATTGATTTTGTTAATCAAAGACCAAATGACAGAATCGGAATTGTAGTTTATGCAGGTGAAAGTTTTACTAAAACACCTATTACTAGCGATAAAGGAATTGTAAAAAGAACAATTTCAGAAATAAAATGGGGTCAATTAGATGGCGGAACAGCTATTGGAATGGGCCTAGGTTCTGCCGTAAATCGATTAAAAGAAAGTAAGGCTAAAAGTAAAGTGATTATTCTTTTAACCGATGGTGTAAATAATGCTGGTTTTGTAGATCCAAACACCGCAACCGAACTGGCAAAAGGAAACGGAATTAAAGTATATACAATTGGTATTGGTACAAATGGAATGGCTCCTTTTCCTTGGGCAAAAGACCCTAGAACAGGAAAAATTTCTTTTAGAAATCAACAAGTAGAAATAGACGAAAAGCTATTAAAAAATATAGCAAAAGAAACAGATGGTAAATATTTTAGAGCAACCGACAACTCTAAATTAAAAGCCATTTATAGCGAAATAAATAAGCTTGAAAAAACAAAAATAGAAGAATTTAAATATTATAATTATACCGAAAATTACAGAATATTCGTATTTATTGCAGGTATCTTTTTATTATTAGAATTTTTATTAAAAAACACACTATTTAAAAGTTTTATATAAACATGTTATACAGATTAGAAGAACCGATATATTTTTGGCTATTTGCAATTATTCCGATATTAATTATTGTTTTCTTATTTGTTTTATGGTGGAAAAAACGCACTCAAAAAAAGTTTGCAAACGCTAAAATATTAGCTAAAATCGCCCCTAATTCATCAACTTTTAAATCGGTTTTAAAATTGATTTTCTTCTTAATAGGAATCTCTTTTTTAATTGTTTCGTTAGTAAATCCTAAAATGGGAACAAAACTGAAAACCGTAAAAAGAGAAGGTGTTGATGTGGTTTTTGCTTTGGATGTTTCTAAAAGTATGTTAGCTGAAGATATTGCTCCTAATCGATTAGAAAAAGCAAAACAAATCATTTCAAAAATTATTGATAAACTAGGTAGCGACAGAGTTGGTATTATTATTTATGCAGGAAATGCGTATCCGTTATTGCCAATTACTACAGACCATGCATCAGCTAAAATGTTTTTACAAAATGCCAATCCTGATATGGTTTCAAGCCAAGGAACAGCAATTAATGAAGCACTAAACTTAGCTAAAACCTATTATAATAATGATGAACAAACCAATCGTTTTTTGATTATTATTTCTGATGGTGAAGATCATCAAGAAGAAACAAAACAACTTGCTCAAAATATTTCAAATGATGGCGTAAAAGTATATACCATTGGTGTTGGAACAGAAAAAGGAGCTCCAATTCCTATAAAAAGAAATGGTGTATTAATTGGGTATAAAAAAGATAATCAAGGACAAACCGTTATTACCAAAAGAAAATCGGATGTTTTACAAGATATTGCCGAAGCTTCGGAAGGAAAATATATCGATGGAAATAAAACGTCAAATCCTGTGAATGCTATCGAAAAAATTATAACGAATGCTCAAAAAAGTGAATTTGAAACCAAACAATTTTCTGATTATAAAGATCAGTTTCAATGGTTTTTAGGAATTGGGTTATTATTTTTAATAATAGATTTATTTTTCTTCGAAAGAAAAACAAAATGGGTTAAAAAAGCAGATTTGTTTAACGAAAAAGAGTCGTAACGGCAATTTTATAGAAAATGAAACAACCAAAAAATATACTATTCTTATTATTTATACTGATAACAATACAAATATCAGCACAAATAGACACGTTAAAATTACAGCGAGAATCAAGGGCATTGTTACGCCAAGGAAACAAGCTTTACAACAAGCAAAAGTTTGATGAAGCTAGTATTTTATATCGTAAAGCATTAGATAAAAATAGTACGTACAATAAAGCAAGTTATAATTTTGGTAATACTTTATATCAGCAAAAAAAATATAAAGAAGCAGTAGAACAATTTGAACTTACCACAAAAACAGCGACTGATAAATTATCAAAAGCAGCAGCATATCATAATATAGGAAATGCTATGATGGAGCAAAAACAGTATCAACCTGCTATTGATGCTTATAAAAATGCCTTACGTAAAAATCCGAATGACGATGAAACACGTTATAACCTTGCTATTGCTAAAAAGAAATTAAAGAAAGAACAGCAAGATAAAAAGGATAACAAAGACAATAAGGATAAGAAAGACGACAAAGAAAATAAAGACAAGGATAAAAAAGATAAAGACAAAAAAGGCGACGACAAAGATAAAAAAGATAAGAAAGAAGACGATAAAAATAAAGAGAAAGAAAAGGACAAAGACAAGGAGAAAGAAGGCGACGATAAAGATAAAAAAGAGCAAGAGAAGAATCAGAATAAAAAAGATAATCAGAAAAAAGACGATCAAAAGCCACAGCCTAAACAGGCAAAAATGTCTCCTCAGCAAATGAAACAGTTGTTGGAAAGCTTAAATAATGAAGAGAAGAAGACTCAAAAGAAAATGAATGTGAAAAAATCGAAAGGAAAAAAAGTAAAACAAGAAAAAGATTGGTAATTTTCCAACTTTTAAAACCTTACTAATTTTTACGTTTTTAAAATGAATATGAAGTTAAAACTATATATATCTTTATTAATCTGTTTTATAACATTTACTATTAATGCGCAAGAATCAGCATTAAAAGCAAGCGTTAGCAAAAATAAATTAGGTGTTAATCAACGTTTACGTATCCAGTTTACCATTACCAAACAAGGTGCCGATAACTTTACACCTCCTAACTTTAAAAACTTTAAAGTTGTTGGAGGACCTAGCCAATCGGTTAGTCAATCTTGGATAAATGGTAAAGTATCATTTAAAAAATCATATACATATATTATTCAACCAAAACGAAAGGGAGAATATAATATACCATCTGCAACAATAGAAATAGATGGGAAAATAGTAAAATCAAACACAATAAAAGTTATTGTATTAAGTGCCGTTGAAGTTCCTAAAAACCCTAACGACCCTAATTATATAGCACAACAAAATATACATTTAGTTGCCGAACTTTCTAAATCTCAACCTTATGTTGGTGAAGCTATTTATGTTGAATATCGATTGTATTTTAGTGAAAATATAGGTATTTATGACAATGCAATAACCAAAGCTCCACAATATAATGGGTTTTGGAATCAAGAAATTAAAAGAAACGGAACACCTGTCAAAATAGGTACATATAATAATGAACGATATCGATATGCAGTAATGCATAAAGCTTTATTAGTACCTACAAAAGATGGAAAATTAACCATAGATCCTATGAAAATGGATATTGTAGTAGCTGTTCCTACAGGTCGTGCTGATTTTTTTGGAAACGTAATTACAAAACAAGTTCGTAAAGAGTTTTATTCTGCAAAAAAAGTAGTAAACGCTAAACCTTTACCTCTTGAAAATAAACCTGAAAATTTTACGGGTGCAGTAGGTGAATTTAGTTTTAATGTTGCTTTAAATAAAAATAACTTAAAAGCTAATGAATCTTCTCAAATAAAAGTAAGTGTTAGTGGTAAAGGAAATTTAAAATTATTTGAACTTCCGAAGATAGAAACTCCTAAAGAACTTGAGGTTTATCAACCAGAAAGAAAAGAAAATGTAAGTGTTACTTCAAGCGGATTAAGAGGTTCGGTTTATGATACTTACACCGTAGTTCCAGAATATAAAGGAAAGTATAAAATCCCGAAAACAAGTTTTTCTTATTTTAATCCGAAGGAAAAAACCTATAAAACCATCACGACCAATGATTTATATGTTGATGTTTTAGAAGGAAAAACCTTACTTACTCCAAAATTAAACACAGAAAATAAACAAGAAGTTAAAATTACTGGAGATGATTTTAAATATATTCAAACTTCAACAAGCTTTGAATCTTTCAAACATTTTGATTTTTTTAAGTCTATACTTTTTTATATTCTATTATTGTTGCCAATATTAGCGATTCCTGTTAGTATTTTTATCCAAAAGAAAAAAGAAGAACGAGATGGAGATATTGTTGGAAATAAATTACGAAAAGCAGATAAACTAGCTAAAAAATATTTATCAGAAGCGGCAAATGAATTAGGAAATAAAGATGCTTTTTATGAATCATTAGAAAGAGCTTTACACAATTATTTAAAAGCAAAACTAGGTATAGAAACAACTGATATCAATAGTGAAAAAATAACTCATTTACTAGAAGAAAGACAAGTTGAAAGTGCAACAATAACAAGTTTTATTGAAGTATTACAAAATTGTGATTTAGCAAGATATACGCCAATTACAAACGTACAGATGAAAGAAGAATACGAAAATGCAAAACAAATAATCACTCAATTAGACAAGCAACTATAATGAAACAAATTATTATACTTACATTGTTTTTTATATCAAGTATTTTATTGGCTCAAACTACTGATGAATTGTTTGCAAACGCAAATACATTATATAAAGAAGGGAAATACACAAAAGCTATTAAATTATATAAACAACTTGAAACAACTGAAAATGTTTCATCAGAATTGTATTATAATTTAGCAAATAGCTATTATAAATTAAACAAAATAGCGCCTTCTATTTATAATTATGAAAAAGCAATTCAATTAAATCCATTAAATGAAGATGCTCAGAATAATTTAATCATCGCAAAACGTTTAACTTTAGATAGAATTGAAGAATTACCACTTACTTTTCTTCAAAGGATAAATAAAAATTTATTGCAAAAATTCACTTATAATACTTGGGCTATATTTGTAATTCTGCTTTCTTTTTTAGCTAGTGTTTTATTTATATTGTATTATTTTTCATACACTCCGAACAAAAAAAGATTATTTTTTATAACTAGTACTATTTCCTTTTTATTATTAATTATCACTTTAAGTATTACTTATTTACAGTGTAATCAATCAAAAAACAATATAGAGGCTATTATTTTTTCAGAAGTAGTTGATGTAAAAAATGCACCAACAAAAGATGCTGATGAAATTTTCACATTACATGAAGGTACAAAAGTAAAAATATTAGATACTGTTGATGCTTGGAATAAAATTAAATTAGTTGATGGTAAAATAGGTTGGATTATTTCAAATGATATTAAAAGATTAAATAATTATTAAATAAAAAATAAAAATTTAATAAAGCTTTCTTAAATTTGCAGTGAACTAAAAAAATTATACTTGAAAGTAAAAATTGCACTTTTTTTCTCAATATTATTCATGAGCCTAATTGTTGCGCCTACAATTATTACTTTAATAGATGATAATCAGGATATTTCATATTTTTTCGATTTAACTGAAGAAGAAGAAACCAATACTGAAGAAGGTTTAAAAGAATTAAAAATATATTCAAATTTTGATGTAAATATATTTTTTAAGAAGATTCAAAAAAGAAAAAATGTAATTTTTTACTCTAAAAATTACACTTCTCTTTATTTAAAAATTAGTACCCCTCCCCCAGAATTACCTACTCTTTTGTAGTATCATAATAATTATTTTTTATTAAAAACCTTCAGTATATAAACTCAGGGTAAAAATCACGTACATATGTTTAAAAGTATTAAAAACGATTTACCAGCAAGTGTAGTCGTATTTTTTGTCGCACTTCCTTTATGTTTAGGTATTGCCTTAGCTAGTGGAGCACCACTTTTTTCTGGATTAATTGCAGGAATTATTGGAGGAGTTGTAGTAGGAGCTTTAAGTGGCTCTAAAATAGGAGTTAGTGGACCAGCTGCAGGATTAGCTGCAATTGTTTTAACAGCTATTGGCACATTAGGAGGTTATGAAAACTTTTTAGTTGCTGTTGTGTTAGGAGGAGTTATTCAATTAATTTTTGGTTTTTTAAAAGCAGGAATTATTGGTTATTATTTTCCATCATCAGTAATTAAAGGGATGTTAACAGGTATCGGTATTATTATTATTTTAAAACAAATACCTCATTTCTTTGGTTATACTAAAAGTTCTGGTGAAAACACTTTTTCAGCTATTTTTAATTTTAATATTATTGATAATATTACTTTAGGGTCAACAATAATAGGAATTATAAGTTTAGCTATATTATTACTTTGGAGTAATGTATTATCTAAAAAAGGAAAAATTTTTCAAATAATACAAGGTCCATTAGTTGCTGTTGTTATAGGTATACTATATTATTTTTTTACAACCGAAAACTCTAAATATGGTATAAGTACAAAATACTTAGTAAGTGTACCTGTACCAGATAGTTTAAATTCATTTTTAGGTCAATTTGTTTTTCCTAATTTTAGTGCAATTTCTAATCCACAAGTTTGGATTACTGCTTTTACTATTGCTTTAGTTGCTAGTTTAGAAACATTACTTTGTGTTGAAGCATCAGATAAAATAGATCCTGATAAAAATGTAACACCAACGAATAGAGAATTATTAGCTCAAGGTACAGGAAACATAATTTCTGGTCTTATAGGTGGTTTACCTATTACTCAAGTTATTGTAAGAAGTTCCGCTAATGTTCAATCTGGTGGTAAAAGTAAATTATCAGCTATACTTCATGGATTTTTATTATTAATTTCTGTTATTTTAATTCCTACTTTATTAAATAAAATTCCGCTTTCTGTTTTAGCTGCAGTACTGTTAATAGTTGGTTATAAATTAGCAAAACCATCAGTATTTAAAGAAATATTTCAATTAGGTTGGAAACAATGGATTCCTTTTACTGTTACAGTAATGGGTATTGTATTTGCTGATTTATTAGTAGGTATTGCTTTAGGATTAATGGTAGGAATTGTAGTAATTTTAATTAAAAGTTTTCAAAATTCACACTTTTTACATATTGAAGATAAAAGTAATGGTAAACACAAAATTAAAATGACATTAGCTGAAGAGGTTACTTTTTTTAACAAAGGTGCCATTTTAAAAGAATTAGATAACTTACCTGAAGAAGCTTATTTAGAATTAGATGTAAGAAAAACTAGGTATTTAGATAATGATATTATTGAAATTTTAGAAGATTTTGCTTTTAAAGCAAAAGAAAGAAATATTGATATTCAATTAATTTCAGAACGAGGTGTTGTAGAAAACCCTCCAAGTTATATTGAATTTTTTAATTTAAGAACTAAAAAAACAGCTTAATAAACATATTAAAAAAAGCATTATTTTAACACTTGTTCTTTTTAACAAATGTTAAATAAAAAATATAAAAGACGATTTTAAAAACTAAAAATATGCCACATAGAAATAAAGCAATAACAAAAGATGTACAAGATAAATTAACACCAATGATTGTGTTACAAGATTTTATTGAAGGAAATTCTCGTTTTATTAGAGATGAAGTTCATACAATAGATCATAAAGCATTAATTACACAAACAACAGATGGACAACACCCAAAAGCAATTGTACTTTCATGTATCGATTCTAGAGTTCCTGTTGAATTAATTTTTGATCAAACTATTGGTGATGTTTTTGTTGCTAGAGTTGCTGGAAACTTTGAAAACACTGACATTTTAGGAAGTATGGAATACTCTTGTAAAGTTGCAGGAAGTAAATTAGTTTTTGTGTTAGGACACGAAAGCTGTGGAGCTGTAAAAGCTGCCTGTGATCATGTAGAACTAGGAAATATCACATCAATGTTAGATAATATTCAACCTGCAGTTAAAAAATCTGAAGAAGAAATTTCAGGAGATCATAATTCATCTAATAGCGATTTTGTTAATAAAACAATTGAAAACAATGTTCAATTAACAATTGAAAGAATTAGAGAGAAAAGTCCTATTTTAAATAAAATGGAACAAGATGGAGAAATTAAAATTGTTGGTGGAGTTTACCACATTAGTACAGGAAAAGTAACAATGTTATAATAAAAAACTATCTATAAAGTAAAAAAACCGAGATAAGTATCTCGGTTTTTTTATGTGTTTATTTTTTATTCTTCTGTTTTATCATCCTTAATTATCGAAGGAAAAATCATAGGAGCTATTTTTTTAACAGGTTTATATAAAATAGATTCATCTAAATTTTCTTGCTTTACAAAAGGAAGCGTATCATTCATTTTTCCAAAGAAAATAAAAGCAACACTTAATATTAATCCAATTTTTAAAGCTCCAAAAACACCACCCAATATTTTATTTAAAATACCTAATGAAGCAAAATCAGCTATTTTAGTTAACACTTTTCCTAACAAAGCGATTACTATTATAATTATAACAAATGTAGCAGCAAAGGCAGTTAATGAAACATATTTTTCATCCCAAGTAACACTGTCTTTTAACCAATCAGAAATGAAATAAGAAAAATGCATGGCTCCATAAACTCCTGCAATTAATGCTACTAAAGAAGCTACCTCAACAAATAACCCTTTCATAATTCCACGTACAAAACCAAAAAGTAAAAGTGTTGCTATTATAATATCAAAAGTATTCATATGTTTAAAAATAAAGATTATAAAATATCATTTTAAAAGATCAACACATATTTAAATTTATTATACGTGTAAATTCTATATCAAATATACATAACTCAGTTGTATCTTTGTATATTCAAAAAAATATAGATGACCAAAGAAGTTAACTTAAAGGAAAAATGGGATTTTGTGATAAAAAATTTATCAGATCAATTTGCAGATGGTGATGAGTTAAATGTCGATGCAGTTATTTATTTAATTGGAGTACAAGAATTAGGGCAAGGACAAAGACTATTTAAAAAAGATGAAAAAGTAAACTTAATGCATATCGCAATATGTAAACTTTTAGAACCTTACGGATATTATGAATTTGACTTCTTTGACGAAGATGGTTGGCCACATTACAAAACCTTAACAGAATTACCAAGTTTAAAAGCAGGTGAACAATCTGTTTTAATAAAAGAAGCAATTGTTAATTACTTTGAATTAATTGATTTTTTTAAAGTATAAAACATTGTAAAACTACTTTATTAACCAATACTAAATTATCTTTTTAAGAATAAAAGACAACCACTATTTTCATAAAATAAGAAAAATAAAATAAAATGTGGTACACTTCTTGGATAGATGTTAGTAAATGACTAGTTTTAAATATTAATTCAACTTTTTAAAATATACTAATGAAAAAATTACTGTCGCTATTAATATTTGCCACTTCAATAGTTAGCGCTCAATATACTATTAAAGGTACAATGACGCCACCTGAAAAAAGTGACTGGGTCTATTTACATAAATTACAAGGTGCTAAACCTAAGTTTATTAGTAATACTACTATAAAACTAAATACAATTGTTGTTGCTGGTGAAAAGCAAGTATTAGGTAAATTTGAATTTATTTTACCTGAAGATACAAAACCTGGTGCCTATAGAGCAACTTATAGAAATAAAGGAGCTGGGTTTGTTGATTTCTATTTTAATAAAGAAAATATAGAGTTTATATTTAACCCTAAATACCCAAATCAATCAGTAGTTTTTACAGCTTCTAGAGAAAATAAATTATATATAGAATATTTGCAAGCTTATGCTTTAATACAAAATAAAATTGATGAGAATCAAATTGATTATATTCAAAATGGAAATAAAGAAAATAAAAAAGCCTATAAAATAGCTGTAAAGAAGCTTCAAGATGTACAAAATATTTATGAAAATAAATCAGACGGTATGTTGGTTAATAATTTTATAGAAGCATCACAACGTTATAATCCATCAAGTCCTATTGATAATATGGATGAATATCTTTCGTCTACTGTAAATCATTTTTTTAAATATATAAATTTTAAAAATGATGCTTTATATAACTCTTCTTTTTTAGTAGATCGTATTGCTGATTACGTTTTTTACTTAAACTATTCTGAAAATAAAAAACTACAACAAAAATTACTTAAAGAATCAATTACTAAAGTAATGGGTAAACTTTCTGGTGTTGAATTAAAAAAATCAGTAACAGAGT
Organism: Tenacibaculum salmonis; assembly: GCF_041053065.1. Classification (NCBI taxonomy): domain Bacteria; kingdom Pseudomonadati; phylum Bacteroidota; class Flavobacteriia; order Flavobacteriales; family Flavobacteriaceae; genus Tenacibaculum; species Tenacibaculum salmonis. Next base: position 1,972,298 of record NZ_JBFCVV010000001.1, on the reverse strand, counting down.
TTTTAATTACTTCTTTAGCTGACAAACGCGATGGTGAAACAGTAGATTGGTTATTTGAAAAATACTATGATAAATTACCAGAAGATGAAATTAATGCTGAATTTAAAAAAGAAAAATTACAATTATTAAATGCTACCATTGGTAGAATAGCACCTGATTTTTCATGGAAAGAAGAAGGTAAAAAATTAAAGTTATCGACCTTAGATGATGGTGAAAAATATTTATTAATATTTTGGAGTACTGCCTGTCCTCACTGTGTTAAAGATATTCCAGAATTACATACAATAATGCAAAAATATTCTAAAGTATCTGTGGTTTCTTTTGCTGTTGAAAAATACAAAGTTAATGATTGGGACCAATTTGTAATAAACTTACCGTATTGGCATAATGCAATGGGAACACATCCTGAATATAAATGGGATAATGAAACTATACAGAAATATAATTTATTAGCTACACCATCTTATTTTGTTTTAGATAAGGATAAAAAAATAATTGCTGTACCTAATGATTTAGCTGATGTCAAAAAATATTTTGATAATCTTCAAGAAGAAGAATCTGAAGAAGAGTAAAATAATACTTTTCATACAATAAAAAAATCCTGATAAATTTTATCAGGATTTTTTTGTTTTAAAAATATAAAAATGCATCTTCTATATGATGAATATTAAAACCTTCTTTATTTTTTAAAATTGCGATAATATCAAAACGAACCTCAACATCTAAATCTTTTTGATTGATATAATTATCAATTGCATAGACTAATAATTTTATTTTCTTCGGATTTACAAAATCTTGCGGATTACCAAAATAAGAACTAGATCTTGTTTTAACCTCAATAACAATTAAAGTATCTAATTTTTGAGCGATAATATCAACCTCAGCTTTTTTAAATCGATAATTTTTCTCAACAATAATATATCCTTTGTTTTGTAAATATTCGATAGCTAACTGTTCACCTTTTTCTCCAAGATCGTTATGTTGTGCCACTACTTAAATTTTACAGTTACTATTTTATCATTATTTACTTCAACAGTTCTTCCCATAATTAAAGCTCTGTTATCAGGTTCATGACCTGCAGGAAAATTAAACACAACAGGAATATCTTTAGGAATTACATCTAAAATTAATTGCTCGATAGAACTTCCCCAAGCTGTTGAATTTTTTTTAACCTTAGTCATATCACCTACAATAACACCACTTACTTTTGTAAAATATCCTGCACGTTTTAAACTTTGTAACATTCTATCAATCGAATATTTGTACTCCCCTATTTCTTCAATAAATAACACTTTATTTTCTGTTGATATTTGACTATCCGACCCTAACATCGATGCTAAAATAGCAATATTACCACCAACTAATTCTCCTTTAAAACTGCCTAATTGATTGTATTTTGATGCCGAAATCTTATAAGAAAGAGATTCTCCTAACAAGATTTTTTTAAGCGATGCGATACTTTTTGCAATAACTTCGGGTTTATCTTGTAAACTTGTTCCCATTATTCCGTGAATAGTTTCTACGCCTAAATTATGAATATGATTATGAAATGCTGTGATATCAGAATAACCAATAACCCATTTAGGATTTTCAATAAATTTAGAAAAATCTAATTTATCTAATATTCTGACAGAACCATAACCGCCACGAGCCGACCAAATAGCTTTTATATTCGGATTATCTAAAGCATCTTGAAAATCTTGACAACGTTGTTCATCTGTTCCTGCAAAATGATGAGATTGATTAAACATATGTTTTCCGTAAACAACTTTTAATCCCCAACTTTGGGCAAGTTTTTTCGCTTTATCAATAATATGTTTTCTGTTTTTTAAAATTCCTGCTGGAGCAATTATTGCAATTGTGTCGCCTTTTTGTAAAGATGACGGCGTTATTAAATTCATAGTTGATGTTTGTGAAAAAGCTATAGATACGGTTAGTAAAAAAGATAGTATTGCTAAAATTTGCTTCAAAATAGTGTGTTATTTATCAATGTGGTTCAATTAAAAAGTATAATCTATGTAAATGTACCTATTTTATAACAGTTTAAAAAATTGCTTTTTCGTACTTTTGCGCTTTAATTTTAGCACAGAAAAATGACTACACCAAAAAGATATACAATTACAGCGGCATTACCTTATACAAACGGTCCTATACATATTGGACATTTAGCAGGTGTATATGTTCCTGGAGATATTTACTCACGTTTTTTACGTGGAAAAGGAAAAGATGTTGCTTTTATTTGCGGATCTGATGAGCATGGTGTAGCAATACCAATGCGTGCAAAAAAAGAAGGTGTTACACCACAACATATTATTGATAAATATCACGGAATTATTAAAAAATCATTTGTTGATTTTGGTATTTCTTTTGATAATTATTCTCGTACATCTTCTGAAATTCATCATAAAACAGCTTCTGAATTTTTTACAAAATTATATAATGATGGAGAATTTATTGAAGAAGTTACAGAACAATTATACGATGCTGAAGCTAATCAATATTTAGCTGATCGTTTTGTAGTTGGAACTTGCCCAAAATGTGGTAACGAAGAAAGTTACGGAGATCAATGTGAAAAATGTGGAACAAGTCATAATGCAACAGATTTAATCAATCCTAAATCGGCAATTACAGGAAATGTTCCTTCTTTAAAAGAAACAAAACACTGGTTTTTACCTTTAGATAAACACGAAGATTTTTTACGTAAATGGATTTTAGAAAATCATAAAAGCGATTGGAAACCAAACGTTTTAGGGCAATGTAAATCTTGGATTGATGACGGATTACGCCCTAGAGCTGTAACTCGTGATTTAGATTGGGGAATTCCTGTTCCTGCTGAAGGAGCTGACGGAAAAGTATTATATGTTTGGTTTGATGCGCCTATCGGATATATTTCATCAACCAAAGAATGGGCAGAACGTGAAGGAAAAAACTGGGAAGATTATTGGAAAAAAGATGATACTAAATTAGTACACTTTATCGGAAAAGATAATATTGTATTTCACTGTCTTATTTTTCCATCGATGTTAAAAGCGCATGGAGATTATATTTTACCTGAAAATGTACCTGCCAACGAATTTTTAAATTTAGAAAGTAATAAATTATCAACATCTAAAAATTGGGCAGTTTGGTTGCATGAATATTTAGAAGATTTTCCTAATCAGCAAGATGTTTTACGTTACACTTTAACGGCAAACGCTCCTGAAAGTAAAGATAACGATTTTACTTGGAAAGATTTTCAAGCAAAAAATAATAATGAGTTAGTCGCTATCTTCGGAAACTTTATAAACCGTGTAGTTGTTTTAACTAACAAATATTACGAAGGAAAAGTACCTGTTGCAGGTGATTTATCAGAAGTTGATGAAGATACTTTAGCGACTTTAAAAGAGTTTCCGAATGTAATTGCCAAATCAATTGAGCGTTACCGTTTTAGAGAAGCATCTCAAGAATTAATGAATTTAGCGCGTTTAGGTAATAAATATTTAGCCGATGAAGAGCCTTGGAAAATGATTAAGGTTGATGCAGAACGCACTAAAACAATTATGAATGTAGCTTTACAAATTGCTGCGGGATTAGCTATTTTATCAGAACCTTTTTTACCTTTTACTTCAACAAAATTAAAATCAATTTTAAATATTGATACCGCTTTAACTTGGAATGATGTATCAGAAAAAGAAGTTTTAATTTCAGATAATCATCAAATTAACGAAGCAGAATTATTATTTTCTAAAATTGAAGATGCTGAAATTGAAAAACAATTAGCAAAATTAGAAGCTACTAAAAAAGCAAACGAAGCTGAAAACAGAGTTTTAGAGCCTCAAAAAGAAACCATTGAATTTGATGATTTCACAAAAATAGATATCCGTGTAGGAACTATTACTGCTGCCGAAAAAGTAGCAAAAACGAAGAAATTATTAAAACTTACTGTTGATGTTGGACTTGATACCAGAACAATTGTTTCGGGTATTGCTGAAAGTTTTAAACCTGAAGATATTATTGGACAACAAGTTTCTGTAGTTTGTAATTTAGCACCACGTAAATTAAAAGGAATAGAAAGTCAAGGAATGATTTTAATGATTGATACGCCTGATGGTAAACTTGCATTTTCACAACCTTCTGAAAAGGTAACAAACGGAGAGTTTATATCTTAAAAAAATAACATTTTACTATATTTGAAACCTCACTTTAAAAAGTGAGGTTTTTTTTAATCAAAAAATTAATATGAAAAAAATCTATTTATCACTTGTTATTTGCTTAATTTTTTCTGCTGTATTTTCTCAAGAAAAAATTGCTAGTTTTGAAAATCATCTAAAAACAAACGGTACGAATATTAAAGATGTGATACCAATTGTTAATAAAGAAAATGATGAAATAGCAATGTTTATTGTAGATGCAAAAAAAATATATGCTTATAAATTAAATAATAAATTTAAAGTTACTGATGAACTATCTTCAGAAACTAAAAAAAGAAAGTATAAAGTTCTTTTAGGTAGTTCAATCAATGAAAATAATTATCGAATTTTTTTAAGTAATAAAGAAAAAAACAAATACGCTTCAGCAAATTTTTCTTTTACGGATAAAAAAACAGTAATGAATGAATTTGTATTTCCAAAAGATGAAGTATTTATTCAAACTATTACTCATTTAAACAAATTTTATTTATTCACTGTTTCAAACATCGTTGGAAAATTATACTTATATAGTTTTGATCAACAAGGAAATCCGAAAAAAAATGAGATTAACTTAAATGGAAATATGCTTGTTGATAAAAAAAATAACTTAACCAAAATAACAGATTTATTGTTAAAATCTAATACTGGATTTGTAACTATAAATGATTCCGCTTTAAGAAAAATTGAAAAAGACACTCCGAACTCAATTGAATCTGTATCTGAAGCAAAAAAAATGTATATCAGAGGTAATAATATTGTAATTACTTTTGATCATCATAAAAAATTCACTCAGGTAATATCAATTAATATTGATACAAAAGAGCTTATCAAAAAAACATTTAATAAACCTTTAGAGAATATTAAATCTAGAAAAAAGAAAACAAATTCTTTTTTATATGATAACTATATTGCTGTTATTGCTGGTACTAAAGATGTATTTTCTATGTATCTTTTAAATTATAATACTGGTAAATTTATAAAAGAATATTCCGTTGCTAAAGACGAACAAATAAACTTTAAAAATTCTCCTATCATACAAAAAGGAGGTTATTATAATAATCATAGAGAGCTTGAAAAAACGAAACAGTTTTTACGAAAAATTACTACAGATAAAATAGGTGTCTCAATTATTAAGAATAAAGATAACAACTATCAGTTTACCGTAGGGGGTTACGTAAAGCAAGCTTCAGGAGGAGGAATGATGATGGGTGGTTTTGGTGGTGTGGCAATGGCAAGTTTTGGTAGTGCTACATTATTTTTTAATCCAACAATGTTAGCTTATAATTCATTTGAAAATACAAAATCAACAACAATAGAATGTGTTTTTAATCAGAAACTTGAGCACATAAAAGATGCTAAAACTCAAAAAAATGTTTTTGATAAAATTAAAAAATCTAAAACCCCAAATAGAGCTGCTTCAACAGTTTTTAAGTATAAAGATTACTTTATTAAGGGAGATAGTAATTCATTTGGTAAAACGTACACTTTAAAAAAATTCACAAACTAATACGATACATAAAAAATGTCATTTTAGTATATTCGTAACCTCACTTTTAAAAAGTGAGGTTTTTTTATTTCAAATAACTACGCTATGCAACTCATAAACTATATAATTTCTCGCTGTCAAATTTCTTTAAAATCGATTCAAAGTACTATTGAATTATTAAATGAAGATTGTACTATTCCTTTTATTGCTCGTTACAGAAAAGAAAAAACTGGTAATTTAGATGAAGTTGAAATCGGTTTAATAGTCGAATTAAAAGAAGCATTTGAAACTCTAGAAAAAAGGAAAAAAGCAATTTTAAAAGCCATTGAAGAACAAGGTGCTTTAACCGATCAACTAAAAAATAAGATTGATAAAACAGAAAATATTACTGCTTTAGAAGACATTTATCTTCCTTATAAAAAGAAACGAAAAACAAAAGCCGAAACTGCTCGTAAAAATGGATTAGAACCTTTGGCAAAAATGATAATGAGTCAGCGTATAAATGACTTAAATTTTACTGCATCAAAATATAAAAACAAAGAAGTTTTATCCGAAGAAAAAGCTTTAGAAGGCGCTCGACATATTATATCAGAATGGATAAATGAACGCACCGATGTTCGAAATAATATTCGTAAAGAATTAGCACGTTTTTCTGTTATAAATACTAAAGTTGTAAAAACAAAAAAAGAAGAAGAAAACGCACAAAAATTTAAAGATTATTTTGATTGGAATGAAAGTTTTAATAGAATTCCTTCTCATAGATTTTTAGCTATTCTTCGTGCCGAAAAGGAAGGTTTTATCAGAATAAAAATTGATATAGATAACGAAAGAGCAATTCAAAAAATAGAAAATAGTGTTATTCGTTCTCAAAATAATTGTAGTCAACAAATTGAATTAGCTATTGCCGATGCTTATAAACGTTTATTGTTGCCTGCTTTAACAAATGAAGCAATGGTAATTGCTAAAGAAAAAGCAGATGAAAGTGCAATAACTGTGTTTACAAAAAACTTACAACAACTTTTATTAAGTGCTCCGTTAGGCGAAAAACGAATTTTAGCAATTGACCCAGGTTTTAGGTCGGGCTGTAAAGTAGTTTGCTTAAACAAACAAGGCGATTTATTACAAAACGAAACTATTTATCCACATGCACCGCAACATAAATCTGATGAAGCTATTCAAAAAATAAATGCTTTAGTTGAAAAACATAACATTGAAGCAATTGCAATTGGAAACGGAACTGCATCGAGAGAAACGGAACAGTTTATCAAAAAAATATCTTTTAAAAATAATATTTCGGTTTTTGTTATTAGTGAAGCTGGAGCATCTATTTATTCGGCTTCAAAAATTGCTAGAGATGAATTTCCTGATTACGATGTTACCGTTCGTGGTGCAATTTCTATTGGTCGTAGATTAGCTGATCCGCTTGCGGAATTAGTTAAAATTGATGCAAAATCGATTGGTGTAGGACAATATCAACATGATGTAGAACAAGGAAAACTAAAAAAATCATTAGATAATATTGTTGAACATTGTGTCAATAAAGTCGGTGTAAATATAAATACAGCGAGTGTTTCGTTGTTAAGCGCTGTTTCGGGAATTGGAATTAAACTAGCCGAAAATATTGTAAATTATCGAAATGAAAATGGTGCTTTTAAAAATAGAACTGCCATAAAAAAAGTACCTCGTTTAGGCGGAAAAGCATTTGAACAATCCGCAGGTTTTTTACGTATTAAAAATGGCGATAACCCTTTAGATAATTCGGCTGTACATCCCGAACGTTACGCCTTAGTTAAGCAAATGGCAAAAGATTCTGGTAATAAAATTATCGATTTAATAGGAAATAACTCAGTTTTAAAACAATTAAAATTACAACAATATGTTACCGATTCTTACGGATTACCTACCCTTCAGGATATTGTAAAAGAATTAGAAAAACCAGGATTAGATCCTCGAGAAAAAGCAAAAGAATTTAGTTTTAACGAACACGTTAAAACTATTGATGATTTAAAAACAGGAATGATTCTTCCAGGAATTATCAATAATATTACAAATTTTGGTTGTTTTGTCGATATCGGAATTAAAGAAAGTGGTTTAGTTCATGTTTCTAATCTTTCAAATACTTTTGTGAAAGATATAAATGAACATGTTACTTTAAATCAGCATTTACAAGTAAAGGTTTTAGAGATCGATGTAACAAGAAAACGCATTCAACTTTCTATGAATTTCTAATATTTTTTTAAGGATAAAACAAATAATTATTAGAAGCAATTTCCCGCTTTCCGCACTCGCTTTTTTTTGAAGAAAAATCAAAAAAAGAGCTCAAACAAATGCTACAATCGGGGCTAGAAATTTGTACACATTTTTAAATTATTAGATAATTTTAAAATCATAAGTTATCAAATAAAAATACCCAAAAACGTTTAAATTTTCGGGTATTTTTTTATGTCAAAAAAACATTATAATTTACTTTATAGTTGAAGAACCTAATAATTCGGTAGCTTCTAAAACAATCATATACGCCTTTGGATCATGCTTTTCAACAAGATTTTTAAGCGTCATAATTCTATTTTTATTTATCGATAAAAATATTATATTTCTTTGATTTGATTGTGATAAGTTATTCCCTTGTATTAAAGTTCCTGAAATCCCCATTTTAGAGGCAATTACCATGTTTAGCGCATCTAAATCATCCGAAGCAATATGTACAATTTTGTTTTGTTTACGTCCTGTAACTACTAAATCGATAAATTTACTTGCTACAAAAATACTTAGCATTGCCCACAAAGCAAGTTCTAAATCTTTAAAAACAAGTGCTGATAAAAGAACGATACATATATCTAAAGTTAAAATTACAGTACCTGGTTTAAAATCGTATTTATCTTTTAAAATACGAGCAATAATAGCTCCTCCACCTGCAGAAGCATCACCTTTAAATATAATTCCAATACCTAAACCGACACAAGCTCCACCATAAATTGTTGATAATAATGTGTTTGTACTTAATACAGGAAATTGTATAACCTCTCTAAATAAATCAACATATGTCGCTAATGAAGCAATAGAAATCATGGTTCTAAAAGCAAAACGTTTTCCAATATACTTTATCCCTACTAAAATTAATGGAGCATTTAATAATAGTAATAATATTCCTATCGGAATGTTAGATATATAATTTAAAATAATTGATAAACCCGAAGTACCTCCTGTTGCAATTTTATTTGGTGCTAAAAAACCAACTACTCCAATTGCTAAAATTAAACTACCACTAAGTATAAAAAGGTAATTTTTTAACTCATTTTTAAGTTTCTTCCCGTTCATTTTATTCCATTTTAAGTGACAAAAGTACTCTTAATATAAAAAAACAGAGTGTATTTCTGATGTTTTTAATCTAAAAACATCAAAATAAGGTTATATTTAACTCTAAATTTACATAGTATATCAATTTAAAAAAGCCTATTATTTTACGAATTATTCATTTTTAACATATCAAAAATTAGGATTTACTACCTAGCATCAAAAACTCATTTACCACAACTTCGGTTACATATCTTTTTTCACCTTTCGAATTTTCATAAGATCGTGAAGTTAATCTACCTTCAATCATTACTTCTCTTCCTTTAGTTACATATTTTTCAATAATTTCTGCCGTCCTGTTCCAAGCTATTAAATTATGCCATTGTGTATCTGTTATTTTTTCGCCTGCCGAATTTTTATAAGATTCATTAGTTGCTATTGAAAATTTAGCTAATTTCTTACCACTTTCTAAAGTAATAATTTCAGGGTCATTACCTAAATTCCCTATTAATTGCACTTTATTTTTTAATCCGTTCATCCTGTTTTTTTTACTTTTAAATTAAATATTACTATTCAAATTAATTAACACTGCAAAGATGAAATACATTGTAAATTACAAACGGTTAGTAATCATTTGTTTTCGTTTGTAAATGAATGTAAATGTTTAATTATTTTTAATACTTTTGTTATCAGTATTTTATAATATATTCTGATAAAAAAAACTTATGAATGATAAAAAATGTTTAGAATGTAACGAAAAATTAATTGGAAGAATTGATAAAAAATTCTGTTCTGATTATTGCCGAAATACGTATAATAATAAAGTAAATAAAGAGAGTAAAAATTTAATCAGAAATACAAATAATCGGCTACGTAAAAATCATAAAATACTTACGGATTTAAATATATCAGGAAAAACAAAAGTTAGCAGACGTAAATTATTTGATAAAGGATTTGACTTTAAATTTATTACCTCATTATACACCACCAAAACAGGAAATACCTACTACTATGTATATGACCAAGGATATTTGGTTTTAGATACTGAACTTTATTTATTAGTAAAACAAGATTAAACTAAAAAAGCCTTTAATTATTAATAATTAAAGGCTTTTTATAGTGTTTTTTAATTTTTAGTCTATATGAGATACACGTAAAGTATTCACCATACCTTTTGCTTTTACTGGCATTGATGATAAATTAATCATAAAATCACCTGCTTTTACAAAACCTTTTTCTTTTGCTATTTCGTTAATGTCTTCAAGTGTATCATCAGTACTTAAATCTCTATCGTAATAAAAAGCTCTAACTCCCCATAAAAGATTTAACTTACCTAGTATTCTTTTTTCAGATGAAAAAGCTAATACATGTGATTTTGGTCGCCATGCAGAAACTTGAAATGCTGTATATCCACTATTTGTTAAAGTTGTAATAGCAGAAGCTTTCATATCATCAGCCATTAAAGCAGCGTGATGACATACTGATTTTGTGATAAACCTATTAGTACGAATATGTGGTGCTTCTTGTGGAACTTTTATTAAGCTAGAATACTCAACACTTTCAATAATTTCAGTCATCTTTTTGATAACTTTTAAAGGATGTTTACCTACTGATGTTTCACCAGAAAGCATAACAGCATCTGCTCCATCCATAATTGAATTTGCTACGTCATTAACTTCTGCTCTTGTTGGAACAGCGTTATCAATCATAGTTTCCATCATTTGGGTAGCAATAATTACAGGAATCCTTGCTTGCTTTGCTCTTCTAACTAACATTTTTTGAATTAAAGGAACATCTTGCATAGGTACTTCTACACCTAAATCTCCACGAGCAACCATTAATCCATCGCAATATGGAATTAAAGCATCAATATTTTCAACAGCTTCAGGTTTTTCAATTTTAGCAATTACCGGAACTCTATATCTTGATTTTTGCTTAATTAAATCACGTAAAATACGTAAATCTTCAGGAGTTCTTACAAAAGATAATGCAATCCAATCTACTTCTTGTTCTAAAGCAAAAGTTACATCACGCTTATCTTTTTCTGTTAATGCAGGTAATGATATGTTTGTATTTGGTAAATTAACCCCTTTTTTAGATTTTAATTCTCCTCCTACAATTACTTTAGTAACTACTTCTGTTTTTTTATCTGTAGAAATAACTTCAAATAATAATTTACCGTCATCAACTAAAATTTGCTCTCCTGCTTTTACATCTTTAGGAAAACGTTGATAAGTCATAAAAGCTTTTTCATTTGTACCTATGCATTCTTCAGTAGTAAAAGTAAAAGTATTACCTTCTTTTACCTCTACATCATCATTCATAAGTCCTACTCTTAACTTAGGTCCTTGTAAATCTGCTAAAATTGCTAGGTTATAACCTTTTTCTTCATTAATTTCTCTTATATCACGAATACGCTCTTTTACGTTATCATAATCAGCATGAGAAAAATTAACTCTAAAAACATTAACTCCAGCAGTTGCCATTTCAGTTAAAATTTCTTTTGTATTAATTGCAGGCCCTAAGGTTGCTACAATTTTTGTTTTTTTGTTGTGTGGCATAATTTAAAATATTAAAAAATCCTTCGATTTTAAAGATTCAACCTCTACTTCGTATGAGGTTATAATTTGGGGTATATTATTTATTACTTCAATTGTTTTCACAATATGTTCAATATCAAAACCGCTTTCTATTTTTAAAAAAAAATCTATTTTTTGTTTTTCAGGTACAAGATATCTAACAGAATAATTTTCTTCAAAAAGACTTGTTTTTACTTTTTTATTATTAAGTTTATAAACATTAGCTATTAAAAACCAATCATAACCTAATTCTGTATTAGTATATTCATATACAGTATAAAAAGATGTATTATTCTTTTCAGTAAAATCTAAATTGTAAGCAGCCTGACTAAACTTTATATTTAAGTATCTATTTAATAAATAGGCTAATTTATATTCATTTAGCATTGTATGAATACCTATTAATGTATAATCATTAATAGATAATTCATTAATATTTAATGCATGAGTAACCATAAAACAATTATTTGTTTATGGCTAAATTACTAAATGTATATAAATATAATGTGAATTTTAAGAAAACGTTTTATTCCTAATGTTAAGAATTTTCCATTTGGGTTTGCATAGCAAAATATGCTCTATTAGCAGCTATTTCTTGTGCTTTTTTCTTTGAAGTTGCTCTTCCTTTAGCTACAACCTTACCTTCAATATTAAGGGTTACACTAAAATATTTTGTATTTTGATTACCAGAATCTTCAAATGATTCAAATTTATACTTCTTTTTATTCTTCTGACACCACTCAATAACGTATCCTTTATAACTAGATATTTTACCTTCTAATCGTTCAATGTCTACATATGGTAATATTACCTGTTCGTAAATAAATTGATGACAATAATTATAACCTCTATCTAAATAAATAGCACCGACTAAAGCTTCAAAAATATTGCCGTAAAGATTATTACTAATATTCTCATCAGGCATATTACTTTTTACAAATCGAAATAAATTTAAATCTTTACCCAAAGTATTTAGGTGCGATCTACTCACTACCTTAGATCGCATCTGTGTTAAATACCCTTCGTCTCCTGCTGGAACTTTTTTATATAAATAAGACGCCATTACAGACCCTAAAATTGCATCGCCTAAAAATTCTAAGCGCTCATAATTAATAGGATTCCCTTTTTTATCAACTAATTTTAAAGACCTATGTGTAAAAGCTTTTTTATAGTGTGAAAGCTTTATTGGTTTAAAATTAAGCAGTTCTTTTAACTCGTAGTAAAATTTTTCATCCTCTTTATTCTGGGGTTTAACGATTCTACGAAGAAAATTCATATATGATTAATCTAATTTTCTAAAAGCTACACAAGCGTTATGCCCACCAAAACCAAATGTATTACTCATTGCTATTTTAATGTCTCTTTTCTGAGGCTTATTTAACGTTAAGTTTAAATCAGGATTAATATTTTCATCTGGGTTTTCATGATTAATTGTTGGAGGAATAATACCATGTTCCATTGCTAATATAGCAGCAATAGATTCAATAGCTCCTGCAGCGCCTAATAAATGACCTGTCATAGACTTAGTTGAATTTATATTCATAGTCTTAGCATGGTCTCCAAAAACTTCAGAAATAGCTTTTAACTCGGCAACATCACCTAAAGGAGTCGAAGTTCCATGAGTATTAATATGGTCAACATCCTCTGGTTTTAAGCCAGCATTTTCAAGACAGTTTTTCATTACAGCAATAACACCAATTCCTTCAGGATGTGGTGCAGTCATATGGTAAGCGTCAGAAGACATACCTCCACCAATAACTTCTGCATAAATTTTAGCTCCACGAGCTTTAGCGTATTCGTATTCTTCTAATACAAGTGCTCCTGCTCCTTCTCCTAAAACAAATCCATCACGTTCACTATCAAAAGGTTTTGATGCTGATTTATGATTTTCATTATTAGTAGAAAGTGCGTGCATTGCGTTAAATCCACCAACACCTGCTTGTGTAATAGCTGCTTCACTACCACCTGTTACAATTACATCACAATATCCTAATCTGATATAGTTTAAAGCATCAATCATCGCATTTGCTGATGATGCACATGCAGATACTGTTGTATAATTAGGTCCCATAAATCCATTTTTAATAGAAATATGACCTGGTGCAATATCAGCAATCATTTTAGGTATAAAAAATGGATTAAATCTTGGTGTACCGTCTCCAGCACCAAAATTCATAGCCTCATTTTGAAAAGTTTCTAAACCTCCAATACCAGCTCCCCAAATAACACCTACTCTTAATTTATTTATTGTGTCTAGGTCTAGCTTTGAATCTGCAATAGCTTCATCAGCAGCAACTACTGCATATTGCGTAAACCTATCCATTTTACGTGCATCTTTCCTATTTATGAAATCTGTTACGTTAAAATCTTTTAACTCACATGCAAAACGAGTTTTGAACTTGGCAGCATCGAAATTCGTTATAGGCGCTGCTCCGCTAACTCCGTTAACTAAGCTATTCCAATATTCTTCTTTATTATTTCCTATTGGCGTTAATGCGCCAAGTCCAGTTACTACAACTCGTTTTAATTGCATATGAATTTTATATAATTATTATTTTTTAGCTTCTTCAATATAGCTAACTGCTTGACCTACAGTTCCGATGTTTTCTGCTTGATCGTCTGGAATTTGGATATCAAATTCTTTTTCGAATTCCATGATTAATTCTACAGTATCTAAAGAATCTGCTCCTAAATCATTTGTGAAGCTTGCTTCGTTAGTTACTTCGTTATCGTCTACTCCTAATTTGTCTACGATAATTGCTTTTACTCTTGATGCTATGTCTGACATAATTTGTTTGTTTTTAAATTTAAAGTCGAGGCAAAAATACAAATCTTAACTATTAATTCTAACTTTTGCTCAAAAATGTGGTGTTTAATATCAAAAAAAAAATGAATATTTTGCTACAAACACCGTGGTTGTTAATAATAATGCTTTTTTTTGTAGTAACAAAATAACATATTTAAAGATGAAACGTATCGTAATTCTTGCTTCAGGTTCGGGTAGTAATGCCGAAAATATTATTAAATACTTTCAAAAAAGTAAAATTGCTACTGTTACTCATGTACTGTCTAACAATCAGCATGCCAAAGTTTTTGACAGATGTGAACGCTTAAATATTGATGCTTCTTTGTTTGATAAACAAGCATTTACCGAAGATGACACTGTTTTATCTTTTTTACAAGTAGAAGCTGACATAATTATACTTGCTGGTTTTTTATGGCGAATTCCTGCTAAAATAGTAACTGAATTTCCTAATAAAATTATAAATATTCATCCTGCTTTACTACCAAAATATGGTGGAAAAGGTATGTACGGTATGAATGTTCATAAGGCTGTAAAAGAAAATAATGAAACCGAAACAGGTATTACAATTCATTATGTAAATGAAAATTATGATGAAGGTGCTATTATTTTTCAAGCCAAAACAGCTTTAACTTCTTCAGATTCGTCAGAAGATATTGCTGATAAAATTCATATTTTAGAGCAAGAGCATTTTCCTAAAGTTATTGAAGAGCTAATTTTAAAAAATGGCTAAAAAAAAATATTACGTTGTTTGGAAAGGTAAAAAAACAGGTATTTACACATCTTGGAATGATTGTAAAAAACAAATAACAGCTTTTCAAGGAGCAGAATACAAGGCTTTTATCGATAAAAAACAAGCAGAAATTGCTTTTACAAAAACTTATAACGATTATAAAGGAAAGGATACCAAAAAAGTTGTTTTATCTGCTAAAGAAAAAGCAACTTATGGAACACCCAATTTAGAAAGTATTTCTGTAGATGCTGCTTGTGCAGGAAATCCTGGAATTATGGAATACAGAGGCGTACTAACTAAAAGTAAAAAAGAAATTTTTAGGCTAGGACCTTTTAAAAAAGGCACCAATAATATTGGCGAATTTTTAGCTTTAGTACATGGAATTGCACTTTTGAAAAATAAAAAAATGGATCATTATCCTATTTATTCTGACTCTAGAATTGCTATGAGCTGGGTTCAAAAAAAACAATGCAGAACAAATTTAGCTTTTGATGCTAGTAATCAAGAAATTTTAAACTTGATAAAACGTGCCGAAAAATGGCTTAAAGAAAATACATATAAAAATCCAATATTAAAATGGGAAACAAAGGCTTGGGGAGAAATACCTGCAGATTTTGGACGAAAATAAAATAACCGAGCAAAAACTCGGTTATTTACATTTTGTTAACTATTCAAAACTATTTAATAGCCATTTTTGTTTCTTCTTTCCATGTTTGAACACTTGCTATAATATTATTATTGTAGTCTATTTCTTTTAAACCATCTTCTTTCCACATAAACCATTTACCTACTTTTTTACCAGCTTCGTAATGTGCAATTGCAACTTTATTTCCTTTAGAGTCAAAGGCAACCCATGTTCCTGTTAATTTTTTATCCTTAAAAAAACCTTGTTCTTTTAATTGACCATCTTCAAAAAAGTAGCTAGCTTTTACTAAATCTCCTGCTTTTTCGAATTTTGTTTCTGTACTCTGAGCTTGCAATAATGATATCGATAATATACAAACAATTAATATAAATTTTTTCATATCTAGGGGTTTTTAATTTTTTTTAACTTTATCTTAATATTTATAGTTCAAAGATAACACTTAATTTTACATAAAACAAACATTCAAGTAACAATTACATAACATTAAGTTAACATTGGTGTTTTTAATCCATTATTTCAAAGAGTAAAACGTAGATAAGCCCTCTTATTTAAAGGGATTCAAGTGATTATTAAAAAAAACTTTTTTTTTAAATATTTTTTTTGTCATCTAATAAAAAAAGAAAGAAATCTTAAAAAAAGAGAATAAAAGCAAGCTTAGATATTCATCAAAAAATAATAAAATGAATTTTAGTAGTCAATATATAAAGGATACTGTCGATAGCTAAAATACATTTTAATACAAATTTTAGAGAAATGAATCGTACACCTATTTTTACTTTGATATGTTTATCAAAAAAACAATAAAAACTACATAACCATATAAATACGATACTTACCAAAATCGCATACAGAGGTATTTTTGAGAAAAAACAGTAAATTAGTTTATATTCTAATAATTATCTTATCAAGATAAACTCAATTTATAAAGAAACCGTATATAATGCCTTGCAATTTATTAAACGTGAATTAACCGCTGAAAAACGGTGTTTTTTATCTTCTTTAGATTTCGGTTATTTAAATAAGATTGAAGAATTACAGGAAAGTATCTTTTATATTTAAAAGAAAAGCATAAAAAATGAATTACTAACTTTTTAAATTTTTATACAATGAGCATTATACAATACCTTTTAATCGGATTAGTTGCTTTTATCCACATTTACATTCTGATTTTAGAAATGGTTTTATGGACAAAACCAAAAGGAATAAAAACATTTGGGTTAAAAAACAAAGAATTTGCAGAAGAAACCAAAGTTCTTGCCGCTAATCAAGGTTTATATAATGGGTTCTTAGTAGCTGGATTAATTTGGTCAATATTAACTCAAAAAATAGAAATTGCTATTTTCTTTTTATGTTGTGTTTTTATCGCAGGCTTATACGGTACATATTCTACTAAAAAACCAAGAATTTTTATAATTCAATCAATACCTGCTTTATTAGGAATTATTTCTTTATTTATATAAATATATTTTACATTTACAGCAAACTAAAAATTGATAAAATGGAACAATACATCGAAAAATTTAAAAACTTATTATTTGAATTCGGACCAAAAGTAATTTCTGCTATGGTTCTTTTAATTGTTGGACTTTGGGTCATTAAAATGATAACCAAGGGTTCTAAAAAATTAATGATAAATCGTAATTTAGATGCTTCTTTACAAGGTTTTTTCTCTAGTTTAATTGGTTGGGGATTAAAAATATTTTTATTTGTTACTGTTGCAGGACAATTAGGAATAGAAACTACTTCTTTTGCCGCAATTATAGCTGCTTTAGGTTTAGCTATTGGTATGGCATTACAAGGTGCTTTATCTAACTTTGCTGGTGGAGCTTTAATTATGGTTTTTAAACCTTTTAAAATTGGTGATTATATTGAAGCACAAGGAGTGCAAGGATCTGTTAAAGAGATTCAAATATTTACTACAAAATTAAATACTATTGATAATAAAGAATTAATTGTTCCTAACGGAATATTATCTAATGGAAACATTATTAATTATTCTTCAGAAGAAAATAGACGTGTTGATTTAGTTTTTGGTGTTTCTTATGATGCTGATATCAAAGAAACCAAAAATGTATTATTAAGTGTATTAAACAACACGCCATATACATTAACAAACCCTGATAAACCTGCTGTTATGGTAAGTGAATTAGCAGAAAGCTCTGTTAATTTTACAACAAGAACTTGGGTAAAATCAGCTGATTATTGGGATGCTTATTTTTATATTACTGAAAATATGAAAATAGAACTTGATAAAGCAGGAATTGAAATACCATATCCTCATGCTGTTGAAATTCAAAAAGAAGCTTAAACTTTCTTTTTTTCAGGAATAGCAACAAAATCTTTTAAATAAAAAGGTTCAAAATAAGCGACATCTTCGATGTCGTTTTTTTTGTGCTTATTGTAACTTAATAAAGCCATTTGTTTTGCTGATGGAAACTCATCATCTATAAAAATAGCATTATCATTAACAATTACATCTTTACATTTAGCTGCTCCATCACCTAAAAAATAAACTTTTCCTTTTGATAATTCATCTTTAAAAGAATTTTCATCAATAATTTCGGCCTTTATTTCACGTACTTTTTCATAAGATTTATTGTAAATTGCTGAATATACTTCCATTCTTCGTGCATCTAACATTGGAACAATTAAACCTTCTTCTATAGAAATGCTATGTGCTAAAGAAGCCAATGTTTCAATAGATATTAAAGGTTTGTCAATTGCAAAACACATTCCTTTAGCTGTTGAAACTCCTATGCGAAGCCCAGTATAAGAGCCTGGTCCTTTACTAACAGCTACTGCATCAATAGCATTTGTAGTTATATTAACTTCTTTTAAAATCTCTTGAATAAAAGGATGTAATTTTTCGGCATGAGAATAATTACCATCATTTAATTCTCTTATTGCTAAAGTTTCTCCGTTTTTTGCTAATGATACCGAACAATTTTTAGTTGCGGTTTCTATATTTAAAATTATTGCCAATTGAAATTTATTTTTTTACAAAGATACATTATAAACAAAAAACCTCATTAAATTTTAATTAATGAGGTTTTAACTTGTGTTTTATAATTGAAATTAATCAACAATAGATTCCCCAAAATAAAATTTTAATACTTTTACTTTAAATATATAATCATATTTAGAGCGTATCATTACTCCTTGTGCATTTACTAATCGATTACGAACTTGATCAAAATCAAATTGAGTCATTGATCCATAATCATAACTTACTTGAGCATTTTTAAATGCTTCTTTTTGTGCTTCTAAAGATATTTGTGCCGCTTCAAATGTTTTTGCAGCTGCTTTAGCATCTAAAAATGATTTTTCTATTTCTTGTTGTAATTGTAATTTCTGATTTTCTAAAGCAAACTCACTTTGCACTTTGTTAATTACAGATTTTGCTACTCTATTTTTTGTTTGAAAACCACTAAATATAGGAACACTTAATGATAGCCCTATACCGTAACTTAAATTATTATCTAATTGAGTCGTAAAACCATTTGGAACCGACTTTACAATCTTAGTTATTGGATCTGATACATATGTTACATCAGGCTCTCCAAATACCGTAAAATAAGAAGTACCTGCTCTTGCTGAATACCTTAAAGTAGGTAAATAAGCTCCTTTTGCTAACTTAATATTTAAATCAGCATTATCTAAATTTAACTTTGCTTTATCTATTTCGGGTCTACTAGTTAATGCTTTCTCAAATACTTTTTTTGAAGAATCATACAACAAAGCTGTTGATGGAGAATTTACAATAATAGACGCTATATTAAAATTATCAGATGATACTTGAAGTAATTGTGCTAATGTTAACAAAGCTAAATTCAAGGTATTTTCTTGTATTACAAGATTCTGAACATCATTTGCTGCTGTAGATTGTACATTTAATAAATCTCCTTTAGGAATAACCCCTGCTTCAAATTGTACTTTTGCTCTTGTAATCTGCTTTTTACTAATTTCTGCTTGAGTTTTAGCTACGGCTAAATTTTCTTTAGCAAATAATACATTCAAATACGAGTTTACAACATTTAATGAAATATCATTTTCAATCTTTGCTAAATCGAACTTACTACCTTTAATATTAAGTAATGCTTGTTTTTTGGTATTTATATTTCTAAAACCATTAAAAATAGTTCCTCCTGCATCTAAACTAAAATTAGTAGAATATCTATCTTGACTTGTATTAACTCCACTAACTCCTGAAGATAATCCAAAGGTACTACTGTGTGAATTACTTAAACTTAAATTAGGCAAAAAATTACCTTTAGCTATTTCAACATCTTTTTCGGCTAATGTGATATTTAGTTTGTTTTGTTTAATTGTTATGTTATTTTCTAAAGCATGATTAACACATTCTTTTAATGTCCATTGTTTTTGAGAAAAACTAGCTAACGAAGTAAATAAAGCTGTAAATAGTACAATTTTTGTTTTCAAGACGAATATTTTTTTGTTCATTATAGTCAATTAAGAAAAACAATAAGCAACTACATAACAATTGGTTATCATAATATTTTATTTTGATTATCGATAATAACAAAACTCAACAATTATTTTTTTCTTTTTTATATGACGACCAAAAACAATATATGTTACAAAAAAAAACACTCTTATTAAGAGTGTTAGTTTTTTGATGATTTTTTATGTCGATAAATAAAGTAAAATAAAACGCCAACTAAAATATAAGGAAAAATCATTAAATAGGTAATTCCGTTATTAACGCCTTCGGCAATGGTTTCATTTCCTCCTTCTACAACTGCTTTACACATCGCACATTGAGCATTGGCATCCGCAGAAATAATTAATACTAAAATCAATAAAAGTTTTTTATACATAATATGGTGATATCATTAAATATACAATTACACCTGTTACAGCTACATATAACCATAAAGGAAATGTAATTTTTGCTATTTTTTTGTGTTCAGAAAAATTACCTAGACGAGCTCTCATAAAAGTGATTAATACAAAAGGAATTATAATAATCGATAATATAATATGTGTTATTAAAATAAAAAAGTAGATATATTTTATAACTCCTTCGCCACCAAAATTAGTAGAATTTGAAGTCATATGATAAGCCACATACATTACTAAAAACAATGCTGAACAAGCAATTGCAGTAGTATTTAATTGTTCATGTAACTTTTTATTTCCTTTTTTTATAGCAATTACTGATGCTATTAATAATACAGCTGTCAGTCCGTTTATACTTGCGTATATTGGAGGTAAAAACGATAACGGTTCAACATTAGGGATTTTAATTCCGAATAAAGCAGCCACAGCTATTGGAATAACAATGGAAACGATGGTAATAAATTTTTTATATTTCTGTTCTTTTGTGTTCATAATACTGGTTTAAATTATTCGTTTAATAATAACTTAATATCTTGTTTTAGTTCTTGAATTTGGTTTCCAAAACCATGCTCATCTAAGGCTCTGTAATACATTAAAGGGTTTCCGTGTTCATCATAACGAGAACGAATATTTCCATTTTTATCAACTAAAGCAAACAAACCAGAATGTTCAAAACCTCCATGTGAAACCTCTCCTTTTCCTACAAATAATTTAAATCCTTCGTTTGATAAATCATATACTACATCTTCAGATTTACCTGTTAACAAATGCCAATTTTTATGATTAATACCATTTTTAAGCGCATATTGTTTTAATTGATTTGGTGTATCAATTTCTGGAGTAATCGAAAAAGAAGCAATTCCAAAGTTAGGATTTCCCATAAATTCATTTTGAACATCTACCATTCGAGCATTCATAATAGGGCAAATAGTAGGACAAGTAGCAAAGAAAAACTCAACTACATATACTTTATCTTCAAAATTTTTATTACTGATTGTTTCACCATTTTGATTAATAAACTCAAAATTTGGAACTTTATTAAAAGTATGTAAATCGGCAGTTTGAAAATGTTTTATAATTTTTGGCACCGAATAAATACCAAATAATAAAATAATAAACGAAATTCCAACGTATGAATAATTATTTTTTTTCATTTGAAATGCTATTTGTTCTTCTGTCTTCACTCCTATTATTCTTCTTCAAAGCCATTTTATATTCTACTAAAACAACACTGATATCATCAATCATATCATTTTTAAGTTCTGCTACAGAACTCATAGAATAACCGAATAAATCTTGATTTTCTAAACTTTTAATTGTTGACTTTCCTCTTCTTAAATTAAGTTCTTTATCAACAATATAGGCTTTTGGCGAATGAGTATTTTTATCTAAAGGATTTGGAGTTTTAAAACTTTCATGTAAAGCTTCCATTTCTTCGGAAGAAGCAAAAATAAAGTCCCATCTACTTAAATCAGTATTAACACTTAACATTTTTTTCAAATTTTCTATTTCTTCTTTTTGACTTTCATCAACTAAAGAAATCATTTGAAAACTAACATAATTATTAAACTTAGTATAAATTTTTTCTTTTAAATTATATACTTCTCCTTTTACTAAGTCAATGTCATTCCCTAAAAAAGTAACTACAGTAACTCTTTTATCAAAAGAAAAACCTTTATTAATTAAAGAAATATCAATAACACTTTTAGATACTACAGGTAATTTTCCAAAATTATGTGTACCTAATTGTAATAATATATAAAACAATAATGGTACTATAAAGAGTGCAAATAATACCGTAAACTTTTTAAATTTATCCATTTTCAGCTGTTATTAAAGTCAAAAAAAGGGTGGTTAAAACCACCCTTTTTTAAATATTTTATTCAATTACCATTTTACTAATGGCGCTAATGTTTCATGTAAATAATCACCTTCTATTAAAATAATAAATAATAGATAAGAAACTAAAAATACAGCTGTCCAAACAATTGATCTTCTAAGCCATGTTTTTTCACCTTCTAAGTGCATAAAAGCCCAAGCAATATAATACGCTTTAACAAGTGTTAGGATTATAAACAACCAGTTTAACCAACTAGTACCCCATCCATGTAAGTGTAATGAATCTGGTTTAACAATACCAAAAGCAACTTCAACAGTTGTTATAATTGTTAAGATTGCTAAAACAATCCAGATTCTTTTTTTATTTGATTCGTGTGCGTGTCCCATTTTAATATCGTTTTTTAATTATACTAAATAGAAAAAGGTAAATACAAATACCCAAACTAAATCTACAAAGTGCCAATATAAACCTACTTTTTCAACCATTTCATAGTGTCCTCTACGTTCGTAAGTACCTAATACTACATTGAAAAATATAATAATATTTAAGATAATCCCTGATAATACGTGGAAACCGTGGAAACCAGTAATAAAGAAGAAGAAATCTGCAAAAATAGGATTACCATATTCATTTTCGTGTAAGTTAGCACCTTCAACAACTTTAGTTGCTAAAGCTAATTTTGCTAAACTTTCAGCTCTTGATAAAACTATTTTTTGTTTTGTTTCAGTATTTAACTGCTCCGTTCTTATCAATAAAGAAGGATCAGCTTTAAAAGCTTCCTGAATTTGTGCTATTGAATACTCAGAAATGGTAGCTTCTTTTTCAAACCATAACCCATTTTCACGAGTATGCTCCACTCTATCATCTTTTCTTTCAGTATGAACAAAGTCAGCTAAAGCTATTTGATGACCATCTTTTACAAACTGTAAAATATGATTATTCGTAGTTTTAACAGCTCCGTAAGAACCATTAATAAAGTTTTTCCACTCCCATGCTTGCGATCCTACGAAAATAATTCCGAAAATGATCGTTGCAAACATATACCAAGCAACTTTCTTTTGTTTCTTTTGATGACCTGCATCAACGGCTAACACCATTGTTACTGATGAAATAATTAAAATAAATGTCATCAAAGCTACATAATACATGGGTGCATGCACACCATGTAACCCTGGAAAGTGAGTAAACACTTCATCAGCTATTGGCCATGAGTCAATAAATTTAAAACGAGTTAAACCATACGCGGCTAAAAACCCCGAAAAGGTTAATGCATCTGAAACGATGAAAAACCACATCATCATTTTACCATAACTAGCGCCAAATGGTTTTTCACCACCTCCGCCCCAGGCTTCTTTCTTATCAGAATTTACAGCAATATTTGCTTCCATAAATCTCTTTTTGTTAATTTTTGTTAAAACAGTGTGCCAAAATTACGTAATTTTCATCATCTTATGAAATAGAAAAAGAAAAATAGATAAATCCATAAAACATCTACGAAATGCCAAAAGATTCCACCTAACTCAAAGCCAAGCATATCGGCTGCTGAATATTTCTTTTTAAAATGATTATAAATAACGACTAACAATACAATTACACCTGCTAAAAGGTGCAAAATATGCATAAATGTAATTCCTAATATAAAAGATGTAGATACAGTACTTTCTGGACCTGTAAAAAACAAGCCTACAGCTTTTAACTCGTTAAACCCCACATATTGATACCATACAAATCCTAATCCTAAAATTAAAGTTGCTAGTAAACTAAGCAATGAAGCTTTTAAATTATTTTTCTTTAAAAATTTTTGAGATAAAATTAAGGTAATACTACTTAATACTATTAAAATAGTACTAATAAAAAATGCTTGTGGCAAATCAAAAGTAACCCAATCATCTCGTTTCATACTTACTACGTAAGCACTTGTTAGCCCTGCAAAAAACATGACCATACTAATCATAGCAACCCATAACATTGGCTTTGCCGATTTTCTTTTACCTGCCGTTAATTCTTCTTGTAATGTTTGTGTGCTCATTTAGTGTAAAAATTTATCTACCACATAAATTATGGGTACAATTGTTATATAAAAAACGCTCGCTAACATTAATTTTCGCGCGTCAGTATTTTCTTCTGATTTATATAATTTAAAAGCATAATACAACATTAACACTCCTAATAATAAAACTATAATAGCTGTTATTGGATAAATATAAAAATTACCTGTTACTTTTAACACCGGTGCTACCGACATTAGAATCATAATACAAGTGTAAAAAATTATTTGAACAACAGCTCCTTTATCTTTTTTATCCATAGGAAGCATGTGTAAACCTGCTTTATTGTACTCTTCAAATTGTAACCAACCGATTGCCCAAAAGTGAGGAAACTGCCAAAAAAATTGAATCATAAATAAAAAACCTGCTTCAATACCAAATTCACCTGTTGCAGCAACCCAACCTAACATAAAAGGAATCGCTCCTGGAATAGCACCAACAAAAACAGCTAATGGCGTTACAGCTTTTAAAGGCGTGTAAGCACTCGTATATAAAAAGATAGAGATTGCACCAAACAAGGCACATTTCGGATCAATAGCATATAAAACACCAATACCTGTAATAGTAAAAATGATGGCAATAGTTAATGCTACCGTTACGCTCATTCTGCCTGCTGGTAAAGGACGATCTTTAGTACGTTTCATTAACGCATCTATATCTTTTTCTATAACCTGATTAAAAGCATTGGATGCTCCTACCATTAAATACCCACCAAAAGCTAGTAAAAACACTATATTATAGTCAATTGTTTCAGCTCCTAATAAATACCCCGTAATAGAAGTAAAAACAACACTTATAGATAAACCAACTTTAGTTAATTGTTTAAAATCATTAAATAATGATTTTAAAGATACTTTATTATGTGCAGATGAGGATAAATTCAATTCTAGTTATTTTATTTTTGCAAAGATATTTCTTTATTGCTTAATGACCATAAAAAAGGGTCGTAATCGAAATATTTTAAAAAAAATTAAAAAAAGTTTTTTTTATCTAATAAAAGGTTGTAGATTTGCACCCGCATTGAAACACATGCAAACGATCTTTAAAATAATTTTTGACTACGCGAAAGTAGCTCAGGGGTAGAGCATCACCTTGCCAAGGTGGGGGTCGCGGGTTCAAATCCCGTCTTTCGCTCTGAGACTTTCTTAAAAAAAATATTCCAATTTGATTGTACGACAATCAAAATCATGCTGAAGTGGTGGAATTGGT
Source organism: Tenacibaculum salmonis (assembly GCF_041053065.1). Classification (NCBI taxonomy): domain Bacteria; kingdom Pseudomonadati; phylum Bacteroidota; class Flavobacteriia; order Flavobacteriales; family Flavobacteriaceae; genus Tenacibaculum; species Tenacibaculum salmonis. The sequence goes on along the minus strand of NZ_JBFCVV010000001.1, from coordinate 1,946,631 downwards.
AGACACGTTGGACTTAAAATCCAATGACCCTTGGGTCGTGCGGGTTCAAGTCCCGCCTTCAGTACTAAGCCTCGCTTTAATTAGCGAGGTCTTTTTTAAGAAAGAGTCAAAAAGAAATATAAAATCCACTTGCTGAAGTGGTGGAATTGGTAGACACGTTGGACTTAAAATCCAATGACCCTTGGGTCGTGCGGGTTCAAGTCCCGCCTTCAGTACTAAGCCTTAACATTTATTTGTTAAGGCTTTTTTATGCTTTAATAATTACTATCTAAAAAACATTTCTTTCAAAAAATAAATTAAAGAACACTTTACTAGTTATTTAATTACCTTCCCTCCTATTTTTTTTAATTGTTTTTTGATAAAATAAAAGTAACAGTTTTACACAAACTTTTATTTTGATAAAAAATTTAACCTATTATTTGTAATCTATCAATTAGAAAAGCGTCTAAATTATCAGCTTAAAACAAATAACTATGCGCAAAATATTCTTATTATTTAGTTTAACTTTTTTTATAAACTCATTTGGACAAACAAGTATTTTTGATAATTTATTAAAAGAACATGTTAATAACAAAGGCATCGTAAATTATAAAAACTTAAAAAAGGACGAAGCAAAATTAGATTCTTATTTAAACTATCTGAATAAAACAACTCCTCAAAAAAAATGGTCATCATCAAAAACAAAAGCTTTTTGGGTTAATGCTTACAATGCATATACTTTAAAAATAATTTTAAATAATTATCCGATTAAAAGTATTTTAAAAATTAAAGAGCATAAAAAAGATGCTTGGAATATCTCTTTTGCAAAAGTTGGAGGTAAAACATACACCCTAAATTATATTGAACATAAAATTTTACGTAAAAACTTTAACGACCCTAAAATTCATGTTGCTGTAAATTGTGCTTCTGGTTCTTGTCCTAAATTAGGAAACTTTGCTTTTACCGAAGCTAATTACGAAACTAAAACATCAGAATTAATGAAAGATTTTATTAATGATGCTAAAAGAAATAAAATATCAGAAAAAAAAGTAGCCCTTTCAAAAATTTTCGAATGGTTTAAAGATGATTTTACTAAAAATGGTTCGTTAATCGATTTTTTAAATACCTATTCAGAAACTCAAATATCAGAAAAAGCAACAATTAGTTTCTTAAAATATGATTGGAATTTAAACGGAAAATAAATAGTATTACTTCTTTTTGCCATAAAAACTTTAAAAACAATTTGTATTTTTACTTTTCAACTTAAAAAAAATAGATGTCAAAAACATATTACGATCCAGCTGATTTACGCAAATTTGGAAAAATAACAGAATGGAATGAAGAACTTGGAACTAAATTCTTTGATTATTATGGAAAAGTATTTGAAGATGGTGCTTTAACTGCTCGTGAAAAAAGTTTAATTGCCTTGGCTGTTGCGCATACCGAACAATGTCCGTATTGTATTGATGCCTACACAAAAGATGGTTTAGAACGAGGAATTACAAAAGAAGAAATGATGGAAGCACTTCATGTTGGAGCTGCTATAAAAAGTGGTGCGACTCTTGTTCATGGTGTTCAAATGATGAATAAAGTGAACAAACTTGAAATGTAAAAAAATCTATGAAAAAATCACTTTTAGCTAGAAATAACGATTTAGCAAACACACAACGTCAATTAGATATTTTATCAAACGGAATTTTTGCTGATGGTGAATTACCTACGTTTGCTAAAAAAATAAAGGAAACAAATCAATTTCCTTTACGTCCTAAAAAGCTAGAAATCCTTCAGATTAATTTAGGCTATATGTGTAATCAGGTTTGCGCACATTGCCATGTTGATGCTGGTCCTGATCGTAAAGAAATAATGACCACAGCAACAATGCAACAATGTTTGGAGGTTATAAAAAACACCCAAGCACATACTTTAGATTTAACTGGTGGCGCACCTGAAATGAATCCTAATTTTAGGTGGTTTGTTGAAGAAGCTTCAAAAGCAGGAATCAAAGATTTTATTGTTCGTTCTAATTTAACAATTATTAGAGCTAATAAAAAATATCACGATTTACCCGATTTTTTCAAAAAATATAATATTCATGTTGTTTCGTCAATGCCACATTGGACACGTGGAAAAACCGACAAACAACGTGGTGATGGTGTTTTTGATAAATCAATCAAAGCACTGCAAATGTTAAACGAAGTTGGTTACGGAATTGAAGATTCGGGCTTGAAATTAGATTTGGTTTATAACCCATCTGGTGCTTTTTTACCTGGAAATCAAATGGCACTTGAAAACGATTTTAAAAAAGCTTTAAAAGATGATTTTAATATTGATTTTCATAATTTATTTGCAATTACCAATTTACCAATCAGTCGTTTTTTAGATTATTTAATCGCTTCTGAAAATTATGAAGAGTATATGTATTCTTTAATTGATGCTTATAATCCGAAGGCTGTGGAAAACGTTATGTGTACAAATACTTTGTCGGTAAGTTGGGACGGTAATTTATATGATTGTGATTTTAATCAGATGTTAAACTTAAAAGTAGCAAGCAGCGTAAAACATATTTCGGAATACAATGAAGAAATATTACAAGAGAGAAATATTATTATTAATCAACATTGTTACGGTTGTACTGCTGGTTCTGGAAGTAGTTGCCAAGGTGTGGTTGCATAATTTTTTTTAACATCTAAACGTCATGCTGAATTTATTTCAGCATCGCATAAAACGAAGAACTACGGCAAATCAGGATGTGAAACTGAAATAAATTCAGTTTGACAGATTTGGTTTTTTAGCTATAAAATATTTTTAAATAGATTCTAAAAAGATAAAACTATTTTTGATAATTATAGTTACTTGCAAATAAGCCTAGCCCCGATTGAAGCATTTGTTTGAGCTCTTTTTTTGATTTTTCTTCAAAAAAAAGCGAGTGCGGAAAGCGGGAAATTGCTTCAAATTATTTTTATTAAAATGAATAAATTTATCTTGTTTTTTTTGTTGATTAGCTTAAGTTCTTTTTCTCAAAAGGATTTAAAACAATTGTTAAAAAAACATAATACAGAAACGATTCCTTATATTTTTGTTGATAGTTTGAGTAATTTAATCTATCAAAAAAAGGAGTTTGTTTTATTAGATGCTCGTGAGCCAAAAGAATTTAAAGTAAGTCATCTTAAAAATGCAATATGTGTTGGTTACAATAATTTTAATATCGATAAAATAAATATTCCTTCGGATAAAAAAACTAAAATAATCGTTTATTGTTCTTTAGGAATTCGCTCTGAATATATTGCCGAAAAATTAAAAAAAGAAGGATATACCAATATTTACAATTTATATGGCGGAATTTTTGAATGGAAAAATAAACAAAATTTAATAGTAAATTCGAAGAATAATCAGACCAATAAAGTACACACTTTTAATAAAGCGTGGAGTAAATGGCTGTTAAAAGGTGAAAAAATATATGAGTAAAAATATACTATTAATTTTTACAAGAAATCCAGAATTAGGAAAAACAAAAACACGTTTGGCTAAAACTGTTGGCGATGAAACCGCATTAACTATTTATAAATTTCTATTAGCGAAAACCAATGAAATCACCGCCAATTTAAATTGTGATAAAGCCGTTTATTATTCTGTGAAAATTCGTGATAATGATATTTGGGATACAAAAATTTATCAAAAACATCAACAAAAAGGCGAAAATTTAGGAATTAGAATGGAAAACGCTTTTAAAAATTCGTTTGATGAAAAGTATGAAAAAGTGCTAATTATTGGTAGCGATTTATATGATTTATCCGAAGAAATTATAGAAAATGCCTTTGATAAATTAAATTCAAATGATGTTGTAATTGGTCCTGCCGAAGATGGCGGTTATTATCTTTTAGGGATGAAAACTTTACATCCTAATGTTTTTCAAAATAAAGCTTGGGGAACAGAAACCGTAAGAAAAGACACGCTAAACGATTTGCAAAAAGTAAACGTACATTTGTTAAAAGAACTTAACGATGTTGATGTGTTTGAAGATATTGAAAATCATTCGGCATTTCAACAATTTTTATAAAAATAAGATATCGTAATTTTTAAAAACTGCGAAATTTGAAGATATACAAGTAATGAAAAAACAACAATTACAAGAAACTACAGATTATTTAAAATCAAACGGAATTACAAATCCTGAAATAGGAATTGTTTTAGGTACAGGACTTGGAAAATTAATAAACGAAATTGATATAGAAGCCGAAATTTTATATTCAGATATTCCTCATTTTCCACAAGCAACTGTTGAATCTCATTCTGGAAAATTAATTTACGGAACTTTATCAGGAAAAAAAGTAGTCGTAATGGCGGGGCGTTTTCATGTTTACGAAGGTTACAATCTTTGGGAAGTTACCTACGGAATTAGAACAATGCATAGTTTAGGAATCAAAAATTTATTGATTTCAAATGCCGCAGGTGCAATTAATTTAACCTATAAAAAAGGTGATTTAATGCTTTTAGAAGATCATATAAACTTACAAGGCGGTTCTCCTCTAGCTTTTAAAGGTGCAAAAGATTTCGGAAATATTTTTGCTGATATGCTTGAGCCTTATTCTAAAAAAATCAACAATTTATTGAAAGATATTGCAAGTTCAAACGACATACAGTTACATGAAGGAATGTACGCAAGTGTTGTTGGTCCACAATTAGAAACCAGAGCAGAATACAGAATGTTACAAATACTAGAAGCTGATGCTGTTGGTATGAGTACTGTACCTGAAGTTATTGTTGCAAAACAATTAAACCTTCCTTGTGCAGCTATTTCTGTTTTAACAGATGAATGTGATCCTAAAAATTTACAACCTGTAAATATTGCTGATATCATTGCTGTTGCAGGAAAAGCTGAACCAAAAATGATTACATTATTTAAAGAATTAATCTTTAAATTATAACAACATTCGGAGTTGATTTCGATAAAATAAAAATACATGAGTTATTTAGAAACTACACATAACGTATATAAAGAAGCCGCATTAACACCTGATGTTGGCTTATGTTGCACTACAAATCCTATTTGGGAATTACCTGGATTAAAAATTCCAAGAATCATGCAAGAAATGAACTATGGTTGTGGTTCGACAGTGCATGCTCGTGATTTAACGAACAATCCTAAAATGCTATATGTTGGTGTTGGTGGCGGTATGGAATTATTACAATTTGCTTATTTCAATAGAAATAAAGGCGGTGTAATTGGTTTAGATGTGGTGGATGAAATGTTAGATGCATCACGTAAAAACTTTATAATTGCTGAAGAACAAAACGATTGGTTTAAATCTGATTTTGTCGATTTACGAAAAGGAGATGCAATGGATTTACCTGTGGAAGATAATTCTATTGATGTTGCGGCTCAAAATTGTTTGTTCAATATTTTTAAATCAGATGATTTAAAGAAAGCCATTGCAGAAATGTATCGTGTTTTAAAACCTCACGGAAAATTGGTTATGAGCGACCCAACTTGTGAGCAAGAAATGAACGATGAATTACGTAATGATGAACGTTTGCGTGCTTTGTGTTTGAGTGGAAGTTTATCTATTGCGAATTATGTAAAAGCTTTAACGGATGCTGGTTTTGGAACGATAGAAATTAGAGCTAGAAAACCATACAGGATTTTAGATCCGAAGAATTATCCTACTGATAAATTAATTTATATAGAATCTATTGAAGTTGCCGCAATTAAAGATCCAATGCCTGCAGATGGTCCTTGTATTTTCACAGGAAAAGCAGCTATTTATTATGGTGAAGATGATTATTTTGATGACGGATTAGGACATACTTTATTAAAAAATCAACCTTTGGCAATTTGCGATAAAACAGCTGTAGCTTTAAAAGATTTAGGAAGAGATGATATTTTCTTTTCAGAATCTACCTATCATTACGATGGCGGTGGATGCTGTTAATTTATTGATATAAAACAAAGAAGGAAACATTTATATAAAATTAAGAGTTTCCTTTTTTTTTATAAGTTATTTTTTCAATAACTTGCTCAAAAATAACCATACTCTATAAAGAGTAATTTTAAATTCAAAAAAAATGAAAAATTCAATGAAAATGATTGCTGTTGTATTTGCTGCATCAACATTATTAACTTCTTGTTATTCTTATACAAGTGTTGTTGGAAAAGGAGCTCAAGGAAACTCTCAAACTACTGAGTGGAACCATTATGTATTAGGTGGTTTAGCACCTGTTGGAGTTTCTAACTCTAAGCAAATGGCTGATGGAGCTAAAGATTATACTGTTCATACAAGACAATCTTTTGTTAATGGATTAATATCAGGTTTAACTTTTGGTATTTACACTCCATCTACTACTACAGTTACTAAATAGTAAATTATGATAAAAGAAGCGTAATTAAAATTACGCTTCTTTTTATAAATTATTGAATATGAAAAAAATTATCTTTTACATTTCTATTATACTTTCATTATTATTATTAATTAATATTATTGAAATTTTAATTACTGATTTTAATAGATTAACCGAATATGGGTATGGTTCTTTAATTGGAAAAGTAATTCTTTTTATACTTTTTTTATCTGTTGTATTTTTCACAAGAAAGAAACAAATTAAAATATCCTAAGCAAACAATGTTGCAAAAGCTTCTTCAATTTTACCGACTAAAAGTAATTTTATAGAATGATTTTTTGAGGCTATTTTATTATATTTTGATGCAACTAAAGTTTCATATCCTAACTTTTCAGCCTCTATAATTCGTTGATCGATTCTTGAAACTGGTCTTATTTCACCTGCTAAACCAACTTCGGCAGCAAAACACACATTCGGATTTATTGCCATATCTTGATTTGATGATAAAATAGCTGCTACAACTGCTAAATCTATTGCAGGATCATCAACATGAATTCCTCCTGTAACATTTAAAAAAACATCTTTTGCACCTAATTTAAATCCTGCTCGTTTTTCTAAAACAGCTAAAATCATGTGTAATCTTTTCAAGTTATATCCTGTTGTAGATCGTTGTGGTGTACCGTAAACCGCTGTACTTACCAATGCTTGAATTTCTATCATTAACGGGCGTACGCCTTCTAAAGTTGATGCAATTGCTGTTCCGCTTAAATCGGCATCTTTTTTAGAAATTAATATTTCTGATGGATTTGAAACTTCTCGTAAACCTGTTGATAACATTTCGTAAATTCCTAATTCGGCTGTTGAACCGAATCGGTTTTTTTGAGAACGTAAAATTCTATATGTATGATTTCTGTCTCCTTCAAATTGTAAAACAACATCTACCATGTGTTCTAAAATTTTAGGTCCAGCAATATGTCCGTCTTTATTAATATGTCCAATTAATAATACTGGAGTTCCTGTTTCTTTGGCAAATTTTATTAATTCTGCTGATGTTTCACGGATTTGAGAAATACTTCCTGGTGATGCTTCGATAGAACTTGTATGTAATGTTTGAATAGAATCTATTACCAAAACATCGGGTTGAACTTGTTCTATGTTTTTAAATATTTGTTGCGTACTAGTTTCTGTTAATATTAAACAATTAGAATTGGTTGATTGTAAACGTTCGGCACGCATTTTAATTTGCGATTGACTTTCCTCTCCTGAAACATACAATACTTTTTGAGGAATATTTAAAGCAATTTGTAATAATAAAGTCGATTTTCCTATTCCTGGTTCTCCACCTAATAAAACAACTGCACCTTTTACTATTCCACCACCTAAAACAGTATCTAATTCGTTATTTTGAGTTACAACACGCTCTTCTGTGTTTACTTGAATATCTTGTACTTTTAAAGGTTTAGATACTTTTTTAACTACGTTTTCAGGCGTTTTCCAAGCTCTTTTTTCTTCTTTTTCAATAACTTCTTCAACAATAGTATTCCATTCTTTACAGGTTTTACACTGCCCTATCCATTGTGCATGTTGAGCTCCGCAATTTTGACATAAAAAAGTAGTTTTTGTTTTAGCCATTTAAAATAAATTGAAAGTTTAAAAAATCCTTATTAATAAAAATCAAAGTTACAAACTTAAATAGTTTATAATCGAATTTTAAAAAGTAACTGCGTTAGCGATTGAATGGCATGTTTGAGCTCTTTTTTATTTTTTTCTTTTCGAAAAAATAAAAAAAGCGAGTAATGAAAGCGCGACCTGCAAGGTAACGCCCAATAAATTATTATTACTTTTTGTTTTTATTATAAATAGGTAAAAATAAGAAAGCTAATCCGCCAAAAATAATAATCATAGCTGTTTGAGCTGTCCACATAATCCAACCGAAAGCGGTTGCAGGTTCTTCGGATACTCCAAATAAAGCCAAAGCTCCTGCCACAGCAATTGGGTATAAACCAATACCTCCGTTGGTAGCTGCAATACTAAATCCGCCAGCAATAAAACCGATTAAAACACCTCCAAAAGGAACATTTAAACCACTAATTGCAGGGATAGTTGCCCAAAACATTAAAACATACATCAACCAAATAAATACGGTGTGGAATATAAATGCCCACTTATTTTTCATTTTGAAGATACTTGTTACACCTTCTACTAATCCTGAAATAAAGCTTTTGATTTTTAAACCAATTCCTGAAGTTGCCTTTTTAACATAACGAGTAACTAAATAAAAGCAAAGAATTAATGCAGATAAAATAATTCCGATTCTTATAGGATCGAAATTTTTGGTAAGTAAGTTGTAAATAAAATCGAACTGAAGAAAAAGTGTAATAGTAATGATGCTTAACATCATAATTACATCGGCAATTCTTTCGGCTACAATAGTTCCGAAGGCTTTTTCAAAAGGGATATCTTCGTAATTTGTCATAACCGCTGCACGAGAAACTTCTCCTGCTCTTGGTAATGCTAAATTAACTAAATAACCTACCAAAACGGCTAAAGTACTATTTCCAAAATCTGGTTTATAGCCCATTGGTTCTAATAAAAACTTCCAACGATATGCTCTTGATAAATGACTTAAAATCCCAAAAAATAAGCCTAAAGCAATCCACGAATAATTTGCATCTTTAAAATACTGTAATAAAATATCAACAGAAATTTTAGAGATAGAATACCAAACTAAAAAACCGCCCAAAATGAGCGGTAATATGATTTTTAAGATTTTTTTGAAATTCAAAATTACGTAAGGGTATTATCTGCTTCATTAGGAAAAACTAAAGAAGGTTTAAATTTCTTTGCTTCTTCTAATTCCATAAACGCATACACGATTAGAATTAATACATCACCTTTAGCAACTTTTCTGGCAGCAGCTCCGTTTAATGTAATTTCACCGCTTCCTCTTGGTCCAGGAATGGCGTATGTTTCTAAACGTTCTCCATTATTGTTATTCACAATTTGAACACGTTCTCCTTCTATAATTCCTGCAGCATCCATTAAATCTTCATCAATGGTAATGCTTCCTATATAATTTAAATCGGCACCCGTAACTTTTACGCGGTGGATTTTAGATTTTACTACTTGTACTAACATACGGCAAAAATAGTTTTTTAATGATTAATGTATTGTTTTTGATTGAATTTATTTTAAACGAATATTATCTATCAATCGGATATCACCTGCAAAAACAGCAATAAAGGCACGACATTCACAATTTGTTTCTTTATTTTTAACTGTTTTTAAAGTTTTTTCATCTGCAATAGTAAAATATTCTAAGACTAATAATGGATGCTTTTTAAATTTTTTCTGTATCCATTTTGTAACTTCACCTGCACTTTTTGTGCCAAATTTTTTCTTTGCTTTTTTTAATATTTTATAAATATCAGGTGCAGATTTACGATATTCTTTTGTTAAACGAGTATTTCGAGAACTCATAGCCAAACCATCATCTTCTCTATAAATATCACACCCTTTAATTTTAACAGGTAAATGATGTTTTTCAACCATTTTTTTGATAATCTGAAATTGTTGAAAATCTTTTTTACCAAAATAAGCTTTATTCGGATTTACAATTTCAAATAATTTTTTTACAATAGTACCAACACCATCAAAATGACCGTCTCTAAATTTCCCTTCCATTTGATGTTCTAATCCATCAAAATTAAATTTTTTAGCATCGATAACTTCACTATATATTTCTTCTACAGATGGAAAAAATAACACATCGCATTGAACACTTTCTAATAATTTAATATCTTCTTCAATGGTTTTAGGATATTTTATAAGGTCTTCTTTATTATCAAACTGAGTCGGATTTACAAAGATACTAACCACTGTAATGTCATTTTTTTTCTTTGATTTTTTAATAAGCGATAAATGACCGTGATGTAAAGCTCCCATTGTAGGAACGAACCCTATTGATTTATTCTCTTTTTTTAAAGGAGATAAAAATGCTTTTAATTCTGATTTAGTTTTATAAACTTTCATTCTATTATAGTTGGAATACGTGCAAAATTAGCAATTTAACATCATTATAGCATAAATTTTCGTATTTTTGCGCATTCAATAAAATAGACCGATTTAATGAAGGATAAGAGAATATTATACGTTTCATCAGAGGTAATACCCTATTTACCCGAAACAGAATTATCGTCTACTGCATTTAATGTTGCTAAAAACGCACATTCTAAAGGAGTTCAAACCCGTATTTTTATGCCTCGTTTTGGGGTAATTAACGAACGAAGGCATCAATTACATGAGGTAATTCGTTTGTCTGGAATGAATTTAATAATTAATGACATGGATATGCCATTAATCATTAAAGTTGCTTCAATTCCTAAAGAAAGAATGCAGGTCTATTTCATTGACAATGAAGAATATTTTAAGCGTAAAGCGGTATATTCTGATGAAGATGACAAAATGTTTGATGATAATGACGAACGTATGATTTTCTTTGCAAAGGGAGTTGTAGAAACTGTTAAAAAATTAAACTGGGCACCTGATGTAATTCATATTCATGGATGGATGGCGTCTTTACTTCCATTATATTTAAGAGAATTTTATAAAGAAGAACCATTGTTTACGGAAAGTAAAATTGTAACTTCGATTTATCAAAATAATTTTGAAGGTGAGTTAAATAGTGAATTAGCAAATAAAGTTCGTTTTGATAAAATTGACGAATCAAAAATTGCAACTATTGTAACACCGAATCAAATTAATATCTTAAAAAGTGCCATTGAAAACTCAGATGCTATTGTAAAAGGTAGTGAAGTTTTACCTGATGAAATTAATGATTTTATTGCCGAAAAAGCAACAAAAGTCTTAGAATTTCAATCAGAAGAAACTTTAACAGAGGCGTATTTAGATTTTTACAAAGAAAATGTTTTAGAAATAAGTGAATAAATAATACAAATGATTAGAAAAATTGGGGTTTTAGGTATTAGCTTGTTATGTTTAGCTACTATCATATCATGTGAAAAAGATTTTAACGATGTAAGTGGTCGTGTTATTGATAACACAAAATTTGAAACTGGCGAATTATTATTAGATGTCGCTATTGAAAAAATTGATATATCAGACTCAAATACTAACGATGCGTATAAAGCTGTTAGAGCAGACAATATAAGTAGTACTTTAGGTGAATATTGGCTAGGTGTATATAAAGATGGTAATTATAAAGGAATTGAAGCGTCTATTATTAGCCAATTGGCATATGTGTCAGGATTAAAAAATAAAGCTACTTCTGGAACAGATACCATCTATAACTTAGATAAAGTAATTTTAAAAATACCTTATCCTGCAACTTCTACAGGAGTATCTGAAGGGATGACTAGTTTTAAATTAGATTCTATTTTAGGTAGCCCAAGTAAACCAACATCTTTAAAAGTGTTTCAGAACGAAACATTTTTAAGTTCTTTAAACCCTAGTGAACCATCAAAAAAGAATACTTATTTATCGAATAAAACCTATTTAGGTACTAATTTGTTAAATGAAGATGATACCTTTACTTTTAGCCCTAATGCTAAAAAAGATACCATTTTTAGTTATTCTAAAATAAATAGAATGGATCCTTCTAAAACATATTTAGAAGAGGTTAAGGTAAAAACATCAAGCGAATCAGCAGCGTTACCTTTCTTAGCTATTCCTTTGGATTTAACAAAAATGAAACCCTTATTTTGGGATAAGTTCGAAGGAAATGAATTTGCATCTAAAAAACTTTTTGATGAATATTTTTATGGGCTTAAAATTATGGCTTCAGGAAATGAAGGATCTTTAGTACCTTTTAACTTAAGTTCAACTCCTACTCCATCTTTAGATTTTCATTATACAAAATCTGTTATGGATGGATCTACTGTTAAAGATACTTTAAATAGAAAATACTCTTTTCCTTTATCTGGTATAAAAAACAGTAAATATGTAATGTCAGATGCAACTACAACTGTACCTTCAAATAATTTTGTAGTACAAGGTACTGCTGGAACGATGGCAAAAATTACAATATTAAACGAAAGTAAGCTTCAAGAGTTAAGAGATGATAAGTTATTAATTAATGATGCTTCTTTAACTTTTTATGTCAATCAAAATATTAATACGAATAAAAATATAGTACCTCAAAAGTTATTTATTTATCAAAATATAGATAAAGGAACTAAAGGAATTGTTCCAACACAATTAACAGATGCTTATAAAGAAATAGCTACTTTTGGTGGTTATATTCAATTGTCAGAGGATGATAAACCTGAGAAATATTCTTTTAGTATAAAAGATTATATTTCTGACTTATTAGATGGTACAACAAGTGATATTGAACCTTTAATATTAAAAGTATATAATAACCCTACAGATAGTGCTATAAAAAATAATGCTATTGATGTAAATGTTAGAACATATAATTGGAATCCTAGAGGAGTTACATTGTTAAACGGAAGTGAAACTGCTAACGGAGTAAAAAGAGCTGTATTAAAAATATCATATTCAAAAGAAAAATAAAACATTGCTATGTGTGGAATAACAGGATATATAGGTCATAGAGAAGCATACCCAATAGTTATAAATGGGTTAAAACGCTTAGAATATAGAGGTTACGATAGTTCAGGAATTATGATGTATGATGGAGAATCAATACATTTATCTAAAACTAAAGGAAAAGTTTCTGATTTAGAAACTATTACTAATAAAGACGAAAAAAGAAAGAAAGGAAATATAGGTATTGGTCACACACGTTGGGCTACTCATGGTGTACCTAACGATACTAATTCTCATCCTCATATTTCTGAATCTGGAAATTTAGTTATCGTTCATAATGGAATTATTGAAAATTATGATACTATAAAAAAAGAATTAATATCAAGAGGATATACTTTTAAAAGTGATACTGATACAGAAGTATTAGTAAACCTTATAGAAGAGGTTCAAAAAAATGAAAACTGTAAATTAGGTAAAGCTGTTCAATTAGCACTTACAAATGTTATTGGAGCATACGCTATTGCTGTTTTTGATAAAAATAAACCTAACGAACTAATTGTTGCTCGTTTAGGAAGCCCTATTGCAATAGGTGTTGGAAAAAATAATGAAGAATTTTTTGTTGCTTCTGATGCTTCTCCTTTTATTGAATATACTAAAAATGCTATCTATTTAGAAGATGGTGAATTAGCTATTATCAAAAAAAATAAAGGAATAAAAGTTCGTAAAATTGAAAATGACAAAGAAATTGATACTAATATTCAAGAACTTCAATTAAGTTTAGACCAAATTGAAAAAGGTGGATATGACCATTTTATGTTAAAAGAAATTTACGAACAACCAAAAGCTATTATAGATACTTACAGAGGAAGAATGTTACCAGACAAAGGTATTATTCGTATGGCTGGTATTGATGATAACATTTCTAAATTTAAAAATGCAAGTAGAATTATTATAGTTGCTTGTGGTACTTCTTGGCATGCTGGTTTAGTTGGTGAATATCTTTTTGAAGATATGGCTCGTATTCCTGTTGAAGTAGAATATGCTTCTGAATTCAGATACCGTAACCCTATTATTAATGAAGATGATGTAGTAATCGCTATTTCTCAATCAGGAGAAACTGCCGATACTTTAGCTGCTATTAAATTAGCAAAATCTAAAGGAGCATTTGTTTTTGGTATTTGTAATGTTGTAGGTTCTTCTATTGCAAGAGAAACTCATGCTGGTGCTTATACACATGCTGGTCCTGAGATTGGAGTTGCATCAACAAAGGCATTTACTACACAAATAACAGTACTTTCTTTAATTGCTTTAAAATTAGCTAAAGAGAAAGGAACATTGTCTAAATCTGCAGTAAATAATTATTTACAAACATTACAACAAATTCCTTCTCAAGTAGAAAAATTATTACAAACTAACGAGCAAATTAAGGAAATTGCAAAGGTTTATAAAGACGCTAAAAACTGCTTATATTTAGGTAGAGGATTTAACTTTCCTGTAGCTTTAGAAGGAGCTTTAAAACTTAAAGAGATTTCATACATTCATGCAGAAGGATATCCTGCTGCTGAAATGAAGCATGGTCCTATTGCTTTGATTGATGAAAATATGCCAATTTTTGTAATTGCAACTAATAAAGGGCATTACGAAAAAGTTGTTAGTAATATTCAAGAGATAAAATCTAGAAGTGGTAAAATTATCGCTATTGTAACAGAAGGCGATACTACAGTAAAAGAAATTGCAGATCATGTAATTGAAATTCCTGATACTGATGAAGCTTTTACTCCGTTGTTAACTACAATTCCTTTTCAATTATTATCGTATCATATTGCGGTATTCTTAGAAAAAAATGTAGATCAGCCAAGAAATTTAGCAAAATCTGTAACTGTTGAATAAACAGTTATAATCATAATAAAATAAAAAAATCCTGAGATAGTATCTCAGGATTTTTTTATTTTTAAATATCATCTAAAATATATCAAAAAAAAAGCACGCTATAAATAGCGTGCTTATAATATATCAAAAAGGAATTATTATACAACTCCTTGATCTAACATTGCATCAGCAACTTTTACGAAACCAGCAACATTTGCTCCTTTTACGTAATCTACGTAACCATCAGCTTGCGTACCATACTCAACACAAGAAGCGTGAATATCATTCATAATAGCTTTTAATTTAGCGTCAACTTCTTCTCTTGTCCAGTTATAACGTAATGAGTTTTGACTCATTTCTAAACCAGATGTTGCAACTCCACCAGCATTAGAAGCTTTTCCTGGAGCAAATAATATTTTTGCAGCAACAAATACTTCAACAGCTTCAGGTGTAGAAGGCATGTTTGCTCCTTCAGCAACACAAATACATCCGTTAGCAACTAATGTTTTAGCTTCTTCACCGTTTAACTCATTTTGAGTTGCACATGGTAAAGCTACATCACAAGCTACAGACCAAGGCTTTTCACCTGCAAAGAACTTAGCGTTAGGATATTTTGTTACATATTCGCTAATTCTAGCTCTACGAACATTTTTAATTTCCATAACGTGTGCTAATTTCTCAGCATCAATTCCGTCAGCATCATAAATATATCCTGAAGAATCAGATAAAGTAACTACTTTAGCTCCTAATTCGGTAGCTTTTTCAGTAGCATACTGTGCAACGTTTCCAGAACCAGAAACAACAACAGTTTTACCTTCAAAAGAATCTCCTTTAGTTTTTAACATGTTATCAGCAAAATAAACATCACCGTAACCTGTTGCTTCTGGTCTAATTAAAGAACCACCCCAAGAAGCACCTTTTCCTGTTAAAACTCCAACAAATTCGTTACGTAATTTTTTGTACTGACCGAACATAAATCCGATTTCTCTTCCTCCAACACCAATATCTCCAGCAGGAACATCAGTATTTGCACCAATATGACGGAATAATTCAGACATAAAAGATTGACAAAAAGCCATTACTTCTCTATCAGATTTTCCTTTTGGATTAAAGTCAGAACCTCCTTTTCCTCCACCCATTGGTAAAGTAGTTAAAGAGTTTTTGAATACTTGCTCGAATCCTAAGAATTTTAAGATTGATAAGTTTACAGATGGGTGAAAACGTAAACCACCTTTGTAAGGTCCGATAGCAGAGTTAAACTCAACTCTGTATCCTCTGTTTACTTGAGTTTCTCCTTTATCATCTACCCAAGCAACTCTAAACATTAAAGTTCTTTCAGGTTCAACCATTCTCTCTAACAATTTTTTCCCTTGGTATTTAGGATTGTTTTCAATAAATGGAATTACAGTTTCTGCTACTTCGTGTACAGCTTGTAAAAATTCTGGCTCATTAGAATTACGTTCTTTAACGTAATCCATAAATGCATTTATTTTAGATTCCATAATCTTAGTTGTTATATTAGTGTATATGTTGTTGTATTAATCTTTTTAACAAATTTTGTTAGGCAAATATAATTAATTTACAATCTGTTAAATTTAAAAACATAAAAAATTAACTAATTTTAATATTTATTTATCAATTATATAAGAGAAACAGGTATTCACTAAAAGAATTCCTATTTCTATTTCATCAATTTTTAATAATTATAGATATTGTGTAAATTTGATATAAAAATATTAAATTTGCAATCAAATTTTGGATAGATAAGATGTTAGACAAAGTAAAAGAATTGATTGGTGATGTAAATGTTTTTCAAGCAAATTCGAAAGAAGAAGTTGAAACTTTCAGAATAAAATACCTAGGAAGTAAAGGTTTATTAAAAGATTTGTTTGCTGAATTTAAAAATGTAGATCCAGCAATGCGTAAAGATTTTGGACAAGCATTAAACACTTTAAAGAAATCTGCAGAAGACAAAGTAACTGAACTAAATGATAATTTAGAAAGTGCCTTTGAACATAAAAGTTTTTATGGCGATTTAACCCGTCCGTCAGAACCGATTAACTTAGGTTCTCGTCATCCAATATCTTTGGTTAAAAATCAAATTATTGAGGTTTTTAACAGAATTGGATTTACAGTTTCTGAAGGACCAGAAATTGAAGATGACTGGCATAACTTTACAGCATTAAACTTACCTGAATATCATCCAGCACGTGATATGCAGGATACTTTTTTTATCGATAAAAACCCTGATACCTTATTAAGAACACATACTTCATCGGTACAAGTTCGATATATGGAAAACAACACGCCACCTATTAGAACTATTTCGCCAGGTCGTGTTTTTAGAAACGAAGATATTTCTGCCAGAGCGCACTGTATTTTTCATCAAGTAGAAGGTTTGTATATTGATACTGATGTATCTTTTGCCGATTTAAAGCAAACTTTATTATATTTCACCAAAGAGATGTTTGGTAAGTCTAAAATCCGTTTAAGACCTTCTTATTTCCCATTTACAGAGCCTAGTGCCGAAGTAGATATTTACTGGGGATTAGAAACTGAAACCGATTACAGAATTACAAAAGGAACAGGTTGGTTAGAAATTATGGGCTGCGGAATGGTTGACCCTAATGTATTGAAAAATGCAAATATCGATCCTACTAAATATTCTGGATACGCTTTCGGAATGGGAATTGAACGTATCGCAATGTTATTATATCAAATTCCTGATATTAGAATGTTTTACGAAAATGACAAACGTTTCTTAGAGCAATTTAAATCGGTTATATAAATAAAAGTTACCATAAATACAAAAAGTTGAAAAGTTAAGAATCACTTCTACTTTTCAACTTTTTGCTTTTAACATAGATTAAATGAGAAAAGACATAAAAATACCAGGAGTTACTGATGTAGAAATTGCCATCACTTTAGAAAAAAATCCAAATGATAATTTAGATGAATGGAACGTTTATATTATCAATAAAAAAGAAGTAGATTTAGAAATGGTTGTTATCGTTTCTCAAGGATTTTCTGAAACTAAAAAAACATCATTATTCCGTAGAAAAATAGATCTTTTAAAAGCAAAATCTTTTTCTAAATTCGAAATAATGCAACCAGAATTATTTGCTTTAGATAATCAATTTCAGGTTACTTTTTTCGAAAATAATATTTTACACGATAAAACATTTATCTTTCAAGAAGGAACTATTCAAGAAGGTTTTTTTAGAGATATTGATATACTAAATAAAAAAGGTGTTGTTTGTAAATAATATTTTCACAAATAAATATTGTTATTTTTCATTAAAAAACTCAGATTGTTAACAACAATAGTTTAATTATATATTTAAATGCAACAAAATCAAATAAATGTTATTCTTACAGGTTGTACAGGAACGCTAGGTTCTCAGGTTTTTTATGAATTATTACAACAAGATAACATCAAACATATATTTCTTCCTGTAAGAGAAAAAAATGGAAAATCAGCATTAGAAAGAGTTCAAAAAATAATAAATAGTGATGCTTCACCTTCATTTATTACTGAAAATAAAAAGTTAATCGCTCAAAAAATTAGAGCTTTAGATATGGTTTCATTTTTTAAACCTGAAACTTTTTTATCTAAAGATGAAACCAATTTTTTTATTCATTCCGCAGGAAGTGTAAATTTAACCACCGATAAATCGCAACGAGATGTTGTTTTTAATGGTGTTTATGAGTTTACAAAAAAGGTATTTAACACATTTTCATCTTTCATTACAAAGTTCACTTATATAAGTACGGCGTTTAGTATTGGTAATATTGGCGGATTAATTGATAATGATTATCACGCTACAAAAAAGCCTAAATACCGCAACTTTTACGAAGAAGCAAAGCACACTACCGAGAAGTTTTTATTAAAAAAAGGGAAAAAAAATAACGTCGCTATTCAAATATTAAGACCAAGCGTTTTAGGCGGAAATATTTTTAATAAATCGCCTTATTTTATTTCAAATTACATGGTTTATTATCTTTTAGGAAATTTTTTTTATAAAAATCCGCTTGCTAATAATCCTATTCGAATTACCACCAATTTTAAAACAGGTTTAAATATTATTCCTGTCGATTATGTTGCAAAAATAATAGCAACTGTATATCAACAAAAAATAGAGCAACTTAATATTGTACATTCTAAAAGCACCAATATTGTAAAAGGAATGAAACGAATTTTAAAAACAGTAGATTTTAATAATTTTACTTTTTTAAATTCGTCAACAGGTGGTTCATTATTAAAAAGTAAAAACAGATTAGAAAACATCTATTACAAAACTATTGGATTGCATTTAAACCAATATTTAATTTCTGATCCTTACGAATATGATACTAATTTATTAGAATCAATTTTACCGATACCAAAATATAATACCGAAGATTATTTAGAAAATACTATTAGTTATGCCAAATCTAAAGATTTTAAAGGCGAAGATTGGTAAACCTTATTTTTCATCAAAAAAAACACCTATTATAATTTATAAATTACGATAGGTGTTTTTTTTTGAAGCAATTTCCTGCTTTCCGCACTCGCTTTTTTTTGAAGAAAAATCAAAAAAAGAGCTCAAACAAATGCTTCAATCAGGGCTAGGCATTTTTACTAATTTTGATTATTTATATCAAGAATTATACTTTTTCGCTTAAAGTTTCATTTTCAAAAGAAAGTCCTTCGAAACCTGTATTCATAAAATTTCTAATATTCTGATGATCTGTAGCTGTTGGATTTTCTAAAACATCAATAAAATAATATTGTGCAAAACAAGCCAATGCTTCTTCTTTGCTTAATTGTTGTTTTACGGCAAAAGAAAGCACTTTACACGAACCTAAATTTTGAGTACTAGCATTTTCTAAATCTCCATTTTTAAATGCTGATGGCGTAAAATTATAGTTTTCTTCAATTACATTAATCGTATCTGAAAATTGAATGTTTTTAGGTGTATTCTTTAAAGTATTTTTAAATTCTTGTAATTTCATAATTATAGATTTTATCTAGTTGTTTATTTATCTTCTAAAAAACGTGTAAAATTACATTTTTTATGTAAAATCACTCAAAAAACAGTTGTAAAAAGTTAAAATATAATCAAACTAAAATTTTAAAAAAATTCTATTTTTAAAAAATAAATTAAAAAAAGTAAAGTTTTGATTTAATAATGTAAAGTTTTATTTACATTTGATGAAAAAACTATGAACACACAAATTCTCCCTAATTGGTCTAAAAAACTAGGTATTATATTATATATAATAGGAGCAATTCCATCAGCATACACAGGATTTGTTGCTGGATTTTATAATGAACCTTTTGTAATAACAAATGATTTTTGGCATTATGATATTATACTTTACTCAGGGTTATTAATTTATTTTTTATCAAAAGAGAAAATTGAAGATGATTATATTAATAAACTACGACTAGAAAGCTATCAATTAACACTCATAATCAGTATTATTATATCATTTATTACTTTTATTATTTTTAAAAATATAAAAGTAGATAACTCATTATTTCTAGATGTTTTTTTACTTATTTTCTTAATAATATTTTGGTTTAAAAAAAGACAATTTTAACATGAAAAACCTAGTTAAGGTAGAAAGAGCAAGGCACAGTTTAACACAAGGTGCATTGGCAGAAAAATTAGGTGTTTCAAGACAAACTATTCATGCTATTGAAGCCAAAAAATTCAATCCATCAGTAACATTGGCTATTAAAATGGCACGTTTATTTAATGTTACCGTAGAATATTTATTTGATATTGATGAATAAAAAAATTAATTATGATACAAATTATACTCATCCTTATCATTTATGTTATAGATAAACTACTAATTATCTTAAGTTAAAAAACTTAGATAAAATACCCTTATAATTCCGTAATTTTGTGAATCTAAAATTCTAGAAATGTACAGAACGCATACTTGTGGCGAATTAACAGCCTCGCATATTAATACTGAAGTAACCCTTTCTGGTTGGGTACAAAAATCACGTGATAAAGGTTTTATGATTTGGGTCGATTTACGAGATCGTTACGGAATTACGCAATTAATTTTTGATGAAGAGCGTACTTCTAAAGATTTAATCGAACAAGCAAAAACCTTAGGACGTGAATTTGTAATTCAAGTTACAGGTACTGTTATTGAAAGAGAATCTAAAAATAAAAACATCGCTACTGGTGAAGTTGAAGTATTGGTTACTAAATTAGAAATTTTAAACCAAGCAAAAACTCCGCCTTTTACTATCGAAGATAAAACTGATGGTGGTGAAGATATCAGAATGAAATATCGTTATTTAGATATTCGTCGTAATCCTGTAAAAGATAGTTTGATTTTCAGATCAAAAGTATCTATGGAAGTGCGTAAATATTTATCTGACCAAGAATTTATAGAAGTTGAAACGCCTTATTTAATCAAGTCAACTCCTGAAGGAGCACGTGATTTCTTAGTGCCTTCTCGAATGAATGCAGGGCAATTTTATGCCTTACCACAATCGCCTCAAACCTTCAAACAACTATTAATGGTTGGTGGAATGGATAAATACTTTCAAATTGTAAAGTGTTTTAGAGATGAAGATTTACGTGCCGACCGTCAGCCAGAATTTACACAAATTGACTGTGAAATGGCTTTTGTTGAGCAAGAAGATATTTTAAATATTTTTGAAGGATTAACCCGTCATTTATTAAAGGAAATTAACAATGTTGAAGTTGATAAATTCCCTAGAATGTTATATGATGACGCAATGCGTTTATACGGAAATGATAAACCAGATATCCGTTTTGGAATGGAATTTGGCGAATTAAACGAAGTAACACAACATAAAGATTTTGGCGTTTTTAATAGTGCTGAATTAGTGGTTGGTTTCGCTGTTCCTGGAGGAAATAAATTCACAAGAAAAGAAATAGACAATATTATTAAATGGGTAAAACGTCCTCAAGTTGGCGCTTTAGGAATGATTTATGCTCGTGTAAACGAAGATGGAACATTCAAATCTTCTGTAGATAAATTCTACGATCAAGAAGATTTAGCTAAATGGGCAGAAATTACAGGCGCAAAAACTGGTGATTTAGTATGTGTTTTATCTGGAGACACCAATAAAGTAAGAGCTCAATTATCGGCTTTAAGAATGGAATTAGCAGAACGCTTAGGTTTAAGAGACCCGAAAGTATTTGCTCCGTTATGGGTTATTGATTTCCCTTTATTAGAATTAGACGAGGAAACAGGGCATTATCACGCAATGCACCACCCGTTTACATCGCCAAAACCAGGGCAATTAGAATTGTTAGATACAGATCCTGGAGCAGTTAAAGCAAACGCTTATGATTTAGTGTTAAACGGAAATGAAATCGGTGGAGGTTCTATCAGAATTCATGACAAAGAAACACAAGCAATCATGTTTAAACATTTAGGATTTACCGAAGAAGAAGCAAAAGAGCAATTCGGTTTCTTAATGGATGCTTTTGAATATGGCGCACCACCACACGGAGGTTTAGCTTTCGGATTAGATAGATTAGTTGCTATTTTAGGCGGACAAGAAACAATTCGTGATTTTATCGCTTTCCCTAAAAATAATTCAGGGCGTGATGTAATGATTGATGCTCCTGCTGCTTTAAATGATACACAATTATCAGAATTAAGCATTAAATTAGATTTGAAAGAGTAAAACTAAATATTCTTTTTTTTAATATATTATAAAATCCCGTGCTTTTAGTACGGGATTTTTTGTTTGATTTAGGCTTATAACTTAATCGAAATTAACATTTTAAAATCAATAAAATTTATTTAGATTAATTATATTCGTATTCAAAATGAAATAAAAAAATATGGAAAAAATTGAAAATGTATTAGAGAAACAAAACAAATTCTGGGTATTTATTATTGGTATCGTTTTAATTATTGGAGGAATATATTTCTTTTTTGATATGAAAACAACAGAAGAAGCTGGGTTACCCGTAAGAATGAAAAAAGTATTTCAAATAGTCTATGATTTTGGTGGAAAATATGCAATTCTTGCAATTTTTGAGGGCTTAGGGCTTTTTGCATTAATTTCAGGAATACAACAATTAAGAAATAAACTATAATAATATGAATCAAAATACATACTACATAATAGGCGCAATTGCAATCGTTTTTACAAT
Source organism: Tenacibaculum salmonis (assembly GCF_041053065.1). Taxonomy (NCBI): domain Bacteria; kingdom Pseudomonadati; phylum Bacteroidota; class Flavobacteriia; order Flavobacteriales; family Flavobacteriaceae; genus Tenacibaculum; species Tenacibaculum salmonis. Next base: position 1,923,790 of record NZ_JBFCVV010000001.1, on the reverse strand, counting down.
ATATATAATTTTTGTAATCACTTATGCGAGTAAAAGAAAGAAAAAACAATTAGAAAAATTTAATAATCTTAAACCTTTAAACAAAAGCGAAAAAAATGCCTTAGTCTTTGGAGCAATACTTTCTTACCACAGAGGTGAAGATATATTAGAAATTAAACCTAAAGATTCAATTGATACCTATAAAAATGGATTAAGAGATTCTTGGGAAATATCAAATAAAGAAGAAGCTATTGAAACAATTAGTGCTTTAATTTCACTTGAAAGAAGTCAGGAATTTGATAAATATTTATTAAGTTCTTCGGATGATTTAACCAAAATAGAAAAGAAAATAGCAAAAGGCTTAAAGCTAGAACTAGAAGAAATACATAAAGTAAAATCAACTTTTGCTTGGGATACTTGTAGAGCGATATCATTAACAAAATGGTGTTTTTGGTGTGATTATTTAACAGAAGAAGAATGTTGGAACTTTATTAATCAAGCAGTTAATACAGCACAAAATTTAGGTTCAAATTGGAAAGATTATACAATTTCATTTTTATTAGGAAGAACAATGCAAGGTTTTGATTTAGACGATGTAATTATAGAATCTGAACAACTTTTAAGTGGTAAAAATTTACTTGGAGAAAAAGAATTTTTAACTGTTTACTCAAAATTTTCATACAAATAATAACACTTTACGATATATCAGAAGCAAACATTAAAAATCTCGTGCTAATTTTAGTACGAGATTTTTTGTTACTTTTATCTTATAAAAACCTACAAAATTAATGAACGACAAATTACACAATCAAATTATAGATAATTACGATACCTTAAAATATGCCTTATTAAAAGCACAAACTTTTGATGAATCTCATTTTGGTTTTCCTGAAATTTATTATAAAATAATGGAAACTGATACACAAAGAGTCAACGCATTTAAAAAAGCTTTTGAGCTAAATAACAATTTTAAAGATGCCGTTGTTTGTGAAATTGGCGTTGGTACTTTACCGCTAACAAAATTATATATGCCGTATGTTAAAAAGGCGTATTTAATTGAAAATAATCCCGATTTAATTCCTTTTATCAACAAAGAAATTGAAAAATACGATTGGAAAGATAAAGTAGAAGTTATTTATGCCGATGCACTTACCGTCAATTTACCCGAAAAAGTAGATCATGTTATTGGTGAATTAATGAGTATTTATTGTGCTAATGAATTTCAAGTGCAAATTTTTCAGCATATGCGTCAGTTTTTAAAACCTGATGGTAAATTATTCCCGAATAGAATTGTGAATTTTGCAAGATTATGCGAGGCTGAAATAGATGAAAATGTACACCATTATCCTGTAATGTTTACAAGACATCAGCCGATGTTTTTATCGCAACAATTTTTAGCCAATGAAATCGAATTGTTAAAAGAGAAAAAAGAAGGTGTAAATTTAAGTTTTTCAGTTCCTGCTTTATTTTCGGGAACTATTAATGCTTTGTATTTAGAATCGTATGTAGAAGTTACAGAAGGTGCTAATTTTACAGGAACAGACAGTTTAATGCCTCCTACCGTTTTAAAAACCACCAATACTTTAGATGTTAAAGCAGGCGATTTAATACATATTGATTTTAGTTTTAAATATGGCGATTCTCTTGATAAAATTAGCTGTATGCTTTCTTAATTTTTCAGTAAATAATATTTATTAAGATACTATTTCAATATCAAAACCAATAATATCTCTAATGCCTTTTTCAGCTAAATTTATCGGCTGAATAGGCGTTACATAATGCCATAAATCAGTTCCAAATTCTTTTTCTTCGCCAGTATCTGCTTGAAAAGCAAATTCTCCCGCTTCTAAAATCGTATTAAAAACAAGTTCTTTTTTTTCTGAAACAGCTTCAAAAATTTGAGTTTCTCCTCCTAAAATATTTGTTCTGTTGATAACCAAAGCAGAAACAATATATTTTGCACCATCTTCATGAACACCTTCTGGAGAGTTTTCTCCTTTTATCTGAATATCAGAAATTGTGCGCATAAAATGACTCGTAACTTTTATCTTTTGAGTAGTTGGATGAATTTCACTTATCAAAAGAAACACTTCTTTTAAAAGATTTTTAAACAATTCATTTTCTACAGATGCTTTAGAAGCTTGTTTAAAAACACGTTTCCAAACTCTAAAATCAGATACATCTTGTTTAAATGATTTTGCTTCAATTCGTTTTACAAGTAAATTATTTCTTTGTTTTTCTGCGGATTTTTCTGCAGATTTCTCGACTGTAAAAGAAGAAATATTTCGTTGTCTTGTAATTTTAGAAAGGATTAAAAATTCTTTCTTTTGATTTTCTGATAATGTATCAATCCAAGGATTTAAAACACTTTTTGATAAATTTCCTTCAAAATAATCTTGATGTATTTTTTCTAAAGAAACTATATCCTCTATAAAAACCGACTTTAAAAATGCAATTTGATTATTTTTAACCAAATACACATCATCCATTAAATCAGTATCAAAAAAAGGTTTAAAAGATGCTATAAAATCGGCTTTATTAATGGCTAAATCAGTTAACGAACCAATACGAATTGGCGCTTTTATAGTTCGTTTTAATTGTTCAGATATCTCTTTTTCGGTAATCATTTTATAGTACTTCTTCGGCTTCTTGAAACATCAAATATTTTTCCACTGTTTTATTTACTGGCGGTATATCTTGTTCAACAATGGTGATTAATAATTCTTTTGTTATAGGAGCAATTGCAATAATTCTGTTTGCTTGATATTCAATTATTTTTTCAAAAAAATTTCTTGCTACACGAGCATTTCCAAAGTTTTTATCCTTTTTTTCGTAGAGTTTTTCAAAGATAAATAAGAGTTTTTCTTTAGCATCAGCAGCTAAAACAAAATCATTTTTTTTACAAAAAAGCTCAAAAATAGCGACCAATTCTGTTGGTTTATAATGGTCGAAAGTAAAATACCTATTAAAACGAGATTGCAACCCAGGATTTGAATTGATAAAACCTTTCATTTCATCAGGATATCCAGCCACAATAACCACCAATTCTTTTCTGTGGTCTTCCATTTTTTTCAGCAATACTTCAATTGCTTCGTTTCCAAAATCTTTTTTAGCATCTTTTGCCAACGCATATGCTTCATCAATAAATAAAACACCATTTAACGAAGCGGTTACAATTTCTTCAACTTTTAAAGCTGTTTGCCCAACATAACCCGCAACCATTCCACTACGGTCAGTTTCTATTAAATGTCCTTTTTCTAAGTACCCTAAATGTTTATATATTTTAGAAATTAAACGTGCTACCGTGGTCTTTCCTGTTCCTGGAGGTCCCATAAAAACAGAATGCAACGAATTATTTACACTTTTTAATCCTTCGGATTCTCGTAATTTCTGAACCTTTAAAAAATTCGATAATTCAGCAATTGCGCCTTTAATATTGTCCAAACCTACCAATTGATTCAATTCCTCTAAAACTTCTTCTAAAGTTTCATTTTCATCAATCTCAACCTCTTTTACACCTTGTAATTTTTCCTTCGGATGCTGTAATTTATCGTTTATCTTTTTAAGAATTTCTTGTTCTTCTTCGGATACTGTTCCATCTGCTTTTACAATTAAAGAAGCTATTCGATATAAAAAAGCAGCTGAATTTGAAAAATGTGGATTCTTTAATCGCTTTAAAATTAGCGGTAATAAAAACTCATTTTTATAAGTATCTCCTAAATCAAAAAGAGTCGCTTTTTTTATAATTTCGATATTTTTATCAAAACTATCTGAAGTAACAAATTCATTTATTCGGGCGATACTCAAACTACTGATAATATCCTTTCCTTGTAATTTTTCAAACAAAAAAGCCAATAAAAACTTAATTCTTAGCGTTGCTATTTTATTTTCTTCACTTGTTAAATTACAAACCTTATTAAAAACTTTAATAATATCTTGTAATATAATGTGTTCGGCGGTAAATTTTACGGCATCATCGGTTTTAGTTACAATATCATTAATTACTGATGAAAACCGTTTATTATTATTTAAATCGTCTGCTAAATTTTGAATTTTATCACCTTCATTTTTTAAAATTTCTAAAAAAGAAGCATCAATATCAAAATTAGTAGCACTACTTTCTTTTTGATTCACAAAGCGTTTAAATTTATCAGTAAAAGAAACTAAATTTTTCTTTTCTTCATTTACTGATAAACCTAAATCACTCACCAAATTTCTTATTAATGATAAATGCTCTTCATCAAAAGAAAGAAAATCGTCATTTTTTAAAGCCGTAATTTCTAATAAATACGTGTTGCTTTTTGTGTGAATATGTTTTGAAGTAATTACAAAATCGAAATCATTGCTATCTTTCTTTGACGAATAAAGCAATAATAAATCTTCATCTTTAATTTTTAGTTTTGAAAAATCCGCAGAAATAGCAATTATTTTTAAAGGATTTACCAATTTTCCTTTAAAAAAATAAGGCGTATTTTCTAAAGATAATTTCTTAAAAAATAGGTCGATTATTTTATACGATTTTGTACTATTCATAGACTATTTATTATTAATTTTCTGAATCTATTGCCATCATTGCATCTTCTACTTGATGTACTAATTCATCAAAATGAGATAATCTTTTAGTATCTCTATTTCGTTGAAAAGGCAAATCGACATTAATATGTTTTACAAAATTTGACGGTGCGTGTTTCATGATATAAATATCATCAGCTAAATACACCGCTTCTTGAATATCATGGGTTACAAATAAAATAGTTGGGCTAAATTTTTCCCAAATATTGATTAATAAATCTTGCATTTGTAACCTCGTTTTAACATCTAAAGCTCCGAAAGGCTCATCCATCAATAAAATTTCTGGATTCGACATTAAACTTCTTGCAATCGCTATTCGCTGTAACTGTCCTCCTGATAAATTTGGATATTGTGCATACTTTTTTTCGTGTCCGTCTAAACCGACTAATTGAATCATTTCCATAGCACGCTCATCACGTTCTTTTTTAGAAATTCCTTCAAATTTTAATGCTAAACCAACGTTATCTAAAACGGTCATCCAAGGTAAAGAAGAGTATTGCTGAAAAACCATACTCACCCTATTTTGTTTGCTAACAGGTTGCCCTTTTACCAAAACACTTCCTGAAGTTGGTTGTTGCAAACCTGCAATATATCTTAATAAAGTAGATTTCCCACAGCCCGACATTCCTAAAATAACGGCAAATTGCCCTTGCATTGGTTTATCTTCAATTAGTAAATCTAAATTTTGAATAATTTTAGTTTGTCCGTTATTATACGATTGCTCAATATTACGCAATTCGATAATATTAGAAGCTTGTCCGTTATCTGTAAATAGTAAGCTCATAGTTAACGTTTGTTTTTATTAATGTGTTTATAAGGAAACAATAGTTTATCTATAATTACAAATAATCGGTCTTGTATTACGCCAATAATAACGATGATAATTAATATTGCAAACGCCTTATCTATTCTACTTTGTCTTTTTGCAGTCCAAATTAACTCACCAATTCCACCACCTTTATTTAGCATTTCTACAATAGTAATATATGTCCAAGAAATTGCAGTTAACACTCTAATATCATCAATTAATTTTGAAAACACATACGGCATATAAACCGATTTTATAGTTTGCCAAGCATTTGCTCCTAAAGTAAACACGGTGTTTAAATATACTTTTTGAACCTCATCAATTCGCTGAACCACAACAGGAATTAAATAAACCACAATACCAAAAGCTAAAAAACTAACTTTCATTTGGCTTCCTAAACCGAGCCACATAATAAAAATTCCTGTTACAGCTGTTAGCGGAATAAAACGATATGAATCAATTATTTTGCTAAACAAACCTCTAAAAAGTGGTACTAATCCTAAGAGAAAACCAACAGGAATTGCAATAATAATTGCTAATAAATATCCTAAAACATTTAATTTAATCGATAAAAAAGTATTTCCAATAACGTCGTCATCTTTATTTAATTCAGGAAAAGCTTTGATTACTTTTATTGGCGAAGGTAAAATAGGATATACTTTATTTTTAACTAAACCGAATTGTGTTAAATCTTGAATACTTTTTGTTTCTAAAAGTGTGTAATTAGCAACTAAAAGCGAATCGCTTTCGTAATATTTTCTATTTTCTTCGGATAAAGAACTAAGTGAAATTTTATCGTTTTGGGTAATGATTGTTTTCGATAAAACTTCAGCAAATACAAACCAAAATAACATCAAAATTACGCTCCCTAAAATAGTTAGCGTAATTTTTTCTTTTGATGTAAGTTCTCCTCGTAACTCAAATAATTTTTTATAATTCATTAGTCTACAACTAATTCAAAATCGGTTCTTCTATTTTTAGCCTGACAGTTTTTATTCTGATTTCTCTCACAACCAGCAATTGGTTTATCAGGTCCATTTCCTAAAATGATAAATCTATTTTTAGGCATATTATGTTCATCAATTAAATAATTAGCAACCGATTGCGCTCTTCGTCTAGAAAGTAAAACATTAGAACCTCTTTGTCCAACATTATCTGTATTTCCTTCAATACGGATGCGTGTATTTGCAAAAGCTTTTGCTATTGGCGTAAATTGTATATCTATTAATTGCTTCGCATTATCACTTAAAATAAACTGACCCGTTCTAAAACTGATACTTACTTTTTTTGATGATAAAGATGCTTTTTTAGCTAATTTATCATTGGCTTTAGAGAATTGTTTTTCTTTTTCAGAAACATGATTTGCTCCTGTTAAGGAAGTAGTTTTTGTAACTAAATCTTTTGTAGAAAGTAATCTCCAACTTTTAGCACCTGAAGTATTGTATCCTAAGTTTTGATACTTTACTTTCATTTTATTGTATAAATTTTCTCCTGTTACACCGTTGTAATTATTATTTAATCCGAAGAAATTTTGATTATCGCCATGTGTAGCTAAACGTACATTATTAATCGCATCATAACAAAAATCTTCTGGTTGCGATAAACCTTCAGCTAAAATTTTAGCGGCTTTCTTTTTATTAGTATCCGAATTATTAAGTTCAGAAGCTCCAATCATCCAACCTTCGTATAATTCTCTTAATTGTTCTTTATTATTTTCGATAAAATCTTTTTTAGCGACAAAAACATCAGCAATAATATGCGTTGCATTTTTAGTGCTTTCTAAAATACTTGCTCCTGCTACTTTTTGAACACAATCTGCATCATCAGGACTCCAAACAACGGCAGCATCTACTGTTCCACTTTTAAAAGCATCGGCAGCATCAATAGCACTTGGTACTTCAATTATTTTAACATCTTTTACACTGATATCTCCAGCTTCTAATAACCAAATTAAAAACGAATGAGAAGGTGTCATTGGTGCTACTGCAATTTTCTTACCTCTTAAATCGCTTACTTTATTAATTCCTCTACGTGCAACAATTGCATCTCCTCCACGACTCCAATCTGCTTGAAAAACAACTTGTGGTTGATATTGCGATAATCCTGCTACTTCAGTAGGAAAGGCATCAATAGTTGCCCACATTAAATCGATATCGCCATTTTTAAACGCATCACGAGAAGCATCAAAATCATCAATTACTTTAAAATTTACTTTAAATCCGTAATCTTTATAAAATCGAGAATTTGTATTTGCTTTAAAACCTTCATTAAAATACTGTCCACCAGCATAACCTCCCCAAGTAACAACTCCGATATTTAATACATCTTGGTATCCTTCTTTGATTTCTGAATTATCAGCACTTGCAGTTACTTCATTTATTTTATTTTTAACCTTCGGATCTCTTAGTTTATTTAATAAGAAATAAACACCTCCAATAATTACTGCAACAATTAATATTTTGGATAATGGAGTTAACTTTTTTCCTGCCATAATTTATTTTTTTTGATATTATTTTTTGATTGTAAAGATTTAAAAATTGAATAAATCTGAGTACTGATTATTATGATTTTTGTTTTTCTTTAATGTTGGTGCATCTAAATCTACACTATGACTGTCGTTTACTAATAAATCTTTTTGATTTCCAAGGATTAAAGAAACTCCTTCTTTTTCCCACTTATCTAATAATTCTAAACCTTCTTCTTCAAAAATTCCATTTTGTAAATCGATAGAATCCATAAAACCGTTTGACATTTCCATAAAACGCTCCATTTCTCCTATTTTCATACTCACATCATCAGCAATTGCTTCTAAAGCTCTATCGAACATTTCTTTTTTATCGTTGTTACCAGAAATGATATTCATTGCCGATTTCATAGCAGAATGACTCGCACGTATTGCTTTACGTTCTTGTTCTTTTACCATTACTTGGTCTTCAATATCTTCTACTAAAATTTCAGAATTTTCATACATTTTTGTTAATACTCTGTATAAAATTTCCATTTTTCGGTACAACTCATCAAGCTTTAAATTAGATTCTCTTAATCTTCCTGCTTTACGAGATTTCAGAATCATAATTCCTTTTTTATCTTTCTCTTTGGCAGCACTTGCAAGCTTTAAATTATTATTGATATTCTTTTTATTTTCATTCATTATTTGCTGTAGCCTTCTCATTTGACCTTTTAAAACAGCAATTTGTTTGTTCATTTTCTTTAAGTTATCTTTTAAATCATCGATATAACTTTTTAAAATTCCTATCGGATCAATTAAAATAAACAAACCTGTAATCCATCGCATAAACGATTTGTACATATAAAAAATCAGGTTACGCATTTTAGGATCTAAAATCATATAAATTAACGCTCCTAAACCTGCTAAAAGTAATCCTAAATGTAAGGTGTTTTCAACAATATTAATAAGATAAGGCAGTGCTTTGTATAAAAAATACATACTTCCACCTGCTAATAGTGCTGTAAAAAACATTCCTGTTTTTCCTTCTGGTTTTTCCCAAAAAGATTTGGGTGCAAAATTTTCCATTATTTTATGTATTGTTTTATTTTTTGAGCATCTTGTTCAAACTGCGTTCTTAAATGTAAGTACGACATTTTAAAATCATTTTGAGTTTTTGTAATTTTATGGCTACTATCAGCTATCAATTTTTTTAACTCTTCAATTTGATTTTGATGCTTTGTAATTTCGTTTGTAAGTTGTTTTATTTTTTCTGATTTTTCATTAACAACCGCTTCAAACTGTGTAATTTCTTTTTCTTTATTCCCTATTTTAGCTACTAATTGCCCTTCAAAAGCTTTTGTAAAAGTGCTATTTTCAGTATCTAATACCCCAATATAATGGTTTATAGTTTCTAATAAACTCTCTAAAGTTGCTCCCATTGTAGAAGCTGCCGCATAGGTTGAACGATATTTTGTAGCCTCATCCATCGGAATCTTTTCTAAAGCTTTTAAGGCTTTTTTAAATTCTAGATAATCAAATCCTTCTAAGTTATTGTTTTCAATTGCTACTAATAATTTTTCTACAATAGCATTATCAACAGTACCACTAGTATTTGTGTTAGAACTTATAGGTGCTGATTCATTTACAACACTTACTTTTTCTACTGATGATTTTGGGGTCTCTTTTGAAACTACCTTTTTCTTGTTCACCTCTTCACTTTCATCTTCAGTAAAAAATAGCGATTTTAAATTTTTTAACATAGTTACTCTAGTTTTAACAAATTTAAAAAAATTAACCAAGTAAAAGTCTTTATCCTAATACATTACTTTACAAATTTATTCCAACCTAATTTTAAAACCACTAATAAGACTAAGAATATAGCTATAAGCTGAGTAAAACTACCAATAAAGAAAACACCTATAATTGCTTTTTGAATAAAATAGGTAATTAAAAAAGTAATAAATAAGATGATAAATAACCCTGATAATTTATCAAAACCAGGGATTTCTTTTAAAGGAAGTGTTTTTTTGATAATTAAAAACAGTAATATCATGGCTATTATTGGTAAGTAATAGGTAACTAATTCCAATTGCATTAAATTTTTACGCAAGAAGAAAAAATTATAAACAACCAAAATAATAGCTAAAAGACCTGGTATCGCTAAAGCATATATTAAAATACTATACACATATAAAATTGGCGATTTAGGGCGAATCATATTTGAAAATAAAAGCCCTAATAATGTAACTAAAAGTAAGGCTACATAGTAGTTTATTATATTGTTTGAATTATTACTAAGTATGTTTATAAGATCGTATACTGTCATGTTTTTCTTCTTTTATAGCTGACTCACAAATTTATAAGAATAATACTATTGATTTAGTTTTTACCTAAAAAATATCAAAAAACAAATAATAACAGCTTTTATAAACGTATTTTTTACTTTTGATGGCATTAAAAATCGGTATCATTATAAAGGTTTACATTTGATGTGAAATTCAAAATGATATGCTATGGAATTTTTATACTTTATAATGCCCTTACTATGTTTTTATTTTATCAATAAAAATATCAACAAAAAATTTGAGCAACTCAATAAAACAATTGCCGATTTACAAAAAGAAATTTTTTCAAAAGATACCGTTATAGCTAATAAAAATGTAGCATCCGAAGAAGAAAAAATAGTAACTCCGATAATTCCTATTCCTAAAAAAGAGGAAATTATAATACCTCCTATTACTGATTCTTTAAAAGTCAATCCTATTTTAGAGGATAAAAAAACAATAGAAAAACCGATTAAAGATACCATAAAATCAATTCCTAAAAAATCATTTTTTGAAAAATTTAAAGATAAAAATCCTGATTTAGAAAAATTCATCGGTGAAAACCTGATTAATAAACTTGGAATCTTAATTTTAGTATTAGGAATTAGTTTTTTCGTAAAATATGCCATCGATAAAGATTGGATAAACGAACCTGCAAGAGTTGGAATTGGTGTTTTATGTGGTTCATTAATTATGGCAATTGCTCATAAATTAAAGAAAAATTACACCTCTTTTAGCTCGGTTTTAGTGGCGGGAGCTATTAGTATTTTTTACTTTACTATTTATATTGCTTTTCATGAATATGAGTTATTTAGTCAAACGGTAGCTTTTGCTATTATGACGGTAATAACCATTTTTAGTACGCTAGTTGCGGTTTCTTATAACCGACAAGAACTAGCTGTTTTATCATTAATAGGTGGGTTTTCAGCGCCATTTATGGTAAGTACGGGCGAAGGTAATTACGTAGTTTTATTTACTTACATTGCTATTTTAAACATCGGAATATTAGGAATTTCTTATTTTAAAAAATGGCGAATTTCAACAATATTATCTTTTATATTTACAATAATATTATTCGGAAGTTGGTGTGGTTTAAAAATAGGTTACAAAACATTTTCACACTCAGGAGCCTTAACTTTTGCAACCTTATTCTATTTTATATTTAGCATCACTATTGTTTTAAATAATCTTAGAAACAAAGGTGTTTTTTCTACGATAGAATATTTTATTTTAGTAGCAAATACCTTTGTATTTTTCGGATTAGGAATGTTAATTTTAAATGATTTAGAATCAAATTTAACAGGATTATTTACTTTATTATTGGCACTTTATAACATTGCTTACGCTACTGTTTTATATAAAAAATTCGGATTAGATAAAAACGCTATTTATCTGTTAATCGGACTTGCTTTAACTTTTGTTACCTTAACAATTCCAATTCAATTTGAAGGTAATATTATTACACTTTTCTGGGCTTCGGAAGCTGTTTTATTATTTTGGCTATCTCAAAAATCAAAAATAAATACCTTTAAAATTGGTGGATTTATAATACAAGTTTTAACACTTATCAGTTTATTTTTAGATTGGGAAAAATACAACTTTACAGAAGATTTAACTATCATCTTAAATCCGTTATTTATTGCAGGTTTAGTGGTTAGTAGTTCGCTATTTTTAACATATTGGTTATTAAAAAAAGAGAAAAAAATCATTATAAAAAACGTTACTATAAATATTAATTCTTATCGAAATATACTTTTAATTATCACTATTTTAATAACTTATTTTACGGGTATTTTAGAAGTAAATTATCAAGCTTATCAATATTTAAAGAACACTTTTTCTGCCTTATCTTTTCCTGTCACATATCATTTTATATTTATTACCACCATATTATATATGGCATCAATATTAAAAAATAAAAATATTTCAAAAGGAATTTTAATTGTAGGTATTGTTTCAACAGCACTTTATATTATTAATTTTTACAAATTACCTGCAAACGAATTAATTGAAAACTTCGTAGAAAACACTGATACAAACTATGCTTTTTACTTTCATTATATCATTTTAAGTTGTTTAATTTATTTTGGATATCAATTATATAAGACATCCGATTTATTATTTAAGATAAAACCAAAACAACGTAAATGGTTACCTTGGATATTTACTTTTGCCATTGTATATATTTTAAGTAATGAAATAATGATACATGGTTTATATCTTTCAAATTCTGTTGATACAGTAGCTTTATCTGAAAAACTCTCTGAATCAGAAAATGATTTTTACACTAAAAGTAATTTTGTACACAGCCAAATATCAGCGACAAAAACACAAATTATTAAAATAGGATATCCAATACTTTGGGGTATTTTTTCTTTTATTTTTTTAATTATCGGGATAAAAAAACAATGGAAAAATTTACGAGTAATCGCACTTTCGTTACTCGGAATTACCATTTTGAAACTTTTTATCTACGATATTAAAAATGTTTCAGAAACAGGAAAAATTATTGCTTTTATATTATTAGGAGTTTTAATATTGATAATTTCTTTTGTGTATCAAAAATTAAAAAAATTAGTTATTGATGAAACCACCGAAAATAAAAATACAGATGATGAAATATAGTTTATTAATTACCTTTTTTGTTTCTCTTACTACTTTTGCTCAAAATTATACAGGTAGTATTAATTCGATAAATGAAAACGGTTTGCATAAAATAATGCTACCTCTAAAAGTTAGAGCTGTTAGCAATGAAAATTATAATTTTTTAAGAATTAAAGATTCATTAAAAAATGATATTCCGTATGTTTTAATTTATAATAATGATAAAAAATTCTCAACTTTTGAGCAACTTAAAATAGGATCAAAACAAGTTATTAAAGATTCTGTTACTTCAATTATAATAGAAAATAAATCCGTAGAAAAACTAGCTACAATTACGCTAAAAATTGCCAATACAAAAATAATAAAAAGCTATAATCTATACGGAAGTGACAATGGTTCTGACTGGTTTGGATTAACTTCTAATCGTATTTTATCGCATAAAAGCACACCTAAAAAAACAGCTTCAGGAAAAATATTTTTAGAGCAAACTATTCATTTCCCTTTAAATACCTATCCTTTTTTACGCATCAATTTTGATGATAAAAACTCATTACCCATAAATATTTTAGAAGCAGGAATCTATAAAAGTAAAATTTTTACTCAAAATGCAATTGAAATAAATCAATACAAACAAGAATTAATTGCTACCGAAAAAAAGAAAAAGGTTACACAACTTAAATTTACGGCTGAAAATTCGCATAAAATAAATAGTATTTCTTTTAAAATTGACACTGATTTTTTTCTAAGAAATGCTAAAATCTTTGTAAAAAGAGAGCGAAAAATTAAAAAACGTGTAGAAACTTACACTGAAAACATCGCTTCTTTTCAATTAAATTCTAAAAACAAAAACTCATTTACGTTTAACAACTTGAACGAAAAAGAGTTTATCATAGAAATTGAAAATAAAGATAATCCTGCTTTAGCAATAAAAAATATCCAATTATTTCAGAAGCCAATCTATTTAATTGCTAATTTAAAGAAAGCAAATAGTTACAAAATAATAGTTGATGCTACCTTAACAAAACCGTCGTACGATTTAGAAAATTTCATTTCATCGACTACTAAAAACATCACAGAAACAAGTATTACATCGTTTTCTAAAAACAAAACTAAAACTGTATCGCCTAAAAATACACCTTTTTGGCAAACCACTATTTTTATGTGGATTTGTATTGTATTAAGTGGTGGTTTTATTATTTATTTTGCTTTTTCTTTGATAAAAGATATTGGTAATCAAGAAAAAAAACAATCTTAAAAAATTAATTATCATTTAAAAAAACGACCATTTTATCAGGAAAATCAGTAAAACCACCGTCAATATTAGCTTCAAAAAATAATACTTGCATCATTTCTTCAAACGAAGAGAATTCATCTAAACTATCGGCTCTAAAAGTGTATGGATGCACTTTTAAACCGAGCTGATGCGCTTCTGAAACTAAATTTGTAAAAGTAAATTTATCTGCTATTTTTTCAGCTAAAATTTGCTTATACCAAGGTCCTATTCCATCGGCATAAGTTGAAAAATGTTTTAATTGTTTTGTTTCTTCTTCAAATTCTATTAACTGAACTAAAAACAAATCGGATTTTAATTCTTTTCGAATTCTTTCTAATTCCTTGGCATCAAAACATTGAAAAATACAGGCATCTTTTTTAGTTTTGTAACCATAATCAGAAAGAATATCTAACGTTATTTTAGCGATATCTTTTCCATTTTTATGATGAAAATCAGGATTTTTTATCTCTGGATAAATTCCAATATTTTTATTTGTACTATAATTTAAACCTTGAATAAGTTCAATTTCTTGTTGTAAAGAATGAAGTTTAAAATTTCCTTTTCCTTTAGGAAATCGCTTTGGATAAAATTGTTTTTGTGTTTTGGTATCAAACCGTTCGGTTACTTGTAATTGCTGTAATTCATCAAAAGTAAAATCGATTACATAATACCGATTATCTGCTCTTTTTTTATCAGTAAAAATAGTAGCTACATTGGTAACATCATCTAAATAAATATCATGAATAACAATTGGAATATTATCTTTACTTAGTACCAAATCTTGCTCAATATAATCAGGATTCATAGCATATGCCATTGCTTTTGATTCCATGGTATGTTCGGGTAAATATCCTGATGCACCACGATGTGCAATTACTATTTTAGATAATTTCATCTGATAAATATAAAATAATTTGAAGCAATTTCCCGCTTTCCGCACTCGCTTTTTTTTGAAGAAAAATCAAAAAAAGAGCTCAAACAATTGCTTCAATCGGGGCTAGGCATTTTTACACGATTTTTATATCTAGATAATATATAATAACAAAAACCTCACAGATTTTTAATTCTGTGAGGTTTTTTAATATATAAAACACAATTATCTATAAAGATATTTTTAACTCAACATCATTTTAGCTCTTTTTACTGATGCTACTAAAATGTCGATTTCTTCTTTTGTATTATAAAAAGCAAATGATGCTCTAACAGTACCAGGAATACAGAAAAAATTCATAATCGGTTGTGCACAGTGGTGTCCTGTACGAACTGCTACGCCTAATTTATCTAAAATAGAACCAATATCATACGGATGAATTCCTTCAATATTAAAAGAAATTACAGCAGCTTTATTAGTTGTTCCGTAAATTTTTAAGCCTTCAATTTTTTCTAATTCTTGTGTTCCGTAGGCTAATAATTCATTTTCTTGATTCGCTATATTATCAAAACCAACAGCATTCATATAATCTATGGCAGCTCCAAAAGCAATTCCTCCACAAATATTTGGCGTTCCTGCTTCAAATTTATGAGGCAAACCTGCATAAGTTGTTTTTTCGAAAGTTACCGTTTCAATCATTTCACCACCTCCTTGATATGGTGGTAATAAATTTAATAATTCTTCTTTTCCGTATAATAATCCAACACCTGTTGGTCCGCACATTTTATGCGCCGATGCTACATAAAAATCAGCATCTAAAGCTTGAACATCAGGTTTTAAATGTGGTGTTGCTTGTGCTCCATCAATTAAAACATACGCTCCAAATTTATGAGCTGCATCGATAATTTCTTTAATCGGATTTATAGTTCCTAAAGCATTTGAAACATGATTACAAAATACCAATTTAGTATTCGAATTTAATAATTCATGATACACATCCATTTTTAAAGCACCATTTTCATCCATCGGAATTACCTTTAAAACAGCGCCTGTTTTTTCACAAAGCATCTGCCAAGGAACAATATTTGAATGATGTTCTAATGATGAAACAATTACTTCATCTCCTTCTTTTAAAATAGCCGAAAATCCTGAAGCAACAATATTAATACTGTGCGTAGTTCCTGCGGTTAAAATAATTTCATACGAATGTTTTGCATTAAAGTGCTTTTGAACTTTAAGACGAGCTTCTTCATATTTATCAGTTGCTTCCTGACTTAAAGTGTGTACACCTCTATGAATATTCGCGTTATAATTAGAATAATAATCAACAATAGCGTCAATAACTACTTGCGGAGTTTGAGAAGTTGCTCCGTTATCAAAATACACTAATTTTTTTCCGTGTACCTGTCGGTTAAGAATAGGGAAATCAGCTCTAATTTTATCTACTATAAACATAAAAAAAATATTTATAGCAAAGGTAGGTCTTGCATTTTAAATATAAACATCAAACAATTAAATTCTTATATTTGTTAGAAACTGTTTTTATATGAAAAATTTGAAAAGAGTACTATTAATTGTTATTGCAATACTTATTATTATTGTTTATTTTAATTATCCGAAGTTAAATATATTAGCTGGTTATTCTGCTAAAAATACAGCTTCATCGGTTTTTTTAGCCGATAGAAGTTTAGCTTTCACTGATGAAAATGACAATAATTTTTCACCTATAAATTTAACTTCTGATGAAATAAATTCTGAAGAAAAATCAGCGACAGGTTCAGTCTTTGGATTATTAAAAAGAAAAGCAATTTACAGAGAAGGTTTAGGTGCTGTTTTAATTAATGATGATTTTGATATCACTAAAAAAACACCCATTCCAAAGCGTAGCAAACCTGATAATATTACGCCTTTTCCGTATGGAAATGCTAATCAAAAAGATACTTTTTTTTCAAATATTGATTATAAAAAACTAAATGAAGTTATTGATACTTTGTTTAATCCAAAAAATAAAACACGTTCGGTTGTTGTTATTTATAAGGATAAAATTATTGCTGAAAAATACGCCGATGGTTTTGATAAAAACTCAAAACAATTAGGTTGGTCGATGACTAAAAGTATTGCTAGTACTATTGTTGGAATTTTACAATGTAAAGGAAAAATAAATGTAGCAGATACCAATTTATTTGATGAATGGAAAAATGATGAGCGTAAAAACATTACACTTAATAACTTATTACAAATGAATTCTGGTTTAGAATGGGTTGAAGATTACAATACAATATCAGATGTTAGTAAAATGTTGTTTTTAGAAAATGACATGACTAAAACACAGTTAAATAAATCTTTAGTAGGTAAACCGAACCAAACATGGAATTATTCTTCAGGAACAACTAATTTAATATCGGGGCTTATTCGTACTAAATTTAATACGCATCAAGAATATTTAGATTATTGGTACAGTGCTTTAATTGATAAAATAGGTATGAATTCTATGCTAATAGAAACCGATGTAAATGGTAGTTATGTAGGTTCTTCTTATGGTTGGGCAACAGCAAGAGACTGGGCTAAACTAGGACTTTTATATCTACATAATGGCGAATGGAACGGGCAACACCTTTTTGATAAAGATTGGGTAGATTATGCTACAACACCTACTCCTACTTCTAATAAACAGTATGGCGCACAACTATGGTTAAATGCTGGTAATAAATATCCTGATGTACCAAAAAATATGTATTCTTTTAATGGATATAAAGGTCAGAATGTATTTATTTTGCCAAACCAAAATTTAGTAGTAGTTCGTACTGGTTTAAGTAAAAATGCTGATGTGAATATGCTATTAAAAGGAATTATAACTTCAATTAAAAACTAAACAATGAACCCTTATTATTACGTACTATCTGTAAACGGATTTTTATTTTTATTTAGTATTATATTTTATTTTTTTCCACCTAAAAAGATAAATCCTATTTATGGATATCGTACCAATAAAACTATTAAAAATAATATTATTTGGCAATTTGCAAATAGCTTTTTTACCAAACAGTTTTTAATATATTCGAGTATTTCATTTGTTGCAACATTAATACTTGCTTTTATCAGTAAAAATTTAAGCTGGCAACCAATGGCGATTATGTTATTATCTTTAGCTGTATCTGTAATTAAAACAGAACAAGAAATCAGCAAAAATTTTGATGATGATGGAAATAAATTAAAGTAAAAAACACAAATAAATTAAACATAAAACGTCCTTTTTAAATATATTAAAAAGGACGTTTTTATATTTTGATAGTTAAACGAATTACTTTGCGTATTCTTCTTTTAACAAGGTAATATCATCAATAATTTTTTGCATATTTTCTTTTTTTGTTCCATCATACGAACCTCTTATTTGTCCTTTTTTATCGATTAAAACAAAGTTTTCGGTATGAACCCAATCATTTTCTCCGCCATCACCTTCATCTAAAACAGCAAAATAATGCTTACGTGCTAGGTTATAAATATGCTTTTTATCTCCAGTTGTAACATTCCATTTTCCATCAATTACACCTTTTGCATCGGCATATTTTCTTAATTGAGGAACGCTATCCATAACAGGCGTTACCGAATGCGATAAAAACATAATATCATCATCATTTTTATAATGCGCTTGTAATTCGTTCATATTATACGCCATAATCAAACAAATTGTTTGACAACGAGTAAAAAAGAAATCAGCTATATAAATTTTATCTTTATAATTAGCATTAGTAATGGTTTCGCCGTTTTGATTTATCAATTTAAAATCACCAATTTTATGATTTCTTGATTTTGAACGCACTGATTTATCTACCAATCTAGGATTAATATCCGCAGGATTATAAACAGGTAATTTATCATCTACTTTTACTAAATGATAAAAAACAGGAACACCAACTGCACAAAAAACAAGTAAAAAGAGTAACGTACTTTTTGATTTTTTAAAAAATTTTAAGTCCATTTAAATTAATTTATTGAAAATTTAAACAAAAATACAGCTAAAAAGAAATTTGTCTATCTCTTATCTTAAAAAAAATGTTAAAACAAATCTTCATATATAAATCAAACTTTTACAGCTGTATTGAAAAACGTACATTTGTTCGATTTTAAATTTAGAAATACACCTTTATGGAAATTTTAATAAAAGCAGTACAATTTATTTTGAGTTTATCACTCTTAATTGTTTTACATGAATTAGGACATTTTATTCCTGCCAAAATATTTAAAACTAAAGTTGAAAAATTTTACTTATTTTTTGATTATAAGTTTTCTATCTTCAAAAAGAAAATAGGCGATACTGTGTATGGTATTGGTTGGATTCCATTAGGAGGATACGTAAAAATAGCTGGAATGATTGACGAAAGTATGGATACCGAGCAAATGAGCAAACCTGCACAACCTTGGGAATTTCGTTCTAAACCAGCATGGCAACGTTTAATTATTATGTTAGGTGGAGTTTTTGTAAACTTTGTATTAGGTATTGTTATTTACATTTGTTTGATGTATGCTTATGGCGAAAAATTTGTTCCAAACGATAGTTTAAAAGATGGAATTTGGGTACAAGACCAATTAGGTAAAGATTTAGGTTTACAAACTGGTGATAAAGTTCTTTCTGTTGATGGACAAGAAATTAGAAAATTCAGAGAACTTACAGGTGCTTTTATCAATGGAAATAAGTATACTATTGAAAGAAATGGAACTGTTATTAACAAAGAAATTCCTACTAATTTTATTGAAAAATTAGTCGATAGAGATAAAAATTCTGGAAGTTTTATTGGTGTTAGAATGCCTTTTGTTATTGCTAAAGTAGCCGAAGATTCACCAAATATTAAAAGTAATTTAAAATCTAAAGATATTGTTACTGCTATAAATGGCGTTTCAATAACTTATTTTGATGAAGCTAAAACTGAACTAGACAAATTAAAAGGACAAGAAGTTAACCTAACTATTAAAAGAGGTATTGAAAACGTAATTGTTCCTGTTAAAATTACTGAAAAAGGTAAATTAGGCGTTGCATTAGGGCAATTATCTTTAAAAGATTTAGAAAAATTAGGTTATTATAAATTAGCCGAAAAAACATATTCAATTGGTGAGGCTATTCCTGCTGGAACAGTAAAAGCGTGGTCAACAGTTACGAATTATGTAAAGCAATTAAAAAAGGTTTTCAATCCTAGTACAGGAGCTTACAAAGGTTTAGGAGGTTTTATTTCTATCGGAAGTGTTTTTCCTGCTGAATTTAGCTGGGAAGCTTTTTGGAACATTACAGCATTTTTATCAATCATGTTAGGAGTTATGAATTTATTGCCAATTCCTGCTTTAGATGGAGGTCATGTAGTTTTCACTTTATGGGAAATGATTACGGGTAAAAAACCAGGTGATAAATTTTTAGAATATGCACAAATAGCTGGTTTTGTTTTATTGGTAACACTATTACTATTTGCCAATGGTAACGATATTTTCAGAACGTTTTTTAAGTAAAACAACTATTCAATAATTAAAAAAAAGGATTCGTTTTAACGAGTCCTTTTTTTTGTTTCAACTATACTTTAAGAATGATTAAAAATAATTAGAAGCAATTTCCCGCTTTCCGCACTCGCTCTTTTTTTGAAGAAAAAAAAGGAGCTCAAACAATTGCTTCAATCGGGGCTAGGCATTTGTACATAAAAATTTTAATATTGCTAAAAAAGGAATAATAACATCTTATTTAAATAAAAAAGCATCGTAAAATTTTACGATGCTTTTTATTATTTTATAGTAAAGTTAACTATTTATCTATCTTTTCAAGACCTTTCTTTTCTAAAGCTTTCTTTTCTAATTGTGCTTGATACTCTTCTATAACAGGTCTTAAAGTACTATCTGGTATTTCTGCTACCTTTATGTATAATAAACCATCAACAGCATTATTAAACTTTGGGTCTACATTAAAAGCTACTAAACGTCCATTTTGTTTCACATACTTTTTAATAAGTACAGGCATACGCAATGCACCAGGTTCAATTTCGTCAATAATTTTATCAAATTTTTGCATATCTGCTTTGGTTGCATCAAATACAAAATCTTTATCGGCATCTTTTAATTTTACTTTAAATTCTTGCTTCGGATAAATATATTGCGCCACATAAGGGTCATAGTAATGAGATTTCATAAACTCAATCATTAACGACTTAGAAAATGCTGAAAATTTATTACTAATACTCACTCCTCCTAATAAATATTTATATTCAGGATAACGTAATGTAACGTGTACAATTCCTTTCCAAAGTAAAAATAAAGGCATTGGTTTTTGTTGATAACTTTTAGCTACAAAAGCCCTACCCAACTCCATAGAGTTTTCCATCATATTATATAACTCTGGCTCTATTCTAAATAAAGTATGAATATAAAAACCATTTATTCCGTACTTTTTAAAAATATCTTTACCTAACCCCATTCTATAAGCACCTACTAATTCTTTAGCAACGCTGTCCCATAAAAAAAGATGGTGATAATACTTATCAAACTTATCTAAATCAATGGCTTTATTTGTTCCTTCACCAATATCTCTAAAAGTAATTTCACGTAATCGACCTATTTCATGTAAAACATTTGGTATTTCTTTTGCGTTTGCAAAAAACACTTCGTAATTTTTACTTTCTAATAATCGGCTTCCTTTATCTCTTAAAGCATCTACTTCTTTAACAAATAAATCAGGAGATCTTTGAGCTGTAATATCTTTAGCTTTTTTAAGAATTTTTAAATTTTGAGGTGATAATATTTTAGAAGATTCCTTTTCAAAAGGATTCGCTAACATATATGTTTTCTTTCTAATAAATTTATAAAAAGAAGGAATGTCTTTATATTCTTCTTGGTCTTTTACCGAAATAGGTTTTCCTATTCGTACTTTTATAACCTTATTTTTTTGAGAAATAGCCTCTGATGGTAATTTTGCTGTTCGTAAAGTATCACTAATTTTAGATAATAAATAAAATAAGCGACTATTTCGAGCATGAAAATAAATAGGTATTACAGGAACTTTTGCTTTTTTAATCAAGCGTATAGCTCCATCTTCCCAAGGTTTATCAACCATTAATTTTCCATCACGATAGGTCGAAACTTCACCTGCGGGAAAAATACCTAATGGTTTCCCTTCACGTAAATGCAATAATGAATTTTTAATTCCTGCAATGCTCGATTTTGCATCCTTTCTATTTTCAAAAGGATTTACAGGCATTATATACGGTTGTAAAGGTTCAATTTTATGCAATAAAAAATTCCCTATAATCTTATAATCGGTTCTTTTTTCAATTAATATTTTCAATAATAAAACACCGTCTATTCCGCCTAAAGGATGATTAGATATTGTTATAAAAGGACCATCTTTTGGTATTCTTTTTAAATCTTCTTCTGGTATTTCATAGGCAACTTTACAATCAGCTAAAACACCATTTAAAAACTCTAAATCACTCTTATCTTTATTTTTATCATAAATTTTGTTTATCGCAGAAATGCGTAAAACCTTCATTAACATCCAACCCGTAAAAGTTCCTACAATTCCTAATTTATCTAATCCGATAACTTTAGCAATTTCTTTTGATGTAACTATTCCCATAAGTTTAAATTTGGCACAAATGCAAATATAAGCGAATTTTTACGGGTTTTACATTTTTTATTGTATAACCAACTGTGCTGTTTCTGTGTTTATTTGACTAATTATAGCTGTTCCTTTTTCACGTATTTTATTGACTGCCTGTTGGTCAAAATGACGAATTGTATAAAGAGTAACTTCTTTGTATGATTTTATCTTAAATTTAACTTTTAACTCATCATAAAAAGTATCAAATAAATCATATTTATCATCAACACACACCGAAAAACTAATCGCTGAATTTTGAATTAAATTTACTTTTAATTTATATTTATCTAATTTTTCAAAAATATCACTAATATTACTTTCAACCATAAAAGAAAAATCTTTTGCTGAAACTGATATTAAAATCTGATTTTTCTTTACAATAAAACAAGGTACTTCAGGATTTATTTTTGATCCTTTTCCCACGCAAGTTCCTTTATTTGATAGATTATCAAAAGAACGTACAAATAACGGAATATTTTTTTGTTCTAATGGCTGAATTGTTTTTGGATGAATTACAGATGCTCCGTAAAAAGCCATTTCTATCGCTTCAGTATATGATATTTCATGTAATAATTGAGTATCTGAAAATACACGAGGGTCAGCATTTAAAACTCCATCAACATCTTTCCAAATTGTAACACTTTCTACATTTAAGCAATACGCAAAAATACCTGCTGTATAATCAGAACCTTCTCTACCAAGTGTAGTTGTTTCAGTACCTGAACTTCCTAAAAAACCTTGAGTAATGTTTAACGTGTTTTTAACAACATTAGTGTTTATTTGAATTGCTGTTTCTTCCCAATTAATTTGTGCATCTCTATAACTACTATCTGTTTTTATACAGTTTCTAACATCTAACCAATTATTTTCTACACCTGTTTCTGCTAAATAAGCACTTACAATAGTTGTTGATAATAATTCACCAAAACCAACTATTTGATCATAAACATAGTTATAATTATCTGATTTATTTTGAGCCATAAAGCCAGTTAACTCACCTAATAAATGATTAACTTTAATGTAAATATTCGCATTTGATTTAAATAAATCAGCAATTATATTTTTATGAAAATCTTCAATAAATTTTAAAGATTCTTTTAAACTTTGTTCGTCTTTAAAATAAGCGGCAACTAATGCTTCAAAAGCATTGGTCATTTTTCCCATTGCTGAGATTACTACTAAAACATTTTCTGTACCTTCATGTTGTAATACACTTGCTACATTTCTTACCCCTGCGGCATCTTTTACTGATGCACCACCAAACTTAAATATTCTCATTACAAAACTGTGTTAAGTTGTCTTCGTTCATATGACATACTCTCCATTGATTATAAACAGTTGCTCCTGTTTTTTTATAAAAATCAACGGCATTTTTATTCCAATCTAATACTTCCCAAGCAACTCTTTTAAAGTTGTTTTTTTGCGCATATTTCATCACTGAGCCGTATAGTTTTTTACCTGCACCAATACCTCTTTTGGTTTCAGTAACCATCAAATCTTCTAAATGAATTGTTTTTCCTTTCCAAGTAGAATAACGTTCATAAAAAAGTACCATTCCTATAATTGTTCCATCTAATTCTTCAGCTACAAAGGTTTTAAACTTCGGATTATCAGTAAAACCATCTGCAATTAAAGTTTCAAGTGTAATTTTAACAGCATCTGGTTCTTTTTCAAAAATAGCTAATTCAACAATTAAATTAAATATTGATACTGCATCTTTTTTAACTCCTTCTCTAATTATAAAACTCATTGTTTCAATTTTATACAAAGATAATTGTTAATACATCTTCCTAAAAAACAAATAGAAAATTAAAACACATCAATTGTATTTGTTCAAAATTTTAAAATGTAAAATCTTTGTAAAACCGTAAAAAAGTTGGCATCTTTGTGCGCAACACAAAAATTTGACATGAACAACAAGCATATGACTCTTGGTGAGTTTATTATTGGTTATCAAAAAGACTTTAAATACTCTACAGGTGAGTTATCTCGTTTAATCAACTCTATTCGTTTAGCTGCTAAAGTGGTTAATCATGAAATTAGGAAAGCTGGTTTAGTAGATATTACAGGTGCTTCTGGTGATATTAACGTACAAGGAGAAACGCAACAAAAATTAGACATTTTAGCAAATGACCTTTTTAAACAAACACTTATTAACCGTGAAATAGTTTGCGGTATTGCAAGTGAAGAAGAAGATGATTTTGTTATTGTTGAAGGTAAAAACAAAACAAACGAAAACAAATATGTTTTATTGATGGATCCTTTAGATGGTTCTTCAAACATTGATGTAAACGTATCTGTAGGAACTATTTTTTCTATTTACAGACGAATTTCTCCAGTAGGAACTCCTGTAACAAAAGAAGATTTCTTACAAAAAGGAAGTGAACAAGTAGCTGCTGGTTATGTTGCTTACGGAACTTCTACAATGTTAGTATTTACTACTGGTAACGGTGTAAATGGATTTACATTAAATCCTGCAATTGGTACTTTTTACTTATCGCACCCTAACATGCAATATCCTGAAATTGGTAAAATATACTCTGTAAGCGAAGGATATTTCACCTACTTTCAAGAAGGAATGAAACGCTTTTTAGTACATTGTAAAGACCTTAATGAAGCTGACAACAGACCTTATACTGCTCGTTATGTTGGTTCATTAGTAACTGATTTTCATAGAAATATGATTAAAGGAGGTGTTTATATTTATCCATCAACAACAATTACGCCTAACGGAAAATTACGTTTATTATATGAATGTAACCCAATGGCTTTTATTTGTGAACAAGCAGGTGGTAAAGCATCAGACGGATTTACAAGAATTATGGATATCAACCCATCAGAATTACATCAACGTGTGCCTTTTTTCTGCGGAAGTAAACAAATGGTAACAAAAGCAGAAGAATTTATGACTGAATTTTCTGCGGATGAAAAACCAGTATATTAAAGAATAACAATTATTTATACCTAAATAAATTTAGAATAAGGCAAACAGTTGTTTGCCTTATTTTTTTGGGTTAAATTTACATTAGTAAAAACAAAAAATTAACCTATTTAAAAAACAAATAATTATGGCTTTTCAATTACCAGAATTAGGATATGCTTACGATGCATTAGAACCAAATATCGATGCAAGAACTATGGAGATTCACCATAGTAAACACCACAATGGATATACATCTAAATTAAATGCAGCTATTGCAGGTACTGATTTAGAAGGAAAATCTATTGAAGATATTCTTGCTAATTTAGACATGAGTAATGGAGCTGTTCGTAATAATGGTGGTGGTTTTTTTAATCACTCTTTATTTTGGACAGTAATGAAACCTGAAGATAGAGGTTATTTATCTGGAGAATTAAAAGATGCTATTGAAGCTAAATTTGGTTCAAAAGAAGCTTTTATTGAAGCTTTTTCTAAGGCTGCTGCAACACAATTTGGTTCAGGATGGGCTTGGTTATGTGTTAAAAAAGGTGGTGAAATCGAAGTTTGTTCTACTCCAAACCAAGACAACCCATTAATGCCTGGTGTTGCTTGTGAAGGAACTCCTATTTTAGGATTAGATGTTTGGGAACATGCATACTACTTAAACTACCAAAACCGTCGTCCTGATTATATTGATGCTTTCTTTAAAGTAATCAACTGGAACGAAGTAGAAAGAAGATTTGCTGAAGCTAAATAATCTTTAAGCAACTTTTTTTTTAAAATATAAAACTCCAAAGTATTTATTTACTTTGGAGTTTTTTTTATAATTTAAACCAACTTAACTAAAGCTAAAATAACACCTAAATGAATTCCTTCATGTAAATTATTAAAAGCTATTGCCGATTCTATAGAATCTATTGTAAAACCTGTACTTGTTTCATAAGTTGTATATTCAGTAAAAATACCTGCTTCAAAATCTTCTTGTAAAGTATCAGGTAATCCGATAAACAATTCTTTTACCTCTTCTAAATCTTCTTCTGAAAATGCATCCGTAGGAAATGTTCCTTTTCTGTAATTTTCAATTAATTCATCAGAAACTAAACAATTTAATCCTGATAATTTATACTGTAATAACTGTTGAGTTACTACTAAATGAGCAAGATTCCATGCGATATTGTTTTTAAATCCTTCAGGCGTTTTATGTAATTGTTCTATTGATAAACCATCAATTTTACGTAAAACTATTTCTCTTGATCTTTTTAAAATTTCAAATTGTTTATTCATTATTCTACCTATTTTAGCGTTTATCAAAGATAATTATTAAACCATGAAGAAAGTATATTTTTTACAAACTTGTGATACTTGCAAACGTATTTTAAAAGAAGTTAATATTGATGGATTTGAAAAGCAAGAGATAAAAACAAATAACATCACTGTAAGCCAATTAGAAGAAATGAGAGAATTAACTGATAGTTATGAAAGCTTATTTAATAAACGTGCAAGGCTATATAAAGAAAGAGATTTAAAAAATAAAGAAATTACCGAAGCTGAATATCGTGAATATATTTTAGAAGAATATACTTTTTTAAAGCGTCCTGTTTTTATTGTTGATGATAAAATATTTATAGGAAATAGTAAAAAAGTAATTGAAACTTTAAAAGAAGAATTAAATTAATAAAACTAAAAAAAGCTTCAAAATCTTAACGATTATGAAGCTTTTTTGTTGGCCTACAAGGACTCGAACCTTGAATGTCGGTACCAAAAACCGGTGTGTTACCAATTACACCATAGGCCAATTAATAAGTTTTGTAAATATAAAAACAATTTTTATATTTTAGTAATTTTATAAACCTACTTAAACATTTAAAAATACTAAGTTGGCCTACAAGGACTCGAACCTTGAATGTCGGTACCAAAAACCGGTGTGTTACCAATTACACCATAGGCCAATTACTTATTGCGGGTGCAAATATAACACAAAGTTTTATATCTACAAACATTTTTTATTTTTTTATTTTAACATCTTTTTATGTACATACCTAGTAAGTCAAATTCCTTAAAATTATATTTTTGTTTTTAGTAAAAAATCAACAGTTATTAATACTTTCGTACTTATACTATATAAAACACTATGAACGATTTTAATTATAAAAAATGGAACACCCTTTTAGGCTGGGTTTCATTTGCCGTGGCACTAATTACTTATACATTAACACTAGAGCCAACGGTTAGTTCGTGGGATTGTGGCGAATATATATCTACAGCCGTAAATTTAGAAGTTGGGCATCCACCAGGTGCGCCTTTATTTCAAATGTTAGGTGCTTTTTTCGCAATGTTTAGTAATGATCCCAGTCAATGGGCTAAAATGGTAAATTTCATGTCTGGTTTAGCCAGTGCTTTTACTATTTTATTTATGTTTTGGACAATTACCAATTTGGCTAAAAAAATGGCTATCAAAAATGGAAAGTTCAGTAAAAATGAAGCCATTGCTGTTTTAGGAAGTGGATTAGTTGGTGCATTAGCCTATACTTTTTCTGATAGTTTTTGGTTTAGTGCCGTAGAAGGTGAAGTATATGCAATGTCGTCATTTTTAATGGCGTTATTATTTTGGTTAGGGCTACGCTGGGAAGATGAAATAAATACCCCAAGAGGGCACAAATGGTTAGTAATAATAAGTTTTGTAGTTGGGCTTTCGTTTGGAGTTCATATTTTATCGCTCTTAGTTATTCCTTCAATTGTGATGTTATATTTCTTCAAAACCTATAAAAACATCACCTTAAAAACAACCGCATTTGCTACTTTAATTTCCATACTTGTTTTAGCTTTTGTTTTTAAATTCTTGTTTCCGTTTACGCTTAAATTCTTTAGTATTTCAGAATTATTTTTTATCAACGAAATAGGCTTACCATATAACACAGGAACTATTATTGCTTGTGTTGTTTTAATCGGGTTATTTATCTTCGGATTAAGTTATACTCGCAAAAAAAACTTAGTAATGGCAAACACTTTAGTCTTGTCAGTACTATTTATTATGATTGGTTTTTCATCTTGGTTGATGCTTCCAATTCGTGCAAATGCTGATACTGTTATTAACGAAAATAATCCATCAAGTGCTCGTGAATTATTAGCTTATTACAACCGTGAACAATATGGTGATGCTAATGTTTTTTATGACAATTATTATTCAGTTGCACATGATAGAACACAGGATACTGATCAACCTTTTAAGGATGATAAACCGAAATACGAAAAGAAAAACGGAAAATATATTATTGTAAATAAATACAAAAATATAGTTCCTAATTATTCGAGTAAACACAAAGGATTTATCCCTAGAATGGTAAATCCTGCTTCAGAACAACATTATAAGCAAATTGCAGGAATTCCTGCAAGAAGTAAAAGACGACCAACTTTTGTTGAGAACATAAAATTCATGATTGATTATCAATTTGGATACATGTATGGGCGTTATTTTATGTGGAATTTCGTTGGAAGACAAAACGATGCCCAAGGTCATTTAGATATTGAAAATGGAAACTGGTTAAGTGGTATCGATTTTATTGATGAAATCCGTTTAGGTTCTCAACAACATTTACCTGATGATATCAAAAATAATAAAGGACGTAATAAATACTTTTTTTTACCTTTAATTTTAGGATTAATCGGATTAATTTATCAATCTAAAAAAGATAAAAATAATTTATATACCCTTGCCCTATTCTTTGCTTTTACTGGTTTTGCAATTATATTTTATACAAATCCGAAGCCTTTTGAACCTCGTGAACGTGATTATGCCGTAGTAGGTTCGTTTTATGTATTTGCAATTTGGATTGGTTTTGGCGTATTTGCTTTATATGATTATCTAAAAAATTATGCTAACAAAAGAACGGTTGCAATTGGAGTTTCGGCTGTTTCATTATTGGCTGTTCCTGTATTAATGAGTGTTCAGAATTGGGATGACCACGATAGAGGCGACCGTTTTATAGCACAATTAAACGCACAAACGTATTTAGAAAGTTGTGATCCGAATGCCATAATTTTTACCATTGGAGATAACGATACTTTCCCACTTTGGTACATGCAACAAGTTGAAGGTGTTCGTAGAGATATTAAAATTGTAAACACCAGTCTTTTTCAAACTGCTTGGTATATCGACCAAATGAAAAAGAAAACATACGAAGCTGAACCTATTCCATCAAAATTAACACATGACCAATATAAATATGGAACGTTAGATATTGCCTATCATATTCCGCATCCAAGGTTTAAAGATTCTATTATTTCTATAAATAACTTTATGCGATGGATTGAAAGTGATAATGACGGTACTTATTATATTGATGAAGAAAATGATGTAAGAGAAAAGTTTTATCCTACAAACAGAATTAGAATTCCTGTAAATAAAGAAAATGTTTTAAAAACAGGATTAGTTGCACAAAAAGATGCTGATAAAATTTTGGATTATATCGATATTACTGTTGATGAACAAGGTTTGACTAAAAACCGTATTTTAATGCTCGATATTTTAAATAATTTCGAATGGAAACGTCCTATTTATTTCACAGGAGGTGCAAATGCAGATGAAGAATATATTTGGTTAAAAGATTATTTACAGTTAGACGGAATGTCATACAAATTTGTTCCTATTAAAACATCAAACAAAGGGAAATCAATAATGAGTATGGGACGTGTCGATACTAAAAAAATGTACGATAACGTTAAAAAATGGAATTGGAAAACCATCAATAATGGTAAAATTTATTTAGATGAACAATCTAAACGTAACGCTATTTCTATCAGAAATAATTTAATGCGTTTATCTGAAGAATATTTAAAAGAAGGAGATTCTGTGAATGCCAAAGATGTATTGGATTTATCTTTATACAAATTACCGATTAAACAATTTGAACACTACAGTATTTCTTTAGGATATCCTGAATTATATTATCGTATGGGCGACCTCGAAAAAGCACATGAAACCGCAGAAACTTTAATAGATGTTTTTCAGCAAAAACTTAAATATTATAGTACTTTTAAAGATAATGATATTGATTTAATTATTGATAATTTAGAAACAAACTTATATATGTATCAAAATATTATTCAGCAAATTACAAAATATGATGATGATATGGAATACGGAAAAAAAGCTTTTAACGATTATATAAATCATGCTAGTTTATTTAAACATTTAATGGCAGATGAGCCAACACAACAACAACCGAATCAACAATTAGACACAGTAAAACCTTAGGTTTTATGAGTTTCTATCCTATAAAAATGCCAACAATACTTCGAAAAATATTTTCAAAGTATTGTTGGCATTTTATTGTTGATAAAAAAGAAATTTATTTAACTTTTGATGATGGACCAATTCCTGAAGTTACCGAATTTGTATTAGATGAATTAAAAAAATATAATGCCAAAGCTACTTTTTTTTGTATTGGAGATAATATCAAAAAAAATCCTGATATTTTCTGTCGGATAATAAAAGAAGGTCATTCGATAGGGAATCACACAAATAATCACTTAAACGGATGGAAAACTGATACAAAATCCTACGTAGATAATGTACTAGTTTGTGAAAACATCATTTCTGAAATAAGCGAAAAAACAGATGTCATAAAAAACTCAAAATTATTTAGACCACCCTACGGAAAAATAAAAGCATCACAAGGAAAACAGCTTTTAAAAAGAGGCTATAAAATTATTATGTGGAGTGTACTTTCTGGTGATTTTGATAAGTCAATCACAAAAGAAAAATGCCTAAGTAACGTTGTTAAAAACACAAAAAGAGGAGATATAATTGTTTTTCATGATAGTATTAAGGCACGCCATAATTTACAATATGCGCTTCCTAAGTTTCTAGAAATATTCACAAAAAAAGGATATCAATTTAAACCAATAAATTAAATATATTTTTGAACCAAACCAATTAAAGTGTTTGCATCTTGCTCACCTGTTTTACGCCATTGTATTTCTCCATTTTTATAAATTATAAAAGTAGGATTTCCTTTAACGCGCAAAGCATAAGCAAGCGTTTCATTTTTTTTAATATCTATTTTAATTACTTTTGCTTTATCTCCTAAAGCAGCAGCAACATCTCTGAGTATTTCTAAATTAGAGTTTAAGAGGTTTAAATCAGTGTAAAAATCAATTAAAACAGGTTTCTTATTATTTATAATTTCTCCAAATTTTGCCATATAGCATAGTTTTTTAAACAAAAATTACTTTAAAAATACTACTTTTAAAATAATTAAAAAAAATATAACACTATAAAAAACAGAAAGTTAACCTTTTATTAACTCAATAACAGTAATTTCTGGCCAAATTCCTACTCTACCAGGAAAAGCATGATATCCAAATCCTCTATTTACATTAATGTATCTTCCAAATTCATTATATAAACCTGCCCATTGTTTATAAACATATTGTGACGGACTCCATTTAATCCATCCAGGAATTTCAATTCCGAATTGTAAACCATGAGTATGACCACTTAATGTTAATTGATAATTAAAAGCATCCGTTTTTACTTTACTTTCCCAATGGCTTGGATCATGGCTCATTAATATTTTAAAATCTGTTTGATTAATTCCTTCGGATGCTTTAGTTAAATCACCTGCTTTATTAAAGCCTCTTCCCCAATTTTCAACACCAATTAAGGCTATTTTTTGTCCATCTTTTTCTATATATCGATGTTCATTTAATAACAATTCAAATCCTATTTTAGGATGCAATTCTTTTATCGCTTTAAAATTAGCTTTTTTATCTGCTGGATTTTTCCATTTTGAATAATCGCCATAATCATGATTTCCTAATATTGAATATTTACCAACAGGAGCATCTAATTTTTTAAATACGTCAATCCAATTATCCATTTCATGAGCAAAATTATTTACTAAATCACCTGTAAATAAAATCATATCAGATTTTTGTTCGTTTATTAAATCGACAGCATAACTTATTTTTTCTTTATTAGTAAAACTTCCCGCATGTATATCGGTAATTTGTGTGATTGTAAAACCGTCAAAAGCTTCGGGTAAATCTTTAAATGATAATTGATATTTTAGTACTTTATAATTATACTTTCCTTTAAAAATACCATATAATAATCCTGCCAAAGGAATTGCCGCAATACCTAAAGCTAATTTTGCGATAAAATTTCTACGTCCTGCTAATGGTTTTGTTTCGTTTGATGAAATATATGAAACTCCCTTTTGAATCCATCGAAAAACATCTTCGCTAAACAATACTAATAACATAAATAACTTAGGAAGTAATACTACTAAAAGCATTCCTACTGCCCATTGAAAATCTTTTGTTTGTCCCGAAGTTCTATCGGAAGTAAGTATCACATAAAAAAAATTAACATACGCCAAAACTCCAATAAACAACCATCCGTAGCGAATAAATTTATTTTTAGTGATTGTTTTTATCGCTTGAAAAGCATAAACCTCAAACACAATAACAACTAATGATATAATGATAATAGATGCAAAAAAACGAGACATATAAGTATATTTAAAAGTAACACAAATATAGGTTGAATATTAAAAATCAATTTTCAACATCTTGTTAAAGTTTTGTAACTTTACCCGCGAAATTAACAAAGGCATTTTAAGGCTTCATTTCTTTTCATATTATTTACAATTCAAACGTACTTCAACAGGTTTAACACATACTTAATGGCAGATCAAAAAAGACTTTTTTTACTAGATGCTTTCGCATTAATTTTTAGAGGATATTACGCTTTTATAAAAAATCCAAGAATTAACTCGAAAGGAATGGATGTTTCCGCTATTTTGGGTTTTACAAACTCGATGTTAGATGTTATAAAACGTGAACGCCCAGATCATTTAGCGGTATGTTTTGATCGTGGTGGTTCTGTTGCTAGAAAAGACGCTTTTCCTGAATATAAAGCAAACAGACAAGAAACTCCTGAAGCAATAAGAATTGCAATTCCATATATAGAAGCAATGTTAGAAGCTATGAATATTCCTGTAATTGTAAAAACAGGATATGAAGCTGATGATATTATTGGAACTTTAGCAAAAAAAGCAGAAAAAGAAGGCTATCAAACTTTTATGGTAACGCCTGATAAGGATTTTGCTCAGTTAGTATCTGAAAATATTTTTATGTACCGTCCTCGTTTTGGCGGTGGATATGAAACTTGGGGAGTTGCCGAAGTTCAAGAAAAATTTGGCGTAGAACACCCTGAACAAGTTATCGATTATTTAGGAATGATGGGAGATTCTGTTGATAATATCCCTGGTTTACCTGGTGTTGGAGAAAAAACAGCAAAAAAATTTTTAGCACAATATGGTTCTATGGAAAATCTGTTAGCAAACACAGCAGATTTAAAAGGGAAAATGAAAGAAAAAATAGAAGCAAATGCTGAATTAGGTCTTTTATCAAAAGAACTTGCTACTATTATGTTGGATGTTCCTGTTGATTTTCATCAAGAGGATTTTGAAATGTGTCAACCAAATATTCAAGCAACTGCCGATATTTTTAATGATTTAGAATTTCGTCGTTTAGCCGATACTTTTGTTAGAATTTTTACGGCTGCTGTTCCTACAAAAGCAGGTGAAAAAACATCCGAAGAAAATACCGAAAATAAAGACCAAGAAACAATAGTTAAAGCAATTCCTGCTACAGATTCAGATGGACAATTTGATTTGTTTGCAGCTCCAGGAACTGGAACTGTTAGCGAAGAAGTATCTATTTCTGGGTTTAAAACTATCGATAATACACCTCATTTTTATCAACATATAAATTCTCCGATAGCTAGAAAATTATTATTATCAAAATTAATGCAACAAACTACTGTTTGTTTTGATACAGAAACAACAGGTTTAAAAGCTTTAGAAGTTGAATTAATCGGGATTTCTTTTTCTTGGGAAATAGGAAAAGGATATTATGTTTCTTTTCCTGAAAATCAAGAAGAAACAACTGCTATTTTAGAAGAATTCATTCCATTTTTTGAAGCATCAACAATTGAAAAAATTGGGCATAATTTAAAATATGATATCAAAGTTTTATCAAATTATAATATTGCTGTTAAAGGAAAATTATTTGATACGATGATTGCGCATTATTTGATAAATCCTGATATGCGTCATGGAATGGATATTTTGGCGGAAACTTATTTAAATTATCAGCCTGTTCCAATTACTGAATTAATCGGAAAAAAAGGGAAAAATCAACTTTCTATGCGAACTGTTGAAATTGCCAAACAAACCGAATATGCCGTTGAAGATGCTGATATAACATTGCAATTAAAAGAATATTTTACAAAAGAATTAGAAAGCGGAAATGTAACCAAGCTATTTAATGAAATTGAAACACCATTAGTTTCAGTTTTAACGGCTATGGAAATTGAAGGTATCAACTTAAATGTGCCATTTTTAAAAGAACTTTCTGTTGATTTAACTATTGATATTGAACGCTTAGAAAAAAACATTTACGAGCAAGCGGGAGAAGAATTTAATATTGCTTCACCAAAACAAATGGGAATTGTATTATTTGAAAATATGAAATTGGTTGAAAAACCAAAAAAGACTAAAACAGGTCAATATTCTACGGCTGAAGATGTGCTTTCATTTTTAGCAAAAGACCATCAAATTATTAGAGATATTCAAGAATATCGTCAGTATAAAAAACTACAAAGTACTTATGTTGATGCTTTACCGAATGAAGTAAATACAAAAACAGGACGTATTCATACATCTTATGCGCAAGCGGTTGCTGCAACAGGAAGATTGAGTTCGAACAATCCGAACTTACAAAATATTCCGATTCGTACAAAAAGAGGTCAGGAAATTCGAAAATCTTTTATTCCTCGTGATGAAAATTATGTGTTATTAGCTGCCGATTATTCTCAAATTGAATTAAGAATTATTGCTTCATTAAGCCAAGAAGAAACCATGATTGAAGCCTTTAAAAATGGCGAAGATATTCATGCTTCTACGGCTTCAAAAGTATTTAATGTTCCTTTGGAAGAAGTAACTCGTGAGCAACGTAGCAATGCAAAAACGGTCAATTTTGGTATTGTTTATGGAGTTTCTGCCTTCGGATTGAGCAATCAAACGGATTTATCTCGTAAAGAAGCAAAAGCATTGATTGATACCTATTACGAGACGTATCCGAAGTTAAAAAAATATATGGCTGAACAAGTAGACTTTGCCCGTGATAACGGTTATGTTGAAACCGTTTTAAACAGACGTAGGTATTTAAAAGATATTAATTCTAGAAACGGAATTGTTCGTAGTGCAGCTGAAAGAAATGCTGTAAATGCACCGATTCAAGGAAGTGCAGCCGATATTATAAAACTAGCAATGATTAATATTTATAATCGATTTGAGAAAGAAAATTTTAAATCGAAAATGCTATTGCAAGTACATGATGAATTAGTTTTTGACGCTCATAAAGACGAATTAGAAATTATAAAACCAATTATTAAACAAGAAATGGAAAATGCCTTTAAAATGGAAGTTCCGTTAGATGTAGAAATAGGAATTGGCGAAAATTGGTTACAAGCACATTAATTAAGAGAAAAATGGAATTAGATTATATAGATAATGTAAATGGTTTTGACGAAAATGTTGTGCGTTTGTACAATTTCAACAAAGAGGAAGCAACTAAATTTAGCGCATTAATTAAAGAAACAATTATTGAGAAAAAACAACGATTAGATTTATCTGAAGTTGATTTTATAGAAGCTAGAAATTGTAATTTAATTTTTGGTTTATTCAAATCGGATGAAGGGATTTTAACCAAAGATAACCAAACTTTTTTTTGTGTATTGACTTTAGATGGTTTTCAAAATATGCTAAAATTAATAGCACCTTATTGTCATAAAGAAACTAGAAGTTATCAGTATTTATATGATATTGATAATCCAACAGAATTATTATTCTGCCCAAGTGCCACTAGGTATGAGGGAGAATAATAGTCATAAAAAAATGATTGCTAACTTTATAAATTAGCAATCATTTTTTTATATAAAACAGTTTATTTTGATTTATTACTTAATAATAAATACTTCATTCATTTCCCAATTAGCTCTTAGTTTAAATTCCTTTTCAAAGTAAATAACTTTTTCGGGTTGCTGTTTTAATAAGAAATTACCTGTATCCCAAATATTATTATTATTTCTATCAATAATAGCTCTAACCGTATATTTTTTAGGTTCTAATAAATCGAAAGTTACTTTTTCTGATGAAGAAACATATTTAGTCTTTACAACTTCGCCTTTATCTAAAAGTTGAATAATTGTAGAATACTTTGTTTGTTTTTTTACATCTAAAATAATACTTCCATAATCTTCAGTTGTAAGAGTTTTAAATTGATAACTTAAAGTATCGTTGGTAGTTTCATATAAATCAATTATTCCCTTAGGTAAAATATCTAATTTATAATTCATTTTAGGTGTTTTTTTGAACAAAACAGCTAACTTACTTATACTTTGTTTTGCTAGTTTAAAAGGAACAGCAACAGTATCTTTATCGACTAAAGAGAATTTAGAAGCATCAATTTTTATAATCGGATTGTGAGTCTCTAAAAATAAGCTATCATTTAAATGTAAAACCCTGCTTACTTTCGATGAAATTGCAAAAGAATCTATTTTCTTTTTACGCAAACGAACAGTAACAGTATCTATGATTTTTTTATTACTGATGATAAAGTTTAAAGAATCTTGTTCAATTGGTGTAAACCAATAATTAAGTGTGTCTTTTTCTTTTTCGTATTGCGAAAATGATTTAAAAGAAGCAGGAACTTTTGATAATAATTCAATTTTCATATTTCCTCGTTCTCCTTCATATCCGAATTGAATTTTTCCTTTAACAACTTCTTTTCCTCTTTTAAATTTATAAGGTTGTAGTTCTTTAAAAATACGTATCGGATTAAAAACTAGAGTATCTTTTGGTAATGAAATAGTATCTTTATAAAAACCTAATTCATCTGTTCTGCTATTAAAAGTATAATCGCTTGAAACTTCTTTTAAAGCTAATAAAAGGTATTTTCCTGCTCGTAAATTCGTAAATTCAAAATTAGTAGAATCTAAGGTACTTGTAACGTAATTTGGTTTTTTCTTATAGATAATTGAATCGGTATAAGAACTATCTAATTGATACAATAAAACGCTTATGTTTTTTAATTTTTCTTTTGAAAAAGCTGGAACTACAAATCCTTTTAATTTTAAAGAATCAATATAATTCCCTGTAGAAAAAACATATTTAAAGCTCTCTAATTTATTGTTTTCGTTATTATCTTGAACCGAATTACCAAAATTAAAAGTATAGGTTATATTTGTTTTTAGGGTATCTAAAATTTCAATATTGATGTATTTAGTAGGCCTTCCTTGAGGCGTTATAATTGGTGCAAATTTTAACGGTGGAGAAACAACTAACTGTTTTGTTAAATCTTTTAAAACAATATACTCATCAAATTCAATTTTGATGTTTTTTTTATCAAAATGAATAGTTTTATAAGGTGGTTTTGCAGTCATCATAATTGGTGCATTTTCATCTTTAGGACCACCTTCTGGTCTTCCTTTTCTTGCACAACTTATAATGATTACAGATACTAAAGCGACTAAAAATAATAACTTATTTTTCACAAATTGATTGTTTAAATAGAATTTCAAAAGTAGTAAATTAACACCTAATAAAATTATTCTTTTTTAGCGTAAGACATTGTAGCAATACTAATAGTTATGTTTTTTGTTTTTGATAATTCTTCACAACACGACACTAGAGTTGCACCTGTAGTTATTACGTCATCAATTAATAAAACATGCTTGCTCTCAAAAAGCTCAATATCAATTAATTTAAAACTATTTTTAATATTTAAAAACCTTTCGAAACGTTGTTTTTTGGTTTGTGTATTAACACTTTTTAATTTGATTAAAACATCAGATTTATATTCAATATTTAAAATAACACTTAATCTTTCTCCAAATTTTGTAAGCTGATTATAGCCTCTTTTTTTTAATTTAGATTGATGCAATGGCACTGGAATTATATAATCGACCGTTTTAAAAACACCTGATTTTTTTAATTTTTCTCCAAACCAATTTGCTAGAAACAATCCTATTTCATGTTGATTTTTATATTTTAACTCGTAAATTATTTTTTGAGTAATGTTTCCCTTTTTATAATAAAGAAAAGGGCGTACATTTTCTATTAAAACCTGACCATAAAAAACAGATAACAACTCATTATTTATATACTCATTACTAGTTATAATAGGCAAATTATTACTACAAGTAATACATAAATATTCTTCATTTTGTAATAAAACTATAGAACAATGAATACATAAATTAGGATAAAATAAATAGAATATATCTTTTAAAAAGTGCATCTTTACGAACGATATTTTAGTAGAAATATACAGAAAAAACATAATATTATTTTGAGCAAAAAATTTAATTTCTTTAAAGAAGCTGTAAAAAATTACAAAACATCAGGAACTATAGTACCTAGTTCTAAATATTTAGCAAAAAAAATGCTTAGAAATATTAATTTTTCAAAAGCAGAAGTTATTATTGAGTTAGGTCCTGGAAATGGCGCAATAACACATTGTATCTTAGATAAACTTAAATCAAATACCATTTTAATTTGTTTTGAAATTAATGATGCTTTTTATGAAGAATTAAAAAAGATAAAACATCCACAATTAATTGTTTTAAAAGCTTCTGCCGAAGAAATGGTTACTGAAATTGAAAAATTAGGTTATACCAAAGTAAATCATATTATTTCTAGCTTACCGCTAACTATTATTCCTAAAGAAATATCTCATCGTATTTTACTAGAAAGTTATCAAACTTTAAACAATGATGGGTTATTTATTCAATATCAATATAGCTTAACCTACTATAAAAAGTTAAAAGAAGTTTTTGGTAGTAATATTGAACTAAGCTTTGAATCTCTTAATTTTCCACCTGCATTTATTTATAACTGCATAAAAAATAGTACATTAGACCTAAATAAACCTAAATGATCAGTATAAACTTAAAATGATTAATACAAAATTAAAAAATAACGGTTTTATTACCTTTTTACTTGTATTAATAATTCTAATAGGAGTAT
Organism: Tenacibaculum salmonis; assembly: GCF_041053065.1. Classification (NCBI taxonomy): domain Bacteria; kingdom Pseudomonadati; phylum Bacteroidota; class Flavobacteriia; order Flavobacteriales; family Flavobacteriaceae; genus Tenacibaculum; species Tenacibaculum salmonis. Next base: position 1,884,261 of record NZ_JBFCVV010000001.1, on the reverse strand, counting down.
TATCCTATCAAAATGCTAATGAATACTCTGAATTAAAGGATACTTTTAATTTAGAAAAAAAGGAATTAGTCTCTGAATTAAGTAGTGTATTAAAAAAATATGAGAATACACTTTACGTAAAAGATGATATTTCTTTAAAGTTAAGAGGCAAACTTCACGAAATAATAAAGTTAAAAGACACTATTAATAACTTAAAAACGACTGATTATAATTTATTTCGGTTTTACAGAAAACGAATTTCTGTTTTAATTGAACAAAACAATATTCTTTTTTCATATATTGACTCTTTAAACTCGAAAAACAATCAATTATCAATAAAAAATGATAGTGTAACAGAGGTTTTAGTGTTAAAGGAAAATCAAAATCTAAAATTAAAATACAGAAACCGATCTTTATATGAACAAAAAAAGGTTTTAAAAGAAAAAATTGCGATTGCTAAAGTTATGCAGGTTTCATCTGTAAAAGTAAAAGCAATGAAGAAAAAAACAAGTGGTAAATACAGATCTACATCGAAAGCTAAAAAAACAAATGCTTTTAAAGTAGCATTCAATTTACTAGGAAATAAAATTAGTACTCCAGGTTTAAAAACTATTTATATTCAAATAATTCATAATAAAAATGTAATTATTCCTGTAAAAAAAGTGAAATTAAAAAACAAAGAAGAAATACTTTGTAATGATATATTAACAGCTAATTATAACAAAAAATTATTATCTATTGTTTCATTTATCTATGTAAATAATGATAATATAAATAAAGGTTCTTACCTAATTAATATTTTTATTGATGGTGTTTTTGTAAAAAACACAAGTATTAATCTTAAATAAAAAATAACATAATATAAGCACTACTAACCTACTTAACTTACCTACTTAATTATGAATCAACAACAAAAAAAAAGCTCACTGATTGTTCTACTACTAATACTAACGCTATTTTTAACACTATATTCATTTCAAAAATCCAATCAATACAGTAATCTTCAAGAAATTTTTGAACAAGAAAAAACTGATTTAGAAAAAGAATTGGATGAAATGATTAAAGATTACACCGATGTTGTTCTTCGAAAAAAACGTATTTCCAAAAGATTACAAGTTGAACTTGGTAAAATGAATGTTCTTAGAGATTCAATTAAAAATTTAAAAATAGATAATTATAGTTTAATAAGAATATACAGAAAAAAAATTAGCAGTTTAGAACGTCAAAACAAAAAGTTATTTATTAGAGTTGATTCATTAAGTACTGCAAATGAAGTCTTAGCACAAGAGAACGTTATTACAAATAACATTTTACAACAAAAAGAAAACATAAACAGTTCTTTAAATAATAAAAATAAAAAACTAGAAGAAAAACAGAAAACCCTTGAAACTAAAATAGCTATTGGTAGTCTTATAAAAACAAGCAATCTTAATGTAGTTGCTATGAAAGAACGTAGCAGTGGAAAACTAACTTCAACATCAAGATCTAGCAGAACAGATGCTTTTAGAATAAACTTTGACTTATTAAAAAATTTAATTACTGATGCTGGAGAAAAAGCTGTCTATATTCAAATTAGAGATGATAATAATAATGTTATTGCTCCAAAAGGAATTACTAATTTAAAAGATGGGGCTAAAATTCAATATACTGACTCTATTGAAGTCAATTATAATAATGATAAATTAAGTCTTGTATCACTTATTTTAGTTAACAGAGATGATATCAATAAAGGAAAATATACTATAAGTACCTTTATTGATGGTATTTATTCAGGAGCAACTACGCTTCAATTAAGATAAAAAACATTTTAAAAATTTATACATAAAACGAAAAAGAAAGTAATTCATTTAATTATTCACTTTTTCGTTTTAGAATAGTATTAGTTTAAATCCTTATTTTATTTTTGCAATATGGCAAAACAAGAAGATCACTTTAAAAAAGTAATATCACACGCAAAAGAATATGGTTATGTATTTCAATCTTCTGAAATTTATGACGGTTTAAGTGCGGTTTACGACTATGCTCAAAACGGAGTTGAGTTAAAGAAAAATATTAGAGATTATTGGTGGAAAGCAATGGTGCAAATGCACGAAAATATTGTAGGTATCGATGCTGCTATTTTAATGCATCCAAGTACTTGGAAAGCTTCAGGACATGTAGATGCTTTTACCGATCCTTTAATCGATAATAAAGATTCTAAAAAACGATATAGAGCAGATGTTTTAGTAGAAGATTATTGTGCTAAAATTGAAACTAAAATTGAAAAAGAAGTTAAAAAAGCCGAAAAACGCTTTGGAGAAACTTTTAATAAAGCCGAATTTGTAGCTACAAATGGACGTGTTTTAGGGTATCAAGAAAAAATTAATACCATTTTATCTCGTTTAGGAAAATCTTTAGAAAATGAAGATTTAGCAGATGTAAAATTATTAATTGAAGAATTAGAAATTGCTGATCCTTTAACAGGTTCTAAAAATTGGACGGATGTTAAACAATTTAACTTGATGTTTGGTACTAAATTAGGTGCTTCTGCAGAGTCTGCAATGGATTTATATTTACGCCCAGAAACTGCCCAAGGTATTTTTGTAAACTTTTTAAATGTACAAAAAACAGGGAGAATGAAAATTCCTTTTGGAATTGCTCAAACTGGTAAAGCGTTTCGTAACGAAATTGTTGCTCGTCAATTTATTTTTAGAATGCGTGAATTTGAACAAATGGAATTACAATTTTTTGTAAAACCAGGAACTCAAAAAGAATGGTACAATAAATGGAAAGAAACCCGTTTAAATTGGCATTTATCATTAGGTATGGGCGCTGAAAACTATCGTTTTCACGATCATGAAAAATTAGCTCATTATGCTGATGCTGCCGCTGATATTGAGTTTAAATTTCCTTTCGGATTTAAAGAATTAGAAGGAATTCATTCTCGTACAGATTTCGATTTAAAAGCTCATGAAGAATTTTCAGGAAAGAAATTACAATATTTTGATCATGAAGATAACAAAAGTTATACACCTTGCGTAGTAGAAACATCAATCGGATTAGATAGAATGTTTTTAGCTGTTTTTTCAAATTCTTTACAAGAAGAAGCTTTAGAAAACGGAACTTCAAGAACTGTTTTAAAACTACCTGCTATTTTAGCACCAGTAAAAGCTGCTATTTTACCATTAGTTAAAAAAGATGGTTTACCAGAAGTTGCTCGTAAAATTATGGAAGATTTAAAGTGGGACTTTAACGTAGCTTATGATGAAAAAGATGCTGTAGGTCGTCGTTACCGTCGTCAGGATGCAAATGGTACACCATTTTGTATTACTGTTGATCATGATACTTTAAATGATAATGCTGTTACAATTCGTCATAGAGATACAATGGAACAAAAACGTGTTCCTATTTCTGAATTAAGAGATATTATAAAACAAGAAGTAGATGTAAAAAATTGGTTACAGAAAATGTAATTACTTAACAATATTCAAATAATAAAAATCCTACCAGTATTTACTATGGTAGGATTTTTTACTTTTGTACTATTAAAATAAAAATAATGAAAACTGCATTAAAAATATTATTTATCATCTTTTTACTATGGATGCTTACAGGAGCTTATCTTTTAAATACTGAGCATCCTAATGGAAAAATTGTAATGGGATTTGGTGTTTTATACATGTCTTTTGTATTAATGCCTACATTTATTTATTATCGATATAGAGATAACAAGTATAAAAAATACATTATTAATGATAACAAAATAAAAGAGTGGATTGACAATAGTAAAGAATAAAAAAAGGCTTCATTAGTAAAATGAAGCCTTTTTTTAACATATAAATATTGTGTTGTTATTTTACTAAAGTAGGAGCATAATTTGTAGGATAATCATCTGCTTTAGCTAAACCATTCTTAGCTTTTGAAAAGTTAGAACCGTAAGTTTCATCAATCGATTTTAACATTTCATTTGCCATTAAAGCATAACCTCTGCTTGTTAAATGAACTCCATCTAAACTAACTAAACCACCTGTTACTAAACTTGTAGTCATATAATAATTATCAAATTGTAAACCAGTAGTAGCAGCTTTTTGTAAAATACCATTAAAATCAACTAAAGCATATCCATTTGTATCGGCTACTGATTTTAATTTTATATTAAATGCATCTACAGCAGTTTTAATTTCAGTTTGCTCTTGTGGTGTTAACACCCATTTATCTTCTAATGGTATTTGAGTACCATAACCTTTAGGAATTAAAGACGATAATGGTAATACAAATAAATCATCAGCTGTAGCTTGTCTATATTTAGGTAAAGCTGCAAAAGCAGGATTAATAGCTCCTAAATCGGTTAAAGATTCATCGATAACTACCATTGCATTTCCTTGACCAACTGTAAAATTAATTGTTCTTTTTAATACTTCTTCTTCAGTAAATAACCCTGTAGTTTTTAAGGCTGCAAGAGCTGCTTGAATACCTCCGTTATAAGCTGCATAACCTTGATTTAAAGCATCTGCTGTTGCTTCATCTAAAGGAACTGGATTATAAGGTACTGTTGTAAAATGTGGTAAAGAAGTAATATATGGTAAATTAGCTACAACTCCTTTAGCTCCTGTTGCCTTTAATGCTTCTTCTACTTTTCCTAAAGCGAAATCAAATGTTGCAAGTGGCGTAATTGGATCTGTTCCATCTCCACCAGATGTTGCATATCCTAAAACATCATTTCCTCCAAATTCTGATAAAGTAAAAAATGTTGGTTTTTTTGATACTGCCTCTCCTATTAATGTAGATTCAGTTGAACTCATTCTTACAAAATATGGATTTGCTGTCATTGGGTCTGTCATTAAACCAGCAACATTTCCATAATCTGGGGCAATAAAATGAAAACTTTTAGCTCCAGGAATACCAAAATTATTAAAACTAGCACCTGTTGCAGGTACGCCAATTATAGTTGTAGGTATTTCTTGTAAAGGTGTTGGTCCTGAACCATTAAAATAGAATCTTGGATTCAATTTAACAACTCCTCCACTTATCATACCTCCAATATTATCATTCATTAAAGGCTGAATAAAATCGCCCCCACCAATCATAGCAAATTTAGAAGCTAAAGTATTCGGAAAAGAATTTACTTGACCTTCTTTAAACAAAGCACCATCAGTATAACCAGCTGTAAATGAAGCTCCAATAGATACATATTTAGAAAAATCTATACTACCAGCTTTTAAAGCTATTGTATTTTGAGTATCCCCATTAATTTCAGGTAATGTATTATCTACATCACAGGCTACAAAACCTAAAAATAGTGCAGATAAAAATGTATATTTTAATGTATTTTTCATTTTTATTTTTTTTTAGTTATTGATTGTCCAAGATAAATAATACTGAGAACCAATGCTTCCAACACCTGGAGCACTTAAATATTCTTTTCCTGATAAATTAGATCCTCCTAATTTAAATACAGATTTAATTGAAGGAACAGCATAATTAACTTGTGCGTCAAAAACAGTTCTTTCTTCAATCATTCCTTCTAAGAAAGTCGATTGCCAAAGATATTCTGTTTGCCAACGAGCACTTACATTAAATCCGAAATTTTTAAACACATTTGGATTACCAAACTGTGCTTTTACTTTATGTTCTGGTGTATTAAAACCTGCTTCAAAATCAGGGTCAGATGCTTGATCAAAATCAAATTTAGACCATGTATAATTTAAACCTACATTATATCCTTTTAAAATTTTAGTACTTAATCCTAAACCAACTCCGTAAGAATCTACATCTGTTGAAGAGTTTGTTTTTACACTAAAAGTTTTTATTAAATCTCTACTTGTTAAATTAGTTACGTTTACTGGAGTAGTCGGGTCAATAAAAACAACAACATCTTTACTTGAGATAAAATTAGTGTACATATTATAATATGTACTAAAATCAACAGTTAATTTATTTTCTCCTAAAGGAAGTGCCGAGCGATATCCAACTTCAAAAGACTTTACTTGTTCTGGTTTTACCAATGCTGTTTTAACTAAAGTCGGATTTCCATTTCTGATTGAACTTGCAGAATATCCTCTTGTAAATACATCATTACCTGTTAAAGTAAATGTTTGTGTTGGTGTTTTTACTTCTTTAGAAAAACGATTCGCATTATCTGAGGCTGTACCTAAAATATATCCTGCACCTGTTTCTAAACCGATGTATTGATCTTGTGTTGTTGGATTACGAAATCCTGTTTGAAAAGATGCTCTAAAATTATGGTTTTTAGTTTCTCCTGCGGCATAAGCTAAAGATAATCTTGGTGTAAAATTACCATCAAAATTATCAGATTTATCATAACGGATAGACCCTGTAAACTTTAAACGATCATCCATCATTTTCTTTTGAAGCTGTGCATAAACACCGTATTCACCATATTTAATTGGTGCGTTAGCATCAGTATAAATTGTTCCGAAAGAATTTAATTTATATTGTCTGTAAGAACCTCCTACTTGTACTTCAGCCCAATCGATATAATCACGTAAGTTTAAATTAGCATCTGAATGATAATAACTTGTATTATCTCTAAATTTAGATCCTTCTAATAAATCAGGATCAGTAGTTACTTCATTAAATAATTTTGTAAATTCAGGTGTTCCTGGTACAGCTCTACCTCTGTCAGCATAAATTCTAGCTGCTGCATGATTTGAAGCTGAAACATTAGGTACTGCACCTAAATAAGCATCTGCATATTGTCCAAACCAATCTGTATTTGATTTCCATTTGCTATTTATATTAATTCCTGCAAAACGAGTATCATAAGAATCTCCAGCATTTTCACTAGCATAATATCCTCTTACAAAGAAATTTTTTCCTCTAACCTCTAGTTTATGTTGTTCCATAAAGAAGTTTGCTAAATTATAACGATTCTGTCCTTGATAAATAGTATTACCAGAACCATATTTAGAATTCCAAATAATTTCAACTCTATCATTACCTAACGGACGGTAATGTATCGCACCATTAAATTTAACACTTTTTGCTTCGTTAGACATTAATTCTTGGTCTGTATAACCTGTTCTACTAACATTTCCTATTGCTCCTCCTAAATTAACAGAAACTTCATCTCCATAAGTATTTACTCCATCATAATTAGGATCATCAGCATGACTCATTCCTGGAATGTAAGTTCCTCCAATGCCTGTTGTATTTCGATAATCGGTAGCATGCCATTCTTCTCCTTTTAAGTAAGAAAAACTAACTTTAGCGGCAAATTTATCATCAAAAACATGTGCCATTCTAATGGTTGCATCAGAATAAGAATTGGTTCCTGCAGCATCTTGACTTGTAAAACCACTTTTTAAACCAACACTAATTCCCTGATCTTCAAAAGGACTTTTACTACGCATTAACATAATACCATTAAATGCATTTGCTCCATATAAAGCTGATGCTGCTCCTGGTAAAATTTCAACGCTTTTTACATCTATTTCAGACATCCCTAATAAGTTTCCAATAGCAAAGTTTAAGGCTGGTGATGCATTATCCATTCCGTCAACTAACTGAACAAAACGTTCGTTTCCAAAACTTGCAAAACCACGTGTATTTACTGTTTTAAAAGTTAAACCACCCGAATTAATATCTACTCCTTTTAAGTTTTCTAATCCTTCATAATACGATGCAGAAGCGGTGTTTTTAATAGCTCTTGAATCAAAACGTTCAATTGTTACGGGAGATTCCATAACACGCTCTGGAGTTCGTGATGCTGAAACTACAACTTCATCTAAAGAAGTCGCATTTTCAGTTAAACTAACTTCAATGATTTGATTATTTTTTGTTATTTCAACATTTTTTGAATGATATCCTACAGAAGAAATCTGTATTGTAAAAGGGGGAGTATCTGTAACTTTCATTATAAATTTTCCGTCAAAGTCAGTCGCTGTACCTACTGCTTTTCTTAAAACCTTAATGTTTGCTCCTGGTATTACACCACCAAGAGATGCATCATTAACGCTACCTGTTATGGTTGTCTGAGCAACCATCGTTGCAGTACCAAATAGTACAAATGCAATAAGTAATAGTTTTTTCATCATAATCTATAAATATTTTATTAACTGTATTGCAAAATACACTTTTTTTTTGTCTGCTGTAAGTTTATTTTTTGTTTTTATTTTAAATAACATCTAATTACAATACTATTGTACCTCGTTTTATTTCATCAAAATAAAGTTTTTTAACAAACATTATTTAACATCTTTTACAAATTGTATTTTTGCTGAAATTTTTTTTATATTGAAAGTTATTAACTCTATTTTTAATTTTAAACCGACTCAACAAACAATAGTTACTATTGGTACTTTTGATGGTGTACACATTGGACATCAGAAAATTATTAAAGAGTTAATTGATCAAGCAAAAACAACTAATAAAAAATCAGTATTATTAACTTTTTTTCCGCACCCTAGAATGGTGTTGCAAAAAGATATGTCTATAAAACTGATAAATACAATAGATGAACGTGCAAAATATCTTCAAAAATTAGGCTTAGATTATTTAATTATTCATCCTTTTAGCAAAGAATTTTCAAAATTAACTGCCTTAGATTTTGTACGTACAATTTTAGTAAATCAATTTAATACTTCTAAATTAATTATTGGTTACGATCATCATTTTGGTAAAAATAGAGAAGGAAATATTAAACAATTAACAGAATATTCTCATTTATATGATTTTACTGTTGAAGAAATTCCTGCTCAAGATATTGATGAAGTTTCAGTAAGTTCTACAAAAATTAGAAAAGCGCTTGATATCGGACATTTAAAAACTGCAAATGATTATTTAGGTTATAATTTTTCGTTAACAGGAACTGTTGTTCATGGAAAAAAATTAGGTGGAAAAATTGGTTTTCCTACTGCTAATATTGAAATTAATGAAGATTATAAATTGATTCCTAAAACAGGTGTTTATGTTGTAAAATCGGTTATTGATAACAATACTATTTTTGGAATGATGAATATTGGTAACAGACCAACTATCAACGGAAAAGAACAAAGTATTGAAACTCATTTCTTTGATTTTAACACCGATTTATATGATAAAAAAATCACCATACAATTACTGTATTTTTTAAGAGATGAACAAAAATTTAATTCAATAGATAAATTAGTTATCCAACTTAAAAAAGATAAAGAAAACGCAGTAAATTATCTAGAAAACAACAACTAATCAATAAAATATTGCTGTCTTAATTCTTTTTGATAAAAAATAAATTGTTAAAATCTTATTTAAGAACCTACACAACGTTGTTTAAGTGTACTGCTTCTTATATCTTAGCAGTTCTTAAAAAAATTTAAAAGATGTTACAGGTTCAGTTTATTAGAGACAACAAACAAACTGTTTTAGATGGATTAGCAAAACGTAATTTTGCCAATGCTGAAGCAATTATTGAAGAAGTATTAACTGCTGATGAAACTCGTAGAGCTACGCAAGTTTCTTTAGATAATATATTAGCTGAATCTAACAAAATATCCAAAGAAATTGGAGGTTTTTTTAAATCAGGTGAAATTCAAAAAGCCAACTTATTAAAAGAAAAAACAGGGCAATTAAAAGAAGATTCAAAGCAATTTACAGAAGCTTTTAATACTGTTTCTGATAAATTACAAGAATTATTATATCAAATTCCTAATATTCCTCACGCATCTGTAAAAGCAGGAAAAAGTGAAGAAGATAATGAGAAAATTTTTAGCGAAGGAATTATTCCTGATTTAGGCGAAAACGCCTTACCTCACTGGGAATTAGCTAAAAAATATGATATTATCGATTTTGAATTAGGAACAAAAATTACTGGTGCTGGTTTTCCTGTTTATAAAGGAAAAGGTGCTCGTTTACAACGTGCTTTAATCAATTATTTTTTAGATAAAAATACGGATGCTGGTTATAAAGAAGTTCAAGTTCCTCATTTAGTTAACGAAGCTTCAGGAATTGCAACTGGGCAATTACCAGATAAAGAAGGGCAAATGTATCATTCAACTGTGGATGATTTATATTTAATTCCAACGGGTGAAGTGCCAATTACCAATATCCACAGAAATGATTTACTAAAAGAAACCGATTTACCAATTAAATACACAGGTTATACGCCTTGTTTCCGTAGAGAAGCTGGTAGTTATGGCGCACACGTTCGTGGATTAAATCGTTTACATCAGTTTGATAAAGTAGAAATTGTTCGCATTGAACATCCTGATAATTCGTACCATGTTTTAAGCGAAATGGTCGAACATATTAAAGATATTTTGCGTGATTTAAAATTACCTTATCGTATTTTACGTTTATGTGGAGGCGATACAGGTTTTACATCGGCATTAACTTTCGATTTCGAATTATATTCAACTGCTCAAGAGCGTTGGTTAGAAATTAGTTCGGCTTCAAATTTTGAAACTTATCAGGCAAATCGTTTGAAATTACGTTTTAAAAACAAAGAAGGAAAAAGTCAATATGTACATACTTTAAACGGAAGTTCTTTAGCTTTACCAAGAGTTTTAGCGGGTATTTTAGAGAATTATCAAACTGCTGACGGAATTAAAATTCCTGATGTATTAGTTCCTTATTGTGGTTTTGATATGATTGATTAATCATTAAAAAATATACTTTTATAAAATAATAAACCCCAAGTTTCTTTGTTGAAAACTTGGGGTTTTTAAATGTCTTTATTTTATAATATTTTTTTGAAGCAATTTCCCGCTTTCCGCACTCGCTTTTTTTATTTTTTCGAAAAGAAAAATAAAAAAGAGCTCAAACAATTGCTTCAATCGGGGCTAGGCATTTGTACTATTTTGAAACTTTCACACAAAAAAACAGTAAATTTTCAAACACAAATCATAATTACAACAATTTTGTTCTGTATTTTTGATTGATGAAAAAAGCCGTTATTCTATTTAATTTACTGATTTTTAGTTTATTTTGTTACGCTCAACAAAATGAATATATTGTAGCTGAAAATTATTTCAGAAATAATGAATATGAAAAAGCTATCCAATTTTATAAAAAATTACACGATAAAAGTCCTTACAATACTACTTATTTAAAAAGATTAGTAACCTGTTATCAAGAAACTAATCAGTTTTTGGTTGCTGATGCTCTTTTATCAAAAGAAATCAAAAAAAAACCAACTTTAGTATTTTTAAATATCATCAAAGGATATAATTTTGAACGTCAACAAAAAGATATTGAAGCCAATAAACAGTATCAAATTGCGCTGAAATCACTAGATAAAAAAGGAAACTACGGAAGCAATATCGCACGACTTTTTAAAGATTATAATAAATTAGATTTTGCAATTGAAGCCTACGAAAAAACAATGGCTAATAATCCGAAAGTAAATTACGGATTTCAATTAGCACAAATTCATGGTGAAAAAGGTGATTTCTCTAAAATGTTTACGTCTTATGTTAGTTTAGTTGATAAAAATGAAAAACATCTAAACAACGTAAAACGCTACACAAGTAAATATATTACAGATAATCCTGAAAATGAAAACAACATTTTATTCAAAAAAGCATTGTTACGAAAATCAGTAAGCAATCCTAAAAACATTTGGAATGATTTACTTGCTTGGCTATTTGTAAAACAAAAACAGTATCAAAAAGCACTTATTCAAGAAAAAGCATTGTTAGCCAGAGATCCTGATCATTTAAGTAAAATAAATCAATTAGGTAAAATTGCATTAGAAAATAATGACTATGAAACTGCCAAAGAATGTTTCGATTTAATCATTGAAAAAACAAATTATCCTACAGATAAAATTAATGCTATTAATAATAATTTAAAAATAGCTATCAAAACAAAACAACCAGATGTTTCTGAAAAATTTGAAGCCATTTTTGAAGAATATGGCATCAATAAAAACACTTTTGAAATTCAAGTAGCTTATGCAAATTATCTAACTTTTACAGAAAACAATCCTGAAAAAGCAGTTAAAATTTTAGAAAAAGCTATGACTTTTTCTAATTCGAAATTTAAAAAAGCAGAAGTTAAATTACAACTTGGTGAAGTTTTAGTTTATACAGGTAACTTTAATAAAGCTTTAATTTACTTTTCACAAGTACAAAATCAGTTTAAAAATCATTTTTTAGGACAAGAAGCACGTTTTAAAGTAGCGCAAACATCTTATTTTAAAAATGATTTTAAATGGGCAAAAGCACAATTAAAAATTCTAAAAGGTTCAGCAACACAATTAATTGCCAATGATGCGGCAAATTTATTTTTAACAATTTCAGATAATGAACCTAAAGACAGTATTTCTACAGGTTTAAAAGAATATGCAAAAGCCGATTTATTAGCTTTTCAAAATAAAGATAAAGAAGCTATTACGCTTTTGAAAACTGTCATAATAAAATATAAAGGACAACCTATTGAAGATGATGCATTGTTTAAACAAGCAAGTCTTTTTATCAAAGAGCAAAAATATGAAGATGCTATTTTAAATTATAAAAAAATAATTTCTTTGGATAAAAAAGGAATTTATATAGATGATGTATATTATCAAATGGCAGAATTATATAATACAAAATTAAATAGCCCTGAAAAGGCAAAAGAATACTATCAAAAGATTATTTTTGACCACGCTTCTAGCATCTATTTAATTGATGCTCGTAAGAAGTTTAGACAACTAAGAGGAGACCAATTATAATTAAGAAAAATAGATATGTATATATATAATGTTACAATAAATATTGACGAAAGCGTACACCAAGAATGGCTAGTTTGGATTAAAGATCATATTCCTAATGTTTTGGCTACAGGTAATTTTTTAAGTGCAAAATTAACCGCTGTTTTAGTTGAAGAAGAAATGGGAGGCGCAACATATTCTGTTCAATATACCGCTAAAACACGTGAAGATTTAGATGCTTATTACGACAATCATGCTGATGAACTTCGTGCAGCTAGTTTTAAGAAATTTGGCGATAAAATGTTAGCTTTTCGTACCGAATTAAAAGTTATTAATGAATTTTTTCCTACAGTAATAAGTAACTAAAATACTGTAATCTGATTTATGAAATATAAGCTATCTTTTTAAAGCTTATTTCTAACCCTTTTTTATCTTAATTAATAACATGACTGTAAGAGCAAAAAAACATTTAGGACAACATTTTTTAACCGATGAAGATATCGCTAAAAAAATAGCCGATGCATTAATTGGAAAAGGCTACGATAATGTATTAGAAATTGGTCCTGGAATGGGCGTTTTAACTAAATACTTATTAGAAAGAGAAACCAAAACTACGGTAATGGAAATCGATTATGATTCGGTTGCCTATTTAAAAGATACCTTTCCGTTAGAACATATTAAATTAGATACTACTGCCAAAAAATTTGAAATAATCGAAGGTGATTTTTTAAAGAAAAATTTAAAAGATTTTTTTAAAGAAAAACAAGTAGCTATTATTGGTAATTTTCCGTATAATATTTCTACGCAAATTGTTTTTAAAGCTATTGAATATAGAGAGTTTGTTCCTGAATTTGCAGGAATGTTTCAAAAAGAAGTAGCCAAAAGAATCGCTGAAAAAGAAGGAAGTAAAGTCTATGGAATTATGTCGGTGTTAACACAAGCTTTCTACGATGTAGAATACTTATTTACCGTACCTCCTACTGTTTTTAATCCGCCACCAAAAGTAGATTCTGGTGTTATCAGATTAACCAGAAAAGAAGATTATAGCTTACCTGTTGATGAAAAATTATTTTTTAGGGTAGTAAAAACATCTTTTAATCAACGAAGAAAAATGTTACGTTCTAGTTTAAAATCATTCAATATTTCTGATGCTTTAAAAGAGGATCCTATATTTACAATGCGTCCCGAACAATTATCAGTACAACGATTTATAGAACTGACCGATAAAATTGCAAAAGATGGCATTTGAAATTACCCAAGAAATTCTTAGTAACGTAGCGCAGTATATTGAAAGTGAAAACAACGCTGCTCTTAATCAACTTTTTAAAGAAATTCACCATGCTGATATTGCTGAAATATTAGATGAATTACCCTTTGAAGAAGCTGTTTATATTATCCGTTTATTAGATAGTGAAACAACATCAGAAGTACTGATGGATGTTGATGATGATGTTCGTGAAAAAATACTAGAACAATTAACCGCTAAAGAAATTGCGGAAGAAATTGATGAACTTGATACCGATGATGCTGCCGATGTAATTTCCGAACTTTCTGATAAAAGGAAAAAAGCGGTAATGCAAGAAATTGAAGACGAAGAACATGCAAAAGAAATTGTAGAGTTATTACGTTATTCTGAAAATTCTGCAGGTGGTTTAATGGCTAAAGAGCTTGTTAAGGTTAATGAAAACTGGACAATTTCTCGCTGTGAAAAAGAAATGCGAGTTCAAGCAGAAGAAGTTACTCGTGTACACTCAATATATGTAATTGATGATAGTGGTAAGTTAAAAGGTCGTTTATCTTTAAAAGACTTATTAATGGCTTCTACAAAGGCTACTATTGCCGAAGTGTACATACCAAAAGTAGATTTTGTAAACGTTACAGATGAAGCAGAAGATGTTGCCAATATAATGCGAAAATATGATTTAGAAGCAATACCTGTTGTTGATGAATTAGGCATTTTAGTTGGTAGAATTACTATTGATGATATTGTTGATGTAATTAAAGAAGAAGCTGATAAAGATTATCAATTAGCTGCAGGTATTACACAAGATGTAGAAGCTGATGATACTATTTGGGAATTAACACGAGCACGTTTACCTTGGCTTTTCTTAGGATTACTTGGTGGGGTTGGTGCTGCAAGTATTATGGGATTTTTTGAAGATGCCATGGTTGACAATGCCATTTTATTTATGTTTACACCTTTAATAGCAGCAATGGCAGGTAATGTTGGAGTACAATCTTCAGCAATTATAGTGCAAGGTTTAGCGAATGATGATGTAAAAGGAAGTATTGGTAATAGACTATTAAAAGAAGTTTCTTTAGCAATGGTAAATGGATTAGCATTGGCTATTTTACTTTTCTTTTTTATCTTTATTACAGAACAAGATATAAAAGTAGCAACGGCTATTTCTATATCTCTTTTTGTAGTGATAATTGTAGCGGGTTTAATAGGAACTTTTATTCCTTTATTTTTAGATAAAAGAGGTATTGATCCTGCAATTGCTACAGGACCATTTATTACCACTAGTAATGATATTTTTGGAATCCTTATTTATTTTGGAATCGCTAAAATAATTATTGGTTTTTAATTGTTTTTTCTGGAGTAACTTTATCTAATAAGTTATCAATTTCATCTTTAGGTATAAAACTTTTTAACATAATTAAGAAACCAAAAACAATCAATAAAATACCCATTCCTTTTTTTATGCGATAAATAACTAAAGGCGTTAATTTACTTTTTAATTGTTTTGCTAATAATATTTTACCTAAATCTGTTAGAGCATAGCCAAAAAGTATAGTAGCAAAATACCAAAATATAGCAGTCGGATCCATATTTAATGTGGGTCCTACAACTATAACAACTCCTAGCCAAGTAGCTAAAACACCAACATTTATAAAATTTAACGCAAAACCTTTTAATATTAGTTTTCCGTAATTATTAGTTTTTGAAATCTGAACTTCAGCAATTACAGCTTCTTTTTTATTGCTTTTATCAAAAAAAGTGATAAAACCATATATAATCAAAATAAGCCCACCAACCAGAAATAAACAAGGGTCATCTTTAATTTTTTCTAATAAACTTCTACTTCCAAAATAAGCAATTAGCATAAAAGTAATATCACCTAAAATAACGCCTATATCAAAAGAAATTGCAGCACGAGCACCTTTTAATATACTTGTTTTAATAAGCATAAAAAAAACAGGTCCTATCATAAAAGACATGATAAAACCTATTATAAAAGCATTTTTAAAATTGTAAAAATCCATTTTTTATATATACTTTTTTTCTCTAAACATCATCAAAATCGATAACTACTTTTGGTGTACAAGGATGTGCTACACAGGTTAAAATAAACCCATCTTCTAGTTCATCATCAGATAAAATAGAATTTTTAGACATTACAGCTTTTCCTTCAGTAACTTTTGCAATACAACTACTACAAACACCTCCTTGACAAGAATAAGGAGCATCTAATTTATTACGTAAAGAAGCTGCTAAAATGGTATCTGTTTTTTCCATTGAAAAAGTACTTTCTTCATCATCTAATAAAATAGTGATTTCTGATTTTCCATCAGGATAAATTACAGGAGTTTCAGTTGCTGATGCACTTGCTGTAAATAATTCAAAATGAATTGTTTCTTTATCAAATCCGCTTTCTTGTAAAGTTTCTGACACCAAATTAATCATTTCTTCAGGACCACAAATATAAGTTGCATCAAAAGAAATATCTTTATGAATATCTTTTACAAAATGATTCACATTATTTTTATCTATTCTACCTAATTTACTATCGTTTCTAACTTCTTTACTAAATATATAGTGCAAGTTAAATTGTGATGGATATGCTTCAGATAAAGCATTTAATTCATCATAAAAAATAGTAGTTTCAGCTTTTTTATTACCAAAAACTAACGTAAAAGTTGATGATGCTTCATTATCTAAAACCGTTTTTATCATTGATAAAACAGGCGTAATTCCACTACCAGCAGCAAATGCAATATAATTTTTATTTGCTTTTGGCTCAAGAATAAACTTTCCTTCTGGTTCTGAAACTTCTAAAGTTGTATTTTCTTGTAATTTGGTAGTTGCATAAGTTGAAAAAACTCCTTTTTCAACAGCTTTAACAGCTACTTTAATTTGATTACTATTTGGTGAAGCACATATAGAATAAGCTCTTCGAACTTCTTTATCGTTTAAAGTTGCTTTAATAGTTACGTATTGACCTGCTATAAAATTATAAGCTTCTTTTAATTCTGCAGGAACTGTAAATAATATAGAAACAGCATCTGCAGTTTCTTTTATTATTTTTTCAATATTTAATTTATGAAATGTAGACATGTATTGAGTTTAGATCTACAAAAATAAGCAATACTAAGCAAATCATTTGTTAGAGTTTATATAAAATGATACCCCTAATTTTAAATATCATAAAATTTAGAGGTTATTTATATATTTACAAAACATCAATTAAAACAGTTATAACACTATTTTAAAAGCAATGAAACAACTTAGTATAAAACAGTGTAAATATCTCTTTCTTTTTGTTTTATTTTATTTAATGCATCATCGGCATATGATATTGCTGATGCCTGTATTAATAAATTACTATTTATTGAAAAATTAGTTTTGTGTAACTTTAATTGTAAAGCTATAATTTGACGGAGTAATTCTTCGGTTGTAGGAACTGCACAGCCTACTGTATTTGCGAAACTCTTAAAAAATAACAATGCATAAAATGATTCTGTTATTCGCCTATCTTTCCCTGAAATAGTTACTTGCTTTGCTTTATAAATATCTCCTAACATTTCTGTAATACTATTATTAGGTTTGATACTTATTACACGATTCGATAACCAATCTTTTAACGATTGGCAATTATCAATTTCTAATCGCTTAGCAACCATTATTTGTTCGTTAAAAACCTTTTGAAATAATTGAGAATACGTTTCACTTAAAACATAAATTTCTTTAGCTATCGCTTTTCCTTTTGAATTAATAAGAGCTTGTGAATTATCGCAAATAGCCGCTGCATTTATTGATGAGATTGGAGAACTTAAAGCTGTTTTAAGCGTATTTCCTCCATCAATAAAAGTATCTTCTCCAAACTGAAAGCGTTTATTAAGAAAAGATATCAGATATTTTCTAGTTTCTAAATCATCATAAGCTAAAGGTATTTTTGATTTAAAATCTAATAAATTGACAATAATACCATCATCTGTAGCTTTACTTGTTGCAAAAACAGGCGAATATCCGACCAATCCAACCTTTATATTTTCCTGACCAACTAACCAATTAGCACCTAAATTTCCAGGAATCATTAATATTGGCGTATTCTTTTTACTGATGATTGATTTTTCAAATTCATTAAATTGATACATTGTTGAATTTTGAGGAAAACGACAACAATTAAGTATTAAATCAGCTTTTTCTGCAATTTCTTCTAATGAGGAAGTAATTTTTATTTTAAGTGGTGTTTTCTTAGGAAAAGAAGTATTGTCTGCACTATTAATTACTACTATTTTATCTTTTTCAATAAGCTTTTTATATTGCTCACTTTTTCTATTTTTATGTTTAAACCCGATTATATTTAAACTCGCCTCTTGTAAAATATAAGAGATAGAAATTCCAATTGCTCCCATCCCTATAATTCCAATAGTCTCTATTTTCTGCATTTTTGAATTAAAGATAGTAATTTCATATATACAATTGAAATTACCTTTCATCTAAAATTAGAGGAACTAATTATAAAAACAGAAAATAGATTTAAAAACCACTACCCCGAATACAAGCTTGTTTTAATTATTTTTTACCATCAACAACAATTACAATTTCACCTTTAGCAGGTTTTGTTGTGTAATATGATAACACTTCTTTTATTGTTCCTCGTTTGGTTTCTTCGAATAATTTTGTCAATTCTCTAGAAACTGATATTTGCCTGTCTTCACCAAAATATTCGCCAAAATGAGCTAATGTTTTTAATAATTTATGAGGACTTTCATAAAAAATCATGGTTCTATTTTCTTCGGATAAAAGAATTAAACGAGTTTGTCTTCCTTTTTTAACAGGTAAAAATCCTTCGAAAACAAATTTATCATTTGGCAAACCAGAATTTACTAAAGCAGGTACAAAAGCAGTTGCACCAGGCAAACATTCTACATCAATATTTTGTTGGACACAGGCTCTGGTCAATAAAAAACCTGGATCCGAAATTGCTGGAGTTCCAGCATCAGAAATTAATGCACAAGTTTCACCATTTTTTAATCGATTTAAAACACCATCAACAGATTTGTGTTCGTTATGCATATGATGACTATACATTTGTGTTCCAATTTCAAAATGTTTTAACAATTTTCCACTAGTACGTGTGTCTTCTGCCAAAATAAAATCGACTTCTTTTAAAATTCTAAGTGCTCTTAGCGTAATATCTTCTAAATTCCCGATTGGGGTTGGTACCAAATACAATTTGCTCATACAGCAAAGCTACAACAAAGTTTTTAGTACATTTGCGCTATGCCAAAAAAGCTGTTAAAAAATATTAATTTTCCTTCGGATATAAGGAAATTATCTGCTGATGAATTGCCTTTATTAGCAAAAGAACTACGCGAATTTATTATTGATATTATTGCCACAAAAGAAGGTCATTTAGGCGCTAGTTTAGGCGTTATTGAACTTACTATTGCATTGCATTATTTATTTGATACACCAACCGACCAATTAGTTTGGGATGTTGGACATCAAGCCTACGGACATAAAATTTTAACAGGAAGAAAAGATCTTTTTCATACAAATCGACAATTAGGCGGTATTTCAGGTTTTCCTAAACGAAGCGAAAGTAATTACGATACTTTTGGCGTTGGGCATTCATCAACTTCTATTTCTGCGGCTTTAGGAATGGCAATTGCCTCTAAAATACAAGGAAGTGATAAACATCATATTGCTATTATTGGTGATGCTTCTATTGCTAGCGGAATGGCTTTTGAAGCTTTAAATCATGCAGGCGATACAGATGCTAATTTATTGGTGATTTTAAATGATAATGCCATTGGAATTGACCCTTCGGTGGGAGCTTTAAAAGATTATTTAACACGCATAAAATCGACAAGGTCGGATATTGAGCAACATAATATTTTTGAGGCCTTAAATTTTGAATATTCAGGACCAATTGATGGTCATAATTTTGAAGAAATTTTATCAGAATTAGACCGTTTAAAAGAAATAAAAGGTCCTAAATTTTTACACGTAATTACCACCAAAGGAAAAGGATTACGACAAGCAGAACAAGACCAAGTAAAATATCATGCTCCAGGTAAATTTGATAAAATTTCAGGCGATGTATTGCCTAAAGAAAAAAGTAAGTTCACAAAGTTTCAAGATGTTTTTGGAAAAACTATTATTGAACTTGCACATCAAAATAAAAAAATTGTAGGCATTACACCTGCTATGCTTTCAGGTAGTTCTTTAAATGATATGTTAGCCGAATTTCCTGAACGTACTTTTGATGTTGGTATTGCCGAACAACATGCTGTTACTTTATCCGCAGGAATGGCTACTCAAAATATTATTCCGTTTTGTAATATTTATTCGACGTTTTTACAACGTTCTTTTGACCAAATAATTCATGATGTTGCTTTGCAAAATTTACCTGTTATTTTTTGTTTAGATAGAGCTGGTTTAGTTGGACAGGATGGTGCAACACATCACGGGGTTTTTGATTTAGCGTATTTACGCTTAATTCCAAATATGATAATTTTTGCACCTCGCAACGAAATCGAACTTCGAAATATCATGTTTACGGCACAATTAGGTTTAAAAAATCCTATTGCAATTCGTTATCCAAGAGGTACAGGTAAGTTAGAAAAATGGCAACTTCCTTTTGAAGAAATTCAAATAGGAAAAGGTGTTTGTTTAAAGGAAGGAAATAAAGTAGCAATATTATCCGTAGGAACAATAGCAAATAATGTTTTTGAAGCCATAAATCAACTAGAAAATAGCAACAGTGTAGCTCATTATGATATGCGATTTGTAAAACCTTTAGATAAAAAATTATTAGACACTATTTTTAATTCTTTTGATATTCTAATCACCATAGAAGACGGAACTGTAAGGGGTGGATTTGGTTCTGCTATTTTAGAATATGCATCTGAAAAAAATTATAAAGGAACTATTGATATTTTAGGTATTCCTGATAAATTTATAGACCATGGAACAGTTGAAGAATTACAAATTTTATTAAATATTGATATAAAAAGTATTCAAGAAAAAATTGAAAAATTACTCTTATAAAAACTAAAAAAGCAAATCCGTCAATCTGAATTTATTTCAGATTCGCATCCTGATTTCCCACGGTTCTCTTATTCATGCGATGCTGAATTTATTTCAGCATGACAGTAGTTTCTAAAAACTAAAAAAGCGAATCCAAATGGATTCGCTTTTTTTATATAAATTTAGTTGATAACAACTATAATTTTTTAGTTATTTAATGCTTCTGCACCACCAACAATCTCTAAAATTTCGTTAGTAATAGCTGCCTGACGTGCTTTGTTATATGTTAATAATAACTCATCACGTAATTCAGTAGCATTATCAGTAGCCTTGTGCATTGCAGTCATACGAGCTCCGTGTTCTGATGCAAATGAATCACGAATTGCTTTGTATAATTGTGTTTTTAATGACTTAGGAATCAATTCTAAAACAATCTCTTCTTTAGAAGGTTCAAAAACATAATCTAATGTTACAGTTTCATCACTTTCTATTGGTTCAATTGGTAAAAATTGCTCTAATTGAGGAATTTGAGTTGCTGCATTTTTAAATTGATTATAAACAAGCTGTATCTTTTGATAAGAACCAGCTACATATAAATCCATTATTTTTTGTGCAACTTCTGCAACGTTATCGTACGTTAAATCATCAAAAATATCATTTCTATTTTCAATAATATTGTGTTGTTTTGATAAAATATCGTCTCCTTTTTTACCTATCGTTAACAAATCAACAGCAACATCACTGTAATTTTCATCAATAGCTTTTATTGTTCTTTTAACAATAGAAGAGTTAAAACCACCACACAAACCTCTGTTTGAAGTAATTACAACTAGTAATACATTTTTCACTTCTTTTTGAGTTGAATATACGCCACTAGCATCACTATCTAAAGTCGCGCTTAAGCTTTGTAATAATTCAGTAAGCTTAGATGAATACGGGCGCATTGCCGTAATTGCATCTTGAGCTTTTTTTAACTTTGCAGCCGATACCATTTTCATGGCAGAGGTAATCTGCATTGTTGATTTAATAGAAGTAATTCTGTTACGTATTTCTTTTAAGTTCGCCATACGAATAGTGCTGTTGAGTGTTAAATATAAAGTATTGAGACGCGAATCTCAATACTTTATATTAAAGTCTTTTATTAAGCTGAAAATTTAGCTGAAATTTCTTTTGCAGCTGCTGTTAAAGTATCAATTACTTCATCAGTTAATTTACCTGCTTTTAAAGTATTTAAAGTATCTCTATGCTTTGCATTTAAATACTGAATATAATCTCTTTCAAATTCCTTTACTTTATTTACCGGTACATCTTTTAACAAGTTTTTAGAACCTGCATAAATGATTGAAATTTGGTCTTCTACAGTATAAGGATCGTTTTGTGCTTGCTTTAAGATTTCAACATTACGTTGTCCTTTAGAAATCACATTTAAAGTTGCTGCATCTAAATCAGAACCAAACTTAGCGAATGCTTCTAATTCACGATATTGTGCCTGATCTAATTTTAAAGTACCAGATACTTTTTTCATCGCTTTAATCTGAGCGTTACCACCAACACGAGATACAGAAATACCTACGTTAATTGCTGGACGAACACCAGAGTTAAATAAATCTCCATCTAAGAAAATTTGTCCATCAGTAATCGAAATTACGTTTGTTGGAATATATGCTGATACATCTCCTGCTTGTGTTTCAATAATCGGTAATGCAGTTAAAGAACCTCCACCTTTTACAACTCCTCTTAAAGAATCTGGTAAATCGTTCATTTCACTAGCAATTTTATCATCATTGATAACCTTTGCAGCACGTTCTAATAATCTTGAGTGTAAGTAAAATACATCCCCAGGATATGCCTCACGTCCCGGAGGTCTTCTTAATAATAATGAAATCTCACGGTATGCAACTGCTTGTTTAGATAAATCATCATAAACAATTAAAGCTGGTCTACCAGTATCTCTAAAGTACTCTCCAATTGCAGCTCCTGCAAATGGTGCATATACTTGCATTGCTGCAGGATCAGATGCATTTGCTGCTACAATTGTAGTATAAGCTAAAGCTCCTTTTTCTTCTAAAACATTGGCAATAGCAGCTACAGTAGATGCTTTTTGACCAATTGCAACATATATACAATATACTGGTTTCCCAGCATCGTAAAATTCTTTTTGATTTAAAATAGTATCAATAGCAACTGTAGATTTACCAGTTTGACGGTCTCCAATGATTAACTCACGTTGACCACGTCCTACAGGAATCATAGCATCAATAGATTTGATACCAGTTTGCATTGGTTCAGTTACAGGCTCACGATAAATAACCCCAGGAGCTCTACGCTCTAAAGGCATTTCGTAAGTTTTACCTTCAATAGGTCCTTTACCATCAATTGGCTGACCTAATGTATTTACAACACGTCCTACAATACCTTCTCCAGCTCTTAAAGAAGCAATTCTTTCTGTACGTTTAACAACAGAACCTTCTCTTACTGATGTAGAAGCACCTAATAATACAACACCTGCATTATCTTCTTCTAAGTTTAATACGATACCTTCTAATCCGTTATCGAATTCTACTAATTCACCATATTGTACATTAGACAAACCATAAACACGAGCAATACCATCACCTACTTGTAATACGGTACCAACTTCATTTAATGAAGCTTTAGACTCGAAGTTTGTTAATTGTTCCTTTAAAATTGCTGAAACTTCAGCTGGTTTAATTCCTGCCATCTTATTTCTTTGGATGTATAATTAAATTTGTGGAATGTTATGACTATTGTCAAATTCTCTTCTTAACTCTTTGAATTGATTAGAAATACTTGCATCATACTGCACATCTCCAACACGTAAAATAAATCCTCCTAAAATATTCGGATTTACTATATTTTCTATACTTGCGCTATTTCCTGTTAAAGAAACAATTTTCGCTTGTATTTTATCTTCTAACTCTTTTGTTAAAACTACTGCTGTAGTAACTTTAGCAACCTGTACACCTTTATAAGCATCGTAAATAATAGAATATTGCTTTGCAATAGCTTCTAACATTATCATACGTTTATTCTCTTCTAATAAGTTGAATAAATTTGTTATGATAGCATCTACTTTATCTCCAAAAAGTGCAACTAAAACCGTTTTTTTATCATTGGCTTTAACTACAGGGCTTTTAAGCATTCTGTTTAAATCGCTACTTTCGGCAATAGTACTTGCGATTAACTTCATGTTATCGTTAACTAAAGAATCTTTATTAGTTTCTTTAGCAAGATTTAATATTGCTTTTGCGTAACGTAATGCTGGTCTAGATCCTTTCATCGATTGATTAGTTTAAAGTAATCTCTTCTAACATTCCTTCAACTAGCTTTAAATGATCTGCTGGTGAAGTTAACTCTTTTTTCACTAACTGCTGAGCAATATCTAAAGATAAATCAGTTACTGTTTTCTTTAATTCAGAAATAGCAGCTTGTTGTTCTTGCTTTATTGTTGCTTTAGCATTTTCTATCATGCTAGAAGTTTGTGCTTGTGCTTCTTCTTTTGCTTCTGCTACAATATTTTCTTTAATATCACGAGCTTCTTGCATCATTGCATCTCTTTCGGCACGTGCTTCTTTAAATAACCTATCGTTATCAGCTTGTAAATTTTGCATTTCTTTACGAGCATTTTCAGCTTGATCTAATGCATTTTGGATACCTTCTTCTCTGTCATTTAATGCAGATAAGATTGGCTTCCAAGCAAACTTTACCATTAAAAAGATTAATATTAATAAGATAAAAGCCTGCATGACAAATAATCCTATTGAAAAATCATTAAAAATTCCCATACTAATTTATTTTGTATTTTTTTTATTGTTTAATAAAACACATCTGCAACCAACCGTTGCAGATAGTGTTTCTTTTTAATTTCTGGAAGATTATCCTAAAAGTAAAGCACCGAATGCTAAACCTTCTAATAATGCTCCAATAATAATCATTGCTGTTTGGATTTTTCCAGCAGCTTCAGGTTGACGTGCGATAGCTTCCATTGCGCTACTACCGATTTTCCCTAATCCTAATCCTGCTCCGATTACGATTAAACCTGCTCCTATTAAAGTAAGACCTGTCATAATAATTGATTTATATTAAATTAAACAAAAAATTTCATTTTACTAATGGTGATCGTGTTCTTCTACAGCCATACCAATAAACAATGAAGATAACATTGTAAAAATATATGCTTGTAAGAAGGCTACTAACACTTCGATTAACGTTAAAAACAACGTTAAAAATACAGATACACCTGTTGCACCCGCTGTTCCAAACTTCGCTTTTAATATAATCATTAAAGCGGCAATACCCATTACTACTGAGTGACCTGCTGTAATATTGGCAAATAAACGTACAAATAACGAAAAAGGCTTAGTTAAAATCCCTAAAAATTCGATAGGTGCTAAAATAAATTTCATAGCGACAGGTACTCCTGGCATCCAGAAAATATGTTTCCAATAATCTTTATTTGCAGAAAACTGTACTATAAAAAAGGTAAAAAGAGCCAAACAAACTGTTACAGCTAATTGTCCTGTAATATTAAATCCTAATGGAGTTAAACCTAATAAGTTTGAAACCCATATAAAAAAGAAAACAGTTAATAAGAATCCCATAAATTTACGGTAATGCTTTTCACCAATATTTGGTCTTGCTATTTCATCTCTAACATATAATACTAAAGGCTCTAATACTCTTGCAAAACCTGTTGGAATTGCTCCTTTTTTATATCCTTTAGCTAAAGATCTAAATCCGAAAATCATTAACAAACCTACTAAAAACATTCCTACAACACTTTTTGTTATAGAAAAATCTAATGCTTTATGAGCATTTGTAGCATGGTGAGCTTCATCAAAAGAAACAGCAGTTTCTCCTTCATTTAACTCATATATTTTACTGTGTATTTTAGTTAACTGTACTCCATCTGCTGGAACAACTACGTGACCATCATCATTATGATGAAAAGCTGAAGACATAAAAGTTCTTAATCCTTTACTTGTCCAAACAATTATAGGTAAAGGAACACCTACGTGTTTTCTTTCGTTTTTATCATTTGTGTATGAAAACAAAGTAAAATCATGTGAATCTGCTAAGTGATGTTTCTTATAAGCTTCAATTTCTGCCTTTGTGTTTACACGGCCACCATCATCTTGTAAAGTAGTATCTCCATTTTCAGCTGAAACTGAAAATGATGTAAAAACTAATGCAAGTATTGTTAAAAACTTGATAGATTTTTTTGCTATCATCATATCTTAAATTTGAATAAAGGTTTAAGGTCTGTAAATTTCCGTGCAAAGGTACATATTTAATTAAAACTACAAACCGTTTTTAAACTTAGTTTTGTTACAAATTTAACCTAGTGTTAAAACTACGTTTAAAAAAGCAAACTACTTAGTGTTTAATAACTTAAAAACACCTGCTGCTTCTGTTATCAAAAATATAAATAACGGAATAACTAACGAAACCTTTTCTGGCTTAGTAAGCTGTACATCTGTAAACACATCTGCTTGAAAGATTAATACAAAAAAACCTATTTTTAAAAGCATAGAAGCTAAGTACCCATATCCTGCTTCATTTGGCATTTGACTTACTAGAAGTTCTAATAAAACGTAAACAATACATGTACTTATTACATGAAATAAATATACTGATAGTAATGAGTATGATATACTATCTCCTAGCATATTTAAAATATAATTATGAGAAATATAACTCACTGCAAATAATACAAGAACAGTGATAATAAAATATAAAATACGTTTAATCATTTTTACTTAGATAATTTTGAAACTTGTAATATTACAGAAAACATAGCCCCAAAAACAGCGACCAATGTGCAAATTTTAGTATATAATTGATTTTCATTTACATACTGAGTATCTAGCCATTCACCGAGTTTGTTACCCAAATAAATAGTTAATCCCATTTGAAAAGCAATACTTGTAAACCGAATATATTTACTAAGCGGTTTTTTCTTTTTGTTTTTGTCCATTATTTAATTCTTTTACCGCACCTTTCATAGCACAAGTTGCATTAAATGATGCTCCTGGCTCTACCGAAAGCTTACCCGTAATAACATCTCCATTAATATTAGCAGCTGCTTTTACAGTTAATGTATTTGAAACAACTAAATCTCCTGAAAACTTACCTTCAATATCTGCATTTGCACATTCTACTTTTCCTTTAATAAAACCTGCCGCACCAATAATAACTCTTCCATTGGTTTTTATAGTTCCTTCTAAAGTTCCATCAATTCTAAAGTCTCCTTCTGAAATAATATCACCCTTTATTTGAGTGTTTGTACCTATAACATTTCTTTCTGAAACTTTAGCTTCGCTTGTTTTTTTACTTTCTTTACTAAACATACTAACAATATTTTTTTATTTTATTCTATCTAATATTTCTTTTGCTTTAACACCTTCAGCTTTATTCGCATAACGAATGGCCACAAATTCTAATGCTTTCCTATAAGTTTCTTTATCTTTATACTTTCCTAAAGACAATGCTTTTAAAAGTACAAATTTAGGTGTTAATTCAGATTCTTTAATTGTTGATAAAAAAACATCAATATCTTTTACAACAGCTTCATATTTTTGTTCTTTATATAGATAGTATATTTCTTTGTACTTATCTAAAACAGCATCTTCTTTTTTATTTTCTGTTAATTTTTTAGTCGGATTTCTTATGATTTCCGCAAATGTTGTTTCGGAATACTTAGTTAAAATTACACTTTTGTATTCATTCGCTTTAGCCACATCGTTTATTTCGCTATATATTTGATATAAATGATAGCTTATCGGTAGTTCTAACGTATTATTTTGTTGTTCTTTTTGTAATCGTTCTAAATTTTCAATAGCAAGATTACTATTTTTAAACTGCTCTTTATAAATTAATCCTAATTGATATAAAGCATCATTACGATCTTCTATTAATGTTGTAATTATTTTTTCATCCGTAGGAATTTCGTCTAAATAAGTCGATAATTCGTAACGTAAATTAACTACAGGTTCTGTTGAGTCTTCGTCAATTTCTTCAATTATTGTTGTTGATTTATCTGATAATCGCCAATTATCTTCTAACGGACGCATACCCCATGTATTCTGAAAAGCTGCTTTTCCAAAACCTAAAGCTTGTGAATTATAAAAATACCATTTTCCTTTATTACTACCATTATTAATAGCTTTTCCACTTCCAAAAGAGCTACCAAAATTTTGTGCATTTAATAATAACTGTTTTTTCTCTTCATCTTCTTTTTTAATTTTTTCGATATAAGTTTCAAAAAAAGAAGTTCTCTCAGTAGCTGTCATAGCTACTAACTTAAGAATACTGTCATTATTTTTAACAAGACTTTCATGTTTTCTTAAAGTTGTTAATCCTTTATTTTTTCTGCGGATTCTTCTAATTCTTTTTTCTTGAGTAAATTCTTTAGAAGTAACTGTTAAAACGCTATCGTAATAAGAACCAGCTAAAACATATTGTTCTTTATCAAAAGCAATATTTCCTAAACGTTCATAGGCATATGTTTTTTGATAATCATTGTTATGCTTAGCATTTAATGATTTTTTAAAATATTCAATAGCATTATCAGTTTTGTTTCGTCCTATTTCTAAAACTCCTGCCTGATAATAAAGTGCATTCAAAAACTTACGATTATCAGAATTTCTGATTAGTTTTTTTAATTTGGCTAAAACAACAATCGATGCAGAATCATTTTCTGTATTTTTTGCCATTTCAATACTTGCACGAATACGATATTTATAAGGTGCTTTTTTAGTATTCGCTAACTTATTGAATACAACACGAGCAGAATCTCTGTAATTTAATTCGCTATAAATTTGCCCTAAAACAAACATATTACGTCCAGATTGTTCTTTATTTTTAAATATTTTTGATGCTGCTGTTAAATGCTGAATTACTTTTTGAATCGTATCTGTTTTTTGATACGCCATTGCCATAGCAGTATGTGCTTGTTCTCTTACTCCGTCAGGAAGTTCTGCTTCATTTTCTTCAACTTCTAATAAAAATTTTAGCGATTCTATGGCTAATTTTTCATTATCTAAACGAATATTTGTTTTAGCACGCCAAACTTTTGTTTCATTTATCAAACTAGCGTTTGGATAATTTGCTATAATATAATTAAACGATTCTATAGCAGGAATAAAACGTTGAGTATAGTATCTTGATTTACCTAATAATAGGTAAGCATCATCAATTTGACGATTTTTTTCATATCCGTTTATATTCATTGAATGCTTCTGAATTGCTTTTACGGCTTTTTCTTCGGCTCTATCAAACATTGTTAAAACTTCAACCTCTTCTTCTTCGTTTTCATCAAAACCAGAACCTAGTTGTAAAACAGGTGCTGAAATTTGATTTTCATCAAAAGTAATAGGTTCTATTTCTAAACGTTTCCAAAAAT
Organism: Tenacibaculum salmonis; assembly: GCF_041053065.1. Classification (NCBI taxonomy): domain Bacteria; kingdom Pseudomonadati; phylum Bacteroidota; class Flavobacteriia; order Flavobacteriales; family Flavobacteriaceae; genus Tenacibaculum; species Tenacibaculum salmonis. The sequence continues at coordinate 1,854,984 of NZ_JBFCVV010000001.1, read as the reverse complement.
TATCTTTATGCTTACTTTTAACATCTTCTAATCCTTTCAAGTAAGCTTGTTCACCGTTAAAAAGTATGTTGTATTTTGTAGTAAGTGCGTGAAAGTTTCGATTTAAAAACGCATCTTTTTTTACACTACAAGAGTATATTGTAGCTAAAATCAGATTAAAAACTAAAAATTTGGATAGTTTATTCATATAGTTACGCTTTTACTGTACAACAACTATATTCATAATTTTATTGTACGTAAAAGCGTAAAAATAGCAATAAAAAGATAACTTTCAGTTACCTTATTAAATTTATACACCATCAAGTAATTATTTCATGTTAAAAGCTCATATAATTATAAGTATAATTTTTTATCAGAAAAAATATAAGAAAAATAATTTGAAGCAATTTCCCGCTTTCCGCACTCGCTTCTGGCTAAAAAAAAGCCAGAGAGCTCAAACAAATGCTTCAATCGGGGCTAGGCATTTGTACTCAAATTCAAACTACTATATAAAACAGTTTATGTCGTTTATAACGAAAAAAAAAGCATCAATTTTAAATTGATGCTTTTTTGAATATTATTATTTAAATGATAATTATTTTATTTTCATTGATTTTCCAATTGCTTCTAATTCAAACAGAAAATCACGTTTATTTACAGAAGGAGCATAAGTAAATCCTTCAAAAATAACCAAACGATTATTTTTCTTATCAATTATAGTATAATTAACAAAAGGACCTGCCATAAAATCGTTTTTAACTTCCCATTTCCCACGAGTTTCATATGCTTTTTTACCATCAATTATAGCATCAAAAGTAAAAGGTGTGTATGCTTGTTCGGTAATCATGTACATTCCTTCTTTACTTCCTGGTATGTGTTTTTTACCAATAGTATCTCGTACTGCTGTAATATTATCAGCAACTTTATTTTCATCAATTAAAGGAATCGTATAAATTAAAACGTTATTTGTACCATCTCCTCGAGCAATACCACTTCTTAAATGCTGACGAAACCATATAAAATCTCCAGAATCTTCTACTAATCTAAATCGTTTTGGAATATCAATAGTTAATCCAATATTCTTAATTGTTTTAAATCCTGTCTCATCAATACGTTCTTTTTTAAAGATTTTCTGTGTAAAACTAACATCCTCATCTTTAAATAATTGGATAATTTCTTTACCTCTTTTATCTAACATATTTAAAATTCCTGCTTCATTTTTAGCCGTAGCATGCACAATAATTTGAGGTTGCGCATATCTATCTTTTTCAACAGTAATACTTTCTTTAGCTCCTTTTTTGATAATTAAAACAGCTTTTCCATGTCGCATAAAACTACTAAAACCACTAGGATCTATTTGGCTAACCGACAATAATGTTTCTGGTTGTGGTAAACCTACTTGATGTTCACCAAACACCGTACGTATTTGGTTTCCTATTTTACCTTGCCAATCTTCTCCTTTTACAACCACCATTATTTTATTGGTGTTACCATTAGATGTTGGTAAAGTGTAGCCTTCATTACCTGTTTTACATGATATCATTAAAAACATCAAAAAAAGCAAGCCTATTATTTTTTTCATAATTTGTAGTTTTATAACTTTTAAAAATATGTTATACAATAAATTTTAGAATGATTTTTTTAAAAGAATACTAACCTTTAAAAATTTTAAGTTTCATTCCTAATTTTAGATTTTTTACACTCCAAATATTGTTCCACTTTTTAATTTGGTCAATAGAAACAGATGGAAATTTTTTTGATATTGTCCATAATGAATCTCCACTTTTAACAACATACACTTTATAGGGTCCTTTTGGAAGTTTATGTTTTTTTCGTGCTATTTTTTTTTGAGCAACTAATTTCTTCGGATGAATAATTAAAGATTGTCCTATTTTCAATCGATGATTTCGCATTCTGTTCCAACGCTTAATTTGACTTACTTTTACTCCAAACTTATTTGCTATTTTACCTAAATAATCACCGTTACGTACTTTGTAACGTGTACGTTTATCTGTCTCAAAATACTTGGCTAATGGCTTTTCTCTTTTTCCATCTTCTTCATTTGCTAGTACATAAATATCTTCTTCTTTATCTAAAAAGTCAATCATATTTTTTCGAGGCAAACGAACCGCATAATTTTTATCTTTTACATAAGGAATCACATCTAATTTATACGATGGATTCAAAAATGATAATAAATCTGTATCAATATTTGTTTTTGCTGAAATCTGATCAAAAGTAACAGTTCTTTTTACTTGAATTGTATCTGTTTCAAAATGATAAATATTTGGTGGTTCAGGATAAATATTATGTGCATCCGCATATTCAAAAATATACATGGTTGCATAAAAAGCGGGAACATAACTTGCTGTTTCACGAGGTAAATACGGACGAATATTCCAATAATTTCGGTATCCTCCCGAACGTTTTATTGCTTTTGAAACATTTCCAGGTCCTGAATTATAAGCTGCCAAAGCTAAATCCCAATCGCCAAAAATTTTATGTAAATGACTTAAATATTTACACGCTGCAATTGTTGCTTTTACTGGGTTTTGACGCTCATCAACATATGAATTTACTTTTAAATCGAACTGAACTCCTGTTCCATACATAAATTGCCATAAACCTGTTGCCCCCACTCTAGAACGAGCCGCAGGACGTAAAGCAGATTCTACAATCGCTAAATATTTCATTTCTAACGGAACATCAAACTGATCTAAATACTGTTCAAACATCGGAAAATAATATTGTGCCTTTGCCATTAAAGCAGGATAATATTTTGTTCGATATTTTAAATAACTATTAATTACTTTTTCTAAAGATGGATTATAAGCTAAATGAAATGGCGTTTTTAAATTCAAATCATGCAAGCGTGTTTTTAATAAATCCGTAGAAAGCATTGATGTTGTATTAGCAATAATATCTTTATCATCAATTACATATTGAATACTATCAAATGATGATGCATTAAATTTTTTCTCAATCAATAAACTATCTACTTTTTTCAAATCTAAATCTGAAAAACAGGCATAAATCTTTTTTATTTTGATACTATCTTTTACAATAGAATCTGTTGCTACAAAATTAGAATCAATTGCTATTGCTGTATTTTCTATGGGAACAAAAACACTATCCACAGGTTGCTGTGCAAAAATTGATACCGTAAAAAAAAGTAGTATTAGTAAGTTTTTCATGCTTGATTTATAAATTTAATTCAACAACAATCGGGCAATGGTCAGAATGTTTTGCTTCTGGTAAAATGTAAGCTCTTGATATTTTATCTTTCAAAGGTTCAGCAACCATTGCATAATCTAAACGCCAACCTTTATTGTTTGCTCTCGAATTTGCTCGATAACTCCACCAAGAATATTCTTGTTTTTCAGGATTTAAAAATCGAAAACTATCTGTAAATCCCGTTTTTATAAATTCCGTAAACCAAACTCTTTCTTCAGGTAAAAATCCTGAAACCCCTTTCATTTTCGGATTATGAATATCTATTTCTTCATGACAAATATTATAATCACCACAAATAACTAAATTCGGAATTTCTTGTTTTAAATTATTGATGTATTCTTGAAATTCATCCATATAATTCAATTTAAAATTCAAACGTTCTGAATTTGTTCCTGACGGAAGATATAAACTCATTACAGAAACTTCATCAAAATCTACACGCAGATTTCTTCCTTCAAAATCCATGGTTTCAATTCCTGTTCCGTATTCAATATGATTTGGTTTTTCTTTGCAAAAAATAGCTACGGATGAATAGCCTTTTTTTTGTGCTGAAAACCAATAGTGATACGGATATCCTGCATTTTCAAATTCAGTTACATCTAACTGTTCTTTATGTGCTTTGGTTTCTTGAATACAAATCACATCAGGATTTGCAACTTCTAACCAATCGATAAATCCTTTTTTTAAAGCGGCTCTAATTCCGTTTACGTTATATGATATTATTTTCATCAATCTAAAAATATAGGGTTTTTAAGAAAAATCCACGTTAGTTGTTTCTTTTCTCCTGATTCTGTTTGTACTATTTTTTTTCTTGGTGATAAAACATATGCCAGCGCAATTGCAATACCTATTCGAATCCAAGATTCTTCGACAAGAAATACCTTATCTAGTATAAACATAAAAAACACAATTAATAAAGGATAAATAACTAAGTAAAACTTTTTAAAATATTTCATTTTAAATATTCATTTCAGGAATTTCTCCTTCTATTATTAAAGTTGCTTCTGTAGCTTCTTTTATTTCATCAACAGAAACACCAGGCGCTCTTTCTAATAAATAAAATGCGTTATTTTTCACTTCTAATACTGCTAAATTGGTAACTACTTTTGTTACACAACCAACGCCAGTTAAAGGCAAAGAACATTTTTTTAATATTTTAGAAGCACCACGTTTATTAGTGTGCATCATTGCTACAATAATATTTTCTGCAGATGCTACTAAATCCATCGCACCACCCATTCCTTTTACCATTTTCCCAGGGATTTTCCAGTTGGCAATATCACCATTTTGAGCAACTTCCATTGCTCCTAAAACAGTTAATTGCACGTGTTTTCCACGAATCATGGCAAAACTTGTAGCTGAATCAAAAATAGAACCACCATCTAAAACGGTTACTGTTTGTTTTCCTGCGTTTATTAAATCGGCATCTTCAGTTCCTTCGATAGGAAATCCGCCCATTCCTAACAATCCGTTTTCAGACTGAAACTCTACTTCAATTCCTTTAGGAATATAATTAGCAACTAAAGTAGGAATTCCTATTCCTAAATTAACATACCATTTATCTTGTAATTCTTTTGCTATTCGCTGTGCTATTTGTTCTTTTGATAAAGCCATTTTTTACAGTTTAGGAGTTACAGTTCGTTGTTCAATTCTTTTTTCATATTTTTCTCCTTGAAAAATACGCTGTACAAAAATACCTGGAATATGTATTTGATTAGGGTCAAGTGTTCCTACTGGAACTAATTCTTCAACCTCAGCAATAGTTATAGTTGCTGCGCCACACATATTCGGATTAAAATTACGGGCAGTTCCTTTAAAAATTAAATTACCTGCTGTATCTCCTTTCCATGCTTTTACAAAGGCAAAATCGGCTTTAAAAGCAGATTCTAACACGTACATTTTGCCATCAAATTCACGAGTTTCTTTTCCTTCTGCAACTTCCGTTCCATAACCTGCAGGAGTATAAAATGCAGGAAAACCTGCTTGTGCTGCTCTACATTTTTCGGCTAAAGTTCCTTGAGGCGTTAATTCTACTTCTAACTCCCCAGAAAGCATTTGACGTTCAAACTCTTCATTTTCTCCTACATACGAAGAAATCATTTTTTTAATTTGTTTATTTTGAAGTAATAAACCTAAGCCAAAATTATCTACACCTGCATTATTAGAAATACATGTTACCTCTCTAACATTTAATTTCACTAATTGGGCAATAGCATTTTCTGGTATTCCACACAAACCGAAACCTCCTAACATAAAAGTCATTCCGCTTTTTACACCAACAAGTGCATCTTCTACGCTATTTACTTTTTTATTTATCATATTAGTTATTTGTTATCTGTTAAAAAAACTCTTAGTTTATTCTCTAAAAAATATTTTAATTAAAAATCAGTATCTCCGTCTTCTTTTTTATCATCATCACCATCATCGCTATTTTTTACTTCATTACAATTAATAGTAATTGTTAATTCCTCTGATGGTTTTTCAAAATCTTGTTTACTTATATTTAATGTTTTATCAGCATAACATTTTTGCATAAATAATCCCCAAGTAGGTAATGACATTGTTGCTCCTTGACCTAAAGCTATTCCTTTAAAATGGGTTGCTCTATCTTCACCACCTGTCCAAACACCTGTTGCTAAATTAGGAACAACTCCCATAAACCAACCATCAGATTGATTTTGAGTAGTTCCTGTTTTTCCTGCTATTGGATTCGTAAATTTATAAGGAAAACCTGTTGTAGCATCTTTTCTTCTAGTCCAGCCAGAGCGTAATCGTGCACCTGAACCCGATTGTGTAACTCCTTTTAATAAATCTAATACCACATAAGCTGATTCTTCACTTAAAACTTCTTTTGTTTTAGGTACAAAATCTTCTAAAACAGTTCCATTTTTATCTTCAATCCTAGTAATCATCATTGGGCTAACACGTAATCCTTTATTTGCAAAAGTTGAATATGCACTTACCATTTCTATTAATGATAAATCAACTGCACCTAAAGCAATAGATGGATTTGGGTCAATTTCTGATTTTATTCCTGCTGATTCAGCTAAACGTGCCACGTTTACAGGTGATACTTTATCTATCAATCGAGCTGTTATTACGTTTACAGAACGTGCTAAAGCCTCTTTTAATGTTAATTCACCACCATATTTATTGCTCGCATTTTCAGGTGTCCAATCTTTTGGCATTCCATATTTTTCCTTTGGAATCGTGTATAAAATATTAGGTAATTTATCGCAAGGCGACATTTTTAATTGATTAATCGCTGTTGCATATACAAAAGGTTTAAAGGTAGAACCTACTTGACGTTTTTGTTGTTCTACTGCGTCATATTTAAAATATTTATGACTGATACCTCCTACCCAAGCTTTAATATGTCCCGTTTGAGGTTCAATAGAAACCAAACCAGAACGTAAAAAATGCTTATAATAACGAATAGAATCATAAGGAGTCATAACTGTATCACGATCGCCTTTCCATGAAAACACACGCATATCTGTATCAGTATTAAAAGATTTTTCAATTTCTTTTTCACTTTTTCCTGCTGCTTTCATTCGTTTATAACGTGTTGAGCTTCGTTTTCCTCTTTTTAAAATATTTAAAACTTGAGATTTTTCTAAATCATAAAAAGGCGCATTTTTATTTTTCTTTTGTTCTTTAAAGAAAAATGATTGCAAATTAGCCATGTGTTCACTACTTGCTTCCTCTGCATATCTTTGCATACGAGAATCAATAGTCACATGTATTTTTAAGCCATCTTTATAAATATTATAAAACTCTCCGTTTTCTTTTGGATTTTCTTTTGCCCATTTTTTTAAACGTTGTTTTAAATTTTCTCTAAAATAAGTTGCCAATCCATCACTATGACTTTCTGGTGTAAAATTTATTTTTAAAGGTAATTTTTGTAACGAATCTTTTTCTTTCTCTGTAATAATATCATTTTTTGCCATTTGAGCAAAAACAACATTCCTACGCTGTAAAGATTTCTTTTTAGAACGCTCTCTATGCGGATTATACTGTCTAGGGTTTTTTAACATTGCAACTAAAATAGCAGCTTCTTGTATATCTAATTCCTTTGGTTCTTTACCAAAATAAATACGTGTTGCCGAACGAATACCTGTAGCGTTAAAAAGAAATCCTTGCGTATTTAAATACATCGTTGCAATTTCTGCTTTGGTATATTGACGCTCAAGTTTTATAGCAACTACCCATTCTTTCAATTTTTGAGAAAGACGCTTAAATATATTACTAGATCCACCTTTATTAAAAAGGTTTTTAGCTAATTGCTGAGTAATTGTACTTGCACCTCCTTTTCTACCTAAATTTGAAACAGCTCTTGCTGTACCATAAAAATCAATACCTGAATGTTCGTAAAAACGTTCATCTTCAGTAGCTACTAAAGCTTTTATTAAAACCTCAGGTAAATCTTTATATTCAATAGGTGTTCTATTTGCTTTCACATAATATTTCCCTAATGTTTTTCCATCTGAAGAAATAACTTCTGTAGCTAAATCACTTTTAGGATTTTCTAATTCTTCAAAAGAAGGTAATTCACCAAAAGTACCTAAAGAAGCTAATAAAAATAATAGTCCTACAAAAAGGAATCCACTTAATAATATACCCCAAAAACATTTGATATATCCACTAAAATTAGTTGTTTTATGCTCTGTCATTATTATCTTTTTTCAATTCTAAATCCAACTTGAGATATTCCTTCAAGTTCTTTAATTCCTTCAATTTTACCATTTTTTCTCATAGCTTGTGTAACCTTAAAAGTGTATGTTCCTGTGTTTGGAAATAATATATTTTCTTTATAAAAAAGTTTATTTTCTTTGATGCCCGAAATTCCTTTACCTAAAAACTTACCTGTTACATCTGCCATATCATACTCTAAAGTATCAATAACTATCTGCCCATCAGGAAACCGTAATTGTGTTATCAAAAATAAATTACTATATGCATAGTCTTCATTATTTCTAAGATTTATAAAAAGATTTTTCTTGTTTATCGAATCATTCACATCAAAAATAAATGTAACTGCGTTATTTTTATTCCACGAACCTTCTGGTAACGTAATATACGCATCATAAACACTCTTTGAATCACAAGATATGATTGCAAAAACAGCTAAAAAAAATATAACTATGTTATTCCTTTTCATTTTTTGTATCGTTATTTTTAGTAGGCTCTTTTGATGTTTCAGGACTTTTTATTTTAGAGGATACTTTTGACATAGGTTTTCTAGTATCCACAGTTTTTTCATCAATATTATTTTTTACAGCTCTTTTTTCGGGAGTTCTTTGAAGTCTTCGTTTTGGTTGACCTTCTACTGACTGATTTCCTTCTTTTTTATTAGCAGGTGCTCTTTGAGGTCTTCTTTTAGGTTGACCTTCTACTGGCTGATTTCCTTCTCTTTTATTAACAGGTGCTCTTTGAGGTCTTCTTTTAGGTTGACCTTCTATTGGCTGATTTCCTTCTCTTTTATTAGCAGGTGCTCTTTGAGGTCTTCGTTTTGGTTGACCTTCTACTGACTGATTTCCTTCTCTTTTATTAGTAGGTGCTTTTTGAGGTCTTCGTTTTGGTTGACCTTCTAATGGCTGATTTCCTTCTCTTTTATTAACAGGTGCTCTTTGAGGTCTTCGTTTTGGTTGACCTTCTAATGGCTGATTTCCTTCTCTTTTATTAACAGGTGCTCTTTGAGGTCTTTTATTTGGCTGTGTTTTAACAATTGAATTACCTTCTCTTTTATTAGCAGATGCTCTTTGAGGTCTTTTGTTTGGTTGTATTTTTACTGGTAAATTACCTCCTTTTTTTGCTACTGATTTTCTTGATTTTGACCTCGAATTATTACGAGATTTCTTAGGTGTATCAAAACGGGTTAAACTATCTTGACCTACTACATTTTCAAAATCAACAATTGGCTGTACAGTTATCTCTAACTCATACTCATCTAAAGGTAAAGCAAGTTCATTATTTTCATTCAAAATAATAATTTCTTGTACTTGTTCTAACGACAATCTAAACCACTTAAAACTTTCTTCTTTATAAGTATACCAAACTATTTTTTTAAAAATATCCATCTTTACAAAAACAGCATCTCCTTTTTCAGTTTTAAGTATTTTATCTTGCTTCGGGAAACTTTTTAAAGCATCTAAATACGTATCTAATTCAAAATTTAAACAACATTTTAATTTACCACATTGTCCTGCTAATTTTAGCGGATTTAACGATAATTGTTGATATCTTGCAGCTGCAGTATTTACTTTTCTAAAATCGGTTAACCAAGTAGAACAACATAATTCTCTACCACAAGAACCAACACCTCCTAAACGAGCTGCTTCTTGACGCATACCAACTTGTTTCATTTCTACACGTATAGAAAAAGTTCCTGCTAAATCTCTAATTAACTGACGAAAATCTACACGTTCATCGGCTGTATAATAAAAAGTAGCTTTTGTACCATCTCCTTGATATTCTACATCAGAAAGTTTCATTTTCAGCTCTAAACGACTAATTATTTCTCGTCCTTTTCGCTGTGTTTCTTGCTCTCTATCTCTGGCTGTATGCCAAATATCAATATCTTTTTGCGATGCTTTTCTGTATATTTTTTTTACATCTTCACTATCTGCAGTAATTTTACGTTTTTTCATTTGAACTTTTACAAGTTCTCCTGCTAATGCTACAATACCGATATCATGTCCAGATGATCCTTCAACTGCTACAACATCTCCCATCGAAATGGTTAATTTTTCGGTGTTTTTAAAAAAATGTTTACGTCCGTTTTTAAATCGAACTTCATAAATATTAAATGGTGCTTCGCCTGTTGGCAAAGTCATATTCGATAACCAATCAAAAACAGCCAATTTATTTCCGCTTCCACAAGTACCACTGGCACAATTTCCATTACTCTTACATCCTCCAGGAACTCCGTCTTTACTAGTTGAACAACTGTTACAACTCATATAATTATATATTTTAGAAGCATTTTTTAAATCTGATTTAACCCAGTATCAAAAAACGCTTTTTTATGATTAATCTTCAGTTAGATAAAATTTATTATCATAACTTTCCTTAATCAGTAAAGATACGTATTCTCACGAAAATGGAAAATTGATTTTTTGCATAAAAAATATAGTAAATAATTATGAACAACTAATTATTTTAATCTTCTATTTAAAAAGAGTATTTAAGTAATTTATTCAAAGATTTCTAAAATAAAAAAACCTCAGTCTTCGAATGAAAACTGAGGTTTTATTTTTTAAATAAATGATTATAAAAAGTAATTATATACAATACGCCTATTTATTTGCATTTGCCCAATTATCTCTTAATCCAACTGTTTTATTGAATACTAAATTCTCTGAAGTTGAATCATCATCAACATTAAAATATCCTAAACGTTGAAACTGAAATTGCTCTCCAATTTTAGCTGTTTGTAAACTTGGTTCTACAAAAGCAGTAATTTTTTCTAATGAGTTAGGATTTACAAATTCCATAAAATCTTTGTCTTTATGAGAATCTGGTGCTTCATCAGAAAATAATCTATCGTAAACTCTAACCTCAGCTTTTACGGCATGTTTTACAGAAACCCAGTGTAAAGTACCTTTTACTTTACGCTTACTTTCTTCAGTATTACTACCCGATTTTGTTAACGGATCATACGTACAGTGAATTACTGTAATTTCTCCATTTTCATCTTTCTCACAACTTGTTGCTGTTATAAAATAAGCATTTTTTAAACGAACTTCTTTTCCTAATTTTAATCGGAAGAATTTTTTATTAGCTTCTTCTCTAAAATCTTCTCTTTCGATATAAATTTCTCTTGAAAAAGGAACAATTCTAGTACCAGAATTTTCATCCTCAGGATTATTTTCTGCAATAAGAATTTCTTCTCTATCTTCAGGATAATTATCAATAATTACTTTTACAGGATCTAAAACTCCCATAACTCTATTGGCTTTTTTATTTAAATCCTCACGAATTTTAAACTCTAATAAAGAAACATCAATTACATTTTCTCTTTTAGAAACTCCAACAGTTTCAATAAAATTACGAATTGAAGCAGGTGTATATCCACGTCTTCTTAATCCAGAAATTGTTGGCATTCTAGGGTCATCCCATCCGTTTACAATTCCATTTTCTACCAATGTTAATAACTTACGCTTACTCATAATAGTGTAGCTTAAGTTTAAACGAGAAAACTCACGTTGTTTTGGTGCATTTGGAAATTCTGATTTACTGTATTCGTACACATTGTCACGAAACCAGTTATATAATTCTCTGTGAGGTTTAAATTCTAAAGAACATAATGAGTGCGATATTTGCTCTAAATAATCACTTTCTCCATGTGTCCAATCGTACATTGGATAAATAACCCAATCATTACCTGTACGGTGATGTGCTTTCTTTAAAATACGATACATTAATGGATCACGCAATAACATATTTGGCGATTCCATGTCAATTTTTGCACGTAAAACATGCGTTCCTTCTTGAAACTCACCAGCTTTCATTCTACTGAATAAATCTAAATTTTCATCAACAGTTCTATTTCTAAAAGGACTGTTAGTTCCTACTTGAGTTGGCGTTCCTTTTTGAACACGCATTTCTTCAGAAGATTGACTATCAATATACGCTTTTCCGTCTTTTATTAATAAAACAGCCCAATCGTATAATTGTTGAAAATAATCAGATGAGTATAATTCATTTTCCCATTGATATCCTAACCAACTAACATCTTTTTTAATAGCATCTACATATTCTTGCTCTTCTTTAGCAGGATTTGTATCATCAAAACGCAAGTTTACAGGAGCATTATATTTCTGTCCTAAACCGAAACTAATTCCGATAGCTTTTGTATGTCCGATATGTAAATACCCATTAGGTTCTGGAGGAAAACGAAAACGTAAGCTTTCTTTTGGCATTCCGTTTGCTAAATCCTCTTCTATTATTTGCTCTAAAAAATTCAATGATTTTTTTTCTTCTGACATTTTCTGTTGGTATTGAATCACAAAATTACGTAAAATTGTTGAAGAATATTTTATCCGAAAAAGAAACCCTTTCATTTAATTTGAAAGAGTTTCTGAAAAAAAAACTAATTAGATGCTAAATGTATTACTGCAATCCCTTTATAAATTCCATTTGTATCTTTTTTAAAGTCAATTATTCGACAACTATCAATATCTTCATCTGCTGTTGTCGGATCACCTTTAAAGTAGATTTGAGTAACTAATGTTTTATATCCATTTGCTGTTATTTTATAATGAAAATGACGAGGACGTCCTGGATACACTCCTGGACGAATACTTTCAAATATATAATCGCCTTCTGTATTTGTATTTACAAACCCACGAAGTGTAATTTTATCCGCTTTATAATCGGATACATTTCCATCTCCTACAGGATGATATATTCCATCACTATCGGCATGCCAAACTTCAATCATGGCATTAGCAATAGGCTTACTTTTATCTTCACCTCCGTATAATTTTCCTGAAACAATAATTTTATCACCAGAGAAGTTTTGAGTATTCAAATTGGTAATTTGTGAAGTTCCACTTACATAATAAGGACCTAACATATCTGATTTAGTAACCCCACAAGCTGCAGTAGTTGATTTTATTATATCATCTTTTGATGAGCAACTAATTGATGTTATTATTGGAGTAGCGACAAGCCCAAAACCTAAGTTTTTTAAGAATTTTTTTCTATCCATTTTAATTCATTTTATAGTTTTAGCATTTTATACGTTCCTATTTCAGCCTCTGTCATCCAATGTATGCTATTTGCTGCGGCGGCATTTATTGTAAAATAATAAAATGCTTTAGCGGCAGTATCCGTAAATCCAATAGATTTGTAGTATTCAATATATGGCAAATGATTGGCATGCCCTACAGGAAAATCTGTAGCTGTTGAGTCATCTCCAGCCCATGAGTGTACGCCTATTCTAGTTCCAGTTCCACGAGTTCGTTTTTTTCCAGCCAAGAAAAAATCTACGCCACCAGATGCTATTTCAGCATTGTCTAATAAATGAATTTCAATATTTAAATCATACACTTTTTTAGACAACTTTAAATTTACTTCGTCATCTGATGATCCATCACAATTTTTAATATTTATTTTTGTGATTGTTGGATATACTTCATACAGTTTATTGAAATTAATTAATGAAGAACTTCCTATAGTTCCGTTCATCTCTACTATTTTTTTATCACTAGCTATTTTAAAAATTCCAAAATCAGATTCAGTATTAGCAATATCATCATTAGTAGTACAATTAGTAAATAAAAGAAGAAATGATGCTGTAATTAATACAATTAATTTCTGTATTTTCATGGTAAATTATTTTAGGTTTAATTAAAAAGTACCTACTTATTATAATAATCTTTTCAATAGAATATCAAAGTAGGTGATTTTTATGTTTTTTTATCTTAAAAACAGCTAACTGTTACCTTTTATAAGTTCCATCAGGTAAAACCGTTGGGAATTTATATGTTGAATTTGTTAACAATGCGTAGATAGCAGTATCTGTCGCTTGTACTTTTGCTTTAGTATTTAATTTCCACTCATCATTAATTTCACTTAGTCTATTTTCTTGAGCCCCTAAAATACTAGTCATTGCCCAATACATATATTCCGTTGCCTGACAATCATAAGTACAAGTTTTATCATCATAAGTATACCATGCTTTAACAGGATATGAACTTGGAATGCTTGTAAATTTACCAGCACGAGCAATATCCATCGCGTTAGATAATGATGTTCCTTCTTCCTCTCCAAAAATAGTAGGATACGCATTTGCATAACCAACATGAGTAATTAAATGTAAAACTTCTTCTAAACCTGCATCAAAAGTTCCTGTTTTTCCATCAGAAACAAAAGAAGGATGTGTTTCTTCATTTCCTAAATCTTGCCCCATTCTTCCTGATGGTTCACTTGAAAGCATATCTGCTTCTGTTTTCCACATAAATAAAAAAGCCTTATTTTTTATCATTTGATCAACTACTAATTGATTATCTACAACCCCGTCTTCATTGTTATCTAAATATTGCGCCATAATATTAGCGGCATATAATAATTTATTATCTTCTACTGCTGAAGCAGCGTAAATATCAATTCCAAAAACAATTACTTTTCTATTATATTTTTCAAGCCCGACATCTGTATTAGCTACAATTTTAAAATTAGGGTCATTTCCTTCGTTTATATTTCCTTTTGTAATATTATCACTATTATCTGAACACGAAATACAACCAAGAGTAATTATCGCAATTACCAAAACACTTAAACTCATTAATTTTTTCATAAATTTTAAATTTTAAATTCGACTTATTTTACTATAAATAGTTCACAGTAAATAAACGACCAAGCTTATAAAATATTCAATTAAACAAGTCCGTTTGCGGTTACTCGGACTTATTTAATTGATTTTGGTATTGTTTTGGTGTCATATTTTCAATCTTTTTAAAAGCAGCGTAAAAAGTTGATTTTGAAGCAAATCCAGCCTCTGTAGCTATTCCTAAAATAGATAATTGTTTTGCTTTTGGAGATTTTAATAATTTTTTAAATTCTACAATACGAAAGTGATTAATAAAATAGTAAAAGTTATTATTAGTGTGTTTATTTATCAATACTGATAGTTCTTTTTCTTTTAACCCCAATTGATTAGCGAGTATTCTTAAATTTATATTCGTATTTGAAAAAAGTTTTTCTATTTCTATTTTTAAAATAATTTCATTAAAAATACCTGCCGTTTCAGATAAGTCATTTATAACAATAAGTTCTTTTTCTTCATTTAAGAATAAAGAATATTTAAATATTTCCGATTGAGAAAATCCATTATACCCTATCCAATAAATCATAAAAAAAGTCAGCACATTTGAAATGTTTACAAAATACTCAATAAGTTCTTGGGTTTGTGAACCAACCATATCTTCAATAATCCAAAATAGATGAAAAAATAAATATATGTACAAAATTGTTTGAATCCATAAAAGTGTTTTATTTTCTAAATCAGAGTAAAAATCTGTTAATTTATTTTGATAATTTTTTACTATTATCAAAGCATATATCAAAATAAAAATATTAAAAATATACTCTAAATATTTTATAATTGTAATATTAACAGTAGTACTCAAAAAGAAAAATCCGGGGATAAATAATAAGAAATAAAACCAAAAAAATTTTCTATTGAAAGTTTGATTGATATATAAAAATAAAAAAGGAATCGTAAATAAACTTGATTTAGGAAAATTGAATAAGAAGGCTTCATCTAATGGAATGAAAGCATCAAAAACTTCTATTGATAAAGACCATAAAAAAAAACCTAAAAAAATATTTGCTTTTTTATTCTTAGACCTTATCGTTATAAAAAGTAATGCTAATATAAAAGAAGTTGCTATGGATAATAACTCTATTATTGTTAATAAATTAAGTTCAATAATTATTTGATTCATTTTTTTAAATTATTAAAAAGTGTTTACTTATAATAGTTTAACGACTTATTGTTATACCTATTTTATAACAATACAACTCTTAAAAAAATTAATAAAACAATAAAAAAGGTTGAGAAAATTCCCCAACCTTTTTCTAAAACTATTAAAACATTTTTTAGTTTTTAGTAAAACTATCATTATTTAAATTAACATCAGCCATTAATTTCGAAGGATTAATTTGAACCGATTTTACAATTTTTGAAGTTGTAAAACAATAAGTTGGATGTGCAAATGTCCAATCTTCAATAATGGTTGCTTTTGTTGGTTTTTCGCCACGCATCATTCGTAAAGGAATATTAAAAGATTCTTTAGATCCATCAGTATAAACTACCTCAACATCAATAGGCATTGGCATTTTTCCGATTCTTTCTAAAGTAATTTCTTTGCCGTTTACCGATTTTACACCGTAATCTATAGTGTGTGTGGTTTGTGTCCATTCATTTAAAAACCAATCTAATTGAATTCCTGAAACTTTTTCAGCAGTTCTTTTGATATCATTTGGCGTTGGATGCTTAAAAGAGAAATCATTAAAGTATTTTTTTAATGTTTTTGCAGTATTTTCTTCACCAATAATATATTCTAAATGTGTTAAAAAAATATTTCCTTTCGAGTAACTTCCCATTCCGTACGCCATATTTGTATGATAACGGTCAGCATGTGTTGAAAGAGATTCTTCTAAATTATTTTCTACTACATAATTATAATATCTGTAAGAACCAGCATGCGGGTTTTCATCATTTTTACCAGAAATAACATTTTCTGCTTTGTTTGAAATGTACGTTGTAAATCCTTCATCCATCCAAGAATGTTTAGTTTCGTTACTTGCTAATAAAAACTGAAACCAAGTATGTGCTAATTCATGAGCTGTAACTCCAAATAAGCTTCCCCATTTACGTTTTGCTGTAATTAAAGTACTCATTGCATACTCCATTCCTCCGTCACCTCCTTGAATAACTGAATATTGTTTGTAAGGATATTGTCCGATATGCTTACTAAAATATGTCATTAATTCAGCAGTTTTAGGTTGTAATTTTTCCCAATTTTTTCTAAATTCACTAGGTAAATCTTTTTTGTATAAAAAGTGTAAATCGATACCATTATCCATAGTATAAACATCATGTTTATAATTCGGATCAGCAGCCCATGTAAAATCGTGCACATTTGGTGCAGTAAATTTCCAAGTCAATTTTTCTGTTGAAGGGATATTTAAAGCTTCTTTTTTGTTTTCATATCCATGTCCTACTTCCTGCGGATTCTCAACATATCCTGTACCACCAACCGTATAATTTTTATCGATATGAAGCGTTACATTAAAATCTCCCCAAACACCGTGAAATTCACGTCCTAAATACGGAGGTGTATGCCATCCTTCAAAATCATATTCAGCCATTTTAGGATACCATTGTGCCATAGACAAAGCTACTCCTTCTTTATTATTTCTTCCAGAACGACGAATTTGTTTTGGTACTTGCGCATCAAAAAGCATATCAAAAGTTACACTTTCACCTGGCTGAATTGCTTTATTTAAAGTAACCTCTAAAATAGTTCCAACAGTTTGATGTTTTACTATTGTTCCGTTTTGTTTTAAAGAGTTTACTTTGATGTAGCCTATTTCTGATGATGATAATTTACTAATTCTATCGCCTACTCTTTTGTCAGGGTCTTTTATATTTCTAGAACGCACATCCATTTGAGAATTTGGTTGAAATGCATTAAAATATAAATGATAAAATACCTTTTCTAATTTATCAGGTGAATTATTGGTATATACTAATTTTTGAATTCCTTTATATTGATAAGTTTTTACATCCATATCAATATCCATGTTATAATTAACATGTTGTTGCCAATAATTTTGACTTACAGGTGTATTGTTTATATTTTGAATTCTTGATTTTTGAATCGGGTTTTTTACATTATTATTATTTACTGTACTTGTAGAAGCACAAGAAACAATCGATAATAATGAAAGTCCTAAAACTATTTTTTTCATATTATATTGATTTAATCCCTATAGATGTTAGGGTGTTTTTAAGGCTTGTTAGTTCCTTTTCGTTTTTCAATATTGAAAAACTTCTTTTTTTACCGTTCTGTAATTTTAAAGAAATACGCTCTCTACCAAAGCTATTTTTAATTTCTATTCCTTCAATTTCAGAAAGTTTATATGTTTTTTTCCAAGATTTTTTTAATAGATAAAAAAATATTGCAACAACTGAAGCTACTGCAAGTAATGTCATAAAAACAAAAAGTATTTCATTTTTATAAAAACTTATGTAAAATAATTGAACACTCATATTAATTACATTTACTAACATTAAAAAGATAACTAACCATGAATTTGTAGGTACATCATCTTTTATATTTAGTTGTTTTTTTTGGGCATCAAATGTTAACTCCATAAGTTATTTTTAAAGCCAAAAAAGAGCATCAAAATAATGCTCTTTTTTTTAATTATATATTGTTTATTATTTTTTTCCGTTTACCATTTTGTCAGCCATTTTAACAGCATTGTAAGCATTTACAACACGTCCTGAAACTGATAAATCTGCAAAAGGAACTAAATCTCCATTAGGATTTTCTCTAGTTTGAGAACCTGGTTTTGTTACCATTAAGTCGATTTTAGTTCCAGAGTTCATTAAAATATGTTTTACCTGACTTGCCGATAATTCAGGGTAATAAGAACGTACTAATGCAGCAACACCTGCAGCTGCAGGCGCTGCCATTGAAGTCCCACTCATTTTGCTATACGTATTATCTGGCATTGTTGAATGTACTTTTACTCCTGGAGCAAAAACATCAACATTCTTTTTACCATAGTTCGAAAAACTTGCTGGTAAGTTTTCGTTATAATTTGCACTCATTGCCCCTAATGTTAATACATTATCAGAAATTTCGTTTATTAAATCTGGTGCATCATTAGGGAATGTTTTTTCAATATCAATATTTTCACCTGAATTTCCTGCTGCATTTACAATTAATACATCTTTTTTAGCGGCATACTTTAAAGCATCGTAAACCCATTCTTTATTTGGAGAAAAATCTTTACCAAAACTAGTATTTATAACTTTTGCACCATTATCAACAGCATAACGAATACCTAAAGCAACATCTTTATCATATTCATCTCCATCAGAAACAGAACGTACTGCCATCATTTTTACATTATCAGCAACACCATTCATTCCAATCTCATTGTTACGACTTGCTCCAATAATACCCGAAACATGTGTACCATGTGCTTCTTTTTTTGTAGAATGACCTGTATTATTATCTCCGTAAATTGTTTTATCCTTAATATCGTAAGGATTATCACCAACAACTTTACGGTAATCTGTTTTTAAATTATCTTCAGCAATTATTTTTTCTACTCTTTTTATTCCTTTTTCAAAGTATTCTTTTGTTTCAGATAAATCTTTAAAATAACCTAACATACCTGCAGCAAACTCTTTCGATTTATTTAGAGTTTCATCAGTTGTATTAATTGCTGCAATTTCTTCTTTAGTATAAGTAGTTTTTCCAAAATATTTAGTAAAAGCTTTTTCTGATTCAACAGACA
Organism: Tenacibaculum salmonis; assembly: GCF_041053065.1. Classification (NCBI taxonomy): domain Bacteria; kingdom Pseudomonadati; phylum Bacteroidota; class Flavobacteriia; order Flavobacteriales; family Flavobacteriaceae; genus Tenacibaculum; species Tenacibaculum salmonis. Next base: position 1,835,721 of record NZ_JBFCVV010000001.1, on the reverse strand, counting down.
TTTTTACTAATCCTGTATAACGAGTTTTTGTTTTTTTAGCTCCTTCAATTTTATTTGCATGATATTTTTTTACCTCAGCTAAAGTTTCAGCATCAACCAAAGAAGGATTCATTAAAATACGTTCGTATTCTAAATGTTCTTTATACGATTTCCCTAAAAAGTTCCATCCGTTAATGTCATCAGTATATCCATTTTTATCATCATCAATTCCATTCCCAGCAATTTCGTTGGTATTAACCCAAGCTACATCACCTAAATCTTCATGTTTTAAATCTGTACCAGAATCAACAACACCAACAATAACAGTAACATTTTTCTTTCCTTTTAAAAAGTCGTATGCTTTATTTACACTCATTCCAGGAATGGTGTCTGTAGCTAAATCTAAATGTTGCCAATTATCTTTTTCGTAAGTTGTTAACTCCGCTTTTTTAGCTGAAATATTAACTACAGTATTACTTCCTGTAGGCACTGCTGTTTTGCTTACTGATGAACAACTTGCTAATATTGAAATTGCTACTGCCGAATAAAACATTGGTCTTAAAACTCTCATAATCTCTATCTTAATTAAATATATCTGTAAATTTATAACTCTCATTTAAACGAACTCCTTTTTGGGTATGCTTAACTGTAATTAGCTCGTTATAAGCATCATGTTCTAAAAACAGATAAAAATCATTATCTGCTGCTTCGTTTAAAAATATTCTTTTTTCTTCTATGGTAAGTAAAGGTCTTGTATCATATCCCATTACATAAGGCAAAGGTATGTGTCCTACTGTGGGTAATAAATCGGCCATAAAAACAACTGTTTTTCCTTGATACTGAATTTTAGGAAGCATTTGTTTTTCGGTGTGTCCATCCATAAATAAAACATCAAAACCTAGTTTATTTTGGCTGTTTTTATTGATGAAGTTTAATTGTCCGTTTTGTTGTATTGGTTGTATATTTTCTTTTAGAAACGAAGCTTTCTCACGAGCATTTGGTTCTGTTGCCCATTGCCAATGTTCTTTATTACTCCAAACTTTTGCATTTTTAAAAGCAGGCATATATCCTGTTTTATCTTTATTCCATTTGATAACACCTCCACAATGATCAAAATGTAAATGTGTTAAAAACACATCGGTAATATCATCTCTATGAAAACCATGTTTTGCTAATGAAGTATCTAACGAAAAATCACCAAACATATCATAATATCCAAAAAACTTATCAGATTGCTTATTTCCAACTCCTGTATCAATTAAAGTAAGCCTATCGCCATCTTTAATAAGCATACAACGCATACTCATTGATATTAAGTTTTTATCGTCGGCTGGATTAGTTTTTTGCCAAATTGATTTTGGAACTACGCCAAACATAGCGCCGCCATCTAACTTAAAATTACCAGTTTCTATTGAAAAAATTTGCATAGCTACAAAGATGCAGAAATTTAACGAAACTTTTTGTTAATGAAAACAAAAAAAAGGACATACTAAATTAGCATATCCTTTTTTTTATGTGAAAAAATTATTATTTTTCGTTAAGTGATAGTAAAAAACCTATTGAAAAGTTAGCATCCCAATCAAAAACAAACCTTTTACAAGCTGTTTCATCTACAATTGCTTTAAGTATATTCAGTCCGCTTTCTACTTTTTTACCTTTCTTTTTTACAACATCTTTATAAGAAGCTATATCAGTTGCTAACATTGTGAATCTGTTCTTATTTTTTCTGATAGATTTAGCCATATTATAAGGTACACCTCCAATAATAAAACATAATGATTTTTTTCCTTTAGGAATATGAGAAGCTATTGTTTGTACATCTTTATAAACAACATCGTTTGCTATATTTTTTTGAAAATATTTTGAACCATATGAATTTTCGGCAACAATGTTTTCATCTTGATAATAAGAAATTTTTGTATTTCCAGAACCTATATCAACTACATAAGCAATACTTTTAAACCTATTTGGTAAAACAGATTTTAATGCATAAATACCTTCTTCTTTTGCTGTAACTTGATTAACAACATAACCAATAGTTTTAAGTTGTTTTATAATAATTTTAGAAACATCAGACATTTTTGCTCCTGAACTTACTACAAAATGAATATCATTAGCTTTAACTCCATATTCAATAAAAGTTTGAATATAATTTTTTAATTTTTTGGTAATTTCATTAACATTTGTCATTCCTTCTAAAATAAGGCTATTACCAAACTCTTTACTTTTTACCTCGTAATTATTATCTTTATCAATATCAACTATAAAAGAATTAAAACCAGAAGCACCTAATTCAATAACACCTTTTAATACTCCATTAACAGGTCTATTTGGTGTATAATTAAACGAACTTTCTGTGTTTTTTACTGTTTGAAGTTCTGTGTTTTCTGATTTAGATATTTTTACATCTGAATCTTTTTTACTATCTCCACAAGCACCTAGTAAGAACACCACTATAAAAAGAGGTATTAACATTAAATTTTTCATAAGTTTTTTTTTGCTAAAATACTCCTTTAAAAGGACTAAAAAAACTTATAAAAATTTCTTAAACATAAAAAAACCTTATAAATCAAAAGACTTATAAGGTTTTCTGGAGGTGTCTAGCGGATTCGAACCGCTGTACATGGTTTTGCAAACCATTGCCTAGCCACTCGGCCAAGACACCTTTTTAATATTTAAGACTGCAAATTTACACTTTTTATTTAAAACTTTCCTTTTTTTACAGGATTTTTTATGAAAATGTTATTAACATTCTGTCAACATCGTTTGTTAATTAGTACGTACATCTTTTAAAACAATAACAACTTCGGCTACATTTCCTCCAATTGGTGGATTAATTTTAGCAACGCTAACCTCAGCTTCATCAACAAGTTGTATCTCTTTAAAAACTCTATTTAAAATACGTTGTGCAACGTGTTCTAATAACTCCGAACGAACTGCCATTTCTTCTTTTACAATATGATTTAAATGTACATAATCAACAGTATCAACTAGTGCATCTGTTTTTGCTGATTTTTGCAAATTTGCTTTCACTTCAATATCAACTCTATATTCTGAGCCAATTTTTGCTTCTTCCTCTAAACATCCGTGATTTGTAAATAATCGAATGTCGTTTACACGTATAATTCCCAAAATATATTTTATTGAATTTATAACTGCAAAAATACGTTTTTTACTTTACTTAAAATATTAGTGTTTTCAATAGTTAATAAAGGTATAATCATTTTATTTAAAAGGTATTTTTCACTCAAAAAAAACAGTAAATTTGTTTTAACCGAACAAGTATGTATTTATGATTATTTTTATTCTTTCTGTGAACGACAAAATATATTCTACTCAAAGAATATATAATGAGGCTAATAGTCGTGGACATAATGTCCGTGTTATTAATCATCTAAAATGTAGTATAAAACTTACAAATGGTAAATCGGAAATAATATATAATGGCGAAAATATTATTGATATTCCTGATGTAATTATTCCTAGAATTGGAGCTTCGGCTACACGTCACGGAGCTGCAGTTGTTAAACAATTTGAATTAAATGGTACCTATACAACAGTAAGTTGTTTAGGTATTTTACAAGCTCAAAATAAGGTTCGTACTTTACAAATTTTGAATCAAAATAATATTCCTATTCCTGATACTATATTTTCTGTAAATCCTGATAATATTAATGAACAAATTAATTTATTAGGTGGCGCACCTATCATTATAAAATTACAAGAAGGTACACATGGCTCGGGAGTTATTTTAGCGGAAAGTAATAAATCAGCAAAATCAATTATTGATACCATGTATAGCACCAACGCTAATATTTTATTACAAGAGTTTATAAAAGAAAGTAATAGCGAAGATATTCGTGCTTTTGTAATTGGTAATAATGTTGTTGCAGCAATGAAACGAAAAGGTTTAGAAGATGATTTTCGTTCAAATATCCATCAAGGCGGAAGCGGATTTAAAGTTAATTTATCCGAAGAAGAAAAAGAAATTGCCATAAAAGCAACACAATATTTAAACTTACCTATTGCTGGAGTTGATTTAATTCGCTCAAAAAGAGGCTCTTTATTAATTGAAGTAAATACAGCTCCTGGTTTACAAGGAATTGAAAACTACACAAAACATAATACAGCCAAAGCAATTATTAAATTTTTAGAAGATAATGTTTACACAAAACTTTAAAAATGAAGTTGTAGAAATTCGAGAACATAAAATTGGGCTTGGAAAATCTAAACTTATTAAAATTCCTGTAGATAGATTACCAACTGGTACAATAATCGAAATTCCTGTATATATTTTTAATGGAACACAACCAGGACCTACCGTTTTATTGCAAGGCGGTTTACATGGTGATGAAGTTAATAGTATTGAATTAGTTCGTAGAATGCTAATTGATAAAAACTATAAAATTCATAGAGGTTGCGTTATTGTAGTACCTTTATTAAATGTTTTTGGCTTTTTAAATTTATCAAGAGATATCCACGGTAAGGATGTAAACAGAAGTTTTCCAGGGAATAAAAAAGGTTCTTTAGCTGGTAGAATGGCGTATTATTTAATGAAAGAAATCACTAAAAATGTTGATTTTGCTATTGATTTTCATACTGGTGGAGCTCAAAGAAGTAATTTTCCACAAATAAGATATACTTCTGAAGATAAAAATGCTTTTCAATTAGCTAAAATATTTAATGCACCTTTATTATTTGCATCAAAATTAATTCCTAAATCATTTAGAAATCAATGTTATAAAAATAATATTCCTGTAATTGTGTATGAAGGAGGCGAATCTTTACGTTTAGATGAAGATGCAATTCAGCAAGGAATAAACGGAACACTTCGAGTTTTAAAACATTTTGAAATGATTGATAAAAACATTGAAATTCCTAAAAACACTAGTGTTATAATCAGTAAAAAACGAATGTGGATTCGTGCTAAAGTTGCAGGTTTATTTAATCCGACAGTTAAAAATGGAGCATTTGTTTTAAAAGGACAAGTTTTAGGACATATTATGGATACCTACGGAGCAACAAATTTTGCTGTAAAAGCTCCTGCCGATGGATACATTATTTCCAAAAATAATTTCCCGATTGTAAATATGGGCGATGCTTTATTTCACTTCGGAAATGCCTAATAATTCATCAAAAACAACAAAAAACGGCACTAAATTTATTAAAAACACACCTATAAATAAATAGCAGTATCTTTGCAGCTTCATAGAGATGCTTATTTTAGAGTATTTCTAAAAAAACATATATGACATTTAAATCTTTAGGATTATCCGATGCTTTATTAAAAGCCATCGACGAAAAAGGATACGATACTCCATCACCAATTCAAGCAAAAGCAATACCACCTATTTTAGAAGGGAAAGATGTATTAGCTTCAGCACAAACAGGAACAGGAAAAACTGCAGGTTTTACACTACCTGTTTTACAACGTTTAGCAGACTCTAAACACCCTAAATACAGACCCGTAAGAGCATTAGTACTTACACCAACAAGAGAACTTGCTGCTCAGGTTCATGACAATGTAAGAGAATACAGTAAGTATTTAGATATCAGATCAGCAGTAGTTTTTGGAGGAGTAAAAGCTGCTAGCCAAATAAGAACATTAAGACAAGGAGTAGATATTTTAGTTGCCACTCCTGGTAGATTATTAGATTTACACGATCAAAAAGCAGTTTCATTTAATAGAATAGACGTACTTATTTTAGATGAAGCTGATAGAATGTTAGATATGGGTTTTGTTAGAGATATTAACAAAATCATTAGTTTTATGCCTGCAAAACGTCAAAACTTGATGTTTTCAGCAACTTTTTCAACAGAAATTAAAAGATTAGCTTCAGGGATTTTAAGAAATCCTGTTTCAGTAGAAGCTGAACCTGAAAATTCAACTGCCGAAAAAGTAGCTCAAAAAGTATATGCGGTAGATAAAGGTAAAAAAACAGAAGTAGTTATCAACTTAATTAAAGATGGTAACTGGAGTCAGGTTTTAATCTTTACAAGAACTAAACATGGTGCTAATAAATTAACTGAAAAGTTAATAAAATCAGGAATTTCTGCTGCGGCAATTCATGGAAATAAAAGTCAAGGAGCTCGTACAAAAGCATTGGCTAATTTCAAGAATAATACCAACCGAGTATTAGTAGCTACTGATATTGCGGCTCGTGGAATTGATATTCCTTTATTGCCACACGTTATAAACTTCGAATTACCAAATGTACCAGAAGATTACGTACACAGAATTGGTAGAACAGGTAGAGCGGGTGCAAAAGGTGAAGCGCTTTCATTAGTTTGTAGTGAAGAAACTGAGTATCAAAAGGAAATTGAAAAAATATTAAAGCAAAAATTAAAAACCGAAATTATCGCAGGATACGAACCTAGAGATACTGCTGGTCCTAAAAGAGCTTCAACACAAAAGAAAGGTTCTACTCCTAAGAAAAAAGGCGTAGGTGCAAGTCATAGAGGTGGTAGTACTGCTGCAAAACCAAAAAGACAGCGTCCTAGTAATAACTCAAGAAGCAATTCTGGGAGTTCTTCTAGAGGTCGTTCTTCAAGTAGTAACGAAAGTTCTTCAAAAAGAAATACAAGAAGATAATTTTTTAAACTTCTTATAAAATACCAAAACCTCCAAAGTTTGATTTTTCAAATTTTGGAGGTTTTTTATTTTAACATCTTTTTTCACTGTGATTCAAACACTTTTCATTAAAATTATTAGAAGCAATTTCCTGCTTTCCGCACTCGCTTTTTTTATTTTTTCAAAAGAAAAATAAAAAAGAGCTCAAACAATTGCTTCAATCAGGGCTAGGCATTTTTACTGATTTTTAAATTTTTACACAAAAAACTTTATCTAAAATAGCAAAACAACAAAAAACACCTCATAAAAACACAAAATAATATTATATAATAAACTAGCAAAGCTATCTTTTAGCTACTTTTGAAGAAGAATTTTAATTATTAGCATTATGAAATACGCCCCAATAAACAGTAATTTATTTATCAAAAATCGTAAAAACTTTATGGCACGAATGAAGCCAAATAGTTTAGCTGTTTTTAATTCAAATGACATATATCCTGTAAGTGCTGACAGTGCACTTCCTTTTGAACAACATCGTGATATCTTTTTTTTAAGCGGTGTAGATCAAGAAGAAAGTATTTTAATTTTATTTCCTAATTGCCCAAAAGAACATTTACGTGAAGTATTATTTGTGCGTGAAACAAACGAACATATTGCCGTTTGGGAAGGTGCTAAATTAACCAAAGAAAAAGCTACAGAAACTAGTGGAGTAAAAACAGTATTCTGGTTACAAGATTTAGAAAAAGTACTTGCAGAAATGATGGCACTTGCCGAAAATGTATACATTAATACGAATGAACATTATCGTGCTTCGGTAGAAACAGAAACTCGTGAAGCTCGTTTTACAAAATGGTTATTAGCAAAATATCCAGCACATTCTGTGGCGAAAAGTAATCCTATTTTACAGCATTTACGTTCTTTAAAAGACCAGATTGAATTAGATTTAATTCAAAAAGCCTGTGATATTACTGAAAAAGGATTCAGACGTATCTTAAATTTTGTAAAGCCTGATGTTTGGGAATATGAAATTGAAGCAGAATTTATTCATGAATTTATTAGAAATCGTTCTAAAAAATTCGCTTATACGCCAATTATTGCTTCAGGAAATAATGCCAACGTATTACATTATATTGAAAATAATCAACAATGTAAAGCTGGCGATTTAATTTTAATGGATGTTGGTGCGCAATATGCAAATTATGCTTCGGATATGACTCGTGTAGTACCTGTTTCTGGTCGTTTTTCTGAGCGTCAAAAAGCAGTGTATAATGCAGTAAATTATGTAAAAGATGAAGCGACAAAATTATTAGTTCCTGGAACTATTTGGGCTGATTATCATATGGAAGTTGGTAAAATAATGACTTCAGAATTGTTGAAGTTAAAATTAATTGACAAAACTGATGTTCAAAATGAAGACCCTAACTGGCCTGCTTATAAAAAATATTTTATGCACGGAACTTCGCATCATATGGGCTTAGATACGCATGATTACGGATTATTACATCAACCAATGGAAGCGAATATGGTTTTTACTGTTGAGCCTGGTATTTATCTTCCAAAAGAAGGTTTTGGTATTCGTTTAGAAGATGATGTGGTTATTCAACAAAAGGGAGAACCTTTTAATTTAATGCGCAATATTCCTATTAATGCTGATGAAATTGAAGACATTATGAATTCGTAATATTTTTTTGTGGATAAAGTTCTGAAATATCATTATATAAAAACCTTAGCAAACCGCTAAGGTTTTTTTGTTACTTTTAAATGCTATAAATTAGTTAAACTCAAACTTTTAAAAAAATGATGAAAAAGATATTTACAATACTATTTATATTTCTTTTTATAAATTTTGGATTTTCTCAAAATGGAAAAATACTATCAAAAAAAATAATTGACATTTCAAAAACACCTATTTGGAATAGCGTTTCTCAAAACAATGAATTACGTTCTAATTTTAAATATTTAAACAAATTAAATTTTTATCTTATTACCTATAAAAGTGATAATCTAAAAGTTAGTGGAGTCGTTATTGAACCAAAAAAAGAAGGTAAATATCCAGTCGTTATTTTTAATGGAGGATATAATAGAGTTCCGATGAAATCAACTATTAGAAAAACAATAATGTCAGTTTCAAAGTTAGCATCAGCAGGTTATGTTGTTATAGGAAGTAGTTATCGAGAAAAAGATGAATTTGGCGGTGCTGAAATTAATGACCTTCTGAACTTAATAACGACTGTAAAAAATATTGAAAAAGCCGATTCGAATTGTATTGGAATGTTTGGATGGTCAAGAGGTGGAATGACAACATATTTAGCGCTACAAAAATCAAAAAAAATAAAAACTGCTATTATAGGAAATGCTACCGTTGACTTATTTGAAACAATAAAATTTAGACCAGAAATGGAAACTGAAGTATTTACTGAATGTATTCCTAATTACTGGAAAAATAAAGAAACTGAATTAAAGAAACGTTCGGCTATTTATTGGGCTGATGAATTAGATAAAAACAGTAGTGTTTTAATAATCTGTGGAACAAATGATAAAAAAGTAAACCCTCAACAATCTGAAAGAATCGCTGAAAAATTAAAGAAAATAAATTATAATTTTGAATTCAAAAAATTTGAAACGAATCATTTTTTTCATCAAAAAACAACTGAATTAAATGAATTGGTTATAAAATGGTTTGATAAAAATTTGAAATAGAATAATTAATACGAAAACAAAAAATCCGCCAAAAAGCGGATTTTCTATCTTATATTTTAAAATTTACTTAACCGTTAAAGCATATTGAGGGGTTGGATTTAAAGGACAAAAATATACATATTCTCCTTTTTTTAAGGTTACTTTTTTAGAAGTAGACTTTCCATTATTTTTTACTAAAGAAGTTACATATGCATTTTTAATATGATGCTCTGCTTCTACTTTTCCTTTTGGTGCTAATACAAAACCTACATCTTTTCCGACATTAGAGTTTGCAATTTCAAAAATATAAGTTCCTTCAGAAAGTGTTATTGCTTTTTGAGTAAATGCTTCTTTGGTTTGTTCTAAAGAAACCGTTTTAACATCTTGTGCGTTTATATTAAATGTAAATCCTAATACTATTATGATTACTGCTATTAATTTTTTCATGATTTTAAGTTTTAAACTTTATGATTTATATATTATTATACTTTTAGACTAAATTTCCCTGTGATAGTTTTAATGTTTAATGTTTTAATTCTTGTTCTCATTTTTTATATTCTTTATTAGTTTGTTCACATTTACATAATTCTCTATCAGACAATTGCTCATTGTACTCTTGATATCCCCAACAATTAGGGCATTGATACTCTTCTAGTGTTTTCATCTTTTTACTTTTTATTTCAACCAAAAAAATTGTTGATGATTAATACTGGTACAAAGATGCGACGAGAATAGACTTTTAAAAATGGACAAAGGTTCCTTAAACTTGGACTAAATAACATATTAAAAATGTTTTGTTAACCTTAACTTGTATTTACAGTAGAAAAAACAATATATATTTGTAGTGTTATTATAAGTTACATATCCCCTGTATGTAAGAATCCCCCCAGAAATAATAGCCAAACTCGTAGCCTTGTATATTACGAGTTTTTTTGTGCCTTTTTTTTAATAATGAATAACATAAATATCCTAATTTGTTAACATATACTCACATTTTAAGGCTAAGAAACAATATATATTTGCAGCGTTGTTGTTATTTAGAACATGCGAATAGTATGTTTACTCTTTAACTCGTAAACTTGTGTGTTGCGAGTTTTTTTATGCCTTTTTTTTAAAGAAATTTAAATTTCACTGATAGTTATTTTATATAAAAAAAAATAATTATAAAATTATTAAAGTGTAAAAAAACTCTACTAGTAGATTTATCTAACATTTAAAATAACACATCATTAATTACATCAATATTATAATTAAGAATTATCCTTATTTTAAGAAATTTACAAACTCTTTTATATTTTTTTAAAAAATAATTAAGAATAATAAAACATCCCTATTTTTTAAAATTAAAGAACTTTTTTTAAGGTTTTAATGATTAACAGAAACAACATGATTTGTTAACATATACTCACATTTTAATCTTAAAAAAACAAATAGATTTGTAGTGTTGTTATTCTGTAGTAGCCCCCAGATACTAATCCCCCCAGAGATGATAATGCCCAACTCGTAAACTTGTGTGTTGCGAGTTTTTTTTATACCTTTTTTTTAAATTATGATAATTCTTTTTGTGCTTTTTGAAATTGCTTTGGAGATTGTCCTGTGGCTTTGGTAAAAAATCGAGAAAAATATGCAGGATCATTAAACCCTAAATCAAAAGCAATATATTTTATAGCATCAGTAGAATATAATAATTGACGCTTTGCTTCTATTATAATTCTATTTTTAATAAAATCACTAGGTGTTTTTGAATTTATTTTTTGAAAATGCTTCGTTAATGATTTTGGCGAAATACCCAAACGATTCGCATAATCAGAAACACTATGTAGTTTTTTAAAATTTTGAGAAACTAATAAACTAAAATCTTTAAATAACTTAGTTTCGTCGTCTTCTTTAATTAAATTATATTCTTTTTTTATACGAACAGAATGAATAATAAATTGCTTTAAGTATGCTTGTAACATATCATATTTTGCAGTTTTAGTATTTTCAAATTCATCAACTAAACTATCAATAATAAAATCTAATTTTTGACTATCTTTTTTACTTGGTTTTACAAAAGGAGTTTCGTACACATTATTAAACAATACGCCGTTACAGGAAATTTCAGAATCATGAGCTTGAACACAATAAAAATCTTGATCAAAACTTAATTGATATGCTTCTTTTACTTTTTCAGAAGTTACCGAAAAAACTTGTCCTGGAGATAAAAAAAATAACACACCACTATTAAAAGAATAGCGCTCAAAATCAATATGATAAGTTCCATTACCTTCTTTAATCCAAAAAATTTTGTAGGTATTAATTTGAGTTGGTTTATTAACTATACAAGCTTTTTCAAATTGTACAGTTTGTAATGAAAATATTTCTTGATATTTATACGTTTTTATATCTTGAATAGCCATTTTTATTCTTGGTCGAAAAAATATGAATAGTTAACAAAAATAAATAGAAAGAGTTAACTAAACTGTATTTGATTTTTAATTTATTTTCTGATAATTTAGTTGTATAAGCTATTATATTTAAATAATTATTTGACAACAAAAAATATGACACGTTTTATTAAAAAAAATAAAAAAGACATTGGTCTTTCTCCTGATGATTTAATCTTTAGAGGAGAAAAAAAAATTGATCAAATTTTACTTAGAATCATTGACTTTGATGACAAAAATCTAACTGAAAAAACCACAAAAACTGTTAAGGAGATTAGCCAGTTGCAACATAAAGATACCGTATCTTGGATAAATTTAGATGGTCTTCATAATACATCTATAATGCAAGAAATAACCACAACTTTTAACCTTGACACTTTAGTTGTTCCTGAAGTTTTAAATACTGATGCCAGACCAAGAGTTATTGAATATGATAATTGTACACTTATAACTATTAAAATGCTAATGCTTAACGAAAGTGATGGTACAACAGTTATTGAAAACTTAAGTTTAATTCTTACAAAGACAGTATTAATTTCTTTTCAAGAACAAAAAGGTGATGTATTTGAACCTGTAAGAGAACGAATTAGAAAACAAAAAAAGAGAATTAGAACTGGTGGAACTGACTATTTAACTTTTGCTTTATTAGATATTGTAGTTGATAATTATTTATATGTAATTAGTGTACTAGGTGATAAAATTGAAACACTAGAAGAAAACCTATTATTAAACCCTAATCAAAATACTATTACAGAAATTAATAACTATAAACGAGAACTAAATTTTTTACGAAAAAATATAAAACCTGCTAAAGAAATGATATTTTCATTAGCAAAAACCGACTCTGATTTTATTACCGAAAACACCTATATACATTTTAAAGAACTGGAAGATAATATTAGTCAAGCAAATGATGCTTCTGATAGTTACCGAGAAATACTATCCGATCAACTTAATATCTATCACACAACCATTACAAGTAAACTAAATGATATTATGAAGTTCTTAACCGTGTTTTCTGTAATATTTATTCCTTTAACTTTTATCGCAGGTATTTATGGTACTAATTTTCAATATATACCAGAGCTTTCTTATAAATATAGTTATTTTATAATGTGGATAATAATGATTTTAGTAGCCCTAGGTATGCTATTATTCTTTAAAAAGAAAAAATGGTTTTAATACCTCAAAAATTGCAATTTTATTTTAATCAATACTTTCAAATTAACAAGTTTTATGAATATCGATTTTCAAAAAATTTTTAGTGATTATTTAGAAAAAATAAGCACTCTTATTCCAAATATTATTACAGGAATAATCATTTTAATAATAGCTATTATTACAGGTAAAGTTGTTTATAAAATAATCAATAAAACAACAGAAAAAAGATGGCAAGACAATATTATGTCTAATTTTTTAGCACAAGTTATAAAATGGTCTTTTTATTTATTCGGAATTATAATGGCATTAACTGTAATTGGTTTTACAGAAATTGCTAGTACTATTTTTGCTGGTGCAGGTGTCAGTGCCATCGTGTTTGGTTTTGCTTTTAAAGATATTGGAGAAAATTTTTTAGCAGGAATTATTTTAGCATTAAAACGCCCTTTTGAAATAGGTGATATTATTGAAATTAATAGTACTAAAGGAACTGTAAAAGACCTAGATTTACGATTAACACACTTAAAAAATTCAGAAGGTAAAGATATTTATATTCCTAATTCTACGATCTTAAAAAACACCTTAATTAACTATACAAAAGATGGTTACTTAAGAGTTAATTTTACTATTGGTATTGCACCAGAGTGCGATATTGAAACAACTCGAAAATTAATATTAGACTATCTTCTTACAAATGAAACTATTTTAAAAACTCCTGACCCACGTGTTTTAGTACAAGAATTAGGTGAATTTACTACGGATATTCAAATATTATTTTGGGTAGATGTTTTAACTAATAAAAAATTACCAGAAAATTATTTAGGACATAATACAAGAAGTAAAATAATTACAGATGTAAAAATGATTTTAGATAAAAATAACATTGAAATGCCATCACAAGTTATTGAACATAAAATGTATCAAAAACATAAAATTAGTATTGAAAAATAGTAAAAAACTAACAGTTTAAATTACTAAAAAAAACTATTTTATTTAAACCCATTCTAAATATTAAATAAAAAAATTCGTAAAGTTTGTGCAAGTAGCTTGTAGCCCTTAAATTTGTTCTATATTCTTTAATAAACAAACAACATAATGGGATTATTAAAATCTTCTATTGGAAGAAAATTTGCCATGGCACTTTCTGCCTTTTTCTTGATGTTCTTCTTATTACAACATTTTGTAATAAACATCACCTCAATTTTTCCTGACAACGGAGCAACATTTAACGCGTTATCCCACTTTATGGGAACAAACCCGTTAATTCAATATGTTATGCAACCTGTCTTAATTTTTGGTGTAGTTTTTCACTTTGTAATGGGATTCGTCTTAGAATTAAAAAACAAGAAAGCAACTAATGTAAGTTATGCAAAAGATAACGGAGCTGCAAATTCTACTTGGATGAGTAGAAACATGATTTGGTCTGGTGCAGCTATTTTAGCTTTTGTACTATTGCATTTTATTGATTTCTGGTTTCCAGAGATTAATACGAAATTTATTCAGGGTGATTGGAGTGGAATGCATGATGGTGAGTTAAGATACTTCCATGAATTACAGCACAAATTTGTAAACCCACTAAGAGTTGGAGCTTACATAATCGCTTTTGTATTTTTAGCATTACACTTATTACACGGATTTACTTCAGCATTCCAATCGGTTGGAGCAAATAACAAATACACTAAAGGATTGAAAACATTTTGTAAAGTATATGCAATTGGTATTCCTGTAGGATTTATCATTATTGCGTTATTTCATTATTTCAATCATTAATACGAAACTAGTATGGCTTTAGATTCAAAAATTCCAAAAGGTCCATTAAAAGATAAATGGACAGATTATAAAAATCATATCGATTTAGTAAATCCAGCAAACAAACGTAATATTGATGTTATTGTTGTAGGTACTGGATTAGCGGGTGGTTCTGCTTCAGCAACTTTAGCTGAATTAGGATACAACGTAAAAGCATTTGCTTATCAAGATTCTCCTCGTAGAGCGCATTCAATTGCAGCACAAGGTGGAATTAATGCAGCAAAAAATTATCAAGGTGATGGAGATTCTTTTTACAGATTGTTTTACGATACTGTAAAGGGTGGAGATTACCGTTCTCGTGAAGCTAACGTATATCGTTTAGCTGAGGTTTCTGCAAATATTATTGACCAGTGTGTGGCACAAGGGGTTCCTTTTGCTCGTGATTATGGTGGTTTGTTAGATAACCGTTCGTTTGGTGGTGTACTAGTATCTCGTACTTTTTATGCTAAAGGACAAACAGGACAACAATTATTATTAGGTGCTTATTCTGCAATGAACCGTCAAATTGCTCGTGGTAAGATTGAAATGTTCAATCGTCATGAAATGTTAGACGTTGTTAAAGTTGATGGAAAAGCCCGTGGAATTATCGCTCGTAACTTAGTTACTGGTGAAATTGAGCGTCATTCAGCACATGCTGTTGTAATTGCTACTGGTGGATACGGAAATGTATATTTCTTATCAACAAATGCAATGGGTTCTAATGCTACTGCAGCTTGGAAAATCCATAAAAAAGGAGCATTTTTTGCAAATCCTTGTTATACACAAATTCACCCTACTTGTATTCCTCGTTCAGGTGATTATCAATCAAAGTTAACGTTAATGTCTGAGTCATTACGTAACGATGGTCGTATTTGGGTTCCTAAGAATTTAGATGATGTTAAGGCAATTAAAGAAGGTCGTAAAAAACCTACTGATTTATCTGAAAACGAAAGAGATTACTATTTAGAAAGAAGATATCCTGCCTTTGGTAACTTAGTACCTCGTGATGTTGCCTCTCGTGCAGCTAAAGAACGTTGTGATGCTGGTTATGGTGTTAACGCTACTGGTGAAGCTGTTTATTTAGATTTTGCTTCGGCAATTACTCGTTACGGTTCGGAGCAAGCAAAAATTCAAAATATTGCAAACCCTTCTGATGCTAAAGTGTATGAATTAGGTCAAGCAATTGTTGAAGCTAAATATGGAAACTTATTCCAGATGTACAATAAAATTGTAGATGAAGATCCTTATAAAACACCTATGATGATTTATCCTGCAGTTCACTACACAATGGGTGGTGTTTGGGTTGATTATAACTTAATGACAACTGTTGAAGGATTATATTGTTTAGGAGAAGCTAATTTTTCTGATCATGGTGCTAACCGTTTAGGTGCATCTGCTTTAATGCAAGGTTTATCTGATGGATATTTTGTATTACCATATACTATTGGTGATTATTTATCTAATGATATTAGAACAGGAAAAATTTCTACAGATACCAAAGAATTTGAAGAAGCAGAGAAAGAAGTTACAGCACGTATTGATTTCTTTGTAAATAATAAAGGACAACATTCTGTAGATTATTACCACAAGAAATTAGGAAAAATTATGTGGGAAAAATGTGGAATGTCTCGTAACGAAAAAGGTTTAATTGAAGCTATGGCTGAAATTAAAGCATTACGTGAAGATTTCTGGAAAAACGTTACTGTTCCTGGTAGTTCGGATGAAATGAATCCTGAATTAGAAAAAGCAGGTCGTGTAGCAGATTTCTTAGAATTAGGAGAATTGTTTGCCAAAGATGCTTTAGATAGAAACGAATCTTGTGGTGGTCACTTTAGAGAAGAATCTGTTGAATTAGACGGATTACAAAAAGGTGAAGCTAAACGTAACGATAAAGATTTTGCTTACGTAGCTGCTTGGGAATACAAAGGTGAACCTGCTAATGCAGTTTTACACAAAGAAGAATTAGAGTTTAACGATATTGAATTAAAACAACGTTCATACAAATAAGAAGATATTATGAATTTAACACTTAAAGTTTGGCGTCAGAAAAACGCAAGTGATAAGGGAAAGATGGTCGATTACCAAGTAACCGAGATTTCTGAGCATATGTCTTTCTTAGAAATGATGGATGTACTTAACGAGCAAATAATTAATAAAGGTGACGAGCCTGTTGCATTTGACCATGATTGTCGTGAAGGAATTTGCGGTATGTGTTCTATGTATATTAATGGTGAAGCTCATGGACCTGATAGAGGTGTAACTACGTGTCAATTACACATGCGTATGTTTAAAGATGGTGATACTATTACTATCGAACCATTTAGAGCTGCTGCTTTTCCTGTAATAAAAGATTTAGTTGTTGATAGAAGTTCTTTTGAACGTATTCAACAATCTGGTGGATATATTTCTGTAAACACATCTGGTAATACTCAAGATGCAAATGCAATTCCTGTTTCTAAAGAAGCTGCTGATAAAGCAATGGATGCTGCAACTTGTATTGGTTGTGGTGCTTGTGTTGCTACTTGTAAAAACTCTTCTGCAATGTTATTTGTAGGTGCTAAAGTATCTCAATATGCTTTATTACCTCAAGGACAAGTTGAAGCTACTGATCGTGTTTTAAACATGGTAGCTCAAATGGATGCTGAAGGTTTTGGTAACTGTACAAATACTGGTGCTTGTGAAGTGGAATGTCCTAAAGGAATTTCATTAGAAAACATTGCTCGTATGAATACTGAGTTTATGAAAGCTAGTTTAAAAGGATAAATCCTTTTTTATATATAAATTAAAAATCCCGAGTTTTCACTCGGGATTTTTTTTTGTTTAATTTTGCATTCAATTTATTTAATCAATTATGAAAAAATTACAATTTTTAATTCTAACTATTTTAACAATCTTTTTAACTTCTTGTAAATCAGAAATACAAGAAACTACTTCTACTACACAAACTTCAAAATATCAGTTTACAACCGATTTAATATTAAATGATATTAAAACTTTATCTTCTGATGAATTCGAAGGTAGAAAAACAGCTACTCAAGGAGGAATAAAAGCAAAAAATTATATAAAAGAGCGTTTTAAAAAATTAAATGTAACACCACTTATTGAAAACTTCGAACAACCTTTTACTTTCAATAAAGGAAAAGATACATATAATGCTATTAATGTTTTAGGACTTATTAAAGGTACAAAATATACTGATAAATACGTTGTATTATCTGCTCATTACGATCATTTAGGTACTATAAATGGGAAGATTTTTAATGGTGCTGATGATAATGCTTCAGGTGTTGCTACCTTATTAGCTTTTGCTGAATATTTTAAAAAATATCCTCCAAAACATAATGTGATATTGGCTTCTTTTGATGCTGAAGAAATAGGTTTAAAAGGTGCTTATTATTATGCAGATAATTCTATAATTGATTTAAATAAAATAGTCTTAAACTTAAATTTTGATATGATTTCAAGAAGTGATAGTAAAAAACTATTCGCTGTAGGAACTCGTTATACACCAATATTAAAAGAAACAATAACTTCATTAGATAAAGTTGGAGAAGTTGAATTACTTATAGGACATGAAGGTTTAGATAGCTCAGAAAACTGGACAAACTCTAGTGATCATGCAGCATTTCATAAAAAAGATATTCCATTTATATATTTTGGTGTGCCAGATCATGAAGATTATCATAAAGCTACCGATGTTTATGAAAACATCGATCAAAAATTTACCGTTGATGCTATTCAAACAGTTTTAAATGTGTTCACTAAATTAGATGCTAAAGAATTATAAAACTACTATTATTTAACATTTTATATAAAAAATCCCGAGTGAAAACTCAGGATTTTTTGTTTAAAATTTATTTAGAAGCTAGTGTGTTTTTAGCACTTACATGCCCTTTAATTTTTATTCGTTTACTTTTTGCATTAGAAACAATAGTAAACATTTTAGAAAAACCTCCTATTCTATTGGTATCATAAGAAACTGCTATTTTACCTTTTTCACCAGGCATAATTGGGTTTTCTGGTTTCTTTGGAACGGCACATCCACAAGTAGATACCACTTGTTTAATAATTAAAGGAGCATCACCAATATTTGTAAACTCAAATACACGATTTTTTTCTGATCCTTGTGTAATTTTTCCGTAATCAATAGACTCTGTTACAAACTTAAATTCTTGTGCATTTACAGATAATGCCATTAAAAAAACAGCCGATAATGTTAAAATTGTTTTCATATTATTGAAGTTTTAGTATTAATTTAGTTCGAAAGTAATTTTTTTTTATCCTTGATAAAAAAACAAAGTATATACATCAAAAAAAGAAGTATAAACTGCAATTAAAAAGCTAAAACGGTATTATGTACTTAACAAATAGCCTTTAGTACTTATTATTTTGTTGAATCAACAAATTTTAGTTACTTACAAAAACTATGATTAAACTAAATAAAAAAGATAGTGCTCAAGCATTAATTCACGTACTTTTTTGGCTACTTTTTACTTTTGT
Organism: Tenacibaculum salmonis; assembly: GCF_041053065.1. NCBI lineage: Bacteria > Pseudomonadati > Bacteroidota > Flavobacteriia > Flavobacteriales > Flavobacteriaceae > Tenacibaculum > Tenacibaculum salmonis. The sequence goes on along the minus strand of NZ_JBFCVV010000001.1, from coordinate 1,816,620 downwards.
GTCATTATTTGTGTTTACACGTTATTATTGGACTGAAAACCCATTTTTATATTATTTTTTTATCCTTGTTATTATTGTTTACACAAATAATCAAGTACTGTTACCTTTTTTTGTAAAGAAGAAATGGTATGTATTATACAGCGTTATTTTTATGCTGATTTCATTTTTAGCAACACAATTGTATTGCTATGTTTTTGCACGTTGCGGATGTTCAGTTATGAAATGTTTAAGTGATTATTTATGGCAAACTTTAACACCTTTATTGTTTTTTTCATTTATATGGATGTTATTTCGATATATAAATCAATCTGAAGAAGTAGCAAGAATTCAACAAGAAAAAACAGCTATGGAATTGAAATTTTTAAAATCGCAAATCAACCCTCATGTGCTATTCAATAATTTAAATACTATTTATGCATACGCTATTGAAAAACCCGAAAAAGCACCCGATTTAATTTTAAAATTATCAGACAATTTAAAGCATGTTTTATATGAAAGTAATTCAGAAAAAGTAAGCTTAGCTAAAGAAATTCAGTTTTTAGATAATTATATCGTTTTCCATAAAATCAGAACAGAAGGACTCAAAGAAATAGAATATCAGACTTCAACAGATTCTGAAAATTATAAAATAGCACCATTATTATTGATTACGATTATTGAAAATGCTTTTAAACATAGTACTATTAATAGTGTTATTTCTATAATAATTAAAGCAGATAAAAACAAATTAACCTGTGTTTGCAGCAATAATTATGATATCAAAAAGATAAAAAACACCAATACTATCGGGCTAGAAAATTTAAAAAAGCGATTGAACTTATTGTATAAAAACAACTATGAATTATCTATTGATGCTACAGATATTTTTACAATATCATTAACGTTAAATTTAATCTAAAAAAACATGGATTGTATTATTATTGAAGATGAACTTCCTGCACAAAATATCATAAAAAATTACATTCGTAAAATTCCAGATTTAGAAGTAATTGCTACTTTTCAAACTGCTATGAAGGCTAATGAATTTTTTAAAAATAATACTGTTGATACTGTTTTTTTAGATATTAATTTACCCGATATTTCTGGATTAGATTTTATAAAAACAATTAAAAATCCGCCAAAAATAATTATTACAACTGCTTATCCTGATTATGCTGTTTCAAGTTTTGAACTAGATACTATTGTAGATTATTTAGTAAAACCTTTTTCTTTTGATAGATTTTTAAAAGCAGTTTCTAAAGTTGAAAAACAGTTAAATTCATCCGAAGAAAAAAAGAAAGAAGCACTGTTTTTAAATGTAGATAAAACAATTCATAAAATTTATATTGATGATATTTTGTATTTAGAATCGGACAGAAATTATGTAACTTTTTTTACTACGGATAAAAAATTAACCATAATTGATTCTTTAAAAAACTGGAAAGACACTTTAAATGATACTCAATTTATACAGATTCATAAATCGTATATTATAAATATCAAAAAAATGGTAAAATTCACAGGAACCAACCTTTTTATCGACTCTAAAAATTTACCGATTGGAAGAACCTATAAAAAAACACTATTGGCGCATTTAAAAACGAACCAATAGTATTTATCGATAAAATTAAACGGTAATTTTATCGTGTATTTTTGTTGGAGTATGATTGTTCCATATTGTTAATATATCAGTCGCTACACTAGCTCCACTACCTGCTGCTATTGCAAACTGACTACGCCAACCAGCTAAAGTTCCGCAAACATATAAGCCTTCTTTTATTAAGTGATTAAAGTTACGAAGTTGTATTCTATCTTTCATCACATTTGCTCGCATATGTGGCTCTATATATTGTTCTAAACCTGCTATTTCAAATGGTTTTGAATAATTTAAAGCAACTACAACCAATTTACTGTAATGTTCACCTTTATTTGTTATAATTTTATAACCGTTTTCATCATCTAAAACAGCAATTACTTTTTCATTTTCAATTTGAGATACTGATGGATATTGCTTTTTTAAGTGTACTTTTCCTTCTTTTAAAATATCACTTCCTAAGGTTGCTTCAGGTAAGCCTAAAACATTATTAAATAAAGCATCTTGTAAATGAGATGCTCTTTGATGCATTAAAATACCTACTTTTTTATCTTTGGCATACTCTTTTTCATGTGCCGATCCTAAAACCAAAGCACATTGCATCCCCGAAACTCCTCCTCCTATAATTAATACGTCAAAAATCATTAAGAAAATAATATTTTAATATTGGCAGCAAACAATTTAACCGCTATTGCTAATAAAATAACTCCAAATATTTTTTGAATAATTTTAATACCATTGGCACCAATAAATTTCTCAATTTTTACTGAAGTTTTTAAAACGATATATATCAATATTACGTTTAAAAAGATAGCTATTAATATATTTTCAAAATCATATTCTGTTTTGATAGATAATAAAGTTGTTAAACTTCCTGGACCAGCAATTAATGGAAAAGCAATCGGAAATACTGATGCATTTAATGCCTCATCTTCATCATCTTTATAAAGTGTAATTCCTAAAATCATTTCTAAAGCGATAAAAAATAAAATAAAAGAACCAGCAACAGCAAACTCTTCTACTGCAACACCTAAAAACTTCAATAAATTTTCACCTAAAAATAAAAATACAACCATAATAACACCAGCTATTATTGATGCTTTTTCAGACTGAATATGTCCTGCTTTTTTACGCAAATTAATAATGATTGGAATGTTACCAATAATATCAATAACAGCAAACAATACCATAAATGCCGTTATTATTTGTTTTAAATCAAAGTTCATTTATATTATTTTTTAAGTGACAAATTTATATATGTTAAATAACAAAAACCTATTTTTGCAGCCTAAATATACATTAAGTTTTTGTAAACGTAATGTTTTTAACTTTAGTATTTATGTTCCAATTAGGAAAAACACTTGTGTCAGAAGATCTTTTTGATAAAGATTTTGTTTGTAATATAGCTGCCTGTAAAGGCGCTTGTTGTATTGATGGAGATGCTGGTGCGCCATTAGAAAAAGAAGAAACTAAAATTTTAGAAGATATCTATCCTAAAATTAAACCATTTCTTCGAAAAGAAGGTATTGATGCTATTGAAAAACAAGGTACATGGGTTACTGGTGATTTTGGTGAGTTAGAAACTCCTTTAATCAACGGTGCTGATTGTGCGTATGTTATTTTTGATGATAAAAACACCGCTTTATGTGCCATTGAAGAAGCATATAATCAAGGAGTTGTTGATTGGAAAAAACCTGTTTCTTGCCATTTATACCCTGTTCGAGTAAAAGAATACAGTGAATTTTCGGCAGTAAATTATGATAAATGGGATATTTGTGATGACGCTTGTTCATTAGGTAAAGAGCTACAAGTACCTGTTTACAAATTTGTAAAACAAGCTTTGGTTAGAAAATTCGGACAAAACTGGTACGATGAACTAGAAGAAATAGCCGAAAAAAGAAAAAAAGAATAATTATTTCTCAATAAAAAAACGACGCTATTAAGCGTCGTTTTTGTTTTATAATAAATATTAAAGAAAAGCCTTTCGACTTCTCTTTAATATTATAATTTTTCTTGATTTAAGAACCACACATTAAACAATCATCATCAGGAGCTCCATTTTTAGAGGCATCAATCATTGCTTTATATTCTTCGGCGCTCATTGGTTTATCTTCTTCAACAACGTCTGCTTTCTTTTCAATATTTAACGTAAACTGCTTGGCATTTACTGCCGATTTAGTACGTAAATAATACATTCCTGTTTTTAAACCAACTTTGTGCGCATAAAAATGCATCGAAGTTAATTTTGCATAATCAGGATCTTTCATAAATAAGTTTAACGATTGAGATTGATCGATAAAATATCCTCTATCACGAGCCATATCTATAATATCTTTCATACTCATTTCCCAAACTGTTCTATATAAATCTTTTAAATCTTGTGGAATAGTCGCAATATGTTGGATAGATCCGTTTGCACGCATAATATCTTCCTTCATTGCATTGTCCCATAAATTCAATTCTACTAAGTCTTCTAATAAATGTTTGTTAACAACAATAAATTCACCAGATAAAACTCTACGAGTATAAATATTAGAAGTATATGGTTCAAAAGCTTCGTTGTTCCCTAAAATTTGAGAAGTAGATGCAGTAGGCATTGGCGCTACTAATAAAGAGTTACGAACACCATGTTCTACAACTTCTTTACGTAAAGATTCCCAATCCCAACGACCGCTTAAATCAGCTTCAGTTACGCCCCACATATCTTGTTGAAATTCTCCTTTAGACATTGGCGAACCTTTAAAAGTAGAATATGGCTCTTTTGCTTTTGCAATTTCCATTGATGAAGTTACAGAAGCAAAATACAAGGTTTCAAAGATTTCTTTATTTAACTTTTTAGCTTCATCCGAAGTAAAAGGCATACGTAACATAATAAAAGCATCAGCAAGTCCTTGAATTCCTAAACCTACTGGACGATGACGCACATTAGAATTTTCTGCTTCAATAACAGGATAATAATTTCTATCAATAACCGTATCTAAGTTTCTAATTACTTTTTTAGTTACTTTATATAATTCATCATGGTCGAAAAACTTCTTTCCATTTTTATCTTTAGCAATAAACATTGGCATTGCTATAGATGCTAAATTACATACTGCTACCTCATCTTCGGCAGTATATTCCATAATTTCGGTACATAAGTTTGAAGAACGAATTGTTCCTAAATTCTTTTGATTCGATTTACGGTTTGCAGCATCTTTGTATAACATGTACGGCGTACCTGTTTCAATTTGCGACTCTAAAATTTTCTCCCATAATTCACGTGCTTTTATGGTTTTTCTACCTTTTCCAGCAGCTTCATACCCTGTATACAAACGGTTGAATTCTTCACCATAAGTATCAAATAAATTTGGGCATTCTTGCGGACACATTAATGTCCAATCAGCATCTTGCTGTACACGTTCCATAAATAAATCAGAAATCCACATAGCGTAAAATAAATCACGTGCTCTCATTTCTTCTTTACCATGATTTTTCTTTAAATCTAAAAAATCAAAAATATCAGCATGCCAAGGCTCTAAATACATAGCGAAAGAACCTTTACGTTTTCCTCCTCCTTGATCTACGTAACGTGCCGTATCGTTAAACACTTTTAACATCGGTACAATACCGTTTGATGTTCCGTTAGTTCCAGCAATATAACTTCCTGTAGCACGGATATTATGTAAAGACAAACCAATACCACCAGCCGATTGCGAAATTTTTGCAGTTTGCTTTAAAGTATCATAAATTCCTTCGATACTATCATCTTGCATTTGTAATAAAAAACAAGAAGACATTTGTGGTTTAGGCGTTCCTGCATTAAATAATGTAGGCGTTGCATGGGTAAAATATTTTTTACTCATTAACTCATAAGTTGCTATTGCTTCATCAATATCATCTTTATGAATACCTATTGATACACGCATTAACATATGTTGCGGACGCTCTGCAATAGTTCCATTTAATTTTAATAAATAAGAACGTTCTAAGGTTTTAAAACCAAAGTAATCATAATTAAAATCACGACTATAAATAATTGTAGAGTCTAATTTATCAGCATTTTTTTGAATGATATCATATACATCATCAGCTAATAAAGGTGCTTTTTTATCTGTACGAGGATTTACATATTGATATAAATCAGTCATCGTTTCAGAAAACGATTTTTTGGTACTTTTATGTAAGTTAGATACTGCTATTCTTGCCGCTAATTTTGCATAATCAGGATGAGCAGTAGTCATTGTAGCAGCAACTTCTGCCGCTAAATTATCTAATTCCGAAGAAGATACGCCATCATATAATCCTTCAATTACACGCATTGCTACTTTTACAGGATCTACAATTTTATTTAACCTATAACACTCTCTTCGAACCCTTTCGGTAATTTTATCAAACATCACTGGCTCTTTACGACCATTTCTCTTTGTTACATACATATTATTATTCGGTTTAATTTTATTGATAATATCACTAAAAAATAAAATTTAAAGTGAATTATCTATTTTTAAAAAAATTGAGAATTTAAAAAAATTATTATAATTATAATTTTTTTATTTAAAACTCAGCATCAAAGCTGATATCACCTGTACCTCCACCAGAAACACCTGCTTTTTGATATTCTGAAACTCTTTTTTCAAAGAAATTTGTTTTCCCTTCTAAAGAAATCATTTCCATAAAATCAAATGGATTTGTAGAGTTATATTCTTTGTCACAACCAAACTCTAATAATAATCTGTCAGTTACGTACTCTAAATACTGTGTCATTAATTTAGCATTCATACCAATTAAACTTACAGGTAACGATTCTGTGATAAATTCTCTTTCAATAGTAAGTGCATCTAAAATAATTTCACGAATACGTGATTTAGGCACTTTATTTACAATATGATGATTGTGTAAATGCACAGCAAAATCACAATGCATTCCTTCATCTCTTGAAATTAATTCATTCGAAAAAGCCAATCCAGGTAATAAACCTCTTTTCTTTAACCAGAAAATTGAACAAAATGATCCTGAGAAGAAAATACCTTCAACAGCTGCAAAAGCAATTAAACGTTCTGCAAACGAATCTGATTCAATCCATTTTAAAGCCCAATCTGCTTTCTTTTTTATAGCAGGAAAAATTTCAATTGCTTTAAATAATTGATCTTTTTCTGCATCATTCTTCACATAAGTATCTATTAATAAAGAGTATGTTTCTGAATGAATGTTTTCCATCATTATTTGAAAACCATAGAAAAATTTTGCTTCTGAATATTGTACTTCATTTACAAAATTTTCGGCTAAATTTTCATTTACAATTCCATCAGAAGCTGCAAAAAAAGCTAAAACATGTTTAATAAAGTAACGCTCATCTTCTGTTAATTTAGTTTCCCAATCGATAACATCAACAGATAAATCTATTTCTTCAGCAGTCCAAATACATGCTTGTTGTTTTTTATACCAGTCCCATAAATCATCATGTTGAATTGGAAAAATTACAAATCTATCTTTATTTTCTTGTAAAATCGGTTCGATTGCAGCCATTATTTTGTGTGCTAAATTATGTTTGTTATTTTGCGTTATTGGGGGGCAACAAATATCCATAAATTTACTAAAATTCGAAAGCTTTACTTATTCACAAATCCCTTGAAGTTTTCAACAAACTGAAAAAAATTATAAAACAAATTTATTTCTATAAAATTTTAAAACACTTAAAAACAAGCACTTAAAAACAAAAAAATAAGCTTGAGTAGTGATTATCACAGAGTTCCATATTTTGGTTTTATTCAAAAAAAAAGCGATGTAAAAACATCACTTTTTAAACTCATTTTAAAGCTTATTTCTCTACTTTTAAAACATCTTTTATAATTTCTTCTAACTGTTTTTTAGGTAATGCACCATTCGCCCTTTGAGGCGCTTCTCCCATAGGGCAAAATAACATTGAAGGAATGCTTCGGATATCAAAAGCTGCAGCTAATTCTTGTTCTGCCTCTGTATCTATTTTATAGATATCTATTTTACCTTCATATTCCTTACTTAATTCTTCTAAAATTGGCGCTAATGCTTTACAAGGACCACACCAATCTGCATAAAAATCAATTAATACAGGTTTATCTCCCTCAAACTTCCACTCTTTATTTTCTTCAAAATTAAACACTTTTTTTAAAAAAGTTTCTTTCGTTAAATTTTCTGTCATCCTGTTTATATTATATTACTACGTAAAAATTTTCAAGTATAAAGATAGTCGTTTTTATTTTTGAAAAGTTACAAGAGCTATACTTTAGTGTTAAAGTCATATTAAAAAAGTGTTTTACCTATTTTTTTCGGCTAACTTTGAAACAATTAACTAACTTTTATATCATGAAAAAAATATTTTTTTCACTTCTTTGTGCTAGCACTATTTTAGTCTCTTGTAAAAAAGAAAATCAACTTAAAAAAAATACGATTGTGAACTATCCAAAAACAAATAAAAAACCTGTTGTAGATAATTATTTCGGAACAAAAATAACTGATAATTATCGTTGGTTAGAAGATGATAAAAGTTCAGAAACTGAAAATTGGGTAAAAGCAGAAAATGAAGTTACTTTTAATTATTTAAGTAAAATTCCGTATCGTGAGCAATTAAAAGATAGATTATCAGAATTATGGAATTACGAAAAATTAGGAACGCCTTTTAAAGAAGGTGATTATACCTACTTCTACAAAAATAATGGATTACAAAATCAATCAGTTTTATACAGAAAAGATGCTCAAGGAAATGAAGAGGTTTTCTTAAATCCAAATACTTTTTCTGAAGATGGAACAACTTCATTAGGTTCGGTAAGTTTTACTAAAGATGGAAGTATTGTTGCATATTCAATTTCTGAAGGAGGAAGCGATTGGCGAAAAATTATTGTTTTAAACACCAAAACTAAAGAAATTATTGGTGATACTTTAATTGATGTAAAATTCTCTGGAATCGCTTGGAAAGGAAACGAAGGTTTTTATTATTCTAGTTACGATAAACCCAAAGGAAGTGAATTATCTGCAAAAACAGATCAGCATAAATTATATTATCACGCTTTAAATACGCCACAAAAAATCGACAAAATTATTTTTGGTGCAACATCCGAAGAAAAAAACAGATATGTTGGCGGTTATTTAACTGAAGATAACAAATATTTAATTATTTCTGCGGCTACTTCAACATCAGGAAATAAATTATTTTTAAAAGATTTAACGACTCCTAATAGTAAGTTAGTTACAATTACAGATAATTACGATAACGATACGTATGTAATTGACAGTCGTGGCGATAAATTATATTTAGTTACCAACTTAAATGCACCAAATAAAAAAATAATAACTGTTGATGCTAAAAATCCAACGCCAGAAAACTGGAAAGATTTTATTACAGAAACTAAAAACGTATTATCACCATCAACAGGAGCTGGATATTTTTTCACAGAATATATGGTTGATGCTGTTTCTAAAGTTTTACAATACGATTTTGATGGAAAATTAATCCGTGAAGTAAAACTTCCAGGTGTTGGTTCTGCTGGTGGTTTTGACGGAAAAACGAAAGCTAAAGAAATCTATTTTTCATTTACAAACTACAATACACCAAGTTCATCTTATAAATTTAATCCTGAAGATGGAACGTATATTTTATCTTGGAAACCTGAAATTTCTTTCAATGCTGATGCTTACGAAAGTAAACAAGTATTTTATACATCAAAAGATGGAACAAAAGTTCCGATGATAATTACCTATAAAAAAGGTTTAGAATTAAACGGTAAAAATCCAACTATTTTATACGGTTATGGCGGGTTTAATGTCAGTTTAACACCTGCTTTTAGCATTGCAAACGCCGTTTGGATGGAACAAGGCGGAGTATATGCCGTTCCTAATTTACGTGGTGGAGGTGAATATGGTAAAAAATGGCACGATGCAGGAACACAATTAAAAAAACAAAATGTATTTGATGATTTTATTGCTGCTGCCGAATATTTAATCAATCAAAAATATACTTCTTCTGATTATTTGGCAATCCGTGGAGGTTCAAACGGTGGATTATTAGTTGGCGCAACAATGACACAGCGTCCCGATTTAATGAAAGTCGCTTTGCCTGCCGTTGGAGTTTTAGATATGTTACGTTATCACACGTTTACTGCGGGTGCAGGTTGGGCTTATGATTACGGAACATCTGCCGATAACAAAGAAATGTTCGATTATTTAAACGGATATTCTCCTGTGCATAATGTAAATAAAGTGGAGTATCCTGCTACACTTGTTACCACTGGTGATCATGATGACCGTGTAGTTCCTGCCCACAGTTTTAAGTTTGCTGCCGAATTACAAGACAAGCAACAAGGCGAAAATCCTGTATTAATTCGTATTGAAACAAATGCTGGTCATGGTGCGGGAACTCCCGTAGCTAAAACCATCGAACAATATGCCGATATCTTCGGATTTACATTATATAACATGGGTTTTAAAGAATTACCTAATCAAGATAAAAAGTAAAACATCAATAAAAATCATAAAAAACCGATGCGAAAGTATCGGTTTTTTTGTGCTTATAATTTGGGCGTTACCACAAGGGTCGCGCTTTCCGCACTCGCTTTTTTTATTTTTTCAAAAGAAAAATAAAAAAGAGCTCAAACAATTGCTTCAATCGCTAACGCAAGAAGTATTTAACTTTTAAAAATAATTTCGATAACTTTATTAAAATTAGAAACTTTATTTTTGCACCTATGCTACAAGTTAACAATATTACATTCGGATATTCTAAAGAAAAGATAATCTTAAAAAACATTAATTTCTCTCTTAAAAAAGGAGAACATTTATGTCTTTTGGGTGAAAGTGGTTGCGGAAAATCGACTTTATTAAAAGCTATTTACGGATTATTAAACCTAAACGAAGGAACTTTATTTTGGAACGATTTTCAAATTTTAGGACCTTCACATCATTTAGTACCAGGTGTCGATTTTTTTAAATATGTTGCTCAAGATTTCGATTTAATGCCATTTATTTCTGTTAGCGAAAATATTAAAAAATTCTTATCTCGTTTTTATCCTGAGGAATCGCAAAGAAGAACAGACGAATTATTAAACGTCATAGAAATGACAGAATTTGCAAACGTAAAAGTTAAAAATTTAAGTGGCGGACAACAACAACGAGTTGCAATTGCAAGGGCTTTAGCAAAAGAACCTGAATTATTATTGCTAGATGAACCTTTCGGACAGATAGATAATTTCAAAAAAAACTCATTACGTAGAAACTTATTTTCTTATCTGAAAGAAAAAAATATTGCTTGTATTATAGCAACTCACGAAGGAAATGACGCTTTATCTTTTGCTGATAAAATGATTGTAATTAAAAACAGTCAAATAATTGCAAATGATACGCCCAAAAAAATATACGAAAATCCGAAGTTAAAATACATTGCCACTTTATTTGATGATGTAAACGAAATTAAAATTGATAATAATGTTGTTTTATTATATCCGCATCAAATATCAATTGTTACAAATTCTTATGAGAAAGCTATTGTTTTAAAAACCTATTTTAAAGGTTCATATTGGTTAATTGAAGCGAATTATAATAGTCAGAATATCTTTTTTAAGCATTCTTTAAACATCGAAATAAACGAAATAATATCATTAAAATTTAATGATATTATTTAAATAAAAGATACACTTTTTTACCTGTATAATTATCAATATTAATAAAGTGTATCTTAAATTTAGTTATTAAAAAACTGACATTACTTTTTGTTCCATATTATTAAAAACAAAAGTATCACCTGCTTTTTTACCTAATAATAAACTTCCTATTGGCGATGAAACAGAAACTGCAAAATAAGTTTCATCATCAACAATAATTTTTCCTGAACTAATACTTAAAAAAAAAGAAGCTTTCGTTGTTTTAATAACGCTTCCTAAATGGGCAATTTCAGAGGTATTTTCAATATTTATTTTAGAAAGTATTCCTTTCATTTTTACAATTCCATGAAGTTGTTGCCCTGCTTTTTCCATTTCTAATTGTAGCATTGCTCTGCCTGTTTCGTGCTTATCACCTGCCGAACTTTTAGTTTCAGATTCCAATCCTTTTTGATTAGATATCATAATTTCTTCGACTGTTTTTAAACGATTTGCTACATAAATAACGCATTGTTCATACAGTTTTTCTTTAATCTTCATATAAATATTTTGTATTGATAAGGTTTAAAAATTTTCAAGATATTATAAACCTTATCTTTTATAACTTGGTATATTAGTTGTAATGTATAAAATTAAACCTTAAAAAGTACTACTATGAAATTATTTGGAATATTAATTTTTGTATGCATATTTACACAATGTGCTAGTGTTAAATTAAATAATGATTTGCCTTTTAGTATAAAAAAAGCATCTTATACTATTGTTAATAACACTGTTTATAACAGTAATTGTAATTTAATAATTGAATTTACATCCGATGAAATTATTGATTTTAAAAAGGTGTATTTTCAAGATAAAATAATGAATCCTATTATTGAACATAAAATGGATAAAAAATATATTATTGCACATCATAATTCATCAATAAATCAAGATAAAAAAGATTTCGTTTTAAATGCTGATTCTCAAAAAGAATACGGAAATACAGCTCCTAAAATCAATAAAAAATTCCCTTTTAATTTGAAAGATAATGAAGCTATTATTACCTATAAAATTGGCGATAAAATGTATAATTATAAAATTAAAAACATCAGCAAAAAAATTAATTGATTTTTATAAAAGTCAGATTTTTAATCATATATTTTATTTTGGCATATAATTTGATTTATTAAAAGTATCCATAAAACCAATGCTTATGAAATCATTAAAACTACTCTTCTTATTTATTACCGCAAGTATAACATTTTCTTCTTGTGTGATTCAAGATAATATGATTAATGATTTTGAAGATATCGACAATACTCCTTTTTCATTAAGCGAATATATATCAAGTTATGATTTATGGTATGTTGATTATCATAGAACTGATGGTTCTGGTGATGTGCCTTTTTTATCAAAAGCCTTTACTGTTTCATTTATAAATGGAAATATGTATGCTAACAATAATATTGTTGATATTGGAAAAACAGGAAACGGGCTTGGTATTTTAGTCGGAAATTATGGAACAAACGGAACTATTTTACAAGCTAGGCATAATAATGGAAACTATAATTTTGAAGTATTTCAAGTCGCTGAAAATGAAATTAGAATTGATGATTTACATGAAAATGTAAGTTATTATTTAATAGGATATCAAAAAAATAATTTTGATTATGATAAATTATTTTATGATAATATTGAATATTTTTTACAAGAATATGTTGCTTGGGAAAGAATAGATGAAGAAGGTGGATATGAAAATCCTTTTGATAATGAACACTTTTTACAATTTACTCCTGAAGATGATGTAACATTTTATTCTTCTCATGATTCTTTTGGTACTAACATTGATTACATTAAATGGGATTTTGTTGGAGGTTATGATATCGCTGATATTTCAGGTAATAATGACTCAAAAATTTTAACACTTAATTATGACGGTGGAGATACAGAAAAATTTAAACTAAGCGTTATAAATGAACAAACAATTTCATTGTTTCATTTAAGTTCAGAAACTACCTATACTTTTTATGGTAAAGGATTTTTAACACTTTTAAAAAGTAAAAATAAAAACACAATAAAATCAGCTGTAAGAAATAATAACAGAAAGCGTACTAAAATAAAACGTAAAATGGTTGATCTATAATATTTAAGAAAGTTTGGTTAGTTGATTTTGGTTGGGGTAGTAGCCGACTAAAACAAACCGCTCTAGCAATAGAGCGGTTTTTGTTTTTATAATTTTTCAATATACTTAAAATATTTTACCTTTATAAAAAACAAAAACATGCAACAAACCGCCTTAATTACAGGTGCTACTTCTGGTATCGGTAAAGCTACTGCAAAACTATTTGCTAAAAATAATATCAACCTTATTATTTGCGGAAGACGTACTGAAAAACTAAAAGAACTTCAACAAGAACTTGCTACATTAACAAAAGTACATACGCTACAATTTGATGTTCGTTATAAAGAAGAAGTACAAAATGCTATTAATAGTTTACCTGATGACTTTAAACATATTGATATTCTGATTAATAATGCAGGAAATGCTCATGGATTAAGTAGTATTCAAGACGGAAGTATTGATGATTGGGATGCGATGATTGATGGAAATGTAAAAGGATTATTGTATGTTTCAAAAGCAATTATTCCGCAAATGATAGATAGAAATAATGGTTTTATTTTAAATATCGGTTCTATTGCAGGGAAGGAAGTATATCCAAATGGAAATGTTTATTGTGCTTCTAAATTTGCTGTAAACGCTTTAAATAAAGGAATGCGTATTGATTTAAATAAACATAATATTAGAGTTTCAGCAATTCATCCAGGGCTTGTAGAAACTGAGTTTTCAGAGGTGCGTTTTAAAGGTAATACTGATAAAGCTAAAACTGTATATGAAGGATACAAAGCTTTACAAGCCGAAGATATTGCCGATATTATTTACTTTGTTATTAGCCGACCTTATCATGTAAACATTGAAGATTTAGTTGTCTATCCTACGGCACAAGCTAGCGCAACTATTTTAAATAAAAATATATAAATTATGTATTTTTAATGCTATAATAATAGCAGAAAATTAGGACTTCTTTTTATCAAAAAACAAGCGGTCTTTTTAAGTACTTTTAAACAAAAAAAATTGTATCTTGATTAACAAACGCCTTTTAATTAAAAACTTACTTTCTCATAACGATGAGAACAGTTTTTATGATAAAAAGCAAAAACTATCTTTACATTCAAAAGAAGGGAAAGCTAAATTTATAAAACATGTATGTGCTTTATCAAATTCAAATCCGGGAAACAACTCTTACATTGTAATTGGGGTTGAAGATGAAGATAATAAAATTATGGGAGTAGATTTTTATGATGATAGTAAAATTCAAAACCTAGTGAATGCTTACTTAAATAATTCGCCAAAAATAGAATACGAAAATGTTCCTTTTCCTCGATTACCACGCTATAAAGTTATAGGATTAATCACTATTTACCCTAACGATAAAATTAGTTCTCTTGTTAAAACTATTTGGAAATACAATAAAGGAACTGTTTTTTTTCGTAGAGGAAGTAACTCTTTACCTGTTGATAATAATTTTATATCAAATGATTTAAATAGTAATATTGTTGCCGCTATTGAAAAAAATTCGAGTAACAACATACAACTAACCCTTGATGGTGTTTTTGATTTTATCAATAATCACAAGCCTAAATACAATCCAAAATACAAGGTATTTAACGAGCAATTTGTGCTTTGTTGGGCAGGGAAAAAAAAAGTAATTAACAATAAAGAGTTTTATACACGTGTTGATATTGAGTTGATAAATGAACAAGTACGTTTATTTTTTTCTGCCTTAGATGCTGTTAAAATTAACTATAATGAGCAATCATTTATTGTTACCGAATATATTGTATTAGGTATTGATAAAAGTGAAAAACAGTATCCTCTAGAAAAAACTAGCATACATTTTAAAGATAATGGAAGGTATGATATTAATACCGAGTTTTTATTTAAGCCTCCACTTTACAACCATACTATCCTTAAACATATATATAATAATAATAAAATACTCATTTCAAAAATTGAACAACAGCAACCATTATCTATAACCGAACATAAAAACATATTAAAACTGCCAACCTCTTCTTTAATTTGCTATTTAAATGGTTTTTTAGATGCACCTGAGCAATTAAAAAAAGTAAAAAATTACATTAAAAACTTAAGAGATAAAACTACTTATATCAAATATAAAGAAGCAATGCGAGTAATACGAAAAGTTAGATATAATTAATGAGTTTTTACAAAAAAACTACTTTAATCAAAGATGAAATACTCTATCTATTTTGAATAAAAAATAAACGAAGATTATTTATAAAAAACATCCGTACCTAAAAACAGTTCATAAAATTAACTTTATAAAAAAAATTTAAGTATTTAAATTTATATAAAAAAAGGCTTTACTAATAAAGTAAAGCCTTTTTTATATAACTAATTATTTAATTACTTTCCCCCGTCTAATTCATCTTGCCACTTCAATAATGCTTCCCATTTCCCTTCATAAGCTAATTTAGCTTGTCTTGGCCATGTTGTTGGTTTATGTATTCTGTAACGATCTCCACCGCTATTTAATACTTCTTGACATTTTTCTATAGAAGCTTCAGATAATTGTTTCCATGTCTTAATATCAAAATCATGAAATAATCCTTCAATTTTAGGTCCTATACCTTCTACAATTTTCAAATCATTTTCTTTAATTTTTTTACCAAAAACACTTTTTGCTAATTCATCATTAAATGGTATTAACGTTACAGTTGTTGTTTTTAAGGTAGTTAAAGAAGCTGCTAAACTTAAGTTTTTTGATTCTACCTCTTTTAAACTTAATGCTATACCTGATTTATTCTTCTCACAATGTTTTAGATCTTTTTTAGTAGTATCTAAGGCTGTTTTTAATTTTGACTTTTCATCACTACAAGATTTTAAAGATACTTCAAGCTTACTTATTTTATTATTTAAAATAGTAATTTCTTCATTATTGTTACCTTTTCTAAAAAGTCTACCCAATAAATACCCCAATAAAGCACATATAATTCCAACTAATAAAGGAATTAACCAACATGCTATATGTATTATTAATAAATTCATAATTTAAATTTGTTTTAGTTAATTGTTACAATTGATCTTCTATTTTTTGCTCTCCCTTCTTTACTAGCATTAGTTGCTATAGGAGTTGTTTCACCTTTAGAAACGGTATTAATTCTTGTTTTTATTATTCCACTTCTTGTAAAATATTCTTTAATAAATTCAGCTCTTTGTTTACCTATAACTAAATTTCTACTAGCACTTCCTGTATTATCTGTATGTCCAGTAATTAAACAAAATGAATTATCTACCTTATCTAAATAAGTAGATATGTTTACTATTTTTCTACGCTGATTATGTGAGAAATTTAATGTTGTTTTTCCACTATTAAAGTTTAATAATAATGGGTTTGATTCTATTTCTTTAATAATTGAATTTATTAATTTAGAATAATCTTTTGATTTTCCAACACTTAATTTTAAAGGTGTTTTCATAACATTGTTTTCATCAACAATCATATTATCATCTAATTTACCTTCAATATCAATTATTTTTGTAGGTATTCCTTGACCAGCTACGTAATTTTTAAACGAAATAGCTCTAGCCATTCCTATGTTAGGAAAAATAGAATTGTTAACCTCATCACTAGTATAATAACCTGTAATAGATAATGATTTTTCATTTTCTTTCGCTAAAAAATCTTTTAACTTACCAATTTTAGAATTTAACTCACCCGATATTGGTGATGAAAAATTTATACTTGATTTATTAAACTTTACTCCATCATTTAAGGGTATTCCAATAGTACCATTAGCATTATATGTACCAAAAGATAGTATAGGTTGCTTATCAACTACTACTTCAACTTTTTTGGGTATTTTTTCATTTTTTTTAATTTCTTTTTTACAACAACAAAATTTCCAATACAAAAATGATCCTAAAATAATTGTTATAAAAATACCTAGTAAGTAAATTATTTTCTTGTTCATACGTATCTAATTTATTGACTGTTAATTTATTAAAAAAAAATGAAGGAATAAAATATATGATAAAATATATCTATATGAAACAAATACATAAAAAAAGTCACATCTTTCGATGTGACTTTTTAATTTTATGATTTTATATTTACAACAAATATTATGCTATTATAAATCAAATTTAATTCCTTGCGCTAAAGGTAATTCATCAGAATAATTTATCGTATTTGTTTGACGTCTCATATATACTTTCCAAGCATCAGAACCAGACTCACGTCCACCACCAGTTTCTTTTTCACCACCAAAAGCACCACCAATTTCAGCACCAGAAGTTCCGATGTTTACATTTGCAATACCACAATCAGAACCAGCGTATGATAAAAACTTTTCAGCCTCTTTCAATTCATTAGTCATTATTGCTGATGATAATCCTTGAGCAACACCATTTTGTTTTTCAATAGCATTTTCAACTTCTCCAGAATATTTCATTAAATATAAAATAGGAGCAAAAGTTTCATGTTGAACTATTTCAAAATGATTTTCAGCTTCAATAATTGCTGGTTTTACGTAACATCCGCTTTCGTAACCTTCACCTTCTAAAACACCACCTTCAACTAATACGTTTCCACCTTCAGCTTTTGCTTTTTCAATAGCAGCTAAATAAGTATTTACCGAATCTTTGTCAATTAATGGTCCAATATGATTTGTTTCATCTAAAGGATTTCCAATTGTTAATTGACCATAAGCACCAACAATAGCATCTCTTACTTTATCATATACTGATTCATGAATAATTAATCTACGAGTAGAAGTACAACGTTGTCCACAAGTTCCAACAGCACCAAATACAGCACCAGGAACAACTACTTTTAAATCGGCTGTTGGCGTAATAATAATAGCGTTATTTCCTCCTAATTCTAATAATGATTTTCCGAAACGTTGTGCAACAGTTGCACCAACAATACGTCCCATTCTTGTAGACCCTGTAGCAGAAACTAAAGGAATACGAGTATCGGTAGTCATCATTTCACCAACTTTATAATCTCCATTGATGATAGAAGAAATTCCTTCAGGTAAGTTATTTTCTTTTAATACATCAGCAATAATATTTTGACAAGCAATAGAACATAAAGGTGCTTTTTCAGAACCTTTCCAAACACAAACATCACCACAAATCCAAGCTAAAGCAGTATTCCAAGCCCAAACAGCCACTGGAAAATTAAATGCAGAAATAATACCAACAACTCCAATTGGATGCCATTGCTCTCTCATTACGTGTCCTGGACGCTCAGATGGAATTGTTTGTCCGTTTAACTGACGTGATAATCCAACAGCAAAATCACAGATATCAATCATTTCTTGAACCTCTCCGTAACCTTCTTGTAAAGATTTCCCCATTTCGTAAGAAACTAACTTACCTAATGGCTCTTTTAAATCTCTTAATTTATTACCAAACTGACGAACAATTTCTCCTCTTTGTGGAGCTGGCATATTTCTAAAAGACTTGTATGCTTTTGTAGCCGTTTCCATTACTTTGTCGTAATCTTCTCTTGTAGTAGCTTTTACTTTTCCTATTAATTTACCATCAACAGGTGAATAACTTTCAATAATTTCTCCATTAGAGAAATTTACAGAACCTGTAGAAGTTCCATCATTAATATCTTTTACTCCTAATTGAGCCAAAGCTTCTTTGATTCCGAAATCTGTCATTTTGTTTTAAATTTAAATTGAACCACGAAATTACAAATAATTTAACAAATGTGTAAATCAAACATAAATTGTTATTTTGTTCATAATTAAACAATCTATAAATGTCTTATTTTACATTTATTTTAAGAAAACATATAATATTCTTTAAGAAACTATTTAACTTATTAAATAATTAATTTTTATAAAAAAAGACACTTTAACTTAAAGAATAAAACTCTTATAATGCTATTTTTGTAAACCCTTATGAAAGAACACGTTTTTAAAATATCATCGGAAAAAGAGTTTAGCAAAGTTGCTTTACAAGTATTTAAACATCAATTTAAAAATAATAGAGTGTATCGGTCTTTTTGTGACTTACTACACATACATTATTCAGATATTACTAAAATTGAAGAAATCCCTTTTTTACCTATTCAATTTTTTAAAACAAAACAGATTCTTTCATCAACAGATATAATTCAAGAAACATTTTCAAGTTCTGGAACTACAGGTAGTATTACTAGTAAACATCATGTTACTGACTTATCATGGTATGAAACGAGTTATTTAAAAGGATTTGATTATTTCTATGGAGATATAAAAGAATATGCTGTTTTAGCTTTATTACCTAATTATTTAGAACGAAAAGGCTCATCATTAGTATATATGGTAGATGATTTAATTAAAAAATCAAAGCATTCTAATAGTGGATTTTATCTAAATAATTTAGATGAATTAGCAAAAAAACTCATCGAATTAGACAAAAAAGGACAAAAAGTACTGCTTATTGGCGTTTCATTTGCATTGTTAGATTTAATTGAAAAGCATCAGTTTAATCTAAAACACACTATTGTTATGGAAACTGGTGGTATGAAAGGACGTAGAAAAGAACTAATTAGAGCTGAGTTACATCAAGTTTTAAGTACTGGTTTTGGTGTTTCACAAATTCATTCAGAATATGGTATGACAGAATTATTAAGCCAAGCATATTCTAAAGAAAATGGTGTTTTTAATTGCCCACCTTGGATGCGTATTTTAATTAGAGATACCGAAGATGCTTTAACTATTTTATCTAAAGAAAAAAATGGAGGGGTTAATATTATTGATTTAGCAAACTATAATTCTTGTTCGTTTATAGCAACTCAAGATTTAGGAAAAGTACACGCAGATAATAGTGTTGAAATTATAGGTCGCTTTGATAATTCAGACATTCGTGGTTGTAATTTAATGGTATTATAAATTGTTTTTGTAATCTAACGGAAATCTCATCGACTATTTAAAAAAGTATAAAACGATGAAACATATTATTACATTATTTTTTTTAACTATTTCTACAACATTATTAGCTCAAAAATTAGATTATAATACTGAAAAAGGCACTGTTGCAAAAGGCTACGATATAGTTGCTTATTTTTCAAATAAAGTAGTTGAAGGAAGTAAAAAAATAACCTTTAAACATAACAATGTTAATTTTAGATTTTCTAATAAAGAGAATTTAAATAAATTCAAAGAAAACCCTAACAAATATATACCACAATATGGAGGGTATTGTGCGTATGCACTGGGTAAAAAAGGAAAAAAAATAGATATCAACCCTGAAACTTTTGAAATAAGAAACGGTAAACTCTATTTATTTTACAATTCTTGGGGAAGTAATACGTTAAACCTTTGGAAACAAGAAAATACTGAAAAGTTAAAAAAACAAGCCGATATTAATTGGCAAAAATTAAATCATTAATTGATTTAAAATGTTGCTGGGGGGCAACGATTAAGAGCTGATATATTCAGCTCTTTTTTTTGATATATTTTAACTTAACCTTATTTTTATCCTTATTTTAGCTAGCAAAAACTAGCTATGATCAATTTTTCTTTTTTAACCAGAAAAAAAATTCAAAAAGAATTACAAGAAACTGAATTCGATATTTTAATTATTGGTGGTGGTATTACTGGCGCAGGTATTGCATTAGATGCAGCATCAAGAGGGATGAAAGTTGCATTAATTGAAAAAAATGATTTTGCATCGGGTACTTCAAGTAAATCAACAAAATTAATACACGGTGGTTTACGTTACTTAAAACAATTCGATTTTTGGTTAGTAAAAGAAGTAGGTTCGGAACGTGCAATTGTACATAAAATAGCACCACATTTAGTCATCCCTGAAAAAATGATTTTACCATTAATTGATGGTGGTACTTATGGAGCTTGGTTAACTTCTATCGGATTAAAAATTTACGATGTATTAGCTTCTGTAGAAGGAGATGATAAACGTAAAATGCTTGATAAAAAAGAAGCGCTAGAAATAGAACCTTTATTACCTGAACATATTTTAAAAGGAGCTGGTTATTATGCTGAGTATCGTACAGATGATGCTCGTTTAACTATTGAAGTATTAAAAACGGCAAGTCAATATGATGCACAAATACTTAATTATACAAAAGCAGATACCTTTATTTATGAAAATAATAGAGTAGTAGGAGCAAAAGTTACCGATATTTTTAATAATGAAAGCTATAATATTAAGGCAAAATATGTTGTAAATGCAGCAGGACCTTGGGTTGATGAATTACGTCAACTTAATAACTCAAAAATTGGAAAAAGACTTCATTTAACAAAAGGTGTGCATTTAGTAGTTGCTCACGAAAAATTCCCCATAAAACAATCTGTTTATTTTGATGTTCCTGATGGACGTATGATGTTTGCAATTCCTCGTGGAAAAGTAACCTACTTTGGTACTACAGATACCAATTTTCAACAAGATAAAAACACCGTAAAAATAGATATTACAGATACTATTTATTTAATAGCGGCTGTAAATAATATGTTTCCTAATGTACATTTAACCATCGATGATATTCAATCATCGTGGGCAGGTTTGCGCCCGTTAATTCATGAAGAAGGAAAATCAGCTTCAGAACTATCTCGTAAAGATGAAATTTTTGTTTCTGATACTAAATTAATTTCTATCGCTGGTGGTAAATTAACTGGATATCGTAAAATGGCAGAGCGTACTGTTGATTTAATCGCTAAAAAAATGGTGCGCCGTTTTGAAATTGAATTTGAACCTATACAAACAGAAGATATTTTATTAACTGGTGGACCTTTTGAAGATTATAAATCTGTAAAAAAATATGTAACAGAAGTTTATGATACTTTAAAAAAAGATAGTTTTACTAAAAAAGATGCTGAATATTTAGTCCATAATTACGGAAGACAAACAAATATCATTTTAGATAAGTTTAATACTCTTGAAGAAAAAAATATAGAGCTTCGATTATTAAAAGCAGAAATTTGGTTTACAATTCAATATGAAATGACCTGTACACCTACTGATTTTTTTATGCGTAGAACTGGTCGTTTATTTTTTGATAAACCTAGTGTTAATAACTATAAAAATGAAGTTTTAAAAGAGTTTACAAACTACTTTAATTGGTCTGATTTAGAAACCGAAAAACATCGACAAGAATTAAAATCTAAAATAAAAATGACTGTAAATTTTAACTAATTATTAGTTAAAGGTTAATTGTAACTTAAAAAAAACAAATCTATCTTTGAGTTTCTTAATTTTTTTTTTGATAAAAATACTATCAATACTTAAAATAACATGAAACAAAAGTTAATTATATACTTATTTTTAATAAGTAGTTTTATAGCTAAAGGACAAACAAGTAATATTGTAACAGCAACAGAATTTGATGCTTTTAAAATAAATAATATTACGTTATCTGATTTAAAAAATACACAAGGAAAAAAATCATTGATTGAAAACTTACTTGGGACTGTTAATTCTTATAAATCAGATGAAGGCTATGTTTATATTACCTTTAAAGGTTTAAAGGTAGATTTTTCTTTAGCAAATAATAAACCATACATAGAGTCTTTTGAAGTAAACACAAAAGAACATAATATAACAGTAAAGAATACAACTGTTAATATAGGAAGTAATATAAGTGAATTAGGTACAATTGTTTTTAGTACTGGTAGAAATGGTAATAAAAGTATTTTATATACTACGTGTGAAGATTGTGATAGTTTTATCAATATTGAATTTAATCAAAAAACTAATATTATTACTAAAATTAGCTATTTAGATATGTCTTAAGTAATGAAAAAAATCCCCGATAAAATCGAGGATTTTTTATTGAAAAAATATTTGTATTAAAATTTACAACCTGTAACTTCAATAGCACTTTTTACTTGTATTTTTTATAAGTTTAAAATTAAAGACGTATCTAAAAGCCTGTTAACTTAATATATTTTCAGTTTATTTTTCTTGATGTTTCTTTTATTACTCTAAAATAATTTTTTTATTAATCGTTCCTAAATCAGATTTTAATTCAACAATATAAACTCCTATTGAAGTTTTAGGTAATTGAATAACACTAACACCAGTTGATTTAAATGAAGTACTAATAATTTTTGCACCTAAAATAGAATAGATATTTAACGATGCATTATCAGTTTGTAAACCAGTAATTGTTATGCTATTATTTACTGATTTAAAAATACTTACATTTTGTAATTTTTGTTGGATAGGCGCTTCTTCTAAAATTTTAGAAGTAGTATGAATATAAAATTGTCCCGCACCTTTAGTTGTATTTTCTAAAATAACTTTATGATTTTTTTCAGAAATATTTGTAAATGTATTAGCAATTCTATCTTCTAAGTAAATTTTAATATCTTCAGGAAGATTTTGAGTTTTTACAGAAAAAGTAACTTCTTTAACTGATTTTGCTGTTATTCCAACAGGAACAATCATTGCTTCTAAATCTGTATTTGGTAACGATTGTATCGCTAATTTATTACCTTTATTATCTGCTAATAATTCTGTAAATATTTCAAAGTTAGCTTTTTTTCCTTCTTCAAATATTTTAGAATCATATCCTTTATCAAAACCAGTAGTTTTATTAGCTATATAAAATACTTTAGTTGATTTTTTACTAGCCTCATTTTCTACAAATAGTTCAAAAGAAGGCTTAGGTGCTTGTCTCATAAAAGTGTCATTTTGATGACTTTGATTTGAGATAGCAAAAGTGACATTACCATTAGTAGCAGCTTTAACAAAGAAAGATTGCCCTGGAGCAATTTCTATCGGGTTTATTTCATTGTGTGTTTCATAAGCTGTTCCATTCCATAACCAAACTGTTTGTTCACTAAGTGCTTCTGTATTTTCAGTAGCAAAATCTGCCGAATTTATATAAGCAGTAAATGGATTACCAACTAAATTTAAATTGTTTCTAGTACCAGCAGTTATGCTAGAATTAACATCTGAGGTATTTATTGTTCCTGTAAAAGATAACGTACCAGCAGTTGCTAATTTTACAGATAAACCATTTCCTGAAGGCAATAGACCAGTTTTACTTGATTGTGCATATGACCAAGCCGAACCAATATCATTTGAATACTCTCCAATTCCAATATTAGAACCACTTCCTGTTACAAAAGTATTATTCGCTATAAGATTTTCATAAGTTTCCTCAGAAAGAGGAGAAGAAACTAGATGCCAATTTGTATTAGGTATATTTCTTTTGTAAGTTACAGATCCTGTTACGGTACTTTTTGGTATAAAAGAAGCACCAGATTCAATAGTTAAACGAGTAAATGTTACTGCTGAATTAGCTGTTGGATAGTTTGTTAATCCAGAAGGAATTACAATACGACTACTCGCTGTTGGTAAAGAATTTGTACTCCAGTTAGATGTTGTATTCCAATCGTTATTTGTAGTTCCTGTCCAAGTAATATCATCACTATTAATTGTAACGTTTACAGTTTCATCTGCTGTAATTACTGGTGCGTTAAAATCAAAATAAATAGCAGCACCATTTACAATTTTATCTCCTTCAACTAAAGTCGCTTTACTCTTTATTTTAAATAATACATATCCATCATTATTGGCATCATCAAAAGGAAGGTTTATATCATTAAAAATAAATTCTACCTCGTTACCTTTAGTAATTGTTGTTGAATAAGAGTGACTAGATTCTAATGGTATTAAAGATTCAATATCCAATTTAGTAGTATCGATAACGTCTTTAACACGGATGTTTACTGCCTCAGCTGTTCCTTTATTTTCAAAACGAATTAAATAATGCAAGTAGTTACCTACATCGTTAGGGTTTAAAATATTTCCTTCCAAACACCTTTTATCATTAGGATCGTAAGAATTTACAACTATTTGTGATAAAGTCATTACATTATTATCAGGTGTTTCATCTGTTGCTCCTGTTACTCTTGCTGTATAATTTAAAATATCTCCATTATTTAATGCTGGAGAATCTAAAGGTGTATTTAATATAAAAGTTACAGGTATTTCTACTGATTGTAATGGTAATAAATTAGTAAAACTCCAAGTCAATTGTCCGTTTGTATTGCTATTTACAGTAGGTATTGAACTAACGTAGTTTAATACATTTTCTTGATAATCTAAAGTAACTATACCAGATTGTGTCGTTGTTCCTATGTTTTTATAGATAAGTTTATAGGTTGCATTAAAACCAGGTCTTGCTCTAGTTAAAGGCACAATACTTACTTCTAAATCATTAAAATTACCAATTGATTTTACGCAATAATCTGTTATTAGTGTATTTAAATCTTCAGGAATATTTATTGGATTTGTAATAACAGGTGTTGAAAATGTAAAATAATTTAAATTCTGTAATGCAGGAGTTATAGAATAGGTATCATCAGCTATAAATAAATTGTATTCTCCTTCTTTATTTGGGTATACCACAGCAGATTCTCCAGTAGTTTGCGAAATTGCAGTAACTTTTAATCCTCCTGTAAAAGGAATATCAGCACTATCACATCCATCACCATTCACATCATAAGTAACAGTACCTTGAATACGATTATGAGGTACATCACAATTATTAGAAAGCATACAACTTGTTTGATTAGCCTCTTCTAATAGAGAAAAAATATCGTTTAAATATTCTTGGTCTGCGCAAATAAATTCTAGGTTAGGACAACCTACTAGATCTAATTTTTTTCCACTTGAAGCTGATGTCCCATATTCTATTTGCTGTCCTATCATAGAAACAGTTTTTAAATTAGGATTATAGCTAAAATATAAAAGTGTAAGTGAACAAGAACTTACATCTAAAGTATTTAAATTATTACGATAAATACGTAAGCTTTTTAATTTAGAATTATTAGAAAGATTTATATCTGTTAATTTATTATTCTCTGCTGATAACCCTTGTAATAATACATTTTTAGAGATATCTAAATCTAATAAATTATTGAACGGAACATAAAGCCATACCAAATTAACATTTTTAGAAACATCAATTCCTGTTAATATATTACCACGTACCTGTAGTTTTTGTAATAATACATTTTTAGTAACATCTAGCTGTCCTAAATCATTATAACCTACATCTAAGTCTGTTAATAATATATTTTTAGAAACATCAATACCTTCTATATTATTACCAGAAACATTTAAAGATATTAAATCTAAATTATTAGTTAAATCAATATTGCTAATTTTATTACGACTTAATTCAATTGTTAGTAAATTAACATTCTTAGTAAAATCTATTGATGTTAATTGATTAAAACTCAAACTAATTGATCTTAATTTAATATTCTTCGTAAAATCTATTGATGTTAATTGATTGAAATCTAAATTAATTGATGTTAAATCTAAATTATTAGTTAAATCAATATTACTAATTTTATAATTTCTAGCTAAACTAATTGAACTTAACTTAATATTCTTCGTAACATCTATTGATGTTAATTTACTCCAATTTAAATTAATTGATCTTAGTTCAACATTCTTAGTAATATCTATTGATGTTAATTGATTCTTATTAGCTTGTAACGTTACTAAATTTACGAAGTTTTCAATACCACTCAAATTATTTATCCATTTGTTATCTAAATTTAAATACGTTACATTTTCAGCTTCTTGAATACTTATTTCACTATTGTTATCTGTATCTATTTTAGGAATATGATTTAAAAGCGCATTTTCAAAAAGAGGATCAGGGAAATCTATTTTTTGGGCATTTCCAATAGCAAAGTAAGCTATTAATAAGGTTAGTAATAATAATTTTTTCATCTATTTTTATTTTTTGGTTTATATCATTGTTACTAATAATGTTATTTTTTAAATGATTTCAATTATTTAAAAAATTTTAATTTAAAACATCATAAATAAATGAAATTCAATATATTAATTACATATAAGCATTAATGATTTAGCAATATTAAGTGATATTATTCACAGCTACAATACCCAATACCCCTAACTAAAAATAGGGTTAACCCTATATTAGTTAACTTATCTTTAATATTTTAAGGATAAAATTTCTATCAAAAAAACAGGATAGGTATTCATTTTTTTTTAAAAAAAATACACTAAAAAATATTTTAGAAATAAATTTAAAAAAATTATTTAGTTACTTTTAAAAACACAAAAAAAGCCCGTTAAGGCCTTTATTTAAAATCTGAAGAAAAAATAAATTAGATTAAACTGTTTTTTTTATAGTATTACTCGATTTTTTCATGTGCTTCTAAATCTTTTGTTAAGTCTAATTTTCGTAATGTTGGATTTATTATTCCAGTAGTAATTACAGTTATTAAAGTCATCGTTCCTCCAAAAACAACTGCCGTAACCGTTCCCATTAATTTTGCGGTAACACCACTTTCAAAAGCTCCTAATTCATTCGAAGAGCCTACAAACATCGAGTTTACCGAAGCTACTCTACCACGCATATGATCGGGTGTTTTTAGTTGTAAAATAGTTTGACGGATAACCATTGAAACACCATCGGTAACTCCACTAAAAAATAAAGCTACAATTGATATCCAAAAAACAGATGATAATCCGAATACAATAATACAGATACCAAAACCAAAAATTGCAGCTAATAATTTCATTCCTGCATTTTTACTAATCGGAATATAAGCCGTTATTAACATTGTTAAAAAAGCTCCTATTGCTGGTGCAGCTCGTAAAGCTCCAAATCCTTCTGGTCCTACTTTTAAAATATCTTGTGCATAAATCGGTAATAAAGCGATCGCTCCTCCAAATAACACAGAAATCATATCTAAAGTAATCGCGCCTAAAATGGCTTTTGTTTTAAATACAAAAGTGATTCCTTCTTGTAAACTTTTCATAATTGGCTCGCCTATCTTCGGATTTAAAATGGGTTTTTTATCGATAAAAAAGACCATCAAAAATGAAAATAAAACCAATCCAAAAACAATACAAAGCGACCAATGAACTCCTAACCATGAAATTGTAAACCCTGCAAAAGCAGGTCCTAAAACGGAAGCCATTTGCCAAGTAGAACTACTCCATGTGGCAGCATTTGGATATAATTTTTTAGGAACTATTAAAGCGATTAATGAAAATATTGTAGGTCCAAAAAAAGAACGCAATAATCCCCCAAAAAACACCAAAGCATAAATAGCATATAAAACAGTATTTGATTGCCAACCTTCAATAAAACTAGGAAGTGTTAAAAAAAACAAGCCTAAACTAATCAATGAAAAAACACCGATACAAAGTGCTAGTAAATTTCTTTTTTCTTTCTGATCAACAATATGACCTGCAAATAATGCCATCGATACCGCAGGAATTACTTCCATTAAACCAATAATACCTAATGATAAAGGGCTTTTAGTAATACTATATACCTGCCATTCTATAATGATAAATTGCATAGACCAACCAAATACCAAAGCAAAACGAACTAAAAGAAATATATTAAATTCTTTAATTCTTAACGAAGCATACGGATCTTTTTTTTCCATTTTGTAACGTTAATTCAATTTTAAATCCATTAAAATTGAAAAAGTTTCATTCACATCTTCTTCTTTTACAACAATGGTCATTTCATTAGTTGTTGATATTATTTCTTGTACAGCTATATTTGCCCAAGCAAATTGCTTTAAAATAAAATAATATATACCTGATTGTTCAAGGTTACCTTTAGGAAGTTTTATAGTTATTGAAGCTAAATCATTTACATTATGAATTAATGTTTCTTTCTTAAATATTTCTTCTACAAAAGGTTGTAAGTTTTTACTAGTTACAATATTTGTTTCAAAAATTCCTTGAGAAACTGTTAAGAAATAATCATTACTATCTGCCGATTTACTTAATATTTTAGCAATTTCTCTTAATAAAGAAGTGGTGTTTTTAAAGGTAAAATCACACAAGTCTGAACGCACAATTACATCGCCTAAATCAAGCGCTAGTTTTTTAATATTTTTACGAACTCTTAATTCATTCGCTGGCGATAACCTATTAATAGCCATCATAACTGCTCCTACCTTTATATCTTTTTTTAATAATTTAGATACTTCAGGTAATACAACTCTTGCTAAAGAAGATACATTTATTAATTTTTCATTTAAAGCCTCTTCAATAAAAGGTGTTTTTCTTATCGTTATTTCAACAGCTTCTTGAATTGTTTTCATGATTGTTTAATTTTAAACAAATATAATTAAAATACAACTAACAGTAGAATTTTTCTAAAACTTTTAAATTGTTTAGATTTAAGACAAAATAGTCATGACTCAAATTTTTGAATTATTTTTGTATTTGCAATTATTTTTGCGAAAACAAAAACACAACTAAATTACAGAAGCGACTGATGAATTTTCTTCTTTTTATTAAGAAGGATTATTTTATTAAATGCAAACAACTAATCTAATCTATTTGTTAACTTCAAAAATTCATCCTTCGCTTCTTTTTTATCATATAAAATATTGTATACTGCTTCAATAATAGGAGTTTTAGCACCTATTTTTTGATTAATTTCATAAGCACTTTTAGTAGCATAATATCCTTCGGCAACCATACTCATTTCCATTTGTGCCGATTTTACCGTGTACCCTTTACCAATCATGTTTCCAAACATTCTATTTCTACTAAAAACAGAATATCCTGTAACTAATAAATCACCTAAATAAGCCGAATCATTAATGTTACGTTTCATTTTATGTACTTTTTTAATAAAACGTTTCATTTCACGAATACCATTACTCATTAATACAGCCTGAAAATTATCTCCGTACCCTAAACCATGTGCAATACCAGCTGCTATAGCATAAATATTTTTTAACATAGCCGCATATTCTGTACCAATAATATCATCTGATATTTTAGTTTTAATATAACGACCAGCAATAAATTGACTTAAATTTATGGCTTTTTCTTCATCTTGACAAGCTAAAGTTAAGTAAGATAAACGCTCCATTGCTACTTCTTCGGCATGGCAAGGTCCTGTAATTACTCCTATATTTTGATAAGGAATATTAAACTTTTGATGAAAATGTTCACCAACAATTAATCCTGTTTCAGGTACTATTCCTTTTATTGCAGAAAAAATAATTTTATCACTTAATGAAGCTGTTAATTTTTGAAGTTCTATATTTAAAAAAGCTGATGGAATGGCAAAAATTAATATATCATAATTTTGAATAATGTAATTAATATCATCAGACAAATCTAATTGTTCAGGATGTAATTCAGCTGAACTCAAATAATTAGGGTTATGTTTATTATGTTTTATATGTTCAATAGCATATATACTTCGCATATACCAACCAATAGTTTGAAGGTTTTCAGATAACATTTTTACAATGGCAGTAGCCCAACTTCCTCCACCTAAAACTGCTATTTTACTTTGATTATTCATATTCGTAGTTTGTTTGTTGTACAAAATTAATAAAACTATATTCTACTATCTAAACCTTAAGGGTATTATATTTGAAAATTGAAAAAATGAATAGAATGAACGTACAAATAATAAATAAATCGAAACATCAAACACCTGCATATGAAACTCAAGGTGCTGCAGGAATGGATTTAAGAGCTAATATTACAGAAGCTATTACCTTAAAACCTTTAGAAAGAGCTATTATAAAAACAGGATTATTTATAGCATTACCTGTTGGTTTTGAAGCACAAGTACGCCCAAGAAGCGGATTAGCTGCTAAAAATGGAGTAACTGTGTTAAATGCTCCTGGAACTGTTGATGCTGATTATCGTGGTGAAATTGGGGTTATTTTAGTTAACTTATCGAATGATAACTTTGTTATAAATGATGGTGAACGAATAGCACAATTAGTAATAGCAAAACACGAACGTGTAAACTGGCAAGAAGTTACTGTTTTAAATGAAACTGAACGTGGTACTGGTGGTTTTGGTAGTACTGGTGTTTAATTAGTGTTCAAATTTTTAGCCCCGATTGAAGCATTTGTTTGAGCTCTTTTTTGTTTTTTTCAAACAAAAAAAGCGAGTGCGGAAAGCGGGAAATTGCTTCTAAAAATAAAAACCTGTTGTAAAATATTACAACAGGTTTTTATTTTAAATATTAAAAAAAAGTTATTCTTGATTTTCAATAGCCTCCTTTATTTTAGCTTCTAATTCTTCTGCTAATTCAGGATTATCTTTAATCAAACCTTTTACAGCATCTCTACCTTGCCCTAATTTAGTTTCACCATAGCTAAACCATGAACCACTTTTTTTGATAATTCCGTATTCAACACCAATATCTAAAATTTCACCAACTTTTGAAATTCCTTTACCATACATAATATCAAATTCTGCAATCTGAAATGGTGGAGCTACTTTATTTTTTACAATTTTAACTTTCGTACTGTTTCCGATAACTTTATCGCCATCTTTAATTTGTGTTCTACGACGAATATCTAAACGAACAGAAGCATAAAATTTTAATGCATTACCACCTGTTGTTGTTTCAGGATTTCCGAACATTACACCAATTTTTTCACGTAATTGGTTAATAAAAATAACCGTACATTTTGTTTTACTAATTGTACCTGTTAATTTACGTAATGCTTGAGACATTAAACGGGCGTGTAATCCCATTTTAGAATCTCCCATTTCACCTTCAATTTCCGATTTTGGAGTTAATGCAGCAACAGAATCTACTACTACAATATCTACCGCACCAGAACGAATTAAATTATCAGCAATTTCTAATGCTTGCTCACCGTGGTCTGGCTGAGAAATAATTAAATTATCAGTATCAATACCTAAACTTTCAGCATAAAAACGGTCAAAAGCGTGTTCTGCATCAATAAAAGCTGCAATACCTCCAGCTTTTTGAGCTTCAGCAATTGCATGTAATGTTAAGGTCGTTTTACCTGATGATTCTGGTCCATAAATTTCAATAACTCTTCCACGAGGATATCCACCAACGCCTAAAGCTAAATCTAATCCTAAAGAACCTGATGAAATTACTTCCATTTCCTCTACCTTAGTATCACCTAATTTCATTACCGATCCTTTTCCATAAGTTTTATCTAACTTGTCTAAGGTCAATTGAAGTGCTTTTAATTTTGCTTCTTTTTCTTTATCTTTATTTTTATTTTCTTTATCTGCTGCCATAAATCTTGCTATTTTTATTATAAAAAGAGTTGCTAAGTTATGAAAAACTACTTTTAATTTACCATCTTTTTTATACTACATTTTGTAATATTGTTTTTCTTAATTTCAATAAAAATGAGTGCTACTATTCTTTTAAAAAACTGCTATAGTTCGGCAACTATATGTAAAGGTGAGTTAATTAGTTTTATCGTTAATAATGAAGAACTAATGCATTCAAAAGATTCACCTGGTTGGAATGCTTCTGATATAGAAATGTTTCCGATTATTGGACCTACAAAATTAAATGATTTTTCTGTTGATACACCTAACGGAGTTGCTAAACAAGACCAACATGGTTTATTAAGAGAGCTTAATTATCAACTTATTTCTAGTGATAAAACTTCTGCCGTTTTTGAAAAAAAATACAAGAAAAATACGCTTATAAAAAACAGTAAATTTCCTAAAAAATCAACACAAGAAAATTTATTTTGGACATATGATTTTATTTTCAGAAAAATTATTTCGCTTGAAAAATCAGCTATAAAAATAGATTTTGAAATTATTAGTGATAAAAAAATGCCTTATATGTTAGGCTATCACCCAAGTTTTAAATTGTCTGGTTTTGCTGATGAAATTATAAAAACAAAAAATAAAGAAATTAGCTTATCGGAAATTTTAAATGTAGGTTCGGCAGCTTATAAAGTTTTAAATACAAATGAAATTAATTTGATAAAAAAAGAGGGGAGTAGTATAAAAATTAGCACCAAAAATTTTGATAATTTTATGTTGTGGACTCCCGTTAAAAATATGGTTTGTATCGAACCGATAACGCAATATCCTTTAGAAAAAAACACCGAAAATTCAATAAAAAATAGCAGAATAAGTACAGGTAAAGACTTATTTTCTGTAATAATAAGTACCTTATATATTTAATATGGAACACCGTCATTTTATTATTCATAAACCTTATGGTTATCTTTCTCAATTCATTACAAATGAAACTAAAAGAAAGAAAAAAATGTTAGGCGAATTGTTTGATTTCCCTGAAAAAACAATGGCAATCGGACGTTTAGATTTTTCATCCGAAGGACTTTTATTTTTAACTACTGATGGAAAAGTAAGCGCAGAGGTTCGCAGTAAAAAAGTAGAAAAAGAATACTATGTTCAAGTTGATGGACTTATAACTAATGATGCTATTGAAAAATTAAAAAAAGGTGTTGAAATTGGTTTCGATGGTAAAAAATACATCACACTACCAGGAAAAGCATCTATAATAGATACTCCTAATTTTCCTAACAGATCTCAAAAAATAAGAGATGAACGTCATGGACCTACAAGCTGGGTTAGTATTGTTATTTCAGAAGGAAAATTTAGGCAAGTCCGTAAAATGACAGCCGCTGTTGGTTTTCCTACATTACGTTTAATTAGAATTCGTATTGGTGATATTCATTTAAATGATATGAAATCTGGTGAAGTTAAAGAAGTCAATATTTTATTATAAATAAACGATATGTTAATCAATTAATTTTAAAAAATATAATACTTCCTAAAAGAAAAAATACACCAATAAAAATTAATGTAACAACACTATTTTTAAAGGAAGTTGTATTTAATTTTGATATAAAAAAAACAGATTTTAAAGTATTCCATTCAATAGAATTTGCATTTTCATTATTAAATATTTTAGGATAAAACTGTAATCTTAAATTTTCATGAAAACCTGTAGTAGCATGTAAAAATTCTATTTGATGTTTTAAACTTGTATTTGCTAATTCATTCATAGATAATTGTACTTGTACAACAGGAAAAAACGCTGTCATTTTAGCAGTTAATAACACTCGTTTTGTTATTGTTGCATACATGGCTTCTTGTTCTAATTTAGAAGTATCATCTCCCATTTGTTGCATAGCATAATACCATAACCACGAAAATCCTTTTTCTTTTATTCCATAAGAAGCAAACTGTGGATAATGTTTATAAAAAGCTTCTAAAGTCTCTTTTTTATCGGTATCCCATTTTTTATGATAACCATCTCTTTGCTTTATTGTCATTGCAAAAGCCTTATCTAAAGGATATTTATTTGTAATATGATTATTTATAACTACAGGTAAAAAAACAACTAAAAACAACCAAGTAACTAATAGAATAATAGCATTACTATTGGTTGATTTTTTAAATGAAATAACAAAAAAACATACCACAAACCAAAATAATAGATACAAATAGCTTAAAATTATAAAATAAATAAAATTTATATCTAAAGGTATTTGTAAACTATATTTAGCTATTAAAAACAAGAAGCCTAAAATACTACTTACAAAAAACAGTTTAATAGATATTTTTTGTAGTAAAAATATAAACGCAGAATTAGCCTGAATACGAATTAATTTCCAAGTTCCATTTTCTATTTCTTCGGATAAAACATTAAAATTTAAGGCTATAATAACTAAAGGTAATAGAAAAATAATTACAAAACTTAAATCTAAATTTCCTACTTGTAAGCACATCGGATTTACCAAATCGGTATCATATTTCTGCCCTTCTAAATTTAAAATTCCTATATTTTGAATATGAGGATTTAAATCACTTTGTCCTATTGCTAATCCTGCTAAAGGATTATGTTTCTTTATAAATGAAAATTTCAAGTAATATAATAACAATCCTAAATCTTTCTGATGAAGATTTGTTTGTTTCCTTATCTCTTTTTCTTGCTCTGTGATTGCTTGATTTACAGAATTTTGTTTTTGCAATAAAAATTGTTTTCCTACCTGAATACTTGCTATACCTAATAACATTAATATTGTAAAAACAAGCCATACAGTTTTTGATTGTAAAAACTTTTTTATTAGCGGAATATACATTTTTAAATAATTTTAATATGATGAGAAAGTTTGTTAATCAAAAATAAGGTTGCCAGAAACCAAAATAATAATGATATAATACTTAATAAAGTAATTTTTATAATTTTAGATATTGATATAAAATGATATTTAAATTTAGGAGCTAATTTCCAATGCTCTTTTTTAACCACATGTACCTTTCCTTCACTTCCTTTAGCTGTATTACTTATAAATTTCATTTGTAAATTATTCATAAATTGCGATTGGTTATACCTGTGTTTTTCTACTTGTGCTAAAAAATCAACATAAGTATTAAAATCAGTACTAGAAAAACACATCGATATATTTTTGATTGCCAAAAATGGATTTATCAGAGTAGCGTAATGAGTTATCGTATTTTGTTTTTTATAACTATCTATTAATTTTTGATACTCTTGCTGATAAATTACAGCTGATTGTTTTTCACCTCTACGCATTAAAAAACCTTTATAATTAAAAGGAAGTTCTTTTATACTTGTAACTTTATTTGCTTTTAAAATAGAATCCTGAATATTTTTAAATGTAGGGTCTTTAGGATTATGACTATCTCCTTTTTTTGCAGTTTTTTCTTTTACAATTGCTCTAAACTTTACTTTAGAAATATTAGGATGCAATGTACTACCAATACTTTGTGTTACTTTAGGTATTACAATAAAAAACAATAACCAAATACTTAATAAAATTAGCAATGCTTTGGTTGTATTTTTACTTTTTGCTGATACTGATACGGTTATTCCACATAATATAAAATAAAAAATAAAGTAGCTTATAGTTATAAAAATGCACCTAATAATAAGATGATTATGAAGTGTTGTATTCTTAAAAAAAGTAATACTCCATAATGATAAAAAAGCTGGTAAAAAAAACAAACTAGAAACAAGAAACAACCCGAATAATTTTCCGAAAATAATTTCTTTTATACTAGCTCCTTGTATGTAAACAATTTTAAGTGTTCCGTTTTCTTTTTCAGAAACCATAGTATTATATCCTAAAAAGAAAATAATTAGAGGCAAAAATAGTTGTAATAGAATAGCTATATTTAAATCTCCAAAACGAACCAAACCAGTAGACATACTTGCTTTAGAAAAATTAGCTGTATTTTGTTTATGTGCTTCTAAAAAAATAGCATTACCCGTATAACTTTCTATACCAGAGTCAAAAATAGTTAAAGGGTGTTGTAAGCGAAATATAAACGACCCAAAATGAGCCATTCTATGCGGGTGTTTATCGGGGTTACTTTCCCAACTATCTCTTGATTTTTCTTGATGATGTAAGGCTGTATGTTGTTGCTTTTCAAATGCCTTATAACCATTTACTGTTACGTATATTAAAATAGTTAAAAATAACAGCAATAAAGTAAAAAGGCCTTTAGTACTAAAGGCCTTTTTGAAGAACTGTTTTGTTATTAAAATAACAACATCCTTTTTCATGTTTCTTAAAATTTATACGTAGCATTTAATAAAACATTTCTAGGAGTTCCTGGTGCTAACCTAGCAGGGCTAAGACCTCCTAACCAATGTTTTTTATCTAATAAATTATTTACTTTTAATGTTAATTGCATATTTGTATTTACTGGTTTGTAATATAAAGCTGCATCAAAAACAGTATACTCAGGTAATAAAACTCTTCCTCTATACCAAGTATATTTTTCATCAGAATACTGAGCTCCAAATCCAAGTCCAATTCCTTTTAAAGTTTTACTCGTAAAATCATACTTTCCCCAAAAATTTGCATTATGCTTTGGAGCTCCTCCAATTGGTTGTCCTATTAAACTAGCATCATTATCTTTTACAATTTTAGCGTCATTATAAGCATATGATAGTGTTACCTGAAAATTATCTGACACATAGCCTGATAAATCTGCTTCAACTCCTTTACTTTTTTGCTCTCCTCTTAATTCTAAATTTTCAATATCCCAATAATCTCCCATCAATAAATTTTTCTGAGTGATTTCATATAAAGCCACATTAGTACTTAATCTTCCATTAAAAAACAATCCTTTTGCTCCAAACTCCTTTAAACTACTCTCTAAAGGGTCAAATTTACCTGGAGAAGACTGCCAGAAAAACCCTTCTGCTGTTGGTGATAAAGAAACGGTATTGGTATGTGGTTGAAAACCTTCTAAATATGTTGCATATGCACTAATATTATCTGTAACTTCATATGTTAAACCTAATCTTGGTACAAGTGCAGTAGTTGTATATTTTTTCTCGTTACTTCCTTTGTAATCAAAAATATCTGTAAACCACTCATATCTTAAATTAAATAAAAGTGAGAATTTTCCTGTTTTAAATTGATTTTGAATATAAATACCATCAGAAGTAGTTAAATTAGCTGGTTTTTCTGATTGAGAAATTACATAATTACTTGTATTTCTAATACCGTTAAAAGGGTTCTTTAAATCTAAATGAGGTACAGCAGGAACTAATAATCCGTCGATTTGTTGAAAATCATTAGGGTCACTTTTACCTGGTTTAAATCTTCCTGTTGTTCCATCGTTTAACAAATAATCTCTTGATGAATTAGTAGCAACAGCAACTCTTTCCCAACGTGTTGCATCATATCCTACTAAAACTTTATTACTAATATTTCCAGTTTTAATATCAAAATTAAAGTAAGTACTAAAATTATCTGTATCCCAATTTTGTTGTCTCTCAGCATATCGCATTGCAACAACATCAGGAATTACAACACCTGTAGCATCATAAGCACCACGAAAAGCATCTGCTCTATGTTCTTTTAAATCTTCATCCCAAGTTTGTTTCATATATTTAGCATTAAAACCAATAGTTTTAGTAAATTTTTTGTTGAAACTTGCCATAAAAGTTAGCTCTTTAGTTTTATAAAAGTCATTAGCTGCACTTGGACTTAAAGTAATTGGCGTACTATTTGGGTTATAGTTATTATCAACAGCATCAAAAATTGGTTGTCCTCTATCTAAGTTTCCATCCGCATTATTATAAATCATCTCTACATTAAGTGCCGTAGTTTCATTAGGAATATAACTAAAAGAAGGTGCTATTAAAAGTGCATTGTTATTTACAATATCTCTAAAAGAATTCGCATCTTGATAAGCAGCATTAAAACGATACAATAACGTTTTTTCATCATTTAAAGGTCCTGTAAAATCAGCTGTAGTTCTTAACGTTCCAAAACTTCCTGCTGATATAGAAACTTCACTACGCTTTTCTTTTAATGGTTTTTTTGTTACCATATTTACTGTTCCACCAGGGTCTGCACTTGAAAAAGTTACTGAACTAGGTCCTTTAATAACTTCTACACGCTCTAAATGCGAGGTTATTGGTTGTAAAAAATAATATTGACGGGTACGCATTCCATTTACGACCTGTCCATCATCTGCTTGTGTAATTCCTCTAATATTAAAATGATTATAAAGTCCTGTAGCAGAAACACTACTTACTGTTTTAACGGCATCTACCAATTGAAATGCTTGACGATCAGTAATAAGCTCTTTAGTAACCGTTGCAACTGCTTGTGGAAGTTCTTTATTTTTAATGGCTATTTTAGTCGCTGAAAAAGAATAATCACTATTATAATCTTTTCGTTTTCTTCCTAAAACTTCAACAGATTGTAAAAACTCGACAGATTCTTGTAAAGTTATAGTTCCGATATTTTTAATAGCTGTAACATTTACATTATTTTGGTATGATTCATACCCCATAAATGTTATTAGTAAATTATATTCTCCTGTTTCTTTTAGAGTAACACTAAAAGCACCATCTTTATCAGATACTGCTCCCATTTTATACTTATCGTTTGAAACAATAATATTAGCATTTTGAATGGCTTTTTTATTTTTATCTAAAACCTTACCCGTTATTTTAGATTGAGAAAAACCTAATTGTATTGTCAATAGAATAATTGAAAATATAATTTTTTGAAAGTTATTTTTAAATTGCATTATTAATTAAATTAAATAGTTTTGATGTATAAATCTTGTAATTCTTGTGCACTAATTTTTGCTGTTTCCGTTGTATAAACTATTTGTCCTTCTTTCATAATTCCTATTCTAGAACCTATACTAACGGCATTAAAAATATCATGCGTAGCCATCAATATTCCTACTCCATTTGTGGCTAGTTGTTTGCATGTTTTTGCAAACTCTAAAGATGCTTTTGGGTCTAAACCAGAAGTAGGTTCATCCATTAAAATATAAGAAGCTTTTTTGGCTAAGGCTATTGCGATACTTACTTTTTGACGCATTCCTTTTGAGTATGTAATTAATTTTTTTAAATATGCTTCCTCTTGTAGATTTACTTGTTGTAAAAAGGCTTTTAATTCTTCTTTTGCATAACGAAAACCAGCCAATCTACTAAAAAAATCTAAATTTTCTAATGCTGTAAAATCAGAATATAATTGTACGGTTTCTGGTATATATGCAATTTGTTTCCGTATCAATTTACTATTAGTTACCGAAATATTATTTATTGAAGCTTTTCCTGAACTAGGTTTTAGTAACCCTAAAAAAATAGTAATTGTAGTTGTTTTTCCTGCTCCATTTTGTCCTAGTAAACAAAAAATTTCTCCTGGTGCAATACTAAAAGATAAATTTTTAATTGCTTGAATATCGTTATAATTCTTAGATATATTTTGAGCTATCAACATTATTAATAATATAAATTATAATTGCATTATTATAAAAAATATCCTTTTGATTATTATTTTATATGGTATAAAATCAGCTCAAAAGAAACACTTCTTCTTTTTTTATTTAAAATAAAAACAGTGTAAATTTCTAATTATCTATGATAATCAGAAGGCAAATTTAAACATTTTTCTTTAAAACGCAACTAAGTTGCATTAAATTACGATTACTACATCAGTGTCATTAAAAAAAATACAATACACACTACAAGTTTAATTGAAGAACTCAATAAATAAAATTATGTGAATTTTTAGTATATTTATTGTAAAATATAATTGATATTATGAATGATAATTCAAACACTTTTATTTATATAATAGCAGGTATTATACTACTACACTTTATTGTTGGATTTGGCTATTTATTATATAAAATGACTAAAAAAAAGGATTAATTATTAGTCATTTTATACTCTAAAAAATAACTTAATAGTTCTATAATAAAACTATTAGGCTACCTGTCTAATACCATTTTTTTATATTTTATTTTTGACTTCTTGTTTTTATACTTATTTTTAAAAAATTACCCGTGTAAAATACACAGGTGTAAATACTAAAAAAATCAAATAATGATATTGATTGCTGATGGAGGATCTACAAAAGTAGATTGGGTTGCTTTAGATAATAATAAAAAAGAAGTTTTTAGAACACAAACATTAGGTTTAAATCCAAATGTAGTTACATCTGAAGAATTACTTGCTAGAATAGAAAACTGTAATGAATTAAAAAAGCATCAAAATGCTATAAAAAATATTTACTTTTATGGTGCAGGTTGTGGTACAAAAACACCTAAAGAAATTTTAAAAAATATTTTAGTCGATTTTTTTTCAGCAACAATTAATGTTGATGTTGATGAAGATATTTTAGGAGCTGTTTACGCTTCGGCAAAACACAAAAAATCGATAGTTTGTATATTAGGTACAGGTTCTAATAGCTGTTATTTTAATGGAAAATCAATAGAATATATATCTCCTGCTCTTGGTTATTCAGTTATGGATGAAGCTAGTGGTAATTATTTTGGTAAAAAATTACTAAGAGATTTTTTTTACAAGAAAATGCCTAATAAAATGGCTATAGCTTTTGAAGAAAATTTTAATTTAAATCCTGATTTTGTAAAGCAAAATCTTTATAAAAATGATAATCCGAATAGATATTTAGCCTCATTTGCTAAATTTATGTACCTGTATAAAGATACTCCTTACATAAAAAAATTAGTAAAAAAAGGTTTTAAAAAATTCTTTAATTTTCATGTTTTAGCATACAATAAGAATAAAAAAACACCCGTTTATTTTATAGGTTCTATAGCTTTTTATTTT
Organism: Tenacibaculum salmonis; assembly: GCF_041053065.1. Classification (NCBI taxonomy): domain Bacteria; kingdom Pseudomonadati; phylum Bacteroidota; class Flavobacteriia; order Flavobacteriales; family Flavobacteriaceae; genus Tenacibaculum; species Tenacibaculum salmonis. The sequence continues at coordinate 1,775,506 of NZ_JBFCVV010000001.1, read as the reverse complement.
AAAGATATGCTACAAGATGTAGCAAGTAAAAACAATATTGAAATTACAAATATTATAGAAAAACCTATTAATAATTTAATAGAATATCATCAAGAGTTTTAATTAAATTTTTCTGCTATTTTTAATAATATCTTATCTAAAATAGCAGAGAAAAAGTATTTATATTTTACTCTTTTTTCATTTTAACATGTGGAATTCCGTCTTCTAAATAACCTTTTCCAACTTTAAAGAATCCGTGAGATTCATAAAATTTTATCAAATATTTTTGAGCAGAAATAGTAATATTATTTTTATTGTAATAATCAAAAATAGCTTGTATAGAAACTTTTATTAAATGATGCCCGTAACCATATGTACGTTCACTATTTTTTACAATAACTCTACCAATACTTGGAGTATCAAAATATTCACCACTATTAAATAAACGTGTATAAGCTATAATTTTCTGATTTTTTATACCTAAAACATGCAATGCTTTTTGGTCTTTTCCGTCAATATCTTGATAAACACAATTTTGTTCTACAACAAAAACTTCAGAACGTAATTGAAGTATTTCATATAGTTCTGAAGTAGTTAATTCTGTAAATTTTTTTATTAAAAAAATCATTTAAAAATAATTCAATTTATAAGGATTGTAAATTATTATTAACAACCACAAGCAATTTTATTAACTCTATCGGCATGTCTTCCGCCTTCAAATTCTGTATTTAAAAATATAGTTACAAAACCTAAAGCTTGTTGTAATGATACAAAACGAGCAGGAATAGTTAAAATATTTGCATTATTATGCTGACGAGTTAATGCTACTAATTCATTATTCCAACATAAAGCAGCACGTACACCTTGATGTTTATTAGCTGTCATTTGCGCACCATTACCGCTTCCACATAAAATAATTCCCATTTCAGCTTGTTCAGTTTCTACTGCTTCTGCTGTTGGATGTATAGCATCTGGATAATCCATACTACTATTATCATTTGTTCCAAAATTAATTACTTTATGTCCTAATTCTTCTAAAAGTTTAATAATTTCAAATTTATACTCGGTACCTGCATGGTCGTTTCCGATGGCAATTGTCATAATTTGTTGATTTTAATTTAGTTGTCTGTTACAAAAATACAGTTATTCAGGGTTATCAACAGTAATTAACAATGCTTTTTTAACGATTCTTAATAAAGTGTTAAAAATCAATTAATTAACAATATTCATTAAATGTTAACAAATACTAGTATCTTTTTAAAACTTTTTTTGGTTATTAAATTATTTTTTACAATACTCGAATAGGTATTAAATATGCAACTTTTTTTATGATTTTATAATAAACATTTATCAACATAAAATTAACCTCTTATTAACAATATAGGTCTCATTAGATATTAAGAATTAACAGTTAATAACTGTTAATAAGTATTGTTAACAAGTACTATAAAAGCCTAATAATCAAATAAATGAATATCTAATGAAATGTTAATTATTTTTAATAAGTCATATAAACAAAAATTATACCTTTTATTTATTGTAGCTATTAACACACTATAATAACAATCATATTTATTTTTAAAATTTAAAGAAAAGATTTATATAATATAGTAAATGTTAATAACCTAAAACTTAATAGAAATTAAGAATTTATTTTATCAATAAATAAATAGAATCAATTATAAAAAAGGACAATAATTATATAAATTGTTTTTATATATATTTGCAGTATAATTCTGTTAACTATATAACGTAATATTCCTTCTCCATTAACAGAAATTATATTTTACAACTTTATTAAATGAATTCTATAAATTTCATTTAGCAATTATGAATAGTTGTAAAAAAATAAAAAATTCGATATTTTTTGTAGATTAATTACTCAACTTCTTTTCAATTTTCAAATTATTTTTATTTGTCTAAAGAAGATTGGTTATTAAAAAAAAGAATATATCATCAATAATAAAATTTCACCTAATTAAGAATAAATTGATAACAGTTATTTAATAATAAATACCGTTAATTTATTTGTAAATTGGTGATAATTAACAATAAGACGAAAGATTAATGACTAGAAAGAAAAAAATATATAAAAAAAAGGGAAAAGTAATTAAAGACTTAACTTTAAAGATTTTTAAAATATTAAAAGAAGACACTTCAAAAACATATAATTACAAACAGATTGCAAGTAAAATGGATATTTCTGATTCTGACGGAAAAAGCCAAGTACTTAAAAAATTAGTAGAACTACACGAAACAAAAAAAATTAAAGAACTTGATAGAGGTAAATATCAAATAAATAATGACCGTAAATATCATATCGGTACATTAGATTTAACATCAACAGGAAATGCATATTTTATGTCTGATGATTTTGAAAATGATATTTTTATTCCAGCAATAAATTTAGGAAAAGGATTACATCAAGATACCGTAAAAGTTTTTGTTTACAATAAAAGAAGATCTTCTAAATTAGAAGCTGAAGTTGTTGAAATAATTGAACGTAAAAAAACAGAATTTGTAGGTATTTTACAAATGAATAAAACTTTTGGCTTTGTAATTCCTGATAATCAAAAAATGCCTGTAGATTTATTTATCTCTCAAAATAAATTAAACGGAGCACAAGACGGAGAAAAAGTAGTTGTACAAATGACCGATTGGCCAGAAAATTCTAAAAACCCGTTTGGAAAAATTACTCAAGTTTTAGGTAAACCTGGCGAACATGAAACTGAAATACATTCTATTTTATTAGAATATGGTTTGCCTTACGAATTTCCTGAAGAAGTAGAAAAAGAAGCCGAAAATTTACCTATTGAAATTACTGAAAACGAAATTTCAAAAAGAAGAGATATGCGTAAAGATTTAACCTTTACCATTGACCCAAAAGATGCCAAAGATTTTGATGATGCATTATCATTTACAAAATTAGAAAATGGAAATTATGAAATAGGAGTTCATATTGCCGATGTTTCGCATTATTTACAACCAAAAACTATTTTAGATGATGAAGCTTATGAAAGAGCAACATCGGTTTATTTAGTTGATAGAGTAGTACCAATGTTACCAGAAATGTTAAGTAACGGGGTTTGTTCATTACGTCCGCATGAAGAAAAATTAACTTTTTCGGCAGTTTTTGAAATGAATGAAAAAACAGAAATTGTAAATAAATGGTTTGGTAGAACGGTAACTTATTCTGATCAACGTTTTGCTTATGAAGAAGCGCAATCAATTATTGAGAACTGTAAATTATCAGAAAATATTGAAGTCTACGAAATGCCTGTAGATATTTCAATTACTGATGAAAGTTATCAAGTAGCATCAGAAATAGTTGAAGCTACTTTAAAACTAGATGAATTAGCCAAAAAATTACGTAAAAAACGTATGAAAGCAGGCGCAATTTCATTTGATAGAGTAGAAGTAAAGTTTGATTTAGATGAAGCTGCAAATCCTGTGGGAGTTTTCTTTAAAGAATCGAAAGATGCTAATAAATTAATTGAAGAATTTATGTTATTAGCCAATAGAAAAGTAGCCGAATTTATTGGTTTTTCTAAAGGAAAAGAAACAAAAAGCACTTTTATATATCGTACACACGATGAACCAAATATTGATAAATTAGCTTCTTTACAGAACATTATCAACAAGTTTGGGTACAAAATAGATACTGAAACAAAAGAAAAAACATCACAATCGTTAAATAAATTATTAGCTGATGTTCAAGGTAAAGGAGAAGCCAATATGGTAGAAACTTTAGCAATTCGTTCTATGAGTAAAGCAGCTTATACGACTCAAAATATTGGTCATTATGGTTTAGCTTTTGATTATTATTCGCACTTTACATCGCCAATTCGTCGTTATCCAGATGTGATGACACACCGTTTATTACAGCATTATTTAGACGGCGGAACTTCTCCTAAATCAGATGAATACGAAGTAAAATGTAAGCACTCCTCACAAATGGAAGAATTAGCTGCAAAAGCAGAGCGTTCTAGCATAAAATATATGCAAATAAAATACATGAAAGATCATCAAGATGAAGAGTTTGAAGGTGTTATTTCAGGAGTTACTGAATGGGGAATTTATGTAGAAATTACTTCAAATAAATGTGAAGGAATGGTTAGAATCAGAGATATAAAAGATGATTATTATACTTTTGATGAGAAACAGTATGCTATTGTAGGACAGTCATCGAACAATGTTATTCAATTAGGAGATAAAGTTGTTGTAAGAGTTAAAAATACTGATTTAGAGCGTAAACATTTAGATTTTCACTTAGTTTCTCATTAATTTAGAGCAGTTGTCACAATAAAAAATAGTATTTATCTTTATAGTATTGGTATAATTATTGAAATTATCAAGTAACTAATAACAATTATGATTAAAAAAATAATATTTTTAAGTTTGATTTTGATGCCATTTTTATCAACTGCTCAAACAACAGTAACAAAAAAACTAGGAGAATTTTCTATAGTGAAAGTGTTTAATGGTATTGATGTCGTATTAGTAAAATCGACAGAAAATAAAATTATTATTACAGGAGAAAAAGCAGAAAAGGTAACTGTAAAAAGTAAAAATAATACCTTAAAAATATCTTTAAAATTTCCTGAAACTATAGCTGATAATAAGGTTAAAATAACACTTTATTATGAATCAATATTACAAATAATTGACGCTAATGAAGGTGCTGTTGTTACTGGAAAAGATATTGAACAACCAACAATTGAAATAAAAGCACAAGAAGGTGCTTTTATAAACATGGTTGTTAAGGTGAAACATTTAAAGGTAAAAAGTTCATCAGGTGCTGTTGTAAAGCTCTCAGGTTCTGCTAAAAATCAAAATGTGGAGGCTAATTTAGGAGGCATGTATCACGGATATAATTTATCTATTACCGATTTAAACTATATTCGTGCAGGTTCAGGCTCTAAAGTAGAAGTACAATCTGGCGAAACATTGGACGCTAAAGTTTCTTTTGGAGGTTCTATTTTTTATAAAGGAACTCCCGAAATTTTAAAAGAGAAAAAAGTAATTGGAGGAGTAATTGAACACAGAATTTAATTTAGTATATTTGTACTGTAAAATTTAATTAAAATGATTTCACTTACTATAGTTTTAGGAATGATTGGACCATGGCAAATAGCCATTGTAGTTGCATTAGTTTTATTAATGTTTGGAGGTAAAAAAATTCCAGAATTAATGAAAGGTTTAGGTACAGGTATCAAAGAATTTAAAGATGCTACCAAAATCGAAGAAGATGAAGAGACAAAAGAAAATACTGAAAATAAAAAATAAGTATTTTTAATTATATATAAAAAACCGAAACTATTAAGTTTCGGTTTTTTTATGTTTAATTTTTAGAGTTAAAATTTAATTGCCGTTCCCGAGGCTGTTACCATTAGCATTCCGCCATTTGGTCCTACGGTTTCATAATCTAAATCGACACCAACAATAGCGTCTGCACCTAAAGATTTAGCTCTTTCTTGCATTTCTTGTAAAGATGTATCTTTTGCTTCTCGCAATACTTTTTCATATGAACTAGAACGTCCACCAACAATATCTCTAATTCCTGCAAAAAAATCTTTAATAAAATTTGCTCCAATAATTGTTTCACCAGTAACAATTCCTAAATACTCTTTAGCTGGTTTATTTTCGATGTTAGGTGTTGTAGTTATAATCATAATATTATGCGTCTTTTTTAAGATTCTTACTTTCCTTCATGCTTTCGCCTATTTGATTTGTAGCTGCAAAACTAGCTACCATATCATTTAACATAGAACTTGCTGCATTCGGGTTATTTGGAAGTAAAATTAGGTTACTATTTGTATCAGCCCCAATAGATTGTAAGGTATCGTAATGTTGTGTAATTACAATTAATGCCGATGCTTCTTGCGAGTTAATTCCTGCTCTGTTTAAAACCTCTACTGATTCTTCTAAACCACGAGCAATTTCTCTACGCTGATCGGCAATACCTTTTCCTTGTAAACGTTTACTTTCTGCTTCTGCTTTGGCTCTTTCAACAATTAAAATACGTTGTGCATCACCTTCATATTGAGCAGCTGTTTTTTCTCTATCAGCAGCATTAATACGGTTCATAGCTTCTTTTACCTGTGCATCAGGATCAATATCGGTAACTAATGTTTTAATGATATCATATCCATAAGTCATCATTGCTTCATTTAATTCTGATTTTACAGCAATTGCAATATCATCTTTTTTCAAGAAAACATCATCTAAAATCATTTTAGGAACTTCCGCACGAACTACATCAAAAACATACGAAGTAATTTGATCGTGAGGATAATCTAATTTATAAAATGAATCATATACTTTTTCTTTAATAACCTTATATTGAACAGATACTTTTAGTTTTACAAAAACATTATCCAATGTTTTGGTTTCAATAATTACATCTAATTGCTGAATTTTTAAACTTAATTTTCCTGAAATTTTATCGACTAAAGGAATTTTTAAATGTAAACCTGATTGACGAATACTATGGAATTTACCAAAACGTTCTAGAATAGCCGCAGATTGTTGTTTAACTGTAAAAAATGATTTGAAGAAAATAAATAATCCAATAAGTATTATTGGATACAAATAATTAAACATAGTTTTAATTTTTTTAGTTAGTAATTTTTTTATAAAGATACAGAAAGAAGTAGCTAACTACAAGACGCTTTTTTTTTTAAATGTTATATTTTTTTTCTTTTAAAGGTATATTTGCTTAAAATCAATTTTATGGAAATTATTAAACAACACGGAGCAGAAATTTTAATTTTACTTTTTTTAATTGTAACTTTTTTACAGTCGGGTGTAGATAAAGTTTCCGATTGGAATGGTAATGTTTCTTTTATTAAAGATCATTTTAAAAATACGCCTTTAAAAAATTTAGTCCCACTTTTATTAATGATAATTGTAGTGATGGAATTAATTGCTGGAGCTTTTATGTTTATCGGAATTTTTAATTTAATTACTATGGGAGATGGTGATTTAGCTTTACTAGGAGTTCAAATAGCAGCACTTTGTTTAATTTTTCTTTTGATAGGTCAAAGACTTGCAAAAGATTATCAAGGAGCAATGTCATTAGGAGTTTATTTTATAGTAACAATTTTAGGAATGCATTTGTTAAGTAATTAAAATCTATAGTGAAATGGTTATTAATAAATTTTAACTATATTAAAAACCTCTTAAAATAGTTATTTAAGAGGTTTTTTATTTTTAATAATGTAAATGTGTATTTAATTATTTTAAATAGATAAAAATATATTTAAAATAATTTTAATTATTTTTTATCAAATAAATTAAAGAAGAATACTCTCCATTTTTATTTGCTTTTATATTTGATGTTAATCCTGTAAAAAAAGCACTAATTGGTTTTGATGTATTATTTTTATATTTTTCTGATAATAAAGAAACATAAAAAGCATCAAACTTCATTGGAAGTATTTTTGTTACTTTCATATCAATATCAGCAAATAATTTAGAAATTGAAATTTTAGAAAAATGCCATAAATGTCTTGGAACATCATAAGCAGCCCAAAATTCTTTATATTTTTTCGCATCGTAACTTTTATAATTTGGTACTGCAATAATTAAAACACCATTTGGTTTTAATAATTTTTTTAATTGATTTGTATATTCAATTAAATTAGGAATATGCTCTAAAACATGCCAAAGAGAAATAACATCAAATTGTTCTCCTTTATAGTCTGAAATATCTTCTTGAAGCTCAATATTTTTTTTTGAAGCAAAGTTTCTAGCTTTTTCTGATGGTTCAACTCCTGATACTTTCCAATTATTTTCTTTACAAACTTTTAAAAAATCACCAGTACCAGCACCTACATCTAAAATTGTTTTTTCTTCGGATTTAAAAGAATTTATCAATTTTAATTTTTGTTTTAAAGTATGATTTTTTACTACTTGGTAAACTTTATCAAAAACACTTTTTTTACTATCAGTATGCGAAATATACGCATCACTTACATAGTAATTTTCTAAATTTTGAGGAACAGGCGAAGTAACAAGCATATCATATTTCTTGTTATACATTACTTCGTAACTTTCATCAGAAACCGTATGATCGATACAATTTAATAATGGTGTAAGATTTTTGTAAAGCTCTTTTGTTGTTTCCAATTTTTTGTTTTTTATGATGTTCTAAGCTAAATATTGATGCTTTATTATTGCAATAATACGTAAAAAAAAACGCTCCATATGGAACGTTTTTTTATCAATATAATTTTTATTTTATTACCTTCCCATGTAAACTAATAAAACAGAAATATCACTTGGTGATACACCACTTATTCTACTAGCTTGTGATATTGAAGTTGGTTGAATTTTATTTAATTTTTCTCTAGCTTCATGTGATAATGAATGTACTTTACTAAAATCAAATTTAGCAGGAATTTTAACGTTTTCTAATCGGTTTAATTTATCGGCATTATTTTTTTCTTTTTCAATATAACCAGAATATTTTAAGTGAATTTCAACTTGTTCAATTATTTCTTGATCCATATCATTTTCTTGAAGATAATTTTCTAGTTTTTCAATAACTCTAAAATCATTAAATGATAATTGTGGTCTTGTGGCTATTTTAAATAATTTAACTGATTGATTAATTAAACTAAGTTCTTTGCTTTCTAAAATAGGATTTATCTCATCTTGTTTAACACTTAAATTTTCTACAAATTTAACAAGAGCGGCTGTTTTAATTCTCTTATTTGTTACTCTGTCTAATCTTTCTTTAGATGCTAAACCAAGATTATAAGCTATTTCTGTTAAACGTAAATCAGCATTATCTTGTCTTAATAAGGTTCTATATTCAGCACGAGAAGTAAACATTCTGTAAGGTTCTTCTGTTCCTTTTGTAATTAAATCATCAATTAAAACTCCAATATAAGCCTCACTTCTTTTTAAGATAAAAGGTTCTTTATTTTGAGTTTTTAAAGCTGCATTTACACCTGCCATTAAACCTTGTGCAGCAGCTTCTTCGTAACCAGTAGTTCCGTTAATTTGTCCAGCGAAAAATAAATTTTCAATTAACTTAGTTTCTAAATTATGTTTTAATTGTGTTGGTTGAAAGAAATCATATTCAATAGCATATCCAAAACGCAAGAATTTCACATTTTCAAAACCTGCAATATGTCGAATTGCTTTGTCTTGAATATCTTCAGGTAATGATGTAGAAAATCCGTTTACATAAATTTCTACGGTATTCCATCCTTCAGGTTCAACAAAAACTTGATGACGATCTTTATCAGCAAAACGATCAATTTTATCTTCTACAGATGGGCAATATCTTGGTCCTGTTGATTTAATTCTACCGTTAAACATTGGCGAACGATCAAAACCTTCACGAAGAATATCGTGTACTTTTTGATTTGTATATGTTAAATAACAAGAACGTTGTGTGGTTAATTTGTCAGTAATTGGTAAGTAAGAAAATTTCTCAGGATTTTCATCACCAGGTTGTTCAGTCATTTTAGAAAAATCTAAAGACCTTGCATCAACTCTTGGCGGAGTTCCTGTTTTCATCCTTCCAGCTTCAAAACCTTTTTCAACTAAATCTTCAGTAATACCAGTTGAAGCACCTTCACCAGCTCTACCACCGCCAAAGGTTTTTTCACCAATATGGATTAATCCATTTAAAAAAGTACCTGCAGTAATAATTACTGTTTTGGCTTTTATTTCTAAACCTAAGGCTGTTTTTACTCCAACAATTTTATTTTCATCAAAAATTAATCCGTTAACGGCATCTTGATAAAAATCTAAATTATCGGTTTTTTCAAGCATATTTCTCCAACATTCTGCAAATTGCATTCTGTCAGATTGCGCTCTAGGACTCCACATTGCAGGTCCTTTCGATTTGTTAAGCATCTTAAATTGAATAGCTGTTTTATCAGTTACAATTCCACTGTAACCACCTAAGGCATCAATTTCTCTTACTATTTGTCCTTTCGCAATACCACCCATGGCTGGGTTACAGCTCATTTGAGCAATATTTTGAAGATTCATTGTTATTAGTAATGTATGTGCGCCCATGTTTGCACTTGCTGCGGCAGCTTCACTACCAGCATGTCCACCACCTACTACAATTACATCGTATGTTGTATTAAATAAACTCATTTTTTAATGCTGTTCCATTAGGAACGATTTTTAGTTTAAATTTAAAAGTTTTAAAGAATCATTTTCTTTAGTACGCATTATTTGTTTTTCTTCATCCGTTTTATCTTTGTATTTCATGTAGTGCAATACGCCATGAATAATAACTCGGTGTAATTCGTTTTCAAATAATACATCAAACTCTTCTGCATTTTCTTTTACTCTTTCAATTGAAATAAAAATATCTCCACCAACTAATTTTCCTAAGGTATAATCGAAACTGATAATATCTGTTAAGGTATCATGTTGTAAAAACTCCACATTCATTTTATGTAAATAGGTGTCATCACAAAAAACATAGTTTATTTCTCCTAATTCAAAACCTTCTTTTTCGATACAATTTAAAATCCATTGTGCCGTTTTTTCTTCATTTTTTAGTTGAAAATCGGTTTCGTAATTAAATTCAATCATGTTATTTTAGTTGTTTAAAAATAATATTTTTAAGTATTATTTGTTGCTTTTAGGAAGGCTAAAATACTCTTGAACCTTCTTTTTATAATCAGGTTGCAAAGGTAATGATTGTCTATTTAATATTTCTGTTTGGTTATAAAACAACTTTTTAAACTTTAATTCTTTAGCACTTTTGTTGTCAAACTCTTTTAAATTAGCATCAGATTTTCGTTGTTTGTCTTTATTTTGTTCAAAAGTAGCTTTATCTAATTTCAGTAATTGATAATTTAATTGTTGCATTCTGTTAATGCTTTGTTGGGTAAAACCTTTTTCTAAAATGTCGTTTTCTAATTGTTCCATTTTTTTTACCGCTTTTTTAGCATTTCCGTTTCCACCTTTTCCTTGTTTTAAAGCTTCTTCTAATTGCTGTCTTAATTGCGATTGTTCTTTATAAATTTGATACAATTCTCCATTTAATTTTTCACTTTGTCCTTCGCCTTCACCATTTTTTTGACCTTTCTTTTTACCTCCTTTACCATCTTTAGGTTTCCCACCTTTTTTCTTTTTCATTCCATCTTGCATCTTTTTCATTAATTCACCTTGTTTTTTAATGATGTCGGGCAAGCTAAAAGATTTCCCTTTTCCCTTTCCTTTTCCGCTACCAGATTTCGGGTTTTTCATGGCGTCAAGCGTACTACTTAACATATCGGCTAAGGCATTTGCGGCGGTCATTATATATCGCTGATTTGTAATACCATTTTGAAATTTATTATCGGCAAAATTTTCTAAAGATTCATCTAAATTATAATGAGCCAAAGAAAGTTGATTTTGAATTTTTGAAGATATTTTAGGATTTTTCATTGATAAAACAAATAAACTATCATCAATATGTTCAAAATAAGTTTTAAGTTGAAATTGTTTTTGCAAGTTTTTTCCAAAGTTCGGATGCGAAGAATTACTTTCCGAAAATACATTCATTAAATCTTCTTGATCAAAAGAAAAAGTAATTAAATTTTCTAAAACCTGACGCAAACCTTCCATGTTTTCTTCTTCAGATTCTGCGCTCATTTGTTGCATTGATTTTTGCATTTTCTGAGCCATCTCTTCCATTTTTTCGGAAGCTTTTTTCTGATTTTTTTTCGATTCAGGTTCGTTTTTCTTTTCTAAATTTTCTTTTGCTTTGTTTAATTCTTCTTGCGTTTTTTTCGCTAAATCTTCCATTTTTGGAATTTCCATTGGAGATTTTAAATTTTTATTATCTTTTTTAAGTTCGTCTAGCTCTTTTTTAACTTGCTGAAAATCGTTGTTTATTTTTTGTTGTTCTTCTTTTATTTTTTCTTCAGAAGCTTTTTTATTAGATTCTTTAGATGTTTCTTTTTTACTTAAATCTTTTTGTTTTTTTGATAAATCTTTTAAGTTATCAGCTATTTTTTGCATTTTTTGTTCCATATAAAAACGCTTGGTCATTTCTAAAATACGCTCTAAACTTTTTTCTTGTTGTTTGTTTTGTTCGGCTAATTCTTTAGTTTTTTTAAGTAAATCTTCTCTATTTAATTTTTCAGCTAACTTTTCAAGTTCGTCTAGTAATTTTTGTTGTTTATCTAATTTTTTAAGCTCTTCAATTCGTTTTTTTAAGTCTTCTTTCTTTTCTTGTAAGGCTTCATTTTTCTCTTTTTTCTCTGAAAAATTTTCTTTTAAATTATCAGTTTGTCGTTGCATCATTTTTTTATATTGATTTTGACGCTTAATTAAACTTTCAATTTTTTTCTGATTATTCCAGTTTACATTTTTCTTATTTTGAAGCTCAAATTGAATTTTTTCTAACGATTTTTTCTCTTCTTTTTGCTTCCTTAAAGACTTTTCTAAATTTTCAATATGATTACGTTGTTCTTGTAAAAGTTCCGTTTCAATTTGATTTTTTGTTTTTTGTTGATACGAAAATTTCTGACTTTTAGTCTTTTTACTACCGTTGATAATATCGTTATCAAACACTTGAAAATACATTTCGTAGTTAATTCCTTTTTGTAAATTCAAGTTATCAGGAAATTCAAAAAAGAACGTTTGCAAGGTGTTTTTAGTAAGTTCTATTCTTTTAATTTTTTGATTTTGTTGACTATTATTTTTATCATAATAAACTAATTCTAATTTTTTGAAACCATAATCATCAGAAATTTGCCCTACAAACTGTGCATTTCCACGCGATATACTATCAATATTAGATTTTACATTAATTGTTGGATGTTCATCTTTAGTAACCCCAATTGAAAATTGTAATTTCTCGTAATCTTTTAAATTTTTATTGGTCGTTGTAATTTGATAATTGAGTGCTTTTTTTACTTGTTTTTTGAATTGAAATTTATTTTTTTTATCCTTTAAAAAAGGAAATCGTTTGTTATTTGAAAGTAAATGAACACTATCAGTTTCAGAAGTTTTAACTGCCCATTTTACAATTGTTCCTTGTGGAATAATTATATTTCCTGTGTTTTTAATGATTTCATTTTTCTTTTTGATATAGTTCGGATACGTTAAATGCAATGAAATATTTTGAATCGAAGGCGTATTTATTACCGCTATTTTAAATAAATCCGAAGTAATACCATTTGCACTTGCATAAAAATTAACAGGTTTTTGTACTTGTGTAAAGGTGTAAGAAAACAAACCATTTCCTTCATTTTTGAAGAAATATTGTTGTTCATTAAAATGAATTTTTACTTGTTCAGGAACAGTTTTTCCTGTTATTTGTACGTACACAGTAATGTCTTTTTCTTTAATAACAGTCAAATTTTTTGAGGTGATATTAAAGTAAAAAGGGGCAGGAGCTTTATAAGCTACCGAATGATTTACAACTCGATTAAAACTTTCAGATAATTGTTGAGAAGTACCTGTTAAAAAAAATAATCCCCAAATAATTAGCGGAATTAACGCATATTTTAAATAGCGAATATTAGTTTTAAAATCGATTGCTTTGTTAAAAGAAATAGGTTGTATTTCTTCTGATTTTTGATTAATACTTGCTATTAATAAATCAGATTTAGTGTCATTTTGTTTTAATTGAAGCAGATTTAAAAGTTTATCTTGTACTTCAGGAAAATGATTTCCTATTATTTTTGATGCTTCTTCAAAAGAAATTCCTTGTTTTAATCCTATAATTTTAAATATCGGAAAACAGATAAAACGTATCAATAAAAATAATTGTACAATTATAAATAACCAAAATAATAAAGTTCTGGCATTGGGTTTAAGCCATAAAAAATGCTCTATAAATAAAGTAAATAAAAGGTATATTAAACCTAATGAGATAAATAAAATGCTTCCTTTTATTAATTCGCTTGTATAGTATTTTTTACTAAACAGCTGTAATTTTTGTTCTATTTTGCTAAAATTCTCCATATCAGTTTATAAAAGTACTATTTTTAAAAGGAAAATTTAAGTAAATATTTCTGTAAGATTTTTTTGTTATTTACTACTAAAGTATTAAAACCTAATCAAAAATCTTTTAACAAAAATATCTTAATGAAAAAAACAGCTATTTTATTATTATTAACAGTGTCTTTTAATCTTTTGGCTCAAAGTCCTTGGGTTCAAAAAAAATCAAAAGGATATACACAGTTATCTTATACGAGTATTTCTAATTATAATACACTTTTTGGAGAGCCTCAAATAGATTTATCTAATGAAATATCAGATAATACTTTACAGTTTTATGGAGAATATGGGCTTTCAGAAAAAACAAGTTTATTGGTAAATTTACCGTTTAAATTAACAACATCAAAAGGAGTAATATCAACAAGTAATAATTCATTAGGAAATATTCAAATAGGTGTAAAACATAATTTTTATAAGAAAAAATGGCTTTTATCAGGTCAACTAGCCGTTGAAGCTAATACGGGAACTTATGATAAAATTTCAGGATTAAGAACTGGTTATGATGCTTGGAGCTTTACTCCATTATTTTTAGCAGGTCGTGGATTTGATAAATGGTATATTCAAGCTTTTACAGGTTTTGATATTCGTACCAATAAATATAGTAGCAATTATAAATTAGGTGGAGAAATAGGTTATAAAACATTTGATTGGTTATGGATTGCTTGTTTTTTAGATGGGGTAGCTTCTTTAAATAATGGCAATATTGTAGTGCCAACTCAAAATTTAAATACAGGTTTGTATATTAATAATCAAAGTTATTCAGGTTTTGGACTTAAATTTATAGGAGAAATTAACGATAAATTTGGAACAAATTTGGCTTTAGGTGGTGCTTTTTCAGGATATAATGTAGCCAAAGTACCCGCTATTAGTTTTGGATTTTATTATAAATTATAAAGTTTTTATAGCTTCTAAAATATAGGAGTTTACTTAGCAAATTTCTTTATTTTATTCTTTTCTTTTTTCTCTTTCCGTTTCTCTAAACATAAAACTATATTTGTAGCTTCAAATCAACATAAAATGACTGATAACGTAAGAGTACGCTTTGCTCCTAGCCCAACAGGACCTTTACACATTGGTGGTGTAAGAACCGCTTTATTTAACTATTTATTTGCTAAAAAATATAACGGAACTTTTGTGTTACGTATTGAAGATACCGACCAAACTCGTTATGTTAAAAATGCCGAACAATATATAGTTGATGCTTTAGAATGGTGTAATATTCCTTTTGATGAAGGACCAAATAATAATGAAAAATTTGGACCTTACCGTCAGTCAGAACGTAAAGAATTATATAAAGAATATGCCAATATTTTATTAGAAAAAGGATGGGCATATTATGCGTTTGATACTGCTGAAGAGTTAGATACTCATCGTAAAAATCATGAAGAAAACGGAAAAACGTTTACTTATAATTGGCATAATCGTCAAAAATTAAACAGTTCATTAGCACTTTCATCAGAAGAAGTTGAAGCTAAATTAGCAGCTGGTGATAAATACGTTGTTCGTTTTAAAACGCCACAAGATGAAACTTTAATACTTGAGGATGAAATCCGTGGAAAAATTAAAATTGATACTAATGTTTTAGATGATAAGGTTTTGTTTAAATCAGACGGAATGCCAACCTATCATTTAGCAAATATTGTTGATGACCATTTAATGGAAATTTCGCACGTTATTCGTGGTGAAGAATGGTTACCATCAATGGCATTACATATTTTATTATATCGTGCTTTTGATTGGAAAGCTCCAAAATTTGCACATTTACCTTTAATTTTAAAACCTGTAGGAAAAGGAAAATTAAGTAAACGTGATGGTGATAAATTAGGATTTCCTGTATTTCCATTAGAATATACCAATGAACAAACTGGTGATGTTTCTAGAGGATATAAAGAAGACGGTTATTTTAACGATGCTTTTATAAATATGTTAGCTTTATTAGGATGGAATCCTGGTACGGAGCAAGAAATTTTTTCATTAGAAGAATTAGTTGAAGTTTTTGATTTAAGCAGAGTTAGTAAATCGGGAGCTAAATTTAGTCCAGACAAAACAAACTGGTTTAATCAGCAATATTTACAGACAAAATCAAACGAAGAATTAACAGCTTTATATTTACCTATTCTTAAAGAAAAAGGAATTGAAGCAGATGCTGTTTTTACAGAAAAAATAGTATCATTAATAAAAGAGCGTGCTACGTTTGTTGCTGATTTTTGGGAATTATCAAGTTTTTTCTTTGAAAATCCATCAGAATATGATGAAAAAGCAACCAAAAAACAATGGAAAGAAACTACTGGTGAATTAATGCAAGAGTTAATTACGGTAATTTCTAACATTGAAGGTTTTACAATAGAAAATGCTCAAACCGAAATTAAAGGATGGATAACATCAAAAGAAATTGGTTTTGGAAAAGTAATGCAACCACTTCGTTTGAGTTTGGTAGGTAAATTAGCAGGTCCTGATTTATTTGATATTATGACAATGATAGGTAAAGAGAATACTTTACAGCGAATTAAAAACGCAATAGATAAATTGTCTTAAAAAGACATCAAAAATAATAATATAAAAAAACGCCACTTTATAACAAAGTGGCATTTTTTTATATTTGGAAAAGCTTTTTAGTATTTATTATAATAACAATCAGGTCTTGATTTTGAACCATTACGACCATTACGACCATTCGATTTTAGTTTAAATACTAAAGATAAAGTAGCTTGAATATGAGAACGCATACTTTCAAAGCTATCTGCCGAATATTTATAATAAACTTGTGGGTTAAGCCCAATTGTATTGGTAAACCAATAAATTCCACCAGTACCAATGTTTAAAGTAGGTGTTGATCTTAACTCAGAATCAACGACACTTCCTCCTACAAAAACATACGGGCTAAATTTATTTAAGATAGCATCAAAATTATAACGTAACGAAGCATCCATAGAAAAATAATTAACAGAATTTTCCATAATACCAATATTATCAATAACACTTAAAGACATTGCACCATTAACTGATAAATGCTTACTAACAGGTACTGTTAAACTAAGTACAGGTACTTGAAACATATTGGTATCACCAATAACAGCACCATCACTTTCACTAAACTTTGTAATTCCTATACCAGCACCTATTTGCCATGAATCATTTAAATTTTGTGAACATAAATTGATTGAAAAACAAAAAAGTGTAATAAGTAAAATTCTATTTATCATTAAAAAGGGGGGGTATAATTATATTATTAATTAATATTTAATGAAATAAGATTAAATCGCATTTACTTTTTTGATAGCTGCAGTAAAATCATCTAAATCATTATCATTATTTACTAAATGGATTGCTTCATTACAAACTTTTTCAACATTATCTGTAGGAAATTGTAAAGCAACAGCAATTTTTTGCATAAGCGATACTTCTTTCTGATCTATTTGTCCGTCTGCAAAAACCATTTTAGTTAAACGATATAAACGCTCAATACGCTCATCATAATTTGCAGGAGGATTTACAGGGTATTTTTCAGGATTTTTTAAAACATTAGTATATTCTGTTGCATCAATGTTTAATCGAGTAGCCGTTCTATCTAATAATTTTTGTTCTCCTTCTGAAATAATTCCATCAGTTTTTGCAATTTTTACAACACTTGCAAAGTGTCCTAGTTCTTGTTTGTGTTTTCCAGTAGAATATAAATCTGATATTGACATTTTTTTATAATTTAATAATTAAAATTAGTTGTTTATTATTCAAGGCGCAAAGATGAAAAAAAAGACACGAATAACCTTTTATGAAAGTTAAGAAATATAGGAATAATTTACTATTATTTTTTCATGAAATTTTTGTCAAAATTAATAAATATTATTGATTAAAAAAGATATTGATATAACGTATTTTTACCTATTTACAAGATAAAAAATATAGTAGTTAAACATCAATAAAATGAAAATACTTCACACTGCCGATTGGCATTTAGGACATCGATTACACGAACAATCGCAACTAGAAGAGCAAACGTTATTTTTAAATTGGATAGAAAATTATATCAGCAATGAAAAAATAGATTTGCTGTTAATTTCAGGTGATATTTTTGATAACGGTTCGCCGTCTAATCAAAGTTTAGCGATGTATTATAATTTTTTGATAAAGCTAAAATCGACTACTTGTAGTCAAATTATTATTACAGGTGGAAATCACGATTCGCCAGGAACATTAAACGCTCCCAAAGAATTATTAAATGCTTTATCAATAAAAGTAGTTGGTAAAGCCACCGAAAATATTGCTGATGAAGTTTTTGAAATTGATATAAATGATGAAAAAATTATCATAGCGGCTGTTCCTTATTTGCGTGATGGCGATATTAGGCGTGCCGTAGCAGGTGAATCATTCGATGAACTAACTGATAAATATAAAAAAGCTTTAATTAATCATTATAAATCGGCGGCAAATCAATCTGAAAAAATAAATACTAGCAATGCACCCGTTATTGCTATGGGACATTTATTTGCAATCGGTGGTTCTATTTCCGATAGCGAACAAAATATTTACGTAGGAACTTTAGGGCATATTGGCGCTCAAGATTTTCCAATTTATTTTGATTATGTGGCTTTAGGGCATTTACACCGACCTCAAATAATTGGCGAAAATGATAAAATTAGATACTCAGGTTCTCCAAATATTTTAAGTTTCAGTGAAATTAATTATGATAAAAAAATCATTGTTTTAGATGTATCAGCAAATAAAATCACCAATATTGAAGATGTTATTATTCCTAATTTTAGAGAGTTTTACAAACTAAAAGGAAGTATGGAAGATTGTATCGCCAAATTCCCGAGTATTGTTTCGAATTCGTATCAATTAAAACCTTGGGTAGAAATTGTTTTAGATGAAGATAATACGATACAAACCGATGAATTAAAAATAGCTTCTGAAGCATACGATTTTGAAATATTAAAAATCACTTTAAAAAATCAACGAAAAATTAAAGGAATTGAAGAATTATTAGCAGATGCAACATCAATAAAAGAATTAGTACCTACCGAAGTTTTTAAATTAAAATGCGAAGAAATGGATTTTGATTTAGAAGAAAATCAGCAAGTTTGGGACGCTTTTAATGAAGTTTTACAAGCAGTTAAAAAACAATAATAATTCACAATAAGACCAATTAAGCGCCGTGTTAAAATAGCATCGAATCCGTCAACCTGAATTTATTTTAGGTTCGCATTCTGATTTGTCGCAGTTCTCCTATTGATGCGATGCTGAAATAAATTCAGCATGACGGTAAATAGATAAGGTATATCAAAATCGGTATAATAACTCAATAAAAATTCGTTATGAAAATTTTAAAGATAACATTACAAAATATAAATTCATTAAAATCAGAAACTCCAATTGTTATTGATTTTGAAAATCAGCAATTTAAAGACGTTGGTTTATACGCTATAACAGGAGTTACGGGAGCAGGAAAAACTACTATTTTAGATGCAATTACCATTGCATTATATCATAATATACCTCGTTTTAACGGAACAAAAGGAACTTTAATTGATGTTGTAAGTTATGGTGCAAATGATGCTTTTTGTAGTGTTGTTTTCGAAAACAATAATTTTATTTATGAAGGATATTGGGGCGTACGATTAGCAAATAAAGCAGGAGTTCTTTTAAAAAATCCTATTGAAACAGTTAGTTTAAAAAATTTATCTACCGAGAAAATAATAGCAAATCAGAAAAGAAAATATATTGAAGAAGTTGAAAAAGTAACCCAATTAAATTACGATCAATTTTTACGTTCTGTACTATTAGCTCAAGGTGAATTTGCCTCTTTTTTATCCGCAAAAGGACCAGATAAAGGAAAATTATTAGAGCAAATTACAGGAGAACAAATCTATAAAAAAATAGGTGAAGAAATTTTAAATAGAAAATCATCCGAAGAAAAGAAACTAAAAGAAATTCAAGCTAAAATTAATGCTGATGATATTTTATCGAAAGAACAAAAAGATGAATTATTAGAGAAATTAGCAATTTTAACAACCGATATTGCTAAAAATGAACAAGAAATAGCAAAAATTACAGCGGTTATTAATTGGTATATAAATTATCAAAAATTACTAGATAAAGATACCAATTTAGAAAAAAACACTCAAGAGCTTACTCTTTTTGTTGATAATTCTAAAAAAGAATTAGACCGATTATCTTTAGATGAAAAAGCATCATTTTTTGTAGATGTACTTCAGAATATTAAAAGAAATGAGAAAAATATTCTTGATAAAACACATCAAAAGAAAATATTAGAAGATGAATTAATAAAGCTTACGCCTAAAATTGAAAACTTCAAAAATCAAGTTAAAAACGAAATAACAGTTTTAGAAAATACAGATAAAGAATTTAAAATTTGGTTGCCGAAATTTGATGAAATTACGAAGTTAGATGCTCAATTAAAAAATGAAATTGATATTACTTTTCAATCATCTGAAAAATTAAAAGAGTTAAAAATAGATATTACAAAGTTAGAAAATAAAGAAAATAAGCTAAAAATCAATTTAGATAAAATAAAAGGAAATATTAAAATTGATGAAAATAAATTACATCAAAATAAATTTTTATTAGAAGTTAAAAATCATATTTCTAGTTGGAATTCAGATTTAATTACTTTAAAATCACATAAAAATATTTTAAAAGAAAATGCTGGTTTTATTGCTAAAAAAAATGAAGAAATATCAAAAACAACGACTTTTTTAAAAGAAAAAAATGATTTTTTATCTAAAGAAAATATCGAAATTGAAAAGTTTGAAAAAGAAATTTTAGATGTAAACTCGAAATTATCAAAAAATAATATTACTGATTTATTAGCAAATCAAAATATACTTTCATCATCAGAAAATAAATGGAAAGAATTTAAAAATTTATCCGAAGAAATTGCAAAAAACGAGAAAGAACAAATTGAAAAAATAACTCAAAAATCAAATTTATCAACTGAATTAATCAAGTGTAAAGAAAAAATTGAAAATCTTAAAAATGATATTTTAAAACAAGAAATATCAGTTAAAGATGCTGAAAAAATTCTGAATTTAGAAAAAAGTATCGCTAATTATGAAGCCGACCGTCAAAAATTAAAAAAAGGCGAACCTTGTGGTTTATGTGGTTCAAAAGAACATCCGTTTACGGAAAATTTAGAAGTTGTTGGCGTTTCAGAATCTGAAAAAATATTTATCGAAAGAAAAAATATTTTAAAAAATTTAGAAAAATCAAAAGTAGCTTTAAATATAAACGAAACACAATTAAATACAAATATTAAAGCTTTAGAAACTCAAATAATTTCAATTTTAGAAGTTGTAAAAAAACTGAAATTAAAAGCAAAAACTTTAGATATTAATTGTGATTTAACAAATATTTCTGAAATTAATTCAGTGTTAAAATCAATATCAGAAAAAATAAAAGTACTTACTCAAAATTTAAAAGTAGCAGAAGAATTACAAAAAAAGAAAGATAGCTTATCTAAAATAATTGATTCGAAAAAAAACGAAATAAATATACTTAAAACAGAAGTTGCAACACTCACCGAAAAAAATAAAAATGCAACAGCAGAAATAATATCCAAGGAAAAAATAACCGATGATTTAAGGAGTATTTGTAACAACTTAGAAAGCACTTTAAAAACTAATTTAGCCGAATTTAAGTATGAATTGCCAACTATAAATCAGGTAGATTTATTTATTCAAAATATTGAGAAATCTGTTACTGAATATTCAAAAATTCAACAAAATTTAGATGCTTTAAAATCAGAAGAAAAAGTAAATAATCTTGATTTAGAAAACACTAAAAAACAAGTAGAAAATTATACAAAAACGAAAAATGAGTTTCTTCAAAAAAAATCAGCATCTGAAAATAATACGAAGCTTTTAAAAGAGCAACGAAATACTATTTTACCTCTTGAAATCAGTATAGAAAAAAAGCGTGAAAATTTACAATTAAGATGTAAAGAAGCTTCAATAAAACTAGAAGAAAGTAAAAAGTATTTACAGAAATTATCAGAAGAAAAATCAGTAAAAGAAGCGTTAAAAGTTAAAAACAATCAAGAGTTTAAAGTTTTATCCGAAGAAATAAAAATCTTAGAAATTGATTTTAATAAACAACTAAAAAACAGTGATTTTGAATCGAAAGAAGCAATTGAAAATGCGTTGTTATCAAAAGAAATTAAAGAAAAATATATTCGAAATAAAGACAAAATAAACAAAAAACAACTTGAATTAAAAACGTTAAAAGAAGAGAATGTAAAAGCAAAAGAATCTTTAAATAACCTTAAAAATTTTGAAATTTCAGAAGAAGATAGCAAATTTAAATTAGCGGATTTTCAACAAAAAAATAAAGAATATTTAACTGAAAAAGGGGAAATATCAGAAGCTTTTAGAAAAGATAAAGAAATAGAAGATAGGAATAAAGAAGTGTATCAAAAAATTGATGCGCAAACTAAAATTTGTAACGTTTGGAAAGAGTTATTTAAAATTATCGGGAACTCAAAAGATGCGTTTAATGTGTATGTGCAACGTTTAACTTTAAAGCATTTATTAGACCTTGCCAATGTGCATTTGTACAAATTGAACAAGCGTTATTCCTTGAAAATGGAGGATTTATACAAGCCTAAAGAAGAGCTTAATTTTAATTTAATAGACCATTATCAAACTGACCAATCTCGTTTGGTAGATACTTCGAGTGGTGGCGAAAAGTTTATTATTAGTTTGGCGTTGGCATTAGGATTATCGGATTTGGCGAGTAAAAATGTGAAAATTGATTCGCTTTTTATTGATGAAGGTTTCGGAACTTTAGACAGCAACACGCTTGAAACGGTAATATCAACCTTAGAAACGCTGCAGGCGCAAGGAAAAATGATTGGGATTATATCGCACGTTGAAAACCTGAAAGAACGTATTCCGACGCAAATACAAATCACTAAAAAAAGTAACGGGGTTAGTGTTTTAGATGTTGTGTAATGTGGTTGGTGGTTTATCTAAATAATTGTGTAGTTTTATAGGTGAAAAATTGAAAAAGGAAAAACTCTTCATTTACGATGTGTTTTGCATTGTTTAATGGTGGAGGGATGTGGGGATTTTAGGAATAAAGAGCGTAAAATTATGAAAAACAAAGAAATATTGAAAACGAAGATTAACGTATTGAAAGCACACGAAGGAGATTCAATAATTATTGAAACTTATGATATTGAAAAGAATAAATATATTATTCTTATTGATGGTGGTCCTCGTCAAACTTTTAAAACAACCTTAGTAAAAGAGCTAGATAAATATCAAAGAATAGATTTACTAATACTTACTCATATTGATAATGATCATATTGCGGGTTTGATTCAGTACTTATCAAGTTCCCATGCGGATAAACATAGCTTTGGAAAATTATTAATTAATGCTCCAAATTTATTAAAATGTAATGATAATGGAACACAGATTAGTATTAATGAAGGAATCGAATTTGAAAAAATAATTAATAAAAAATATCCTAATTTAGAAATAATTGGAAAAATAACTTCAGAGATAGAGTTGAAATTAAACCTTCCTGAAGGTATTGATATTAAAATATTATCACCAAACCAAGCTGCTTTAGATGAATTAATCAAAAATTGGCGAGAAATTGACTTCAATAAAGAAGAAAACACTCAACTATCATCTACAGAATTAAAAGCAAAAGATTTTGACAAAAGTTTTAAAAAACTAGCAGAAAAAACAACTAGTGAGAAAAAAATAAGTAGAGATTTCGCAAATGCTTCTTCTATTGCTTTCTCTATTAAAACAATAGATTTTCATGGTCTATTTTTAGGAGACTCTCATTCATCTATTGTTACAGAAAGTATTAAAAATAAGTATAAAGATAACCTTCCAGTTAAATTTGATTATGTAAAAATATCTCATCATGGAAGTAAGCATAATACATCTAACAACTTTCTTGATACTATAGAATGTAATAAATTTATAATATCTACTAATGGAGGTAAAGGAAGAGCTAAGCATCCTGATAGGCAAACCTTAGCGAAAATTGTAAGTCATAAAAATATGCAAAAAGAAAAAGTTCAGTTCTTTTTTAATTACCCACTTTCGAAGATAGAAGAAAAAACAGGAAAATTATTTAAAGATGAAGAATTAAAATTCTTCGAATATTATGAAATAAATGAAATCACAACATGAGTAAAGAATTATTAAAACAACTTGTAGTTCGAATTACCACAAGTGATGGAACTGGTTCTATGACAGGTAGTGGAGTTATCGTAAAAAACAAAAATGAAGAGTATTTTGTAATAACGGCAGAGCATTGTATTTATGGGAAAAAGGAAAATAGACTAGAAGGCATAACTAAAAAATGTATCACAATAGAATATAAAAAAAACTACAGTGATCCTTTTAAAAAAATTGAAATAAAAAAAATATCAGACCCTGACCCAGATAATGATATTGCTATTATTTCAATTTTTTCTTTAAATGGACAGGCTGACAATTTGGTTTGTTCAGAATTAGAAAATGAGTCTGATTGTACTAATCTTTATTTTAGGGGGTTTCCTAAGTGGTTAAATAAAAAAAATGAAGCCAAAACATACAATTGTATTATTGAGGAAAACGATAATCAATCTTTCTTTATAAAAGTAACTGAATTAAAAGATTATTCTTTATCACTTCATGTTACTGAAACTTCTAGTGGACTATCGGGAAGTGGTGTTTTTGATATTAAAAATGGTAAAATGTTTCTAATTGGAATAGTTACAAATTTACGTGATTCTAATGCTTCTTTTGGTCATATTAAATGTTCTAAGCTTGATGATATATTTAATAAATTCGACTTTGAAGTTTACCCTCTTTCAAATAAAGCTCAACAATTATTTTTAAAAAGTAATGCCTTAGATAAGGAATTTATAAAAAAAAGAATCAAGGAATTAAGGGAGAGTAAAAATTATGAATTTAATAACCTGTATAAAAAATGTAAGGAGCATTTATATGATAAAGAAATAACAGATGAAATGGTGGATAAAATATTGACAGATTTCTTTTCTGTAGAAATATCATTGAAGGCATTAGGTAAATTAAATTCCTATATACAGGAGGATTTTGATAATGCAATGATTCAACTTTCTAAAAGAGTTGAAATTAATTTTAATAAAAGACCTGTGAATGATATTTCTGAAGCCCAAGATATTTATGCTAAAGTAAAAGATTTTTTTATAGAGGTTTTTAAAGAAGAGAATGAGAATAGAATAAAGGCTTCTATAGTGAGAGAATTCTCAGAAAATGCTGGTGCTGGATTATTACTTAACTGTGATTTAGATTTTAGAAAAGTATGAAGGAAACAATAATCAACCCAAAACCAGTGTATATTCCTTTACACTTACAACCGATATACAGGGTTTCTCAAATTCTTTTGATACTGTATATAAATACAGGTTCTTCAAAATCTGCTACTATTTCACTTCTACAAACCATCGCTTGGGCAATGAGAGATGAACAAAACATGAAAATATTAATAGATTATAAAAATAATTTACGAAATACTTTGGTTCCATGGTGCTTTGAACCAGCATTGGATAAAGCTTTAATTATTGCTTTAGTTAACGACTATTGTATAAAACAGATTGGCGGTAAAATTAAATTAACACCTAAAGGTAAAAAATTTGTTGAATTAATAAATAACAATAGTTTGTTTAAAAAACAAATAGACCTACTTGAAAACATTGGTGATGTCTCTAAAATAATAAGTGAAAAACAAAACTGGAAAACTAAATAATGATACAGATTAATAGATTAAAATTAGACATACAAGGATATTCTGCTTTTGACACAAGTAATAAAGAACGTTTTGGATTTGATATCCCTTTTAAAAAAGGACTTAACGTAATTAAAGGTGAAAATACTTCTGGAAAATCAACAATAGTATCATGTTTATTGTATTCTCTTGCTCTAGAAGAAATGCTAGGTGTTAAATATGAACATTCTTTAGATAACTCTCTTAAAAAAGAATTTTCAATAGATGAAATTAAGATAAAAGTGCACTCATCATATGTATTCATTGAAATTGAGAATTCAAAAGGAGCTATAAGAACTATAAAAAGGAGTATTGTTGGAAATCCTAATGAAAAATTTTATTTGAAAGTTTATGAAGGAAGAATCTCTGAATTAAATTCTATTGATAACCCAAGAACATTATATATTCATAGAAAGCGAAATCATGAAAGTGAGATTGCATATTTTACGTGGTTTTCTGAGTTTTTAGGATTTTCTAAACTACCTAAAGTTTTAAATCAAAAAAATGAATACTCACACTTATATTTACAAACTATTTTTCCTGCTCTTTTTATTGAACAAACTAAAGGTTGGTCTGATTTCCTTTCATCAATACCTTATTTTGGTATCAAAGAAAATAAACAAAGAACTATAGAATTTTTATTAAACCTTAAAGCATTAAAAAATGAAGTTGAAAAGGAAAAATTATCAGGGACTAGAAAGAAGATAATTCAAAATTGGCGGTCTACAATTAATAAAATGAATATTCTTGCGATTTCGAACTCTGGGAGGTTCTTAGATATATCAGATGAACCACTTATCGATAGTTCTCATTTAAAAGAAGTTTTTCTTGAGATTCGGAAAGACATTAATACAGATGAATATATTAAAATAGAAAATTTAATTTTAGATTTAATTAAACAAAAAAATAAAATAAAATTAGTTCCTAAACTGGTTAAAGATGCAAGCCCTCATCTAAAAAATAAACTTAAAAGTTTAAGTAGAGAATATCAAAATTACACTAAATATTATAAAAAATTCACACTTAAATATGAATCTGACAGATATCAGCTAAAATCATATATTAATCATCTTAAAGAGTTAAAAAATGAAATAGAAGTAAATAATGATATTAAATATTTAACAGAAAAAGACCCTAGTATTAATGAATTAGATAATTGCCCTACATGTCATCAAGAATTTGGTAGCTCTATTATCAAAACAAACCTATCGGTCGAGTTTAAAACTATAAAAGGAAATTTAGCTTATCTTAAAAATCAAGAAAAAATTTTAACTAGTTCAATTAGTAATCTTAATTTAATCTTAACAGAAAAAGCTGTCATTGATAATACTTTCAATCTAGAAATTTCAGATTTACAATCCAAAATAAAACAGCTAAAAAATGAACTTCTCGACCCAGCTTTAATGCCTTCTAGATCTCAGATTTATGAAGAGCTAAAATTAGAAAATAATATAAAAAATATCTCAGAAGTACAGTCAAATTTTGGATTTTTAATAAAAGAATTAGAAGGTATTTGTGAAAATTTCAGTAAGAATAAAAGAAAAATTCAAAATTTGGTATTAGATGAAGAAGGCGATAACTTAAAACTTGAGAAACTTGAAATTAGTTTTAAAAATTTACTAAGTAAATTTAAGTATACTAGTAACGAAATGAGTTCTGTATCTCTAAATAAAAAATTTCCATTTAAATACTTACCTATCTCAAAATACGGAAACGATATTCAGAAAATTCAAATAAGCTCTTCAGCAAGTGATTTTATAAGAAGTATATGGGCTTATACAATCAGTTTGTTAGTAAATGCAGAAAATCATCCAGGAATATTATTGTTTGATGAACCAAGTCAACACTCAATGAAGAGTAGTAGTTTAAAAGAATTTTTCAATACATTATCTGAGCTTAATGATTATCAAATAATTGTTGCAGCTTCAACTGAAGAACATCTAAAAACAGAAGATAAAAACCCATATTCAATTAATAATATTTTAAGTGATTTAAAATACAACGAATACAAAATAGTAAATAAAGCAATTCATCGAATGTAGGTCTATGTTTTAAAATGAGTTTCACTCAAAAAAATAAACCACGTATATTTGTATAAAATACTTGTACGTTGAGCAAACAATTGATTGTAAACCATTACCAACAATCTGATACTATCAAACAGATTGTTAAAGAGCTTCAACAAGAACAAAACCACTTTCAAATATCGAATTTGGTTGGTTCTTCGTTGTCTTTTGTTATTTCTGAAACTTTTAAAAAAGCCGAAAAACCCTATTTATTAATTTTTAATGATAAGGAAGAAGCAGCTTATTATTTAAACGATTTAGAGCAATTATTAGGGGATAAAAATGTGTTGTTTTATCCAGGATCTTATCGCCGACCTTATCAGATTGATGAAACCGATAATGCCAATGTTTTGTTGCGTTCAGAGGTTTTAAATCGGATTAATTCACGAAGAAAACCCGCTGTTATTGTAACATATCCAACAGCTTTGTTTGAAAAAGTAGTCACCAAAAAAGAACTCGATAAAAACACCTTAAAAATTAAAGTTGGCGAAAATATATCGCCCGATTTTGTAAATGAAGTATTATTTGAATATCATTTTAATAGAGTAGATTTTGTTACTGAACCTGGTGATTTTTCAGTACGTGGCGGAATTATTGATGTGTTTTCATTTTCGAATGATGAACCTTATCGAATGGAGTTTTTTGGCGATGAAATAGAAAGTATCCGAACTTTTGATGTGGAAACGCAATTATCAAAAGAAAAACATCAAAAAATAAGTATCATGCCCAATGTAGAAAACAAAGGGCTACAAGAAAATAGAGAAAGTTTTTTAAAATATATATCGGCTAAAACAGCAATTTTTGTAAAAGATATAACCACAATTACAACAAATTTAGATACGTTTTTTAAAAAAGGAACTGATTCATTTGATGAATTATCGAAAGAAATAAAACGCTCAAAACCCGCTGAATTATTTTGTGATGGTGCTTTAATTCAAGAAGAATTACAACAATTTACGACAGTAAATATGAGTAAATCTGTTATCAAAAATGTAACAAATATTACTTTTGATACCAAGGCACAACCTTCTTTTAATAAAAAATTCGATTTGTTAATTCAGAATCTTAACGAATTTTCAGCAAAAGGATTTACCAATTATATTTTTTGTTCTAACGATAAACAAGCTCAGCGTTTTCATGATATTTTTGATGATAATGAAGTCGAAGTATCTTATGAAACTATTGTTTTTCCATTGTATCAAGGGTTTGTAGATCATCAAAATAAAATAGTTTGTTATACCGATCATCAAATATTTGAGCGTTATTATAAATTTCGCTTAAAAAATGGATACGAAAAAAAGCAATCTATAAGCATACAAGAACTTACCAAACTAGAAATTGGCGATTATGTAACGCATATCGACCATGGAATTGGAAAATTTGGAGGACTTCAAAAAATAGATGTAGAAGGAAAAAAACAAGAAGCAATTAAGTTAATTTATGGCGATAGAGATATTTTATATGTAAGTATTCATTCATTACATAAAATTACAAGGTTTAACGGAAAAGATGGAAAACCACCTAAAATATATAAATTAGGTTCGGGTGCTTGGAAAAAAGTAAAACAAAAAACAAAGGCTCGAGTTAAACATATTGCGTTTAATTTAATTCAATTATACGCTAAAAGAAAATTACAAAAAGGCTACGCTTTTGCTCCTGATACGCATATGCAACATGAGTTGGAAGCAAGTTTTATTTATGAAGATACGCCTGATCAATTTACATCAACTCAAGATGTGAAAAATGATATGGAAAAACCGCAACCCATGGATAGATTGGTTTGTGGTGATGTTGGTTTTGGAAAAACAGAAGTAGCAATTCGTGCAGCTTTTAAAGCTGTCGATAACGGAAAACAAGTAGCTGTTTTAGTGCCTACAACTATTTTAGCGTTTCAACATTTTAAAACTTTTACCGAGCGTTTAAAAGATTTTCCTGTTACGGTTGATTATTTAAATCGATTTAGAACGGTAAAACAACGAAATACTGTTTTAGAAGGTGTTGCAAATGGAAGTGTAGATATTGTAATCGGAACGCATCAATTAACTAATAAAAAACTGCAATTCAAAAATTTAGGATTGTTAGTTATTGATGAAGAACAAAAGTTTGGAGTTGCCGTAAAAGACAAGTTAAAAACCATCAAAGAAAATGTAGATACGCTTACTTTAACAGCCACGCCAATACCAAGAACCCTACAATTTAGTTTGATGGCAGCCAGAGATTTATCAGTAATAAAAACAGCACCACCAAATCGTCATCCTATTGAAACCAATGTCATCCGCTTTAGCGAAGAAACCATTCGTGATGCAATTTCTTATGAAATTTCTCGTGGAGGACAAGTGTTTTTTATCCATAATAGAATCGAAAATATTAAGGAAGTAGCAGGTTTATTACAACGTTTAGTTCCGAATGCTAAAATCGGTATCGGTCATGGACAAATGGAAGGTAAAAAGTTAGAAGAATTGATGCTCGGTTTTATGAATAATGAGTTTGATGTATTGGTATCAACCACCATTATTGAAAGTGGATTGGACGTGCCAAATGCCAATACTATTTTTATCAACAATGCGAATAACTTCGGATTGTCAGATTTACACCAAATGCGTGGTCGTGTTGGGCGTTCGAATAAAAAAGCATTCTGTTATTTTATTACGCCAGCGTATCATATGATGACTACTGATGCGAGGAAACGTATCGAAGCTTTAGAGTTGTTTTCAGAATTAGGAAGCGGTTTAAATATCGCCATGAAAGATTTAGAAATTCGTGGAGCTGGAGATTTATTAGGAGGTGAACAAAGCGGATTTATCAATGATATTGGGTTTGAAACTTATCAGAAAATACTACAAGAAGCTATTGAAGAATTGAAAGAAAATGAGTTTAAAGAATTATATGTTACGGATGAAAATACACCGAAAGAATATGTAAAAGATGTACAAATTGAAACAGATTTTGAAATTCTTATTCCTGATGCTTACGTAAATTCGGTAACTGAAAGATTAAGTTTATATAATGATTTAGGAAACTTAACAAAAGAAGAAGAGTTATTAACATTTGAAAGTCAAATTATTGATAGGTTTGGCGAATATCCGCCAGAAGTACAAGATTTATTAGACAGCGTTCGCATAAAATGGTTGGCGAAAGAGTTAGGACTTGAAAAAATCATATTAAAACAAAAACGCTTATTAGGATATTTTATATCTGATCAACAAAGTTCATTTTATGAAACCGAAGCGTTTACAAAGACGTTACAATATGTACAACAAAATCCGAAAAGTTGTGTAATGAAAGAGAAAGATACTAAAAATGGAAAAAGATTATTAGTTACTTTTATTCGAATTGATTCAGTAAAAACAGCCTTAAACTTATTACAAAAAATATAATTAAACAATGGAAAATAATCATACTAAAAATTTAGCTGGTTTATTATTAGCAACTTTATTTATAAGTACATCAGGTGTTTTAGGAAGATATATAGCAATGCCTTCGGAAGTAATTATTTGGTTTCGTTCGGTTTTTGCGATGTTAATTTTATTTGCTTTTTGTAAGTTTAAAAAAATTGATTTAACCATAAAATCAAGCAAACATATATTTCCGCTTATTATTAGCGGAATTTTTATGGCAGCTCATTGGATTACTTATTTCTATGCCTTAAAATTATCGAATGTTGCCATAGGAATGTTGTCATTATACACCTTTCCTGTAATGATTGCTTTTTTAGAACCCTTATTTTTAAAGGTCAAATTTAACCCGATTTACATTGTTTTAGGATGTATGGTATTGTTAGGACTTTATATTTTATCGCCCGAATTTAATTTAGAAAGCTCTAATGTACAAGGAATTTTATTTGGGTTACTTTCTGCATTATTTTATGCTATCAGAATTTTGATGTTAAAACAATATGTAGTTCAATATAACGGAACAATGTTGATGTTTTATCAAACTTTAATTATTACGATTTGTTTGTTACCAGTATTGTTTTTTATGGATGTTTCAGGTTTTACAAATCAATATCCATATGTGTTATTATTGGCACTTTTAACCACGGCAATAGGGCATAGTTTAATGGTACATTCTTTACAGTTTTTTACGGTTTCAACATCTAGTATTATTAGTAGTGTACAACCTATTTTCGGAATTATTTTAGCATTTATCTTTTTAAATGAAATACCAACATGGAATACTTTTATAGGAGGTTCATTAATATTAGCAACGGTAGTTATTGAAAGTATCCGAAGTAAAAATTAATACGGTTTTTGTTGTTGTTCTATAATACTTTTAAGCGTTACATCTTCATAATTTCTACGAACAAAGGTTAGTGCATTTTCTAATATTTGTCCCATACCATCACTATCTCTAAAATTTATGTCACCTGTAAAATCAAAAATTTCGGCTTTTAGTTTTTCTATATTTTTAGGGATAGAAATGGTATCCGATTTCATAGCAGTAAGTAATCTGCTTAAACGAGAACGATATCCTAAAATTCGTTTTGCAACAATAGAGCGTTCTTCTAACTTATATTGCTCAATAGAATCGGATGTTAATTTTTTGGCTACTAACTGCACCATTTTTAAATTTTCTTTAAAAAACTGCGGATAATAGACTTTAAACTTACCTTCATAACATTGTTGGTCAAAATCGATAGGTCTAATTTTATAAACTACATTTTCAAAATCATGTGTTGGTACAACTACGTAATTATACGAGCGCATATCGCCTAACAAACGAATCATACAACGTTCGTTAAATTTTACAAATTCTTTGGCTATTTGTGCTTTTTCAATATCTAAACAATCATCTAAATAATCTTTGATAAAAACATCACCAGGAATTCCTGAAATATGTTCTTCAATTAAGGTGTCTTTATAAACTAAAAAGTTCAAATTATAAGGCGATAAAATATCTTCTAATTCTAATCCATAAATACGAGAAGCATCTGTTTTTTTAACGTAAAAGTAAGTGTAATTATCATTTAAAATATTACGAACCTTTACTCTAAATGGCTGAGAATTTCCAAAAGTACAGAAATCTACAGCATCAATATTTAAATGTTTTATACTTGCATCTGAACCGTTTGAATGTAAAATATTATATATTTTTTTTAAACTGAAATCTATTTCTTCACGTTCAAATTCATTGTAATAAACACGTACCCATAAGGTATCATTATCATTTTTATCGTAGACAGTTATAGCGCCTTGATAGCGTAATAAATCATCATAAAAAATAGGTATTTTAATAGTTCTATTATATTTTTTTAAATAAAGTCCTAGTTTTTTATTAACAGGATATACAGGTTTTCTTTGAGATATTAATTTTTCTTCAGCCATAAATCAAAGATACTAAACCTCAAACAGTTTACCTGGTAAAGGTTTAATAACTCCTTTAAGTTCCATTTCGAGTACTAAAGATGATAATTTATAAACAGGAATTTCACATTTATAGGCAATTACATCAAATAATTGTTTGCCGTTTTCTGATAAATAATCGTGTATTTTTTGTTCAGAATCGTTTAGAGTAACAAATAATTGGTTTTGTATAGGAGCTATATTTTTTGATAAAGTAACATCCCAATTAAGCATTTTTATAATGTCATCAGCACTACTTAATAAATGAGCTTGGTCGTTTTTGATAAGGTTATTACAGCCTTTACTGTAAGTATCATAAGTTCTACCTGGCACTGCAAAAACATCTCTATTATAAGAGTTTGCAATATCGGCAGTAACAAGTGAGCCTCCTTTTCCTGCAGATTCAATTACGATAGTAGCTTTTGATAGTCCAGCAACAATTCTATTTCTTTTTAAAAAATTATCACGTAGTGGTTGTTCTTCATGCCAAAAATCAGTAATAAATCCACCATTTTTAGTTACTTCTGTACAGTATTTTTTATGTGTATTCGGATATATCATTTCTAATCCATGAGCTAAAACTCCAACTGTTTGCAAATTATTTTCAATCGATGCTTTGTGTGCGCAAATATCAACACCATAGGCAAAACCACTTATAATTATTGGGTTATGTACTGCTAAATCAGTTATAAGTTGATTGCAAAAATCACGTCCATAAGTGGTAATTTTTCTAGTACCGACTATTGAAATTATTTTTTGACTATTCAAATTGATAGTTCCATCTTTAAAAAATAGAATAGGAGCATCAATACAGTTTTTTAAGTTTTGAGGATAATCGGCATCTAAAAAATAAGAATATTGAATATTATTTTTGATGATATAATCAAACTCTTTTTCAGCTTTTTTTAAGTTTTCAATATTTAATAATTGTTGTATAATATGATTTCCTATTCCGTTTATTTTATATAGAGAACTTGCTTTTTCTTTAAATATTTGCTCAACATTACCTGTAGCTGTAATTAATTTTTTAGCTAAAATATCGCCTACATTTTTGGTGGCTTGTAGGCGTAAAATAGCTAATATTTTTTCAGGTTTCATATAGTAATTATTTGATTATCAATATACAAAAAATACTATTATTAGTTTAATAGAGTATGTAAATAATTGTAATGTAAGGTGATAATACCCTATAATTAAAGTTGGTTTAACTTATGTATTATTTATTATCTTTATGTATATCTTTGCATCAAAATTTAATTGATGACAGCTAAAACACCTATAGAATCATTAACAGTACTTACTGATCTTGTTTTACCAGGAGAAACAAATTATTTAGATAATCTTTTTGGAGGAGAGTTATTAGCTCGTATGGACAGAGCTTGTAGTATTGCTGCACGCCGTCATTCAAGAAGAATTGTGGTTACTGCATCAGTTAATCATGTTGCTTTTACAAAATCAGTTCCTGTAGGAAGTGTTGTTACATTGGAAGCAAAGGTTTCAAGAGCATTCAGGTCATCAATGGAAGTATATGTTGATGTTTGGACTGAAGACCGTCAATCAGGAGAAAGAACAAAGGTTAATGAAGGTATTTATACATTTGTTGCTGTAAATGAAACAGGAAAACCTGTACCTGTTCCTTCAATTACACCAGAAACAGAGTTAGAAAAGAAACGTTTCGATGGTGCTTTACGTAGAAAACAATTAAGTTTAGTTTTGGCTGGTAAATTAGATCCGAAAGAAGCAACCGAACTAAAAGCATTATTTTTAGGAGAAGAATAATATTACTGAAAATCTTAATAAATTTTTTATAATTCCTCAAATACCTTGAAAACTTTAGTCTTATTTAAAAGACTAAAGTTTTTATATTTCATCTATTTCGCCATTTTCAGATAAAAAAATTGCCATTGTTTTTGTTTTTTCAAATTGAGAAAATACAATAATCATAATTACGGTAATTGGTACACTTAAAATCATTCCTGTAACGCCCCAAATTTTACCCCAAATAGCTAATGATAATATAGTTACTAGTGGGCTTAAATTTAGTGATTTTCCAAATAATTTAGGTTCAATAATATTACCAACAATTATTTGAATAGACCCAACAGCGGCAAGTACAATTAAAAAAGGTGGAAATTCACCAAATTGTATAAGGCTAAAAATAGTAGGAAAAATAGTTCCTATTAATGAGCCAATAGTTGGTATATAGTTTAATAAAAAAATTAAAAAAGCCCAAAAAGGCGCACTGTCTACGCCTACTAATAGTAAAACGATATAACTTAAAATACCTGTAAGTAAGCTTACGTAGGTTTTTAGTCTAAGATAATTTGAAACAGAAAATTCTATTTTAGCAATCATAGATTGCATGTTGGTAAACTTATTTCCTTTTGCTTCAAATACTTTAATTAGTTTCTTTTTAAAGCTACTTTCTTCTAAAAATATAAATAAAGCATAAATAATAATCATAAAAGTATCTCCTAACAAACTACTAATTCCGTTTGCAATATCTCCTAAAACCGATCCATAATTAAAATCACCTATAAAAGATTTTACTAATTTGATAATATCAATATTAAAATAGGCATCTAATTTTTTTATAATAGCACCAATATTAGGTTCATATTTTGAATAAGATGTTGATAAATTAGTAATACTATTAGTTATTATTTCTGACATAAAACTAAAGCTCAAAATAATAAAAGTAAACACAAAAATATTACTCAACCAAATAGGAATAAATTTAGTTGCGAAAGGTATTTTATAAATAGTTTTTCGTATTTCTCGTGTTAAAAACCAAAAAATTAAGGCAAAAATAAACGGAATTAATATCCCTTTACCGATAACCAATGCAGTTATGATAACAACAATAATAATAATGAAATTTGCGGAATTTTTCATGTGGTATTATTATTTAGTATTTATCCATTTTGCAGGATTTAATTTTTCGGTATTTTTAAATAATACAAAAAGTAACTTGGTTTTTCCTGATACTTTATCGGTAAAAACTTTTCCAACTTTTTCTCCAGTTTTTATGATATCTCCTTTTTTTACGTAAACTTTTTCAAGATTATTATAAGCCGATATATAATTACCATGTTGTATTAATACAGATTTTTTACCTCCTGATTGTGATTGTAAAGCAAGAACTTTACCGTTAAAAATACTTTTAGCATCGGTATTTTCTTTGGTAACAATATGTAATCCTGGGCTATTAATATTAATTCCTGAAAATGTTGGATGTGGTTGTACTCCATATTTTCGTGTAATAATTCCTTTAACAGGCCAAGGTAAGTTACCTTTATTTTGTTCAAAATTTAGTAATAATTCTTTTTCATCATCATCTAAAACAAAAGTATTTGTTGTTTTTTTGCTTTCTTTTTTTATTTCGAGCTCTTTTTCCTTTTCTTTTTTCTTTGCAATTTCTAACTCTTTTGTTCTTTCTTCAGCAAGTTCTTTTGCTTTTTTTAGCGCAATATCTCTTTCTTTTTTATCAGCAAGTTCATTTGCTTTTTTTCTAGCTTTTGCTAGTGCTAATTTTCTGGCTTTTTCTAAAGCTTTTGCTTTTGCTAGTGCTCTTGCTTTTGCAATTGCTCTTTTCCTTTCATTGGCTTTAGCAATTTCATATAAAATTAATTTATCGATACGAGCGGTAATTTGTTTTTCTTCTTTTATTTTAGTTTGTAAATCTTGTTTGTATTTTTTTTCTTCTCCTTTTATTTTAGTAACTAAAGTTTCTTGTGCTTTTTTATCCGTTTCAATTTCTGATTTTTGTGATTTTTCATCAGAAATTAATAGTTCTTTCTTTTTTTTCTTTTGGATTAAGGCATTATTAACTTTCTTAATTTCATCTGATTTTATAATGATTGCTTCTCCTTGTTTTTTGCGATAATCATTATATTGTTCCATATATTTTAAACGCTTATATGCCTGATGAAAACTTTCAGAAGATAGTAAAAACATGGCTTTACTTTGTTGAGATTTGCTTTTGTAGGTTTTCACAACCATATCAGCATACTCTTTTTTTAAGCTTTTAAGTTGCTTATTATAAGTTTTTAATTGCTTCTGATTTGCACTTATTTCTTTTGATATTTTTTTAGATTCTAACTCAATAACTTTAATTAAACGTTCTCTTGTATCAATTTTTTGAGTTAAATCTTTTAAATCATCTAAGGCATTTCCTTTTTCTTTTTTGGTTTCAAACAATAAATTATTAATCTGCTTAATTTCATTTTTTAGCTTTTTATGTTTTTTTTCAAGGCTTTTCCTTTCTTGACTAAAAGAAGAAAAGCTAACCAAAACAAAGCATAAAAATGAGATATATAAAACAGTTTTTTTCATTATAATTTAATTTCTTTATAGCCGTTTGGCATTCTAAAATCAATATTTAATTTGGTGTTAAAATCAACCGAACGAGTTGTAATATCAATAGCAGTAACTTGTTTATGTTGTTTTGCGTTTATCTTTATTTTTTCAGGAAATAAGATGTTATTTTTATTTGAATAGCTAGGATATGTAATATCTAAACGCTGTTTTTTTGCTGAATTTACAATTGATTGTTTGTTCAGTTTATAATGTATCGGATTTATAAGAAAGAATATATCAAATAACTCAGATTGTTTTTTAGGCGAAAGTTGATATGCTTTTTCAGTAATAACAACTTCTTGTCTTTTTGATTTTACATTTAATAACGATTGCCCTAAAAGCATATTTTGTAATTGTTCAAAATTGATATCTGTTCCTAATAATTTTTTAAGCATAGAAAAATCTCCATCAAAATAATTTTTATAAAATGGCGAATAAAACTGCACTCTTGTAGGTGTAATTTTGGCTTTAAAAACGGTAATAAATTTAACACCTTTCAGCCAAATAACTTCTCCTTTTTTTATTTTCATTCTAACAGAAAAACCTACTTTTTCTTTAGTTGTGCTATAATTTACTTTTAAACGGGCATCAATATTTTTTTCATCAAAATTAGCTGCAACGTGTTTTTTTGCGACTCTTCTTGCAGATATTTCTTTAATTGTTGCCGAATTACCTGTTAAATTTTTACTTGATTTACAAGATGTAAAACTTAAAAATAAGATACTTAATATTACAAAATACTTCATAAATGTTATAGTGGTGAAGAAAAATTATTTTAAAATTTTAGCTGCTTTGTTTTTAAAAGTGTTTGCTTTTTTAACATTGTGTAAGCTTTTATAAGCACTTGCCATTTCTAAATAAAATTTTGCTTCAATTTTAGGATTATCAATTACAAAATCAATACCATTTTGTAAACTTTGTAATGCTTTTTTGTGTTGCTTATTATTATTAAGAGCCTTAGCATTCATTAAATAAACAAAAGGTTGAGCAGGGAACAAAGCTAAGCCTTGCGAACTATATTTTAATAAATCAGGATGCTTATTTACAGCTAATTTTATCAATAAAGGTTTTAAACTGGTAAATGATTTTTCTTTTTCAAAAATAGCATGTAAATCAGTATTTACTAATTTTTTTGGCTGTTTTTTAACGTTAACAGCTTTATTATTTATTTTTTTTAGAATTCTTCGAAGTGTTGGATTTAATAATTTAGCTTCTTTTAATTCTGATAAAACCTTTTTTGCAGTAACAATATCTTTGTTTTGTAAATGAAGATAGACTAATTCTTGTTTTTTCTTCGGATGTGTTTTTGCAATTTTTTCTTGTACTTTAATTGCTTCTTTAAAATCAGGAATTCTTTTTAAAATAGTAATTTTATGTTCTAGCATCCATAAATTATCGGGTGCTATATTTAAAGCTAACTCAATATATTCTAAAGCTTCAATACTTCTTGCTAGTTTTAAATTGTTTTTAGAAAGTTCAAAAAATACAGCTTCGTTATTTGGGCGTAATTGATTGCAGTTTTCTAAATATTCAATTGCTTTTTTATGATTAAAAAGTGCTTTTTGAGAAAGTGCTTTAAAAAAATCGTTTTGAAATGCAATATTATCTTTTTCACTGATAGCCATTGTAGGAACAACACTATTTTGAGCATTCAAAATAAATGAAAATAACAACAAGAAGAAAGGCAATAGTACGTGTTGTACTATTGTCTTTCCTTTTTTTGGGTGGTTCTTTTTATGTAAGATCTGTATAATCACCTATACTTACTGATGTATAATTAGCATTATATTTGGCATGATTACCAATCATTGCATTATCTAAGGTTGCATTAGAAATACGAACATTTGTTTGAATTAATGAATTTACAATCGTTGAATTTTCAACAATACTATTTTCACCAATAGAAACATAAGGTCCTATTTTAGTATTTTTTAAAATTACATTTTTTCCAACATAACAAGGTTGAATAATTTCTGAATTTTCTAAAACAACATCATCAGAAACTAAATTATTACCATCGGCTTGTTCAAAACCTAAAACTTGTTTGTTAGTATCAACCGTTGGATCTTTTTTACCGCAATCCATCCACGCATCTACTTTTCCAGGGATAAATTTAGCACCTTGTTGTTTTAAAGATTCTAAAACTTCTGTTAATTGAAATTCACCAGAAGGTCTGATATCGTTATCAATTAAATACTTAATTTCTTCACGAAGTTTATCACCATCTTTAAAATAATAAATTCCGATAATTGCTAAATCAGAAACAAATTCTTTTGGTTTTTCAACAAAATCAGTAATAAAACCATCTTTTAATTTTACCACACCAAAAGCGCTTGGATCTTCTACTTGTTTAACCCAAATAGCACCATCAGCGTTAGCGTCTAAAGTAAAATCAGCTTTAAATAAAGTATCAGCAAAAGCCACTACACAAGATCCGTTTAAGGCTTCTTTAGCACAATAAATAGCATGCGCAGTTCCTAAAGCTTCTTCTTGAATAAATACAGAACCTTTAGCACCTAAGCTTTCAGCAATTGCTATTAATTTATCTTTGGTATCCGCAGGAAATCCTTTGGCAGCTGTACCGATAATAAAAGCAATTTCATCAATAGGTTGATTTACTACCGCAGTAATATCTTCAACTAAGCGTTGTACAATTGGTTTACCAGCTATAACTGTTAATGGTTTTGGAGTAGTTAAACTATGAGGTCTTAAACGAGACCCGATTCCTGCCATTGGAACTATAATTTTCATATTTTTTTGGTTTTAACGCTGCAATATACCATTAATATGGTATTGAAAAAAGTTACAAACCTTTTGGTATTGCAGCTATCAATGTTTTTGTGTAGGTTGTTTTCGGATTGTTGTAAATTTCATCGGCATCGGCAATTTCTTCTATTTTACCTTTATTCATAACAACTAATTGATCAGACATATATTTTACTACTGATAAATCATGAGAAATAAACAGATAAGTAAAATTAAATTCAGCTTTTAATTGGTTTAATAAATTTAAAACTTGTGCTTGTACCGATACATCTAAAGCCGAAACCGATTCATCACAAATAATTAATTTTGGTTGTAAAGCAATGGTTCTGGCAATTCCGATTCGTTGTCGTTGTCCGCCAGAAAACTCATGTGGATATCTGTAAAAATGCGCTTTTTCTAAGCCTACTTTTTCTAATAAATTGAATACATATTCTTTTCGTTCTTTTAATGAATTTAAAATATTGTGAACTTTCATCGGCTCAATAATGGCATTTCCTACCGTAATTCTTGGGTTTAAAGATGAAAAAGGGTCTTGAAATATAATTTGAATTTCTTTACGTAATTTTTTAAATGATTTTTTTGAAAGCTTCGTAATATCTTCTCCTTTATATATTATTTGTCCTGAACTCGCATTTTCTAGCTGTAAAATGGTTCTACCGAGTGTTGTTTTTCCGCAACCACTTTCGCCGACTAAACCTATTGTTTCGCCTTCATAAATTTTAAAAGATACGTTGTTTACTGCTTTTACAGAACTCGATTTAGAAAACCAAGAAGCTTTTGATATAAATTCTTTATGCAGGTTTTTAATTTCTAAAAGAGGTGCTTTTGCATATATTTTCTGATGAAATTCTTGACGTTCTTCATCTGTATATAATTCTGTTTTTACAGTGTTTTGGATAAAATCAATAACAGTAGGCAATATTTTAAAACGTTTTTTTACTGTTGGTTTTGAGTTTATTAATGCTTTGGTGTAGTTTTCCTTCGGATGTAAAAAAAGTTCTTTTGTTATACCTTTTTCAACTATTTTTCCTTTGTGCATTACAACAACAGTATCTGCAATTTCTGATACTAAACCTAAATCATGAGAAATAAAAATAATTCCCATTTTATATTCTTTCTGTAGTTCTTTTAAAAGTAAAATAATTTCTTTCTGAACTGTTACATC
Organism: Tenacibaculum salmonis; assembly: GCF_041053065.1. Classification (NCBI taxonomy): domain Bacteria; kingdom Pseudomonadati; phylum Bacteroidota; class Flavobacteriia; order Flavobacteriales; family Flavobacteriaceae; genus Tenacibaculum; species Tenacibaculum salmonis. The sequence goes on along the minus strand of NZ_JBFCVV010000001.1, from coordinate 1,734,083 downwards.
TAAAGCGGTTGTAGGTTCATCAGCAATTAAAAGTTTTGGTTTACAAGCAATTGCCATTGCAATCATAACACGTTGTTTTTGTCCGCCACTTATTTGATGTGGATACGAGTTAAAAATAGCACTTGGTCTTGGAAGCTGTACTTTTTCAAATAGAGATATAACGGCTTCTTTTATTTCTTCTTTTGATAAATTTGTGTGTTGTTGTAAAACTTCTGAAACTTGATATCCACAGGTTAATGTTGGATTTAAAGAGCTCATAGGTTCTTGAAAAATCATGGCTATTTCACTTCCTCTAATTTTTTGAAATTCTATATTATTTAAAGCGACTAAATTTTGATTGTTAAATAAAATTTCACCTTTTATAGTTGCCGATTTAGGAAGTAACCCTAAAATAGCTAATGAAGTAACCGATTTTCCACTACCACTTTCTCCTACAATACCAGTCACCGTAGTTTTTTCTACGTTAAAAGATACATTTTGAATAATGGACGGTGCATTTTTAAAACTTATTTCTAAATTTTTAATTTGTAGCATCTGTGTAAATTTTAATAAAAATACAATTAATATTTTTCAATTCTTTTAAAAACGAATGTCAATTGTAATTGGTTAATATTAATGATTAATGAGCTAAATTTTTATCAAGTTATAAAATAATATGATTTTCCATATAGATAAGTTATTTAACTAAAAATCATTTAGTTATAACACCCTCTGTTTAGTGTAGATAAAAAATAATAAAAAAAAATGAGTGCGATTAAAATTAACTAAAAAAGACTGTATTTACTGATTTTTCATAATGATAAACTAGATGTTTAAAGTCTAGTTGATTGGAAATGAGTATTTAGTGTGTTATTTTTTCGTTATATTTGAGAGATACATAAACATAAAAAAAGATTTTGATGATAATATAAATATAAACATAATAATTAATTTCATACCCCCTGAAAAAATGAAATACGTTTACTTAAAAAGTCTTGCATTAGCAAGTATTGTTTTTGGATTAAATATTCAATCTCAAGCTCAGAACAAAAGAGAAGTTGCAAAAATTCGTAGTACATACAATTTAACAAAGCTTCAAGAAATAAAAGATAACTTTCAAAAAACTGCAATCGCAGAAAAAAAACAAGCATTACAAATAGCAAAAGAACAAGGTTGGAAAACGAAGTTTACAACTAAAAAAGGTGATTTTGTTGAATTACAAAAAATAGTAAATGGAAAACCTATTTATTATACCACTCTTAATGCTAATGCAGCAAAATCTACAAGAACAAACCATTTAAATACTGATGGATCATTAGGATTAAACCTAATGGGACAAGGTATGACTGCACATGTTTGGGATGCTGGAGTGGCAAGAATAACACATCAAGAATACGATGGTACAGGAGGAAATAATCGTTTTTCTGTAGGAGATGGTACTACTACTAAAAATTATCATTCTGGTCATGTAACAGGTACTATTATGGCATCGGGTTTTGTAGCCAAGGCAAAAGGAATGGCACCGCACGCAAAAGTTGTTGGCTATGATTGGAATAATGATACATCGGAAGCTATAATAGCTGCTTCAGAAGGTATGTTAGTTTCAAATCATTCTTATGGGTATATTCTTAGAAGTCAGCAAGGAAATGTACAATTACCTCAGTTTTATTTAGGAGGATATATTAATACCTCTAGGTCATGGGATATAATTTCATTTAATGCTCCAAATTTTTTAATGGTTGTTTCTGCAGGAAATGATGGCTATGATAATTCAGCAAATGACAATCCAACAGGAGGTTATGGCTATGATAAATTATCAGGTATAACAACTTCTAAAAATAATTTAGTAGTTGCAAATGCACAAGATGCAATAGTAGATGCTGACGGAAACTTAATAACTGTTTCTATTGCGGGAAGTAGTAGCCAAGGACCTACGGATGATTTTCGAATTAAACCAGATATTACAGGTAATGGTTCGTCAGTTTATTCTACTTACACAAGTGGTGATACAGCTTATGGGTCATTGTCAGGAACTTCTATGGCGGCTCCAAATGTTTCAGGTTCTCTAATTTTATTACAAGAACATTATAAAAACTTAAATAATGGAAATTTTATGAAAGCGGCTACTTTAAAAGGATTAGCTCTTCATACTGCTGATGACGCAGGGTTTTCTGGACCAGATGCTATTTTTGGTTGGGGATTGTTAAATGCTAAAAAAGCTGCGGAAGCAATTACTAATAATGGAACTAATTCTAAAATTGAAGAATTAACATTAAATTCGGGGGAAACATACACTGTTGTTGTTGATTCTGATGGAGAGAGTCCTTTATTAGCATCTATTTCTTGGACAGATAGACCTGGTTCAGTAAGTGGAATGATAAATTCTACAACTCCTATTTTAATAAATGATTTAGATATAAGAGTATCTCATTCAGAAAAAACATATTTACCTTATAAATTAACAGGAGCAACTACTAGTAGTAAACAAGATAATAATGTAGATCCTTTTGAAAGAATTGATCTTAGTAGAGCTAAAGGAAGATACACAATAACGGTAACTCATAAAGGAACTTTAACAGGAGGAAGCCAAAATTTTTCATTAATAGTAACAGGTATTAAAAGTTTACCAACTATTTGTAATATAACAGTTCCAACAAAAATTTCTACTAATGAATTTTCTGAAACAGCAGTACTTGTAAATTGGGAAAAAGTTATTGGTGCAACATATGATTTTAGATATAAAGCGGTTTTAGCTTCTTCTTGGATCATAAAGCCTGCTTATCAAAATTCTATTGGATTAAGTAGTTTATCCGAATCAGTTTTATATGAAATTCAAATACGTAGTATTTGCCCTTTAGGAAAATCGAGTTACAGTCCTTCAGTTTATTTTACAACTTCAGGTAGAGAGTTAAATTATTGTACATCAAAAGGAGCTAATATAAATAACGAGTATATCCAAAAAGTAACATTAGGCGCAATTAATAATCTATCAACAGGAGGAAATGGATATTCAGATTATACATCTATTTCAACTAATTTAATAAAAGGAAAATCAAATACTATTACTATTACTCCAAAATGGTCAGGTAATTCTTATGATGAAGGTTATGGTGTTTGGATTGATTACAATAAAGATGGTGATTTTTCTGATTCAGGTGAAAAAGTATGGGCTAAATTTAAAGGAAAAGAAACTCCAGTAAGTGGAACTTTTACAGTGCCTTATTTTGCTAAAAAAGGTGCAACAAGAATGCGTATAATTTTAAAAAATAATGAAATACCAACAGCATGTGAAAGATCTATTGACTATGGAGAAGTAGAAGATTATTTAGTTGTAATTACTGAAGAAGAAGATACCGTATTAAGTGCTCCATCAAACTTGCTAGTTTCAAAAAATGGACAAAACAGTTTAACTTTAAATTGGTCTGCATCTGTTGGTAATTTAGCTATAACAAGTTATGATATATATGAAGGAACTACTAAATTAGAAACTGTAAAAACTACAGCTACAACAATTACAGGGCTAAATGCTGAAACGCTATATTCTTTTTTTATAAAAGCAAAAGATGTGGGAGGAAATATATCAGAAGCAAGTAATGTAGTTAGTATAAAAACTTTACCTAATAATATTAAGTATTGTTCATCAAAAGGAATAACAAGTAATTATGAGTGGATTGATTATGTTGCTTTCGGAGGAATGATGAATACTACAGGAGCAAATGATGGGTATGGTAATTTTACATCAAAAGTAGCAACAGTATCATTAGGTAGTACTAATCAGTTGATATTAAGTGCAGGGTTTTTAGAAACAGCATATAATGAACATTTTACTGTATGGATAGATTATAACGGAGATGGAGACTTTTTAGATGCTGGTGAAACAGTTACAAAAGGGAACTCTTCAAGTAGAACTAATAGGGTTGCTAATATTGTAATACCAACAAATGCAAAATTAGGGAAGACAAGAATGCGTGTTTCAATGAAATATGGCGTATTACCAAATTCATGTGAAAATTTTGGTGATGGAGAAGTAGAAGATTATACAGTTAATATAATTTCTGAATCGCTAAATAGAGATTCTTCTGATTTTTTGGAAGAAAATATTCGAGTTCAAGATGAACCAATTCTGTCTGTATATCCAAATCCTGCAGTAAATTTTGTAAAGGTTAAATTAGTATCAGATGCAAGTAATATTACTTATAAAATTGTAAGTGTGCAGGGAAGTGTTGTACAAATTGGTCGTTTAAATAATTCTAAATTAAATATTACAAATCTTACTTCAGGAATGTATATTTTAGAAATTAACGATGGTCAAAAAAACCTTACAGTAAAGTTATTAAAAAAATAATAAGAGTTTTTTTGTATGTAAATTATTTCTTTTAAAGAATAGCAGTAGACTATAAAGGTTTATAAAAAAATGCTATTTGATAACACCTCTTTTGGAATTAATAAAAACTATAAAAACAATTTTTTTGTTTGAAAGATTACTGATTAAATTTTAATTTATATAGAATTAACAACTTCTATATAAAGTTAGAATAAGTAAATATCTTTTTTTTAACTGTTTTTAACAAATTATCATCATTTTAGTGTCTTTTTTTTGTAGATATGATAATAACTATCTATACTTGTAATCTGTTAACATATTAGGTACTAATGTGTTCTAATAATTAATTTTTAAGTTCATTTAAAATGAAAAACAAGTATATTAAAGGTTTTGTATTTGTTAGTTTAGTCCTTGGACTAAATTTTCATATTCAGGCTCAAAGTAAGAAAGAAGTAACACAAATTCGTAGTAAATACAATTTAACCAAACTTCAACAATTAGAAAAAAGCTTTCAGGAAGTAGCAAAAACCGAGAAAGAACAGGCTATACGAGTAGCAAAACAAAAAGGTTGGAAGACTAAATTTACCAAAAAAGATGGGGCTCTACTTGAATTACAAAGAATTGTAAATGGTAAACCAATTTATTATACTACTTTTAATGTTTCAGCATCAAAATCAACAAGAGCAAATCATTTAAATATTGGAGGTTCATTAGGCTTAAATTTAATGGGACAAGGAATTACAGCTCGTGTATGGGACGGGGGTATTGCAAGAGCTTCTCATCAAGAATATCATGGAGCAGGAGGAGCGAATAGGTTTTCAGCTGGAGATTATGGTTCTTTAAATTCTCATGCTGCTCACGTAACAGGTACTATTATGTCTTCAGGTGTTGTTGCAAACGCAAAAGGTATGGCACCATATTCAAAAGTAAAAGGATTTGATTGGAATAGTGATAAATCTGAAGCTATAACAGAAGCTTCAAATGGTATGTTAATATCTAATCACTCTTATGGTTATGCAGCAAGAGATCAACAGGGACAAGTACAATTACCTCAATATTATTTTGGTGGTTATATTGATGAGTCTAGAGATTGGGATGAAATACTTTTTAATGCGCCAAATTATTTAATGGTAGTTGCTGCAGGTAATGATGGATATGATAATTCAGCAAATACAAACCCAACGGGAGGTTATGGTTTTGATAAACTAACAGGACATGCAACATCAAAAAATAATTTAGTAGTTGCAAATGCTAATGATGCAACTATTAATTCAAACGGAGAGTTAGTTTCTGTTTATATTAATAATTCAAGTAGTGAAGGACCTACAGATGATTTTAGAATTAAACCAGATATTACAGGAAATGGTACTGGAGTATATTCTACTTATCAAAGTAGTGATTCTGATTATCAGTCTATTACAGGTACATCAATGGCGTCACCAAATGTAACAGGTTCTTTACTTTTATTACAAGAGCATTATAAAAATTTAAGTAATGGTGATTTTATGAAAGCTGCTACTTTAAAAGGTTTAGCACTTCATACTGCTGATGATGCTGGAGTTTCTGGACCTGATGCTGTTTTTGGTTGGGGGTTATTACACACTAAAAAAGCAGCAGAAGTAATTACTAATAAAGGAAATAAATCAAAAATAGAAGAGTTAACATTAACATCTGGAAATACTTATACAATTACAGTTGAATCTGATGGAATTAATCCATTATTAGCTTCTATTTCTTGGACAGATAGACCTGGTGTAGCAACTACTACACTTAATTCTACTACACCTGTTTTAGTAAATGATTTAGATATAAGAGTTTCTAAAGATGGAGAAACTTATTTTCCATATGAATTGACAGGAGCAACAACAAGTACAAAAAGAGATAATAATGTAGACCCTTATGAAAGAGTTGATGTAGATAATGCTTCAGGAACTTACACTATTACAGTAACAAATAAAGGTTCTTTAGTTGGTGGTAGTCAAAATTATAGTTTAATTGTAACAGGTTTAACAAGTACACCAGTAGTGTGTAATGCAACTACACCTGTAGAACTTTCTGTTACAGAAGTTACAGCAAAAAAAGCAGTTGTAAATTGGGAAATGGTACCAGGAGCAACATACGATTTAAGATATAGAGCTGTTTCTACTTCATCTTGGGAAACAAAAGAAGTATCAGTAAATAAAAATACATTAAATGATTTGTTAGAATTAACAGAATATGAAGTACAAGTACGTAGTAGATGTTCTTCAGATAATTCTAATTATAGTAGTTCAGTAAATTTTACAACTACAGATGTGCCTTTAAATTACTGTATTTCTGAATCAAATAGTGCAAGTGATGAATATATTCAAAAGGTAGTACTAGGTACTATAAATAATGTATCAACAGGAGAAAATGGGTATTCAAATTATACTTCAATTTCTACAAAATTAATAAAAGGATCATCTAATACAATAACAATTACTCCAAATTGGACTAGTACTATTTATAATGAAGGATGTGGTGTTTGGATTGATTATAATAAAGATGGTGATTTTTCTGATGAGGGAGAAGCCGTTTTTATAAACAATCCATCAAAAGATACTCCTGTTGCTGGTACTTTTACAGTGCCTTTATCTGCAGTAAATGGAGCAACAAGAATGCGTATCGTATTAAAGTATAATGAAGTACCAACAGCTTGTGAATCTTCATTTTCTTATGGTGAGGTTGAAGATTATACTGTTGTAATTGAAGAAGATCAAACTGATACTACTGCTCCAAGTGCTCCTGCTAATTTATCTGTATCAAATATTGATAAAACAGCTTTAACTTTAGATTGGTCTGAAGCTACAGATAATGTAGGAGTAACAGGTTATGAGGTATATCAAGATGGAATAAAATTAATTAATACCGCTAATACAACACTACAAGTTACAGGTTTAACAGAAGCAACAACATATGTTTTTTCTGTAAAAGCTATTGATGCAGAAGGAAATGTTTCAGTTTCAAGTAATGAAGTTAATGCAACAACATTATTAAATGATATAACTTACTGTACTTCAAAAGGAGCTAGAGTTAATTACGAATGGATAGATTATGTATCATTTGGAGGAATGACTAATACAACAGGTCGTGATGGAGGTTATGGTGATTTTACATCAAAAATAGCAACAGTAGCCTTAGGAAGTACAAATCAATTAGTTTTAAGCGCTGGTTTTGCAAGTAGATCTTATAATGAGCACTTTACAGTTTGGATTGATTATAATAGAGATGGTGATTTTACTGATGCAGGTGAGCAAATAGTAACAGGTAACTCTGTAAGTAAATTAAATAGAATTACAAATATTACGATACCATCAAATGCTAAATTAGGTAGAACAAGAATGCGTGTTTCAATGAAGTTTGAATTAGCATCAACTCCATGTGAAAATTTTGGAGATGGAGAAGTAGAAGATTATACAGTTAATATTACTACAGCTACATCTACATCATTTATAAATACATTAACAACAATGAGTGTTTCAGGAGAAGATATTAAAACTCAAGAAACATCAAACTTATTGATATATCCAAATCCATCAGTAGATTTTGTACATGTTTATTTAGCTTCAAAAGCAACAAATATTACTTATAGAATTGTAAATACAATAGGTAGTATTGTACAAAAAGGTGATTTAAATAACTCTAAATTAGATGTTACAAATCTTCTTTCTGGAATTTATATTTTAGAAATTAACGATGGTCAAAAAACATTTACAAGAAAATTATTGAAGAAATAATACAACTTTCTTATTAAATAAATAAAACCCGAGCATTTGCTCGGGTTTTTTGTTTCTTTGCATAAAATATAGAATATGAATTACCTATCAGTTGAAGGCATTGCAAAAGCTTATGGAGAAAAAGTGTTATTTGAAGACATTTCTTTCGGAATTAATAAAGATCAAAAAATAGCTTTTGTTGCTAAAAATGGTAGCGGTAAAACGTCTATTTTAAATATCGTAGCAGGAGTTGATACCGCTGATTCAGGGCAGGTTGTTAGTAGAAAAGATATTGACATTGCCTATTTATCGCAAGCGGATAATTTAAATCCTGATTTAACGATTGAAGAAACTATTTTTTCTACGGATAATAAAGTTTTATCAGTAATTAAACAATACGAAAAAGCAGTAGAAAATCCTGATAATGCAGATGCTTTTCAAGAAGCTTTTGAATTAATGGAGCAATACAATGCGTGGGATTTTGAAACGCAATACACGCAAATTTTATCTAAATTAAAATTAGATAATTTACAATTAAAAGTAAATAAACTTTCTGGAGGACAAAAGAAACGTTTAGCATTGGCAATTGTACTTATTAAAAAGCCTGATTTATTAATTTTAGATGAACCTACCAATCATTTAGATTTAGAAATGATTGAATGGTTAGAGGCTTTTTTCGCTAAAGAAAAAATCACCTTATTTATGGTTACTCACGACCGTTATTTTTTAGAGCGTGTGTGTAATGAAATTATCGAATTAGATAACGGACAATTATATAAATACAAAGGAAATTATTCTTATTATTTACAAAATAAAGAGGAACGTTTAGCTCTTGAAGCAACCAATTTAGGAAAAGCAAAAAGTTTATTCAAAAAAGAATTAGATTGGATGCGTCGTCAACCAAAGGCACGTACTACAAAATCGAAATCTCGTACCGATGATTTTTATGAAATCAAAGAAAAAGCTCATAAACGACGTAACGAACACGAGGTTCAGTTAGAAATTAACATGGAGCGTTTAGGAAGTAAAATTTTAGAGCTTCATAAAATGCACAAATCGTTTGATGATAAAGTAATTTTAAACGGTTTCGATTATGTTTTTAAACGTGGAGAACGTATCGGTATTATTGGTAAAAATGGTACAGGTAAATCTTCTTTTTTAAATATGCTTACTGGAGGTATCGAATTAGATAGCGGAAAAGTGACTATTGGTGAAACAGTGAAGTTTGGATATTATACTCAAAATGGAATTGTTATAAAACCAGGTCAAAAAGTAATTGAAGTTGTTAAAGAATTTGGAGAATATATTCCGTTATCAAAAGGACGAAAAATATCTGCAAGTCAATTATTAGAACGCTTTTTATTCGATAGAAAAAAACAATACGATTTTGTTGAAAAATTAAGTGGTGGAGAACAAAAACGATTGTATTTATGTGCAATTTTAATTCAAAACCCAAATTTTTTAATTTTAGATGAACCTACTAACGATTTAGATGTAGTAACATTAAATGTATTAGAAAATTTCTTATTAGATTATCCTGGTAACTTAATGGTCGTTTCTCACGATCGTTATTTTATGGATAAAATTGTTGATAACTTATTTGTTTTTAGAGGCGAAGGTGTTATTGATAATTTTCCTGGTAATTATTCTGATTTTAGAGTTTATGAAGACTCTAAAGTAAAAGAAGCAAGAGAGGTAAAAAATGAAGCTAAAAAAGCAGTTGCTGCTCCCGTTAAAACAAATAAAAAAGTAGCATTAAGTTTTGATGAAAAACGAGAATGGGGCTTGCTAGAAAAAGATATTGAAAAACTTCAAAAGAAAAAACAAATTATTGAAGGTAAATTTATGAATGTTGAATTTTCTCCTGAAGAAATTAACGATAAATCAAAAGAACTTCAAGAAATAATTGAGGCTTTAGAAACTAAAGAAGAACGTTGGTTTGAGCTTTCAATGAAAATAGAAGGTGAATAATTTTATGTTTTAATTACCTTAAAAAACGTAACCTAAGTTTTATATATCATAACCGTGTTAATTACTATTTAATAGTAATCAACACGGTTTTTTTATGTTACATATTAAAAATTTACTACCCTTTTCTTATAGGAAAAACCCTTTTTTTATTTAATAGAATCTTGTTTTTATTTCAGGCTATGTATTTAAAATGATTCGTTTATTTGAATTTGTAATATTAATAAATATATTCTTTTATGATTTGATTATGAGTGTTTTATTGTTTGTTTTCGAACTGATTATTAATAGGGTGTTTTTATCAATTCATTTTATGTTGCTTTTTTATCGATATAAATATTCCGAATTTTATATAAAATTAAACTAAAAAACAGTTTTTCTGTTATTTATATAATTGAAAACAAAAGCTATATTATAATGAAAAAAAGAAACAGAATTTTAGCTATTTTACTTTTAGTAATCATTCATTTTACAAATGCACAACAAAAGTGTGAACATTCAAACGAAATTATAAATGATTTAAATAGTATTACAAAATGTACTATAGAGAAAAAACCATCAGTTTTTAGAAAAAAAACAGCTGATTCTTTAACGAATAAATCAGTATCAAGACGTAGTTTAATTAGGCGAAAAAGATTAAAAAAGATGGGAATATATAGCAATTCTAAGAAATTTAGAAACTTAAAAAAAGAAAATAAATTTACTAAAAGAATCATATTGAATAATTAAAATCTGTATTTCTATATTGATTACATTTATCTATAATGGTAAGAATAAGTGTAATTAAAATTTTAAATTATTGACACTGATAGTTCAGTTAAAATTAAATGAAAATTATTGATTTTTTCATTCTTTTTTTTAAAGAATAAATAAATAAATTTTTTTTAATAGATTTTTTTTCTGATATTTAACACTGAAAGTGCTTGTTTTTTAGTCTTTTATCTTTTTTATTATTAAAATAACCCCCCTAATTATTATGAAAAAAAGAAAAATAATTTTTGTTTTTTGTGTTTTTATTATTTCCATTTTTGGAAATGCCCAAGAAAAATGTGTATCACCAGAAGAAAATATTGAAGATTTAAATAGTATTACAAAATGTAGTGTTAAAAAACTAGATAATACTACTGATAAAAATATAAAACAAATATCAGTAAAAGTATCAGTTTCTAGGAGAAGTTTAATAAAACGAAAAAGGTTAAAAAAATCTGCAAGAGCAGTTAGAGGTATAAATACTGTAGGTGTTCAAAATACAAATGCAAAAGAAGTAATTTCAACTCCTATTTTTTTAAATACAAAAGTAACAAATCTTACTAGTAAATTATCATCAGAACAAGCAAGAAGTGCTGCTGCTTTTGAAGATGTTGATAAAATTCCTGCTTTTAATTCTTGTAAATCAGAAAATAACTCTAAAAATTTAGATTGTTTTAACGAACAGATGATGTTGCATATTCAAAAACATTTTAGATATCCTAATGATGCAGTTATTTCAAAAACCCAAGGAGAAGTTTGGATTCGTTTTATAATAGATGAAAACGGAACTGTTACTAATATTAAAACTTTAGGACCTGAAAATGGTGAGATATTAATTGATGAAGCAATAAGAGTTGTATCTAATTTACCAAAATTTACTCCAGCAATGAAAAAAGGAAAAAAAGTGCTTTCTAAGTTTGGCTTTCCTATTAACTTTTCATTAGAAGAATAAAAATAATTTTCCCAAAATAGTATTATAATCAACAACCATTCAACTATGATTAGATTATTAATAACAGGAGTAGTATTTTTTTATGCTACTTTATTAACAGCACAAGTTACAGTTAAAGGAAAGGTATTCGATATTTACTTAGAGCCTATATCTATTGTAAATGTAACATCTTTACCAGTAAAAACAACCACAGATATTAATGGTAATTTTACATTAAAAGTAAATAAAAAATTACCTTTTTCAATATTAATAACAGGTGTTGGCTACCAAACACAAACGGTACAAATAACTAAAGAAAATCAAAAAATTAATGTAGTATTAAAAGTAAAAACAAGACTTCAGGAAGTTATTGTTTCCGCTTCGCGTATACCTGAAAGAATATTAGAATCACCTGTAACAATAGAAAGAGTAGGTGCTAGAGATATTAAAAATAATACTTCGCTAAATTTTTATGATGATTTGGTAAATTTAAAAGATGTAGATATACATACAATTGGTTTTAATGTAAAAATGATTAATACAAGAGGTTTTGCATCTTTAGAAAATGTTCGTTTTGTACAGTTAGTAGATGGTGCTGATACAGCGAGTCCTTCAGGTAACTTTTCTTTTGGAAATGTAACTGGCTTAAATGAATTAGATGTTATGAATGTAGAGATATTACCAGGAGCAGCATCTGCCTTGTATGGAGCAAATGCTTTTAATGGTATTTTATTAATGCGTAGTAAAAATCCATTTGAGTATGGAGGAATAAGTGCTTATTCTAAATCAGGAATAAGTGAACAGAATCAAAATACAGCAGAAATAAATGCTTTTAATGATACAGGAGTTCGAATGGCTTATGCTTTTAATGATAATTTTGCCGCTAAAGTTAATTTTAGTCAAACAATTGCTGAAGAATGGAATGCTGTTGATACTAGAAATATCGATTTAGATGGAAATATAGGGCTTGGAAATAGAGATAATACTACAGCTTATAACGGAGTAAATGTATATGGTGATGATTCGAACGTTGATCTTAAAAGTATTTTATTATTTTTAGAAGAAGGTGGTGTTATTACATCAGGAATTACTAAACAAGTACCAAATTCTAGAGTTTCAAGAACAGGAATTAATAACAACAGTTTAGTAAATAATCATGTGAAATCTGTATTTTTTGATGGTTCTTTATATTTTAGACCTACGGGGAAAAAAAATCTTGAACTGATATGGAACTCAAAATATTCTTATGGTGATAATACCTTACAAGGAGATACTCGTTATGTTCAAGAAGGTGCTTTATTTCAGCAATATAAATTAGAGCTAAAATCGAAGTATGTAACTGCAAGAGGATATTATGTGAATTTTAATCAAGGAGATAAATCGTTTAATACCGTTTTATTGGCCGAAGGTATTAATAATTCTTATTCAATAGATGATATCTGGTATCAAGACTACGGAGCAGTTTATGGGAATACATTTGAAACGGCAATACAAACTAATAGTGTAGAACAGGCAGATATCATGGCACATGAACAAGCTAGAATTTATGCTGAACGACATAAAACAGGTACTATTGATGCCATTTCTAATACCTTAAAAAATAAAAATATAAGTGATGGAGGTGCTAAAACTACAGATAACTCTAGTTATATAAATGGTGATATTGATTTTAATTTAACTGATGTTATTAAGTTTGCAGACATTCAAATGGGGGCAACTTATAGACAACATAAATTAAATTCAAAAGGTCAGTTATTTACCGATTTAAATGACCCAATTATTTATGATTCTTATGGTATTTACACACAGGTAATTAAAAAATTAGTTGATGATCGTTTAAGGTTAACAGGTTCTATTCGTTATGATAAATCAACAAATTTTAAAGGGAATTATTCTCCTCGAATTTCAGCTACTTATGCATCAGGTGTAAATAGAAATCATAATTTTAGAGGATCTTATCAAACAGCCTTTAGAAATCCAACATCTGCAGATCAATATGCAGATCAAAATTTAGGAAGTCGTATTTTTGAAGTTGGTAATGTATCTGAAAATTTAGAGCGTTATGTATCTAGAACAATAGCCTTAAGACCTGGTAGTCCAGGGATTCCTGTAGTTGGAACATCAGTAAGTTTAACAGGGAAACAGATAGTAGAAAATTCATATACTTTAAATTCACAACAATCATTTAGTAATGCTGTTATTGAAAGTATAGATAACAATATTAGTCCATTATTAGCCATTCAAAATAATGTAGGACTTTTAGAAAAGGCTATAATTAATCCATTAAGAACAGAAAAAGTAAAAACATTCGAAACAGGGTATCGTAGTTCTTTTGATTTATTTGGTAGTTTATTTGAGGTTGATGTAAATGGATATTATAGTATTGTAGAAGATTTTATTGTAACTAAAATAGTAAGTACTCCTTTATTTGGAGATATAAATCAAGGAAGCACGGACCTTTTAGCACCTTTTGCAATTGGAAGATATGATTATGCTCAATTTGCTTTTAGGGTTAATAGTCCACAAAATCATGATTATTATGGTGGTGGACTTTCTTTAAGTACTGCTGTTTTAGATGGGCTAAATATTGGCGTTAATTATATGTATAATAAATTTAAAGAACATCAAAAAGGAGGTGATATTTATGAGACAGGAAGCTTTTTTAATACACCAGAACACAAGTTTCGAGCTTCTTTAGGAAAAGAAACTGTTTTTAAAAATGTAGGCTTTAATATAAATGCACGCTGGCAAGATAGTTTCTTATGGAGTTCAAATACTGTAAATAGTATTATAGCTGCTAGAACAGTATTAGATGCACAAATAAATTTGAGAGTTCCTACTATAAAATCGACCTTTAAAGTGGGGGGAACCAATTTATTCGGTAAGCCGTATTTAACAGCTCCTGGTATTGGTGAAATAGGATCTGTATATTATGTTTCTTGGAAAATAAATGACTAAAAAACAGTTTTCTTTTTTTAAGAAAACTGTTTTTTATAACTTATACTTTAACTATTGATTCGTTACTAATTAATGGTTTGTTATTAAAGCGTAATAATAATTGTGCTACTGCTATAGTATCTCGTTCACAATAACTCACAATTTTAGGTAAATTTTTTTCTTTATAATAAATTTTAGCAACTTCACTACCATTAATATCTTGTTTTGGTGAAGGAATACCTAAAATAGCTGTTAATAAATTTAAAGAAGTATAGTGTTTATAATCGCCAAATTTCCATAATTCTAAGGTATCTAAATGTGGAACTTCCCAAGGTTTTTTCCCAAATAAATTTAATTTTTTAGGTAATTCAATTCTGTTTATAATCATGCGACGAGCTATATATGGAAAATCAAATTCTTTACCATTATGAGCACATAATAGTTGTTTTTCTTTATTAAAATGTGTGTCAAGTAATTTTTTGAAATCTATTAAAATACGCTCTTCATTATCACCAGAAAAAGAAGTAATTCGAAGCTGATTTTCAGATGATTTATTAACAAAATACCCAACAGAGATACATATTATTTTTCCAAATTCTGCCCATATACCAGCTTTGTGATAAAAATCTACTGCTTCAATATCTTCTTTTCGCTGATATTCAGTTTTTAAGGCATACAGTTTTTGTTTTTCTTCGGATAAATCAGAAAAAAACTCTTTTTCAGGAACAGTTTCAATATCTAAAAATAAAATATTTTCTAGTTCTATTTTATGTAGCATTTTTTA
Organism: Tenacibaculum salmonis; assembly: GCF_041053065.1. Lineage (NCBI taxonomy): Bacteria > Pseudomonadati > Bacteroidota > Flavobacteriia > Flavobacteriales > Flavobacteriaceae > Tenacibaculum > Tenacibaculum salmonis. The sequence continues at coordinate 1,718,673 of NZ_JBFCVV010000001.1, read as the reverse complement.
TTTTTTAAAATAATTAGATTGTCTTTAAATAGTAATTATACTTGTTTATTTGAATAACAATAATTACTTAATTCTTTCTGGTTTTTTGATGAAAAATCAATTTTTATAAAGATACAAAAACCTTTATCACAATATGTGCCACTATTTAAGCAAAGGTTTATGAAAGATTAAATGAATGTTAAGTTAAAGAAGATGGTGTACAATTTATAATTTTATAGTTACTTTTGGGTAACATAATATAAAATGACTTATGAACACGAATGATGTTAAAATTTTACTAGTTGATGATGAGCCAGATATCTTAGAAATAGTAGGATATAACTTAAAATCAGAAGGGTATCAGGTTTTTACAGCCAATAATGGTGCTGAAGCAGTAAAATTAGCAAAAAAAGTAACCCCGCATTTAATATTATTAGATATTATGATGCCTCAAATGGATGGTATTGAAGCCTGTGAGAAAATTAGAAATATCAAATCTTTAGAGAATGTAATTATTTCTTTTTTAACTGCTAGAGGTGAAGATTATTCACAAATGGCAGGTTTTGATGCTGGTGCTGACGATTATATTACTAAACCTGTAAAACCGAAAGTATTAGTAAGTAAAATAAAGTCTTTATTAAGACGTTTAAAAACAGAAGATAAAACAGCTGCAACAACAACATTAGGAGATATTGTTATTAATAGAGATGAATACATTGTATTAAAAGGTGATAAAAAAATTGCTTTACCTAGAAAAGAATTTGAATTGCTATCATTATTAACATCAAAACCAGGAAAGGTATTTAAAAGAGAAGTGATTTTAGATAGCGTTTGGGGTAATGAAGTTGTTGTTGGAGGAAGAACTATTGATGTTCATATTCGTAAACTTCGAGAAAAAATAGGAGATGATTTTTTCAAAACTGTTAAAGGTGTTGGATATAAATTTGTTTTAGAAGGGGAAGACAAGTAAAAATAACTAAAAATAAATAGATATAGATTGCTGAAAAGCAATCTATTTTTTTATAATGAAAAAAATTAAAAAAACATATCGTTACGCGCTTTGGTCAGCGTTTTACTCTACTTCAATTTCTGTAATAATTGCTTTATTATCGTACTTTATTTTAATTGATTTATTAGGTATATGGGCTGTTGTTATTTTTGGAATTTTAATGTTTATTGTTTTATTTTTGATTATTCAATACAGAGCTGAACATTTTATTTATCAAAGAGTAAAAAAATTATATGAAGATATTTCTATTTTAGATGTTAATGATTTAGAAAGAAAAGATGTTACAACAGATGTTGAGGCATTAACCAAAAGCCTACAAACATACGTAGAAGATAGAAGTAAAGAAATAGTAGTATTAACACAAAGAGACTCTTTTAGAAGAGATTTTTTAGGAAACGTAGCACACGAGTTAAAAACGCCACTTTTTACAATACAAGGGTATATTTTAACTTTGATTGAAGGCGCAGCCGAAGACAAAGAAATCCGTACAAAATATTTAGGAAGAGCTAATAAAGGCGTAGAAAGATTGACTTCTATTATTAAAGATTTAGACATGCTTGCTAAATTGGAAACTGAAGGAATGAAAATGAATATTCAAACCTTTAATATTGTAGAGCTTATTCAAAATGTTTTTGATTTATTTGAAATGAAAGCTAAAAAACGAAACATTACTTTGTTATTTGATACAATTTATGAGTTTCCTCGTTTTGTTAGAGGTGATGTTGAGCGTATTGAACAAGTTTTAATTAACCTAATAGTTAACTCTATTAAATATGGTAAAGTAGGAGGTATTACTACAGCAAGTATTGAAAGTTACAGCCCTAATAAGTTTATTATTAAAATAACTGATAATGGAGAAGGTATTAAAGAAGATCATATTTCACGTTTATTTGAACGTTTTTACCGAGTAGATCAAAGTCGTTCTCGTGAACAAGGAGGTTCTGGTTTAGGTTTATCAATTGTAAAACATATTATTGAAGCTCATAACGAAACCATTTTACTAAAAAGTGATTATGGTAAAGGATCAGAGTTTTCTTTTACTTTAGAAAAAGCAATGTAATAAAAAAGGAGTTGATTTAATCAACTCCTTTTTTTATGATTTTATTTACTATTTATACTAAATCAAATCCAATATCTTTTCTGTAATTCATTCCTTCAAAAGAAATTTTGTCGATGCTTTTGTATGATTTATCAAGTGCTTCTTGAATAGAATCTCCAAAAGAAGTAACCGCCATAACTCTTCCTCCGTTTGAAACTACTTTACCATCTTTTTCTGTTGTTCCTGCATGAAAAACAATAGAATCTTCAGCTAAATCGAAACCAGTAATTTCTTTACCTTTTTCATATGCTTCAGGATATCCACCTGCAACTAACATTACTGTTGTTGCTGTTTGAGAAGTTACTTCGTATGATTTTTCATCTAAAGTTCTATTTGCAACACCTTCGAATAAATCAACTAAATCAGATTCAATTCTTGGTAAAACAACTTCTGTTTCAGGATCTCCCATACGAACGTTATATTCTACAACAGATGGATTTCCGTTATCGTTCATTAATCCGATAAAAATAAATCCACGGTAATCAATTCCATCTTTTTGTAAACCATCAATAGTTGGTTTAACTACTAAATCTTCTACTTTTTGTAAAAAATCATCCGTAGCAAAAGGAACAGGAGAAATAGCACCCATTCCACCAGTATTTAAACCAGCGTCTCCTTCACCGATACGTTTGTAATCTTTTGCAGAAGGTAAAATTTTATAATTTTTTCCATCTGTTAAAACGAATACAGAAAGCTCAATTCCTTTTAAAAATTCTTCAATAACAACGGTTGCTGAAGCTGCTCCAAATTTTTCATTTGAAAGCATTTCTTTTAATTCAGCTTTTGCTTCATCTAAATCAGTTAAAATTAAAACACCTTTACCACCAGCTAATCCATCAGCTTTTAAAACATAAGGAGGAGTTAAAGTTTCTAAAAAAGCTTGTCCTTGTTGTAAAGTTTCGGCAGTAAATGATTCATACTTTGCAGTAGGAATATTGTGCTTAATCATAAACTGTTTAGAAAAATCTTTACTACCTTCTAATAAAGCTCCGTCTTTTTTAGGACCAATAATAGCAATGTTTTTTAACTCGTTATCAGCTAAAAAGAAATCATGAATACCTTCTACTAAAGGAGCTTCAGGACCTACAACAACCATATTAATTTGGTGTTGTAAAACAACTTCTTTTACTTGATTAAAGTTTGTTGGATTGATTGCAATATTTGTTGCAACCTCACTAGTACCTGCATTACCAGGTGCTACAAAAAGTTTTTTTGTTTTATTACTTTCTGAAAGTTTTTTTGCAAAAGCATGTTCTCTACCTCCTGACCCTAAAATTAAAATATTCATTGTGTATGTGTTGTATTGTTGTGAATGCAAATATAAAATAAGAAAAAAGGCTATTTTAAAAAATAGCCTTTAATTGTTAAAATAATTATTAAAATATTTGTTCTAGTATTTTTTGTGTAATTGCATAAGTGGGTAACACTCCGCTCATACCTAAACCTCCAGAGGCAAGAGTAGCTCCTGTTTCTAGCGGATTATCAGAGGCATAATAGGCATATCTTACCTTAATATCTTTTCTAACATTTCCTCTTATTTTTGATGCCGATTGAATTGCTTTCTGATAATGTGCACCTTCCATTTCTAAACCGATAACATTCCAAGTAGAATCATGGAAAAACTTCAATAAATCTTTATTTTGTAAAGATGTTCCCAGTACACTAACCATAGCACCATCAAAAACATTTACGCCAAAGCCTTCTAAATCTTCTTTTGATAATTCATTTTCAAAAGGATAATTATCCGCAGTACCTTCAAAAATATGTGCAGAAGGAATCATAATATCACCTTTTCCACCTTCTAAAATTCCTGCTTTTCCCATTATAGAAACCGAATCAACATTTAAGTGAATCCTTTTTCCATCAGTTTTATATGGTTTTAGTAATTCATCCATCGTTTCAAAAGCTTGTTCACCAAAGGCATAATCCATTACTATAAGTACTGGTTTTTCTCCTTCAGAATTTACTTTTTTAAATGAAGTTGTATTAAAATCTATTTTTTCGGTATCAATAATTTGAACATTAATATTTGTTCCTGAAGTATCTTTCAAATAAATCAGTCCATTTTCTGAAGCATAATTTTTAACAGTTTCTTGTAAATTATGACTATCACTATTACTTAATACTTCAAAAAGTTCAAAGCCTTTATTATTTTTAGCTTCTTTAGGTAGGGCATTTTTTGCATAAATACTATTCATAACGCTGTGCATATTGGCACTAATAATATGAATAGGACGTTTTAATAAGTTATTATCAAGCAACGATTTTTTAATAGTATTTGCCCAAATTTCACCATAAATATGATGTCCAATTTCTTCTATTAAAGCAGTACTAAATTTTATAGAACGTTTGTTGTCGTTTGTTGTTTCGTTAATTGCTAGTTTACCTAACCAATATATTAAGTGAAAAAATCTGTTAGGATTTTCTTCGGATGAAAAGGTATTGTAAGTTGTATATACCTCATCATAAGTTCTTCCTAAAATGTTTCCAAGATGTACAACAATTACATCTTTTTCTTCATCCGTAAGTGTTTTATTATAAATTACAATATCTTCTAAAAGAAGCCATTCTCTAATAAAACCATCTTCGGTATCAGAAATAACACGGTCTTTTATTTTATGCGATTCAATAAACAAAAAAGTAATATGCGTTAGAATATCATAAATTTCAGAACGACCACGAGTAATTTCGATATTCATTTGATCTTTATCAATACGATAACAATTTCTTCGTCTTTTCGGAGGAACAATTGTTTTAAATTTTGAATTTCGATATCCTTCATCAGCAGTTAAGTTGATAAATTGACATTCTTCAATTCCTTCGGGTAATCGTTCAATAATATAAACTAAACCGTTTAATTCGATTTTACTTTCAGCAATTGATCCGTAAATTTCAGGTCGTAATTGTAATAACGATTTACGTAATGTTTCACCCGAAATTCCCATAGGTTTATAAAATCCGCGACTAAATAAATGACGCATAGATATATATAGTTTTTCTATTGCATTGGTAGATTCTTGTGCTCTGGTACGTTCTTTATAATTGGGGTTTGGCATATTTTTTTATACCAAATATACAAATTAACTTGTTGATTTTTATTTTGTTAAAATACTAGTATATTTTTTTTGATTATTAAGTAAACTCACAGCTTTGCTTATGGTTTCATCATTTTTAAGTTGATGCTTAAATAACCCTTCTTTATACACGTATCTTTTTATAATTTGATTTTGTATTTCTTTAGATAAAAAACTTTTGTTGATAACAATTTGTGCTACTTTTTCTTTTTTCAATTTTTGAATAATAGCTTTATATTCTGTTGAAATATCATTGTTATTTTTTACTGAATGATATGCTTTTTTAAATAATTTTTCTTCTTTGGAAACAAAAGATGTGTCTTTATAAAGTAAATAGTTTTTAAAGTCTGTAAAATTTTCAGTTTTAAAACTAAAATTATCTGTTATTAAGTTTTCATTTTTATTGGTAAAATCAGTTACAAAATTAAAGATAGCTTTCGATTTTAATAGTTTTTTTGTTTCTACTGATTTTTTAGAGAATCCTGTTTTTATATCAGGATTTACACCACCGCCATCATAAACCGTTCTTCCGTTTTTTGTTTTAAATTGATTAACTGTTCCTTCAGAAAACTTAGGAACTTTTCCTGTTTTAGCATCTCTATTCGTATAATCTAATTCTTGAATACAACGTCCGCTAGGAGTATAGTATTTCGAAATAGTAGCTTTCATTTGTGTTCCGTAATTTAGTTTAAAATAACGTTGCACTAAACCTTTTCCAAAAGAGCGTTCGCCCATAATTACGGCTCTATCATAATCTTGCAAAGCACCCGATACAATTTCAGAAGCCGAAGCAGAACGATCATTTATTAAAACAACAACAGGTATTTCAGTATCTAAAGGATCTCTTCTTGTTTTATAAATATTGCTATTTTTTTTAGTTTTACCACGAGTATCTACTACTTTTAAGTCTTTTGGAATAAATATATTTGTAATATTTACGGCATCAAATAAAGAACCTCCAGGATTGTTACGTAAATCAAAAACTAACTTTTTCATTCCTTTTTCTTTCAATTCATTGAAAGCTTTGGCAACTTCTTGTGTTGCTTTTTGATTGGTAAATTTTGTTAAAATAATATAGCCAGTTTCGGCATCAATCATATCGTAAAAAGGAACAGGATTTAAAATAACTTTATCTAGTTTTAAATCAATATTTTTTAGTGTTCCGTTTCTATCAATAATTAAAGAAAGTTCTTTATTAGGAGTTCCTTTTAGCATTTGTGAATATTGGCTTTTGGCTAGTTCAACTAACTTTTGACCGTTCACTGTTGTAATAATATCTCCTGCTTTTAAGCCTGCTTTATCTGCTGAAAACCCTTTGTAAACTTCTAAAATAGTAATTCCTTTCTTTGTGTAAAAAACAGAAATCCCAATACCTCCATATTCTCCTTCACGTCTAATACGTGCATCTTCCACATCTTGTTCGTTGTAAAAATTGGTATAAGGATCTAAATTTTTAAGCGTATTTTTAATGGCTTTGTCTGTTAATTCTCCAGGATTAATTTCATCAATATAATTAATGTTTAATTCTTTGAATAAGTTGTTGTAAATTTCTATTTGTTTTGCAATTTCAAAAAACTTAGATTGAAATGAAAAAAAAACAGAAATAACAATAAGTGAACCAAAAAAAAGCGCTTTTTTATTCTTCATTTTTATTAATTTCAGTGACAAATAGCGTTAATAATTTCTTCATTTTAACTTCTAAATCGGCATAAGTCCATTCGTCTCTTGCAATATAAGAAATCATAAAGACATGAGGTTTATTTACAGCATCATAGACTGTATATTTCTCTTTTCGATACGTTTCACGTAATAAACGTTTTATTCGGTTTCTGTCAACCGCACTTTTAAAATTTCTTTTTGGAACAGAAACTCCTACCTGAACAGGAAATTTTGAAGTATGTTCTGTTTGTATATATACCATTCGAAGTGGAAAAACTTTTATAGATTTTCCTTCCTCATACAATTTGCCTATCAGCTTTTTGCTCTTTAATCGTTCTTGTTTTCCTAGTGTAAATTTCATCATCATTACAAACATACATAAACCGCTACAAATCTTTTATAAAAACCTATTATAAAAGCTTTTTTTAAGGATTTTTAAATTGATATCTTTAATTTTTTATCTTTATAAGATATCTCTAGCCCTGATTGAAGCAATTGTTTGAGCTCCTTTTTTGATTTTTTTCAAAAAAGAGCGAGTGCGGAAAGCAGGAAATAGCTTCAAAAAAAAATCATTAAAACAATCTTAAAATAACTTTATGAAATCTGATTTATTTCAAGCACCTGATTATTATCAAACAGATGATTTATTAACATATGAACACAAACTTGTTCGTGAAACTGCTCGTGAATGGGTAAAAAAAAATGTGTCTCCAATTATTGAAGATGCCGCACAAAACGCAAAGTTTCCGACGGAATTAATTAGTGGTTTGGCAGAAGTTGGAGCTTTTGGTTCATATATTCCTGAAGAATATGGAGGTGCAGGTTTAGACCAAATTTCTTATGGATTAATAATGCAAGAATTAGAACGTGGCGATAGTGGTATTCGTTCAACAGCTTCGGTACAATCGTCTTTAGTAATGTTGCCTATTTATAATTATGGAAATGAAGCACAACGCCAAAAATATTTACCAAAGTTAGCTTCAGGAGAATGGATTGGAAGTTTTGGATTGACAGAACCAAATCATGGAAGTAATCCATCAGGTATGGAAACCAAGTTTAAAGATATGGGTGATTATTACTTATTAAATGGTGCAAAAATGTGGATTTCGAATGCGCCAATCTGTGATGTTGCCGTAGTTTGGGCAAAAAATGAAGAAGGACGTATTCATGGTTTACTTGTTGAAAGAGGCATGGAAGGATTTTCTACGCCAGAAACACACAATAAATGGTCGTTAAGAGCTTCAATTACTGGTGAGCTTATTTTTGATAATGTTAAAATTCCTAAAGAAAATATATTACCTAATAAATCGGGATTAGGAGCGCCTTTGTTATGTTTGGATTCGGCTCGTTATGGAATTGCTTGGGGTGCTATTGGTGCTGCAATGGATTGTTATGATACCGCTTTGCGATACGCAAAAGAACGTACACAATTTGGTAAACCGATTGGTCAATTTCAATTGCAACAAAAAAAGTTAGCCGAAATGATTACCGAAATTACCAAAGCTCAGTTATTAACTTGGCGATTAGGTATGTTAAAAAATGAAAATCGTGCAAGTTCGGCTCAAATATCTATGGCAAAAAGAAATAATGTTGATATGGCGATAAATATAGCTAGAGAAGCACGACAAATTTTAGGCGCTATGGGAATATCGGGGGATTATTCTATTATGAGGCACGCTATGAATTTAGAAAGTGTAATTACTTATGAAGGAACACACGATGTTCATTTGTTAATTACAGGGTTGGATATTACAGGATTAAATGCTTTTAAGTAAAAGGAGGAAGAAATGCTCTAAACGCTAAACCACTAACATACAAACAGAGCATTTCTTCTCTAAAATTAACTATTAAAACTATAAAAATTTAAATACAATTGATTACTTTTTTTTCTTACCACTATTAATAAGAATTAAAAGAGTACTAACTAATCCCACGCAAACAAGTGCAAAAACTCCTATTATTATGGTACCATTTGTCCAAGAAACTATTGGTAAATTAATTAATTGTATCATACTATTATTTTTCAACAAAAATACTTGAGCTTGTTTTCTTAAAATATGATTTTTATCATCTTTTATCTTTTTTGAATAAAAAAAATGAAAAAATATTTTTAATTTATTCTTTAAGTTTGGTCTTTAAACCGTCAATACTAACTTTATTTTTTTCGTCCCAATAATCTTCAATACCACTTTGTCCTATTTCATCAGCCCAATTTGATAATTCATTTCGCTCTTCTTTATATTCATAAAAAGGAATTGACATACCACATGAATTCTGTGTAGTTTCAACTGTTACATCAAATATTTGTCGTGTTCCTGCTAGTTTTGGAAATAAGCTAATTAATTCATTCCATTCAGCATCTTCAGGTAATATTTCTTTAGCTGTACCATATAAACGTAAAATATTAGGAGCACCTTCAAAAGCACAAAACATAATGGTAATTCTATTATCAACTAATAAATGTGCTGAAGTTTCATTTCCACTACCTGTAACACTTAACCAAGTAACACGGTTTGGGCTTAATACACGAAAAGAATCCATTCCTTTAGGAGATAAATTAATACGCCCGTTTTTAGGAGCTGTTGCAACAAAAAACACTTTTTGTGCTTCTATAAATTTTTGAACTCTTGAAGTAATTTTATCATTTAATTTTCCCATAATTATTTGTTTAATTAATCCAGTTTTTAGTAAGTTTTATTGCTTTTTGATTCAAAAGGTAGGTATGAGGATTTTCAGAATTTTAGTTTTTTTTAAATTTTATGAAGTTACATTATTTAATTTAAAACAAAAAAACCTTCTAGAATTAATCTAGAAGGTTAGTTTTCCCTTAAATACCATTTTTCGCTTATCCTCGAAACTTGATATTACGAAGATATAGATTTTTGAGCTATTTATAAAGAGAATATAAGTGTAAAAAAGTGTGTCTTTCCACAGGTTTTGTTAAAGTTAAATCACTTAAAATAAAAAATACCTCGATTAATTCTAGAAGGTTTTTTTAAGTTTAAAAAAAAGGATTATTTTGAAAAAAGTAAACCTTTCAGAATGAACTGAAAGGTCTACTAAAAATTTTCAAAATATTTCCCCAAATAATATTGAATTCGTTGCAAATATATAAGTAGCTTTTTAATTTTGAAAGAAAATTGATCTAATAAAAAGTGTGTCTTTCCACAGGTTAAAAAAATATAACTTTTTTTGAAAGAAAAAAATCATTCGAAATCGGAGTTCTCTTATTAATGAGCTGCTGAAATAAATTGGTATTATTAAATAAATGAAGTAATAAAAAATGAAGTAAATATGCCTAGCCCTGATTGAAGCAATTGTTTGAGCTCTTTTTTTAATTTTTCTTTAAAAAAAAGCGAGTGCGTAAAGCAGGAAATTGCTTCAAAGTAATTGATTACTTCTTAAACTCTGTTTAAACCTTATGTAAAAAAATAGGGTAGTCTTTATGTAATTTTAAAAACTAAATAAATATATTTATAAAAGTTAGATTTTATAACAAAAAAACAAACCTTTCAGTATGAACTGAAAGGTTTGTTTAACATTTTCTTTTTCAAAATATTTCCCCAAATAATATTGAATTGTCCGGCAAATATAAATGGAGTTATTTGATTTAAAAAGGGAATTACCGCCGTAAAAGATGTATATTTCCGCAGTAAATTAAATTAATCTAATATTCCTAACTCTTTAGCCTTTAGTACTAAATCAGTATTATTATGTGCTTGTAAATTATTACGAAGCTTTGATAGTTTTGCTTCTATAGACCTTAATTTAACTAATGAACCATCTGTTTTTTTAATAAAACCTTCTAGGTTTGAAATTTTAGAATGCCTTGGTAATTCTTTTAAAATTTGAATAGCAACATCATCCATTTGAATTTCAATTAAAGCTCTTTTTAACAATTTTTGATGTATTTCATGTGTGTAATATACCTCGCCTTTTATTATTTTTTTTATAGCAAATGTTAGCTCATCCGTATTACAATTTCCTTTTAAAATATAAGCACTAGGATTCAAATTATGGATAACATTAAAAACCCGATTGGTTTCTGAATGTCCTGTAATAACACCTGTTTTAATATCAATATTTTTTTTTTGAATAGCTTTAATTAAGGCTTCACCTCCGTCTAAAGTGACATTTTCATCTGTATTATCAAAACTTAAGTCAGTAAAAACAATATCAAAAGGTGTATTTTGAATTGCTGTTTTTATTTTAGAAAAAGCTTCATCGCAACAATTAGTAGTTTCTATAACTAAATTATCAATATTTTTTAGGCAGGAAAGTATGCCTTCAAGTATTAATTGATGGTCATCAACTACGAGTATTTTTAATGGTCCAAGCATTTAAGGGGATTTGAATATTAGTTTGTGTTCCATTACCTACTTCACTTTTAATATTTAGAGTTCCGTTTAACTCTTCAACACGTTCTTGTAGGTTTTGTAAACCAATTCCTTTTTTAATAGCATTGGTATTAAAACCAACTCCATTATCTTTAATGAGCAAAAATACGTGTTTCTTATGTATCGTAAATGTTATCATTACCTTATTGGCATTTGCATATTTTTTACAATTTTCAAGACTTTCTCGTACGCTTAAATACAATAACCTATTAATAGCATTATTTAATTCTTCCCAGTTATATTCTTGTAGCCCCGTAACACTTATTCTAAAATCAAGTTCAAAGTAATCACTTACTAAATTAATTATCTGATCTTTAAATGACACTTTATTAAAGCTGACACTACTTAATTGATGTGATAAATTTCTAATGTTTTCTTTAACGGCATCTAATTTTTTAGCTTCTTCTAATAAATTAGATTTTTTAAATTTTTGATGTAATAAACTTAAGTCACCTGCAACTTCATCATGTAACGATTTTGCAATTTGTTGTCGTTCATCTTCTCTAGCGGTTATTCTTTCTAATTGTGCTTGATATAACAGTTTTCTTTTTCTATAAAAATAAAATAAAATACTACTAATAAATAATAATAAACCACTCGCAGCAATTAATCTACCAATAGTTTGTTGTTGCTTATGATAGATTATTTCTAATTGTTTACTTTTATTTTCTGTTTTTAAAACCGTATTTTCTTTTTCTTTTTTATCAGTTTCATACCTAATTTTAGCAAACTGATTTTTTAATCGGCGTTCTTTTTCAAATAAACTGTCGTTAAGTTGTATGTATTCTTCTAAATGTTTTTTAGCTTTTTGCCCTTTATTAAGGTCTGATAAAAGTTTTAAACATTCTAAAACTATTTTATTATTTCTTGTTTTTCTAGCTAATTTTAAACCAATATTTGCATGTTTTTCTGCTAGTGTATAGTTTTTGTTTTTGATATATGCTTCTGTTAAAAAAGCATGAGAAAAACTTTCTGCGTATGAGTTTTTAAGTTTTTTTCGACCTTCTAAAACTATTTTATAACCTTCTATTGCTTTTTTTGTATCGCCTTGTAGAAAATAAATTGAAGATAAGTTACCTAAAAAAGATTGATAATTTTTAGGATATTTTATTTCTAAACTATCTGTATCTAAACCTTCTTGAAATAAAGAAATTGCTTTTTCATAATTACCTTCATCTTTATAAGTCATCCCTATATTATTCAGAAGGTTTAAATAATTTTTTTCTCTTTTGTGTTTTATCTTATTGAATTTAACAATATTCTGTGCTTTATGATAATAGGCTCTGGCTTCTTTTGATCTTTTTAGACTCGCTAAAGCATTTCCCATAGTTTGATATAAAGAAATTAAAACTCGATATTTTTTTAAAGGTTCTACATATTTTAAACCTTCAACTGTAGTTATTTCACAACCCAAAAAATCTAACTCTTTTACCTGAAGAATTGCCATAGATAAAAGCCTTCTGCCTATTTCGGCAGAATCTTTTAAAGCGACAGATATATTTTTTGATTTATGATAATAGTAAAAAGTACTATCTAAATTGTTTTTTATTTTGTTGTTCAAAGCAGCAAAATGATACGCTTTAGCCAAAGAAAAAGAATCTTTTTTTACAGAATAGTGTTTTAGTAATTTGTTCTTTGAGAATGTTATTCCTAAGGTATCTTTACTAAAATAACTTTGTTTACCATACGCAATACTTGTTTGCTTTAAAAGAGAGTCCTTCTTTAAATCATTTGAAAGTATAACTGCTTTTTTGAGATATGATAATTTATGTACTCCTTTTGCATTGTTTAAATAAAAGTAAATAGAATCTTTTTGCTCTTGAGAATAAACAAAAAATGTAGTAAGTAGTAAGGAAAAAACAAGAATTTTTTTCATAAGATGAAAAAGGTATCTATTTGTGTTAATAAGGTGAAATATATTTTTTCTTAAAAAAACTAAGATATTTTCTGAAATAAATCCCAAATTACAATACCTGTTGTAACCGATATGTTTAAAGAATGCTTCGTTCCTAATTGTGGAATTTCAATACAAAAATCCGAAGCAGAAACAACTTCTTGTTGCACACCTTTTACTTCATTTCCCATAACAACCGCATATTTTTGGTTTGCTTTTGGAATAAATTCATTTAACATCGTGCTATTTTCAGCTTGTTCTATGGCTAAAATAGTAACGTTATCTTTTTTAAGCTTTTCAACTAACTCAATAGTATTTTCAATATGTTCCCAAGCAACAGATTCGGTAGCTCCTAAAGCAGTTTTATGAATTTCTTTATTAGGAGGAGTTGCAGTAATACCGCACAAATATATTTTTTCAATTAAAAAAGCATCCGAAGTTCTAAAAACCGACCCCACATTATTTAAACTTCTGATGTTGTCTAAGATTACAATAATGGGCGTTTTTTCGGTTTCTTTAAACTCATTAACTGTAATTCTACCTAATTCACTATTTTTTAGTTTTCTCATAAAAAATGTTCACTTTAAAATCGAATATTTATCTTCGCAAAACTAATTTAAAAAAACTAAAAAATTGGCAAAAACAAAGGCAAAAAAGGTAACTCCATTAATGCAACAATACAACGGAATTAAAGCCAAATATCCCGATGCAATGTTGCTTTTTAGAGTCGGAGATTTTTATGAAACCTTTGGCGAAGATGCCGTAAAAGCATCCAGTGTTTTAGGAATTGTTTTAACAAAAAGAAGTGCAGGTAGTGCTAGTGAAATCGCTTTGGCTGGTTTTCCGCATCATTCGTTAAATACATATTTACCTAAATTAGTAAAATCGGGTTTAAGGGTGGCAATTTGCGATCAGTTAGAAGATCCGAAAATGACTAAAAGTATTGTAAAACGAGGTGTCACCGAATTGGTTACTCCAGGTGTTGCTTTAAACGATGAAGTTTTACAATCGAAATCAAATAATTTTTTAGCTGCCGTACATTTCGGTAAAAAATTAATAGGAATTTCTTTTTTAGATGTTTCTACAGGCGAATTTTTAATTGCCCAAGGAAACGAAGAATATATTGATAAATTATTACAAAATTTTTCTCCTAGCGAAGTTTTAGTTGAAAAAAAATACAAACAACAATTTTCAGAATTGTTTACAAATCGTTTTCACACCTTTTATTTAGAAGATTGGGTTTTTCAAAAGGAATATGGAAATGAATTATTAAGTACTCATTTTAAAGTTAAAAATTTAAAAGGTTTTGGTGTTGAATCCCTAGAACAAGGTATTGTTGCTGGTGGTGCAGTAATGTATTATTTATCAGAAACACAACATAATAAAATTGAACACATACAATCTATCAGCAGAATTGCTGAAGATAATTATGTTTGGATGGACAGATTTACCGTTAAAAATTTAGAATTATACGGCGGAAATTCGTTAAATTCAGTGTCTTTATTAAATGTTATTGATAAAACAATTTCGCCTATGGGCGGAAGATTATTAAAACGTTGGTTGGCTTTGCCGTTAAAAGATTTGACACAAATACAAGAACGTCATGAGTTGGTCGCTTTTTTAATTGATAATGAATCTTTTTTTGAAACGGTAACCTATCAATTAAAGCAAATTTCTGATATAGAGCGATTAATTTCAAAAGTTGCCACAGGAAAAGTATCGCCAAGAGAAGTTGTTTTATTGAAAAATTCATTAAAAGCTATTCTTCCGATAAAAGCATCAGCAGAAAAAAGCCGCAATAAAACGGTTAAAGAAATAGGAAAAAAATTACACGATTGTGAAATTTTAATTACTAAAATTGTTCAAACTATTTTTGAAGATGCACCTGTAAATATCAATAAAGGAAATGCTATTGCAAGCGGTGTTTCTGATGAATTAGATGAACTTCGTAGTATTTCTAATTCAGGAAAAGAATATTTAGAAATGATGTTGGCTCGTGAAACCGAAAGAACGGGAATTACAAGTTTAAAAATTGCTTTCAATAATGTTTTTGGATATTATATTGAAGTTAGAAACACGCATAAAGATAAAGTTCCTGAAGAATGGGTTCGTAAGCAAACCCTTGTAAATGCTGAACGATATATTACTGAAGAATTAAAAGAATACGAAACTAAAATTTTAGGCGCAGAAGATAAAATTCAGCAAATAGAAGCGGATATTTTTTCAAAATTAGTACAGTTTATTATTGATTTTGTACAACCTGTTCAGCAAAATGCTCAAAATATTGCTAAAATAGATGTGTTATTATCATTTGCCAAATTGGCTATGGACAACGAATATGTGCGTCCAGAAATGGATAATAGTACGGATATTGATATTAAAAATGGGCGTCATCCTGTAATAGAAAAACAACTTCCAATTGGCGAAGAATATATTGCAAATGATGTTGTTTTAAATAGAGATAATCAACAAATAATTATGATTACCGGACCAAATATGTCGGGTAAATCGGCAATATTACGTCAAACGGCTTTAATCGTTTTATTAGCTCAAATGGGAAGTTATATTCCTGCACAAAGTGCTAGAATTGGTATGGTAGATAAAATTTTTACCAGAGTAGGAGCAAGCGATAATATTTCGATGGGAGAATCTACTTTTATGGTAGAAATGAATGAAACGGCTTCTATTTTAAATAATATATCGGAACGTAGTTTGGTTTTATTAGATGAAATTGGGCGTGGAACTTCTACTTATGATGGAATTTCAATTGCTTGGGCTATTGCCGAATATTTACACGAACATCCATCAAAAGGAAAAACATTATTTGCTACGCATTATCATGAATTAAACGAAATGACAAGCACTTTTAAACGTATTAAAAACTTTAATGTATCGGTAAAAGAATTAAAAGATAGTATCATTTTTTTACGAAAATTAGTAGAAGGTGGAAGTAATCATAGTTTTGGTATTCATGTAGCAAAATTAGCAGGAATGCCAAATTTAGTGATTACAAAAGCACAAAAAATTCTAACACAATTAGAAGCAAATAACACTCATAAAGAAGTAAAAGAGGTTTTAAAAGATTCACAAAAAGAAGAAATGCAAATGAGCTTCTTTCAATTAGATGATCCTTTATTAGAAAATGTTAGAGATGAAATTTTAGCTACTAATATTGATACACTTACGCCAATTGAAGCTTTAATGAAGTTGAACGAAATTAAGCGAATGCTTATTAAAAAATAAACTTTGTTAAATGCAAGACATTAGTTTTAAACGAATAAATAAATTGGCTTTTCCTGCTTTAATTGCAGGAGTTGCCGAACCTTTATTATCAACTACCGATTTAGCTATCGTAGGAAATATCAATCATAATGCAACCGAAAGTATTGCCGCTATTGGAATTGTAGGTGCTTTTTTATCGATGCTAATTTGGGTTTTTGGGCAGGCTCGTAGTAGTATTTCGTCAATTATTTCGCAATATATAGGTGCTGATAAATTATCCGAAGTAAAAAATTTACCTGCTCAAGCTATCGCTATTATCTTAGTAACAAGTTTGGTTATTTTAGGAATTACATATCCGTTTGCTAAAGAAATATTTCAGTTTTATAATGCTTCTAATGCTATTTTAGATTATTCGATTGAATATTATAAAATACGTGTTTTTGGCTTTCCGTTTACATTATTTGTAATCGCTATTTTTGGAACATTTCGAGGGCTTCAAAATACCATGTACCCGATGTTAATTGCCATAATTGGTACAGTTGTAAATATTCTACTAGATGTTGTTTTTGTTTATGGAATTGAAGGATATATTCCCGCCATGAACATTTCAGGAGCAGCTTATGCAAGTGTAATTGCACAAATAATTATGGCACTTGTTGCTACTTATTTATTGATAACTAAAACAGAAATATCTTTAAAATTTGAGCTTCCTTTTAATAAAGAAATTTCGAAGTTTATCAATATGATGTTAAACTTATTTGTTAGAACTATTGCTTTAAATCTTGCTTTATATTTTGCTACTTCTTATGCTGTTTCTTACGGAAAAGAATACATTGCAGCCTATACAATCGGTTTTAATATATGGCTAATGGGAGCTTTTATGATTGATGGTTATTCATCCGCAGGAAATATTTTATCAGGAAAATTATTAGGAGCAAAAGCGTATTCATCATTACTTAAATTAGGAAATAAATTGCTTCTTTATGGATTTGTATTTGGTGTTTTTTTAGCAATTATTGGATTTGTTTTTTATGATTTTATAGGTAGAATTTTTACACAAGAACAAGCCGTATTAGAACATTTTTATAATACTTTTTGGATTATTTTAATTATGCAACCGATTTGTGCTATCGCTTTTATTTATGATGGAATGTTTAAAGGAATGGGCAAAATGAAGTATTTAAGAAATTTATTATTGATATCAACAGCAGTTATTTTTATTCCTGTTTTATTATTTTTTGATTCCTTAGATTATAAATTACATGCCATTTGGATTGCTTTTTATGCATGGATAATAGCACGTGCACTTCCTTTAATTCTTAAATTTAGAAATACTTTTTTATCACACTCTCAAAATGAGTAAATTTGAGAATAAAATATTAAGTATGACAACAACAAGAGAAAGCGGAAGTTTATATACTCATATAGATAAAAAAATTGCAACTATTGAATTTGGACATCCTGCAAGTAATTCTTTTCCAAGTGAATTATTAGCACGTTTAGCGAATGAATTTAATACTTTATCAAATAATGATGAAGTGGCAATTATTATTTTAAAATCCGAAGGAAATAAAGCTTTTTGTGCGGGTGCTTCTTTTGATGAATTAGTTGCTATTGATACTTTAGAAGCTGGTAAACAGTTTTTCTCAGGATTTGCGAACGTAATTAATGCGATGCGTTGTTGTTCAAAATTAATTATTGGACGTGTACAAGGTAAAACCGTTGGCGGTGGAGTTGGTTTAGCTTCAGCTTGCGATTATGTTTTTGCTACCGAAAGTGCTAGTATTAAGTTATCAGAATTAAGTATCGGAATTGGTCCTTTTGTTATTGCTCCTGCGGTTACTCGTAAAATTAATGTAAGCGGTTTAGCCGAATTAACTTTAGATGCCACTAGTTGGAAAAATGCGTATTGGGCAAAAGATAAAGGATTATACGCTCGTGTTTTTGAATCGATAGAAGATTTAGATAAAGAAGTTGAAATTTTTACTGAAAAATTAGCATCTTATAATTATGAAGCTTTATCAGAAATGAAAAAAACCTTGTGGATTGGTACAGAACATTGGCAAGAATTATTAATAGAAAATGCCGAAATATCAGGAAAGTTGGTTTTATCAGAAGCGACTAAAAAAGCATTATCAAAATTTAAAAAATAAAAAATGTTCTTATTTCAAGAGATAAAAAATATTCAAAATAAAACAACAGGACAGGAAATTGCAAGGTGGATACTTGAGAATCAAATAGTGTTTTTACTAGTAGGAGTATTGTTTTCAGTAGGTTTCGTATGGGTATTAACAAAAGTTGCAAAACAAATTCGTACTTTCGGCAAATAAAAAATAAAATTATGGGTGGAGATTATTTATTTGCCATTTTAGCAGCAGGAGTAGCAATCGTGTATTTTTACAATAAATACAGAGCAAACAAAAAATTTAAGAGATAGTGAATAATATAAGAATTACAAAACAGTTTACTTTTGAAACAGGGCATGCGTTGTATGGTTATGATGGAAAATGTAAAAATGTACACGGACATAGTTATAAACTTTTTGTTACTGTAACAGGTCAGCCAATTATGGATATGACCAATGTAAAATTTGGTATGGTCATCGATTTTGGCGATTTAAAGAAAATTGTTAAAGAAGAAATTGTTGATATTTTTGATCACGCAACCGTGTTTAATCAAAATACGCCACATGTTGAATTAGCAAAAGAGTTAAAAGATAGAGGGCATCATGTTATTTTGGTAGATTATCAACCAACAAGCGAAATGATGGCAATTGATTTTGCTAAAAAAATTAAAGGTAGACTTCCTGAAAATATTAAACTTCACGGAATAAAATTACAAGAAACCGATACTAGTTTTGCAGAGTGGTTTGCAAGTGATAATGAATAAAAGACTAGATAAAAAAAACTCAAAATTAAATTTTGAGTTTTTTTTTAGAAGTTTATTATTTACATTGGTTACTTAATTTTTTAAAATCTTTCTTTTTAAAGTAGTTGTAACTTGTTATTCCTGAATGTTTTACAAAACCAACTATATTTTTTGTTTTTGTATTCAATAAAATTTTATGGCTAATAGGTAGAATTACAGTTACCCCACCTTTTTGTTTTACGAATTTTTTAATTGCAGGAAAACCGATAAAAACGTCTTCTTTATTCTCTATTGCTTCTGCAATTCTATCACTAGAAACTAATTGAATATTAGCTTTTGGAAATAAAGAACTTAAATCATCTTGAATCTTTCCGTGTACAGAGGCTTCTTGTATTAAAATAGTTTTATTATCTATTTTAGAGCAGTTTTCTTTAGATTCTTGTTCAGCAAAATCTTCAAAAGATATTTTTTTATTTAATTTAATTACTTTTTCTATATATTTTTGAGATAATGAAATAGAAATAATTAGATTTTCTTTTGACAATACTTTTGCCTTATTTTCTCTTTCGGTTTTTAAAGACTCTATTTGTTTTTTCTGCTTTTTGTCACCATGATCTGGTAAATTGTAAATTACATTATTAATAAAATTTTTAAAAGTACTTTTATATCTTCTTTTTATTGGACTTCCGTAAGTTATTACATAAATATCCATTGTATGAAAGTTATAATAGTCAGCACTTATTTTTTCAAAAGTTAAATCAAGTACAGCAAATTTTTTAGATTTATTTTCAGCAAGTTTGTTTACTTCCTTTTTTGTTATATATTTAATATTATCTGTGTTATTTAACTTCCAATATTCAGTAACTACTTCTTTAATAGCTTTGTTAAAAAAAGAAATATGGTTTTTATACTCTTTTAATTCATTTTTAAATTCTTCTTTTTTTCTATTGTTTTTAGCTATTTTTTTTTCCAATTTTTGAATATACTCTTTATCTTCATCATAAATAACTACTGCTAATTCTCGTTCTTTTAATTGTTTTAGTTCTTCAATAGTTCCTTTTTTAATACAATTTTGACTATTAGATATTAAGTGAACTAGAATTAAGATAAAAGTAAGTACTAATTTTTTCATTTTTTTTAATTTATTTAAAAATTGAAGGTACTCATTTTTGTGAAACTTTCAATATTAGTTGTGTTTAGTTCATATTGATCAATACTATTTTCAGAAATAATAAATGCATGGTTATTTCTTATGATAATATCCATGGCATTTTTTGTAGGAATTTCATTAATATATTTTGAATCTTTAGGGTTTGAAACATCAAAAATTTTAACCGAATCATCACAAACTAATAAGTAATTATCGCCATATAAACTTAATCCTTTAGGTTGAGTTAAACCTCTATTGTTTAATAAAATTGGATTTTTTATATCGGTAATATCATAGGTTTTTAATTCGTTTACCATACCCTGACAATTCGTGTTCGTATGTAAAGTTACATAAGCATTTGTGCCATTTGCAACCACAGGATCACAGGAAGTAAAATGATTAGATTGCGCTAATTTTTCAGGTAATTCTTTGTTTGTAATATCATAAATAAACATCGCATTTTGTGAACCGATGAATAAATAATTATCAAAACTAAATAAAGTTTCAATATTAAAGCCAACTTCAATAGTGTTTACTTTTACAGGATTTTTAGTATCTGAAATATTAAAAACAGTCAGTTTAAAAAAATCAACAGTGTATAAATAATTATCTTTTAAAATAAAAGTAGCTAAAGAACCACCCATTCCATCTCCAGATTGATTACTAGAATTATCATTTGAATCTTGACTACAGGCAAAAATAAGAAGGCAAGTAATTAATAATATATATATCTTTTTCATAACCTTTATTTTTTTATCCAATTAACAATAATTTCTTCATTTTTAACATTACCATAAAAACCATCAGGAGATTCTAGTTTAGGAAAAACATTTTCTAATCTCTTATTGATGGTAAAAGTAGAAGCATCAATATTGATGCTTAATGAAACTAAATCTGTAGCTTGGTTTATAAAAAAAGTATTATTTCTGATACTAATATCAGTAGCACCTGGTATTTTTAAGAATTTCTTTTTTATAGGATTTGAAGGGTCTGAATTATCAAAAATATGGAATCCTTTTCTTTTATCATTTATAAAAATATAATCGTTAAAAATATAAATTTTAGACGATTCAGTCATTTCTATGTTATCTAAAAAAGCAATAGAAGAATCTAAATTAGTTCTTTCTATTGTAATAGGATCATAATTAGATATAGGTTCTACATATCTATGCTCTTCCTCATAAAATATACAGCTTGAGAAGCTAATACAAAACAGCAATGTTATTATTATTTTCATAGTCAATTATTTAGACTTTAAAAATAATGAAAATTAACTATTTATAATTAATTTAAATAATGTTTTTTTGAAAAAAAGTAAGTATTAAAATATATGATTATTTACCATTAAATTCATTCATAGTATTTGCCATTCCTGCTGTAATAAAAGAGGTAACAGCATTTACTGAAGTCGGAATTCGTTCAATCATTTCGCTTTCTTCGTCTTTGCTCCATTGTCCTAAAACATAATCTACTTGACGACCTTTGCCATAATCAGCGCCAACACCAAAACGAAAACGAGGATAAGCTCCTGTATTAAATTTTTCTTGAATATCTTTTAAACCATTATGTCCACCAGAACTTCCTTTTGGTTTAATACGAAGTTTACCGAAATCAATATTTAAATCATCGGTAATTATTAATAGGTTTTCAACAGAAATATTTTCTTGTTGCATCCAATACATAACCGATTTTCCGCTTAAATTCATGTAAGTACTCGGTTTTAAAACAAGAACTGTTTTTCCTTTAATTTTAAGTCTGGCAATGTCACCTAATTTTTCAGTTTCAAAACTAGCATCGTTTTCTTTAACAAAAGCATCTACTATTTTAAACCCTATATTATGACGTGTATTGTGGTATTGTTCACCAATATTACCTAAACCTACGATTAAAAACTTCTTCATCGGATTATTTTACTGTATTTGTTGATTTTATTTTATAGATGGTTTTTAATCTTTTTAAAAAGATTAAAAACTATATTTCAAAAATAAAAAAAAAGCGTTACACAATGGTAACGCTTTTCTTTTATTGTATAATAGTTTTTAAGCTTCAGTTTCAGCTTCAGCAGCAGCTTTTGCAGCATTACGAGACATACGAACTTGAGCAACTACAGTGTTATCTGGGTGTAATAAAGAATACTTATCGTTTCTTAATTCAGTAACATATAATTTATTACCAATAGCTAATTCAGTAATATCAGCTTCAATAAAGTCTGGTAAATTAGTAGGTAAACCTTTTACTTTTAACTTACGTAAGTTGTGACGTAAAGCCCCACCTAACATAATACCTTTTGCTACTCCTACTAAACGTACAGGAATATCCATAGTAAGCTCTTTATCATCAAAAATTTGATAAAAATCTACGTGTAAAATAGCTTCAGTTACTGGGTGAAATTGGATATCTTGTAAAATAGCATTGTATTTTACACCATCTAATTCAATCGTAGCAGTAAATACATCAGGAGTAAATACTAAAGGCTTGAATACTTTTTCAGTTGCTGAAAAATGAACAAGTTCTTCTCCTCCGTATAATACGCAAGGAACCTTTCCAGCATTACGTAAGTCTTTAGTTGCTCTTTTACCTACGCTTTCTCTTTTTGATCCGTTGATTGTAATTGATTTCATTACTTTATTTATTTATTAAATTTATTTACATTAAAAACTCATCACTGATTGATACGTTGTCATGAACTTTACGCATTACTTCAGCAAATAAGGGAGCGCAATTTACGACTTTTATTTTAGACACACTCTTCTTTAACGGAATTGTATTTGAAACAATTAATTCTGTTAGTTTTGAGTTTTGAATTCTTTCAGCAGCTTCACCAGAAAGAATAGGGTGTGTACAAATAGCACGCACGCTAATAGCTCCTCTTTCCATCATTAAATCGGCAGCTTTAGCAAGGGTTCCTCCTGTATCAATCATGTCATCTACAAGAATTACATTTTTACCTTTTACATCACCAATTAACTCCATGTGAGAAATCACATTTGCTTTTTGACGTTGTTTGTAACAAATAACTACATCACTTTCTAAAAATTTAGAATAAGCATATGCTCTTTTTGAACCACCCATATCAGGTGAAGCAATAGTAAGATTCTCTAAATTTAAGCTTTTTACATATGGAAGGAAAATAGTAGAAGCAAATAAATGATCTACTGGTTTTTCGAAGAAACCTTGAATTTGATCAGCATGTAAATCCATTGTCATAATTCTGGTAGCTCCTGCAGATTCTAATAGTTTTGCAACTAATTTAGCACCAATAGCCACACGAGGTTTGTCTTTTCTATCTTGACGAGCCCATCCAAAATAAGGCATAACAGCTGTAATATGTCTTGCCGAAGCACGTTTAGCAGCATCACACATTAATAACATTTCCATTAAATTATCTGCTGAAGGAAAAGTCGATCCAATAAGAAATATTCTTCTTCCTCTAATAGATTCTTCAAATGCTGGTTGAAATTCACCATCACTAAAATGAGTTGTTATTACGTTCCCAAGTTCTATACCGTATTCTTTAGCAATTTCTTTAGCAAGTTCAATACTTTGAGAACATGCAAAAATTTTTGGACTTAATTGATCTATAGGCATTTACAATGTTTTGTTAAGAGTTAATGTTGTTGTTGCCGCAAAAGTAAAACTATTTTAAGAGTTTAAAACTTATTTTAAGTGAATTTAATTAATTTTTTTAATAGATTTGCAGCTTCAATAATGCTCGAGTGGCGGAATTGGTAGACGCGCTGGATTCAAAATCCAGTGACTTCGGTCGTGCGGGTTCGATTCCCGCCTCGAGTACATATTAAAGCCTTAACTTTTTATAGTTAAGGCTTTTTTTATGATATATAGTAAACTGCTAATTAACTAGTAATTAGATTTAAAAATTAGTGTTTAGAAATAGAGTATTTAGCAATATCACTTTTATTGCTTTAAATAAAAAACTCGAACAGTTTTTGTATAGTTAAAACAGAAAATGAGAGTTTTATGTTTATAAAAATATAATATCTAATTTTTTAAGCTATTTTTAATTCTTTGCAAATTTTAGTACATCTAGTACATTGTTATATTTCGGAGCAAAAAAGAAATCTTCTAATATTGTTTTAATAGCTTTTTTTTCTGAAGTTACTATTTCTTTTACTTTTGGAGTATCAGGAGTATTTTGTAATACCTTATACTTATAGATATCTTGATAAGACTCTATATATGTTATAAAGTCATTATCAAAATTATAATCCTTTAAGTCAATTTCATTATAATTCATTATCTAAGTCTTTTTTATACTTATTTAATAAGGTTCTAGTAAGTGCTAAATTTGCTTTTTTAGAATCAACAGCTAAATAAATAAAATACTCACCACTTGGTGATAAATTAATTATGTGTATTTGATCTTTTAAGTTAAAATAAATATCTTTTATTTCCTCTTTTAATTCTAAAGCATCAATAGCTTTTCGTTTTGCATTTATTATTTCTACATTATATGCAGAAGCTAAAGCAGGATCAAAATTAGGGTTATTAGAATCTGATATAAGAGATTCACCAGAAGCCATTTCAGCAATACTAATTGCTATATATCCAGGAATACCTTCTTTTACATTCTCTACTAATTTATCTAAAATTTTTTGCATTTTCTTTATAGTTGATTGTTAAATTCTTTTTTCAAAATAAGGTCTAGTAAAGCAACGTTTACTTTTTTGTTAGATAAGAAACATAATATGTATTCATTATGTTTAATCATAAGTATATTTTCATTGTCAGATTTTAGTCGAATCTCTTTCAATTCGGTATTAAAAAAGGTACTAAAAAAATGATTACTCATATTAAAAATAGTTGTTTGAAATACAATCATTTTATCTTGTAAATCACCTAAATCATTTTCTTTAGGATAAAAGTCAACAACTTTTCCATCTTCCTTTAAAAGGTAAACAGCATTTGATTTTGTTTCTATTAAAAGTTCTTTTAAATCCAATTTTTTTGATTTTTTATACAACCAAAATTAATGCTTAAAAAAGAATATTTTATTGAACAATAGTATTCAATTGTTGAACAATAGAGTTTTTATAAAAAGTGTTGTGTTTTATTATATAATATTTAAAAGAATAATAACTGATTTTTTTTATATCACATTTAATAAAATAAGGTTTAAATTATAGAGATATAAAGTGTCTTAAAAATTAAAAATCATTTATTTTCACCTAGATGTCTATTTTTTAGTTATTTCTGTTTATTTATTTTTTTGAAAATAAATCAATATCAAAAAAAATAAAAGCATAGTTTCGCAATAAAAAGTATCATGAATAATTTGTTTTTTAATAAGTATATTCTTTTGTTAATTTTATTGTTTTCACTTTTTATTTTGGTTTTTTTAACAAAAAAAATCACCAAAATTTACGTGATTAAAAACTCAATAGAACCACATAGAAGAAAGTTAATACTCAATCTTTTTTATTTAGTTTATTATGTTGTTTTTTTCTTTTTATTACTTTTAACTTTAGGAATAGAATTAAAACAAATAGGTGTTTTTGCTTCTTCTATTTTGGCGGTACTAGGTGTTGGTTTTTTTGCACAATGGTCTATGTTATCAAATTTAACAGCTAGTGTTATTTTATTTTTTTATCATCCGATGAGAATAGGAGATACTATAAAAATCATAGATAAAGAATATGACTTTACAGGTGAGGTGAAAAATATTACAGGTTTTTATGTACTATTGTATGTAGCTGAAGGAAATAGAAAAATAACAATACCCAATACTACTATTCTTTATAAAGGTATCGAGTTAATTGATATATCAAAGTAACTTAATATTATTTTAAATCCGAAGAAATCATTACATTTATAATATAACCTTACCATATATAAGGTATCAAAAAAAATAATAATTTTAAATTAAATAACTATGATAGCTACTTTTCATTTATCACTTCCTTGTTTAGATATAAAGGAAACAAAAAGGTTTTATTCTGAAGATTTAGGGCTTAGTTGTGGTAGAGAAACAAGTACTTGGTTAGATGTTAATTTATTTAACAATCAATTAACTTATGTTTTGGTTGATAAATTTAAGTTTGACTATCCTGACTATACGTTTGAAAAAGATGTTTTACCTTCTTTTCATTTTGGTGTTGTTTTAACAGCAGATGATTGGGAAAAAATGCATGATAGAATAAATTATTGGTCATCAGAAACAATAATAACAAAAACATTTTTAAAAGAAAAAAATGGTGAACATGTTTCTTTTTTTGTAAAAGACCCTAATGGCTATACCATCGAGTTTAAAACTTTTATCGAAGAAGATGAAATGTTTATGATGTAAATAATATCATTTTTAATTAAAATAAATTTTTATAAACCATTATTAAATAATAATATCACATTGAACAATTTAAAAATAATAGGGAGCGAAGAGTGGTGTTCGTTTGATACTTTCAGTATCCCAGCTATAAAAGCAAGAGTCGATTCAGGAGCCAAAACATCATCAATACAGGCTAATAATATAACTTCTTTCTACAAAGGAACAGAAGAATGGGTGCGTTTTGATGTAAATCCAATTCAAGAAAATAGAAGTATTAGTATTCGTTGTGAGTCAAAAGTACATTCAAAACGTTCTATAAAAAGTTCTACAGGGATTTCTGAAGAACGACTTGTTATAAAAACACCAGTAACTTTAGGGACTAATACTTTTGATATTGAATTGACATTAGCAAATCGTGACTCTATGGAGTTTAGAATGTTGCTAGGACGTGAAGCTTTATCTAATGGATATTTAGTAAATCCTTCTGAAACCTATTTATTACCAGAATATACTCAGGCTGATTTAGACGAAAAATATGCTGCCTTTAAAAAAGAAGCAACAGGCTTAAAAATAGCTTTATTAGCAAGTAATTCAGGCTTATTTAGTAACAAGCGTATTATGGAAGCAGGTCGTGCAAGAGGTCATGAAATGGTGTTTTTAAATGTGCAACAAGCTTACATGAAATTTGATGCAAAAGATCCTCAAATACGTTATCGTGGTGGAAATGTTATTGATGAGTTCGATGCTATTATTCCTCGTATTAAGCCATCTGTAACTTTTTACGCATGTGCTTTAATACGTCAGTTTGATGCTATGGGTACTTATTGTTTAAATTCTGCAGAAGCTATCAATCAATCAAGAGATAAATTATTAGCTACACAATTATTTGCTAAAAATGATATACAAGTTCCTATAACAGGTTTTGCTAATTCTCCTTTAGATACTAAAGATCTTATAAAAATGGTAAACGGAGCGCCGTTAATCATTAAGTTATTAGAAAGTACACAAGGTAAGGGGGTTGTTTTGGCAGAAACGACTAAGGCAGCAGAAAGTGTTATCAATGCTTTTAAAAGTGTTAAAACAAATATCCTTGTGCAAGAGTTTATTAAAGAAGCAAACGGGCAAGATTTAAGATGTTTTGTTGTAAACGGAAAAGTAGTAGCGTCAATGCAAAGACAAGCCGAAAAAGGTGAATTTAGAGCAAACATACATCAAGGAGGTTCTGCTTCTAAAGTTAGAATTACTTCTGATGAACGAAGATTAGCTATAAAAGCGGCTAAAGTGTTAGATTTACCTGTCGCAGGTGTCGATATTATACGTTCTAATAAAGGTCCTTTATTATTAGAGGTAAATTCATCTCCAGGATTAGAAGGTATTGAAGCGGCAACTGGTTTAGATATTGCTAATATTATGATTGAAGCAATTGAAAAGAAGTTAAAGTTCAAAAAATAAACAGATATTCAAGATATATCGTTTCAAAAAAGGCATCTATTTTTAATAAAATGGATGCTTTTTAATTATAAGATTATTAAAATATTGATTTTTTAGAAGCAATTTCCCGCTTTCCGCACTCGCTTTTTTTGTTTTTTCGAAAAGAAAAACAAAAAAGAGCTCAAACAAATGCTTCAATCGTGGCTAGGCATTTGTACAAAACGATTATAATTCCTTATTTTATTGATTATTTAGAGTTTTTTTAAAACAAGATTCCCGTCATGTTGAATTTATTTCAGCATCACATAATACAAAGAACTATGGAAAATAAGGATTTTAAAAAAAATAAACCAGCTGTAAACCGAATAAACCAGCTGTTTTAAATTCAAATAATTAAAAATACTTAAAAAGTGAATTGTTTAATTATTTGGAAATCAATACTTAATAAAATACTTTCAAAATAAACAAAAAAAGATGCTTGCTGTTTCAATAAAAGGGCGTAGATTTGCAACCGCTAACGGAAAAACGCAAGTTTAGAAGTTAGTAAAGGTTCATTAAAACATCGGTAAGTATCACATTAATAAAATGTAAAAAATAAGTTAAGTTTAGCTTGTTTGTAACAAATAAAAGGATGTATATTTGCAACCGCTTTAAGAAAATAAAGCGATTAAGAAATTTGGGATGGCTGTAAAAAGTCAGTTAGTTCGACTCTAACGTTTCTTCAAAAAATGATAAGTGTAAAAGTTTATCTCTGGTTTTTTTTAAAAACTAGGTTCATTGAAAACATTGAAATTGACAGCGTAAAATAAGAGTAGAATAACCACGTTCTAATTTGTTAGAACAAATTCTTTTGAAACTTATTCATTAATATTATTTAAAATATACAATGAAGAGTTTGATCCTGGCTCAGGATGAACGCTAGCGGCAGGCTTAACACATGCAAGTCGAGGGGTAACAGGTAGCTTGCTATGCTGACGACCGGCGAACGGGTGCGTAACGCGTATAGAATCTGCCTTGTACAGGAGGATAGCCTTTAGAAATGAAGATTAACACTCCATAATGTAGTGATTCGGCATCGAACCACTATTAAACATTTATGGGTACAAGATGACTATGCGTCCTATTAGCTAGATGGTGAGGTAACGGCTTACCATGGCGACGATAGGTAGGGGGTCTGAGAGGATTATCCCCCACACTGGTACTGAGACACGGACCAGACTCCTACGGGAGGCAGCAGTGAGGAATATTGGTCAATGGAGGCAACTCTGAACCAGCCATGCCGCGTGCAGGATGACTGCCCTATGGGTTGTAAACTGCTTTTATACAGGAAGAAACCGTGCTACGTGTAGCGCCTTGACGGTACTGTAAGAATAAGGACCGGCTAACTCCGTGCCAGCAGCCGCGGTAATACGGAGGGTCCGAGCGTTATCCGGAATCATTGGGTTTAAAGGGTCCGCAGGCGGTCAATTAAGTCAGAGGTGAAATCCCATCGCTCAACGATGGAACTGCCTTTGATACTGATTGACTTGAGTTATATGGAAGTAGATAGAATAAGTAGTGTAGCGGTGAAATGCATAGATATTACTTAGAATACCGATTGCGAAGGCAGTCTACTACGTATATACTGACGCTGAGGGACGAAAGCGTGGGGAGCGAACAGGATTAGATACCCTGGTAGTCCACGCCGTAAACGATGGATACTAGTTGTTGGACTTCGGTTCAGTGACTAAGCGAAAGTGATAAGTATCCCACCTGGGGAGTACGGTCGCAAGACTGAAACTCAAAGGAATTGACGGGGGCCCGCACAAGCGGTGGAGCATGTGGTTTAATTCGATGATACGCGAGGAACCTTACCAGGGCTTAAATGTGGTCTGACAGCTTTAGAGATAGAGTTTTCTTCGGACAGATCACAAGGTGCTGCATGGTTGTCGTCAGCTCGTGCCGTGAGGTGTCAGGTTAAGTCCTATAACGAGCGCAACCCCTATTTTTAGTTGCTAACAGGTTAAGCTGAGGACTCTAGAGAGACTGCCGGTGCAAACCGTGAGGAAGGTGGGGATGACGTCAAATCATCACGGCCCTTACGTCCTGGGCTACACACGTGCTACAATGGTATGGACAATGAGCAGCCACTGGGCGACCAGGAGCGAATCTATAAACCATATCACAGTTCGGATCGGAGTCTGCAACTCGACTCCGTGAAGCTGGAATCGCTAGTAATCGGATATCAGCCATGATCCGGTGAATACGTTCCCGGGCCTTGTACACACCGCCCGTCAAGCCATGGAAGCTGGGGGTGCCTGAAGTTCGTTACCGCAAGGAGCGACCTAGGGTAAAACTGGTAACTAGGGCTAAGTCGTAACAAGGTAGCCGTACCGGAAGGTGCGGCTGGAACACCTCCTTTCTAGAGAAAGATGGTGAGTTACAAAAGGGAAATTTTACTCTTTGCTGTTAATTTTAAAAAACACTAATAACAAGCTATTATAGTCTCATAGCTCAGCTGGTTAGAGCGCTACACTGATAATGTAGAGGTCGGCAGTTCGAGTCTGCCTGAGACTACAAAAAGCAAGTTGTTAGAAAGGAAATTCTAGAAACTAGAGGATTCGACATTCAAATTCTGAATAGTATTCTAGGATTTATAATGGGGGATTAGCTCAGTTGGCTAGAGCGCTTGCCTTGCACGCAAGAGGTCATCAGTTCGACTCTGATATTCTCCACAATCAGATTTAAATCTGAAAAAGTTCATTGACATATTGGTAAAATGATATCGTAAAGAAATCAAGATAGAGAAGTTAATCTTCGGGTTAACAACAATATTTTTATAAAAATAAATAATTATAAAGAGCTCGTTCTAAACAGTAATGTTTAGAGCAAAAAGTACAATAAGCTAAATAAGGGCGTATGGCGGATGCCTAGGCTTTCAGAGGCGATGAAGGACGCGATAAGCTGCGATAAGCTACGGGGAGGGGCACATACCTTATAATCCGTAGATTTCCGAATGGGGCAACCCGGTATGTTGAAGACATATCACCCGCAAGGGGGCAAACCCGGTGAACTGAAACATCTAAGTAACCGGAGGAAGAGAAAACAATAGTGATTCCGTTAGTAGTG
>NZ_JBFCVV010000001.1:1682500-1685000 GCF_041053065.1 Tenacibaculum salmonis | reverse complement strand
AAGCGCTGAAAGCATATAAGCGCGAAACCCACCACAAGATGAGATTTCTTTAAAGGGTCGTGGAAGATTACCACGTTGATAGGATACAGGTGTAAAGGCAGTAATGTCATAGCCGAGTATTACTAATAACCCATAGGCTTATGTAGAAGTCTTGCGCTCGAAAGGGCGCAAGCACCAACTCTTTTGATTATTTACGATATAATTTTTACCAATATGTTAACTTATACAGTTGAAATATACTGAAACATTTTAAGGTGATTATCGCAATGGGGCTCACCTCTTTCCATCCCGAACAGAGAAGTTAAGCCCATTTGCGCCGATGGTACTGCCAATGGTGGGAGAGTAGGTCGTTGCCTTTCTTTTAAACCTCAATCTTTATAGATTGAGGTTTTTTTTTGTGCTAATTTTTTTTCTTTAAAAATATCTAAGGATTAGCTTATTTATTCGAAGTTAAAGTGAATCAAGTATAATTATTGGAGAACTTCTAAATTAAGTATAAATACTTAACCAGACCTTATAGCTTTTTAAAACCAGTGAGGTCTGGTTGTTGTTAAAAATAGAGCTAAATAGGTTCTTAGATCTAAAAAATAGCTAAAAACAAGTTCTTCATTGAAAAAGAATAACAAAACTCAAAATAACTGAAAGTTGTTTTCTTAATTTTTTAGATTAGAATTTTATCTATCCGAAGAAAATAGCGCTAATAAAGATCAAAAAAGGGGTTATTGATTTTTTAAAATAAGAAGCAATAACCCGCTTTCCGCCCTCGCTTTTTTTGTTTTTTCGAAAAGAAAACCAAAAAAGAGCTCAAACAGCTGCTTCAATCGGGGCTAGGCATTAGATTATTTAACATTAAAATCTGCTATATTTTAAATTATCTACTTTTAAAAAGAAGAATTTTCAAAAATAAATTATCAATAAAAAAGCTTAAAAAGTCTGATTTATCTTTAAGTAATTAAGAAAACTTGAAAAAGAATAAAAAAATAAAAACTACAATATCTTTATAATCAGTGGTTAATAAAATACTTTTGAAATAAATAAAAAAAAGTCCTTGTTAGTTTAGAAAAAGGTTGTAGATTTGCAACCGCTAACGGAAAAACGCAAGTTTAAAAGTTAACAACTGTTCCTTAAAACATCGATAAGTATCACATTAATAAAATGTAAAAAATAAGTTAATTTTAACTTGTTTAAAACAAATAAAAGAATGTATATTTGCAACCGCTTTCAGAAAGTGTAACGATTAAAGAAATTTGGAAATGACAATAATATGTCAGTTAGTTCGATTCTAACGTTTCTACAAAAAATGATAAGTTTTACTTATCTCTGGTTTTTTAAAGAAAACTAGGTTCATTGAAAATATTGAAATTGACAGCGTAAATAAGAGTAGAATAACCACAACTTCTAACGAAGTTAAATTCTTTTGAAACTTATTCATTAATATTATTTAAAATATACAATGAAGAGTTTGATCCTGGCTCAGGATGAACGCTAGCGGCAGGCTTAACACATGCAAGTCGAGGGGTAACAGGTAGCTTGCTATGCTGACGACCGGCGAACGGGTGCGTAACGCGTATAGAATCTGCCTTGTACAGGAGGATAGCCTTTAGAAATGAAGATTAACACTCCATAATGTAGTGATTCGGCATCGAACCACTATTAAACATTTATGGGTACAAGATGACTATGCGTCCTATTAGCTAGATGGTGAGGTAACGGCTTACCATGGCGACGATAGGTAGGGGGTCTGAGAGGATTATCCCCCACACTGGTACTGAGACACGGACCAGACTCCTACGGGAGGCAGCAGTGAGGAATATTGGTCAATGGAGGCAACTCTGAACCAGCCATGCCGCGTGCAGGATGACTGCCCTATGGGTTGTAAACTGCTTTTATACAGGAAGAAACCGTGCTACGTGTAGCGCCTTGACGGTACTGTAAGAATAAGGACCGGCTAACTCCGTGCCAGCAGCCGCGGTAATACGGAGGGTCCGAGCGTTATCCGGAATCATTGGGTTTAAAGGGTCCGCAGGCGGTCAATTAAGTCAGAGGTGAAATCCCATCGCTCAACGATGGAACTGCCTTTGATACTGATTGACTTGAGTTATATGGAAGTAGATAGAATAAGTAGTGTAGCGGTGAAATGCATAGATATTACTTAGAATACCGATTGCGAAGGCAGTCTACTACGTATATACTGACGCTGAGGGACGAAAGCGTGGGGAGCGAACAGGATTAGATACCCTGGTAGTCCACGCCGTAAACGATGGATACTAGTTGTTGGACTTCGGTTCAGTGACTAAGCGAAAGTGATAAGTATCCCACCTGGGGAGTACGGTCGCAAGACTGAAACTCAAAGGAATTGACGGGGGCCCGCACAAGCGGTGGAGCATGTGGTTTAATTCGATGATACGCGAGGAACCTTACCAGGGCTTAAATGTGGTCTGACAGCTTTAGAGATAGAGTTTTCTTCGGACAGATCACAAGGTGCTGCATGGTTGTCGTC
>NZ_JBFCVV010000001.1:1522500-1677500 GCF_041053065.1 Tenacibaculum salmonis | reverse complement strand
ATTGAATGTTTGTTATTTCATCTAACCTTTTTTTAATAGAAGCTTCTTTTTTTTCATCTAAAATTAAAATTTGTTTTGCTCCTTGATAGTGGTTTCCGTTGATAAAAACAAAATCATGATTAATAAATTGTAAACGTTGTTCAAATTTATTAATAGGGCTTACTGTGTTAATTTGTAAGTTTCCTTGATGATGAAAAATGTATTCGGTAAAGTTATTTTTATCAATATTTTTAGCGTGAGAAGCATCAAAATAAGCTAAGTTATAGTTTTGTAATTTAGATGAAACTTTATTTACTAAATCAGCAATGATACCGCAATTTGTTCCTAAAATAGCTACTTCATTTGCTGCAAAATTATCGGTGTTTTTTTTAGCAATATTTGCGTGTTTTTGATGTGCCATTTATAAATTATCTATTTTATTTTTTGATGCAACAATTCCCTGAATAATAGAAGAACTAAAACCTTCTTGTTCCATTTTATTTAAACCTGTAATGGTAATTCCTTGTGGAGTTGTTACTTTATCAATTTCACTTTCAGGATGATTACCGTGCTGTAAAATTAATTCTGCCGCTCCTTTTAAAGTTTGTGCTGCTATTTTTTGAGACAACTCAGAACTAAACCCTATTTCGATACCTCCTTGCATTGAAGCACGAAGATAACGCAATGCAAAAGCAATTCCACTAGCGGCTAAAACTGTTGCCGATGCCATTAAATCATCATCAATAAAAACAGTTTCACCTAAATTTTTAAAGATAGTTTCTACTTGTTTTTGCTGATTTTCATTACTATCAATAGTTGATATACAAGTCATCGATTGTTTAATCGCCGCTGCCGTATTTGGCATTGCTCTAAACAATGGAAGTTCTTTTTTAAGTATTACTTTTAAATCGGATAGTTCAATACCTGTAACCGTAGAAATAATTATTTGGTCGGTTAATTGAGGTGTTAACTGAGTTAATACTTCTTTAGTTTTTTGAGGTTTTACACATAAAATAATAATACTTGCATTTTCAATTGCATCACTATTTATGGTTGTTACTAACGTTCCGTTATCAGCATATTTTTTTAACGCTTTTGTATTTCTTCTCGATAAACTTAAATCAGTTGGATGTAATCCACTTTCTAAAAGTCCATCTGCAATTGCACATCCTAATTTTCCTGCTCCAATGATTGCTATTTTATCCATTTTTTATATCAGATTTACCTCCTGTTTTTTCTAGTAACGTTATTTCTTTAATTATCATTTTTTGATTGATAGCCTTACACATATCGTAAATGGTTAAACAAGTTGCCGAAGCTCCTGTTAAAGCTTCCATTTCAACGCCTGTTTTTCCTTCGATAGTAACTTTACAAAACACTTCTAATTGTTCTTTATCAATAATATTGATGTCAATATCTACACCATTAATTAATAAAGGATGACACATGGGAATAATATCCGAAGTTTTTTTAACCGCTTGAATTCCTGCAATAATAGCCGTTTGAAAAACAGCTCCTTTTTTGGTGATTAAATCATCATTCTTAAAATGAGAAATAATTTCTGAACCTAAAAACATGGTAGCTTTTGCAATTGCCGTTCGTTTGGTGATTTTTTTATCAGAAACATTCACCATTTTAGGTTGATTTTTCTCGTTTATGTGCGTAAAGTTGCTCATTTTTTATATCTAATTAATGGAAAAATAGTTCCTTTTTTAAATTCAATATCTGCTGTTTTTGGAATTTCTATAAATCCATCTGCATTTACTAAACTAGCCAAATCTCCCGAACCATTTGCTTTTATTGGAGTTGCTAATATTTGTCCGTTTACGTTTTCTAATTTAACTTGTAAAAAGTACGTAAGGTTGGGTTTAAAAATAATATTTTCAGAAAGAACAGCAAATCGTTTATCTTCTTTATTTCCGATTGATTTATAATACCACGGATAAAAATATGCTAAACAATTTACAAAAGTAGAAATCGGATTTCCAGGAAAAGCAAAGACAATTGCATTATTATTTTTCACAGAATTATCTTTGATACCAAACCAAAATGGTTTTCCTGGGCGTTGCGCTACTTTATGAAATAATTTATCAATACCCAATTCAGTAAATACTTCTGGTAAAAAATCAAATTTACCTTTACTAACTGCTCCGCTACATAATAACACGTCATATTCTTGTAAATAGCTACTTATTTTTTCTTTTAAAATTGATTTACTATCTGTAATATGAACAATTTCTGAAGGAATATTTAATTCTTCTAATAAGGAAACCAATGTATAAACATTTGATTTTCTTATTTGATAATCTAGCGGATTTTCATGTACATCAACCAATTCATCACCAGTAGAAATAATAATTACTTTAGGCTGTTTTGCAACTTTTACAGTTGATTTTCCTACTGTAGCAATCACGCCAATTTCAGCCGCTGAAATAAGGGTGTTTTTATCGATTAAAACATCGTTTTGTAATTTGTCCTTTCCTTTGGGATGTACATTTTGATGTGTATTAATTGTATCAATAGTAATTGTTGCAATTCCATTTTCGAGAAGAACATCTTCATATCTGATTACGGTATCGCAATTATTTGGTAATACAGCTCCCGTCATTACTTCTATGCAATTTTCTGGATATTGCATTGTTAATTTCGCACTTCCCGCAGGCTGAATTCCTTCAATTTTAAAATTACGTTTTCCATTTTTAAAATGAAGGTAGTTAATAGCAATTCCATCCATAGCAACCCGATTGAAAGGAGGAAAATCTCTATCGGCAACAATATCTTCTTTTAAAATTCGTCCAACAGATTCTATAAATGGAATTTCTTCTGTTCCAAAATCTAAAGTATTTTGTAATATTATGTGTTTTGCTTCTTCTACTGAAATCATATTTTTATAATTAATTATCCACCGATTGTACTCATACTTTCAGAAACATTTCCTTTTTTCCTATTTGCTTCAGCGATAAAACCATTTTCTGGTTTTTCTTTTATTAATGATAAAAAAAGTTCTTTTAAATCATCATTAGAAGCGCCTTTTCTGATAAAATCACGCAAGTTAAAAACGCCATCATCAAACAAACAATTTTTAAAAGTTCCTGTTGATGTAATTCTTATTCGGTTGCAATCGTTGCAAATAGTACGAGTAAAAGCAGGAATAATTCCTATAGTTCCTAAATGGTTTTTGATAGAAAAATTACGAGAAGTTGATGATTTTTCTAAAATTATATTTTCTACGGAATATTCAGATTTTATCTTATCTAAAATTTTATTGTAATTCCAGTTTTCTTCCATGTTTCGCTGTCCTTTTCCGTTAAAAGGCATTTCTTCAATAAACCGAATAGCAATATTTTTATCTTTAGTTAAGCCGACAAAATCATTAATTTCATCAGTATTAAAACCCGCTTGTATCACTACATTTAGTTTTAAGTTTAAAGTGCTTTTTTCTAGTAATTCAAAAGTTTTATATACTTCAGGAAATACATCACGACGTGTAATTTTAGCAAATTTATCGGTATTTAAACTATCAATACTTAGGTTGATATTTTTTACTTTATCAAGTTTTTCTAAAGTTTTGATATGTTCAGAAATTAATGCACCGTTTGTTGTAATATTAATTTCATCTAATAAATCGTTATAAGAAAGCATTTCTAAAAAATCGATAAAACCTTTACGAACAAAAGGCTCGCCACCTGTTAAACGTACTTTATTTACGCCTAATTTGGTAAGTACTCTAATTAGGCGATACATTTCTTTATAAGTTAATAATTCTTTTCGAGGAACAATATCAATTCCTTTGGCTGGCATACAATATTGGCAACGAAGATTACAACGATCGGTTACCGCTAAGCGAACATAGTTGATTTGTCTACCAAAATTATCAATAAGTTTGTGCATATAATATCGATATTAAACAATTTCCATCTTTTTTAATAAGAATGAAGCGTTCATATTTTCACATACTCCGTTTTTCATTTTATAATCGAAATGTAATTCATCATTAATAATTTCGGCATCAAAATAATAATTTTTGACAGTAGTATATTCGTTTGATAATTCACATAAACTTACATCGTGAGTTGCAATAATTCCTGTAGATTTTGAGTTATTTAATTTTTCAACGAATTTTTTAGAACCAATTGCTTTGTCTTGACTATTTGTTCCTTTTAAAATTTCATCTAAAATGATAAAATAATTTTCTGTTTTAATTTCGTTTACGATAAATTTCAAACGTTTTAATTCGGCATAAAAATACGATTCATCTTCACTTAACGAATCTGAAGTTCGCATACTTGTAATTAATTTCGTAGGATTATAACTTACTTTTTCAGCACAAATAGGTAAACCAGTATTCGACATTACAATTGCCAAAGAAATCGATCTTAAAAAAGTACTTTTTCCAGCCATATTTGCACCTGTAACGATAAAAAAGTTTTCGTTATCTATTACAAAATCGTTGTCTATTCTTTTAGAAGGATTTAATAAAGGATGTCCTAAATTTACAGCATTTAAAACCGCTTTTTCTTTGCTGATATTAGGGAAAATATATTCAGGTTTATTAAAAACAAAGTTGGCTAACGAATTTTGAGCATCAAAAAATGAAACAACATTAAACCATTCTTCAACGGTATTTTTATAAGTAGTAATCCATTTTTCTATTTTGATGGTATTTCGAATGTCCATTAGAAAAAGTCCATTTCCTGCAAGAGCAATCATTACATTACTACGTTGATCAAAAGCATCTAGTTTTTTAGAAAATTCTTTAAAAATATCTGAAGCTTTTTTATTTTCTTGTTGAATTTTTTGTTGTTTATCTTTTAAAATTGAATTTGTAAAAGTTTCATTTTCTATCTGCGCTAATAATTGATGATATTGATTGAAAGTTTCTTTTGCTTTATCTGTTTCAGAAGCTAATTCTTGAATGTTTTTAATATAAAAAGCTGTAATAAATAATCCAATTAAAAACCAAATTAAAACAATTGAAAATGGAATAATACTAAAACTTAATAATCCAATTAAAATAAGTGAAACTCCAGAAAAAGCATACGAAAATAACATCAAAAATTTAGGAAGTTTCTGTTGATATGAATGTACCCAATTTACAATAGTAGGAATGGCTGTTTTAGTATTTATTAAATTTGCAACTGCCGTAAAATGTTGACGCCAAGTTGTTTTTAAAGCTAATTCTTTTGTTACTTTTTGACGTTCATCAATATCGTTAATATTGTTACTTGTTAAAATAGTGGCTAATAAATTTTTACCTTCATTTGTTGCTGTTCTGTTTATATATTGAAAAAAAGAACCGCTTCCAAATAAATCAATATCGTTGCTAAAATAATGTTCAGGATTTGTAAATTCTTCTCCGCTATCTAAATTTGAATAGTTTCCTTTTAATACTTCTATTTCAGTTTTATTGATGTTTAATTTGGCATCAGCAAGACTTTTTTTCTGTTTTAATTGCAAGTGCTTTGTTATCAAAATAGTAAAAGCGATAACTCCTAAACCTGTTAAGATAAAAAATAAATTATCTTTTGTAAAACCTATGTATGCTGATAAGGTAATCGTTAAAAAAGCCAAAAGACGTAAAATACGTGTGGTTAATAATTGTTTTTTCAGCCCAATTAAAGAGGTATTTAAACTGTTTATTTCTTCTTTATAAAATTGAATTGGTTCTTGCATTGTGTTGTAAATAAATATTAATGTAAATGTACATATAGCAACTTAGATATCTTTATAAAATTGTATTTTCGTTGTATGCCAACTTCATTAGAACTTCAATTAAAAACATTGCCCACTTCGCCAGGAGTTTATCAATATTTTGATAAAGACGAAGTGATTATTTATGTAGGAAAAGCAAAAAACTTAAAGAAGCGGGTTAGCTCTTATTTTACCAAAACTCATGAGAATGGTAAAACACGAATTCTAGTAAAAAAAATTGTTCGTATTGAACATATTGTAGTTGATACAGAAACTGATGCTTTATTATTAGAAAATAATCTGATAAAAAAATATAAGCCTCGCTATAATATTTTACTAAAGGATGATAAATCCTATCCTTGGCTTTGTATCAAAAAAGAACGTTTTCCACGAGTATTTTCTACTCGAAGAGTTATAAAAGATGGCTCGGAATATTTTGGTCCTTATACCAATACTAAAATGGTGCAGTCGCTTTTAAGTTTGATAAAAGAACTGTATCCGCTGCGAACTTGCACTTATGATTTAAGTGAACAAAAAATTACTTCTTATAAATATAAAGTTTGTTTAGAATATCATTTAGGAAATTGTAAAGGCGCTTGTGAAGGACATCAAAAAGAAGAAAATTATTTAGAAGAAATTAGTGCAATACGAAATATCCTAAAAGGAAATTTTAAAGAAATATTAGATAAATTACAAGAAGTAATGCTTGATTTTGCTTCGGAAATGAAATTTGAAGAAGCTCAGAAAGTCAAAGATAAATTAGCTTTACTACAAAATTATCAAGCAAAGTCGACTATTGTAAATCCGTCTATTAATAATGTTGATGTATTTTCAATTATTTCTGATGAAACTTACGGTTATGCAAATTTTTTTAAAGTGATGAACGGTGCAATTGTGCAATCGTACACCACCGAAATAAAAAAGAAATTAGATGAAAGCAATAAACAGTTATTAGAGTTGTTTATTGTTGAAACCAGAAATCGATTTAATTCTTTATCGAGAGAAGTTTATGTACCTTTTGATGTTGATTTAGGAGAACAAATAAAAGTTACAGTTCCTAAATTAGGCGATAAAAAAAGAGTCGTAGATTTATCAGAAAGAAATGCAAAATACTATCGAATTGAACAATTGAAGCAATTAAAAATAGTAAATCCTGAGCGTCATATAAATCGAATAATGAGGCAAATGCAAAGAGATTTACGCTTGCAAAATGAACCTCGACATATTGAATGTTTCGATAATTCAAATATTCAAGGAACGCATCCTGTTGCGGCTTGTGTCGTTTTTAAAGAAGGAAAACCAAGTAAAAAAGAGTATCGTCATTATGATATTAAAACAGTTATAGGTCCTGATGATTTTGCATCAATGGAAGAAGTTGTGTTTCGTAGATACAAACGTTTGTTAGCCGAAAATGAGCCTTTGCCACAACTTATCGTTATTGATGGAGGTAAAGGACAATTATCATCAGCCTTAAAAAGTTTAGATATTTTAGGTTTGCGAGGAAAAATAGCGATTATTGGTATTGCAAAACGATTGGAAGAAATTTATTATCCAGGAGATTCTGTTCCATTGTATTTAGATAAAAAATCAGAAAGTTTAAAAATAATTCAATTTTTAAGAAATGAAGCCCATCGTTTCGGAATTACGCTTCATCGAAATAAACGAAGTAAAAGTGCCATCACATCAGAATTAGAAGAAATTCCGACTATTGGAGCTAAAACTATTGCTACTTTATTACGTAAATTTAAATCTGTTAAACGTATTAAAGAAGCCACTTTAAATGATTTAAAAGAAATAATTGGGCTTTCAAGAGCTCAAAAAATACATCAATATTATCAAAAAGAAAAAAAATGAAAAAGTTACTAATCTTATTGTTTTTTCCTGTGCTAATGATGGCGCAAAATCAACCTAAAATAGGACTGGTTTTAAGTGGTGGTGGTGCTAAAGGTTTTGCACATATTGGAGTTTTAAAAGAATTAGAAAAAGCAGGTGTTCAAGTTGATTATATTGGTGGTACAAGTATGGGCGCTATCATTGGTGGATTATATGCTACAGGGTATTCTGCCGATCAAATTGAACAGATTATTTTAAAAACGGATTTCATGAAATTAATTACAGATGAAATCCCGAGAAGTGAAAAGCCTTTTTTTAGTAAAGTTCATAATGAAAAATATGCGATTAAATTACCTATTACAGATGGAAAAATAGGGCTTCCTTTAGGTTTTTCAAAAGGTCAAAATGTATTGAGTTTTTTAATAGAATTATTAGCACCTGTTGATGAAATTAAAGATTTTTCTAAACTTCCAATTCCTTTTTATTGTATTGCAACAAATATTGAAACAGGTAGAGAGGTCGTTTTAGAAGATGGGTTTTTACCATTAGCATTAAGAGCAAGTGGTGCTTTTCCATCATTATTAAATCCTGTTGAAATAAATGGAGAATTATTAGTTGATGGAGGAGTTGTAAATAATTTTCCTGTTGATATAATGATGAAAAAAAATGTCGATTTAATAATTGGTGTTAGCGTCCAAGGAGAATTATTAAAGAGAGACGAATTATCATCTATTGCTCCATTATTATTGCAAATTGTTAATTTTCAAATGTATGAAAAAGAAGAAAGTCAAATAGATTTACTAAATATTTATATCCGTCCAAACCTTTTAGAATATGGAGTAATTTCTTTTGATAAAAAAGAAGAAATAATAAAGGAAGGGAAAAAAACAGCTAAACCGTTTAAAGTTGTTTTTGATAGTATTGCAAAGCTTCAACCAAATAAAAGAAAGCCTTACATATTAAATGTAAAAAAAGAAAAGTTTTTAGTAGATAGAATTATAATTAAAGGAAATGAAAATTATACAAATGATTACATTTTAGGTAAGTTACAATTAACAGAAGGTGATAGTGTTTCTTATAAAGGTATTTCTAAAAAAATAAATACACTTACAGCAACAAATAATTTTAAAAGAATAGATTATCATTTAGAAAAATCATTTGAAGGTAAAAAATTAGAATTAATAATTAAGGAAGAAAATATAAAATCTTCTTTAAGGCTAGGAGTGCATTATGATGTATTATATAACACAGGTGTATTATTAAATTATAATCATAAGAAAATTTTAAAACAAAATGATGAGTTATCTTTAGATGTAGTTATAGGTGATAGGATTCGATACGACTTTCAATATTTTGTAGATAACGGTATAAAACCTAGTTATGGTATTACTTCTAGATACAACTCTTTTAAAAGTGATTTTTTATTTGATGAAACAATTATAAATGTAAAATATACAGACTTTACAAATTCCTTTTATACACAAACAACTTTTGATAGAAAATTTGCATTCGGATTAGGTATTGAGCATAAAGGATTAAAAGTAACTTCTTTAAATCTTTTAAATAATGGTGATGAAACTTTTTTTGATAAAAGTAATTATGGAAGCATGTATTCTTTTTTAAAATTAGATACTTATAATAAAGAAATATTTCCTACAAAAGGGTTTTATGCTGATATCGGTTTTAAATGGTTTGTTTGGTCAGATAGAAATAAAAATTTATCAAAATTAGAATCGGGGAGTGAACCTTTTCATCAATTTTCACAAGTAGAAGTAACTTTAGGCGGAGCTGCTACTTTATTTAATAAGTTAACTTTGCAGTATACTTCGGAATTTGGATATACTTTAGGGAAGAAATCATCTCAAATGTTTGATTATCACCTAGGTGGGTACAATAAAAATTATATAAATAATTTCACATCTTTTTATGGTTATCAAACGGGTGCTTTAAATAATCAATCTTTTTTAAAGTCAGAGTTTGATTTTAGATATCAAATTATAGATAAACATTATATTACTTTTATTGCAAATTATGCGCGTATTGAAGAAGATGTTTTTTCAGAAGCAGATTTATTTAAAGATATAAAATTAGGATATGCAATAGGTTATAGTTTAGAAACTCTTATTGGTCCTGTAGAATTAAAGTATACTTGGTCTCCTGATCATACCGAAAAACATTGGTTGTTTAATTTAGGGTTTTGGTTTTAATGTATAAAAAAAACCCGTTTCAAAAGA
The DNA here is from genome assembly GCF_041053065.1 of Tenacibaculum salmonis. Taxonomy (NCBI): domain Bacteria; kingdom Pseudomonadati; phylum Bacteroidota; class Flavobacteriia; order Flavobacteriales; family Flavobacteriaceae; genus Tenacibaculum; species Tenacibaculum salmonis. The sequence goes on along the minus strand of NZ_JBFCVV010000001.1, from coordinate 1,667,763 downwards.
AACGGGTTTTTTATGATAATAAGATAGCCTTACTTATTTACTTTTTTTTCAAGAAAAACTTGTATTCTAAGTATTGGTATGCATCTCTTGGTAATACTTTAATCCACTTTTTGTGTTGTAAAATCCATTTTAAACGAATAGAAATTAACCCTTTTGTTAAATAAGCAGCTATAAAAGGATGTACATTTAACGTAACTTCTTTATAATTTTTACCACTATTAATTAAGCGTTCTAATTCAGCTTCTATTTTATCAATTAATACAATAGGAGCCTCAACTTCTCCGTTTTTATTAGGATTAGACTCTCGTGTTTTTATTTCTAATTCAGGTCGTACACGCTGTCTTGTAATTTGTATTAAACCAAACTTACTCGGAGGTAAAATTTTGTGTTTAGTACGGTCTAAAGACATTGCATCTTTTAAATGTTGATATAATTTTTGTCTGTTTTCAGTCGTCTTCATATCAATAAAATCAACTACTATAATTCCACCCATATCACGCAGTTGTAACTGACGTGCTACTTCGGTAGCAGAAATTAAGTTGACTTCTAAAGCAGTTTCTTCTTGGCTTAGCCCTTTGTTTGAGCGATTACCACTGTTAACATCAATAACATGTAAAGCTTCGGTGTGTTCAATAACTAAATACGCACCTTTACTCATAGAAACTGTTTTACCAAACGATGTTTTTATCTGACGTTCAATACCAAATTTTTCAAAAATTGGCGTATCAGATTTATGAAGTTTTACAATTTCTTCCTTTTCAGGATAAATTTCTTGTAAATATTCTTTAATTTCAACCATTAAAGTTTCATCATTGGTTACAATACTTGTAAAAGAATCGTTCATTACATCTCTTAATATAGAAGATGCTCTGTTTAACTCACTTAATATTTTTGTTGGGGTGTTTTGATTGGCAATGCTGTTACACATTTTCTCCCAACGTTCCAGTGAATTTTGTAAATCTTTATCTAGTTCTGCTACCTTTTTGTCTTGGGCAACAGTACGTAAAATAAGCCCAAACCCTTTTGGCTTGATGCTTTTTGCTAATTTTTTTAAACGTTCTTTTTCTTTTGGGTCTGCTATCTTTTGAGATACAGATACTCTGTTAGAAAAAGGAACTAAAACTAAATACCTACCAGCTATTGATAGTTCCGAGCTAATGCGCGGTCCTTTGGTAGAAATGGGTTCTTTTACAATTTGTACTAATAAATTTTGACCTGACTTAATTACATCATGTATACTTCCGTCTTTATTGATGTCGTTTTCAGCACGAAAGTTTTTTAAAGTGAAATCTTTATAATTACCTATGCTTACCTTCTTAATAAAATTATTTAAAGATTGTACTTGTGGTCCTAAATCATGATAGTGTAAAAAACCATCCTTAGGATATCCAACATTTACAAAAGCGGCATTTAATCCTGTCATGACTTTTCCTATTTTAGCTAAGAAAATATCTCCGACAGCAAATTTATTATCGCTTGTTTCTTTATTTAATTCAATAAGTCTACCATCTCTTAGTAGGGCGAAATCAATATCCGAAGAATTTGAACGAATTATTAATTCTGTTTTCATTCTGAATATAGTTTTGTGCCTACGTAAAAAAATTACGAAGACGGATTAAAATTTGTAAACAGGTATAATTTTTATACCTTTTCAAGGTGTTAAAACCTTAATGTCAATGAACTTAATACTGCTTTAAAGCAATGAAAAAGTAAGCGTTAGCTTACTTTTTCTTATGGCGATTTGCTCTTGCTCTTTTCTTTCTTTTGTGTGTCGAGATTTTTGCTCTCTTTCTTTTTTTACCGCTTGGCATAATTAAAATGTTTTGTAAAATCTTTATATGTTAAAGACTTTTGATTAATACTTTATTATTTTACAGATACTTTAGTTTTAACACCCTCTGTAAACACTTTTGATGGTTTAAAAGCTGGTATGTTGTGTGCAGGTATTTTAATAGTAGTATTTTTAGAAATATTTCTACCAGTTTTTTCTGCTCTAGTTTTGATGATGAAACTACCAAAACCTCTTAAATATACATTATCTCCGCTCTCTAATGCATCCTTTACCTCGTCCATAAACGCTTCAACAGTTGCTAATACATCCGCTTTTTCAATTCCGCTCTTATCTGAAATCTTCGATACGATATCTGCTTTTGTCATTCTATATATATTTTGAATTTATTTTTTGAAATAGAGGGTGCAAATATATGATAATTAATCTATTCGTAAAAAAATAAGAATAAAAATATATAAATAAAAAATAGTAATTTCGCGGGCTAAATTTACATAAACAATGTTTGCTAACCAACTTATTTACTGGTATTTAAAAAATAAAAGAGATTTGCCTTGGCGTAAAACTAAAGATCCTTACTTAGTTTGGCTAAGTGAAATAATGTTACAGCAAACGCGTGTAGCCCAAGGTTTACCTTATTTTATAAGCTTTACAACCAACTTTGAAACAGTGTTTGACTTAGCTAAAGCAGATGAAAATACGGTACTTAAATTATGGCAAGGATTAGGGTATTATTCAAGAGCAAGAAACCTGCATTTTACAGCAAAACAGGTTGCAACCGAGTTAAATGGTGTTTTTCCGAACAATTATAAAGAGCTATTAAAATTAAAAGGAATTGGAGATTACACTGCTTCGGCAATTGCATCGGTTTGTTATGACGAACCTGTGGCTGTTGTTGACGGAAATGTATATCGAGTTTTAGCGCGTTATTTTGGTATAAATACACCTATTAATTCTACCAAAGGAATCAAAGAATTTAAGCAATTAGCACAAACATTAATTGATGTATCGCAGCCAGGAATGTATAATCAAGCAATTATGGATTTTGGAGCTTTACAATGCAAACCGCAAAATCCGTTATGCGATTCTTGTCCGTTATCAAATAGTTGTGTGGCTTTAGAAAAACAATTAATAAAAGAGCTTCCTGTAAAAGAGAAGAAAATTAAAGTAAAAAAACGCTATTTTAATTATTTGGTGGTTGTTACTGATGATAATAAAACTATTATTGAACAAAGAGTAGGTAAAGGTATTTGGCAAGGATTATATCAATTTCCAGTGATTGAAACAACAGCTCCAATTTCTGAAACAGCATTGATTGAAGAAGAATCTTTTATAGCTCTTTTTCCTAAAGACACCGTATTATCATTATTTAATCAAAAAGATATTGTTCATAAACTTTCGCATCAACACTTATTTACAAAGTTTTGGATTGTAAAAACAGTAAACACTTCTGAAAAAACTATTTTATGGAAAGATATTAAGGAACTACCTGTGCCAGTATTGATTAATAACTTTTTAAATGAATTTTTAAGCAAGGATAACTAAATTTCGTATATTTGATTTTACACAAAGAATAAACTCATGGCAGGAACAGTAAATAAAGTTATTTTAATAGGTCATTTAGGTGATGAATTAAAAATGCATTATTTTGGAGAGGGTAATGCTGTAGGTCGTTTTCCATTAGCGACTAATGAAAATTATACCAATCGTCAAACAGGTGAAAAAATAAATAATATTGAATGGCATAATATTGTTGTACGTAATAAATTAGCCGAAATTTGTGAAAAATATTTATCAAAAGGAGATAAAGTATATTGCGAAGGACGCATTAAAACACGTCAATATGAAGCTGATGGACAAAAACGATATACAACAGAAATTCAAGTGCAAGAAATGACTTTTTTATCAACAAAAAAAGATCTTACTGCGCCTCCTGTTGCTAACAAAGTCATAAAAAAGAGTGTTGCTAATAAAGAAACTTATTAAAAAATAAAAATGGACAGCATTAGTTTACTTAAAATTTAAAAATTGGATACAGAACCCAACTCCTTATTCTTAGCGATATCAACTATTGATTTGTTAACAACAATAAATTGTTTTTTATTATTGTTTCTATTAATATGTTCGGCCTTAGTTTCAGGAACAGAAGTAGCTTTTTTTTCCATTTCACAAACTCAATTAGATGAACTTTCATCTTCTTCAAAAGAAAAAAGTAGTGTTGTAGGACTTCTTGAGAATCCTAAAAAATTATTAGCTACAATTTTAATTACTAATAATTTTATTAATATTCTTATTGTATTAATATTTGCTTCGATAGGTGAAGTGTTTTTTAGTGGACTTTCTGATGGTGTAAAGTTTTTAGTAGAAGTTGTTTTTGTTACTTTTTTAATTTTATTATTTGGTGAAGTATTACCAAAAGTATATGCAACCAGAAAATCAATGCAGTTTGCAGGTTTTATGGCAAAAATTATTCAAGTTTTAAATGTTGTTTTAACGCCATTAAGTACGCCACTAATTAAATTAACAAGTGTTGTTGAAAATAAATTAGGAAATAAAAACAGCAACTTTTCAGTAGAACGTTTATCCGAAGCTTTAGAATTAACTTCTAGCGGAGCAACAACTAAAGAAGAACAAAAAATTTTAGAAGGTATTGTTAATTTTGGTAATACAGAAACAGTACAAATAATGAAACCAAGAACAGATGTTTGTGCTATTTCTGATGATACATTATATGAAGAAGTTTTAAAAATAATTTTAAAAAATGGGTATTCACGAATTCCTGTATATCACGAAAATATAGATAGTATTAAAGGAGTTTTATATGCTAAAGATTTATTAGCTCATTTAAATGAAAAAACACTTAATTGGCAAAAACTGATAAGACAGCCTTTTTTTGTTCCTGAAAATAAAAAATTAGACGACTTATTAGGAGAGTTTAAAGAGTTAAAAATGCACCTAGCTATTGTTGTTGACGAGTACGGTGGTACAAGCGGAATTGTAACTTTAGAAGATGTTATTGAAGAAATTGTTGGTGATATAAATGATGAGTTTGATGATGATGATTTAAGCTATTCTAAACTTGATGAAAACAATTATATTTTTGAAGGAAAAATAACTATTAAAGATTTTTGTCGTGTTTTAGATGACGATGATGAAGATAAGTTTGAAAACTTAAAAGGTGAAAGCGAAACACTAGCAGGATTTATTTTAGAAGTATCAGGTAAATTTCCTAAAAAAGGAGAAAAAATAAATTTTAGTAACTACACTTTTACTATTGAAGCGTTAGATAGAAAACGTATAAAACAAATAAAAGCAACACGAAATGCGTAATATTTTATTACTTTTATCACTACTAATATTAATTAGTTGTGGCGAACAAACCTTACCAAAACCTAAAGCATATTTAAGTTTACAATATCCTAATTTAGGATATAATATATTAAATCAAAATACACCATATACTTTTGATGTTGCAAAAACAGCAACTATTAAAAGTTTACCAAATAATTGGTTAAAAATAAAATATCCAGCTTTAAAAGCGTCTATTGATATTACCTACCGACCTATCAATAATAATTTACAAGAATTGTTAATTGAAGCCGAAAAATTAGTATTAGAACATACTGTAAAAGCAGACCATATTTCATGGAGAGATTATGCCGATTCAGATAAAAAAGTGTACGGTAAAATGTGCGAAATTTCAGGAAATGCGGCTTCACAAATACAATTTCATGTAACCGATAGTACGAATCACTTTTTAAAAGGTTCACTATTTTTTTATACAAAACCTAATTACGATTCTATTTTACCAGCAGTTGAATACATCAAAAAAGATATGATTCAAATGTTAGAAACCTTAAAATGGAAAGAGTAAGTAAAGAATAATTAAAAAGCAAAAACACATCAATATTTGATGTGTTTTTTATTTTAAGTTTATAATGTTTATTATTTTTTTTTGAAGCAATTTCCCGCTTTCCGCACTCGCTTTTTTTTGAAGAAAAATCAAAAAAAGAGCTCAAACAAATGCTTCAATCGGGGCTAGAAATAGTTACTGTTTTTATTAACTTATTACACGACGACTTTGTAGTAGTAAATAAAATTGTAATCCAAATAAAACAGCTCCAGAAAGTAAATGTATAGCTTGTGTTCCTAAAGGGAAATCAGCATAATACATTAAAATACCTGTAATGGTTTCTAAAAATATTAAAGCTACAATCCAATTTACTAATTTATAACCTAAATCTTTCAGTTGATTTAAGTAAAACATTCCTAAGTTTACCAACACAATAGCAATGGTAAATGAACGATGAAAGTAAAATTTAAAACTCGGATTTAGTAAACTATATTGTTTATTATCAAATCCATAAAGTTTTACTTGTTCATCAATAAACTGACGAACTTGCGTTCCCATAGCTATTTGAATCAATGAAAAAACGACTGAAAAAATCAGTAATTTATTAAATAATGAGTTGTATTTATACGTTACTTTTTTACGTTCAGATACTATAAATAACAGCCATAATAATAAGCCAACAATAACTAAACCAGCCACCATATGAATGGTAATAATAGTCGGTTTTAAATTAGAATCTACTACGGTTTTACCTAGCCAAGCTTCAAAAAGCATTAAAGAGAAAGCTCCGAAAGATAAGAGTGTAATTTTTTTGTTTGTCTTCCAAAAAGAAAGCGAAACAAAAATTAGAAACAAAAACGGAATTCCTGCCAAAGCCGAAGATAATCGGTTGATATATTCCGTCCAAGTATGTAGTTTATTAAACTTTGCATAATTGTGTTTGGTGTATTTTGTCCAATTATTGTTATTAAATTCTTCGGATGTTTTTAAGTTATTTTCGGCAACAAAAAGCACTTCATTTTTAACGATAATCATTCCTTCTTCGTACTCGGTATTTGGGTGCCAAGTAATTTGTGCTTCCGAAGTAGGAGGTATGTAATAGCCAAAACATTTTGGCCAATCAGGGCAACCCATTCCAGAGCCAGTCATACGAACTATTGACCCTGCTAAAAAGATAATATATACAGAAATTAAAGAAATTTTGACTAAGAGAGGAAAGTGTTTTTTCATCAAAAAAAATGTTTTTACAAAGATACTATAAACGCATAAAAAAAGCTCCTCATTTGAGGAGCTTCATCATATAAATTATAAAAGATTAAGCATCTTTAGTGCAACATTCTTTTTTGCAATCTGTAACACATACTTTTTTATCAATATCTGTTTTTGAACAACATAATTCTTTACAGTCTGTAGCACATGCTTTTTTATGAGCATCTTTAGTGCTACATTTTTTTTGACAATCAGCTTTACAAGTTTTTTGATCAGCTTTTGAGCTACATTCTTTTTTACATTTAGAAGCACATGTTTTTTTATCAGCCTTATTTTTTTTGCAAGATTTTGCTCCAACCTGACAAGCTTTGTACATTTCTCCACTACCAATTCCTTGAATAAAAGTAATTAAATCTGCTTTGTTAGTAATATTAGCATCGTATTTTATGTTAGCAATACTATCTTTAAAAATAACATTTGCTTCTAAAATTCCTTCTTTTTTAGATAAATCTGAAGCTATTTTTCTAGCACACCCTATTTCACAAGTCATTCCTGAAATGTTTAAAGAAATATCTTTTTTGTCAACAACTGCTGCCGTTTTTTCTACTTTCGGAGTATTTTCTTTTTTTGCTTCATTTTTACATCCAATAGCTAAAAAACTAACAAAAGCTAATGCAAATATTATTTTTTGAATTTTCATAATTTTAATTTATTAAGTTATTTAGCAAAGTTATTAATAAAATCAATTTTATAGATATTAATATACGAATTTTGTGCTTAAATGTATTGAAAATGAATAGTCAACAACGTAAATGGATTTACTTAGTAATATTAGCAATTGTTTGGGGAAGTTCTTTTATTCTAATGAAAAAAGCATTAATTGTTTTTACACCTATTCAATTAGGAGCGTTACGTATATTAATTACGGCAGCTTTTTTATTATTAATAGGATTTAAAAGTCTTAAGAAAATTCAAAAAAAACATAGAATTTATATTTTATACACGGCTTTTTTAGGAACTTTTTTTCCATCCTTTTTACTTGCTTTTGCTGTAAAAGGTATTGATAGTTCTATTTCGGCTATTTTGAATTCGCTAACACCTTTTAATACTTTTATTTTAGGAGCTTTAATCTTCGGATTTACTTTTAAGAAGAAACAATTTATAGGTATTTTAGTCGGATTGATAGGAACACTTATTTTGATTTTAAAAGGAGCTGAATTAAATCCAAATCAGAATTATTGGTATGCAATTTTGGTCGTTTTTTCATCTATCGGATATGCTTTTAATGTAAATATCATCAAAAAATATTTATCAGATTTAGATGCCTTGGCAATAACAACAGGTAATTTTTTATTATTGATTATTCCTGCTTCTTTAGTTTTGTTTTTTTCAGGGTTTTTTACATCAGTTGAATTAAATGATGAAACGACTACAGCATTCGGATATATAACCATTTTAGCTGTTGTAGGAACAGGAATTGCAAAAGTATTGTATAATAAAATGGTACATTTAACGTCGCCTATTTTTGCATCTTCTGTAACTTATTTAATTCCGATTGTGGCAGTTTCTTGGGGATTAGCTGATGGAGAAAAATTAAGTTTAGTTCAATTATTATCTGGAGGAATTATTTTATTTGGTGTTTGGTTGGTAAATAAAGCGAAATAAAAAAGAGTCAAAACAAACTGTTTTGACTCTTAAAAATTAGTGTTAGATTTTTCTTTTACTGAAAATCAGCATCAGAAACATCTTCATTTATTTTTACTTCTTTTAATTCGAAGTTCATTTTCATTGGTCCCATCGATTGGATTATTAAATGAGGAAATTTAATTCCGTTTACTTCTTTATAATCAGAAAATTCTAAAGGTACTTTTACATCACCTTGAGGTCCTTTCATTACAGATACTTCTTTAATTTTTAAGCCAGATTTTACATCATAAAAAATCTCTTTTTTATCAAAAGTAATTACATAAGCATTTTTACCATTAACAGGTTCTATTCTATTTAAAGTACCTTTTTTATAAGCTTCATCAGAAAAAGGAGATACATTATTTTTTGCATCTTCAAGTTCTTTACCTTCTAATTGTTTCTTTTGCCCACGTGCTTCTTGATATCCTTTTGTTCCATCAAAAATTTCTTTTTGCATCACATTTCCTGCCATTGAAACAATTGTTGAGGTTTTGTTAGGGAAAGCACTTTTTTTAACTAAAATTAATTGCATTCCTTGAACTTTAGCTTCCGAAGTAGCTTTTAAAGTTTTTACACTAGCAATTTTATCTTTACCACCAATAGCATCAAAAAAACTATCTATTACAGATGAAGCATTAACACCTTTAGGAATAGGTAAACTCATTGCAGGTTTAGTTGTTTCGTTACCTTCTTTATCAAAATATTTAATGGCGTATTTAGCTGTTTTTTCTAAATTAGTTAAAACATCAAGTCCTTTACCTGTAATAATAATTCTAGCTTTATCAGCTTTAAAATACTTAATTGCTGCATTTTGAATATCATCTAAAGTAACAGCATTTATGTTTTTTAAATAGTTTTCGTAAAAATTACTAGGTAAATTATAACGAGCAATATTTAAAGCATAACGAGCAGCAGTTTCAGGCTTTTGAACTTCCATAACAAAACTACCAACATACTTTGCTTTTGCATTTTTTAATTCTTCTGCTGATACTTTTTGAGTTCTAATTTTATAAATTTCCTTCTGTATTTCTACCACAGAACTATCTGTAACAATATTACGTACACTAGCTGTTGCTTTAAAAGTTGCAGCAACTTTACTTTGTCTAATGCTAGAATAAGAACCATAAGTGTAACCTTTATCTTCACGTAAGTTCATAAATAAACGTGCTGTACCGCCACCACCTAAAATATTATTTGCTAATAAAGCAGCATAGTAATCTTTGTCACCTAATTTTAAATCGATATTATTTGCAACTACAATTTCAGATTGTACTGCGTTTGGCATATTGATAAAATTAATTTCAGTTGCGCTAACATTTTTAGGTTTTGGAAAATCAACAGTAGGAACATTTCCTTTTTTCCAATTGCTAAATAATTTAGTAACCATTTTTTTAGTTTTCGAAGGATTTATATCTCCTGTGATAACTAAATATGCATTATTAGGTTTGTAATAAGTGTTGAAATTATTTTTGACATCAGAAAGAGTAATATTACCTATTGATTTTTTAGTAGTAAATTCTCCATAAGGATGATTTTTTCCATAAATTAAAGCGTCTTCAACTCTTCTTGCGATTGCTGTAACACTTTTTTCTCCTGCTTTTAACCCATCTAAAGTAACTTTAACTTCTTTATCAAATTCTTCTTGAGTGAATTGTGAATTTTTAACTCCATCAGCCATTAAAGCCAATATTTCAGGAAAGTATTTTTTTAAAGAGCTAGCAGAAGCACCTGAGCTATAAAAATTAACACGAGCTCCAAGATAATCTACTTTTTCGTTAAATTCATCTTTAGTAATATTTGCAGTTCCACGACCTAATAAATCGCCCATCATATTAGATAAACCAGCTTTTTTTCCTTCAAAAACGGCTTTATTATCAATAGTTAAACTTGCAGAGGCTCTTGGTAATTTATGATTTTCAACCATAATAACCTGTAAGCCATTAGGTAATGTAAATTTTTTAACCTTTCCTAATCGTACTTTTGGAGCTGGACCTGGTTTAGGTTGTATACTTCTATCTATTTGTGCAGTGGTAGCAAAAGACACTGCTAAAATTGCGATAAGTGCTATTATTTTTGTTTTCATAGTATATTAATGTCTTTTGATTTATTTCTTTTTTGGTAAATATTCTAAAACTAATCGTTGATTTGGGTTCAGATATTTTTTTGCAGCAGCTTTAATTTCTTCACGAGTAATAGAACGAAAAATATCAATTTCGGTATTTATTAAATCGGTATCACCGTATAAAACATTATATCGAGCTAAAGAATTAGCAATACCTTCAACGCTAGAATTTGAATTTACAAACTCATTTTCAAACTTGTTTTGTAATTTTTGATATGCTTTTTCTGAAATTAAATTAGTTTGAATTTTTACAATTTCCTCATCAATTTCTTTTGTTAAATCAGCTAAAGAAGTTTCTCCTAAAGGTAATCCGTAAACAATATAAGTTCCATAATCTTCTTGACTAAAACTAAAAGCACCTACTTGTAATGCCATTTTTTTAGTATCGACTAATTTTTTATATAAAATAGAACTTTTACCATCACTTAAATACGTAGAAATCATGTCTAAAACTCTAGCTTCTCTAGTTTTCATTGATGGAGTTCTGTAAGCATTAATTACAGCAGGAATTTGAATATTAGCATCATATGCTTTTGCATTTATTTGCGTTGTAATAGGGTCTTCTTTTATAACCGTTCTTTTTATTTCGGCACCTCTAGGAATTGTACTGAAATAATCTTTCACCATTTTTTTTGTTTTTTTGATGTTGATATCACCAGCAACCACTAATGTAGCGTTATTAGGAACATAGAATTTTTTATTAAAAGCTAAAAACTCTTCTAAAGTAGCATCATCTAAATGTTTCATTTTTCCGATAGTAGTTCCTTTATACGGATGTTTTTTAAACATGTTCTTTTTAACATTTTCTAAAAATTTTCCATACGGTTGATTATCTACACGCATTCTTTTTTCTTCCTTTACAACTTCATTTTGAGTATCTACTCCTCCTTGATTAATAACAGGATGTAGTAAGCGTTCAGACTCCATCCATAAACCTAGTTCTAAGTTATTTGATGGAAATATTTCGTAATAATAAGTTCTATCATCAGTTGTATTTGCATTGTTTTTTCCTCCGTTAGATGAAACAATTTTAAACCAATCTCCTTTTTTAATGTTTTTTGTACCTTCAAACAATAAGTGTTCAAAAAAATGAGCCATTCCTGTTCTATCAGGTTGTTCATCTTTTGCTCCAACATGGTACATTACAGCAGTTGTTACTACAGGAGCAGATTTATCTTGATGTAAAATAACATGCATTCCGTTGCTTAAATCGTACTCTTCAAATGCAACTTTTTGAGCATTAGCAGATAAGCTAATAAGCAAAGTCATAGCAAGAGTTGTGATACTTTTTTTCATTGATTTTTTTTTAAAATTTTTAATTGATATTGAAGTATATGACGCAATTTAAATATGTTTGTTACACTTTAAAAATAAAATATTTTTCAATTAAAAAAACGAGTAATTTTCTGACTTTTAGATTGTTTGTTGCCTTAAAATGCGTATATTTGCATCCGCATTTTCATTAAGAAAGTGTATAATTAAGTATAACGCAAAACAAAAAGTATGTACGCAATCGTAGAGATAGCAGGGCAGCAATTTAAAGTAGCACAAGACCAAAAAGTATTCGTACACCGTTTACAAGACGCAGAAGGATCAAATGTAACATTTGAGAACGTTATGCTAATTGAAGACAAAGGGAACGTAACTATTGGCGCCCCAGCTATAACAGGTGCAGGAGTAACTGCAAAGGTATTACGTCACTTAAAAGGTGATAAGGTAATCGTTTTCAAGAAGAAAAGAAGAAAAGGTTACAAAAAGAAAAACGGACACAGACAGTATTTAACTGAGATTCAAATTGAATCTATCGTTGCTTCTGGTACATCTAAAGCTGCTCCAAAGGCTGCTAAGGCTGCTCCAAAGAAAGCTGCGAAAGCTGATGATTTAACGAAGATTGAAGGTGCTGGACCTAAAGCTGCTCAAGCTTTAGTAAACGCAGGAATCGATACTTTTGCGAAAGTTGCAAAACAAGACCCAGCTACATTAAGTAAAATTTTAGTAGAAGCTAGTTCTCGTTTATCTCACTTAGTTACTACTACTTGGCCAAAACAAGCACAATTAGCTGCTGATGGTGAGTGGGATGTTTTAAAAGTGTTACAAGACAAGTTAGACGGAGGAATTGAAAAATAATCCCGTACAAGTTTAATCTAAAAAAATCAATATAAGATGGCTCATAAAAAAGGTGTCGGTAGTTCGAAGAATGGTAGAGAATCAGAATCGAAACGATTAGGAGTAAAGATTTTTGGAGGACAAGCTGCAATTGCAGGTAATATTATTGTTCGTCAAAGAGGTACAACGCACAATCCAGGTAAAAATGTTTACATGGGGAAAGATCATACTTTACATGCTAGAGTTGATGGTGTTGTTACATTCAGAAAGAAAAGAAATGATAGATCATATGTTTCTATAGTTCCTTTCGAGGCTTAAGAAATTTTTATCTACATAAATTAAAGCTCAAACAATTCGTTGTTTGAGCTTTTTTTATGCTCTAAATTTAAAATATAAGCACAAAAAAAAAGTATCACTATTTAAAGCGATACTTTAATTTTAGTTTCATTTTTGATTAATCCCCCAATTTATCAAAATGATTACCCTTGTATATCACAAATATGAGACGAAAATATTATATATAAAGCAATTTATGTATAACTGGTATTAATTTATGTATAACTGGTTTTTATTTTATTTTTTTAGGTAAAAAATGTTCTTTTAAATGTTGTTTTTCAGCTTTTTGTGTTATTATTCAACTTAATATCGATTATATTTGAAGTTAAAAATTGTTTTATGATAAAAGCTGTAATTGTTGATGATGAAGCCAAGGCAATACAGGGTCTTTCTTGGGAGTTGTCTAATTTTAATAATGATTTAGAAATAATACAAACATTTACTGAACCAGAACAAGCCATAAAATATATAAATAATAATTCTATTGATTGTCTTTTTTTAGATATTGAGATGCCAACTATGGATGGTTTTCAATTACTTGAAAAATTAGATAAAAAAGATTTTGCAATAGTTATTACTACTGCTTATAATGAATATGCTATAAAGGCTATTAAAAATCAAGCTATTGATTATCTTCTTAAACCTGTAGACTCTGATGATTTAGAAGAGACATTAAATAGAGTTAAGAATTATCGTATTAAAAACAAAAGCGACAAAAAGTTTGAGCAAATATTATCAACTTTCAATAAAAAATTTAACAAAAGAAAAATTACCATAAACACAGATGGAAAATTAATATTTTTACAAGAGTCAGAAATTGTATTTGTTGAATCGGATGGTAATTATTGCACTATTCATACTGTTAATAATAAAAAAATTGTGGTAACAAAAAAATTGAAAGAGATAAATTTATTACTTCCTGATGATCATTTTTTTAGAATTCATAATTCGTTTATTATTAACTTAAACAAATTAAAAGAGTTTATAAAATCTGATGGATATGTGATTTTAGAAGATAATCACAGAATACCTGTTTCTCGTCAAAGAAAGTCTGAGTTCTTAGAAAAGTTCTAAAAAATGAAATTCTTATTCATAACTATTTTATTTATTACAAGCAACTGTCTATCTCAAAAAAACATTGATAGTTTGATGTTGATTGCCTTAGATAAAAAAGAAGTAAATTTCTTTAAACTTAAAAAACATTTTAAAGGAGTTTCATTTACTGATGAAAAAATAAATAGTTTTTTAGAAAAAAGTAAAGAAGTTAATTATCCTTTAGGAAAAATATTTGCAAAAAATATTCAAGGGTATTCTTATAGAAAAAAAAGAATATATGATAAAGCAACCTTAAAGTTTAAAGAAGCTTTAAAAGATGCAAAAGAAATAAATAACATAGAAGCAGAGATTGTAATATTAAATCAGTTAGGAGTAGCTTATAGAAGGCAAGATAAAGTTCGATTGGCGTTAAATTATCACCAAGAAGTTTTAGATATTATTTCAAAAATAGAGAAACAAAAGATTGATATTAAAGTTATTCATAGTGTTACTATTAATAGTATCGGAAATATTTATTTAGCGTTAAAACAATATGAAAGAGCTTTAGATAAATTTAAAGAGTCTCTTGTTATACAAGAACAATTAGAAGACCTTAGAGGTATTGCTATTAATCATCAAAATATAGGGTTTGCACATAAAAATATAGGAAACTTAGATATTGCTTTAGATAACTTTCAAAAATCATTAAAATATAATGAACTAAATAAAGATAAACTAGGTAAGTTAATTTGTCATAATAGTATTGCTAATGTTTTAATTATAAAAGGAAAGTATAAGATTGCTTATAGATATATTATTGAAGTAGTTTCTCTTGCTGAAAAGATAGGAAATAGATATTACCTATCTGAAGTATATAATACTTTAGGTTGGGTTTTTCTAAAATTAGAGAAATATAAAAAATCTAAATATTATTTAGATAAATCACTTAAAATTTCGGTAGAAAATGATATTTCGTCAAGTTTAATACTTTGCTATCAGCATCTTTCAGAATTAAATAAAAAAAAAGAAAACTATAAATCGGCATTAAATTATTATCAAAAATCAATTGAAACAGAACAAAAAAGGTTTAAGAATAAGAATATTCGCTATGTAAATAGCCTTATTAATAAATATGATATTGAGGTAAGTACCAATAAAATAAAAAACTTAGCTATTGAAAATAAAATGGCTGAAAATAAACTTTTACAAAACAGAAATATTTTAATCATAGCATTGATATTAATTGTCTTATTTGCTGTTTTATTATATTCGATATATAGACAGCGTTTATTAAAAAATGAAAAACAGATATTACTTTTAGAACAAGATGCATTAAGAATTCAAATGAACCCTCATTTTGTATTTAATGCACTTAACTCTATTAAATTATATGTTATTAATAATGACCAAAAAAATGCTGTATTTTATTTAAATAAATTTTCAAAATTAATTCGTAAAATTTTAGAATCAAGTAATGTAAAAGAAGTTACTTTAGGAGAGGAGCTTAAAACAATGAATTTATACATGAGTATTGAAAATATTCGCTTTTCAAATGCCATAATATATACCGAAGATATTAGTGAATATTTAAATGTAGAAACGATTAAAATACCTCCATTAATTTTACAACCTTTTTTAGAAAATGCTATTTGGCATGGTTTATCTTCTAAAAAAGGAGAGAAAAAAGTACAATTATCTATTCGTAAACAGGTAAAAGAGTTTATTCAAATTGATATAGAAGATAACGGAATCGGTAGAGCAGCCGCTTTTATAATTAAAAGTAATAAAACTTTAAAGAGAAAATCGATAGGAATTGATCTAACAAAAGAACGATTAAAGAATTTTTCAATTCAATTTGAAAAGGAGTATTCGTTAATTTATACTGATTTAATTGATGAAAAAGGAAAAGTAAAAGGAACAAAAGTATCGTTAAAAATACCTTTAGTTTAAAATAAAAAAAGCACTCGATAAGAGCGCTTTTAAATAATTTTATTTCTTAAACTTCAGAACTTCAGAACGTCCTTTTTTGAAGATTTTATTACTAGCATGTGTGCCTTTTCGTAATTCTTTTTGTTCTTCCCAAGATAATTGAATAACTTCTTGACAATCGGTTGAACAAGTGTTTTCTGTTTTTTCTGAACATTCATCACATTGAATAAATAATAAATGACAGGCTTCGTTGGCGCAGTTTGTGTGTTCATCGCAAGATTTACCACATTGATGACAATTAGAAATTACATCATCAGTAATTCGTTCAGCTCTTCTATGATCAAAAACAAAATTTTTACCGATAAATTTATTATCAATTCCTTCATCTTTTACTTGACGAGTATATTCTATAATTCCGCCTTCTAACTGAAAAACATTTTTAAAACCTTTGTGTTTGTAATAGGCTGATGCTTTTTCGCAACGAATTCCACCAGTACAATACATTAATAAGTTTTTATCTTCTTTATTATCTTTTAAATCTTCTTCAATAATATCTAAAGAATCTCTAAAAGTATCAACATCTGGAGTTATTGCGCCATCAAAATGACCAATTTCACTTTCGTAATGATTTCGCATATCTACACAAACCGTATTCGGATTTGCTAGCATTTCATTAAAATCTTTAGCATTTAAATGCACACCTTTGTTTGTTACATCAAAAGTTTCATCATTTAAACCATCAGCAACAATTTTGTTACGAACTTTTACTTTTAATTTTAAAAACGATTTATTATCGTGCTCAACAGCTACGTTTAATCGAATATCTTTTAAAAATGAAATAGCATCTAGTTGATCTTTTAAGGCTAAGAAATTTTCTGAAGCAACAGATATTTGGGCATTAATACCTTCGTAAGAAACGTAGGTTCTTCCTAAAACATCTAACTCGTTCCATTCTAAGAACAATTTATCTCTAAAAAGTTGAGGGTTTTCTATCTTATAATATTGATAGAATGAAATAGTAATACGGTCTTTTCCCGCTTCGTCGATTAAAGCAGCGCGTTCGTTGGCGCTTAACTTGTTGTACAGTTGCATGCTATACTTTTTTAAAGTTATACAAAATGTGATGATTTATTTAAAAATCGATACAAATGTACTATTTTTTTGTGTTTTACTGTTTAAAAACACACTTTTAACATTAATTTGATATTTTTTAAACTTTAACTTAAAATATCTAAAAAAATAGATACAAGTAACTTGATTTTTTTAAATCTTTGTACAAGTATAGATTAGTTTTTAGTAACACATTTAATAATTAAAAAATGAGAGTAGCAGTTGTAGGGGCCACCGGAATGGTAGGTAATGTAATGTTAGAAATATTAGCAGAACGTAATTTTCCTGTAACAGAATTAATTCCTGTTGCATCAGAACGTTCAGTTGGAAATAAAATTGAATTTAAAGGTACCGAATATAGTGTTGTAGGTTTACAAACAGCCGTTGATATGAAACCTGATGTTGCTTTATTTTCAGCAGGAGGAGATACTTCATTAGTTTGGGCACCAAAATTTGCCGAAGCAGGTACTACTGTTATTGATAATTCATCAGCATGGAGAATGGACCCTACTAAGAAATTAGTAGTTCCTGAAATTAATGGAGATGTTTTAACTAGCGAAGATAAAATTATTGCAAATCCTAATTGCTCAACAATTCAGTTGGTAATGGCATTAGGTCCTTTACATAAGGAATATAAAATGAAACGTGTCGTAATTTCAACGTATCAATCAGTATCTGGAACAGGTGTTAAAGCTGTTCAACAATTAGATAATGAAGAAGCTGGAATCGATGGCGAAATGGTATATCCTCACCCAATAGGAAGAAACGCTTTACCTCATTGTGATGTATTTTTAGAAAACGGATACACCAAAGAAGAAATGAAATTGGTAAAAGAACCTAAAAAGATTTTAGGTGATGATTCTTTTTCAGTAACAGCTACAGCTGTTAGAATTCCTACTGCAGGTGGGCATTCAGAAGCTGTTAATGTGCAATTTGAAAATGATTTCGATTTAGCTAAAGTACGTGAGTTATTAGGTAAAACTGATGGCGTAATTGTACAAGACGATGTACAAAATAATGTATATCCAATGCCTATTTTAGCACATAATAAAGATGAGGTTTTTGTTGGTAGACTTAGAAGAGATGAATCGCAACCAAACACTTTAAATATGTGGATTGTTGCTGATAATTTACGTAAAGGAGCAGCAACAAATACCATTCAGATTGCTGAATATTTAGTTGCTAATAAATTGATTTAAACATTATTTTTTAGTTTAATGATTTGTTTTATATATTTAAAATCCTGTGTTTTTAACACAGGATTTTTATTTTTGAGGAATGAATGAAAATCAGATAATAGAAAATACGATTGCCTTTGTAAAAAAAACGTTAGCAGGAGCAGAAGGAGGGCACGATTGGTTTCATATAGAACGTGTCTATAAAAATGCTTTATTAATTGCTAAGGATGAAAATGTTGATGTTTTTATAGTATCGCTAGGTGCTTTATTACATGATATTGCTGATGCTAAATTTTATAACGGAGATGAAACTGTTGGTCCTAAAATGGCACGTAAATTTTTAGAATATCAAAAAGTGAAGGAAGTAATAATAATTCATATCGAAAATATTATTAACAATATTTCTTTTAAAACAAGTTTATCTGAAGGAGAAAAATTTACCTCGTCAGAATTAGATGTAATTCAAGATGCAGACAGATTAGATGCAATAGGAGCTGTAGGAATAGCACGTTGTTTTAACTATGGAGGTTTTAAAAATAGAGCCTTATACGATCCTGAAATAGCACCTAATTTAAAGATGACAAAAGCCGAATATAAAAATTCTACGGCACCTACAATCAATCATTTTTATGAGAAGTTATTACTTTTAAAAGATAAGATGAATACTAAAGCAGGAAAGAGAATAGCCAAAGATAGACATAATTATATGCAATCTTTTTTAGATCAATTTCTAAATGAATTTAATGGGCTTAAGTAGGTTTTTATTTATTGTTTTTGTATTTTATTTAGTTATCTAGTGTTATTTTCTTATTAAATTATGTTTTTTGATATTAAATTCATATATTTACAATAAGCAATTAAGCCCCCCGAATTCTTTTTTAAAAAAATTAATCCCCTAATAAAAAAAAGCATCTAGATTTTTTCGAATTTAGATGCTTTTATATTTAAAATAAATGTGTTTTATTTTCCAGGAAAATTTGGTTTTCTTTTTTCTAAAAAGGCTGTTGTACCCTCTTTAAAATCATCGGTAGAAAAAGAATCTCCAAATTCTACTATTTCAGTTTCAAAACCATTAATTCCATCTTTAAAATTATCATTTATGGCTCTAATAGCTGCACTAATTGCAACCGATGAATTGCGCATTATTTTACCAGCTAGTTTTTCTGCCAATGGCAATAATTCATTTTGAGGAACTACATAATTTACCAATCTCCATTGTTTTGCTTCATCAGCAGAAATCATTGTAGCAGTCATTATTAATTCCATCGCTTTTCCTTTACCGATTAGTTGAGGTAAGCGCTGTGTACCACCATAACCAGGAATTACGCCTAAAGATACTTCTGGTAATCCCATTTTTGCATTATCTGATGCTATTCTAAAATGACAAGCCATTGCTAATTCTAATCCGCCACCTAAAGCAAAACCATTAATGGCTGCAATTACGGGAGTTGATAAATTTTCGATTAAATCAAATAAAGATTCTTGTCCTAATCGAGCTAATTTTTCACCTTCTTCTGTTGTGAAATTTGCGAATTCTGAAATATCAGCACCAGCTACAAATGCTTTTTCTCCGCTTCCAGTGATAATTATTGTTTTTACAGCGATATTATCTTCTAAAGTTTCAAAAGCTGTACTTAATTCATTAATGGTAGCGCTATTTAAGGCGTTTAGTTTTTTAGGTCTATTAATTGTAATTTTTGCTAATCCATCAGTAATTGTTACTAAAATGTTTTCGAAATTCATTTGATTAAGTTTTAGGTAGTATTACGGTAAAAACAGTTCCAATTCCTTCGGTTGAAGTGAAAGTAATAGAACCATCATATGCTTCAATTATATTTTTTATCATTCCTAAACCTAAGCCCATTCCACTTGTTTTTGTGGTAAATTTAGGTTCGAAAATTAATTCTTTATTTTCAACTGTAATTCCTTTTCCGTTATCAGAAACTATTATTTTAACATTATTTCCTTCGGATGTTACTTTTATTTCAATCCTCGGGTTTTTCTCATTTTCTTTAATAGCTTGCGTAGCATTTTTAACTAAATTTGTTACAACTCTAATTAATTGTGTTTTATCTAAATATGCAAAAAGCTCAGTTTCTTTAGGTATGTAATAGATATAATTTTCTGTGAAAATATCTAATGAATGTTTAACAACATCAACAACATCTAATTTTTCACGACGTTGTGTTGGCATTTTTGCAAAGTCAGAAAAAGCAGAAGCGATAGAGCTCATTACATCAATTTGTTGAATAAGCGTTTCGCTGTATTCGGCTAATTTTTCTTTGATTTTAGGATCTTCAGGATTAAATCGTCGTTCAAAACTTTGTACGGTAAGACGCATTGGTGTTAGCGGATTTTTAATTTCATGAGCCACTTGTTTTGCCATTTCTCTCCAAGCTTGTTCTCGTTCGCTTCTAGCAAGTTTTACGGCGCTTTCTTCTAATTGATCAATCATATTATTATACGAATCAACTAAAGAATTTATTTCTGAACTAGCAGAGTTTAAAGTGATTTTTTCATTTCGTTGATTCAAACGAGTTTCTTTAATTTTTTCTGAAATCGTTTGAATAGAGCGTGTAATGTAGCTCGATAAAAAATAAGCTAATGAAATTGCGATAATAAACATCAGTAAATAAACAAGTAGTAAACGCGATATAAATTCACGTAATTCTTGTTTTTGCTCTTCATTATCTTGAGCTATTTGTAACTCTAAAAGTCCAATTCGTTTAAAACGGGTATCGTTTATATAAGTATATGATGATTGATAAGTAATTCCTTTATTATTTCTGCTTTTTAAAATTTTATGATTGGAATTATTTGCGAGTTCTGCTACAATAGTTGAAGTTAAATTAGGTGCTTCTTTTTTATCAAAATTATATGGAATAGATGATTTTAAAAGTATTCCATCCATATCGTACATTGATACCGTTAATTTATGAACATAAGCAATATCATAAATACGATCTTGAAATATTTTAGCTAAATTATTGGTGGTAATCGGGTAGGTTGTTTTACGCTTTAATTCAATTTCAATATCGTGTTTTGTTGCACTTTCTTTTCTGTTAAAACGTTGAATATTATAATCTTCAGTTTGTTCTCCATATTGAATGATGGTTACTGTAACAATTAAAATAGAAGCCAATAATACTAATAATATCATTGATAGAAAAATTCTAATTCGTAGTGATATATTTTTTATTTTTAGCAAATTGGATGGTTTTATATTATTTAAAATTAGGCTTTTGTTTTTTCTTCTTTACTATGTAAAAGTCGTGTTAATTTTATTGATAAATCTAATAAAATTATTTTAGCATTTCCATTTCTTTCGATATGATATTGAGCATCATTTATTTCTTTATCAATACTTAAAATATTACCACTATGCACAAAAGGAGCAAATTTTGATAATTGAAAATTAGCCGTTTTTGTTTCTAAAAAAACCAAATCAGGAGTTCCGTAATTTAATAATAATGCTTGTCTGAAAAACTGTAAACAATATTGTAAAAACTGTTTTTGTGTTTCTCTTCCCGATTTAGCAATTATTTCAGACCATTCGATTAAATCTTGAATAACAGCTGCATTTCCTTTGGCTTTAAATGCTGAACGAATCCAAGTAATAAACCATTTTTCAAAAATTAAATCATTAGAATTATTGTTTAAAATATGTAATGCTTTGTTATAATTCCCTTCGGATTGATGTGCTATTTTAATAGCTTCATTTTCTGAAATATTTTCATTTTTAATTAATGAGTTTGCAATATCAGTATCACTTAATGATGGGAAATTTAGTGCTTGACAACGAGATTTTATAGTGTTGATAATTTGCTCTTCATCTTCAGTTATCAGAATGAAAATTGTTTTATTAGGCGGTTCTTCAATAAGTTTTAATAATTTATTGGAAGCAGCAATATTCATTTTTTCTGCCATCCAAATTATCATCACTTTAAAACCACCTTCGTATGATTTTAATTGTAGTTTTTTAACAATATCTAAGGCTTCATCAACTCCAATTTGACCTTGTTTATTTTCTATTCCAATTTTTTTCGACCAGTTAAAAAGACTTCCGTAAGGTTGTTTTTCAATAAAAGATCGCCAATCAGATAAAAATAAATCACTAACAGGATGCTTTTTTACAGCATCGTTGGTAGTTACAGGAAATGCAAAATGTAAATCGGGATGTTGTAGTTTGCTACATTTTAAATTACAAGAATCTGCATTATTTGATGTGCTACATAATAAATATTGAGCGTAAGCAATTGCCATTGGTAATGTACCAGAACCCTCTTTACCAACAAAAAGTTGGGCGTGTGGAATTCGGTTGTTATCAGCAGATTGCTGTAAATGTTTTTTTATATGTTCTTGTCCTATAATTTCATCGAAAGTCATACTACAAATATAAGATTTCAAATACAGAGAACAACCAATAAAAGAAATAGGAGATTGTTAAAATCTTATTGTTTAGAATCATTCTATTTTGGTATCTTTGCGAGTCAATATTATACGTGTTATTTTGAATTCAATTGCAAGTTTACAAATCGGTGAGAGAGGAATTATATCCGAAGAATGTTTAGATATTATTCCTTTGAAATTATTAGAAATGGGCTGTTTACCAGGAACAGAAGTAGAGTTGTTACAAATTGCGCCTTTTAAAGATCCATTATATATTTGTGTAAATGGAAGTCATTTAGCAATACGAAAAAAAACGGCAAGTAAAATTGTAATTACTAAAATATAAATAATGAATAAGCGTATTAAGGTAGCTTTAATAGGAAATCCGAACACAGGAAAAACATCATTATTTAATCAATTAACAGGCTTACACCAAAAAGTAGGAAATTACCCAGGAGTAACAGTTGATAAAAAACAAGGAACTTGTAAAATATCAGAAAATAGTACTGCAATTATTACCGATTTACCAGGAACTTATAGTATCAATCCAACTTCTATTGATGAAAGTATCGTATTAAAAAGCTTGTTAAATTCTAATGAAGATGAAAAGCCAGATGTAATTGTAATTGTTGCCGATATTGAAAATTTAAAACGAAATTTATTACTTTTTTCTCAAATTCAAGATTTAGAAACTCCAATAATTTTAGCCTTAAATATGGCTGATCAGATGGAGCGAAAAGGAATATCAATTGATATTAAAAATTTAGAAAAACAATTAAATACTAAAATTGTTTTAATATCAGCAAGAAAAAATAAAGGAATTGATACTTTAAAAGAAGCAATTGAAAATTATAATTCTTTAAAAATACATTCAGATTTTAAAGAATTATCTCATAAAATTGATCCAATATATTTTGATGAATTAGCCAAAGTAAATTCCCGTTTTTCGGTCTATGAATTATGGATGATGCTTACAAAACAACATACATTTTTACTTTCACTCGAAGAAAAAGAGCAATTGAAATCGTTTGGGCATGATGTTTCTAAACAGAAAAAATATCAGCATAAAGAAACAATTTTTCGTTATCAGAAAATTAATTCAATATTAAAAGAAACTTATACTATTGATGCCTCAAAAGCAACTGATTTACGTGCTAAATTAGATGCTGTTTTTACGCATAAAATATTCGGATATCTTATTTTTTTCGGATTATTATTATTGATATTTCAATCGGTTTTTGATTGGGCATCAGCTCCAATGGATTTTATTGATGGTTTATTTGCTAGCATTTCAGAGTTTATTAAATCAAATTTACCAGCAGGTATGTTTACCGATTTATTATCAGAAGGAATTATTCCAGGAATAGGAGGAGTTATTATTTTTATTCCGCAAATAGCTATTTTATTTTTATTCATCGCCATTTTAGAAGAAACAGGTTATATAAGTAGAGTGGTGTTTTTAATGGATAAAATTATGCGTCGTTTTGGAATGAGCGGTAAAAGTATTATTCCGTTAATTTCGGGTACGGCATGTGCGATACCAGCAATTATGGCAACCAGAACTATTTCTAGTTGGAAAGAACGTTTAATTACCATTTTAGTAACGCCATTTACCACGTGTTCGGCACGTTTGCCAGTGTATGCGATTTTAATTGCCTTAATAATTCCTGATAAGAAATTGTTTGGTTTTATAGGTTTACAAGGATTAACTTTATTAGCGTTGTATGGTTTAGGTTTTGGCTCGGCAATTCTTGGAGCTTATATTTTACATAAAACATTAAAAATAAAAAGTAGTTCATTTTTTGTAATGGAAATGCCTAATTACAAGCTTCCATCTGTTAAAAATGTGTTTTTAGATGTGTTAGAAAAAACCAAAGCTTTCGTTTTTGGAGCAGGTAAAATAATATTAGCGATATCAATCGTATTGTGGTTTTTGGCTTCTAATGGAGCTTCGGATTTTAAAAATGCTGAAAAAAATGTTACTCAAAATATAGCGAATCAAAAGTTGTCATCAACAGAGTTATCACAAAAAATAGCATCAGAAAAATTAGAAAATTCTTACATAGGAATTGCAGGGAAAGCAATTGAACCAATTGTAAAACCTTTAGGATATGATTGGAAAATAGGAGTTGGATTGATAGCTTCATTTGCCGCACGAGAAGTTTTTATAGGAACATTAGCAACTATTTATAGTGTTGAAAATAATGATGATGATATTTCTACTATCAAACAAAAAATGGCGGCAGAAATAAATAATGAAACTGGTGAAAAACGTTTCAATTTTGCCACAGGAATATCTTTATTGTTATTTTATGCCTTTGCAATGCAATGTATGGCAACTTTGGCAATTGTTAAAAGAGAAACTAAAAGCTGGAAATGGCCTATAATACAACTTGTAGGTATGGGTTCTTTGGCTTATTTAACAGCTTTTTTAGCTTATCAAATACTTCGTTAATGCAAGAAATTATTACATATATAACAGTCGGTTTTGCTGTATTTTTTTTGATGAATAAATTTTTCATCAAGAGTAAAAATAAAAAAGGTTGTAATACTGATTGTGATTGTTCTTAAAAAAAATCATCTTTTTTTCTTATAGATTATCAATTAATGTACTTTTGTGGTATTATAATTGATATCAGTAAAAAAATAATTAAAAAATTAAAAATGAAAAAAATACTTTTAATAGCTGTACTATTTATTAGCTCATTTACACAAGCACAACAAGAAGCTAAAGTTTCAATAACTGATGCCTTAGCACTTAAAACACTTAATGTTTCTTATGAATATTATACTACTGAACGTTCATCAGTAGGACTTTCAACATTATTTAATTTAGAGAAAAAATCAGCAGATTTCAGATATAATGAAGAATGGATGATTACTCCTTATTTTCGTCATTATTTTAAAACTAGTGATAACTGGAATTATTTTGGTGAAATATTTTTAGGAGTTAATGGTGGAGAAAAGGAATTAACTATTGAAGGTTCTGATATTAAGAAAATTGAAAAATATACTGATGCTGCTTTAGGGTTAGCAGTTGGAACTAAATATGTTTCTTCAGGAGGTTTTCTTATTGATATTTATGGTGGTTTAGGAAGAAATATGTTTACTTCAAAATCTCGTTCAATTGTGCCAAGAGTTGGTGTTAATTTAGGATATAGATTTTAATATACAAGTATTTAAAATATTAGAAAAACTCGCTTAAAGCGAGTTTTTTTATGCCGATATTTTAAAAGAATACTATTTTTGCAAAATGGATAAATTTATTTTTCATAAAAATAGCAAAGTAGCTTATACTGATATTGGCAAAGGAAATACTATTGTTTTACTACATGGTTTTCTTGAAAATGCTACGATGTGGCATAAAATTACAAGTTCTTTAAGTTCTAAAAATCGTGTTATTTGTATTGATTTATTAGGTCACGGAAATACGGAATGTATCGGTTATATTCACACTATGAGCGATATGGCTGAGGCTGTAAAAGCAGTTTTAAAAACCTTAAATATCAGTAGTTTTTACATCATCGGGCATTCTATGGGAGGTTATGTTTCTTTAGCGATTGCTGAGAAATATCCGAAGAAAATAAAAGGAATTTGTTTGTTAAATTCGAGTGCGCAATCCGACTCTGAAGAACGTAAAAAACTACGATTAAGAGCGTCTAAAATGGCACAAACGAATTATAAAAGTTTGGTGAAAATGTCTATTTCAAACTTATTTACTGCTGAAACAAGTACTCAATTTACAACAGAAATTGCTGAAATAAAAAAACAAGCTTTACAAACGCTTGTTCAAGGATATATCGCCGCAACCGAAGGAATGCGATTAAGAGAAAACAAAGAAGCTGTTTTACAAAATGTTGATAAACGGTTGATAATTGTAGGGAAAAATGATTCTATACTTAATTATCACACAATTATTGAGGAAGCAAATCGAACAAAAACCCCTTTTTACGAGCTTTCAGGCGGTCATATGAGTCATATTGAAAACAAGGATGAACTTCTAAAAATGCTACATAAATTTATTGAGAATTAAGAGCTTGTTTAAATTTAAAATAAAGTATTTTTTAGATATAAACGTCATGCTGAATTTATTTCAGCATCGCATAAAACTAAGAACTACGGCAAATCAGGATGTGAAACTGAAATAAATTCAGTTTGACGGATTCGATTTTTTAGTGATAAAAGGTTTTTAAATGAAATTTAAACAAGTTTTAAATTGATATTATTTTTTTGAAGCAATTTCCCGCTTTCCGCACTCGCTTTTTTTTGAAGAAAAATCAAAAAAAGAGCTCAAACAATTGCTTCAATCGGGGCTAGGCATTTATACATTTTTTGTAAATTAGCTAGAAACTACTTTAATATGAAAATTCATCATTTAGCGAAAGAAACATCTATTTTAAATAAATTTTTATCAGAAATAAGAAGCACAGCTATTCAAAAAGATTCGATGCGTTTTCGAAGAAACATAGAACGAATCGGTGAAATTTTAGGATACGAATTAAGTAAAAAATTAGCATCAGAAACTAAAAAAGTAAAAACTCCTTTAGGAACAAAACAAGTAGAAATTCCTGTTAATGATGTGATTTTATGTTCAATTTTAAGAGCAGGATTACCTTTGCATAATGGTTTATTAAATTATTTTGATGATGCTGAAAATGCTTTTATATCGGCTTATCGTCATCACCCAAATAACGATGCTGAATTTGAAATTGTAGTTGAATATTTTGCATCTCCATCAATTGATGGTAAAACTTTATTATTAGTCGACCCAATGTTAGCAACAGGACGTTCACTAGTTGCGGTTTATGAAGCTATCAAAAAATACGGAACTCCTAAAGAAATTCAAATAGTTTCAGTTATTGGTGCTGCTGAAGGAGTTGAATATGTCGCAAATAATTTCCCTGAAAACACTAGTTTATGGATTGCCGATATTGATGAAAAACTAAATGACAAAGGATATATTATTCCAGGTTTAGGTGATGCAGGCGATTTAGCTTTTGGTACAAAAATGTAAATTTATAGAACATTTGCAAGTATTGAACAAGCGAAAAATAATAATAATAAGACATCTGAAATCCACTTTTTTTGAAATAATTCTAATCCGTTGGCTAAAATAATTGAAATCGGAAAAAAGAGTAATAAAAGTTCTGTGCCTGTTTTATGAGGTATTAAAAGCACAACTACTGACGAAATTAATAAGTAAACAAAGGTTAAAACCCAGCTTTTTCTAAAATTATTAAGAACTGATAATGCCTTCGGAGTTTTTAATATCAATGAATAAAAGACTAAAATACCTATAAAAACGAAAGATAACACATACTTTATACTCGAGTAAAAATCAATATTATAAGATAAATTCCAATTAAATAGTTGGTGAAAAATTTCAGTTTTATCATACCAAAAACAATAGGTGAAAAATAAAAAAATTACGCATCCGTAGCCTAGTAAAGGAATTAATAAAGTTTGATAAGTAAAGCGTTGATGTAAGTAAATAGAAATATAAAATAATACGCCAAATAATGCTGTATAAGGTTCTATTAAAAAAGAAACACCAAGCCATAAACCTCCGTCAAATAACTTGTAAAAGGTGTTTTTAGGCGATTGTAAGTTATAAACTTTCCGTGAAAATAGTAAGATGATTAAACAAGCAAAAAAGGTTTTATCAATATGAATAACATCAGGAAAAAAACCAATAAGCATAATGAAAAATAAGAATGCAAAGGAGTTATCAAATGTTAATTGATTTTTAGTAATTACAAAATTGAAGACTCCAAATACCGCTATAAAACCAATCAATTCTTTAGCGGTTTCAAAAGATATTTCTTTAGAAAATAAGCTGAAAGAAAAGTAACTTAAAAACAGTGCAAAAAGCACAATGAAATTAACAGGTTTTGATTTACTGAAAAAATTGGCTAACATAGTTTCTTTTTATACTTTTGCAAACATAAAGATAATCAAGTTATGTTAGGATTAAATATTTTTAGATTAATTGCAGATTTATTTACTTTTATATTACAACCTTTCAAATGGTTGCGATTAGAAGTAGCAAAAGGAGACTACGGTTGGTGGACATCAAATGCAGTTAACTGGTTTTTTGTTTTTATTTTAATAGTGTTATTTGGATACTGGATGTGGCAATCGGCTACTTTCTTAAAAGAAGGAACTGAAGACTAAGCTTAAAACAGATATACATACACATTGGGAAGCAAAAACAAACTGAAACGTTTCAAAGAAAATGAAACGTTTGCAAACGTACTTCAACCTACGAGAGAAGAAGTAATAGGAGATTTTCCTTTAAAAGGAAAGTGGAATACATTTTTTAAAAACGACAATCCTATAGTTTTAGAACTTGGTTGTGGTAAAGGAGAGTATACCATTGCCTTAGCAGAAAAAAATCCGAATAAAAATTTTATTGGTATTGATATTAAAGGAGCTCGTTTTTGGCGTGGTGCTAAAACCGCTATAGAAAACGACATGCAAAATGTTGCCTTTATTAGAACTCAAATAGAATTAGTAGCGAATATTTTTGCCGAAAATGAAGTTGATGAAATTTGGATTACTTTTCCAGATCCTCAAATAAAATATCAACGTACAAAACATAGAATGACAAATACATCATTCTTAAAAAGATATCACCACATTTTAAAAGAAGATGGTATTATGAACTTAAAAACCGATAGCGAGTTTATGCACGGTTACACTTTAGGTTTAATACACGGTGAAGGGCATGAAATTTTACATGCAAATCATAATGTTTATGTAAATGAAGGTGCGCCTGAAGAAGTAACTTCTACGCAAACTTTTTACGAAAAACAATATTTAGAAAAAGGAAAACCAATTACTTATATCCGTTTCAAGTTAAAATATTAACTTTACTGAGTGAGTAATCAAAACTTTTTTGAAAGAGTATACGAAGTGTCAAGGTTAATTCCATACGGAAGAGTAACCACTTATGGCGCTATTGCAAAGTATTTAGGTTCAGCTCAATCTGCAAGAATGGTAGGTTGGGCAATGAATAATTCACATACCAAAAATGTTCCTGCACATCGAGTTGTAAATAGAATCGGTTTACTTACAGGAAAACAACACTTCGAAGGAACAAACCTGATGCAACAATTATTAGAAAGTGAAGGAATAGTTGTTGTTGATAATCAAATACAAAATTTCGAAACTGTATTTTGGAACCCTATCGATGAGTTGTAACATTTTTTTTTCTTCTTTTTGAATATTACTGTTGATAATTCTCTTTTATCAGTATAAAAATCAGTAAATATTCAATTTATAGATATTTTTTGAAATGTAAAACAGCACTATTTTATTTTTAAATAGCGTTGTTAACCTGTTTATTTGTTTGATTTTAGCTATTGTTACAATAAAATCGTTCAAAATTGATATCTCTTATCTTACTATAAATAAACACAATCTAAACACTTTATTTTCTGACGGCTAAAATGTATCTTTGTACCTTAGAATCAATTAAATTGAATACTCTAATGAGTTTTAAAAAGCAAGATATTTACAAGGCGTTAGAAACTATAACGGCACCAGGAGAAGGTAAAAGTTTAGTTGAAAGCGAAAACATAAAAAACGTAGTTACTTTTGGTAAAGAAGTAATTGTTGATGTAACCATTTCAAACCCATCTTTACAAGCTAAAAAGAAGGTAGAAGTTGAAATAACCAAAGCAATTCATACAAATGTTGATGATACTATCGATGTAAAAGTGAATGTAAAAGTTGAGGTTCCTCAAAAAGAAAACCCAAATCAAATTAAAGGAAAAGAAATTCCTAATATCAAAAATATTATAGCGATAGCTTCAGGAAAAGGAGGAGTAGGGAAATCTACTATTACTTCTAATATGGCGGTTTCTTTAGCTAAAATGGGCTTTAAAGTAGGTGTTTTAGATGCTGATGTTTACGGACCATCGCAACATTTAATGTTTGATGTAGAAAAAGAAAAGCCATTATCTGTAAAAGTAGATGGACGTTCTAAAATGAAACCTGTTGAAAATTATGGTGTAAAATTATTATCATTAGGATTTTTTACAGACCCTAATCAGGCAGTAATTTGGCGTGGACCAATGGCTTCAAAAGCATTAAATCAATTAATTTTTGATGCAGATTGGGGAGAATTAGATTTCTTATTAATCGACCTTCCTCCAGGAACAGGAGATATTCACTTATCAATAGTACAAGCCGTGCCTATTAGCGGAGCTGTAGTTGTAAGTACTCCTCAAAATATTGCCTTAGCAGATGCTAAAAAAGGAGTAGCAATGTTTCAACAAGAAAGTATAAACGTACCAGTTTTAGGTATTGTTGAAAACATGGCGTATTTTACACCTGCCGAATTACCAGATAATAAATATTATATCTTTGGTCAAGGCGGAGCTAAAAACTTAGCTGAAGATATTGAAACAAGCTTTTTAGGTGAAATACCATTAGTACAAAGTATTCGTGAAGCAGGAGACGTAGGTCATCCAGTTGCTTTACAAGAAAACACACCTTTAGAAAAAGCATTTACCGATGTAACTAAAGAAATGGTTGCACAACTATTAAAAAGAAATAACAATTTACCAGCTACTGAAGTAGTTCGTATAACTACAATGAGTGGTTGTAGCACAAAATAATCAAAGATTATGACAGCAACAGAAATAAGAGATAACGTAGAAAAAGCTTTAGAAGAAATTCGTCCATTTTTAATAAGCGATGGCGGAAATATTAAGCTTTTATCTATAGAAAAAAATATTGTAAAAGTTCAGTTAGAAGGTGCTTGTAGTGGATGTTCTGTAAATCAAATGACGTTAAAAAACGGAGTTGAAGCAACCATTAAAAAATATGTTCCAAGTATTGAAGAGGTAATAAACGTAGCTTAATAAACTTGTTTTAACTTTTTTTTTGGGCGTTCGGGCGTGCTTTCGCTACTCGCTTTTTTTAAATAGAAAAAATTTAAAAAAGAGCTCAAACAAACCGCTCAATCACTAACGCAACTAACAGACTTTAAAATAAAAACCTCACTATTTTTTTAAATAGTGAGGTTTAAAAAAATATATAACAAAATATACAATTTTAAAGGTATATAGTTTTAATCAAATTTAAAATGGAAAGTCAAGATATAACTCTAAAAATAACTGACAGAGAAGGAGTACTACACGAAATTGTTGCACCAACAGATATGGCAATGAATTTAATGGAAGTTATTCGTTTATATGAATTAGCTCCTGAAGGTACAATTGGTGTTTGTGGAGGAATGGCAATGTGTGCATCTTGTCAATGTTATATAAAATCTGACCATGAATTACCTGAAATGGGTGACGATGAAGATGCAATGCTTGCAGAAGCTTTTGATGTAGAAGACAATAGTCGTTTAGGATGTCAATTACCAATAAAACCAGAAATGGATGGTTTAGAAATTGAATTAGCTCCTGAGAGCTAATTCAATAATTTTGAAAATTCATTTTCTAAAATTGAAAGCCAATCTGTAATTCTTTTTTGTGTAAGTTCTGGCTGATTATCTTCATCAATTGCCAATCCATAAAACAAATCATTATTATAAATGGCTTTCGATTCTGTAAAATCGTAACCATCTACTGACCAAAAACCAGTGATTTTTCCTCCATTTTTTAAAATAACTTCTGCCAACATTCCTACGCCATCAATAAAGTATTCACCATAACCATATTGATCTCCTAGCCCATAAATTGCAACTGTTTTATTGGTGAAATCGATAGTTTTAAATTCATCAAAATAACTTTCCCAATCACTTTGTAAATCGCCATCATACCAAGTTGAAAGCCCTAAAAGAAGAATATCAAATTGCTCAAAATCTGATTTTTTAACTTCAGATACTTCCATTACTTTTATATCGCTAAGATTCCAGTTATCTACAATAGAATTGGTGACTTCTTCTGTCATTCCAGTATCTGAACCATAAATTAAACCGATTGTTTTCATAGTTTATTTTTTAATATTATTGTTTTATAAAAGTTGTTTTTCTCCATTCGTTTAAGTTTACAACTAAAAGAACACTTGCAATTGCTGTAAGTAGTAAGACGAGTATTTTTGATAGTTCATCAGGATGCCCTATTATTTCTTCAATTACATGATAACAATTAAAAATTGCAACAATGATTCCCCATATTAAGGATGTTATTTTAAACCATTTTTTTGATAATTGAATTGTTAATAAAGCGAATAAAAAAGCAGTACCTTCCATTAAAATACGCCATTGATGTGCCCAAAATGGCGTTTCGCCAGTTGATCCATCAATAAAAACAGTTTGATTAAAAAATACGGTTGCTAATCCGTAAATATGATGAAAAATATATCCGAAGATAATTAACATCCAAAGGCTAATAATTTTTGTTTTCATAGGTATTGTATCGTTTTTAAGTGTGGTTTTTTTTGGAATGATTACTCTTTTCTTTTGTTTTTTCTTTCTGCTATGTAACCATAACATTGTTCCTGTTACAGGAAGTGAAGCGCCTATTAAACCTGCTAAAAAAACAAGAATTTTTCCACTGATACCTAAAATACTTCCTGTATGAATATCGTAGTATAAAGAATGTAGTTTTTCTCCTGTATTTTTTTCTTTATCAAGTTTACTTTTGATTAAATCGCCTGAGTTAGGATGTATGTAATAGTGATCAGAACTACCGTAACTATCATCATTAGGATATGCTGTTATTTTAAGAGGAATAGTGTCTTGTTGTGGTAAATAATAAATAAATAGATTTCTGTTTTTTTGATTTTTATTTAATTGATTTTTAGCATTGATTAATGAGGTTTTCAAAAACTTAGTACTATCGATACTAATTTTTTGTTCTTCTTTTTTACTTTCAAAAGTAACTAAGGTATATAGTGCGTCATCCACCCAAGTAAAAGACCAAGCAACACCTGTAATTGCTAATATCAATAAAATAGAAGCGCCATAAAAGCCTAAAACACTATGTGAATCAAAAACTACTTTTTGTTTTTTTGCGTTTGTTTTTATCGAAAATTTAGATTTCCTTCCTTTTTTAGTTTTAAAAACTTTGCTGTTTTTGGGAAACCATAAAATCAATCCTGTAATTAAAGAAATAATAAACAATATTACAGACCAACCTATAATTTGAGCCCCTAATTGACCAAGTAATAAATTTTGATGTATGTATAATACGATTATAAAAAAATCATTATTTAGGTTTTTTTCTTTGAGTAATTTCCCTGTGTAGGGGTTTATGTAGCTGAAATAATAACCACCTTCTTTTTTGGAAAGAAGAATGGTACTTCTATCGGTTTCAGTAAAATCATATATTCTAAGAACATCGTTATCTGATTGCTCTTTATAAATTGTAATTATGTTGTCTAACGGTTTTTTCTGTAGATTTTTAGCAGTGTTCTTAACGGTATAATAAGGATACGCTGCTAATCGAATTTCTTTTTGAAAAGCATAAATACAGCCTGTAATACAAACTATAAAAATAATTAAACCTGATGATAAGGCTATCCATAAATGGATTTTTCGAATGGTATTTTTAAAATTCAATTTTTTCAATTTCATTTGTTTTAAAGACAAAACTCTGACTTTTACATCAGAGTTTTGCTGTATTTAAAAAACTAGTAATTCAAATAGAATACAACACAATAAAAAAGTTGGGGGACTTTATTATTTTATAAAAACAATATTATTTTTTTAATACTGTTCAATTACTTATTAAGATTAAATAACAATAATAGTTGACAAAAGTATTTACAAAAAATGGAATACAAAAATTATTTAGAATAATTTTAAATAAATTTATTGAAAATAAAATAACTATTATATATTTTATTTAGAATTAAAATAAATAGATTTGAAAGTATGATTATTATATTTTAATACTTATTTTATTATTAATTCATCATATTAATGTTGTTTTTTGTTAGTTTAGTTGAATTGTTTCAAAAAAACAGAAAACAATACTACCTAATAAAAATATTATTTTACTTTTGCTATTATATTTATTAAATCTAAATAAGCTTTTAATTGCAATGAAATATATAATAATATTCTTAATCTATTTTTTACAAATAATATCATTAAATGCTCAAAATGATAAAATATCAGGTTGTGTATATAACGAGTTTAAAGAACAATTAGCAAATGCACATGTAACGCTTTTGGATCAAAAAAAAACGATTGTTACAGATACCAAAGGTTGTTTTGAATTTTCGATTTCTAATTTAAAAAATTTCACATTAAAAATACAATATGTAGGATATAAACCTTTTTATAAAAAATTCACAAGTACTTCTAAAAAAACAAAGCTCTCTTTTTATCTAGAAGAAAACGATAGTACTTTAGATGAAGTTGTAATTCAAGGAAAATCTAAAGCTGAAAAAATAAGAGATAAAGCCTATGCTGTAAATGTTATAGAAACCAAAGTTTTTAAAAACACAGCAACAAATATCAGTCAGGTTTTAAACAAAGTACCTGGTATTGTTATTAGAGAAGAAGGAGGTTTAGGCTCTGATTTTAATCTGTCTTTAAATGGGTTTTCAGGAAAGCAAATAAAAATATTTATAGACGGTATTCCGATGAGTTATTTCGGAAAATCATTAACCTTAAATAATTTTCCGTCTAACATTATAGCATCGATAGAAATTTATAAAGGAGTAGTTCCTATTTATTTATCTTCAGATGCTTTGGGAGGCGCTATTAATATTATTACAAAAAAAGGAGTAAATAATTATTTAGATGCATCTTATTCTTTGGGTTCATTTAATACACATAAAGCAGCTGTTAATACTCAGTATTACGATAAAAATAGTGGATTCACAGCACGATTAAAATCATTTTATAATTATTCAGATAACGATTATGCAATAGATATAATTGTACCAGGCGAAGGAGGTAAAATAACAGATGAAACGACTAATGTAAAAAGGTTTCATAATGCATATACTTCAAAAATGGGGCAATTAGAAGCAGGGATTACCAATAAAAAATATGCCGATGAATTATTAGTTGGTATTTTATTTTCTGATAATTATAAAGAAATACAACACGCAAGGTTTCCTCTGAAAATGATCAAACCTTTTGGAGAAGTTTTTGAAAAAAATAAAAGTAGAATCAGTACTTTAAAATATGCCAAAAAAGGTGTTTTTAAAAACTTAGATGTTCGTTCTTTTATAGCTCTTGTAGATAACGAACGCAGATATGAAGATAAAAGTAATCATAGATATTTTTGGAATGGTGAAATTGAATACGATGACCATTTATCCACAGGAGAGCAAAGTAGTAGAAAAACCGAATTAACCTTATCACAAGAAAATATATTATTAAATTTTAATTTACAATATCACCTTCCAAAACAGCAAATTATTGCGGTAAATTTTTCTTCGGATAATTTTAAAATGGAAGGGAATGACCCTTTACACCCTAGAAACAATACGCAATTTGGTGAACCAAGTACAGTTGATAAAAAAGTAGCAGGATTGTCTTATTCATTTAATCTTATTGATAAAAAATTAAAAGGAATTGCATTCGGAAAAAGATATAATTACAGCATCAATTCTTTAACGACTAATTATTCAGGAACTACAAAAGAAAAGAAAAATATTTTATCTAATTACACAGGGTATGGAGGTGCGCTAACTTATTTATTTACAAAAAATACACAAATAAAAACTTCTTTTGAAAATGCAATTCGTTTTCCTGAAAACTCAGAAATTTTAGGAAATGGAATGGCAATTTTAACCAATATTGATTTAAAACCTGAAACAAGTACGAACATTAATCTTGGCTTTAGAACAAATCAATATTTAAGCGATAAACATAAAATTCATTTTGAAACCAATACTTTTTTAAGAAGCTCTAAAAACTTTATCTATTTACGTCCAGAGTTGGTTTTTCAAGTAAACGATAATTTAGAAAAAGTACTAACAAAAGGTATAGAAGGAGCGCTTGAATATACCTTTAATGATGCCTATAGTATTGGAGTAAATGCTACTTATTTAGATATTCGAGATAAAAGTAAATATGTGAAAAATAGCACACAACCTAATCCATATTTAAATTCTAGAATACCCAATGTACCTTATTTATTTGGAAATATAAAGTTAAATTATAACACCAAAAATTTATTTAGAAAGGATGATATGTTTTCTATAAGCTCTTTTCAAAATTATGTACATGGCTATTCGTTATTTTTTGCTAAAATCGGAAATAGAGATAGAAAATTAATTAAAAATCAATTTACACAAAATATTGAAGCTATTTATTCTCTTCAAAATGGAACTTACAATATTTCGGTAGCGGCTAATAATATTTTTGATGCTAAAGTTACCGACAATTACAATCTTCAAAAACCAGGACAAAATTTCAGTTTAAAGTTAAGATACTACTTATCAAATTAAATCAATATTATAAATTAAAAACAATTATGAAACAATCAATTTTATCAATAGGGTTATTATTTACAATGAGTTTTTTTATCTCTTGTAATGATGATTCGCCAATGCAACCAAATAGTACTTCAAACTTAGCCGTTGCTGTTGAAACGACAGGAGAATCTCCTACGGATGTAGTTTTAGGTGTCGATAATTTTATAAATTCTGAAATATCACCAATAGGAAAAGGTATTCAGCAAGATGGAAAAAGAAGTTACTATTTTTTAAATGAAACACTTATCAGCTCAGGATATAAGGCTACAAACTGTATAGGTTATAATATTCAAAATGGAGAAATTACTAAAAAAGGAGAGTTTGCTTTTCCTGTATCTTTTGATTTATTAGGAAAAGGAGATGATAATACGATGATTGCGGTAGAAAGTCCTAGAGCTGGTTTTGAAAATAAAACTATTTTTTTAGTAGATACTGACGAAATGCTAATCACTAAAACATTAAAAACAAAAATAGATGAAAGAACTGAGGAAGGTTTAATGTCTTGGCCTACTGGTATTGCAGTAAAAGGAGGTAAATTATTTTTATCGTACTATTTAACTAGTTCTGATGGAAAATGGAAAACACCAAATTCGAATGAAGCAAGAATTGCAATATATAGTTACCCTGAGTTAGTTTTTGAAAAATTAATAAAAGATACTAGAGGTTCTGATATCGGTTTTTATGGAAATTATAACGGATTGGTAAAAGATGAAAATAATAATATTTATACAGCATCTACTTCTTCTTTAGCTTGTGGATTTGAACCTGCTCCAACAAATAAATCAGCAATTTTAAGAATTAAAAGCGGTGCTACTGATTTTGATACCGATTATTATTTCGATTTTGAAGCTGCTTCAGGAGGAAATAAAATCAACTTTTTACATTATGTAGGAAACAACAAGGCTGTTGTAAGAATGATTACAGATGATTCTGTAAAATGGAGTGCATTTGCTCCTACATCAGAAAATCCTAATTGTAAAATTGCAGTGGTAGATTTAATTGCCAAAACGGTAACAGAAGTTACAGATATTCCATTACACGGAGGTCAGTGGGCTACTCCTGCATTAAATAGCAATGGAAAAGTATATATGAATGTAAGTGATAATAATGGTGCTTACATTTATGAAATTGATGTAAATACAGCAACTGCTAAAAAAAGCCAAAAAGTTGAAGCTGCTGCTGTAAAAGGAATTTTTGATTTAAATTAATCAGTATTTTTTATTTTAAATTTGTAAAAGTCGTCTTGAAACATAATGTTTTAAGACGATTTTTTGTGTTTAAATTGTTTTTTTTATTTGTTATATTTGTAAGGAGGCAATAAAAAACAGATAAATATGCATTATTGGCAAGGTCTTTTACCACATTTAAAATATATGATAAAACGCAAACCTGAATAACTGTTTTGTGTAGTAATTAAAGAGTTTAAAATATTTTTAATTTCATTTTAATTAAATCATTTCAAATGCCATTTTATCATAAATTAGGAAAAATACCACCAAAACGTCATACACAATTTCGCAAAGAAGACGGAACGTTGTATTACGAACAATTATTTGGAACTATTGGTTTTGACGGAATGTCAACCAATTCTTATCATGAGTACAGACCTACTATGGTCAAAGAAATTCGCAAACAATATTCCGTAAAACCAAAAATTGCTAAGGCAAATAATATTCAATCGTATCGCTTTCGCGGATTTCAAGTTCCGTCAGAAAATGATTATCTAGAAAGTAGAAAAATCGTTTTAACAAATACTGATTGTAACATTATTTTATCAGCTCCAAAAACATCAACAAAAGAATATTTTTATAAAAATACAGATGCCGATGAGGTAATTTTCATCCATAAAGGAACTGGTAAATTACGTACCATGTTAGGGAATATCAATTTTAAATATGGCGATTATTTAATAATTCCAAGAGGTATTATTTACAAATTAGATTTTGATGATGAAAATAACAGACTTTTTATTGTCGAATCTTATTCGCCTGTTTACACGCCTAAACGATACAGAAATCATTTTGGACAATTATTAGAACACGCTCCATTTTGTGAACGAGATTTAAGAAGACCAGAAGAATTAGAAACCTATAATGAGTTAGGCGATTTCTTAATCAAAGTAAAAAAACAAGGCGAAATTATAGAAATGATTTATGCTTCGCATCCTTTTGATGTGGTTGGTTACGATGGTTATAATTTTCCGTATGCCTTTTCAATTCACGATTTTGAGCCTATCACTGGGCGCATTCATCAACCGCCACCAGTGCATCAAACTTTTGAAACCAATGCCTTTGTAATTTGCAGTTTCGTGCCTCGTTTGTACGATTATCATCCAAACGCAATTCCTGCGCCTTACAATCATAGTAATATCGATTCTGATGAGGTTTTGTATTATGTTGATGGCGATTTTATGAGTAGAAACGACATCGACCAAGGACATATTTCGTTGCATCCTTCAGGAATTCCTCATGGTCCACATCCAGGAGCAACCGAAAGAAGTATCGGACATACCGAAACCGAAGAATTAGCCGTTATGGTTGATACTTTTAAACCCTTGAAAATTACCGAAGAAGCCATGAAAATTGCCGATGAAAATTATTATAAATCGTGGTTAGAATAATAAAATCAGATTCATAAAAATAATTATTAGAAGCTAATCCTGCTTTCACTACTCGCTTTTTTTTGAAGAAAAATCAAAAAAAGAGCTCAAACAAACCGTTCAATCAGGGCTAAACTCATTTACGAAGTTTAGTACTAATTTAATAATTTATCATTTATAGAAAAATAGGCATCTATAAAAAAACAAAGATTTTACAGATTTTAAAAACCTGTGAAGTCTATAAAAACATAACGCATGAGTAAAAAAGAAGTAACATCAGTAAACTACGGTTTAGAAAAAATATTTGAAGGAGCACAAGATTTTTTACCACTTTTAGGAACAGATTACGTAGAGTTTTATGTTGGAAATGCAAAACAAGCGGCACATTTTTATAAAACAGCTTTTGGTTTTCAGTCACACGCCTATAAAGGTTTAGAAACAGGTTCGAAAGATTCTGTAAGTTATGTATTAAAACAAGATAAGATTCGTTTAGTTTTAACATCACCAT
This sequence comes from Tenacibaculum salmonis, assembly GCF_041053065.1. NCBI lineage: Bacteria > Pseudomonadati > Bacteroidota > Flavobacteriia > Flavobacteriales > Flavobacteriaceae > Tenacibaculum > Tenacibaculum salmonis. The sequence goes on along the minus strand of NZ_JBFCVV010000001.1, from coordinate 1,627,514 downwards.
TAAATAGTAAATCATCAATAAACGATCATATTGTAAAACATGGCGATGGTGTAAAAATTATAGCACTTTGGGTTGATGATGCTCGAAAATCTTATGAAGAAACTATTAAAAGAGGAGCAAAATCATATTTAGAGCCAACCGTTGAAAAAGATGAACACGGAGAAGTAATTCGTGCAGGTATTTACACTTATGGCGAAACAGTTCATATATTTGTAGAAAGAAAAAATTATAAAGGCGTATTTTTGCCAGGATTTACAGAATGGAAGTCAGATTACAATCCGCCAAGCGCAGGTTTAAAATATATTGACCACATGGTTGGTAATGTTGGTTGGAATCAAATGGATGTTTGGGTAAAATGGTACGAAGACGTTATGGGATTTGTAAATTTTTTATCATTTGATGATAAGCAAATTCATACCGAATATTCTGCTTTAATGAGTAAGGTTATGAGTAACGGAAATGGGCGAATTAAATTTCCTATTAACGAACCAGCAAAAGCAGCAAAACGTTCACAAATTGAAGAGTATTTAGATTTTTACGAAGGTGAAGGCGTACAACACATTGCAGTTGCTACCGATGATATTATTAAAACAGTATCACAATTAAAAGCAAACGGAATAGAATTTTTACCACCGCCACCACAAGCATATTATGATGGGATTCCTGAGCGTTTAGGGGAACATATGAGTATGATGAAAGAAGATATTTCTAAGTTACAAGAATTATCAATAATGATTGATGCAGATGAAGAAGGCTATTTATTACAAATTTTCACAAAGCCAGTTGAAGACCGTCCAACGTTATTTTTTGAAATAATTCAACGAATGGGAGCTCGTGGTTTTGGAGCAGGAAATTTTAAAGCCTTATTTGAATCAATAGAAAGAGAACAATCAAAAAGAGGAACTTTATAATTATAAATAGTAATTATAAGAAAAATAAATCACCATTTTAATAAGTGCAAGTACTTATTAAAATGGTGATTTTAATAATAATTTTTATATAAAATATAAAAATGGATAAAGAAGCGCTTTTAATAGCAATAGAAGATAAGTATAAAAAATTAGATGTTCCGTTAGAAACAATGCTGGAAGGCTTACTTCATAGCAAGCCTATTACTTATTGGGATTATATTCAAACGGATGCTTTATTAGCATTACAAACTCCTAGAACAACAGAAAAAGATGAAATGGTTTTTATCATGTATCATCAAGTAAATGAATTGTTGTTTAAAATGATTTTATGGGAACTTAATCAAATATCAGAAGCTGAAGATGCAATTACTGCTGAAAAATTTTCGAAACATTTAATGCGTGTTAGTAATTATTTTGACATGCTTTGCAATTCTTTTAACGTAATGCAAGATGGAATGGATATTGATCAATATTTGAAATTCCGAACTGCTTTAACGCCTGCAAGTGGGTTTCAAAGTGCACAATATCGTCAAATAGAATTTGCATCAACAGAAATTATTAACTTGATAGATGCGCGTTATAGAGCTACTTTTGATGTAGATTCTTCGCTTGAAAATACTTATAATCATTTGTATTGGCAAGCGGCAGGAGTAAACCATAAAACAGGAGAAAAATCAACTTTAATTAAATTATTTGAAAAAAAATATAAAAAGGAGTTTATCGATTCTATAGAAAATTATAAAAGTTGTAATCTTTCTAAAAAATTTAAAGAATTACCTAAAGAAGTACAACAAAGTGATGAGTTGATAAAAGCAATGCGTCATTATGATTATACCGTAAATATAAAATGGGTGATGGCTCATTACGATGCAGCAGGAAAATATTTAGGTGGTGGCGATAAAGATTTAGAAGCAACAGGAGGAAGTAACTGGCGAAAATATATGCATCCAAAATATCAACGAAGAATATTTTTTCCTTACTTATGGAGCGAAGAAGAATTAAAAAACTGGGGTGTTTCTTAATATCAAAATAACAATAAAAAAAGACTGTTAGAATTTTAAATTCAAATAGTCTTTTTTTAGTTTGGAACAATAATTGTCTAACTATTTTCATAAGTTTGAATATTATGAAAAAACTACTATTTTTTATTTCCGTATTATTTTTGACCTCAATTACGTTTGGTCAACAAAAAGTAAAACCATTTAAAGATGGTGAATGGCTTCAGTTTAAAATGAGTTATAGTGGTTTTTTAAAAGCTGGAAATGCTACTTTATCATTAAATGAAGAAAATTTAAAAGGAAAAAAAGTAGTGCATGCAACCGCTAAAGGTTGGACTACTGGTATGATTAAATGGTTTTTTGAAGTAAATGATAATTATCAATCTTATTTTGATAAACAATCAGGAAAACCTTATTTATTTAAAAGAAAAATAGACGAAGGTGGTCATAAAAAAAATAAACACATAACCTTTAATCAGGAACAAAATACAGCTCATGTTGAGGATTTTATCAAAAAAAAAGATACTGTAATTAGTGCTGTAAATGTGCAAGATATGATTTCTTCTTTCTATTTTTTGAGAAGTTATAATACTCAAAACATGGCAAAAGGAGAAGAGATAAAAATTGATATGTTTTTTGACAATCATACGTACCCTTTTAAATTGCGTTTTTTAGGGAATGAAACGATAAAAACGAAATTTGGAAAAGTTAAAACACAAAAATTTAGACCGATAGTAAAGGCAGGAAGAGTGTTTAAAGCGCAAGAAAGTGTTACGGTTTGGATTACTGCTGATCAAAATAAAATTCCAATGAAAGTAAAGGCTTCTTTATCAGTAGGTTCACTTCGTGCAGAGTTAGATGCTTATAAAGGATTAGCAAATCCGTTTGAGATTGTTTTTGATTAAACAGAATAAGTATTTTAGTTATTGCTAAAGTTCAATAATCAATAGTTTTTATTTGTACTTTTGCGAGTACACATATTTAAATTATCTTTTTTTGAAAAAATATATTCTTTTATTATTAGCTTTTTCTCTGTTTTTTTCTTGTAAAAAAGAAGATGAAAAAAAGGTGAAACTTCCTGTTAAAATATTAAAACCAAAATCAGTTTATGCCTATGGTTTTAATTTAGATAATTTTAAAATAATTAATGATACTATAAAAAAAGGAGAAAGTTTTGGTGTTATTTTAGATAGACATCATGTTATGTATCCTAAAATAAATCAAATAGCAACAACTATTAAAGATACTTTTGATGTTAGACGTATCCGTTCAGGTAAAAAATATACAGTTCTTACTTCAAAAGATTCTTTAGAAAAAGCACGTGTTTTTATTTATAAACATAATAAAGTAGATGCAACAGTTATAAATTTTAATGATTCTGTTGTATCAGCTTATAAGGTTCATAAAAAAATAACAACTCTTGAAAAAGAGGTTACAGGTAAAATTTCATCAAATTTATCAGTAACGATGGATAGTTTAGGTTTAAAAGCATCTTTAACAAATAAAGTTGCAGATATTTATGCTTGGACACTTGATTTTTATAATTTAAAAAAAGGAGATAGTTTTAAATTAATTTATGATGAAAAATATATAAATGATACTACTTTTGTTGGTTATGGAGCTATAAAAGCAGCTGTTTTTAATCATAAAGGAGAAGATTTATATGCTTATAAGTTTGTTGGAGATTCTATTACTAAAATTCCTGAATTTTATAATGAAAAAGGAGATATGCTTCGTAGAGCATTTTTAAAATCACCTATTAAATTTCAATATAGAATATCATCACGTTATAATTTAAGAAGAAAAATTGCCCTTTATGGAAGAGTTCGTCCGCATAAAGGAACCGATTTTGCTGCAAAATATGGTACTCCAATAATGACAACCGCAAGCGGAACTGTTGTTGCTTCTGCAAGACGAGGTGGAAATGGAAATTATGTGAAAGTTCAGCATAATACTACTTATACAACACAGTATTTACATATGAAAAAAAGAAAGGTAAAAGTAGGTGATTATGTAAAACAAGGTGACATAATAGGTTGGGTAGGTATGACAGGAAATACTAGTGGACCTCATGTTTGTTATCGTTTCTGGAAAAATGGTAAACAAGTAGATCCGTTTAAACAAAAATTACCTACAGCTGAACCTTTAGACGCTAAAATTAAACCAAAATATTTTGAGTTTATAAAGCCATTAAAAAGAAAATTAGATGTTATAACTTTATCTGAAAAAGATACAGTTTATAATTCTTCCAATTAAAAAAATTAGCTACACATTAATTATGCCTTTACAAAACATTAATCCGACTCAAACCGAAGCTTGGAGTAAATTAACAAATCATTTTAAAGAAGCTAAACTGTATGAATTTAAAGAACTTTTTCTTAAAGATAAAAATAGAAAAGAACGATTTTCTATTTCTTTAGATGAACTAGTTGTTGATTATTCTAAAAATCATATAACTCAAGAAACAATTGATTTATTGATTTCTTTAGCAGAAGAATCAAAATTAAAAGATGCTATTGATAAATATTTTTCAGGAGACAAAATTAATGTAACTGAAGAAAGATCTGTATTGCATACAGCTTTAAGGAGTAATTCTACTACAGCTGTTTTAGTTGATGGAGAAAATATAAAACCGAAGATACAAGCTACACTAAGAAAAATGGAAAACTTTAGTAATAAGGTTATTTCTGGTCAATGGAAAGGGTATACGGGAAAAGCAATTACTGATATTGTTAATATAGGTGTAGGAGGGTCTGATTTAGGACCGAGTATGGTGGTAGAAGGGTTACAGTTTTATCGAAATAAACTAAACTCACACTTTGTTTCAAATGTAGATGGAGATCATGTGTTTGAAGTTTTAAAAAAACTTAATCCAGAAACTACTTTATTTGTAATTGTCTCAAAATCTTTTATGACTGATGAAACTATTACAAATTCAAATACTATTAGAAAGTGGTTTTTAAAATCGGGAAGAGTTACTGATGTATCTAAACATTTTGTAGCGGTATCATCTAATATTGAAGAAGCAATAGATTTTGGAATTAATGAAGAGAATATTTTTCCAATGTGGGACTGGGTTGGAGGTAGGTTTTCATTATGGTCAGCAGTAGGACTTTCTATTAGTTTATCTATCGGATATGATAATTTTAAAGAATTATTAAATGGAGCAGAAAAGATTGATGAGCATTTTAAAACTACTGATTTTGATAAAAATATCCCTGTAATATTAGCTTTATTGGGTATTTGGTCTAATAATTTTTTTAAATCAGAAACTGAAGTAATTTTACCTTATAGTCAATATTTATATAAATTACCAGCTTATTTGCAACAGGCAATTATGGAGAGTAATGGAAAAAGTATTGATAGAAATGGTCAAGAAATTAGTTATCAAACAGGTGGTGTTATTTGGGGAGGTACTGGTACTGATATTCAACATGCTTTTATGCAGTTATTACATCAAGGAACAAAACGAATACCTGCAGATTTTATCGGTTTTGAAGAATCTTTACATGGTTTAATAGATCAACATAAAAAATTAATGGCTAATTATTATGCTCAAATGGATGCCTTAGCTTATGGTAAGACAAAACAAGAAATACATTTAGAGTTAAAAGTAGCAAATAAATTAGATAAAATAAATCAATTATTGCCTTATAAAATATTTGAGGGTAATCGACCAAGTAATTCTCTTCTCTTTAAAAAATTAACGCCAAAATCGTTAGGAATGCTTATTGCAACCTATGAACATAAAATTTTTACACAAGGTGTTATTTGGAATATTTATTCATATGATCAGTTTGGAGTAGAGTTAGGTAAAGAACTAGCAAAAAAAATGTTAATTAATTAGATAAAATATTTTAAAAAAAACAGCTTTATTTCTTTTTTTTAGTTAAGTCATAGTTAAAAAAGTTAACACTAAGTTAATATTTATAAAGTGTAAAAGGAACACCTTTGTACTTGCATTTAATAACAATTTAGATTTAAAATGAAGAAAATTAAAAATGTTTTATTAGTGGTAATGTTCTTTGTAGCAGCTACAGTTTTAGGACAAACAAAACTTACTGGAAAAGTAATTGACGAAACAGGTGAACCATTACCTGGAGCTAGTGTTGTAGTTAAAAAAACTACAAACGGAACTGCAACTGATTTTGACGGAAAATTTCAATTAAATACAAAATCAAATTCAGGTGTTATTATTGTGTCTTTTATAGGATATGTTAATAAAGAGTTGACTTATGCAGCTTCGAATGGTAATTTAGGAACTATTAAATTAGCTCCTTCAAATGTTTTAGATGAAATTGTAATTATTGGTAAAGGAGTTATTGATTTAGCTGGAGGTAGAAAAACACCAGTTGCAGTTTCTACAATTAAAGCTGCTGAGATTCAAAAAAAGATAGGAACTCAAGATATTACCATGACTTTAGTGAATACACCTTCTGTATATGTCGCTGGACAAACTGGAGGTTTTGGAGATTCAAGAATTGCGGTAAGAGGTTTTGGACAAGATAATACTGCATACTTATTAAATGGACAACCAATTAATGGTATGGAAGATGGTAAAATGTATTGGTCGAATTGGTCAGGAATTAACGATATTGCAGAAGCAGTACAGATTCAAAGAGGTTTAGGAGCTTCTAAATTAGCTATTTCTTCTGTTGGAGGTACAACAAATTTTGTTATTAAAACAACAGGTAAAAAAGAAGGTGGTTATGTTTCTGGTGCAATTGCAAATAATCAGTACTATAAAACTACAGCTTTTTATAATTCAGGAGTAAATGATAAAGGGTTTGCGGCTTCAGTAATGTTATCTCATTGGCAAGGTGATGGTTATATGGATGGAAATAAAGGAGAAGGACAAACTTATTTTATTTCTTTTGGATACAAACCAAATGAAAAACATAATTTCAACTTCTTATTAACAGGAGCTCCACAACAACATGATCAAGCTTTCAGTGAAAAAATTGAAACATATTTAGAAAAAGGTACAAGATATAATAGTAATTGGGGTACTTATAAAGGAGAATATAAAACTGAAAGAAGAAATTTTTATCATAAACCTATTGCTAATATTAACTGGGATTTTAATATTAATGAAACATCAAACTTATCTACAGTACTTTATGCTTCTTGGGGACGTGGTGGTGGAACAGGAGGTAGAGGTAATAAAATAAAAACTGATTCTGGAAATGTTGATTATGATGCTATTTATGCTAAAAATGCAACAGCTTTAAACGGAGCAGGAGGACTTTATGCTGCCGGAAATGGTTATGCTACCAGAGCTAGTATGAATATGCATGATTGGTATGGTATGGTATCTAATTTTGAAAAAGAACTTTCAGAGAACTTAACATTCAATTTTGGAGTAGATTTAAGAACTTACCACGGAAAACACTATAGAACTATTGCCGATTTTCATGGTTTAAAATCTTGGCAAGAAAATATTCAATTATTAGATCATACAATAGAAGGACATCCTAAAGTGGGGTCTTACGGAGATTATAAAAATGTAGTAGTTACAGAATCTTATGCTGCAAATCCTTATCAAGCTTTATTTAATTCTTATGATAAAAAACAAAGAATAGCTTGGGATTACGATGAAACTATTTCATATATGGGAGCATTTACTCAATTAGAGTACGCAACAGATAAATTTTCTGCATTTTTCCAAGGAGCAATTTCAAATCAATATCATGATAGAACAGATTATTATCAGTATGCTGATCAATCATTAGTTGATGGAACTTCTTCACAAGCTACAGGTGATTTACCAAGTCATATAACAACTGATGGTACAAAAGCTGAACGTGTTGAGAATTTAGGATATAACGTAAAAGGTGGATTAAGTTACACTATTAATGAAGCAAATAAAGTTTACGTAAACTCAGGATATTATTCAAGACAACCATATCATGATAATATTTATTTAAATTATTCAAATTACGTAAACCCTGCAACAGAAAATGAAAAAATATTAGGTATCGAAGCAGGTTATGCATATAGTTCTTCTAATTTTTCAGCAAATTTTAACTTATATAGAACTTCATGGAAAGATAGAGTAACTTCTGCAAGTAAAATTGTTGAAGATGTTTTACAACTTACAACAAATTATGGAGTAGAACAATTACATCAAGGGGTTGAAGTTGATTTTACATATAAGCCAATTGAAGATTTAAAAGTTAAAGGATTCGGTTCTTATGGAGATTGGAGATATAAAGGAAAAGGATTGACACAGGTTGTTGATGAGGATCAAAATTTAATTGATACAGGAGAGGTTGATTATGATGGAGGAGAAGTAGGCGATGCTGCTCAAACAACTCTTGGATTAGGTTTAGATTATAGAATCACTGAAAATTTATCAGTTGATACTGATTACCGTTATTATGATAGATTGTATGCTAATGTAGGAGCTCAAAAAGAAAACTTACAATTACCTTCTTATGGATTACTTGATTTAGGTATATCTTATCATTTACCTTTAGCAACCGAAACTCAAAGTATTGATTTTCGTTTTAATGTAAATAATGTTTTAGATACAGAATACCTTTCTGAATTACAGTCAAGTATTAAGGCAGATGATTTGATTGATTCAGATGATGCTTCTAAAGGAACTTATAGATCAAATAACATGTTACATAACGGAATTGCTACAGCAAATAAAGGTTTCTTCGGATATGGTACAACTTGGAACTTTAGTCTTAAATATAATTTCTAATAATCAGTTTTTTATTAAATATTATTATATAATAAAATTTTTAAAACCACCTCAATTGAGGTGGTTTTTTTATGCATAAAATTCACTAAATTTGTCATCAACAAAAACTAACACAAACACATCATGATTAAAACATTACACTCTTATTGGGCATATATAGTCGTAGCCGTATTGGTTTTTACGGTAATAAATGCGATTGTAGGATTAGTTCAGAAAAAAGAATTTACACACAAAGAGTTTCGTTTAGGCTTATTTAGTTTAATAACAACTCATATTCAATTATTACTAGGTTTTTTAGTATACTTTGTTGGAGGTTTTCAAAAAGGATTAGGAGATATGAAAGATTCTAGCGTAAGATTACTTGCTTTAGAGCATCCATTAATGATGATTATTGCTATTGTATTAATCACCATCGGATGGTCAAAACATAAGAAACAAGTAAAAAGTGAAACCAAATTTAAAACCTTTGCTATTTTTTACGGAGCAGCATTAGTACTAATATTATCAAGAATTCCTTGGAGCAATTGGTTTTAATTGAAAAATATACTCCCGCTATCGCGGGATTTTTTATTTTTGCAAACATTAAATTATAATAATGAAGCTTTTAAGTTATATCATCTCATCTATATTTGCGGTAGTTTTCTTTTCACTACTATTAATATTTCATCCTATACAATGGTTAGGACTGAAGTTGTTTGGTCAAAAAGGACATCAGAATGTTGTAAATATTATGAATTGGTTTTTAATTCAATCATTATTAGTTTTAGGAGTTCGTGTTCAAGTAGAAAATGAGCAAAAATTACCAGAAAATACTAGTTTAATATTTGTATCAAATCATCAAAGTACTTTTGATATATCGCCTATTATTTGGCATTTTAGAAAATACAATCCTAAATTTGTATCTAAAAAAGAATTAGGAAAAGGTATTCCAAGTATTTCATTCAACTTAAGACACGGAGGAGCTGCTTTAATTGATAGAAAAGATGCAAGACAAGCATTAACTGAATTGGCTAGTTTTTCAAAAAGAATAGAAAAAAATAATTGGTCTGCTGTTATTTTTCCTGAAGGAACAAGAAGTAAAACAGGAGTGCCTAAATCATTTTCACCAAATGGTTTAAAAATGATTACAAAATACAATCCTGAAGCATATGTTGTTCCGTTAACAATTAACAATTCATGGAAAGTATTTAAATACGGGAAATTCCCATTAGGATTAGGAAGTCCTATAAAAATTATAACACACAAGCCAATAAAATTAGATGGTTTACCGTTTAATGAGTTGATAGCTAGTGTGGAAAGTACTATTAAAGAATCAATTTTATAATCACTTATAAAATATAATTATATATTTATGTCAATACAAAATATCCGAAAGGAAGTTATGAAAACGCTCGAAAAGAACATCGATATTTTCGTAGATAAGTTTTTAATCCCTGCTGAAAAAATTTGGCAACCAACTGATTTTTTACCAAATTCACAACAAGATACTTTTATTTCTGAAGTAGAAGAAATCAGAGAATTATCAAAAGAATTAGATGATGATTTTTGGGTTGTATTAGTAGGAGATACTATTACTGAAGAAGCTTTACCAACTTATGAATCTTGGTTATTAGATTTAGACGGAGTTACACAACACCCTGACAATGGCTGGGCAAAATGGATTCGTGCTTGGACGGCAGAAGAAAATCGTCATGGAGATGTTTTAAATAAATATTTATATCTTTCAGGAAGAGTAAATATGCGTGAGGTAGAAATTACAACACAACATTTAATTACTGATGGATTTGATATTGGTACAGCTAGTGACCCTTATAAAAACTTTGTATATACAAGTTTTCAAGAGTTAGCAACTTATATTTCTCATTTAAATGTAGGAAAAATAGCAAAGAAACATGGCCATAAATCTTTAGCAAAAATGTCTAGAATTATTGCTGGAGATGAAATGCGTCATCATTTAGCATATACCGAGTTTGTAAAACAAATTTTTGCTATTGACCCTAGTGAGATGATGTTAGCTTTTCAACACATGATGAAACACAAAATTGTAATGCCTGCATATCATTTAAGACATTCTTTTGAAGCAAAAGGAAGTTTATTTGATGATTTTTCGACAGTAGCGCAAAGAGTAGGTGTATATACTGGTTTTGATTATGTAGATATTCTTAAGAAATTAAACGAAGCTTGGGAAATCGATAAAATTACAGGTTTAACACCTGAAGCAGAAAAAGCCCGTGATTATTTAATGAAATTACCAGCTAGAATGTATCGAATTACAGAACGTATTACAGTTCCTGATACAAAGTTCGAATTTAAATGGATGATTCCAGCATAAATAAAAAACAATTAAAAAAGCAACCTTAGGGTTGCTTTTTTATTAAAAATTAGTTAAAAACAATAGTATCTTTATCATTTAAAAATCCAAATTTATTACGGATTTTATTTTGTTCTTCTTTATTTAATTCGATGTGTAAAGATATTTCTTTACTGTTATTATTTTTATCGATACAGTTTCCAAGCATATCATAACAAACAGAATTTCCATTATATTCATGTCCATTGGCATCAATTCCAATTCTATTTACACCAATTGTAAAACTTATATTTTCAATTGCACGAGCTTTTAATAAAGTGTCCCAAGCGTCAATTCTTGAAGTTGGCCAACTTGCTACGTATAGTAATAAATCGTAATTTTCGGTGTTTCTTGCCCATGCAGGAAAACGCAAATCATAACAAATTAACAGACAAATTTTCCAATCTTTGTAATTAACAATATTTTTTTTAGTTCCAGCGGTAAATATTTTCTGCTCGCCAGCAAGGGTAAATAAGTGTTTTTTATCATAAAAATCAATCTTACCTGAAGGATGTACAAATAATAATCTGTTAAAATAAAGTTCATTTTCTTTGATAATAATACTTCCTGTAATGGCGCATTTTTTTTCTTTTGATATTTTTTGCATCCAAATAATGGTATCACCATTCATGGTTTCAGCTAATGAATTTGGATTCATAGTAAAACCAGTTGTAAACATTTCAGGCAAAATAATTAGGTCTATATCCGAAGAAAGTTTATTTATTTTTTCTTGAAAATTTTTTCTGTTTTCTTTCGGATTTTCCCATACAATATCAGATTGTACAAGTACTGTTTTAAGTTTATTATGAGTATGCATTATTCAAAAAATGAAGTGGTTATTCTTATCAAAAATAAGATAAAATTTGTACTTTGGGTTGATTAAAAAAAAAGCTATGAATTCGTTTATTTCTGAAACTTTAGAGGCAATTTTAGAAACCACTAAATCATTTGAAGATGTTGTATTTATTCTTCCTTCTCAAAGAGCAGGAGTGTTTGTAAAACAAACATTTAAAGATAAAATTTTTGCAGGTTTTTTGCCTGAAGTTATTAATATTGGAGATTTAGTTGAAGATATTTCTGAAATTACAAAAGTAGATTCGGTACAATTATTATTTCATTTTTATACGATTTATAAAGAAGCAGAAGAAAAACCAGATTCGTTTGATATATTTTCTACTTGGGCTTTTACTGTTTTGACCGATTTTAACGAAATCGATCAGCATTTAATTGATCCGACTAAAATTTTCGTGTATTTACGAGATATTCATCGCTTAGAAAAATGGTCGGTAAAAGGAGAATTTAAAGAAACAGAATTGATAAAAGATCATTTTTCTTTTATAGAAAGATTAGAGAAGTTTTATACAGTTTTTTATAAGTTTTTACTTGAAAATGAAATAGGTTATCAAGGAGTTTTGTATCGCGAAGCAACTAAAAAAGTTGTGAGTTTTCTCGAAAAAAATCAACATAAAAAATATTTTTTCATCGGATTTAATGCCTTAAATACTGCCGAAGAATTCTTGTTTCAAGCTTTTTTATCCGAAGGAAATACCAAGGTATATTGGGATGTAGATAAATCATTTTATCAAACAAATCATCAGGCGGGAAGTTTTCTTAGAAAGTATAAGAAAAACTGGAAATTTTATGAGAAAAACACAGGGAATAAGTTAGAAACAATCAAGAATTATTTTGCTGAAACCAAAAATATTCAAATTATAGGTGCTTCTAAAAATATAACACAAGTAAAACATGCAGGTGAAATTTTAGCAAAATTATCAAGTCATAACAATACAGCTTTGGTTTTGGCTGATGAAACTTTATTACCGATTACCCTAAATTCACTGCCAGAAAGCGTGAAAGCAATCAATATTACTATGGGATATCCGTTAAAAGATATTCCTACAACTACTTTAATTTTCGCTATTTTTCAGTTGTTTAATAATCAAGAAAAATTACAAAAACAAACCGAAAATTTATTTTATCATAAAGATGTGGTTCGTTTTGTAAAAGATGCATCAATATATAAATTATTACAAATTAATGAACTTGAAAATATAGCAGAAATTATTTCATTAGCTATTGTTAAAGAAAATAATACATTTATAAGTCGTGCTAAAATTAATGATTTTTTAGTGCCTTTAGATGATGAAATTAAAGAAATTATTGGGCTTGTTTTTTCAAAATTTTCAACAATATCAGAATTTTTATCAAGAATATTACAGTTAATAAATGTTTTAAAAGATAGAGCAAACGATTTAGAAAAAGAATATTTATTCCGTTTTTATACGGCTTTTACGCAATTACAAAATTTACATAACGAGTTTAATTATGTACAAGATTTAAAAACGTTACATCAGTTTTTTAAACAATTAATTCAATCTGAAAGTTTATCATTTCAAGGAGAACCACTTCAAGGATTACAATTAATGGGAGTTTTAGAAACCCGAATGTTAGATTTTGAAAATGTAATTATTACCTCGGTAAATGAAGGCGTATTGCCTGCAAGTAGTCAGCAAAACACGTTTATTCCTTTTGATGTGAAAATTGAATTTGGGTTGCCTACTTACAAAGAAAAAGATGCGCTTTTTTCATATCATTTTTTCAGATTATTACAACGAGCTAAAAATATTTTCATCCTATATAATACAGAACATGATGTTTTTGGAAGTGGTGAAAAAAGTCGTTTTGTAACACAATTAGAAATGATGCGAAATGATATTACCGAAAAAACAATCAGTCCTAAATTAGTAACATCACCTGTAAAATTAAAAGAGATTAAAAAAGATGAAAAAGCTTTAGAATATTTGAGAGAACTTGCTCAAAAAGGAATATCTCCTTCGGCTTTAACTAATTATTTATACAATCCGATAGCATTTTATAAGCAGAAAATTTTAAAGATAAACGAGTTTGAAAATGTTGAAGAAACCGTTGCTTCAAATACGATGGGTAACGTAGTTCATGATGTTTTAGATGCGTTGTATAAACCGTATGTTGGTGCGTTTTTATCAGTTGCCGATATTGATAAAATGAAAGTCAAAACAAAAAAATTAGTAGTTTATTATTTTTCAGAACATTTTAAAAATGGAAATATTACTACAGGAAAAAATAGATTGATTTTTGAAGTAGCAAATCGTTTTGTCGAAAATTTTTTATCCAAAGAAAAAGAACTGTTAAAGGATGAAAATAATCGCCTGAAAATTATAGGAGTAGAAGATTTTTTATCAACTGAAATTATGGTTGAAGGAATTGATTTCCCTATAAAAATACACGGAAAAGTAGACAGAATAGACGAGTTAAATGGCGTTATTCGAATTATAGATTACAAAACAGGAATGGTAAATTCGGCTAACTTAAAAGCTTCTGATTTTACGAATATTCGAGATATAAAACATCATAAAGCAATTCAAGTAATGCTGTATGCTTTTTTATATACTAAAAATAAGAATTTTGATTTTTCGAAGAATTTAGAAGCAGGAATTATATCTTTTAAAAATTTAAATAATGGATTTTTGAAGATGAATTTTTCACCTAAAAGAGGAGGTGTTGATAACTTAGTTACAGAAGAAAAATTAGCAGAATTTATGGATGAAATAAAAATGTTTTTAATCGAAATATATAATCCTGAAGTTGATTTTATTGAACCAGCAGATTTGCCTTATTAAATATTTTATTTGCTAAGGATGTGCATTTACCCAAACTTCCCCATCTTCAAAATATTCTTTTTTCCAGATTGGTACGGTTTCTTTTAAGGTATCAATTGCAAATTGACAAGCATCAAAAGCAGCATTTCTGTGCGGAGAAGAAACAGTAATAATTACAGGAATATCTTTTATCTGTAGTAAACCTTCTGCATGATGAATGGCTATTTTTTTGATGCTAAATTTGGCTAAGGCTAACTCAGCTATTTTTTGCATTTCTTTAATTGCCATCGGTTTGTAAGTAGAAAAATCTAATTGAGTTACGTTTTTATTTTGGGTTGAATTTCTAACAGTTCCAACAAAACAGGCAATTCCACCGCAAGCAGAATCTTCTACAAAATCATAACATTCTTGTAAATTTAGTTTTTCTGAAGTTACTTTTATATAAATTCTATTCATATCAAATAATAAGCATTCACAAATATATATGTTTGAAAAGTTAAATAGTACAAACGAATAAGATTTAAATAATTATTTTTGTAACATAAATATAAGACGATACTTTTTAATAAAAAATATGAAAACACTAAACGATTTTAATTTCGAAAATAAAAAAGCATTAATCCGTGTAGATTTTAATGTGCCTTTAAATGATGCATTTGAAGTAACAGACGCTACCCGAATTCAAGCAGCAAAATCAACAATTATCAAAGTTTTAGAAGATGGAGGTAGTTGTGTATTAATGTCGCATTTAGGAAGACCAAAAGGAAAGGAAGATCAATTTTCATTACGTCATATTATTGCCGAAGTAACAAAAAATATTGGCGTTCAGGTTAAGTTTGTAAACGATTGTATTGGTGATGAAGTTGCTGATGCTGTAGCAAATTTAAAAAGTGGAGAAATTTTATTGTTAGAAAACTTACGTTTTTATCCAGAAGAAAAAGCAGGAGATGTTTCTTTTGCTGAAAAATTATCAAACTGGGGAGATATTTATGTAAACGATGCTTTTGGTACGGCACACAGAGCGCATGCTTCTACGGCTGTAATTGCTCAGTTTTTTACTAATAACAAATGTTTTGGTAATTTATTAGCTACTGAAATTGAAAGTATTGATAAGGTTTTAAATGATTCAGAAAAACCTGTAACAGCTATTTTAGGAGGTGCAAAAGTATCATCTAAAATTGGAGTTATTGAAAATATTATTGAAAAAGTAGATCATATTATTGTTGGTGGTGGAATGACTTTTACTTTTATAAAAGCTTTAGGTGGAAACATCGGAAATTCATTAGTTGAAGATGATAAATTAAGTTTAGCATTGGCTATTTTGAAATTAGCAAAAGAAAAAAATACAGAAATTCACTTACCTGTAGATGCTGTAATTGCTGATGCTTTTTCTAATGATGCAAACATTCAAGTTGTTGATACTACAAAAATTCCTGAAGGATGGATGGGACTTGATTGTGGACCAAAAACTTCTGAAAATTTTGCAGTAGTAATTGCAAAATCTAAAACTATTTTATGGAACGGACCTTTAGGTGTTTTTGAATTAGAGAATTTTTCAAAAGGTACTATTGAATTAGGAAATGCTATTTCAAAAGCAACTGAAAACGGAGCTTTCTCTTTAGTTGGAGGAGGAGATTCTGTAGCCGCTGTAAAACAGTTTGGTTTTGGTGATAAAGTAAGTTATGTTTCTACAGGTGGAGGTGCAATGTTAGAAATGTTAGAAGGAAAAACATTACCAGGGATTGATGCTATTTTAAAATAAGCTATCTTTTAAGTGTAGCTAAAAAATATTAATATTAATCAAATTGATAAAATGAAATATACAACACTACCAAATACAGATATCAAGGTTTCTAAAATTTGTTTAGGAACAATGACTTGGGGAAATCAGAACACAGAAACTGATGGACACGAACAAATGGATTATGCTTTAGAGCAAGGTGTAAATTTTTTTGATACTGCCGAATTATATTCAGTTCCTGCAACTCCTGAAACTTACGGAGCAACGGAAAAAATTATAGGTTCTTGGTTTAAAAAAACAGGAAATCGTGATAAGGTAGTGTTAGCAAGTAAAATTGCTGGTGGTGGCGATTATACCAAACATATTCGTACTAGCGGATTTACAAAACAAAATATTATTGATGCCGTTGAAGGAAGTTTAGGTCGTTTGCAAACCGATTATTTAGATTTGTATCAATTACATTGGCCTTCTCGTGGCGTAAATTGTTTTGGAGTGCGTGATTATCCGTATAAAACATCGGCAAAAGAAGCTGAAAATCATTTAGAAATTTTAGAAACTTTAAATGATTTAGTAAAACAAGGAAAGATAAAACATATCGGTTTATCAAATGAAACTCCTTGGGGAACAATGAAATATTTGCAAACCTCTGAGCAACATAATTTACCAAAAATGAGTACAATTCAAAATTCGTATTCGTTAATTCATAGAGGTTATGAAGTTGGAATGAGCGAGGTTTCTATGCGTGAAAATATCGGTTTATTGGCATATTCGCCATTAGCACAAGGTGTTTTATCAGGAAAATATTTAGAAGGAAATCTTCCTGAAGGCGCACGAGGAACATTATTTCCAAGGTTTATAGCACGTTATATGAATGAAGGTTCATTAAAAGCAGTTTCAGAATATTTTAAAATTGCAGAGAAACATGGTTTAACACTTGCTGAATTATCATTAGCATATATTAATCAATTACCTTTTGTAACAAGTAATATTATTGGAGCTACGAAAATGCCTCAGTTAAAAGAAAATATCAATTCTATTAATATTGATTTATCCGAAGAAATTTTAATCGAAATTGAAGCTGTTCATGCTTTAATTCCGAATCCTGCGCCTTAATAATTACAGTTTTAATAGATGAAAAAATCCGAAGTAATTATTACTTCGGATTTTTTTTTATTCTAGTAAATTTTTCTAGTTTAGAATTCTATTAATAAAGGTGTGATTGAAATATAATGTATATTTTTGCTTCAAAATTTAAAATAAAAATGAAAAAAATAGGACTATTCGGATTTCTTTTATTTAGTAGTTTAGTTATGAAAGCACAATCTTATGTTGGTTTTCATTCTGATAACTATAATGGTGTACACAGTGTAATTTTTAATCCTGCAAATATTGTAGATTCTCGTTTTAAAACCGATATCAATATGGTATCAGCAAGTTCATTTGTAGGTAATGATTATTTTGCTGTTGATTTTGGTAAAATAGGTAGCAATAATTTTGATGAAGATAAACATACTGTCAAATCACCAACAAATAATAATAATTTGTTTGCTAATATAGATGTTATGGGACCTTCATTTATGTTTAACATCAATAAAAATAATTCGATAGCTATTTTTACTAGAGCACGATCGGTTGTAAATATAGCTGAAGTAAATGGTGAACTTTTTGATGAATTGAGTAATGATTTTGATCAAAATAAAGACTTTAATATTAATGAAGGAGACTTCAGTGGAAATGCTCACGCTTGGGCAGAAGTAGGTATTTCTTATGCAAAGGTACTACTGAATAATGAACAACACTTTTTAAAAGGAGGTTTATCATTAAAGTATCTTCAAGGTTTAGGATTTTATAGTGCTCAAGGTAATAATGTTAATTTTGACTATGATTTAGATGGAACTGTTTTACCAAATGGGCAAACTACTGGATCTATTGATTCAGAAGGGTCAGTATCTTATTCAAGAAGTAGTAATTTAATTGATGATTCAGCAGATTTTGAAATTGTTGATGGCGCTACTAGTTTTGGTGCTGATTTTGGTTTTGTATATGAATGGAGACCTGATTATAAAAGTTATGAAACAAGTAATAAAAGTGGAAAATCACTTAATTTTAAAGATAAAAATAAATATAAATTAAAAGTTTCATTATCGGTTACTGATATAGGAGGAATATCTTATAAAGCATCAGAAAACAATAATTATAATTTATTAGGATTTAATATTAATGAAGATACTTTTAATAGTTATGATGATTTAGAGGCTGTTTTAGAAAATATTTATACAGAATCAAACACAATAGAAGATATTCGTATTTCGCTTCCAACAGCTTTACATACTGCGGTAGATTATAATATTAATAATAAATTTTATGTAAACTTAAACTATGATGCAAGTTTAAGAAAAGTTACAGAAAATGCCAATAGTATTGCAAGTAGTCTTACGTTAACACCACGATTTGAATCAAAATGGTTTAGTTTTTATTCTCCTATCGGAATTAATAAATACAGTAGTTTTTCATGGGGAGCAGGACTTCGTGCAGGTCCTTTATTTGTTGGTTCTGGATCTGTTTTATCAAATTTAATTTCAAAAGAATCTAAAGCTGCAGATGTATATATCGGTTTAAAAATCCCTATTTATCAAGGAAAATTAAAAGATAAAGACAAAGATGGTATTTTTGATAAATTAGACGAATGTCCTAAGCAGGAAGGTCCTATTGAAAATGATGGTTGCCCTTGGAAAGATACAGATGGCGATAGTGTTTTAGATAAAGATGATGCTTGTCCAAACAAAGCAGGAATACCTGAAAATAAAGGTTGTCCTTGGAAAGATACAGATGGCGATACAGTTTTAGATAAAGATGATACTTGCCCAGAATTAGCAGGAACACCTGAAAATAATGGTTGTCCTGATACTGATAAAGATGGAATTTCTGATGATAAAGATGTTTGTAAAGAAGTTGCAGGACCTATAGAAAATAAAGGTTGTCCATGGGCTGATACAGATAAAGATGGTGTTGCTGATAAAGATGATAAATGTCCAAATGTAGTAGGTTTATTAGAAAGGCAAGGATGTCCTGAGGTAGTAATTACTAAAGAAGCAAAAGCTAAATTAGATGAATTTGCAAGAGCTATTTATTTTAACTCAGGTAAAACAACTTTTAAACAAGGAGTTACATCAAAATTAGATTTAATGGCTAAAATTATGCAAGAATATGCTACTGCAAAATTTAACATTGAAGGACATACAGATAGTGTAGGTTCAGCAGTAACGAATCAACGTTTTTCTGATAAAAGAGCTAAAGCAGTTTTAGATTATTTAGTGAAAATAGCAGGAATTAAAGCTGATAGATTAACCTCTGTAGGTTATGGTGAAAACAATCCGATTTCAACAAACAAAACAAGAACAGGAAGAGCAGAAAACAGACGTGTAGAAATAAAATTAGTAAAATAATTATAACATTTTACTTTATAAAAAAAGCCTTGAAGAAATTCAAGGCTTTTTTAGTTTATGATAATAGATTTAAAACTATTACTTTGAGATAGTAAAATTAATATCCTATTTTTTTACGAACTCTTTGTAAAACATCAGTAGCTACAGTTCGAGCTTTTTCGGCACCAATTGCTAATGCTTCATCTATTTCATTTCTGTTTTCCATATAGTGTGCATATTTTGCACGAACTTCAGCAAACTCTTCAATAATTAGTTCGTATAATGCTTGTTTTGCATGACCGTAACCATAATTTCCACCTTCATAATTAGCACGCATTTCAGTGATTTGAGCATCCGAAGCTAATAATTTATAAATAGCAAAAACATTATCTGTATCAGGGTTTTTAGGTTCTTCAAGGGCTTTACTATCCGTTTGAATTCCCATTATTTGCTTGCGTAATTTTTTATCTGCTAAGAAAATATTGATGAAATTATTTCTTGATTTACTCATTTTTTCACCATCAGTACCAGGAACTAATTTGGTGTTTTCATTAGTTTTTCCTTGAGGTAAAACTAAAGTTTCGCCAACAGTATTGTTTATTCTACTAGCTACATCACGAGCCATTTCTAAATGTTGTAATTGGTCTTTTCCTACGGGAACAATTTCAGCATCGTATAATAAAATATCGGCAGCCATTAACATCGGATATGTAAATAAACCACTATTTACGTCTGATAAACGGTCAGATTTATCTTTAAAACCATGTGCCAATGTTAAACGTTGATACGGAAAATAACAACTCAAATACCAAGATAATTCTGTTACTTGAGGAATATCACTTTGACGATAAAAAACAGTTTTGTTGATGTCAATTCCACAGGCAAGCCAAGTAGCAGCAACACTGTAAGTGTTTTCTCTTAATTCGTTTCCATCTTTAATTTGGGTTAACGAGTGCATATCTGCAATAAAAATATAAGATTCATTTTTAGCATCGTTCGCCATTTCAATAGCTGGTAAAATGGCACCTAATAAGTTACCTAAGTGCGGAGTTCCTGTACTTTGTACTCCTGTTAAAATTCTTGACATATGGTTGTTTTGAAAAATTATGTAAGCAATCATAACGATTGCTAATACGACTTGTATACTAGCAAAAATAAGCTTAAAATTGTTCAAACAAAAGAAATTACTACATTCGCATATATGAAATACATACTTTTTCCTTTTCGATTAATTTGGCGAATCTGGTTTTATCTTCTGATGATTGTTTCAGTGGTTATTATATCTCCTTTTGTATTGGTTCTTTTATCCGATGAAAAATATTACGGTTCTTTTTGGAAATTGATGAGAGCTTGGTCATTTTTCTTAATTTACGGAATGGGTTTTAGGCTCAAATTTGAAAGACAAGAAAAATTAAATCCTGATAAAAGTTACATATTTATAGCAAATCATACTTCATTATTAGATCCTTGGATAATGATTGCATCTAGCAAAAATCCTATTTTATTTGTAGGTAAAATTGAATTAACAAAATTACCATTGTTTGGTTTTTTCTATAAAAAAGCTGTGATTACTGTTGATAGAAAAGATCCAAAAAGTAGAAGAGAAGTATATGGTCGCATAAAAAAAAGATTAGATACAGGCTTGAGCATTGCCATTTATCCTGAAGGATTAGTTCCTACCGAAGATGTTGTTTTAGCTCCTTTTATGAATGGTGCGTTTAATTTAGCGATACAATATGAAATGCCAATTGTACCACAAGTATATTTTGATGCAAAACGCTTATTTTCTTGGAATATTTTTAAAGGACATCCAGGGGTTTTTAGAGTAAAACAATTACCGTTTATACAGGTTGAAGGTTTAGTATTGAAAGATAGAAAAGTTTTAAATAAACAAGCTTTTGATTTGTTAGAGAACGAATTATTAAACGATAAACGATATATGAAAGATACTAACAGACCAAGTAATGAGCGAGAAATTAAATCATAATTATAGGAATACCGAAGAGAAATTAAATGTTTTAACGCATGGTTTTGGTTTGTTATTATCAATAATAGCGTTGCCTTTTTTAATTTTAAAATCGGTAAGTTATCAAGGGTTTTGGGAAGTTGCTAGTTTTAGTATTTTTGGTTGTAGCTTGATTCTTTTATATGCCGCTTCAACTTTTTATCATGCAGCTAAAAACGCTAAAATCCGCCGAAGGCTTAATATTTTTGATCATGCTGCAATTTACGTGTTAATTGCAGGAAGTTATACGCCGTTTTGTTTGGTAGTATTGCCGGAAAAAACAGGCTGGTATTTGTTTGTTTTTGTATGGTTATTTGCCTTAATAGGTGTTGTTTTAAAGCTTTTTTTTACAGGGAAATATGATAAATTATCAACAGCTTTATATTTGATAATGGGCTGGCAAGTTATCTTTTTAATAAATCCATTAATAGAAAACTTACCATATAACGGCTTATTTTATTTAATTGCAGGAGGCGTTTTTTATACGGTAGGCGCTATTTTATATTCGATTAAAAAAGTGCCTTATAATCATGCTATTTTTCATGTTTTTGTGCTTTTAGGAAGTTTTAGTCATTTTTGGGCAATTTATAAATATGTGTAATTTTACCACTTAGAAAATGGAAGTTTACTTAAATTCGAATTATAATATTTTACTGTTCCTGTAACTTCTTTTCCTAGCCAATTTGGTTTTTCAAAAAGTTCATTTTCTTCGGATAATTCTATTTCGGCAACTACTAAACCTTTATTATCACCTAAAAAATCATCGACTTCATATATATGATTATTTGATTTTACTAAATAACGATATTTTTCAATAATTCCTTTTTCGCATAAATTGAATAAATCTTGAGCTTCTTTTAAAGGAATCTCTTTTTCCCATTCAAACCGAGTCGTTCCGCTTTTGTTTGATGCGCCTTTAATAGTTAAAAAACCGCTGTCATCTTTTATTCGAACTCGGACAACACGTTCTTTTTTAGAGTTTAAAAAGCCTTGTTTTATATAGTTTTTTTGATAAGCTACTTGTTTATAAGTATCGGAATTTACTAAGAATTTACGTTCAATTTCAAAAGTCATCATAAAATTTATAAGAAGTTAAATCATATTTGTACGAATGTATCATTTTTGTTGATATTATTAAATATCTTTGAAGATATATTGTTCTTATTCATTTTTAAACTTTTAATTTAATGGCATTAATTACAACAAAAGCAATTGTTATTAGTGCGTTTAAATACGGAGATACTAGTTTAATTGTAAAGTGTTTTACTTTTGAAGACGGAATTCGTTCGTATATGATAAGAGGCGTGTTAAAATCGAGAAAAGGGAAACTTAAAAAAGCCTATTTTCAACCACTTACACAGTTAATTATTGAAGCAAATCACAACAATAAAAGTGCATTAAATTCGATAAAAGAAGCGCAAGTTATTCATCCTTATGAAAATATTTATACTTCGGTAATAAAGCAATCTATTGTACTTTTTTTATCAGAAATACTTTCAAGTATTATTAAAGAAGAAGAAAAAAATGAAGTGTTATATGAGTATATTGAAACAAGTTTAATTTGGTTAGATACTCATAATACTGTTGCTAATTTTCACTTACTTTTTTTGTTGAATTTATCAAGATATTTAGGTTTTTATCCAGATGTTTCTAAAGCTCATAAACCTGCTTTTAGCTTACTTGAAGGACAATTTACAGATGCAACTTATGAAAAATTATTACTTACAGGAACTGAATTAATTCTCTTTAAAAAATTATTAGGTTTAAATTTAGATGAAATACATACTATTTCCTATCATAAAAGCGAAAGGCAAATAATCCTTAGAGCTATAATTAGATATTTTGAATTACATTTGGAAGGTTTTAAAAAGCCAAAATCATTAGATATTTTAGAAACCGTGTTTAGTTGATCTATGAAGCAAATTATAACCTTAATTTTTTTCTTTACAATCACTTTTGTTTTTTCGCAAAAGCTTACTTTAATTGATGCTAAAACTGGTAAAAAAATTGATGGAGTTGCTGTATTTAATAAAAATAAAACAATAGCCGAAGTTAGTAATATTGATGGATTTGTAAATGTTTTTAAATTTAAAGAAGATGAAGTTATTGTTTTTTCACATGTAGCTTATGCTGATTATCAAGAAAAAAAATCAACTTTAAAAAAAAATAAATATCAGGTTTATTTATCAAAATATTCGGAACAATTAGACGAAGTTGTTGTTTCTGTATTTAAAAATAAAGAAAAAACTAATAGAATAGCAGAACAAGTTGCTGTTGTTTCTTTACAAGATATTCAAAAAGTATCACCACAAACATCAGCAGATTTATTAGCAAGTATTCCTGGAATTAAAGTGCAAAAATCACAATTTGGAGGTGGAAGTCCTGTACTTAGAGGGATGGAAAGTAATCGTGTTTTATTGGTTGTTGATGGCGTACGAATGAATAATGCAATTTATAGAAAAGGACATTTACAAAATTCAATTACAGTAAATCCAAATTTATTAGAACGAACCGAAGTAGTTTTTGGTCCTTCATCAGTTATTTATGGTTCTGATGCGCTTGGTGGTGTGATTCATTATTATACGAAAACACCAAAACTGTCGAATAAAAATATGATTACAGGAAGTAATTTTTTACGATATAGTTCGATAAATAATGAAGTAACGAATTCGATATCTGCAGAATTACAATTTAAAAAATGGGCATCTTTAACAAGTATATCACATAGTAGTTTTGGCGATTTAAAAATGGGTAAAAATAGAACTCATGGCTTTAATGATTGGGGAAAAGTGTTTTTTTATTCAGATAATTTAAATGGAAACTATACTGAAAATCCGAAGAAAAATAAGGATGTAAATTTGCAGAAAAATACAGGATTTAGTCAAACTGATTTTTTACAGAAACTATTTATTCCTTTATCAAAAAATACCGATTTAAAGTTTAATATTCAATACTCAACATCATCAGATATACCAAGATTTGATAAGTTGACAGAGTTAAAAGATGGTGATTTAAAATTTGCAGAATGGTATTACGGACCACAAAATAGGTTGTTAATTTCTTCTCAGTTAGATATCAATCCGAATAAAAAATGGTTAGAAAAAGGAACAATTACTGTAGCGTATCAAAATATTGAAGAGAGCCGTATCCAAAGAAAATTTGGAAGTTTAGAGCGATCTTATAGAAATGAAAATGTACAAGTTTATAGTGCTAATGCTGATTTTACAATCCCTTTAGCAGAAAAACGTGATTTAGGTTACGGTTTAGAAGTTGCATATAATGATGTAACATCAGAAGCTTATGGAAAAACACTAAATATCGTTAATGGAGAAATAACAGGTTTTGATGCTGATTTTATAGTACAATCTCGTTATCCTGACGGAGGAAGCAGTTATTTTAGTACTGCAATGTATTTAGATTATCGCCAAGATATTACGTCAAATTCAACTTTAAATACAGGAATTCGATTAACAAATACACAGTTAGATGCTCGTTGGATAGATGAAACATTTATAAAATTACCAAACAATAATATTAGTTTGAACAATACCGCATTAACTGCAACTGCGGGTTATGTTTATAAACCTTTTGAAAATTGGCAATTAAATGCTGTATTATCATCGGGATTTCGTTCGCCGAATATTGATGATGTAGGTAAAGTTAGAGAAAAAAATGGCGAAGTAACCGTACCAAATATTAGCTTAAAACCAGAGCATGCTTATAATGTTGAAATTGGTGCTCAAAAATATTTTAATAATAAAAAATTTCAAATAGGAGCAAATGTGTATTATACTTTATTGAATAATTATATTTATCGAGAAGCTTTTATGTTAAACGGTAGCCCTACAATTCCTTATGAAGGAGAAGAAAGTATTACTGTAGCAAATGTGAATAAAAGAACGGCTTATATAACAGGTGTAACGGTCAGTTATCAAGGTGAATTTTCTAAACATTGGAAAACATCAGGTTCTTTTACTTATACAAAAGGGAAGGCTTATGATACTACTTTGCCATTGTCATCAATTCCGTCATTATTTGGTCGTTTTGAATTGAATTATGCTAATAAAAAATTTGAAAGTGGTGCTAATTTTATCTTTAATGCAAAAAAAGATATTTCAGATTATAATTTAGAAGAAGGTATTGATAATCATCAACAAACACCAGTTATCAATCAAAATATAACAAACGATATTGATAAATATTACGGAACGCCAAGTTGGATGACTGTTGGTTTATATGCTAAATATACGTTGAATAAAAATATTTCAATACAAACGCAGTTTAGTAATTTATTTGACACTCATTATAAAGAATTTGCTTCAGGAATTTCAGCTCCAGGACGCAATATTTCAATATCATTATTAACTAATTTTTAAACACACAGAAAAATGATAAATATATTTAAAATTGTAAGTTTATTAGAAGGGATTTCTTACATATTATTACTTTTTATAGCAGTGCCTATTAAGTATCTTCAAGGAAATGCTGAGTATGTAAAAATGCTAGGAATGCCTCATGGAGTATTATTTGTAGCCTATATAATTATAGCAATTATGTTAAAATTCGAATTAAATTGGAGTGCTAAAACTTTCGGAATTGTTAGCATATTATCAATTTTACCTTTCGGGACTTTTTTTGTTGGAAAGTATTTAAAAGCGTAATATTAGTAGTTTTTAAGAATAATATGGTAATATATTTATCTTTTAAAAGGTAAATATATTACCATATTATTACTACCCACCACTAACAGGTGGAATAATAGCTATTATACTGTTTTCTTTGATGATAATATCATCTTTAGCGTAACTTTCGTTGATAGCTACAGCAAATGAGCTCATGCTTTTTAGTTCAGTGTGTTGTTTTACAAGTAATTCTTTAAAATGGCTGACACTACAATTAATAGGAAGTGTTACTTCTAAAGAAGAACTTCCTATTAAATCTGTAGCGATACCAAAAAGTAGTACAGTTATGTTCATATTAGTATTTGAGGATTTTTCGCTTATAACCTCTATAAGTAGATTAAAAGTCTAATTTACAATTTAATTCCGAAAACTATTCTATTTTCAGCTTTTCCGTTAAAATTAGACTTAGCAAAATCGACACGTAAAAAACGCCACTTCCCAAAACCGATGTTATCCAAACCAACAGCAAATTCAGAATAAGGTTTGTTTTCAGCTGTAAATAATCCTTTTACACCAGTAACTAAATGAAGATTTAATTTATTAATTAATGGAATTTTACTTAGCAAAGCACCTTTAAAATTATATTCTCCATGTAGTTCTCCATATTTATCATTAGTACTTAATTGATAATAAGGTAGCATATAAAAGTTATCTAAATAATTATCTTTTGGAGCAATTAACAAACGATTTCCATTAAAATGAACATAATCAATAAACGGAATGTCTTTTTTCTTTAAAAATACGCCCCCTTTAGCTTTATATTTAAATTCTCCCCAATTACTTAAATTAATTTTTTGAGTTAATTGAGAATAGAACATATCAGAATTTAATGTAGTATTTCCTGAACCAAAATTTTTAGTATATCCGACAAATAAAGTAGGATATTTATTAGTTCCTACATTGTATTTTCCATCAGGATATGACATATATTTTTGTTCGAAATTAATATTTGCTCCTAACTTAAATGACCAGATATGATGCGGTGTAAATGAACTTGTGAAATTTGCAGGTTCTTGCGGATTGTTAGCTGTATAATTAACATTTTTATTAGAAAACATCACATAATCACTTGTATTAAATAAAGGTTTTCTATCTGCATATTCTAAGGAAGAATATAAACGAATACCATTATTTATTTCTTCTGAAAAAGCAATTTTAGTAAATGTTTTCTCATAAATTTTAAGGTAATTTCTTTCAAATAAAACCGAACTTATAGTATTCCAAAACTTTGAAATAGGTTTTTGGGCATTAAATTGAGAAGTAGTAATACCTACTGAAGCAGTTAAAATAGGTTTATTTGTATTATTCCATTTGTAAAAAAAGTTTGCTGTTGGTCGTGCTTTTTTATCAGAAAAACCATAATTTATTTTTGTACCAATATTAAACTGTTCTCCTTTTTTATTAACTGATTTCGAATATTTAATTCCAATTGATGAGTTCCAACCTTGTACCGTGTTAAAGTTTAAATCTTCAATAGGAGAAGAGATATCGATATTCCATTTATCGTAGGTATTATGATAAGAATATCCTGAAATAATATTTATAAGATTAAATTTATTATCTTTTGTATCTGTAGAATCTAAATATTTTTTAGAATTTCGGACAGTTTTAATGCTGTCTTTTAATTTATAATCTGCATTTTCTTCGGATGTTAAAGTAACTGGACGAATTTTATTCCAATATAAACTATCTTTTTCGGTGGCGTTTTTCGCAAAAGATAAAACTTCATTACTAAATGATTTTTTAGTGAAATTAGGTGCGAAATTATAATTTGAATATGCTGCCGAAAAACGACCATTAAAATTAAACCCAAAGATACCAGCTTTAAAATCGATTGTTTGTGTAACAGGAATCCAAACTTTGTTTTTTAACGAATAATTATAACTTTGTTTGATGAGTAAAGTATCAATCATAGGTGTATTTGCTTGTGCACCTGTAACGAAAACATCAGTTCCGTAAATAGCCCAATCGTCTTCGGATATATAAATAAATCCGCTAAAAACACGGTCGTTTTTTCTTTTTGGAAGTAATTTTATTTTACTGATTAATTTTTCGTTTTTATCATAAAAACTTCCAGTTAATTGATACTTGTAATAATTAAATGCTTCGTTTGCAATTGGCGAAATCATTTGAGCATCTGCTAAATTAAAGGAGTTTTTATAAAAGTTAAAATCAACTTCTTTAGCTTGATTAAAACTAATTCCGTTATTACTTCCCGAAACTTTAGAAGCAATAATATGTTCTTTAAAATTTGTTGGCTTTTTCTGATATGAAATTTTAGAAATAGTTTCAGAAAGATACACAATTCCACTTCTTGTAGAATCTAAACCACCGCCCATATCATCAATTTTATTACCTAGAAATTTTTTGGGAAGATTTTTTACTTTAAATAATCCACGAGAATAAAAATCGGCTGTGTATTGAGAAAATTTAGCTGTATTTTTCTTTTTAGATGCAATTACATTTCGAATAATTTTATTTGCAGGATTTTCTTCGGATGAAATTAAAACTTCATCTAAAGTAACTTCTTCTTCAGAAAGTGAAGTATTTAAAATAAAAGGAAACTTGGTAATTGTAATATTTTTCTTAATTGTTTTGTATCCTAAAAGTTGAAAAATAACGGTGTATTCTCCTTTTTTATTTACTGATAATTCATAATCACCATTATTATTTGTGGTAGTTCCTGTAATTGTATTTTCTAAATAAATACTAACAAAAGATAAAGGTTGATTATTTGTATCGATAACTTTTCCTTTAATTTGAGCAATAGCGATATTAGTAAATACTACAAATAATAGTATAATTAATCTTTTCATGTTTTTTACTACAAACATAAAAAAAACAGGTTTCAACTAACTGTTAAAACCTGTTAAATATTTTATTTAGAGTGTTTAAGATCTAAAGTCAATGTTTTATTATTTCTTCTTTTTTCCAAATAATCCGCCTAAAACATCTTTTACTTTTTTAACAGTTTCTGTTGTTTTTTCTGTTTTAGTGGTGGTGGTTTTGGTTGAGTCTGTTTTTTTATTACCTAATAAATTATTAATAGTATTAACGGCATTTCCAGTTTTATTTCCTGATATTTTACCAATTGCATTGTTAATTAAATTGTCTTTTTGCTGTTGAATTAATTTTTGACTCAATTTAGTTACTGATGATGATAAATCTGTTTTTACAGAAGGATTTTTCATATTTCCTGTAATATTAGCAGTAACAGGTACAGTTGTATTTTGGTCTTTTGTACTTACTTTAGAAAGTAGTCCTTGAACTTCGCTTCCTAAATATTTAGCAGGCACATCTAAAGTTACGTTATAATTCATCTTTTGATCAAAACTATGACTTCCGCCAACATTTATATTGATGTCTTTGTATTTCAATTTAAATGGTTTTACAGATACCTGTCCTTTATCAAAAGATAATTTTGTTTTAATATCTGATAAATCTAATTTACTTAAATCGATAAAAGATAATTTATTGTTTAATAAACTTAAAGCTTTACTGTTTTTAGGTTCAATTTTAGTACTTAATAATTCCGCTAAAGCTTTTCCTGAAACAGATGATAAATCAGGAGTAAAATCACTGTTTAAATTCCCTGATAAATTAATGTCAGAATTTAATTTTCCGTTTAAAGCGGTTGCAATTGGGCTAATCGATTTTAATAAATCTAAACCGTTAAAAGATTCTGAAATATCAAAAGATTTCATTCCTAAATTCATGTTGAAAACAGGTGTTTTTTCTTTGGTATTTACTTCACCATTAAAAGAAATTTGACCTTTAAACATATTCGCATTTACATTTTGTAAAATTGCTTTTTCATCTTTTATTAATAAAGTTCCTTTTACGTTTTTTAATGTTAAGTTGTCGTAATAAACTGTTTTTGCATCTGCTAAAATTTTACAATCTAAAAAAGCAGGAATTTTTAAAGCCGTAGTAGGTTGTTCTTCTTGAGTAGTATTTTCTTCTTCTTTTTGATTATCATCAGTGCTTTCTTGCATGAAGTCACTAATATGAAAAGCATTCGATTTTAAGTTGAAAGTTCCTTGTAATTTTTTATCAGCAAGTAAAAACCCTAATAAATTTTGAATATTTCCAGTAGCATTTAAATCACTTTTACCAGTAGTTGCATTAAATTTATTTAAGGTGATTTCAGTAGGAGTAAAACTTACTTTGGTACTTTTGATACTAATAGGATTAGCAATGTCTTTAGATGCGTACACAAAATCGTTTAGTTCAATATTTCCATTGTTTTTAATACGATTTAAGGTGTTATTTTCAATTGCTTTTAAATCGAACTTAGTATGTAAATTAGCTTTTAAAACCCCTTGTAATTCATTTTCTAAATCAACAGGATATGCTTTATTGATGTTTGCTAAATTTAAAGTTCCATTTAATTTAGCATCAATAGTTGGGTTAGTTGTAATATTGTAAGCTTTTCCGCTACCAGAAAAAACATCTTCATCAATTTTAAAAGATAACTTGTTAATATCAATAAAGGTTTTATCAAGATAACCGCTTGTGTTTTTTAATTGTACATCGATATTAATATCACGTACAGTTTTAGGTAAATAAGGATATTTAAATGAAGCATTGTTCGATTTAAGACTGATATCTAAAAGCGGAATTGTATTGTTTGTAACAAGTCCTTTAACAGTTCCTGCAACACTAAAATCACCACTTGTTTTTACATTTTCAATACTTTTAGTATATGTTTCAGGTACTAACCCTAAAAAGTTTTTAAAGTCTGATGAAGGTGTTTTGAAACTAAGGTCTATTTCTTGATTATTCTCATTTATTTGAACGTAACCATTAAATATTAAAGGTAAATTATTAAGTTTAGCTTCGTTTTTTAAGAATGAAAATTTGCTATTAACTAAGTCCATTCCTAAAAGAGCATCTAAAGTTATTTTTTGATTTTTAGCATATGAAGCACCATCCATTTCAAAAGAAACTAATGTTGATGTACTTGTGTTTAATTCTGAATTAGTTTGAGAAAAATCGCCACTTCCGTTATGATTAAAATCAGTTAATTGTACTTTTAACTTTCCTTTTTTATCATGATATTTTATCAACGCATTATTAATTGCATACGAATTGATAGAAAGCCCAAAATTAGAAGGAGTTTCATCCGTATTTTCAGTTTTGACATCCGAAGGTTTTGCAATATCATAATTTGCAATTCCTATTTCGTTTACTAAAATAGTAAGGTCTGCATCATCAATAGAAAAAGATTGAATGTTAAGTTGTTCTGAAGTTTTTTTGAATAACTCGGTAAGTTTTAATTCTAAGTTAATTTCTTTAGCAAATAACAAAGTGTCTCCTTTAAAAGGTTTTCCGTTGATAATTGAAACATCAGAAAGTTGTAAAGATGCATTCGGGAAATCTCTTAATAAACTAAGATTTGCATCTGAAAAATCTAACTGAGCAGTAATGTTATTATTAACTGTTTTTTTAACCAGATTAATAATTTTATCTTGAAATAAAAACGGTGTTAAAATTAGTATCATTAACAAAGTAACAAATATGGTTAACAGTATTTTATATATTTTTTTCATGAATAATAAATTATTTAGAATGTTATTATAGTTTGCTAAGTTCTGTAATTATTTGTTAAGGAAAAGATAATAAATTATAACTTTTATATTTTTTAGATAGAAGAAATTAAATTGTAAAAAAAAAGTTATCTGATTTTTATTTCAGATAACTTTTTTGAGTTGTTTTTATAAAAAATCACCGAAGAAAAACCAATTTAATCCTTTTTTAATTTTAGCTTTTCCATTTTCTTCTAGTTTTGGATTAGCTTCTTCTTTTTGTTGTTTTTCTATTTTTAAAGATTCTTCTGTAAATAAATCGACAACAAAATCGTCATAATTTTTACCAATTTCTTCTTTTAAGTACGCATCAAAATATAATTCACTTGCTGCTTGACCTTTTACTTTTTCAATGTTTAAAAGAGTTTCATATAATGGTTTTATCTTTTCGATAACACTATTTGGCACTGCTTTTCTACGTCCTGTATAACCAGTAACATTTCCTTTTTCATCTTTATCAATAGTAAAATCGGTAATTACCCAATAATATCTACCAGTTCTGGTAAGGTTTTTAACAATTGCATGAAAATTATTTTTCTTTTTTAAATTATCCCATAATACTTTAAAAACAACCTTAGGCATGTCCGGGTGTCTGATAATACTATGTGGTTCACCAATTAACTCTATTTTATTATATTCTGAAACTGTTTCAAAAGTGTCATTCATATAAAGAATTGTACCAGAAGCATCAGTTTTACTACTAATGGTTTGTGTTTTGTCCCATTTTATTTCTTCATCAATAATTTGTTGTGGACGTAGGGGATTTTTTATCATAAAATTTTAGCTTTTAAAGCTACAAAATTATAACATTCTCTTAATATAATAGTGTTAAAATAGTTTAATAAAATCAAAGGCTGTCTAGTTTGTCTAACCAGCCTTTTTTCACCTTGTTTATTTACAGAAAGTCACCAAAGAAAAACCAATTTAACCCTTTCTTTATTTTACTTTCTTGTTCAATTGCAATTACAGTTTCAACTTGAGGAGATGTAGCTAGTTGTTTCTTTTTTGCATTTTTTAGAGATTCTTCCTTAAATAAAGAAACAACAAATTCATCGTAACTTTTGCCTACTTCTTCTTTTAAAAATCCTTCAAAATACAATTCACTTACTTTTTCACCTTTTAGCTTTTCTATTTCTAAAAGTGTTTTGTATAAAGGTTCAATTTTTTCAACAACACTGTTTGGTACTGCTTTTCTACGACCTGTATATCCAATGATTTTTCCAGCATCATCTTTATCAATAGTAAAATCGGTAATAACCCAATAGTATCTACCATTTTTTGTTAGGTTTTTAACAATTGCATGATAATTTTTTCCTTTTTTTAAGGCATCCCATAATGCTTTAAAAGCAACTTTGGGCATATCGGGATGTCGGATAATATTATGAGGTTCGCCTATTAATTCAATAGTGTTGTACTCGCAGGCTTGGGTAAAAGCAGTGTTTGCGTAAAGAATAGTTCCGTGAATATCTGTTTTACTAACAATTGTTTGGGTTTTATCCCATTTAACTTCTTCATTGATTACTTGCATCGGGGGAATTTTTATGGTTTAATTTTAAAAGTTACGGCAAATTTCTTAACTAAATTATACTTAAAATATGATTTTAGTCATGTTTTAAATTTTAAACTAAATAACAAAAATGTATATTTGTGAGTTCAAACAAACAACAACGAACCTATGAGTGATTCTAGAAAAAGACGTGAAGCTTTGTTATATCATGCCAAGCCAAAACCAGGAAAAATAGCAGTAGTACCTACTAAAAAATATGCAACACAACACGATTTAGCGTTAGCATATTCACCTGGGGTTGCAGAGCCTTGTTTAGAAATAGCAAAAGATAAAAATAATGTTTATAAATATACAGCTAAAGGAAATTTAGTAGCTGTTATATCTAACGGAACAGCTGTATTAGGGTTAGGGGATATAGGTCCTGAAGCTTCTAAGCCAGTAATGGAAGGAAAAGGATTGTTGTTTAAGATTTTTGCAGATATTGATGTTTTTGATATTGAAGTAGATGCTACTGATGTAGATAAATTTGTAGAAACAGTTAAAGCAATAGCCCCAACCTTTGGAGGTATTAATTTAGAAGATATTAAAGCTCCTGAAGCTTTTGAAATAGAAAGAAGATTAATTGAGGAATTAGATATTCCTGTAATGCATGATGACCAGCACGGTACGGCTATTATTTCTACAGCAGCTTTAAAAAATGCCCTTGAAATTATAGGTAAAGATATTGCAGACGTAAAAATTGTAGTAAACGGAGCTGGAGCAGCAGCTATTTCTTGCACACGTTTATATTTAGCATTAGGTGCTAAAAGAGAAAACGTAGTAATGTGCGATAGTAAAGGTGTTATCAGAAAAGATAGAGGTAACTTAACTTCTCAAAAAGCAGAATTTGCAACCGATAATGATGTAAATACTTTAGAAGAAGCAATGCATAATGCTGATGTTTTTATTGGTTTATCTAAAGGTGATATAGTAACACCTGAAATGTTATTAGTAATGGCTAAAGATCCTATTGTTTTTGCAATGGCAAATCCAGATCCTGAAATTGAATACCAATTAGCTGTTGATACTCGTGATGATATTATTATGGCTACTGGAAGATCAGATCATCCTAATCAAGTTAATAATGTACTTGGATTTCCATTTATTTTTAGAGGTGCTTTAGATGTTAGAGCAACTAAAATTAATGAAGAAATGAAAATGGCAGCTGTACATGCTTTAGCTGATTTAGCTAAAAAATCAGTTCCTGAGCAAGTAAATATTGTATATGACGAAGTAAGTCTTTCATTCGGTAGAGAATATATTATTCCAAAACCATTTGATCCAAGATTAATTTATGAAATTCCTCCAGCAATAGCAAAAGCTGCAATGAGTTCTGGCGTAGCACAAGAGCCAATTACAGATTGGGATGCTTATAGAGAAGAATTAATGGACAGGTCTGGTAGTGGAAATAAAGAAATAAGGTTATTACATAACAGAGCAAAAAAAGATCCTAAACGTATTGTATTTGCTGAAGCAGATCATATAGATGTTTTAAAAGCAGCTCAACGAGTTTCTGATGAAAAAATAGGAACTCCTATTTTATTAGGTAGAAAAGAAGTTATTTTAGAATTAAAAGAAGAGCTTGGTTTTGATGCTGAGGTTGTTATTATTGATCCTAAAACAGATGAAGAAACAGATAGAAGAAACAGATATGCTGAATTTTTCTGGAAAACAAGACAACGTAAAGGAATTACTTTCTTAGAGGCACAAAAGTGGATGCGTGAACGTAATTACTTTGCTGCAATGATGGTAAATACAGGTGAAGCTGATGCTTTAATTACTGGGTATTCAAGGTCGTATGCTTCTGTAGTGAAACCAATGTTAGAGTTAATCGAAAAAGACAAAGGAGTTACTAGAG
This sequence comes from Tenacibaculum salmonis, assembly GCF_041053065.1. Taxonomy (NCBI): domain Bacteria; kingdom Pseudomonadati; phylum Bacteroidota; class Flavobacteriia; order Flavobacteriales; family Flavobacteriaceae; genus Tenacibaculum; species Tenacibaculum salmonis. The sequence goes on along the minus strand of NZ_JBFCVV010000001.1, from coordinate 1,592,060 downwards.
TTGCAGCAACAAATATGATGCTTACCAAACAAGGACCAATGTTTTTGGCTGATACTACAATTAATATAAATCCAACAGCAAAAGATTTAGCTAAAATAAGTCAGTTAACATCTGGTTTAGCAAAAATGTTTGGTATGACACCACATATTGCAATGTTAGGTTTTTCTAATTTTGGATCATCAAAAGCTGAAAGTTCAGTAAAAATAAGAGAGGCAGTATCTTATATACACCGTAATCATCCAAATGTAATTGTAGATGGAGAGTTACAAGCAGATTTTGCTTTGAACCCTGAATTGTTAGCAAAAGAATTTCCTTTTTCTAAGTTGAATGGTAAAAGAGCAAATATTTTAATATTTCCGAATTTAGAATCGGCAAATATTACTTATAAATTAATGAAAGAGACTGAGGGTGTAGAATCTATCGGACCTATTTTATTAGGAATGAGTAAGCCTGTACACATTTTACAATTAGGTGCAAGTGTAGATGAAATGGTTAATATGGCAGCCGTGGCAGTTGTAGATGCTCAAAATAAAGAAAGAAAAAATAAAATCTAAAGGATTTAATACTAAATAATTTGTCTACTTTTAGACATGTTAAAATTCAATTAAATGATAACACAAATAAAAGGGAAACTTGTAGAAAAAAGTCCTACAAATGTGGTAATTGATTGTAACGGAGTAGGCTACTTATTACATATTTCTTTACAAACTTATTCGTTGTTACCTGTGGATGAAAATGTGTTATTATATACTCATTTATCTATTCGTGAAGATGCACATACTTTGTATGGATTTTTTAATAAAGTAGAACGAGAAACTTTTAGATTGCTTACTTCAGTTTCTGGAGTAGGACCAAGTATTGCCAGAACAATGTTATCATCAATGACTACTGAAGAGATACAACAAGCTATTGCTTCAGAAAATGTAAAGGCAATACAATCGGTTAAAGGGATTGGAATAAAAACAGCACAACGTGTTATTGTTGACCTAAAAGATAAAATTGTAAAGATTTTTGATTTAGATGAAGTTTCAATTACTCAAAACAATACAAACAAAGAAGAAGCGTTATCAGCTTTAGAAGTTCTTGGTTTTTTACGTAAACAAGCAGATAGAGTTATTGGAAATATACTAAAAGAAACACCTGATGCTAGTGTTGAAACACTAATAAAAAAGGCGTTGAAAAACTTATAAAACGGATTGAAAAAGACAGTCATTAATATATTCTTAACAACACTTACTTTATTAGTAAGTGTTGTTTCGTTTTCGCAAAACACAGTAAGTAATAAAAAAAATGCTGTTAAAAAAGATACCGTTATACCTCTTAAGTATAATTTTAGTAACAATCAAAAAGGAGGTCTTTTTTTAAATAATCCAACAGAAAAAATTGTCAGCTATGACAAGGCTATTCATAAATTTGTATTGGTAGAAAAAATTGGTGATTACTATATTGGTACACCTATTTTTATGACTCCAAATGAATATAAAAAATATCGCTTAAATAATGATTTGAAAGATTATTTCAAAGAAAAAATAGATGCGACTAACCCGAATAAAAAAGGAAGTAAAAAAGCTAGAAAAAATTTATTGCCAAAATATTATGTGAATTCTAAATTTTTTGAATCTATTTTTGGCGGAAACACAGTTGATGTAAAACCTACAGGTCAAGTAAATATAAAATTAGGAGGAGTTTATCAAAAAAATGAAAACCCTCAAATATCTATTGAAAATCAAACTAGTTTTACTTTTGATTTTGATCAGCAAATAAGCCTTGGTTTACAAGCAAAAATTGGAGAACGATTAAAGGTAACAGCAAATTACGATACCCAATCTACTTTTGATTTTCAAAATATTATTAAGTTAGAATACGCCCCAACCGAAGATGATATTATACAAAACATTGAAGCGGGTAACATTAGTATGCCAATTAAAAACTCCTTAATAAACGGAGCGCAAACATTATTTGGTGTAAAAACAGAATTACAGTTTGGTAAAACATTTATAACAGCTGCATTTTCACAGCAAAATTCACAATCTAAAACAGTTGTTGCAGAAGGCGGTGCTACCATTGAGCCATTTGAATTACGTGCTTCCGATTATGATAATGATAGACACTTTTTTTTAGGACAGTATTTTAGAGAAACTTATAAAAAAGCATTAGGTAATTATCCATTAATAAATAGTCCAATAAATATTACTCGTGTTGAGGTTTGGGTTACCAATACTTCGCAAAATGTAACTGATTATCGTAGTATTGTAGGACTTGCCGATTTAGGTGAATCGAACACAAAAAGCACATCAAATAACTTAGTTAATGATGAAGTTGAAGACTTAACTATAAATCCTGCAAAGGCAAACGGGTTTAACATACCTGATAATAATGTTAATAATTTAAAAGGTTTATTAGCTGAAGATAGTAAAATTAGAGATGTAGCAACTGTTGATGCTGCAATTAATGAGTTAGGTATTCCTGCTAAACAAGGATATAATTATTCGTATTTGCAAAATGCAAGAAAGCTACAACCAAACGAGTTTAAAGTACATAATCAATTAGGTTTTGTATCTTTAAATAGAAGATTAAATGACGGAGAAGTTTTAGCCGTTGCTTATGAATATACTGTTGTTGGAGCTTCTAACGGAGAAACAGTATTTAAAGTAGGAGAGTTTTCTAATGATGGAGTCGTAGCGCCATCAAACTTAGTAGTAAAATTATTACGTAGTGAAATTTTAAATACGATTCGTCCGAATACAAGTGCACCAGGGTTTTTAGGAGTAGCATTTCCGACTTGGCAATTAATGATGAAAAATGTATATGCTTTAGGTGCTTTTCCGTTACAGCGTGAAGGTTTTCGTATTGAATTACTATATCGTGATGACCAAACAGGAACATTACAAAATACTTTACAAAAAGCATTAACGCCAGATGTATCAGAGAAACCACTATTGCGAATATTTAATCTAGATAAATTAGATCAAAGTGAGTATGCTGTACCTGAAGGAGATGGTTTTTTTGATTATGTAGAAGGAGTAACAGTTAGTTCAGAAAGAGGTTATGTTATTTTTCCTGAGCCAGAACCTTTTGGAAATGATTTAAAAGGTGAACTTACAAATACTACAGATCAAGAAAAATATCTTTTTGAAGAATTGTATTTAACGACTAAAATTCAAGCAAAAAATGAATATCAAAATAAAGATAAATTCTTTTTAAAAGGATATTTTAAATCAGCAACAAGTAGAGGTATTTCTCTTGGAGGATTTAATATTCCTAGAGGATCTGTTAGCGTTACTGCTGGTGGACGACAATTAGTAGAAGGAATTGATTATGTAGTAGATTATCAATTAGGAAGAGTACAAATTTTAGATCCAGGTTTAGAAGCATCAGGAATTCCTATAAATGCAACTACAGAAAGTAATAATTTATTCAGTCAACAACGAAAAACATTTATCGGTATTGATGTAGAACATCGTTTTTCCGAAGATTTTACTTTAGGAGGAACTTACTTAAATGTAAGTGAAAAACCAATAACACCAAAAGTAAATTTTGGTGGAGAACCTATCAATAATACAATGTTAGGTTTAAATTTAGATTATTCATCAGAAGTACCTTATTTAACAAAATTAGCAAACAGATTGCCGTTTGTAGAAACGGAAGTTCCTTCAAATGTATCGGTTAGAGCAGATTTCGCATATTTGATACCTGGTTCGCCAAGTGGAATTGATATTGATGGAGCAGCAACATCTTATTTAGATGATTTTGAAGCATCAGAAATACCAATAAATTTAAGCTCACCACAACAATGGTTTTTAGCAAGTACACCAGAATCTCCAGGTTTTAATGGAGGGTCAGGTGATTTATCATATAATTATAACAGAGCAAAAATAGCTTGGTATAATGTAGATCAACTTTTTTATGCTAATGGAAACAGACCTAGTAACATTGATGAAAATGAACTATCAAGAAATGAAGTTCGTCAGATTCGTTACAACGAATTATTTCCAAATACTGATTTAGATATAACTCAACAAAACTTAGTACGAACTTTAGATTTAGCTTATTATCCATCAGAAAGAGGTCCTTATAATTATAATGTAAGCCCAGAAATAGCTGAAAAACGTTGGGGTGGAATTATGCGCCCGTTAACAACTAATAATTTTGAACAAGCGAATGTAGAATATATTCAGTTTTGGTTAATGGATCCGTATGAAAATTATTCAATTACAGAAGCAGAAGGTTTACCAGCAGGTGTCAATCATCAAGATTTAAGTAATCAGGTTGGTAAATTATTCATCAATTTAGGAAATGTTTCTGAAGATATTTTAAAAGATGGTCGAAAACAATATGAAAATGGTTTGCCTGAAGATGGAGTTAAAACAGACGAACTTAACGTAAACAAAACTGCTTGGGGTAATATACCGATTAATCCATCTATTTTGTATGCCTTTGATAATGATGATGGACATAGAACAAATCAAGATATTGGTTTAGATGGATTGAATGATGAAGATGAAAAAACACATCTTAAAGAACGTCATAGTTTTACTGATACTCAAATAGCTACTTTTGGAGATGATCCTGCGGGAGATAATTTTCAATATTTTAGAGGTGGAGCTATTGAAGCATCAAGTCCATCTATTTTATCACGATATAAAAATTTTAACGGTACACAAGGAAACTCGCCAACGGCATCGCAATCAACAGAGTCGTATCCTACTTCATCAACTGCATATCCTGATACCGAAGATATTAATAAGGATCAAACAATGAACCCTGTTAATAGTTATTTTGAATATGAAATTTCATTAAATCATGATGATTTAAAAAAAGGTCAAAATAATATTATTGATGCGAAAAGCGAACCAATTACTTTGGCTAACGGAACAACACGAAATACTACTTGGTATCAATTTAGAATTCCTGTTAGAAATGATGCTAAGGCAATTAATGGAATTTCTGATTTTAATAGTATTCGTTTTATAAGAATGTTTTTAACCGAATTTAAAATACCAGTTGTTTTACGATTTGGTGAATTAGAATTGGTTCGTGGAGATTGGAGACGTTACACTAAAACTTTTCCAGAAACTGGAGTTCCTGAAAATTTAAAATCAGAAGAACTTAATAAGTTTGAAGTAGGTGTAGTAAGTATTGAACAAAACCAAGAAAAATATCAGTTACCGCCAGGAATTACACGTGAAGAATTACAAGGAACTAATAGAATTCAACGTCAGAATGAACAATCGGTTACTTTAAAAGTTACTGATTTACCTGCAGGTGAAAAAAGAACTATCTATAAAAATATAAGTATAGATATGCGTAGGTATAAAAAATTATTGATGTTTCTACATGCTGAAGCACCAACAGGTTCTAGAACAGATAATGATGATATGACTGCTATTATTCGTTTAGGAACTGATTTGAATGATAATTATTACGAAATTGAAAAACCATTAAAATTATCAACCTCGAATGCTACTTCACGAGATGTTTGGCCAGAGGTAAATGATTTAGAAATTCCGTTGGAAGAATTAGCTAATTTAAAACTTGAACGATCAAGTGTTGGCGATGTTTTTTCATCAACAAGTTCTAATGGTTTAAAAATATCAGTAAAAGGAAACCCAACATTAGCACAGATAAGAACGGTAATGCTGGGGGTAAAAAATAATTCTAATATAGAAGAAACTGCAGAAGTTTGGTTTAATGAACTGCGTGTAGTAGGTTTTGATAATAAAGGTGGATGGGCTACTGTTGTAAATGCTGATGCAAATCTTGCCGATGTTATGGATTTATCTTTAGCAGGAAAAATGTCAACTATTGGTTTTGGTAGTATTGAAGACAGAGTACAGCAAAGAAGTATTGAAGAAATTAAACAATATAGTGTTGCAACGAATATTCAGTTAGGTAAAATGATGCCTAAAAAATGGAATATGCAATTGCCGATGAGTTATAGTTATGGTGAAGAATTTAGAGATCCTAAATATGATCCTCAATTTCAAGATATCGAATTAAAAAATGCTTTAGATAAAAATCCGAATAGTAAAAATGCGCAAGATTATACTCGTAGAAAAAGTATAAGTTTTATCAATGTTAAAAAGAATAAAAACTCTGAAAGTAAAAAAACACCAAAGTTTTATGATGTAGAAAATGTATCAGTTTCTTATGCTCATAATGAAGAACTTCATAAAGATTATAATATTGAAAAATTTGAAAATAAAAATGTAATGGCATCGGCTAGTTATAATTTTAGCTTTAAGCCTTTTGTTATTGAACCTTTTAAAAAATCAAAATTATTTAAAAGTAAGTATTTAAAAGTGGTAAAAGATTTAAATATAAACCCTGTCCCTAAAACACTGGCTTTTAATTCACGTATTAATAGAAATTATAATTCTCAGAAATCAAGAAATTTAATTGAAGGATTAAGTGAACAAACAGAATTAGTTCAGCGTAGGTTTTTATTTAATTGGGATTATACTATCGGTTTTGATTTAACAAAATCATTACAGTTGAATTTTAATGCAACCAATAACTATATTTATGATAGTTTTGGAAATGATGAAGATTTAGAAATATATGATCAGTTCTTTACTCTAGGACGACCTGATAATTATCATCAAAAATTAAATGCAACTTATAAATTGCCTCTTAAAAAAATACCATATTTAAATTTTATAACAGCAGATTATGGCTATACAGCAGATTTTGACTGGAAAGCTGGTTCACAGAGTATTGTAAATCAAGTAGATGAAGCCACAGGAGAAACGACAGTTCTTGATTATCAGGATGTAGTTGGTAATATGGTTCAGAATGCGAATACACATAGTTTAAATGCGAATATTAATTTTGGTCGTTTTTATAAAACCTTGGGTATTGATAAATTATTATTAAAAGGAATTAAAAAGCAACCCATTAAAAAAGGACAAGCTACTTTAGGATCAAACGCTTCTGTAAAAAAGGCAAAGCTGAAAAAGAATGCCTCTTTTGGTCATAAAATATTGAAAGGTACATATGATGTATTAACATCAATAAAAAAAGGTAAAATTAGTTATTCTGAAAATAATGGAACTTTATTACAAGGATACAAACCTTCTGTAGGTTTCTTAGGAAGAAATAATTTTGAAGGAGGTTCTGCACCATCTTTAGGATTTGTTTTTGGTAGTCAAACAGAAATTTTAAATACTGCTATTCAAAACGGATGGTTAGTAACAAGAGATACAGATGATCCTTATTATAGTAAAAATTACGGAAAAACCAGATATAAAAAATTAGACTATACTGTTTCTGTAAAACCATTTAAAAATTTATCTATTGATTTAAGAGGAAATAGAATTCATACTAGTAATTTGAATCAACAGTTAGATGTAATTTCAGATGGTAATGGTAATTTTGAACAAAATCCAGCAATTAAAGTCTTTGAAACAGGTAATTATAGTATTAGTCATTTTATGTTAAGTACTGCTTTTACAGATAGTGAAGCTTTATATGAAACATTTTTAGCAAATAGAGCAACAATTTCAGAACGATTATCTGCTGCATCAGGGTTACCAAATAATGATGATGGAGCCGGATACAAAACAACAGGACAACAAGCAATGTTACCCGCATTTATTGCTGCTTATTCAGGTACTAGTGCAACTTCTGTAAGTACAAATGTGTTTAAGAGTATTCCAATTCCAAACTGGACATTACGTTTTAATGGGTTAATGAAGTACAAGTGGTTTAAAAAATCATTCTCTTCTTTTACGGTGTCTCATGGTTATAAATCATCATATACAGTAGGTAATTACACAAATAACCTACAATATGACACTTCTACACCAACAAATACAAATAATTCTGGTAATTATCAGTCAGAACTATTACTTTCGTCGGCAACTTTAATTGACGAGTTTTCTCCATTGGTAAAAGTTGATTTTAGAATGAAAAATGACTTTTCATTTAAAGGAGAAATAAGAAGAGATAGAAGTTTAACATTAAATTTCAATAATAATACTTTAACCGATGTTAAAGGAACAGAATATGTTGTTGGTTTTGGTTATAAAATTAAAGATGTTAAATTTGTAACCAGATTTACAGGTAAAAAACAAACCTTAAAAGGAGATGTGAATTTAAGAGCTGATATCTCTTTAAGAGATAATTTAACATTAATACGAAGTGTTGATAAAGAAAATAGTCAGATAACAGGAGGAGAGAAATTATTTGGGTTAAAATTTATAGCTGATTATAATTTAAGTAGTAGTTTAACAGCGTCGTTTTATTATAACCATCAAACGTTTCAATATGCGGTGTCAACTACGTTTCCAAGGCAATCTATCAATGCAGGAATCAATATTATATATAACTTAGGAAATTAAAACAAACACAATAAAAATAGTACAATGAACATTCCATCAGAATTAAAGTTTACAAAAGACCACGAGTGGGTTAAGATAGAAGAAGGTGTAGCTACAATTGGTATTACTGATTTTGCACAAGGAGAATTAGGAGATATCGTATATGTAGATGTTGATACTTTAGATGAAACTTTAGATATTGAAGAAGTTTTTGGTTCAGTAGAAGCAGTTAAAACAGTATCTGACCTTTTTATGCCTTTATCAGGAGAGGTAATCGAATTTAATGAAAAGTTAGAAGATGAGCCAGAATTGGTAAACTCTGATCCTTACGGTAACGGTTGGATGATAAAAATTAAATTATCAGACGATTCACAAGTAGCAGATTTATTAAGTGCTGAAGGGTATCAAGAGCTTATTAAAGGATAATTTAACAAAAATAGCAATACTAATAACCATTAGTATTGCTATTCTTAGTTTAATTAAAATTGGAAAGCAACCAGCTATAATTCAAATAAATCATTTAGATAAATACGAGCATGCATTTGCTTATCTTGTTTTATGCTTTGTTTGGTTATTGGCTTATAGTAAAACAAAAAATAATAGTTTTATAGTTGTTTTTTGCTGCGTATTTTACGGCATAATTATTGAAGCTCTTCAAGTTACAATAACTACATACCGTTCAGGTGATGTTTTAGACATTGTAGCAAATACGACGGGTATTTTAATAGCTTATATTACGTACTTTCTTTTTTTTAGAAAAAATGTAACTATTTAAAGAATTAGCTTGTAAAAGTTGAAATAAATTAATTAAATTAGCGAACTATTAAAAAACATTTAGGATGGAAATTAAGAAGAATCCAAAGTCAAACTTAGAGAATTATAGTAAACTGTTTATGCAGTTAGGTTTGGTTTTAGCTTTATTTGTAACATATGTTGCAATTGAAAATAAAACATATGATAAAACATATGGAGATTTAGGTGAAGTGACTATGGCTTCTGAAATTGAAGAAGAAACAATAGAACTTAATATTGAACCACCAAAACCAAAACAAAACACACCTCCACCACCAGCACCAGAAAAAATAGAGGTTGTTGAAGATGAAAAGGAAGTTGAAGAAACCGTTATTGAATCGACTGAAACTGATGAATCTGAAGCTGTTGAAGTAGAAGATATTGAAGAGGCTGTTGAAGAAGAAGAAGTTGTAGAAGATGTACCTTTTTCTATTATTGAAGAAGTGCCTATTTACCCTGGATGTACAGGTTCTAAAGCTGAGAAAAAAGCTTGTTTAAATAAAAAATTACAAAAGCATATCCAACGTAATTTTGATGCTGAATTAGCAAACGAATTAGGGTTATCTCCTGGTAAGAAACGTATTTATGTTCAATTTAAAATTGATAAAGACGGATCTATAACAAGTGTTAATGCAAGAGCACCTCACCCAAGATTAAAAAAAGAAGCTATTCGTATAGCTAAAAAGATACCTAAAATGAAACCAGGTAGACAAAGAGGTAGACCAGTAAGAGTAGGGTATACATTACCTATTACTTTTAATGTAGAATAATTTACTTCTAATTATAATATAAAAAAAGCAATCCAATTTGGGTTGCTTTTTTTATTGGCATACTTCTTGGTTTTAACAGTGTATTAACTTAAAAATTAATTACTATGAAAAATTTAAAGAATACGTCAAACAAAATTTTAAAGAAAAACCCAAGAAAACAATTAGAAAAATTTTCTTCTATTTTTATGCAGCTAGGTTTAGTACTTACATTATTTGTTGTTTTTATTTCATTAGAACATGAAACAGAAAAAAAGACAGCCGATGTATTTATTCCTTTTGAAACAAATCAATCTACTGTTTTTACTTTTTCACGTTCTGTGGTTATCAAAAAAGTAGAAAAAAAAGTAGTTCCTGTGGTTAAAAAACGAGTAGTGAAAATAATTAGTACCCCAGTAATTGTTAAAAATACTAATGTTATTGAAGAAACAATTATAAAATCAACAAAAGAAAATAAGAAAACAACAATTAAATCGATTATAAAAGAACCGAAAATTGTTGAAATAGTAGAGAAAACAATATCTATAAATAATGTTCAAAATGCGCCAGTTTTTAAAGGTTGTGAAGGTTTATCCGAAGAAGAAAATAGAAAATGCTTCGAGCGTAAAATACAACGACATGTTCAGCGACATTTTAATTCAGAAATAGCACAAGATGTAGGATTAAGTTCTGGTAAATATAAAATATTAACTCAATTTATAATAAATAAATCAGGAATAGTATCTGATATCAAAATTAGAGCTCCTCATAAAAAATTAGAAAAAGAAACAAATAAAGTAGTGCGTAAAATACCTAATTTTACACCAGGAAAACAAAATAAGAAAGCTGTAAAAGTTAAATATACCTTACCGATTACTTTTAAAGTAGAATAAAATCAAAAACTCAACTATTAAGGTTGAGTTTTTTACTTTTGTATATATGGATAAAACGAACTCTTATTTTTCTCACGAAACAGCTATAATTGATGATGATTGTAGTATTGGTAAAGAAACCAAAATTTGGCATTTTAGTCATATAATGTCTAATTGTAAAATTGGTAATTATTGTAATATAGGTCAAAATGTAGTGATTTCTCCAGAAGTAATTTTAGGAAATAATGTGAAAGTGCAAAATAATGTATCTATTTATACAGGTGTTATTTGTGAAGATGATGTTTTTTTAGGTCCATCAATGGTTTTTACCAATGTAATAAATCCTAGAAGCGCTATAAATAGAAAAGATCAATATTTAAAAACTATAGTTAAAAAAGGTGCTAGTATTGGTGCTAATGCAACTATAGTTTGTGGTAATAATATTGGTGAATATGCATTTGTAGGAGCAGGAGCAGTGGTTACAAAAGAAGTACTTCCTTATGCTTTGGTTGTAGGAAATCCATCTAAACAAATAGGATGGGTTAGTGAATATGGACATCGATTAGAATTTGATGAGAATAATGAAGCAATATGCTTTGAAAGCTTTCAAAAATATTATTTAGAAAAAGATAAAGTAATTAAATTATAATTTTTTAATGTCTAATTACTTGTGTATTAGATATAACTTACTTATATTTGAGTAGTGGTTTTAAAACCACTACTTTTTCTTTTTCATAGCAATTTTTCCCACTCAATTTTTTGAGTGGGTTTTTTTATGAATAATTCCCAAATTAAATAACCATAAACAAATAGATATTCTAAACTAACAAACCATAAGTTTTCTTTCCATGGTTCATTTGAATATGCTTGATAACTTAAAATTATAACAATACTCCAAATTAAAGGAAATCGATATTTAGTAAATACAGATAATATTAAAAGTGTTGCGATGTACCATGGATGCATTGTTGTTGTTGTAAAATAATAAAAAGATAAACCAAATAACATTGCTGTAATTAATTCTATCATTGATTTATTTCTTCTAAAAAATGTAATCCCTATTAAAAATAAAATAGTTAATAAAGGACCTATTTTTCCTATGATTGCTATTTCGTTATAACCTCTAAATAAATAACCTATTTCTCTAGCGATATAGTAAAAACTACCATTAAATTCGAAATTTCGAAACCATAATCCAACAGAATTAGAGTAATTTGAAATAAATAAAGGCGAGTAAAAAGGAAGAAATAACACAATAATACTCATCAGAATAACCCAATAAAAACAAATGAGTTTTATTATTTTTGATAAAGTTTTTGTCTTTTCTTTTTTAATAAACCATTGAAAAAATAATGGTAAAAATAACAATGGAATTAATTTTACAGTAACAGAACAGGCAAGTAATAATCCTGCTGATATCCATTTTTTTTGTTGTAATTGATATAAACTCCAAATTAAGAAAAATAACATTACAGGCTCAAAATGTAAATTACCTGTCATTTCAATAATGATAAATGGATTTAAAATATATAAAAAAATAGTATGAATTGGTAAATTCAACTTTTCTAAGAGCTTTTTTCCAAAATAGAGTATTCCTATATCAGCTAAAATTATAATAATTCGCATCACAATTGCACTTCCTAAAATGCTTTTGTTAGCCAAAATAGCAGCTATTAAAAAGCATAATTGATTTATAGGCGGATAATTAGTATAGTGACTTCCATTCATTTCTCCCATTCCTTTGTATAAAGAAAGGGCTTCATTTATAGGATACTTTTGTTGTTCTATAAAGGTTTTAGGCAATGATAAATACGGATTAAATCCTTCTAAAATCATTCTTCCATCCCAAATAAATCGATAAAAATCTTGTGATAAATTAGGGATTGCAAAAAGAAAAATCAATCTAAATAAAATAGAAACAGCAACTAGAAGAGGAAAATTATGCTGATTTTTTTTCCATAAAAAATAAGTGCTACTAAATAGTGCACACCATAAGAAAAGTAATTGTAAAAAATTTGTTCTATCTAAAAAAAAAGCTACTAAAAAATAAAGAATACTGCTAATAAAAGTTAGCAGTATTGCATTGTTTTTTTTCCAGAAGTACATTAGGCTTTAGAAAATAATGATTTGAAAAAGACATAACCAAAACCTACACATAGCATTAAGTGAAAAGGAAATAATCCAAAATCACCACCTTGGTCACCTACAATAAAAGCACTATACATACCAAAGGCAAAATAAAGAGCCAAAAGACCTTCGAAAATTACATGTAAAGAAACCTTTTTTCTGATATATTTATTGTTTTTCCAACCATCTTTTACCGACTTAATATTAAATTTAGGTGTACGAACAAATTCACTTTTTTTACCATAATGACCTTCTAAAACAGCAATAGAATTATGTAATGAAAACCCCATCGCAATAGAAAAAAAGGTAAAAAATGTACCTATATAACTAAAGAAACTTTTAATTCCACTACCGTAAGTTCTTTTGTACATATGCCAATAGCAAATAAAAAATATAACAGAGCTAATTACAAAAAAGCTCATCATATAAAAATATGGTTTTAAATGTTCATATTCGTTTTTTATATATAGCATAGGAATACTTAGTACACCAACTAAAAATACATTTAAAAACATTGAACTATTTAATAAATGTAATAATCCGTGAACTTTAGATTTAAAAGGCAAGTTATTATTACCAATAACTCTTTTTGCCATTTTCTGAAAGTTTTCAGCACCACCTTTGTTCCATCGAAATTGTTGCGAGCGTGCAGCACTAATAATTACGGGTAATTCAGCAGGAGTTTGAACATTTTCTAAGTATTTAAACTTCCAGTTTTTAAGTTGTGCTCTATAACTTAAATCTAAATCTTCAGTTAAAGTATCGCCTTCCCAGTTACCAGCATCATAAATACATTGTTTACGCCATATACCAGCAGTACCATTAAAGTTGATAAAATGACCTTTACTATTTCGTCCTACTTGTTCTAAAGTAAAATGAGCATCTAAGGCAAAAGCTTGAATTTTAGTTAAGGTAGAATAATTTCTATTGATGTGTCCCCAACGAGTTTGAACAACACCAATTTCTGGATCTTTAAAATAAGGAACTGTTTTTTCTAGCCAATCTTCTTGAGGTAAAAAATCAGCATCAAAAATAACTATGAATTCTCCTTTGGCAACTTCTAAACCTTCTTTTAATGCTCCTGCTTTAAAACCTTGTCTATTTTTTCGGCAAATATGTACAATATCTAAACCTGTTTTTTGAAGCTCATTTATCTGTTTTGCTGTTGAAATTACAGATTCATCCGTAGAATCATCTAAAACTTGAATTTCTAATTTTTTATTCGGATATTTTATTTTGGCGATGTTAGTTAACAAACGCTCCATCACATATAATTCGTTAAAAACGGGTAATTGTATGGTTACAAAAGGAATTTCTTCAGGTTTTGAAAAATCGAATTTAGGTGAATTATCTTTTTGTTTCTGAGCCTTTAAATAATTAAACAATAAGTTTAATTGTGCCAGAGCATACATAAAAATTAAAATTAACGAAATAGCATAAACTACTATTATAATGTACTCTACAATCATTATTTGAAACTATATTTGAATATCCAACTTAATATTTTAACGCCCGCAAAGATACTACCTTTTACGGTTCCTGAAACTTTTGAAACTCCAATTCTGTTTCTATATTTCATAGGGATTTCTACGTAACTAAATTTTTGTTTTAGTGCTTTTAATTGCATTTCTACTGTCCACCCGTAGGTTTTATCTTCCATTTTTAATGACAGTAATTTATCGTATTTAATGGCTCTAAAAGGTCCTAAATCTGTAAATGTTGCTCTGAAAAATAACTTCATTAAAAAGGTCGCTAACCAATTTCCAAATATTTGTTGCGGAGTCATAGCGCCATTTTCTCGTAATTCTTTTACACGAGCACCGATTACAAAATCGATATTTTTATTTATAATCGGAGTAATAAGTTCTGTTAATTGTTCGGGATAATCAGAATAATCACCATCTAAAAAAACAATAATTGTTGGTTTTTTTTCTGATGAAGCAATATAATCCATGCCTTTTAAACAAGCATATCCGTAGCCTTTTCTGTTTTCCTGTAAAACAGTAGCACCTGCATTTGTAGCATTTTCAACTGTTGCATCCGTAGAATTATTACTAATTACAATTACTTCATCAACAATTTCTGGAATATCGTTAATAACTTTTGCGATAGAATCTTGCTCATTATAAGCAGGGATAATCACTTTAATTGATTGTTTCATTTATCTTAAATCGAACAAATTATTTTCTTTTTTAAAAGATTTTAAATCTGTCCATTCTTTTATTTTTTTTCCTGCTTGATATTTTTCGGCGCGAATTAATTTTTGATGATAATAGCGCAGACAATACCCATCTTTTTGGTTGTCTTTTAGTTGACATTTATGATTTACAATTCCTTTGCTATCATAAAATAGCCACCATTTACTTTTTTTTCCAGCAACAAAATGACCTTCTTTTTCAACTGTTCCATTTTGTCGGTAAAAATACCAATATTTTACGGAGCGATTCTGCTTAAAGTTCCCTTCTTTTTTTAATTGACCATTTCTATAATAAAATTTCCAATAATCAGTTTTAAAAGAATTTTTAATCCAGCCTTCTTCCTTTAAATTCCCATTGTCAAAATATTTTTTTTGATATTTTTTTTGAGAAAATACAAGCATCGAAATAAAAAACAGGAAAAAAAACAGTTTATTTTTCATTAACTAAATCCATTAAATCAACATCGTTACCTAATAATATTTCTGTCGGATTAATTCTTCCTTCTTCAGGACCATTTTCTAATTTTAAAACACCTCTTGGGCAAACTGCCGCACAAACTCCACAACCAACACAACTAGAACGAACAATGTTTTCTCCTTTTTGAGCATAAGCTCTTACGTCAATTCCTTGTTCACAATAAGTAGAACAATTTCCACAAGAAATACATTGACCTCCGTTTGTTGTAATTCTAAAGCGAGATTTAAAACGTTGGATAAAACCTAAATAAGCAGCTAAAGGACATCCGAATCTGCACCAAACACGATTTCCAAAAATAGGGTAGAAACCTGTTCCGATTACACCTGCAAAAATAGAACCGATTAAAAAGCCATAAATATCTTGAATAGTTTGTGTTTTAATCCCAATAATTTCATTTGCACCTGAAAAGAAAGTATATAAAGCAAAACCTGTCATCACCAAAACAAAACCAAGTACGGTGTGAATTACAATACGTTCTACTCTCCAAGAAAGTAATGTTTTACTTGATAATTGTCTGTAAGGATCTCCTAGTGTTTCAGCTAAACCACCACAGCCACAAACCCATGAACAATACCATCTTTTTCCGAAGAAATAGACCATCACAGGAACTACGATAACGGTTAAAATAACTCCCCAAACTAAAATAAATAAACCAAAACCACCGCTGGCTAATAATTCATCTAAATTCCATTTGAAGAAAAAATCATAATCCAAAGGAAAGGCATTTTTAAAGTCATACCAAGGTTTTTCGAAGCGAACTAAAATTTCTGGAATTAAAAAAGCAAATACAATTTGAAAGAATAAAACAGAAGTTGTTCTTAAAATTTGATATTTATTATGACGGTATTTAATATACATTCTTACTGCCATTACAGACATCACAGTACAATATAAAAATCCGTATAAAAACCACTGACTCGCAGGGTTTCCACTAATTGATTCACTAATCGGGTCGACTAAATACACCCAGTTTACGATGAAATCAGGATAAAAATATAGTAAAATATAAAAAGTAACCAAAAAGATAAAAGCAAACCAACCAATCCAACCACGGTTTGTAGCCGCATTCAGAAAAACTCCATTATTTTTGATACCTGCATTTCCTAATAAAACCACATCAGGAACGATAAAAAGTAGCGCGCCAATAATTCCTAAACCGAATGTTAAAAACCACATTAAACCTGTATTGTTATGAGCAAGTCCTTTTCCTGCTTTTTTAGCAAGAGTAAAACTTAAACTATGCGGTTTTCCAAATATTTTATATTGATATTGAGCTCCTTTTTTATCCCAATTTTTTTCAGCATCATATTTAGCAATAAGTCCGTCATAATGAGCGTTAGAATTTTCATATGCTTTTATAACACGACTCGAAAATTGAAAAATATTTAAATCTTCTGAAGTTACAACAGCCTTGCTTAATTCATCATTTATAACGGTACTTTTATACCCTTTTTCTTTGATAAAAGAATCTAATTCGGCTTGTTCTAAACGGAAAGAACCTGTGAAAATAGTTGCTATAAAAATGGCTAATCCTATTAAAAAAACGATTAGACCTGTTTGTTTTATGATTTTCATGGGCTTAATTATTATGATTTACTGAAAATTCGTGTCCAACTTTTCTTTTTTAGTTGAATAGTAGTATTATTTTCTTTATTGAATTGTGCAATGATTTCTGACTCATGAAGTTTATAAAATTCAGGGTCAAAATTAGCATCGGCTAAATGTTCTAAGACATATTGAATAGAACGTTTTTCGGTTAAAACTTTATCAAAAAAATCATGACGCATTCTAATTCCGAAGGTATTTATTCCGATAAATTCATGTGTGTTTTTATCATAATTAATATGAATGCATTTTTTACCACTTTGATGTTCCCAATAAAAACGAGCTTCATTTTCTTTTGTTTCTGCCCAAACCCAACCATAAGTTTGATATTCGATATCCATAAATTTAGCAGAATTAAACCAATGTCCAGGTTTATATTCCGTTTTATTATCACAAATAGTTTGTGCTACGGTTTCGCCCATCATTCTTCCTGTGTACCAAACGGCTTCAATAGGCGGACGCTGATTTATGGCGTTGTGTTGTTGGGCGCAATCGCCAATTGCATATATGTTTTTAATATTTGTTTCTAAAAATCGATTTACTTTTACGCCTTTTCCTATTTCAATTTCAGATTCTTTAATAAAATCAATATTAGGAGAAACACCTGCTGTTAATCCAACAACATTACATTGAATTTCTTCCCCTGTTTCTGCAATAATTATTGATTTTACCTGTCCGTTTTCATCGGATTTAATTTCTTTTAGATTGACACCTAAACGTAAATCAATATGATTTGATAAAATTTCTTTATTAAGCATTGCCGATTCTTGAGCAGGTAAAACGCCATTCCAAAAGCTTTTATCACGAACTAAAAATGTTACAGGAATATTTCTGCTGTGTAACATTTCTGCTAATTCTATTCCAATTAAACCGCCACCAACAATTACAGCTCTTTTACAGATTTTATTATCGGGAGCAAATTTTTCTAATTTTTCTAAATCTTGTTTATGATACATTCCCATAACGCCTTCTAAATCTTGTCCTTTCCAACCGAATTTATTGGGTTTACTTCCTGTAGCAATAATTAATTTATCATATGCAAGGGTTTCATTGTTATCAAAAACGATTTCTTTATTAGATGTATTTATCTTAGAAACGAGTCCTTTTTTTAGTTCTATTCGATTTTTTTCCCAAAACCAAGGTTCATAAGGTTGTGTATGACTGAACTTTAGATGTCCCATATAAACATACATTAAAGCAGTTCTTGAGAAAAAATATTTAGTTTCAGATGAAATAATAGTAATTCTTTTGTCTGATAATTTTCGAATATGTCTGGCAGCAGTAACACCAGAAATTCCATTACCAATAATAACAACATGTTCCATAAAAGTTGATTTGCAGTTAGGTCGTTGTTAAAGTTAATAACTTAACAGGATAAATAAATTTAGAATCAATTTAAATAAGGATGTGATGTAAGTTGATTAAAAATATGCCGTCTTATTATATAAATATAAAAAAGCTTAAAATGGAAATTAAATCAAGATACATTGCTGTATTAATCGTTTTATTTGGTTTTTCTGAAGTGTTTTCTCAAGAAAAACAAGAAGAAGAAAAAAGTAATATTCAAACTTACACACCTTCTAAATTATTGAATAAAGGGCAGTGGGATATTAAATGGGGAAATAATTTATACACAGAAACAAAATTTGCTGATAAGAATGGGAATTCATTACCAAAAGACCGAGCTAATTTTTTTACTTCATCAGTAGAAATTTTTACAGGAATTTCTGATAGTAATCGTTTTAATGTTGGTTTTTTAGCAGAATTTCGTTCTAATACTATCGGAGGAAGGCAAGCATTGTCTGTTTTTAGTTTAGAAGATACAAATTCTGATAGAAAAGGAATTACATCAATAGCACCTGCAATAAAATTTCAACCTTTAAAAAATATTGCTAATTTTTCGGCACAGTCAGCAATTCATATTCCTTTAGTAAAGAATGAATCTGATAGTAATGGTGTGTATTTAGATCAAACTTCATGGATATTTCAAAATCGTTTTTTTTATGATTATACTTTCGAAGGAGATAAATGGCAGTTATTTACAGAACTAAATACCGAATACAGTTTTGGAGAAGAAAAAAGTTACGCAAACAATACTTATTTATTAGCACCAAGTATTTTTATGAGTTATTTTCCAACAAATAAATCGACTGTTTTAGGTTTTGCACAACACTCGCAACGCTTTGGCGATTTTACACAAGATTATACTGCTTTAGGTTTTGGAGGTAAATATCAGATAACAAAAATTTTAAATTTAGAAGCGATATACAGTAATTTTGTAAGAGGAAATAACAACGGATTAGGGCAAAGTTTTAATATAGGAGTACGAGCATTGTTTTAAAAAACAGTATTTGATAATTTGTTTTTTATTCTGTAAAAGTTAAAAAATAATCATCAATATGTTTCCCCTTTTTTATAGGTATTGACCAACTATGTTGTGTTGATACCTTTTTTGGTTTATTAAATATTTGTTGTCATCTAAAATAAGTTATACTTTAACAATAAATTTTTTATAAATAATAAAATATATGCGAAATAAAATAACAATCGTTTTAATTATTTGTATTTGTTTTAGTACTTTTTCACAAGAAAATATTATTTCTGATGTAAAAATTATTGGAGTAAAAAAAACTAAAATTTCGCTGATAAAAAAGATAATATCATCTAAAAAAAATACCCTTTTAGATTCTGTGAAATTATCCGAAGATATTGTGCGTTTAAAGCGTTTACCTGCAATATCAAATGCTTATTTTCAGGTAGTCGCTGTTTCTGATGATAAACAGAATGTTTTAATCCATATTGAAGAAAACTTTACAATTATTCCTGAATTTAATATTTGGACAACTACAAATAAGAAA
Source organism: Tenacibaculum salmonis (assembly GCF_041053065.1). Taxonomy (NCBI): domain Bacteria; kingdom Pseudomonadati; phylum Bacteroidota; class Flavobacteriia; order Flavobacteriales; family Flavobacteriaceae; genus Tenacibaculum; species Tenacibaculum salmonis. The sequence continues at coordinate 1,572,064 of NZ_JBFCVV010000001.1, read as the reverse complement.
ACAGCTTATAAAATTGGGCTGTATGATTATAATTTTTTAGGCGAAAATATTACTCTTGGAGGTTTTTATCAAAATAATGGATTCGATTCTTATGGTATTAATTTTAGCGCGCCAACATTATTTTCTAATAAATGGGGTTTAGGTTTACATCATCAAAAATGGATTAGTGAAGAGCCTTTGTATTTTGCTGATAAAACGGCTAATTATAAATATCAAAATACTTCTTACGAAGCACTGGCTATTTATCAAATAAATTTTAAAAATAACCTTCAATTCGGTTTCAATTATTTCAAAGAAAAATACGATTATTTAACAGGAAGTACATCGCCTGATATTCCTTTAACTTTAGATGTTAATAAGTGGTTATTTAAAACTGTTTATACTTATGATAATTTAAATTATCATTATGAATATATAAACGGTTTTAAAAATGAATTATACGCACAATATGTAATTTCTGAAAATGCGTATCAAGATGATTTTTTAATTTTTTGGAACGATTTCTTCTATTTTAAAAGAGTTGGGAAAAAAGGAAATTGGGCAAACAGATTGCGTGTAGGATTGTCATCAAACATAAAAAGTCCTTTTGCGCCTTTTGCTTTAGATAATAATGTGAATTTACGTGGCGTAGGTGTTTTGGTTGATAGAGGTACGGGAAGTATCGTTTGGAACACAGAATACAGACATACTTTGTACAATAATAAATGGTTGGCAATACAAGGAAATACTTTTGTTGATACTGGTAGTTGGCGAAATCCTGGAGGTAATCTTAGTGATTTTGTTCAAGAAAAAAATATTCAAGTTTATTCTGGGCTTGGATTGCGATGTATCAATAAAAAAATATTTAATGCCGTATTTAGAATCGATTATGGTTACGGATTAACTAAAAATGCATCTAAAGGATTTGTTTTTGGTATTGGTCAATATTTTTAATTTGATATTATCAACTTTCTTTATTTAACGGATATATTTCTTGATTGATAAAATCTTTCGGAAAATATTCATCATCATTAAAACCTATTTCAATATCTCTACCAGAATGTGGAATGTAATTTGTTTTAAAAATATAATCCCAAATACTTAATGTAATTCCGAAATTTACACCAGTTCTTCTTTCTTTAGGTAATTCTTTTGCATGATGCCAAATGTGCATTTTTGGATTGTTTAAAATATATTTTAAATAACCATAATCCCAATTAATATTTGCGTGATTTAAGTGTCCGATAGTAATATTAAAAAAATGGACTATTGCAATATCTTTTGCTGTAAATCCGCCCATAATAGCGAGTGGAATATATTTCATTGAATTATAAAGTACAGGTTCCATCCAGTGATAACGTAAATGTGCTGCAAATCCCATTTCTTTTACAGAGTGATGTACTTTGTGAAAATTCCATAGAAATTCATACTTGTGTAAAAGAGTATGAGTAAACCATTGTACAAAATCAATAATGATAAAAAAAGTAAATATTCTTAGCCAAAAAGGGAATTTATTAATATCAAAAAGTTGAAAATTAGCTATTGATAAATCAGCAATACTTAAAATATCATTAAAAAATTGTGCTGTTGCATTTGATAAAGCAATTAGAATAATAAGATTCAATAGAAAAAAATTGAAGAACATATAAAAAACATCAAGCCAAAAATCTTTTCTAAATATTGATTGATTTTTACGCCAAGGAAAAACCATTTCTAATATCCAAACAACTAAAGAAATAATAATTAATCCGTAGAAATAATTTTCCCAGTTTAATTCCATTAAAACAGATTGTTTTATATAATTCCAATAATCGGAATAAGAGTTTTTGATAATATTTAGATAGCCATCCATATAAATTATTTGCCTAAAAAATGTTCTTTTAAAATAAGAAAATAAAAGTGATTATTAGGTTTTAATATTTCTTTTTATTGAAAAAAAAACCATCAAAATTAATTTTGATGGTTTTTTAATTATTAAAAAAAGTATTGTTACTTTTTATTATTTTCTTTAATGTATTTATCTAAAGCCATAGTCATTGAAGGAGTTTCAGGAGTTGGAGCAGCAACATCTACACGTAAACCTCTATCTTCAACAGCTTTAATGGTTGAGTTTCCAAAAACAGCAATTTTTGTTTTATTTTGCTTAAAGTTAGGGAAGTTTTCAAATAAACTATCAATTCCTGAAGGACTAAAAAACACTAAAACATCGTAAAAAACATCTTCTAAATCAGATAAGTTACTTACAACAGTTTTATATAAATTGGCACGTTTCCAGTTAATTCCTAATTTATCTAATTCTTCAGGAATTAATGGTTTTAATTTATCAGAAGAAGGCAATAAAAATGTTTCATCTTTATGCTTTTTTATCAATTTAATTAAATCAGGAAAAGTTCTACTTCCAACATAAATTTTACGTTTTCTGTACACAACATATTTTTGTAAGTAGTAAGCTACTGCTTCTGATTGACAAAAATATTTCATAGAATCAGGAACTGTAAAACGCATTTCTTCAGCAATTCTAAAAAAATGATCGACAGCATTTCTACTTGTTAAAATAATTGCAGTATAGTTTTTTAAGTCGATTTTTTGAGATCTAACCTCTTTTCCATCAATCCCTTCAACATGAATAAAAGAGCGAAAATCGATTTTCACTTTTTGTTTTTCTGCTAAATCAAAATAAGGAGAAGTTTCCGTTTTTGGAGCGGGTTGAGAGACTAAAATAGTTTTCACTTTCATATATTTTCTCTTTTACGTAGTAGTTGTTATTTTATAAACAATTATTAGGGGCGCTATTTCAAGAGTGCAAAAGTACAAAATAAAATAAAACAACTTACGTATAACTATTTTTTTGTTATTAATTAAAACTAAAAAAGCCCTGAAAACAAATAAGATAACAGAAAATATAAGTAAAAAAATATGAGATTTAAACGCATATTGATATATAATTATACCAGGAAATAACCATAAACTAAGGCTGTTTAAATAGCCTGATTTTGTTGCTAAAAAATACTTAGTATTGTAGTTCGATTCAATAATATTAGCTAATATAAAATCTAATAAATTTTTGAGTATAAAATATATTGAAACGAAACAACATAATATTATATAGTTAAAAAAACTAGGTAAATAGGCACTAGGAAGCAGTATTAAAAAAAGTAATAAGGAAATTGTAATTGTTGAGAAAAAAAAGAATATTATGTAAAAAGGAGAAAAAAATGAAGTATTATCTTCTACTTTTCTTTTGAAAAAACCAGTTGTAAAAAAGGCAAGACTATAATCTCGTAATTTATTTGGTTTTAGAAGTTTCATTATTGCTAACAAAACAATAGCAAATATAATTACTAAGGTAATCCAGTTATTATCAGTTATAATGCGTTCAATTGCTTGCAATCGTATTTGTTTTATGCTTTAATTTAACACAAAATTAGTGATAAATTAGTGTATATTTGCTTAGTTTTAGATGAAAATTACATGAAATCAGACGCTTTAGTTATAATACCTACTTATAACGAAAAAGAAAACATAGCGGCGATAATACAAGCAACTTTTAATCAAAAAAAAGAGTTTGATATTTTAGTTGTCGATGATAACTCACCAGACGGAACAGCTAATATCGTAGCGAAATTACAAAAAGAATATCCTAATAAACTTTATATTGAAAAAAGAACAGGAAAAAATGGATTAGGTACTGCTTATATTCATGGTTTTAAATGGGCAATTGCTAAAAAATACGATTATATAATTGAAATGGATGCCGATTTTTCGCACAATCCTGATGATTTAATTAAATTATATAATGCCTGTGCTATTGATGGAGCTGATGTTTCTGTCGGTTCTCGTTATTCAATTGGTGTAAACGTAGTAAATTGGCCAATGCGCAGAGTTTTATTGTCGTATTGTGCTTCTAAATATGTTCGTTTTGTTACAGGAATTCCTGTGCACGATACCACTGCTGGTTTTGTTTGTTGGAAACGAAAAGTTTTAGAAACTATTCGTTTTGATAAAATTAAATTTATAGGATATGCTTTTCAAATTGAAATGAAATTTAAAGCATGGAAGCATAAATTTACCATTAAAGAAGTTTCTGTTATTTTTACAGATAGAGTTTTAGGAACATCGAAATTAAATTCGGGTATTATTAAAGAAGCAATATTCGGAGTATTAAAAATGAGAATTAAAGGTTTACCAAAATAATAACACAATTATGAAATCATACTTAATTAAAAACGCAACAATCGTTAACGAAAACAAGGTTTTTAAAGGCGATGTTTTAATCGAAGGAAATTATATTAAAGAAATTTCAACTGAAATAAATACAACTTCAGATATTGAAGTTATCAATGCCGAGGGTAAATATTTAATTCCAGGTATGATTGATGATCAGGTGCATTTTCGTGAACCAGGTTTAACACATAAAGCAAACATTGGTACTGAAAGTAAAGCCGCTATTGCTGGTGGAATTACTTCTTTTATTGAAATGCCAAACACAGTTCCACAAGCTACAACTCAAGATTTATTAGAAGATAAATTTCAAATAGCAGCTAAAACATCATATGCAAATTATTCGTTTATGTTTGGTGGAACAAATGATAATTTAGAAGAATTATTAAAAACAAATCCAAGAAATGTAGCGGGAATTAAACTTTTCTTAGGTTCATCAACAGGAAATATGTTGGTTGATAACGAAGAAGTTTTAGAAAAAATATTCTCTTCTACTGATATGTTAATTTCGGTACATTGTGAAGACGAAGCAACTATCAGAAAAAATACGGAAGAATATGTTGCCAAATATGGCGATGATATTCCATTAAAATATCACCCAATTATCAGAAGTGAAGAAGCTTGTTATTTATCTTCATCAAAAGCAATTGAATTAGCTAAAAAAACAGGAGCAAGGTTACACGTTTTCCATTTATCAACAGAAAAAGAAACGCATTTATTCAGAAATGATATTCCTTTAGAAGAAAAGAAAATTACAGCAGAAGTTTGTGTGCATCATTTATGGTTTACCGATAAAGATTATGATGAAAAAGGAACACATATTAAATGGAATCCTGCGGTAAAATCTCAAAAAGATAAAGACGGATTATGGAAGGCTTTATTAGATGATAGAATCGATGTAATTGCAACTGACCATGCGCCTCATACTTTAGAAGAAAAAGATAATTTATACACAAAAGCACCAAGTGGTGGACCTTTAGTTCAGCATGCAGTAACCGCAATTTTAGAAAAAGTAAAAGAAGGCGTTATCCCAATTGAAAAAGCGGTAGAAAAAATGTGTCATAATCCTGCAAAATTATTTAAAGTTGAAAAACGTGGTTTTATTAAAGAAGGATATTATGCCGATTTAGTGTTAATAGATAATAATCAAAATTGGACGGTTTCAAAAGATAATATTTTGTATAAATGTGGTTGGTCTCCTTTTGAAGGAACAGAATTTTCAAGTAAAATTACGCATACTTTTGTAAATGGAAACTTAATGTTTGCAAACGGTATTTTTGATGAAAACACAAAAGGAAAACGTTTAGAATTTAAAATATAAATGAAAAATTTTTTTTACATACTGGTTTCTTTACTTTTTATGTCTTGTACTACAAGTAATACCATATATGAAAAACCAAAAAATCTGATACCAAAAGATTCTATGGTAGCATTATTAACAGATATGTATATTGCATCATCTGTTAGTAATGTTAAAAATAAGTTTTTAGAAAAAAAGAAAAACTATGTTTTTTTGGTTTATGATAAGTATAAAATAGATAGTACTCGCTTTAGTGAAAGTAATATATATTATACATCAAAAACAGAAGATTATACTTTAATACTTAAAGATGTAAAATATAATTTGGATTCTCTGAAGAATTATTATTTAGAAAAAAGTAAAATAAAAGATTCGTTACTTAAAGAAGCTCCAAATAAAAAGTTATCATTAGAGTTGATTAAGAGAAATAAAAGACTCTCAGAAGAAAAAAAATCTAAGTTAAAATAATTATCAAATTTGAATTTCTTGACAAATACGAGTAATTGTTTTGTTAATTAATTCAAATTTGAAATTTAATTCTTCTGTTATCTTTTTAGATGAATAGTATGAAATATTATGAGAAGACCTTGCTGAGTTTTTAGTAAGTAAAGGTTCTTTTTTTGTTACTTTTGAAATCAACCAGCTAATTCTCCACGTAATTTCGGTTATTACCTTTTTAACTTTTATTGATGGTCTTTTTTTCTGTAAACCATCAGCAATAGCAAATAAAATATCTTTAAACGATTTGTTTTCTGAAACTAAAATAAAGCGTTCGTTTTTAACGTTTGAATTCATCAATAAAACCATTGCTTTTACTACATCTTGTACATCAATAAAACCAGTGATTCCTTCAGTATAAAACTTAAAACCATTTTTTATTTGTGTAAATAATTTACCAGATCCTTCTTGCCAAAAACCACTTCCTAAAATAACACCAGGATTTACAATAACAACCTCTAAACCTTCTTGGCTAGCTCTCCAAACTTCCATTTCAGCACCATATTTTGTAATGGAATAACCACTATGAACATCATTATCTGACCATTCATTTTCTTCATCGATTATTTTACCATTGATAGCATCGCCAACGGCAGCAATTGAACTCACAAAACATAGTTTTTTGATGTTATTTTCAATAGAAAAATTAACAACATTTGCTGTTCCATCAATATTTACTTGACGCATTTTATCATAATCCTTCGGATTAAAAGACACTAAAGCAGCACAATGATAAACTTCTGTAATATTTTTAAAAACATTTTCTAAAGAAGGAATATCTGTAATATCAGCTTTTATCCAAATTATTTTTGAAAACAACTCTTCAACATCATTGGTATAAAAAGAAAATATTTTTTTTAGATGTGTTCGTTTTTCATCAGTTCTATAAATAGCTGTGATTTCATCATTTTTTTGAGTTAAATGATATAATAAATGTGCTCCTACTAAACCTGTTCCGCCTGTAACTAAAATCATGATTCAAAGATAAATTATTTTAAACAAAAAAAGAGGTCGAAATTTCGACCTCTTTTTATTATTATTTAACTAAAATATTATAATTTAATATACTCAACATTTTGAATTTTTACATCAAAATATATTTTACCTGAATTTCCATCAGTTCCTTCTATTTTGGTTACTTTAATTAAACCTTTAGCGCCATTTTTATCTTCAAATTCTAAAACAGATCCTGTAGTTAAATTAGTAGCTTTTTCAGAAGTAGGAGTAACAATAGCTTCTAATTCAGATGCAGTTACACTATCAAAATCTTTAGTAGATTTAGCTATATAAAAATTATTTAAAGGCTCTTGTGTGATATTTATGTTAGCTTTATCAGCAATATCAACAATAGCTTTAGGAAAATCTGAAGCTGAAGCAAAAGAAGCTTTATGAGTATTACCATAATAGTATCCAAAATCCCAAAAAGAAGCAGTTTCTAATCCTGCATTAATAGCATAAGTTTCTCCGTTATATACTGATATAAAAGATTTAGAAGAACCATCTGCTAAAGGAGCAGCTAAAATAACTGCTGAAAATTGTTTGATAGTGGTAGCAGTTGCAGTTGCATTTCCTGCTTTAATAGTAATGGTACCAAAAGCATTTAAATCGCCATAAGCATTTCTTTTAGAAACATCTCTAAAATCTCCTTTACTTGTTGTTCCTAAAGTAGCAAGACGAGTTGTCCATAATTTATATACAACAACACCATCAGTACTTGTTGGAGCTTCAAAAGGAATTTTGTATGTAAATTCTTGTCCTTCTTTAGTACCTAAGTCGATTGAACCATCACCTTTAGTTTTAACTGCTGCGGCAACAGTTGATAAATCATAAGCAATAGCTCCTTGTTCACTTCCGTATACATTTTTAGTTATGTATAATCTTTTCATGTTCTTTTCAGCGTCTGAAAATTTTACAACAACATCTAAAGTAGTACTAGGTTCAGCTGTTAATTCTAATGTTGGGTAATAATCATTAGTATCAATAACTAATTCTTTAGGCGTATTAATACTAGGAACATCAGGGTCTATAGCAAGTCCATTCTGTTCTTCACTACAAGCTGTAAAAGTTGTTCCGATTAAAAATGCACTACATGCGATAAATAATGGTTTCAATAAATTTTTCATTTTTTTTGTTTTAAATTCTTTTTGATAAAAGTATATATTGTTTTTCAAAATATATGCCAAAGAGCTTTATATTTGTGTTAAAAACATAAATATGTTCAATATTTAGAAACATATTGTGTTTGAATGTCACATTTTTAGCAAATTTTAAGAAATAGTAATCAAATGAAGAATTTAGTAGAAGAATTACGTTGGCGTGGAATGATTCACGACATGATGCCAGGAACAGAAGAGCAATTGCAAAAAGAAATGACAGCGGCATATATTGGTTTTGATCCAACCTCTGATTCGTTACATATTGGAAGTTTAGTGCCAATTATATTACTTGTACATTTAGAAAAATCGGGGCATAAACCCGTAGCTTTAGTTGGAGGTGCAACAGGAATGATTGGAGATCCTTCAGGGAAATCAGATGAGCGTAATTTGTTAAACGAAGAGGCTTTAGCTAAAAATGTAGCAGGAATTCAACGAACTTTAGGACGTTTCTTAAATTTTGATAGTTCTGCTAAAAATGCTCCTTTACTTGTTAATAATTATGATTGGATGAAAGATTTTTCATTCATTGAATTTGCTAGAGATGTAGGTAAACGTATTACCGTAAACTACATGATGGGAAAAGAATCTGTTAAAAAAAGAATTTCTGGAGAAGGTGCTGGAGGGATGAGTTTTACAGAATTTACTTACCAATTAATTCAAGGATACGATTTTTATCATTTATATAAAAACCACAATTGTTTATTACAAATGGGTGGTTCAGATCAATGGGGAAACATTACCACAGGTACTGAATTAGTTCGTAGAATGAATGTTGGTGAAGAGGCAAAAGCTTACGCAATGACATGCCCGTTAATTACCAAAGCTGATGGTTCAAAATTTGGGAAATCTGAAGGTGGAAATATTTGGTTAGATGCTGATAAAACATCAGTATATAAATTTTATCAATTTTGGTTAAATACTTCGGATGCAGATGCAGAAAAGTATATTAAAATTTTTACTTTCTTAGATCAACAAACTGTTGAAGATTTAATTAAAAAACATCAAGAAGTACCACATGAAAGAGCGCTTCAAAAAACATTAGCAAACGCAGTTACTACTTTTGTACATTCGGAAGAAGCATTAGAAAAAGCAATTGCAGCTTCTAATATTTTATTCGGAAAATCTACAGCTGATGATTTAAAAGGTTTAGATGAACAGACTTTTTTAGATGTTTTTGATGGAGTTCCACAAGCAGAAGTTTCTAAAGATGATATTTCAGAAGGATTATCAATGATTGATGCTTTATCAGGAAAAACAAGTTTCTTAAAATCAAACGGAGACGCTAAGCGTGCTTTAAAAGAAAATGCTGTTTCAGTAAATAAAGAAAAAGTAAAAGAAGATTTTTTAATTACTTCAGAAGATTTAATAGCTGATAAATACGTGTTATTACAACGTGGAAAAAAGAGCTATTTTTTATTAAAAGTAGTATAATCTTAAAATTAAAATATAAAAAAAGCCTTGAGAAATTCTCAAGGCTTTTTTTTGTAAATGTTTTTTATGAAACAGCTTTTAAACCAAAAGATAAAGGACATCGTTTACAATTAATACCTTTCTTTTTGTATTTATTACAGCAGTTAGTTTTTGGTTTTAAACAATTAGATGTACAAACAGTATTGCATATAGTTTCTTCCTGTAGTGAAATTATAGGTGTAACTTTCTCATTATCAGTGTAAAATATAATCATAATCTTAATCTATAAAATGATGCAAATGTAGTAATTTATTTAGAATAAATAAATATAATATTTATACCTATTTTTAATTGATAAAAAAAAATACTTAAACTATCTTTGTCTCTTATTTATTTAAAAACAAGTTTTGCTTCAAAAACTAAGTATATATTTTTTCATTTTATTATACATGCTTGCTATGTTGCGCCCTATTGCGCCATTTGTTGAGTATGCTATAAATTATGATTATATATCAAAAGTATTATGTATTAATAAAGACAAACCTACACTTCAGTGTAATGGTAAATGTCAATTAATGTTAAAAATAGCAGAACAACAAGATGATGATTTTAAATCATTACGAATTGTAACAAAAGATTATCCTATAGGTTTTGTTGAATTAATAAATTTAGTTTCAAAAAAACTAATAGATAGCCCTATAATTAATTGTTTTTTCTATAACCAAAAATATTCTTATTTATTTGGTTATTCAATATTTCACCCACCCAATACTTCTTTTTTATAACGGTTAACTAATTAATATTTGTGTTTTTGCACTGTATTAATATGTTATGCAATAATTTATTTAAAATAATAATCTGATAACTAAAACTTAAGTTGTCAGACGTGTAAACGTATATAAAAATGAAAAAAATATTTAATTTATTAGCAATTACTATTGCTTTTACTTTTGCTTCTTGTAATAATGATGATACTCCTTCAACTTTAGAAGGAACAAATAATGTTTCAATTGAATTTGATGCTTCTTTTGGAGATGATGATTTAATTTTAGGAAGTTCATATACTACTGAAAATGCTGAAAAGTTAAAAATATCATCTTTTGATTACATTCTAAGTAATTTTATCTTAGTAACTGATAATGGTGTTGAGGTAGAATATCCAAAGGAAAAAGGCTACTTTATTATTAGTGAAGGAGGCGGAGATAAAAAGAAAAATGTAAAAGTTATTTTAGAAGATATTCCTGCAGGAACTTATAATAAAGTGAAATTTGGTATTGGTATAGATCAAGATAGATATAAAGAAGGTTTAGCTGTACAAGAAGATTTTTGGACAAAAGCCGAAGATTACAGTTTAACATGGAGCTGGCAAGCAGGTTATAAATTTGTTGTTTTAGAAGGTGATTTTACATCAGAAACTCAAACTGAAGAAAGTAAATTTATGTTACATATTGCGAGTAGAGGTACTACTGTTGATTTATATAAAGAAGTAGAATTATCTATGGAAACAGCTTTAGTTAGTAATGATAAATCTCCGCAAATACATATTAAAGTAAATGCTAATAAGATGCTTGATGGTTCTAATAAGATTAAATTATCTGAAGGAGAAACTATTATGGGAGGAGATAAAGCTGCTTTAATTGCTGATAACAATAAAGAAATGTTTTCGGTACATCACGTACATAATGGAAGTGATAGTCATCACTAAAAAATTATAAAAACCAACAGCATTACATTAAAAAATTACCGATTATGTAATGTTGTTGGTTCTATTTTAATCATCCTAAATATTTATACAAATGAAGAAGATTCTACTATTTATAGCTAGTATCTGTCTTTTTACAAGTTGTAATAAAGACCAAGGAGTTTATGAAAAAGTTCCATTAGCTTTTGAAAAACCTAGTAATTTTCCAGAAATAAAATATAACTTAGATAATAATCCGTTAACAGAAAAAGGATTTGAGTTAGGTAAAAAATTGTTTTATGAAGGGAAATTATCTTCTGATGGAGTAGTTGCTTGTGGGTTTTGTCATCAACAAAAATTTGCATTTACACATCATGGGCATACTTTTAGTCATGGAGTTGATAATAGAGAAGGTACTCGTAATGCACCACCAGTACAAAATATGGCATTTCAAAGCCAGTTTGCATGGGATGGAGCTGCTTTTCATCTAGATTTATTTTCTATAATTCCTATAACGAATCCTGATGAAATGGGGGAAACAGTTACCAATATTTTAGCTAAATTAAAGCAAGATAAGGCTTATGAAAATTTATATTCTTTGGCTTTTGATGATGGTAAAATAAATACAGAAAATACTTTAAAGGCATTATCTCAATTTATGATTATGATGGTTTCTTCAAACTCGAAATACGATAAATATGTAAGAGATGAAGAAGGTGGCGTTTTTACTGATGATGAAAAAGAGGGCTTAAAATTATTTGAAAACAAATGTGCTTCTTGTCATAAAACAGCTTTATTTACGGATGATTCTTTTAGAAATAATGGTTTGCCAATTAATCAAGAAATTAACGATTTAGGTAGAATGCGTGTTACTCTTTTAGAAGATGATAAATTTAAATTTAAAGTTCCTAGTTTAAGAAACATAGCATTAACAGCACCTTATATGCACGATGGTCGTTTTGGGTCGTTAAAATCGGTACTTAATTTTTATGCTAACGGAATAGAAGAAACTACAAATTTAGATCCATTATTAAAACACTCAGATGGTAGCTTAGGTATTTTAATGTCTGCCGATGAGAAAAATAAAATTATTGCATTTTTAAACACATTAACTGATGAAGAATTTATTAAAGATAAAAGATTTGCTGAAAATTAAAAAAACATACTTGTTACTTTTTACTTTATTAACTACAGTTATGTATTCAGAAAATCCTTTTCCTTCTGATTATCGTCTTTTTTTAGAAGATTGTGATGCTTGTGGTTGCAGTAATAATGGAGGTAGTTTAGGTATGGGAGGTATTCTTGAAAATAATTTTATTGGAGTTAGATATTTACATCAACAATATGAATCAAAAGATGGTATTTTTAATAATTCGCCTAAAATAGAAGAGTCATTTAATACCATGCAAATTTGGTCACGTATTCCAATTACATCAAAATTAGATGTACAAGTATTTGTTCCTTATCATTTTCATACTAGAAATTATATTGATAAATCTACTCAAATAAGCGGTTTAGGAGATGTAAGTTTATTTGCAAATTATACGTTAATTAATCAACAAAAAGGAGCGTATAATGAAACTTCAGATAAAGTAACATCAACGAATCATTTGTTAAAAATAGGAGGAGGAATAAAACTTCCAACAGGTAGTTTTAATGAAAAAAATAATAATGCTATTAATCCGAGTTTTCAATTAGGAACAGGAAGCTTAGATTATATCGCTAATGTACAATATGTATATAAGTATAATAAATTAGGGGTTACAAATTATGTGAATTATTATTATAAAACAGTGAATAAAAAAGAGTATAAATTTGGAAATCAATTCAATTTTAATAGTGCTTTTTTTTATGTTTTTAAAGATAATCAAAAACATTCTTTTGTTCCTTCTTTAGGTGTTTCAGGTGAGTTTTATCAAAGTAATGAAAAATTCAACTTAGATATAAAAAACACCAAAGGACACGCTTTATTTACAAATATTGGCTTTGAATATAATACAGAAAAAATAACTTTTGGAGCATTAGGAATGTATCCAATAAATCAAAATTTAGCTCAAGGAACTATTGAGGTAAAGTATAGAACAAGTTTATACTTTAATTATAATTTTTAAAAATTAAAAAGCATTGATATAATAAAGAGACTTTTTTTGTATCAATAAAAGAAAATATAATCATGAAAAAATTAATATTAATTTTATTTATAGGTTTTTTAATGCCTATTACTAAAGGTTTTGCACAAACAATATATAAAGGAAAAATTACTGATAAAAATAATAATCCTATTATAGGAGCGACTATTATTTCTAGTAATAACAAAGGAACAGCTTCTGATTTTGAAGGTGGTTTTTCTATCAAATTAAAAAATTCGAAAGTAAAAATTACAACAGTTGGTTATCAAACAAAAATAGTAACACTTTTAAATAAGTTAAACACAATTCAGTTAGAAGAAGATTTAGAAAGTTTAGAAGAAGTAATTATATCAGCAAGTAGAGAGGTTCAAAAACGAAAAGATATTCCTGCAGCAATTGGAATAGTATCTGAAAAAGATATTGAAGAAACAAAAGCTTTTGGAATCGAACAGTTAGTAAATCAAGTTCCTGGAGTGTATATGAGTACTTCAATGGCGGCAAGTAATGAACAACATATGATGGCTATTCGTAGTCCGATATCAACAAAATCGTTGTTTTTATACTTAGAAGATGGTTTGCCGATTCGTCCTGTTGCGGTGTTTAATCACAATGCTTTGTTGGAAATGAATAGTACTGCTTTTGGTAGAGTTGAGGTAGTAAAAGGACCTGCATCGAGTATTTATGGAAGTGAAGCTATTGGAGGAAGTATTAATTTTATGACTAAAAATCCGAGAAAAGAATTCGGAGGATCTGTCGATATTGAAGCAAATACTTTAGGATTACAAAAAATAGGAGCAGAAATATCAACAACAGTTTTAGATAAACACGGTTTTTACGTAGGAGTACATAAAATACGTCGTGTAAATGGATTACTTGAACATTCTGATTATGAAAAATTTGCGATTACCTTTAAAAATGTAAACGATTTTTCTGAAAATTTACGTTGGACAAATACTGTTTCTTTTATCGATTTTCGTTCAGATATGGGATCAAGTTCTTTATCCGAAGAAAACTATTTAGCAGGAAAATATAAAAGTAATCATACGTTTGCTGAAAGAGTAGCTACAACTTTGCGTTTTCGTACTACCTTAGATAAAAAATGGAACGACAATAATAAAACATCTTTCAATTTTATCTATAGAAATAATGAAATGAACCAAATTCCTTCTTATAGAATATCAACAAGAAGTCCGTTTGGAGAAATTAATTCGAATAAATTTACAAGTGCAGTAGGACTTGTACAACATAAAATAGCTTTTAATTTTGCTGATGCTTCTTTAATTGTTGGTGGTACGGTTGATTATTCTCCGCAAGATTATTATGCTAAGAAAATCGAAGTAACTTATAATGAAGATACACAAAAATTTGTTAGTTATAAAATGACTGACTTATATAATATGTTTTATCAGGCTGATATTTTAAATTATGCAACGTATGCGCAGTTTGAAATTTCTCCGTTAGATAATTTGAAGTTAACAGCAGCGGTTCGTTACGATGGTTTTAGTTATGATTATGATAATAAAGATGAAGGAGCTTCGGGAGTTGAAGATCAGAAAGTAACTTATAATAATGTTTCTCCTAAAGTCGGATTAAATTATAATATAACTAATAAATCGGGAATTTATTCAAATTACTCAAAAGGATTTACACCTCCGCAAATAGGGTCGTTATTTAGAAATAGTGGTATTGAAGGAGAAGCTTACAAATTAAAACCAGCAAATTTTGATAATTATGAAATCGGAGGATATGTTACTGTAAATTCTGATATTAAATTAGATGTTGCTGTATATCGATTAGACGGTAAAAACAGATTAGTTACAACTTCTGATGATAGCGGAAATTATTTACAACAAAATGCAGGAAAAACTCGTTCGCAAGGAGTTGAGTTAGGTTTTAATTGGAAAATATTAAATAACTTAACTTTTGATTATAACGGAAGTTACGCTACACATAAATATCTTGATTTTGATGAGGCTGTAATAGATAATAAAACAAAAACATATTCAAAAATTGACCATTCAAATACGGATATGCAAATTGCGCCTAATTACATCGCTTCGATGTCGTTAAAATATCAGCCTATTGATGATTTATTGTTAACACTACAACATGAGCAAATAGGAAAATATAATACTAGTTATGAAAATCAAGTAACAATTGGAGAAGATGCTTTAGGAAATGATATTAAAGGAACGGCTGTTTATGATGGGCATCATCTTTTTAATTTAAAAGCTGTTTATACTTACAAAAAAATTGATATTTGGGCACAAGCTTTAAATATTTTTGATGAATTATATTCTACAAGAGCTTCTTATCGATATGGTAAAAACTCGTATAGTGTAGGTGCTCCAAGAGCATTTCATTTTGGAATGAAGTATAACTTTTAACACGAAAAAACTTCTTATCTATTAAGATAAGAAGTTTTTAAATTTTTTATAAAATGAAAAATAGAAAACTAAATCAATGGCTTTGGAAATGGCATTTTATTGCAGGAATTATTTCCTTGCCTTTTATATTGGTGCTATCTATTACTGGAGCTATTTATTTGTTCAATCCAGATGTAGAAAGTAAAGAGGTTGCAAAAATTCAAGACGTTGAAAATTTGCATAAAACACCAATTTCGTATCAACAACAGTGGGAGATTGCTAAAGAAAAATTGAAAAAGAAACCAAATTCAATGGTTATTAATAGAAACCCTGATAAAGCAACAGCATTTATTTCAGGTAGGTTTAGCCATAAAACAACCGTTTTTATAAATCAATATACAGGTGAAGCTACAGGAACTTTTAGCCCTAAAAGTACTTGGATGTATACTGTTAGAAAATTACATGGTGAATTATTATCAGGAAAAGTAGGAACGCTACTTATTGAATTAATTGCCAGTTGGATGGTGGTGTTAATTTTAACAGGATTATATATTTGGTGGCCATTTTCTAAAGGAATAAAAGGTGCTTTTACAATTCGATTTAAAGAAGGAAAAAGGATTTTGTTTAGAGATTTACATGCCGTTACAGGTTTCTGGATGTCTCTGTTATTATTACTTGTTTTAGCTGGTGGTTTACCTTGGACAGATGTTTTTGGAAGTAATTTTAAATGGGTTCAAAAAGTAACAAATACAGGATTTCCTAAAACTTGGAGCGGAAGAGGTTTAACATCCGAAGTAAAAGAAAAAGCAATTTCTATTGAAGAAATGATTGCAATTGCAAATCAGCAAAAATTACAAGGAATTGTTAGTGTTGGTTTACCAAAATCAGCAAAAAGTACGTTTAGTGTTTCGAATAGTACTTTTCCTTTAGATGCTCAAAAGAAGTTACATTTCGATCAATATTCAGGAAAATTAATAAAAGAACATACTTGGAGTGATGTTGGTTTTTTAATGCGTGGCAGAATGTGGGTTATGGCATTTCATCAAGGGCAATTCGGCGGCTGGAATTGGTGGCTAATGTTTGGCGTTGCTATCGGTTTAACGTTAATGACTGTTGCAGGTTTATTTTCTTATTTATATAGAAAACAACAAGGAAGTTGGGGTGTTCCAAAAGTATCTTCTCAATTTAAAGTCGGGAAAATAATTATTTTTATACTTGTTTTATTAGGAATCTTATTACCTTTATTTGGTGCAAGTCTGTTATTAATATTGATATTTGAACAACTTTTTAAATTTAACAAAACGCGTTTTTAACAAAAGTATATTTCCTTTTGATATTATTGAAAAACAAAAAACCTCTTTTTTAAGAGGTTTTTTTAATGTATTATTTATGTTTTTAATGAGGGATGTAATGGTTGATTTTGTATTTATTTATATTCCTATTGTTAATTTACTTTCTTTCCATAATTCTAAACAAAACCCATTTTCATTACGAATGGTTTGATGAAACATAGATTCCAATTTACAAAGATTATAGATATTCGTTCCAATATTATAAAGCTTAGAAGACACGGCAGCAGAACAAAATTCAAAATCATCTTCCCCTTTAGTATTCTTTATTTTGTTTTCAACAGATGACATTCCTATTAAATTTTTACAATATCCAAATTCATCAAATGGGAATGGAGATTCAAATAAAATCAGAATGTTTTTTGCATAATCAGTTTTGATACCTAATCTTTGTCGCTGTTTTAAATCAAAATTTGCTCTAGACATAATATAAGCAAATAATTCATCCCCATTATTTGTTCTTATTTTAAAATTGTGTTTAAGACTATCTGGTTCATTTATTTCATAACTATAATGCCATTTAATTTTATCAAAAAAAACAGCCCAACAAGCATGAAGTTTAGATTGAAAAAAAATCCCCTTGTAGAAGTATTGTTCTGTAATACTTGAATCTAATTCTTGCTCTGCTTTTTTTTCAGCACTTTCCTTCCAGTTTAATAACATTCTGGGAGAAAACTTTATTTCATCTCTGTCAATAAGTACAGAACAAGTATGGCATAACCAAATTCCATTAGAAATATTTTTTCTTTCATCATCTTCTATTTCTTCATTATCCCTTGGTCCTCCTTTAGAAGCCGATATTATATGAGCTGCTACACCAATATTTACTGATTTGTCGTTCTCCGTGGCAGGTCCGCTCGTTAACTTTCTACAATTTGGATTTGAACATATAAACCCAACTCTTTTTGCTAATGTTTCTTTTGTGTTTTGATTAAAGTTATGTCTTTTTCCCATAAATAATTGAGTGAGTTATATTAGAGTTAACAACAAAACACAGTTACCTTTTACGATAAGAGATACTTTTATATTTGCTGTTTTATGGGTACTAATATAATTAATAGAAAGAACTTTTTAAATTTAAAAAAACGCATTAAAATTATTTTAACAAAAGTATAGCGAATAATTACGGAATAATTTTTGTAAATATTTGTAATTTTGGAGACAGAATATAAATAGATCAACTTTAAAATAATTTTAAAATGAAAAAAAGAATCTTAGTTGCAATAGTTTTAATGTTGACAGTATTTTTTTCTAATACTGTAATGGGACAGAAATTTGAAAAATTAGATAGAAGTCCGATGGATGCCGCAAGTTATCCGAGTAGTTCTCGTATTTCAGATAAATTAATAAAAGTAATTTACAGTCGCCCACAATTAAAAAGAAGAGCCATTTCTAAATTAGCACCAAATGAAAAAGTTTGGAGAACAGGTGCTAACGAAGCTCCAGAAATTACGTTTTATAAAGATGTAAATTTTGGAGGTAAAGAAGTGAAAGCAGGAACTTATACATTATTTACAATTCCTGGAGATAAAGAATGGACAATTATTTTGAATACAGCTAAAAATGTTTGGGGCGCTTATTCTTATAGTGAATCTGAAGATGTGGTAAGAGTATCGGCTAGTGTATCAAAATCAAAAAAATCTATTGAAGCGTTTTCAATTGTATTCAACGGACAAGAAAATGATGCAACCATGTATTTAGGGTGGGGAAAATTAATTGTATCTGTACCCGTAAAAGGATAATCATTAGCTATTAAATAATAGTAAAAAACTAGGTTTGAAAATCATACGATTTTTGAACCTAGTTTTTTTTGTTTCAGTTTGTTTTTATTAGCAATAAATAAACAAATATATTATTTAAAATAAACGTAAATTTGTCGCTTCTTAAACGAAATACAATGCAATATAATCATCAAGATATAGAAAAGAAATGGCAACAGTTTTGGGCAGATAACCAAACATTTAAAGCCAGTAATGAATCAGAGAAACCTAAATATTATGTGTTAGATATGTTTCCTTATCCTTCAGGAGCGGGTTTACATGTTGGGCATCCTTTAGGATATATTGCATCTGATATTTATGCACGTTATAAGCGTCATAAAGGATTTAATGTTTTGCATCCGCAAGGATATGATTCTTTTGGTTTACCAGCAGAACAATACGCAATTCAAACAGGACAACACCCAGCAATTACTACTGAAACGAATGTTAATACATACCGTCGTCAGTTAGATAATATTGGTTTTTCTTTCGATTGGTCTCGTGAAGTGAGAACTTCTAGTCCTGAATATTATAAATGGACACAGTGGATTTTTATCCAATTATTTAATTCTTGGTATAATAAAGATTCAGATAAAGCAGAAGATGTTTCAACTTTAATTTCAGTATTTGAAACTGAAGGAAATGCATCTGTAAATGCTGTATCAGAAGAAGATATTACTGTTTTTTCTGCGGAACAATGGAATGCTTTTTCAGATAAAGAAAAAGAGACTATTTTATTACAATATCGTTTAACCTATTTATCTGATACCGAAGTAAACTGGTGTCCAGGATTAGGAACGGTATTGGCAAATGATGAAATTATAAACGGAGTATCAGAACGTGGTGCGCATCCTGTAATTCGTAAGAAAATGACCCAATGGTCTATGCGAATTTCAGCATATTCACAACGTTTATTAGACGGATTAGAAAACATCGACTGGCCACAACCTTTAAAAGATAGCCAAACAAATTGGATTGGAAGAAGCGAAGGAGCAATGGTAACTTTTAAAGTTGATGCTTTAGAAGTGGAAGCTGGTGTAAAATTATCATTTAAAGAATTAGAGGCATTAAAAGAAATGCGTTTAAATCTTTCAAAGGCGGAAGAAGTTCTTTGGAATGAATTAAAAAATAAAAAAGGAGCATCAAAATTTAGAAAAAAATATACTATTGGTACATTTTTAGTAGATTATGTATGTTTAGCAAAAAATATTGTTGTTGAATTTTCTGGTAAAGAAGATGAAGCAGCAAGAACTACGTATTTTACAAATGAAGGACTTCATATAGTTCGTTTTACAAATGAAGAAGTTTTAGAAAATGTTTTAGGTGTTGTATCTAAAATTAATAATACGATTCAATTTGCAAAACCTCTTGAAAAATCAACAGTTGAGGTAGCAGAAACAGTAGTACAAAACGATTATAAAATAGACGTTTTTACCACAAGACCTGATACTATTTATGGAGTATCTTTTATGACACTAGCTCCAGAACATGAGTTAGTAACTAAAATTACAAGTGAATCTCAAAAGAAAGCTGTTTATGCTTACATAAAAGCAACAGCAAAGCGTTCTGAAAGAGATAGAATGGCAGATGTAAAAACTATTTCAGGAGTATTTACAGGAGCATATGCTTTACACCCATTCACAGGAAAACAAGTGCCAATTTGGATTGGTGATTACGTATTAGCAAACTACGGAACAGGTGCAGTTATGGCAGTTCCTTGTGGTGATCAACGTGATTATGACTTCGCAAAAAACTTCGGATTAGAAATTCCTAATATTTTTGCTGATGTTGATATTTCTGAAAATGCTCATGCAGATAAAGAAGGAACAAAAATTGCAAATTCTGATTTCTTAGATGGTTTATCATATAAAAAAGCCATGAAATTAGCTATCTATGAAATGGAAAAGCAAGGTTTCGGTTTTGGAAAAATAAACTACCGTTTACGTGACGCTGTATTTAGTCGTCAGCGTTATTGGGGAGAGCCTTTTCCAGTTTTTTATAAAGATGGAATGCCACAAATGATTGATGCAAAATACTTGCCAATCGTTTTACCAGAAGTTGAAAAATATTTGCCAACTGAAGATGGAAAACCACCTTTAGGAAATGCTGAGGTTTGGGCTTGGGATACTGAGAAAAATGAAGTAGTTTCTAATGATTTAATTAATAATGAAACTATTTTTAATCTAGAATTAAATACAATGCCAGGTTGGGCAGGAAGTTCTTGGTATTTTAATCGTTATATGGATGCTACAAATGATGGAGAATTTGTAAGCAAAGAAGCGGCTGATTACTGGAAAGAAATCGATTTATATATTGGAGGTTCTGAGCACGCAACAGGTCATTTATTATATGCACGTTTCTGGCAAAAATTCTTATTTGATAAAGGAGCTTTACCCGTTGATGAGTTTGCTAAAAAACTAATCAACCAAGGAATGATTTTAGGAACATCAGCACTTGTTTACGAAGCTTTGTTTGATGGTAAAAAACATAATTTATATGTTTCATCTGATTATTTTCAAGGAGAAAATCAAATAGAAGATACTGAAGCTGATGATAAATTAGGTTCTCGATTACACAAGAAGTTAGTCGAAGCAGGTTTAACAGAAGAAACAGAAGAATCTTTAACATACAGACCAATTCATATTTGTGTAAGTACTTTAGAAGGAGATATCAATGTAAATATTGATAAATTAAAAGCTTGGAGATCAGAATTTGAAACTGCTGAGTTTGTTTTCGGAAGAGATAAGCAATTTGTATGTCATAGAGAGGTTGAGAAAATGTCAAAATCTAAATACAATGTTGTAAATCCTGATTTAATTTGTGAAGAATTTGGAGCAGATGCATTGCGTTTATTCGAAATGTTTTTAGGACCTTTAGAACAAACAAAACCTTGGAAAACTTCAGGTATTTCAGGAGTATATTCTTTCTTAAAGAAATTATGGAAATTATATGTTGGCGAAGAAGGAGTTCTTGTAACAGAAGCTGAACCAACTAAAGAAGAGTTAAAGGTTTTACACAAAACAATTAAAAAGGTAGAAGAAGATATTGAGAATTTCTCTTTCAACACTTCGGTTTCTACTTTTATGATTGCTGTAAACGAATTAACTGCTTTAAAATGTAATAAACGTGCAATTTTAGAGCCAATATTAGCTTTAATTTCACCATATGCACCACATATTTCGGAAGAATTATGGAATCAATTAGGACATGAAGGTTCAATTTCAACTATTGATTTTCCAATATTTGAAGCATCTTATTTAGTGGAAAGTTCTAAAAATTATCCAGTTTCTTTTAACGGAAAAATGCGTTTTACTTTAGAGTTAGCATTAGATTTATCAAAAGAAGAAATTGAAAAAATTGTAATGGCTGATGAACGTACAATTGCACAATTAAAAGGAGAAACTCCTAAAAAGGTAATTATTGTTCCTGGAAAAATCATTAATATTGTAGGATAATACTTAAAATATAAAATATTTAAAAGCCACAAACAAATTTGTTTGTGGCTTTCTTTTTTTAGTTATTTTCGTTAAAAAATATAACTATGAAATTACTTAAAATTATTTGTTTTTTATTGACTTTTACTTTATTAACAAATTGTGCTTCGGGGTATAAATCAATTAATCCAGCTAGTTTAAATTATTTATCTAAAAGTATTGATAATGGTGTTATTTTAGAATATAAATATGAACTATTAAATAAAAAATATAAGAAAAAAGAATTAGCTAAGGGTATTAAGTTAATTGCAATTAAGCTTACAAATAATTCGAATAAAGATTTAACTTTTGGCGAGGATTTAAAATTGACTTATGATGACGGTACGGGTTTATATATTATGGAAAATGAATTGATTTTTAAATCGTTAAAACAAAGTGTTACTTCTTATTTATGGTATTTATTACTAACTCCCCTTAATATTTATACAACAAGTTATAGTAGCCGAGGTTATCAAGAAACAAGTTCAACACCTGTTGGTTTAATTATTGGTCCAGGATTAGCAGCAGGAAATATGATTGCTGCAGGTTCTGCAAATGAAAAATTTAAAAAAGACTTATTAAACTATAATATTAATGGTACTATAATTAAAAAAGGAGAAAAAATATCAGGATTAATTGGTGTAAGATCTGATAGCTATCATAGTATTAAAGTTCGTGTTTTAGAATAATTTTTAATAGAAATAACGATAAATGGTGATGTATAATAATTTTATACATCACCATTTTTTATATAATAAATATTTTATGAGTAAATTATCGATTAAAAGTTCTTGGCTTTTTTTACTAATACCTATCGGAATTATCTTTTTTGTAGTTGTACCACAGCTTCAAAATCAATATGAAAGATATAACAATAATCAAATAACGCTTCAAAATGATATTCGGACTTTAGATTCATTAAGGCAATCAAAAAAATTAAATCGAAAAGGTGCACATCTACTTAAAAGATTAGAAATAACTGTACCTGTTCATCAAAAAGTTTATGGGAAACAAAAATTTCTATATTATAAAACAGGCGGAATGTTACTTGTTTTAGTCTTTATGGGAATCGGTATGCTAGTAACAAGTTATCTTTCTAATAGAAAAAAAACATCCTCTAAAAACAAACAAATCGATTTTACTTTTGATGATTTTAATACCGATGAAATAGGAAGAAATATTTCATGGGATGGTTTAGAAAGTTCAGGAAGTAATTTTGCGAGTGAAACATTTAAAAAAACGGCACAAGGTTATAAAATAACAGGAAATTCGTTTACCAAAGTTTTTGCATGGAGTTTTTTTTTAATAGGATTAATTTATTTAATTGTTTCATTTTATGAATTTTATCAAACTTCTGATATTCCACTTACTTTTATGAAAGGCGGAAAATTATTTTTTATATCAGGTGGTCCTTTTTTAATTGTAGGGATTGTTTTATTATTTATGTTTTCGCCAAAAGTATATATATATACTCGAAAAAGAAAAATTATTGTTGGAGGAGAAGTATTAACATTTCAACAAATATACGCTTTACAGATTTTAGAAAAATTTACATCAGGAAATAGTTCTTCAGGAAGTTATTTTTCTTATGAATTAAATCTAATTACTAAAAATGGAGAACGTTATAATTTATTAAATCATGGTGATAAAACCTATATTTTAAGTGATATGATGAAAATAAGCAAATTATTAAATGTACCCGTTTGGAATAATGGCGTTGTATAAGATCGATTAAATAAACTTTTAGTAATTTAGATTTCAAATAGAACTAAAACCTGTGCATATTTTATCTTGTAATAAACAAATTTTAAATGTTCGATATTTTTATAATATCAATGAAATATCAACGAATATTTGGCAACAATTAAACTGTATTAATAATTGGTATTTTCATCCGAAGTATTTAGAAGCCTTACAGCAAAATAACTCAAAAATACAATTTGGATACATTGTTTTGTTTGATGAAAAAAATAGTGCCGTAGCTTTGGCAACCATTCAAATTGTCGATTTTTATTTAGATAGCGTTCAAAATGAGATGCAATCAATTGTACATTGGGTAAAGTGTACAGGGCGAAAACTAGGTTTTTTACCTCCTGAAAAAGTATTTAAAATTCTTACCTGTGGTAATACTTTTGTAAGTGGAGAACATGGAATTTTTATCAAAAAAAATCAAAATAGAAATGAAATTCTTCCGCAAATAGCCCAAGCTGTATTAGAGTTTTCTAATTTAAAACCTCAAAATACAGCTGATGCTTTTATGCTAAAAGATTTTGAAAATAAGTCGTTGTTTAGTAAAGCAGTATTAAAAGAAGAAAGCTATAATTCTTTTAATGTAGATCCTAATATGGTTTTATATATATCCGAAAATTGGAATTCTTTAGATGATTATTTAGCAGATTTAAAAACAAAATTTAGAGTAAAAGCCAGAAAAGCATTGAAAAACAGTACTGTTTTAAAAACGGAAGATATTACCGCAGACAGATTAAGAGAGTTGTTTCCTGAAATGACGGAGTTATATAAAACAGTTTCTAGTAAAGCGAGTTTTAATTTAGGTGATTTCAATTTACAAACTTTTCAAACTTTAAAAGATAATTTAGGCGATGCTTATTTTTTAAAAGCCTATTGGTTAGAAGATAAATTAGTTGGTTTTTTATCAGGAATTTTTAATCAAGATTCACTAGATGCTCATTTTGTAGGTATCGATTATCAGAATAATAAAGAGTACGCTATTTATCAGCGAATGTTATACGATTATATTTCTTTAGGAATAGAGAGTCAAGTAAAATCAATAAATTTTGGAAGAACAGCTAGCGAAATAAAAAGTTCAGTTGGTGCTGTTCCTCAGGATTTAACCATTTATTTACGACATAAAAAAACGATTACAAACAGTATTTTAAGTTTGTTTTTGAAAAAAATTCAACCTTCGGAATTTAAACAGCAATATCCTTTTAAAGAGAAAAAATTACTATCAGAAGTTAAATTATAACTATGAAAAATACAGCAGAATTATTAAAGATATTAATGCTAGAAAATCTAGGAAACAATAATTTTAATGGAATAAGTAAAGATATTGGAAGTCCAATTGTATTTGGCGGACAAGTTTTAGCACAGTCTTTAAATGCTGCTTATAGAACGGTTTCTGATGAGCGTATTTTACATTCCTTGCATTCGTATTTTTTAGAAGCTGGAAATTTAGAAGTGCCGATAAAATATAATGTACAAGTAATTCGTGATGGCGGAAGTTTTTCTACTCGAAGAGTTACAGCAACTCAAGAAGATAAAACTATTTTTATTTTAGCATGTTCTTTTCATAAAAAGGAGGAAGGTTACGAACATCAAAAGCCAATTAAAAAAGACATAAAACAGCCTGAAGAATTGTTAAGTTGGTCGGATATGTTAGTGCAATTCAGCGATTTTTTACCTAAAAAATTAAAAGCTTTTTTAAGTATCGAGCGACCTGTCGATTTTAAACCTGTTCATATAGTAAATCCTTTTGATTTAAAAGATTTGCCTCCCGTGGTAGATGTTTGGTTTAAATTAAAAGATGCTTCTCAAGATTTAAACTTAGCTTTAAAGCAACAGATTTTAACGTATATTTCTGATTATAATATTTTAACGACTTGTTTAAATCCGAATGCGAGTGTTGCTCATTTCGGAAATACGCAAATGGCAAGTTTAGACCATTCTATGTGGTTTTATCGTGATTTCGATTTTAATGATTGGTTATTATTTTCAATCGAAAGCCCTAATACATTTGGCGCTCGTGGTTTTGCAACGGGTAATATTTACACTCGAAAAGGCGTTTTAGTGGCTTCCGTGGCACAAGAAGGTTTGATGCGTGCTATCAAAAAGAAGTAATAATAAAATCAGAATTATATAAAAAAGTTTAAAGGTTTTTTGAAGCAATTTCCCGCTTTCCGCACTCGCTTTTTTTGTTTTTTAAAAAG
The DNA here is from genome assembly GCF_041053065.1 of Tenacibaculum salmonis. NCBI lineage: Bacteria > Pseudomonadati > Bacteroidota > Flavobacteriia > Flavobacteriales > Flavobacteriaceae > Tenacibaculum > Tenacibaculum salmonis. Next base: position 1,545,795 of record NZ_JBFCVV010000001.1, on the reverse strand, counting down.
AAAAATAAAAAAGAGCTCAAACAAATACTTCAATCGGGGCTAGGCATTTGTACTTTAAACTAAATTTTGAAAATAAGAAATAACATTCGTCAACCTGAATTTATTTCAGGTTCGCATCCTAATTTTCCGTAGTTTTCATGTTGATGTGATGCTGAACTAAATTCAGCATGACGATAATTATTTTATATCCTTTAAAAGCAGTTGAATACTTGTATTTCCGTTCCAAGTATTTTCATCTAGTGCGTATGCAATATCAAATTCATTTTGAATTAAAGGAAGTTTTTTTCCTAAACTAAAACCAATAGAATTATAAGTTCGATTATCAGCTCCATAAATAATATTCAGTTTTAAATGATTTTTATCAGCTCCTACTTGTTTTCCATAACCATTATCTCTAACGGCAGTTGTAGAAAAAGTAGGTCTCATATTTAAAGGGCCAAAAGGTGCCATTTGTTGAATAATTCTAAAAAACTTAGGAGATATTTCTGATAAATCTAATTCGGCGTCAATACTAATTTCAGGAATTAATAAGTTTTTATCGATAGTATTTTTTACTACTTCTTCAAATTTATTTTTAAAATTCTCGTATTGTTCAGGAACTAAAGTTAAACCCGCTGCGTATTTATGTCCACCAAATTGTTCAATAAATTCTGCACATTGTTCTAAGGCATTATACACGTCAAAACCTTTTACCGAACGAGCAGAAGCGGCTAATTTATCGCCACTTTTTGTAAAAACTAAAGTCGGTCTGTAATAGGTTTCAATTAATCTTGAAGCTACAATTCCGATAACTCCTTTGTGCCAAGTTTCATCAAAAACAACTGAAGTAAATTTTTCAGTTTCATTATTATTTTCAATTTGAAGTAAAGCTTCTTCTGTAATTTTTTTATCGAGTCCTTTTCTATCAGCATTAAATTTTTCGATAGCTGAAGCAAATTCAACAGCCGAATCAAAATCTAATTCTGTTAAAAGTTCGACAGCATAATTACCGTGTTTCATTCTACCAGCCGCATTTATCCTCGGAGCGATGATAAAAACAACATCAGTAATTGTTAATTTTTTTTTATCTAATTGTTCAATAATGGCTTTAATTCCGTTTCTTGGTTTTGAATTGATAACCTGTAATCCGAAGTACGTTAAGGTTCTATTTTCGCCAGTCATTGGAACAATATCGGCAGCAATTGCAGTGGCTACCAAATCTAAATAAGGAATTAAATCATCAATAGTTTGATTTCTTTTTGAAGCTAAACCTTGAATCAGTTTAAAACCAACACCACAACCACATAATTCATCATAAGGATAAAAACAATCTTCTTGTTTTGCATTTAAAACAGCAACTGCTTTCGGAATTTCTTTACCAGGTTTATGATGGTCGCAAATAATAAAATCGATGTTTTTTTCGGAAGCGTAAGCAACTTTATCAATGGCTTTAATTCCGCAATCTAAGGCAATAATTAAAGAGAAATCATTGTCATCAGCAAAATCAATTCCCATGTAAGAAACTCCGTAACCTTCGGCATATCTATCAGGAATATATGTAGCAACCTTCGGGTGAATTGTTTTTAAATAAGAAGATAGTAAAGAAACAGCTGTTGTTCCGTCAACATCATAATCGCCGAAAACTAAAATATTTTCATTGTTTGCAATCGCTTTTTCAATTCGTTGCACAGCAATTTGCATATCTTTCATTAAAAAAGGGTCGTGCAAATCATCTAAAGAAGGACGAAAAAATTTTCGAGCTTTATCAAAAGTATCAATATTGCGTTGTACTAAAATTTTAGCCAATGTTTTTTCAACAGATAACTCTTTAGCTAATTGATTTACTTTTAATAAATCGGGTTCTTTTTTTAAAGTCCAACGCATATTTTCTGATACTTATTTGTTATTGATTATGAAAATGAGATGTAATTTTTACTTCGGCAAATTTTCTAAACATTTCCATTACACCACAATATTTATCTACAGATAATTGTACTGCTTTATTAATTTTATCTTCATTTAAATCAGTTCCATAAAAATGATAATCAACAGAAACTTTATGATAATATTTAGGATGTTCTTCGGTTAACTCGCCAGTAACTTCCATTTTAAGGTCTGTAATAGAAGTTCTCATTTTATTTAAAAGAGGAATAATATCTAAACCTGAACAACCTGCTAATGCTGATAACATCATAGCTTTAGGTCTTAAACCATCGCTATTACCGCCATTTTCTTTTCCTGCATCTATAAAAACTTTGTGTCCACTAGGGTTGTCTGTTTCAAATTGCATGTTTTCTTTCCAAACTGTTGTAACTGTATGCGATGCCATATTTTGTGTGTTTTGATACAAGCAAATTTAATAAAGACTCAACAAAAGTTGTTGAATATTTATACAAACTTACTGTTAAACTTCATTTATAAATATATTGATAAGTAAAAAATTGATTGTTTTTTATAAAATAAAAAGGCGATAAAAATAATTTTATCGCCTTTAATATAGTAGTTAGTAGTTATATTACTTTTTTAATAAGTCTCTAATTTCAGATAATAAATCTTCCTGACTTGGTCCTTTTGGAGCTTCAGGAGCAGGTACTTCTTTTTTCTTTAAAGCATTCACACCTTTTACAACCATAAACATTACAAAAGCAACAATTACAAAATCAATAACATTTGTTAAAAATTCTCCATAAAGAATAGCAACTTCACCAGTTACTTTTCCTGCTGCATCAGCAATACCTTCTTTAGCGATGTATTTTAAATCTTTAAAGTCAGCATTAAATAATAGTCCGATTAAAGGAGATACAATTCCACCTGTAAAAGAAGTTACTACTTGTTTAAAAGCAGCACCCATAACAAAACCGACAGCAATGTCGACTAAGTTACCTTTCATTGCAAAGTCTTTAAATTCCTTAAGCATACTCATAATTTTTTGATTTAATTAATAGTTAATACTATGCAATTATAAGTAAAATTTAGTGTTTAACCACTCTTTTTATACGTTGAGATATTGCAGTAATTGTTTCATAAGGAATTGTTTCACATTTATGAGCCATATATTCTATATGTTTTTGATGGTTAAAAAGGATAACTTCATCACCTTCATTACATTCAATTTTACTAACATCAACCATAATCATGTCCATACAAACATTTCCTATAATTGGTACAGGAGTATTATTGATAAAAACAAAACCTTCTTTATTACCTAATTTACGAGAAATTCCATCGGCATGCCCAATAGGAATTGTAGCACTACGTGTAGGTTTACTAGCTACAAAAGCTCTGTTATAACCAACAGTTTCACCAGGTTGAATAATGTGTATTTGTGAAATAACAGATTTTAAAGAGTGTGTGTTTTTTAGTTGTGCAGTTTCATTTTTATTATTAGCAAAACCATATAAACCAATACCAATACGAACCATATCAAATTGAGCTTGAGGATAATTAATAACTCCAGAAGTGTTTAAAATATGAATCATAGGCTTGTAACCTAAATGTTGATAAATTTGTTTTACGATATAGGCAAAGTTATTTATCTGTCCAATAGTAAATTCTTGTTCATTCGGATCTTCGCTTGCTGCTAAATGAGAAAAAATAGATTCAACCTTTATATTGTTCGATTTTTTTAATTCAGAAATAAGTGTTGGTGTATCACTATGCCAAAACCCTAATCTATTTAAACCTGTATTAAATTTAATATGAACAGGGTAATTCATTAAAGGTTTTTCATCTGCTAATTTTAAAAAAGCATCAAATATTTTAAAGTTATATAAACTAGGTTCTAATCGATGTTTTACAATATCTTTTAGATTTTGAATTTGCGGATGTAAAACTAAAATAGGTGTTTTAATACCTGCTTCACGTAAAATAATTCCTTCATTTGAATATGCAACAGCAAAATAATCAACTTTATCTTCTAGTAATTTGGCGATTTCTGTTGATTCACTACCGTAACCAAAAGCTTTTACGACAGCTAAAATTTTAGTTTCAGGTTTTAGTTTTTGCTTAAAATAAGCAAGATTATGTTGTATTGATTTAGCATCAATTTCTAAAATAGTTACGTGATTATTCATCTGATAAATTTTCTTTCTTTTTATGTTGTTCTTGTACAGCTTTGTAATAAGCGGCTCTACTTAACGGTTCGTATTCTTGTAATTCACCTAATAAAACTAGGTCATCATTAGCTGCTTTTCTATGACTGTAATGTGCTAAGTTACCTGTATGTGTGCAAACAGCGTGTACTTTTGTAACATATTCGGCAGTAGCCATTAATGCAGGCATTGGCCCGAAAGGGTTTCCTTTAAAATCCATGTCTAAACCTGCTACAATAACACGAATTCCACTATTAGCTAAATCGTTGCAAACCGCTACAATTCCATCATCAAAAAATTGAGCTTCATCAATACCAACAACATCAACATTGTTAGCTAATAATCTAATATTTGAAGAAGAAGGAACTGGTGTCGATCTAATTTTGGTAGCATCGTGAGATACTACTTGATGCTCATCATAACGAGTATCTATTGCTGGTTTAAAAATTTCGACACGTTGCTTTGCAAATTCGGCACGTTTAAGTCTGCGAATTAATTCTTCAGTTTTTCCTGAAAACATTGAGCCACATATTACTTCTATCCAGCCAAATTGTCCTGTGTTATTTACTGTATTTTCGAGAAACATTTTGTATTTTTAGGCGCTAATTATTTAATTTTGTGTTACTTTCGAGTAGGAAACAAATTTATTAAAATTAAACAGTAAAAATTAAAATCAAAAGAACAACTTATGCACAAAAAGCTAGCGTCAGATTTAACCAGTTTAGCACACAGTATTTTACAGATGAAAAATAAGGATGATGTGTTTGAGTTGAAGCATAAAGCATATGAGGTTTATGAAAAACTTTCGGTTTTAGTTTATATAGAAGAGTATATAAATAATACTCCTAATCCTTCAAAAACAAAAGAAGAATTATTGGAGGATGTTTTATTGGCTGAAGAAAATAGAACTAGAAGTAAAATTGAAAAAAGAGATCTTGAAATTTCTTTATTAAAAAAAGAAACAGTTGTTTATCACTTAGAAGAAGAAGAAGAAGAAGAAGAAGAAGAAGAGATTCCTAAAATTGTTAAAAAAGAAGAAGAACAGATTCAACAGATAATAGAAGAAGTACTTGTAGATAAAATTCAAGAAACTCCTATAAAAAATATAGTAGTAGATACTATTATAGATGTTGTACCCGAAGAAAAGCCTGTAATAAATACTCCTGTAAAAGAAGTTGAAGAAATTATAGAGCAACCTTTTGATGAAATATCACGCTTGTTATCTCAAACTGATGATAATGTTAAAAATGATGTAAAGGATATAGGAGAAATCAAAAATAAAACTCTTGAAGAGGAATTACATGGAACAATATCTGTTGATATTATGGCAGATTTATTTGAAAAAGTAACACCAAAAAAATCATTGAATGATTTGTTACAAACTACAATTCAAATAGATTTAAATGATAGAATTGTTTTTGTAAGACATTTATTTGATGGTAATCAAAATGATTTTAATAGAGTGATTTCTCAATTAAATACATTCAAGACAGAAAAAGAAGCTAAAAGGTTTATCAATAATATGATAAAACCAGATTACGATTGGTCAAATAAAGAGATACATGAAGCTCGATTATTTGAAATTATTGAAAGAAGATTTGCTTAAAAATAGTATAGATGAGTGATAAGAATAGAGAGATGAAGTATATATTTTGCATGAAATGGGGTACGTTATACGGACCTGAATATGTAAATAGATTATACGCTATGGTGAAAAAGAATTTATCATATGATTTTAAAATGGTTTGTTTTACCGATGATAATACTGGTATTATAGATGAGGTTGATTGTTACGAAATTCCAGAAATGAAAATTCGTACAGATATACCTGAAAGAATGTGGAAAAAGTTAACAACCCTAAAAGATGATTTATACGGGCTTGAAGGAACAGCGCTTTTTTTAGATTTAGATATTGTTATTGTTGATAAAATTGATTGCTTTTTTGATGTTGATGGTTCTTTTAGAATAATTAAAGATCATAGTTGGAGATCTTGGAGAATAACAGGAAATTCATCTGTTTATAGGTTTGATATCGGTAAGCACGGATATGTTTTTAATGATTTTATTAAAAATTTTGATGAGATAAGGAAAATCCACAGAAATGAGCAAGAGTATTTAACACACAGTATTAATGATAATTCAAGTCTTCAATATTGGGATAAAAAATGGTGTCCTAGTTTTAAATATGATTGTGTTTCTAGGTTTCCATTAGCTTTTTGGAAGAAACCAGTAATACCTGCTGGTGCAAAAATTATAATTTTTCACGGAGAAATTAATCCACATAACGCTATAAAAGGAGGACGAGGTAAATGGTACAGATATGTTCGCCCTGCACCTTGGGTTGCTGATTACTGGATTAAATAGTAATTATTTATAGTTTATAAAACAGAAAAATACAGCGTAATGCTGTATTTTTCTGTTTTATAAAAGTTCAATTAGCTTTAAAATGAAATTTTTAATATTAATATAGTTATACTTTCAGAGTTAAAACAGGTCTTAAAACATTTTTCGATAAATCTATAGAAACACTCGAATTAAAAAATTGAGATAAACCACTTCTTCCATGAGTTGCTAATGAAACTAAGTCAACATCGTTTTCGTTAGAAAAATTTAAAATACCATCTTGAACTGATGTGTCATTGTATATTTTAATAGAATAATCATCTATTTTATATTTTTCAACAAACGCTTCAATTTTATTTATAGAGTCAGTTGTGTTTTCAAAGTTATTAGGTGTGTTTACCTTTAATAAATAAATTTTACTTTTAAACTTTGTTGCAAAATCTAAAAATCCCTCAAGTGCTTTTGCTTCATCATTTTCAAAGGTAGAAGCGAAAACTAGTTTCTTTAATTTAAAATTATCGTTATCTTTTTTAGTTATAATTATAGGTATTTCAGAATTTCTAACCGTTTTTTCAGTATTCGAACCAATTATAATTTCTTCTAAAGCCGTTTGACCTTTAGAACCCATAACAATTAAGTCTGCATTAATTTTTTTAGAATAGTCTCTAATTCCTTCATAAGGGTTTTGAAAACGAATAGCATGTTTCACATTATTAAAATCAGGAAAAAAGGTGTTCTTATAGTTAATGATTTTTTCTTTAATCATTTTAATATATAACATACTTTCAGGGATAGTTACGTTTGCACCTGATCCCATATCTTTAAATCCACTAGGTAATTCCACCATATGAATTAGGTGTATTTCACCAGCTGTTTTTTTAGCTATTTTAGAAGTTAGTTTTGCAGCATATTCAGAATGCTTTGAGAAATCGATAGGAAGTAATATTTTTTTCATAATTAAAAGATTTAAAGATAGATACTCGTCTAAAGTTACAAAAAATATTCTAAATCAGAAAACTAAAAGACATTTGTATGTTAATGAATAACTTACTATATTTGCACCAAATTTATTAATTAGATTGATACAGGGGACGAGAGTCCCCTCTTTTTATACCTTAGCATGAATCAAGAGAAAGTTAGAGAATTATTAGACGAAGCATTACATGAAAATCAATCATTATATTTAATTGACTTGCAATTTTTAGCAAACAGTAAAATAAAAGTGATTGTTGATGGTGATTCAGGAGTCCCTTTAAATGAATGTATGCGTATTAGTAGAAAAATAGAGCATAATTTAGATAGAGAAGACGAAGATTTTTCTTTGGAAGTAACTACCCCTGATATTGCACATGCATTAACGGTTAAACGCCAGTATAAAAAGAATATAAATAGAATTCTGAAAGTTAAAACAGCAACTGAAGAATTTGAAGGTACGTTAAGCGAAGCAACTGATAAAAGTATTACATTATGTTGGAAAGCAAGAGAGCCTAAGCCAATAGGTAAAGGTAAGCATACGGTAGAGAAGATAATGACTTTGTTGTATCAAGATATTAGTGAAGCAAAAGTGAAGATCATATTTTAATAAGAGAATGAAATGGAAAATATTGCGTTAATTGAGTCATTTTCAGAATTTAAAGATAATAAAAGTATAGATAGAGTAACTCTAATGTCTATCTTAGAGGAAGTTTTTCGTGCAGCATTAAAACGTAGGTTTGGATCAGATGAAAACTTTGATATAATTATTAACCCTGATAAAGGGGATTTAGAAATTTGGAGAAATAGAATTGTAGTAGCAGATGGTTTTTCTGAAGATGATAATGAAGAAATAGAGCTTGCAGAAGCACGAAGAATTGAGCCAGATTTTGAAATTGGTGAAGACGTATCTGAAGAAGTAAAATTAATAGATTTAGGAAGACGTGCTATTTTAGCCTTACGCCAAAATTTAATTTCTAAAATACAAGAACACGATAGCACAAATATCTTTAAGCAGTTTAAAGACTTAGAAGGAGAAATATATAGTGCAGAAGTTCATCATATTCGTCATAATGCAGTAATTTTGTTAGACGATGAAGGAAACGAAATTGTTTTGCCTAAAAGTGAGCAAATTCGTTCTGACTTTTTTAGAAAAGGAGATTCTGTTCGTGGAGTTATAAAGTCAGTAGAATTAAGAGGTAATAAACCTGCTATTATTTTATCAAGAACATCACCAGATTTCTTAGTGAAATTATTTGAACAAGAAATCCCTGAAGTTTTTGACGGATTAATTACCATAGAAGGTGTTGCAAGAATACCTGGTGATAAAGCAAAAGTAGCGGTAGATTCTTATGATGATAGAATTGACCCAGTAGGAGCTTGTGTTGGTGTAAAAGGATCTCGTATTCACGGTATTGTTCGTGAATTAGGAAACGAAAATATTGATGTAATCAATTATACCAAAAATGAAGCTTTATTTGTTGCAAGAGCATTAAGTCCTGCAAAAGTAACTTCAGTTGATATTAAGCCTTACGAAGAAGAAAGAAATGGTAAAAAAGGACGTGTAAGCGTTTTATTAAAGCCAGAAGAAGTATCAAAAGCAATTGGTCGTTCAGGAGTAAATATTCGTTTAGCTAGTGAGTTAACAGGATATGAAATTGACGTACAACGTGAAGGATTAGAAGAAGAAGATGTTGAGTTAACAGAATTTTCTGATGAAATAGAAGCTTGGGTAATTGCAGAATTTAATAAAATTGGTTTAGAAACGGCAAAGAGTGTACTTGAAAAAGACGTTTCAATGTTAGTACAAAGAACTGATTTAGAAGAAGAAACAATATTAGATGTTCAGAGAGTTCTAAGAGAAGAGTTTGAAGAATAATAAACATAAAGGAAATCAGTCTCCTGCTAAATTGATGATAATCAATACAAAATCTGATAAAAAAAGAAAAAAAACGTAACTATACTGATGTATAAAGTGTGTTTTTTGAATATAAAGTATAAAATAATTTATGGCTGAAGGCAACAAATTAATAAGACTTAATAAAGTATTAAGAGAATTTAACATTTCTTTAGATAGAGCTGTAGAACACTTGGCTAAAAACGGTCATAAAGTAGAATCACGTCCTACTGCTAAAATTTCTGATGCGGAATACCAAATATTACTTGATGGGTTTCAAACAGATAAATCGAAGAAAGTGGCCTCAAAAGAAGTTAGCGAAGAAAAGCGTAAAGAAAAGGAAGCTAATCGTCAACGTGTAGAAGAGGAGCAGGAGAAGAAGAGGTTAGAAGACGAAGTGAAAAAGCAAGAAGTTTTAAAAGCCAAAGCTAAAAGATTAGAGGTTAAAACTGTAGGTAAAATTGATATCAAAACTGGAAAACCAGTAGAAGAGAAAAAAATACCTGAACCTATAAAAGAAGCACCAAAAACGGTGATAGAAACAGTTAAGAAAGAAGTGTCTGTTCAAGAAACTAAGATTGTTGAAAAACCAATAATTAAGGTAGTGGAAAAGAAAACAGAATCGATCAAAGTAAAGGTTGAACAGCCTAAAGAAATTAAGATTAAAGAAGTTAAGCCCGAGGTTGTGAAAGCAGAAACACCTAAGAAAATAGAAATAAAAGAAGTTAAAAAGGTTGTGGAAAAAAAGCCAGAGGAAGTAAAAGCAGAAAAGCCTGTAGAAATTACAGCTGAAAATGCTGTGAAATTAGAAACGCAGTATAAAAAACTTGATGGGCCTAAAATTACAGGTATTAAAATTGATTTAAAACAATTTGAAAGACCTAAAAAGAAGAAACCAGAAGCTAAAACAGACGCAGATAAAAGAAAGCGTAAACGTATTAGTAAGCCAGGAACACCTGCTGCTAAAGCAACAGGAGAAAAAAGAGTTGTAAGACCTGCTCAAAATAGAAGCGGTGGAAATCGTACACCATTTAGAGGTAGACCAGCTCAAAGACCAGCCGTTAAAAAAGAAGAACCAACTGAAGCAGAAGTACAAAAACAAGTACGTGAAACTTTAGAAAGACTTCAAGGTAAATCTAAAAGAGGTAAAGGTGCTAAGTACCGTAGAAATAAAAGAGAGGCTCACAGAGAACATACTGAAGCTGAATTAGAAGCACAAGCTTTAGATAGTAAAATATTAAAAGTAACAGAATTTGTTACTGTAAGTGAAGTTGCTACAATGATGGATGTTCCTGTAACAAACATTATTTCTTCATGTATGATGTTAGGAATGATGGTAACAATGAATCAACGTTTAGATGCTGAAACATTAGTTATTGTTGCTGAAGAGTTTAATTATAAAGTGGAATTTGTTGGAGCTGAAGTAGAGGAATCTATTGAAGAAGTTGAAGACAAACCAGAAGATTTAATAAATCGTGCACCAATTATTACGGTAATGGGTCACGTAGATCATGGTAAAACATCGTTGTTAGATTATATTCGTAAAGCGAACGTAATTGAAGGTGAATCAGGAGGAATTACACAACATATTGGTGCGTATTCTGTACCAGTTGGAGAACAACAAATAGCCTTTTTAGATACACCAGGTCACGAGGCCTTTACAGCAATGCGTGCTCGTGGAGCTCAAGTAACCGATTTAGTAATTATTGTAGTTGCTGCCGATGATGATGTAATGCCTCAAACAAAAGAAGCAATATCTCACGCACAAGCAGCTGGAGTTCCAATTATATTTGCTATTAACAAGATTGATAAGCAAAATGCGAACCCAGATAATATTAAAACACAATTATCAGCTATGAATTTATTAGTTGAAGATTGGGGTGGTAATATTCAATCACAAGAAATTTCAGCTAAAACAGGACAAGGAGTTGAAGAGTTACTTGAAAAAGTATTATTAGAAGCTGAAATATTAGAATTAAAAGCTAATCCTGATAAAAAAGCAACAGGAGCAGTTGTTGAAGCTTTATTAGATAAAGGTAGAGGTTATGTATCAACAATTTTAGTACAAGCAGGTACTTTAAAAATTGGAGACTATATTTTAGCAGGTAAGCATAGTGGTAAAGTTAGAGCTATGTTTGATGATAAAGGTAAAAAAGTCTTAGCAGCAGGACCTTCTACACCAGTATCAATTTTAGGATTAGACGGAGCACCACAAGCAGGTGATAAGTTTAATGTATTTGAAGATGAGCGTGAAGCCAAACAAATTGCAGCAAAACGTTCTCAATTACAACGTGAGCAATCTGTAAGAACTCAAAAAACATTAACATTAGCAGAAATTGGTCGTCGTATCGCATTAGGAGATTTCAAAGAATTAAACATTATCTTAAAAGGAGATGTAGATGGTTCGGTAGAAGCCTTAACAGATTCATTCCAGAAATTATCTACTGAAGAAATTCAAGTAAATATTTTACATAAAGGAGTTGGAGCAATTACAGAATCTGATGTATTATTAGCAACAGCTTCAGATGCAATTATTGTTGGATTTAATGTACGTCCACAATCAAATGCAAGAGTTATAGCTGATAGAGAAGAAGTAGATATTAGAACTTATTCTATTATTTATGATGCTATTAATGATCTTAAAGATGCCATGGAAGGAATGTTATCTCCTGATATGAAAGAAGAAATTCTTGGTAATGTTGAAATTAGAGAAGTTTATAAAATTTCTAAAGTTGGTAACATTGCAGGATGTATGGTAATGAGTGGTAAAGTAACTAGAGATGCTAAAATCCGTATTATTAGAGATGGTATTGTAGTTCATGACGGTTTATTATCATCATTAAAACGATTTAAAGATGATGTTAAAGAAGTTACAAAAGGATACGATTGTGGTCTTCAAATAAAAGGTTACAACGATATTCAAGAAAGAGATGTAATTGAAGCTTATACTGAAATAGCAGTTAAGAAGAAGTTGAAATAAAACATACAACATTGATATAATAAAAAAAGACACCTTAATTTAAGGTGTCTTTTTTTGTTTATAATCTAAATAAAATAGATGTATTTTATTTAGATTAAATACAAATAAGATGTATATTTGCCCAGTAATAAATTTGAATATGGAAAATATTATAAAAATATACGATAATAACATTGGAATTTCATTCTGTTGGAAAGATACTAGCAATACTTTAGTTCAAATAATATTTAGGGATACTGGCTTTCATTTAACCGAAAATGAAATAGAAGAGTTTTCAGAAAAAGTACTCGATTCTAAAAGTCAAAAAAATTGTGCTAATTGTCCAAAAGCAGATAATTGTAAATCTATTTTGTTACAAACTCCATCAGAAAAAATAAGTATGGCAGTTTCACAAATTGAATTAGGGCAAATAGATGATTTATTGAAAGGAACATTATTTCAAATGCGAATGAATAATTATTTAGATGATTTATGTAAAAATTAAAAGCTTAATTTTCTTTAATTAAATACATGTAAACAGGGTAATGGTCGCTGTAACCACCTGTATATTTTGAATAAGAAAAACTTCTAAAAGGATAGCCTTTATAGCGTCCTTTTTTTTGTGTTAAAAATTGTTTATTAAAAATTCCAGCTTTAAACATTTTAAAAGAAGTAAAATTTTTATCACCTGTATTTAATAGCTCTGAACTAATAATTATTTGATCAAATAAATTAATATTATCTCTATATCCTAAGGTATTGAAACCTTTACGAAACATATTTTCAAAAGGATTATAAAGATCACCTTCTTGAATATTCTTTTTTTTTGCTTTTGTTTTTAGTACTTTTTTAAAACTACTATTAATAGGGTCATCATTAAAATCGCCAAGAATTAATATTTTAGGTGTTAAGTCATTTTTTTTAATTTGTTCAATAATTTGAGTTACTTTATAAGCTGTTTTTTCACGTAACGGTCTGCTTTTAGATTCACCACCTCTGCGAGATGGCCAATGATTTACAAGTATATGAATTAATTCATCATCTAAATAACCAGAAACCCATAGTATATCTCTGGTATATACTTTTTTGTTATCATTATAAATATGAGGATTGAAAGCTTCAAAATGTACGGGTTTAAAATATTTTTTCTGATATAATAGTGCTACATCAATACCTCGTTTATCAGGAGAATCAAAATGAATGATTCCATAATTTTTATTTTTAAGGTTTTCAGAATTGACTAAATCATTTAAAACCTTTTTGTTTTCAATTTCGGCAACGCCAAGAATTGCTGGACTTGTTTTTGTTTTTTCAGCTCCTAATTGTAAAATAACATCGCTTAACTTTGAAATTTTATCCCAATAAATTTTTTGTTTATTTCCTTTGATTGACATTATTGGACTTGCTTCATCATTTTTTGAGACATCATTAATAGTATCAAAAAGATTTTCAAGATTATAAAAACCAACAGTTCTTATTTTGTATTTTTTTTGAGCCTGTAGTTTATCAGAAAATAGAGTAATGATTATAATAATTATAAGTAGTATTATTTTTTTCATTCTAAAACATTTTACATCAAAAATAAAACAAATTTTAAATTCAAAAGTCTGTCAATTAAAAACACCTAGATTTTTTAATATTAGCTTAACAAATTAAATATATATGCGACTTAATTTAGGCGAGATATACTAATGTGTTTTATAATAGTGTTTTAACTTTTTTAAAGAGTTATTTATGAAGAGTTTTATAATAACAATGTTATTGCTGTTTTTAAGTTTATTTACTTTAAACGCACAAAATAATGTACAAGGAATTATTATTCATGGAGATACTGAAATACCGTTAGAAAGTGTAATTATTAGAATAGAAAAAACTACTATTATTAGTAAAACAAATGTTGATGGTACTTTTACAATAAATAATTTACCTAAAGGAAAACAACTTGTCGTTATTTCGTCAAAAGGATTTGAAACTCAGAATTTTCCTGTGGTATTATCCGATAAAGTACTGAATTTAGGAACTATTTTTTTATATGAAGATACTGTAAAATATGAAGATTTAAGTACAATTACACTTACAGATGATGAATTAAATGATGAATCAAATACTGCAGATAATATTTCTGGTTTATTACAAGCTTCAAAAGATGTTTATTTAAGGACTACCGCTTATGAATGGAGTTCATCTTTTTACAGAATTAAAGGTTTGGGTTCTGAAAATTCAAAGGTACTTATCAATGGTATTGAAATGAATAAATTATATAATGGTCGTCCTCAATGGAGTAATTGGGGTGGCTTAAATGATGTATTAAGAAATCAAGATTTTAGCAACGGATTATTACCTTCAGCTTATACTTTTGGCGGTGTTTTAGGTGTTACGAATATGAATACTCGTGCTTCTGATTATAGAGCAGGTGGTAAAATTTCTTATGCATCATCAAATAGAAGTTATTCTCATCGTTTAATGGCGATGTATGCTACGGGAATACTTAAAAATGGCTGGGCACTTACGGTATCAGTAAGTAAACGAAAAGCTAATGAAGGTTTTATTGACGGAACAATGTATAATGCAAACTCCTTATTTATTTCTTTAGAAAAAATATTTAATGATAATCATAGTATAAATGCAACGGCTATTTATGCTAAAAATTCAAGAGGAAAATCGGCAGCAAATACACAAGAAGTTTACGATATTAAAGGCATCAAATACAATCCTTATTGGGGTTTTCAAAATGGAAAAATTAGAAATTCTCGTATCAAAAGAATTGAAGAACCTATTTTTATGTTGAATCATTATTGGAATATCCGAAGTAAAACCACTTTAGAAACTGGTATTGCGTATCAATTTGGTAAAACGGGAAATTCTCGTATTGATTTTAACGGAGGAAATGACCCTGACCCAACGTATTATAGAAAATTACCTAATTATTTTTTAAAGGATTCTTATTATGGTAAAGATTTTGAAAATGCGTATAAATCACTAGTAAAATTTCAAAATGATGGACAACTAAATTGGAATAACTTATATGTAGGAAATGAAAAAAGTGGCGACAATGCATTATTTGCACTTTATGAAGATAGAACTGATGATAAACAATTAACTGTAAACACTATTTTAAATTCAGAACTAACTAATAATATTACGTTAAATGCGAATTTAGAATATCGAAAATTGGCTTCAGAAAATTTTGCAAATGTTTTAGATTTATTTGGAGCTACGGGATATTTAGATATCAATAAATTTGGGAATTTTGGTCAAGATGATTATCAAAATGATGTATTGCATCCTAATAGAATCGCAAAAGTTGGAGATAGATTTAAATATAATTATGAATTAGATGCCGAAGTATATGGTGGTTTCGCACAATTACAATTTAAATATAATAAGATAGATTTTTTTATCGCAGGAACTGTAAACAATACAAGTTATCAGCGAAAAGGTTTGTATAAAAATGGAATTTATCCTGGTGATGTTACAAATACTGAAATTCCAACTTCTTTTGGGACTTCAGAAAAGTTAAAATTCTTTGGTTATGGAGCTAAATCGGGTTTTACCTATAAAGTTTCAGGACGACATTTATTAAATTTTAATGGTGGTTATATTAGCAAAGCACCTTCAATTCGAAATTCTTTTGCTAATTCAAGATTAAATAATTTAACGGTTGATTCGGTTGGTAATTTATTGAATGAAAAAATAATGTCTTTTGATGCCAGCTATATTGTAAGAAGTCCTTTTCTAACTGCAAAACTTACAGGATATTATACTACAATTAAAGATGCTACTGATATTGCTTTTTATTTTACAAGTGCTGAAAATCTTTTTATTCAAGAAATTGTAACAGGAATAAATAAGAAACATCTAGGTGTTGAATTAGGTATTGAGGCACAAGTTTTATCGACTTTTAAATTACGAGCAGCAGCAAATTTAGGGCAATATACTTATGATAATAATCCAAATATTGCTTTAGCTTCAGAAATAAGTATTGATTCTGAAAGAGCGGGTTTTGATAAAAGAGGAATAAAAGATTATGGGAAATCAAGTCTTAAAAATTATAAAGTAGCTTCTGGTCCGCAAACAACGTATTCTTTTGGTTTTGATTATCGAGACCCTGATTATTGGTTTGTTGGCGTAACTGGTAATTATTTAGATAACGCTTATGTTGATCCATCAGCTATAAAAAGAACAACTTCTTTTATTTCTGATGATGAGCAACTTTTCCCAAACTTTGACCCAGTTTTAGCACGAAAACTATTAACTCAAGAAAAATTTGACGGCTATTTTACTTTAAATGCAATTGGCGGTAAAACTTGGCGAGTTGGTAAAAATAAGTATGTCGGATTTTTTGCAAGTGTCAGTAATTTGTTAAATAAAGCTTATAAAACAGGTGGATATGAGCAAGGGCGAACAGCTAATTATGGATTAGAAAGTAAAGATAACGCTTACGGAATACCTGTTTTTGGTACTAAATATTGGTACGGAAGAGGTGCTAGTTATTTCTTAAATATAAATTATAGATTTTAAAATCATCTTTAAAAAAATAAAACGTAGAAAAAATGAGGGCTATCATAAAGAAAAATATATTTAAATTCTTTTGTATCATTTTTATAATGTTGTCTTTTTTATCTTGTGTAGAAGATGGCGAATTTGAACTTCCTACTTTAGGAGCTGAGAAAGAATACAAAAATTTAAAATCGTTAACTGAAATTGCTAGTTTATATCAAGGTAGTTTAGTTGAAATTAAAGAAGATATTACAACTTCGGCATATGTAACGTCTAATGATAGAGCAGGTAATTTTTTTAAGTCAATTTTTATTCAAGATGCTTTTGAAAATCCAACAATTGGTTTTGAAATCAAAATAAATGATACCAATTTACACGCAAGATATACCGTAGGACGTAAAATTTTTATAAAAATGAAAGGCTTGTTTTTAAATAAAAATAAAGACGGAAGTTATCAAATAGGTGATAGAAATACCTTCGGAAATGCAATTGATAGAATAGGCGTAAACGATTATGTTAATTTTATTGATAGAGCTTCTGAAATTGCAACTATAACACCTCTTGCTTTAAAAATAAATGAATTATCAGAAAAATATCAGAATATACTTATCAAAATAAATAAAGTGCAATCTGAAATAAAAGGTTTACAATATGCTTGGCCAAAAGCAGGTAGTTCTATTTATTTTGTTGATAGAATGCTAGTTTCGTGTGAATCATCAGAAAAAATAATTTTTAGAAATAGTATTTTTTCAACATTTAAAGGGTTATTTATTCCTGATAAAAAAGGAGCTATTACTGGAGTTTTTACGATTGTGGAATCAGAAAAAATGGTAATGATTAGAGATACAAAAGATATTAATTTCACTGAAGATTATGGCTGTTTTAATAATCCAACATTAGCTTCGTTATCTGATGTGAAAAATTTATTTACTCAAGATGAAACATTGATTTCTGAAAATTTAAAAATAAAAGTAGTAGTTACTTCTGATAGTAGTAAAGGTAATATTTCAACTAAAAATGCTTTTGCTCAAGATGCTTCAGCAGGAATTTTATTAAATTTTACCGATACTCATAATTTAAATTTAGGTGATGAAATTGAAATAGCTGTTGGCGAATTATCATTAACAAAACAAAATGGTTTATTACAGTTAAATTTGACATCAAAAAACATAGTAACCAAAACAACTGGTATATTACCACTTGCCGAATTAATTACTATTGAACAAGCTTTATCAGGTAATTACGAAAGTAAATTAGTCAAAATTGAAGATGTTCAGTTTAAAAATATCACAAAAAAATATTTAGGATTAAATACTTTAACTTCTGATTGTGATAATGAATTAAAAATATCATCAATAGAAACAACAGCCATATTTTATAATAATCAAGTAAATGATAAAAAAGGAACTATTACTGGAATAATGACACAAAATAATGAGGTTTTTATCCATATTAGAGATGAATCTGATATTGATTTTAATGAAAATTATGAATGTACATCTGTTGATAATAATCCAATATCTAATGATTTGTTTTTTTCAGAATATGCAGAAGGAAGTAGTAGTAATAAATATATTGAAATTTATAACGGAACAGGTGAAGTAGTTGATTTATCAAATTATAAGGTTGAATTATATATTAACGGTTCAACAGTTTCTTCAAAAAATATATTTCTGAATACATTGTCAAATACATTACTTGATAAAGAGGATGTTTTTGTTATTTATCATACTAAGGCTTCTAATTTTATAAAAAGTGAAGGAGATATCAATGCTTCTGTAGCTTTTTTTAATGGTGATGATGCCGTAGTTTTAAAACATAATGATATTATTATTGATGTAATTGGTTTGGTAGGCGAAGACCCAGGGACGGCTTGGGAGGTTGCTGGAGTTTCAAATGCAACTCAAAATCATACTTTGATAAGAAAATCATCAGTAATTAAAGGAAATACTACTTGGAATATAAGTGCAGGAACAAATATTAGTAATTCTGAATGGGAAGTAAAAGATCAGGATTATTTTTCATCCGTAGGAAAAAAATAATAACATAGTTGTTTTAATAGTTTAGTTAATAAGATAAATTAATTTTTTAAATAATTAAGGAAAACAAATAATTTACATTGATTTCAATTTGTTTTTTTAATGAAAAAGTACTAATAACATAGTTTTTTTATTAAAAAAAACAGTAAAAAATCATGTTTTTTTGATGTTTAAAAACTTGTTAATAAGTGTTTAAGTTGTTTTTTTTATTAATAATTTTTTATCATTTTATATTACTGATTCTTCTGTATTTACTTGAAAAAAATAACATAAACCTAACACACGCACAAAGTAGGGGTTGTAATTTTGTTAACCTTAAAAAAAACCAAAAATGGGGGATCCATATATTTTAATGTTAATCGGGTTAGCAGTTTTAGCTATTATCGATTTAGTTGTAGGTGTTAGTAATGATGCTGTTAATTTTTTAAACTCTGCGATTGGTTCAAAAGCAATTCGGGTTCGAAATATAATGATAATTGCTAGTGTTGGTGTGTTCTTCGGAGCTGTAACATCTAGTGGTATGATGGAAGTAGCACGTAAAGGAATATTCAACCCCAACATGTTTATGTTTCAAGACATCATGTTTATTTTTATGGCGGTAATGATTACGGATGTTTTACTGCTCGATATTTTTAATTCCCTTGGGATGCCAACTTCTACTACGGTATCCATTGTATTTGAATTGCTAGGTGCGGCTGTTTGTATTTCGTTATTAAAAATTTCAGCAAATGATTCTCAGTCTATTACAGATATTTGGAATTATATTAACCATGAAAAAGCTGTAGAAATTATACAAGGAATCTTACTTTCCGTAGTGATTGCTTTTTCAGTAGGTGCAATTGTACAGTTTATATCTAGAATAATATATACCTTTAATTTTGAAAAAAGAAAGACTTATGTAAGTGCTTTATTTGGAGGTTTTGCTATTACTGCAATTACTTACTTTATCATTATTAAAGGAATGAAAGGTACGCCTTGGTATACCGATATTAAAGGATCAATAGAAGGAAATACTTTATTAATTATTTCGGCAAGTTTTGTCGTTTGGAGTTTAATTTCTCAATTTTTAATTAGTGTATTTAAAATTAATATTTTAAAATTAATTATTGGTGTTGGAACTTTTTCTTTAGCAATGGCTTTTTCAGGAAATGATTTAGTGAATTTTGTTGGAGTACCAATTGCAGCATTAAATTCATACGATGCATGGAAAGCTTCAGGTGTATCGGCTGATGCATTTTCAATGGGTATTTTAGCTAAAAAAGTACCATCTAATGTATGGTTGTTATTGGTTGCTGGTGCCATTATGGTTGTTACTTTATGGACTTCTAGTAAAGCACAAGATGTAATTAAAACAGGTATTAATTTATCTAGACAAGGTGAAGGTCATGAAAAATTTCAACCAAATCCATTATCTAGAATTGTTGTTAGAATAGCAATGTTAATTAACGTAGGTATTCGTAAAGTATTTCCAGATAAAATATTGGCTTTTGTAGATTCTAAATTTCAGAAACCAGTAATAGATTTATCTAGAGATAAAACATACGAAATGCCAGCTTTTGATTTAGTAAGAGCTGCTGTAAATTTAATTGTTGCGGGTATTTTAATATCAATTGCAACTTCAATGAAATTACCATTATCAACAACTTACGTAACATTTATGGTGGCAATGGGTACATCTTTAGCAGATAGAGCTTGGGGACGTGAAAGTGCTGTATATAGAGTTGCAGGTGTAATTAATGTAGTAGGAGGTTGGTTTTTAACAGCATTAATTGCTTTTATTGCGGCTGGGGTTATCGCTTACTTAATTAGTTGGAGTATGGTAATGATTCCTGTTTTATTATTATTAGTGGTTTTCTTAATTGGTAGAAATACATTAATCCATAGAAAAAAATCGAAAGAAGAGAAAAAACAAATTCATATTGAAAGAGCTGAATTAATTACTATTAACGGAGTAATTGAAGAAAGTGCTGATCATATTGCTGGTGTTGCAACTCGTGTAAATAAATTATATACCAATGTTGTTAATGATTTAGCTGAACACGATTTAAACAAGTTACGTAAAACTGATAAACATGTAGCGAAGTTAAATGATGAAATTGATGGATTAAAAGATGGTGTTTTCTATTTTATTAAATCATTAGATGAAACATCAGTACAAGCAAGTAGATTTTATATATTAGTTCTTGGTTATTTACAAGATGTAGCTCAATCTATTAGTTATATTTCTAGAGCAAGTTTTAAACATGTAAATAACAATCATAAAAACTTAAAGAAAGAACAACTAGACGATTTAAAACATATTGACAATACGCTTTCTAAATTATTAGATGATATTAGTGATACTTTTGATAACAGAACGTTTGATAATCTAGAACTTATTATCAATGAAAAGAAAGAGTTATTGAGAAAGGTTTCTACTTCTATCGAAAAACAAGTTGCTCGTATTAGAAAAGACGAAACAAGTCCTAAAAACACTACATTATACTTTAGTGTTTTACTTGAAACACAAGATTTAGTTTCTGCTCTTATGAGTTTACTAGAAACTTATGAAGAGTTTCATATAAGTAGTAGAGATAACTAAAAAAGTTATTCAACTAAAATCAATTAAAACCCTCAATTATTAATTGAGGGTTTTTTTATTCGTTTTCTTATTTTTATTATTGATTTTTTTTAGAAGCAATTTCCCGCTTTCCGCACTCGCTTTTTTTGTTTTTTCGAAAAGAAAACCAAAAAAGAGCTCAAACAAATGCTTCAATTGGGGCTAGGCATTTGTACAAAACTATTATAATTTCTTATTTTATTGATTATTTAGAGTTTTTTTAAAACAAGATTCCCGTCATGTTGAATTTATTTCAGCATCACATAATACAAAGAACTATGGAAAATAAGGATTTTAAAAAAAAATAAACCAGCTGTAAACCGAATAAACCAGCTGTTTTAAATTCAAATAATTAAAAAGAATAAAAAAAATATTTAAATTAAGGTATTGAAAAACAATTAATTAAAAAACACTTTCAAAATAAATAAAAAAACATGCTTGCTGTTCCAACAAAAGGACGTAGATTTGCAACCGCTAACGGAAAAACGCAAGTTTAATAAGTTATCAAAAGCTCATTAAAATATCGGTAAATAATACATTAATAAAATGTAAAAAATAAGTTAAGTTTAGCTTGTTTGTAACAAATAAAAGGATGTATATTTGCAACCGCTTTCAGAAAGCGTAACGATTAAAGAAATTTGGAAATGACAATAATATGTCAGTTAGTTCGATTCTAACGTTTCTACAAAAAATGATAAGATTATTCTTATCTCTGGTTTTTTTAAAGAGAACTAGGTTCATTGAAAATATTGAAATTGACAGCGTAAAATAAGAGTAGAATAACCACGTTCTATTAAATTAGAACAAATTCTTTTGAAACTTATTCATTAATATTATTTAAAATATACAATGAAGAGTTTGATCCTGGCTCAGGATGAACGCTAGCGGCAGGCTTAACACATGCAAGTCGAGGGGTAACAGGTAGCTTGCTATGCTGACGACCGGCGAACGGGTGCGTAACGCGTATAGAATCTGCCTTGTACAGGAGGATAGCCTTTAGAAATGAAGATTAACACTCCATAATGTAGTGATTCGGCATCGAACCACTATTAAACATTTATGGGTACAAGATGACTATGCGTCCTATTAGCTAGATGGTGAGGTAACGGCTTACCATGGCGACGATAGGTAGGGGGTCTGAGAGGATTATCCCCCACACTGGTACTGAGACACGGACCAGACTCCTACGGGAGGCAGCAGTGAGGAATATTGGTCAATGGAGGCAACTCTGAACCAGCCATGCCGCGTGCAGGATGACTGCCCTATGGGTTGTAAACTGCTTTTATACAGGAAGAAACCGTGCTACGTGTAGCGCCTTGACGGTACTGTAAGAATAAGGACCGGCTAACTCCGTGCCAGCAGCCGCGGTAATACGGAGGGTCCGAGCGTTATCCGGAATCATTGGGTTTAAAGGGTCCGCAGGCGGTCAATTAAGTCAGAGGTGAAATCCCATCGCTCAACGATGGAACTGCCTTTGATACTGATTGACTTGAGTTATATGGAAGTAGATAGAATAAGTAGTGTAGCGGTGAAATGCATAGATATTACTTAGAATACCGATTGCGAAGGCAGTCTACTACGTATATACTGACGCTGAGGGACGAAAGCGTGGGGAGCGAACAGGATTAGATACCCTGGTAGTCCACGCCGTAAACGATGGATACTAGTTGTTGGACTTCGGTTCAGTGACTAAGCGAAAGTGATAAGTATCCCACCTGGGGAGTACGGTCGCAAGACTGAAACTCAAAGGAATTGACGGGGGCCCGCACAAGCGGTGGAGCATGTGGTTTAATTCGATGATACGCGAGGAACCTTACCAGGGCTTAAATGTGGTCTGACAGCTTTAGAGATAGAGTTTTCTTCGGACAGATCACAAGGTGCTGCATGGTTGTCGTCAGCTCGTGCCGTGAGGTGTC